>CAWEPM010000029.1:0-29785 GCA_963810895.1 uncultured Actinomycetota bacterium
GGACGGCCAAACGCCGAAATCGCCGGAAGCGTGCTAATTCGCCGGAAGTTTACAGCGAATTCGCACGTTTCCGGCGACTTCAAATTGTCGGGATCGGCCCCTCCCAGATCAGGAGCGGCTGAGCGCGTCCTCGTGGTCGTCCGACGCCGGCTCTCCACTGATGGCGGCGTTCTCCTTGCCGGGCCCGTTCACGGAGGCGCGGGCCGCCGCGAAGACTCCGTTCAGCCGCGAGTGGCGCTGGCCGTAGGCGAAGTAGATCGCGATGCCGATCACGAGCCAGATGGCGAAGAAGATCCACGTTTCCACGGCGAGGTTGGTCATGAGGTACAGGCACAGCACGGCCGAGACGATCGGGAGGACCTTGCCGAACGGGACGCGGAAGCTCGGCTTCAGGTCCGGGCGCTTCTTGCGCAGCACCAGGATGCCAAGGCTCACCATCACGAAGGCGGACAGCGTCCCGATGTTGATCATTTCCTCCAGCAGGTCCACGTTGGTCACCCCGGCGACAACGGCGACTGCGGCGCCGCAGATGATCTGGAGGCGGGCCGGCGTCGCGCGAATGGTGCTGGTCTTGGACAGGGAGCGCGGCAACAGGCCGTCGCGGCTCATGGCCAGGACCACGCGCGACAGGCCCATGAGGAGCACCATGATGACCGTCGTGAGGCCGACGAGGGAGCCGAAGGCGATGACCTTGGCGGCGTCGGTGTTGCCGACGGCCTCGAAGGCGGTGGTGAGCGTGGGGTTCTTGGCCTCGGCCAGCTTTGTGTAGGACACCATGCCGGTCAGCGCCAGGGACACCAGGATGTACAGCACCGTGACGATCGCCAGCCCACCGAAGATGCCGCGGGGCAGCGTCTTCTGCGGGTTCTTGACCTCTTCGGCCGAGGTGGCGACGACGTCGAAGCCGATAAAGGCGAAGAAGACCAGGGCGGCGCCGGCGAAGATGCCGAGGGTTCCGTACTGGGCCGGGGCCGCACCGGTCAGGAAGCCGAAGAACGACTGCTTGAGGACGTCCGCGGTTCCGGTGCCGCCGGTGGGCTCGGACGCGGGGACGAACGGGGCGTAGTTCTCGAACTTCACGTAGCTGAAGCCGACCACGATCACGAAGAGCACAACGGCAATCTTGATGAGCGTGAAGATGTTGCCGACGCGGGCAGAGAGCTTCGTCCCGAGGACCAGCAGCACGGTGAATACGGCGACAATCAGGAACGCGCCCCAGTAGAGATCAACGCCGCCCAGGGAGATCGACGGCGGAACGTCCACGCCCATGAGCGCAAAGACCTTGCTGAGGTAGATGCCCCAGTACTTCGCGATCACGGCGCCGGCCGTGAAGAGTTCGAGGATCAGGTTCCAGCCGATAATCCACGCGAGGACCTCCCCCATGGTCGCGTACGTGAAGACGTAGGCGGAGCCTGCCACCGGGATGGCCGTGGCAAACTCGGCGTAGCACATGATGGCGAGCGCGCACGTGACGGCAGCGATCGCGAAGGAGATCGTCACGGCCGGGCCGGCGAAATTCGCGGCGGCCTTGGCGCCGACCGAGAAGATACCGGCGCCCACGGCAACGGCGACGCCCATGATCATGAGGTCCCACGTGCTGAGCGAGCGCTTCAACTTGCGTCCGGGTTCATCGGCGTCGGACATGGACTGCTCGATGGATTTGGTCCGGAAAAGGTTCATAGGAAAGTCCGCAATCTCGATAACTGGTTTGGAAACAGACCTATCCATAGTAGTGTCCATCCACTGGACGGCCATTTTTATCCCACATAGTGAGACGCAAGAGCGGGCCGTGCAGGATCCCTGCACGGCCCGCTTGCGCGTAGCTGCTTCGTTTCAGACCATCCGGACCGCCTAGACGGGCCAGGTTTCCATCAGCGTCGAGCGGATCAGGAACCGCTTGCCTTCCGGCGCTTCCACCGAGAAACCGCTCCCCCGGCCAGGGACGACGTCGACAGTCAGGTGCGTGTGGCTCCAGTAGTTGAACTGTTCCCGCGACATCCAGAATTCCAGCGGCTGGGGCTGGATTCCGTCGGAGATATCGAACAGGCCGAGCAACACATCCGAGTCCCCCGTGATGAACTCCCCGGCGGGATAGCACATCGGTGAGGAACCGTCGCAGCAGCCGCCGGATTGGTGGAACATCAGCGGTCCGTGCTGGACCCACATTTTGAGCAGCAGTTCCACCGCCTCCGGGGTGAGCGCCACCCGGGAGAAGTCCTCCCCGGGAAGGGTCACGGCGGCGTCGAGCTTTGTCGCTGGCATCAGAGTCCTTCCTTGATCAGTACTTGATGACCACGCGGCCGTCGATCTTGGCGTGCTTCATTTCGTCGAGGACGGCATTGACTTCGGAGAGTTCCCGCGTGGAGACGGTCGGGTGGATCTTGCCCTGGGCATAGAACTCGAGTGCTTCTTCCAGGTCCTGCCGGGTGCCCACGATGGAGCCGCGGACGGTCAGGCCCTTGAGCACAATCTCGAAGATCGGCGCCGGGAAGTCCCCCGGCGGCAGGCCGTTGAACACGATCGTTCCGCCGCGCCGGGCCATCCCGATCGCCTGGCCGAATGCTGACGGGTGCACCGCCGTGACCAGGACTCCATGGCAACCTCCGGTTTCGCGCTGGATGACTTCGGCGGGATCCTCGTGCAGGGCATTGACGGTCAGCTCCGCGCCGTGTTTCTTGGCCAGGGCGAGCTTGTCATCGGCGATGTCCACCGCCGCGACCCGCAGCCCCATGGCCACGGCGTACTGGACGGCGATATGGCCGAGCCCGCCGATGCCGGAGATGGTGACCCACTGGCCGGGCCGGGCCTCGGTCATCTTCAGGCCCTTGTAGACGGTCACGCCCGCGCAAAGCACCGGGGCCACCTCGACGGGGTCCGAGCCGGCCGGGATCCTGGCCGCAAACCGGCTGTCCACCAGCATGTACTCGCCGAAGGAGCCGTCGACGCTGTAGCCGGCGTTCTGCTGCGCCTCGCACAGGGTTTCCCAGCCGGTGCGGCAGTACTGGCAGTCGCCGCACGCGGACCAGAGCCACGCATTGCCGACCAGATCGCCGACGGCCAGGTCGGTGACGCCCTCGCCGAGGGCAACGACCTCGCCCACGCCTTCGTGGCCGGGAATGAACGGCGGGGACGGCTTGACCGGCCAGTCGCCCTCCGCGGCGTGCAGGTCGGTGTGGCAGACCCCGGTGGTCAGCACCTTGACGAGCGCCTCGCCCCGGCCCGGCACGGGTACGGGGAGGGTCTGGATCTGCAGGTCCTTGCCGAACTCGGTAACTACTGCGGCTTGCATCGTCGTCGTCGTTGTCGTCGTCATAGCGAAATCCTTGCGTCATCAAGCTTGGGTGTAGCTAAAAGGCGTGTGCAGTGAGCAGGCGTCCTTCCCCGTAGGTGCACAAGTGGTGCGGGCGGGGCGGATCATTCGCGATCCGCCCCGCCCGGGTCAGTGCGGCTTAGAAGAAGCCGAGCTTGTTCTCGTTGTAGCTGACCAGGAGGTTCTTGGTCTGCTGGTAGTGGTCCAGCATCATCGAGTGGTTCTCGCGGCCGATGCCGGAGGACTTGTACCCGCCGAACGCCGCCCCGGCCGGGTAGGCGTGGTAGTTGTTGACCCACACGCGGCCGGCCTGGATCTCGCGGCCGGCACGGTAGGCGACGTTGCCGTTGCGGGACCAGACGCCGGCGCCGAGGCCGTAGAGGGTGTCGTTGGCGATGCCCATGGCATCGTTGTAGTCACTGAAGCGCGTCACGGACACTACGGGGCCGAAGATCTCCTCCTGGAAGATCCGCATCTTGTTGTGGCCCTCGAAAATGGTGGGCTGGACGTAGTAGCCGCCGGCCAGGTCTCCGGGCATTTCGGCCCGGGCGCCGCCGGTGAGCACCTTGGCGCCCTCCTGCTTTCCGATGTCGATGTAGGAGAGGATCTTTTCCAGCTGGTCGTTGGAGGCCTGGGCACCAAGCTGGGTTTCGGTGTCCAGCGGGTTGCCCTGGATGATCTTCTCCACCCGGGCCACGGCGTCGGCCATGAAGGAATCGTAGATGTCTTCCTGGATCAGGGCGCGGGACGGGCAGGTGCAGACTTCGCCCTGGTTGAAGGCGAAGAGCGTGAAGCCCTCCTGGGCCTTGTCGTAGAACGCGTCATTGGTGTCCGCGACGTCGTTGAAGAAGATGTTCGGGCTCTTGCCGCCGAGCTCCAGCGTGACCGGAATCAGGTTCTGGGAAGCGTACTGGCTGATCAGGCGGCCGGTGGAGGTTTCGCCGGTGAAGGCGATCTTGCGGATGCGGGGGCTGGAGGCCAGCGGCTTGCCGGCCTCGACGCCGAAGCCGTTGACCACGTTGAGGACGCCGGCCGGCAGGAGGTCGCCGATGAGTTCCATCAGCACCAGGATCGAGGACGGCGTCTGCTCGGCCGGCTTGAGGACGACGGCGTTGCCGGCGGCGAGGGCCGGGGCGAGCTTCCAGACGGCCATCAGGATCGGGAAGTTCCAGGGGATGATCTGGCCGACGACGCCGAGCGGCTCGTGGTAGTGGTAGGCGGTGGTGTCGTCGTCGAGCTGGGACAGCCGGCCTTCCTGGGCGCGGACGGCGGAGGCGAAGTAGCGGAAGTGGTCGGCGGCGAGCGGGATGTCGGCGTTGAGGGTTTCGCGGATCGGCTTGCCGTTGTCCCAGGATTCGGCGACGGCGAGCATCTCGAGGTTCTCGTCGATGCGGTCGGCGATCTTGTTCAGGATGGCGGCGCGCTCGGCGACAGAGGTCTTGCCCCAGGACGGTGCAACCTTGTGGGCGGCGTCCAGCGCCAGCTCGATGTCCTCGGCGGTGCCGCGGGCGACCTCGCAGAAGGCCTTGCCGGTGACGGGGGTGATGTTCTCGAAGTACTGGCCCTTGACCGGGGCAACCCATTCGCCGCCGATCCAGTTTTCGTAGCGGTCCTTGAAGGTGACCTTCGAGCCCTCGGTACCGGGCTGGGCGTAAACAGTCATTGCTAGCTCCTTTGCTGTGCAAGATTTATGGCGGCCCAGTTACTGGCGCTCGCCGTTGCCTACAGCGTAGAAGCCGGAAGGTTGCAGTCAGGTTGCAACCTTGTGAGCCCGGTCACCAATTGGATGTCCCGGCAGGTTGCAACGGCTCAGGCGCTCAGTTCCCTGTCCAGCCGTTCCAGATCGGCGACGACGGCGGCGCGCTTGGGCGAGCGGGGCGCCAGCAGCTTGAGCGCGGCGGTCCGGACGTCGACGTCGTCCTTGGCCTCAGGCAACTCGGCGTACTTCAGCAGCGATTCGGCGCTGCCGTCGGTCAACAGGGCCTCGCGCATCAGCGCGGAGACCCTGGCCCGCAGCTCCACGATGCCGGGCGCCTCGGAGCGCGGCAGCACGGCGCCGCGGTAGATTTCCAGCGCTATCCGGTGCGCGCCGCGCTGCAGGCAGTTCAGCACCTGTCCGGAGTCCGGAACCAGGTCCAGCGGCAGGCGGTACGGGCGGGACTCCGGAACGGCACCGGGATTGAGCTGCTGAAGGACCTTGCGCAGGCGCACCATTTCCGCGCGCAGCGTCATGGTGGATGCGTCCCCGGGGTACAGGAGGGTGCAGAGCTCCTCGGCATTCAGCCCTTCCGGGTGGGTGCTGAGCAGGGCCAGGATCTCGCTGTGCCGGGCGGATAGGGCCACGGTGCGGCCGTCGATGCTGAGCAGGGCCTGGTCCCGGCCGAGCAGCTGGAGGCTGTTGCGGTACAGGCTGTTGGCGGCCGGCGCCCCGGCCGTCTTCGGTGCGGCCGAGCTCCGGCGCCGGGACGGCGAGGACTGGCGGGCGGCGGCCAGCTGCAGCCGCTCCACCCGCAGATGCGCCTGGGCCGCGGCGACCGTCGCCTCAACGAGGGACAGCGTGTGCGGGGCCACGGCCGACTCTGTGCCGGTGATGTCCACGACCCCCAGCAGGGCGCCGGAATCCGGATCGTGAAACGGCACGGCCGTGCAGCTCCACGGATGCACCGAGCGCTTGTAGTGTTCCGCACCGGAGATCTGGATGCCGCGGCCGAGGGCCAGCGCGGTGCCCGGGGCGCTGGTGCCCACTGTCGCCTCGGACCAGTCGGCGCCCGGGACAAACATCATGCCTTCGGCCCGGCGCTGCAGGGCGGCGTCGCCTTCCACCCAGAGCAACCTGCCGACCTCGTCCCCCACGGCCACCAGCATCCCGCTGTCATGGCTCGGCAGGACCAGGAGCTTGTGGATCACGGGCATGATGGCGGCCAGCGGATGCTGGCGGCGGTACTCTTCGAGCTCGTCGCGGTCCATGGCAAGAGGCGCCTCGGGGTTGTCCGGGTTGGCGTGCAGTTCCGCCGACCGCCGCCACGACTCCTGGATCAGGCTGCTGAGTCCGGGCAGGTGCAGGTTTTCGGGGAAAACGAGCCCCCGCGAATCCAGTTCCTCGTGCCCTGCGCTGGCATGCTGCTGGCGCAGCGCTGCTGTGACACCGCCTGCTGGCGGTAACAGTGCTGCCGGATGGACCAGATTCCTCATTGAACTCCCACCGGACGGGCTCGACGGCGTGCCGGAGGCCGCCTCGTCCGGCCCAGTCTACGGGGCGTTCCAGGTCCCCGCCAGATTTGGCGCCTGCCGCACAGGCCGGCGGGCAGCAGGGCCAGTCGGCCGGTACGCGCTGCGCAATCGGTTCCGCGATGCGCAAAAGGGTGCTGTCGGCACCGGAATACCCTGTGCGCAAGCTTTTTTGCGCGTCGTGGGAAAATCTGCGCCGCGAACGGGCACTAGTCGCGGGAAATCTCGATCATGTCCTCGCGCGGCACAACCTTGATGCGCTCCCGCTCGATCCCGTTGGCGGACTCGGCCGCGGACCACTCGGCACCGAGGGCGAGCTCGTGGGCATCGAGCTTGATCCACCCTTCCCACGTCGTGTACTGGATGCCCCGCTCCTGAAGCAGGTCGATGATGGCCTGCGGGTCCGGGTTCTGCGCCGGCGGCAGGGTCAGCCGGTCCTCCAGCAGGAAGCCGATGGTCTCCAGCGCGTCGCCCTTGGTGTGGCCGATCAGCCCGACGGGCCCGCGCTTGATCCAGCCCGTGGCGTAGATGCCGGGGACCGGGTTTCCCTCGGCGTCGAGGACGCGGCCGCCTTCGTTGGGGACAACGCCGCGGCGGGCATCGTATTCCAGCTCGTCCAGCGGCGAACCGTGGTAGCCGATCGCCCGGTAGACGGCCTGGACCGGGTAGTCGAGGAACTCCCCGGTGCCTTTGACGTTCCCGGTGCCGTCCAGCTGCATGCGTTCGAACTTGATGCCGGTGACCTTGCCGGGATTGGCGGCGTCGTCATGGATCTCGACGGGGCTGTGCAGGAAGTGCAGGTGCAGCCGGCGCGAGGACGGCTCCTCGGCCTCGGCATGCTCCTCGACGAGCCAGTTCGTCAGGGTGTTGACCATGGTCCGGATCTGGTTGTTGCTCCGGATGGCCTCGTCCGAGGCCTCGTCAAACTCGAAATCCTCGGGATACAGGACGATGTCCACGTCCTTGGCGTGGCTGAGTTCGCGCAGCTCCAGCGGCGTGAACTTCACCTGGGCCGGGCCGCGGCGGCCAAAGACGTGGACGTCGGTGACGGGCGAGTCCTTGAGCGCCCGGTAGACGTTGTCCGGGATTTCAGTGACCAGGAGTTCATCGGCGTGCTTGACCAGCATCCGGGCCACGTCCAGGGCCACGTTGCCGTTGCCGATCACCGCGATCTCCTTGGCCTCCAGGGGCCAGTCCCGCGGCACATCCGGGTGGCCGTCGTACCAGGAGACGAAGTCCGCCCCGCCGAAGGAGCCCTCGAGGCCGATCCCGGGAATGTCCAGGTCCGCGTCCTTGATGGCCCCGGTGGAGAAGATGACGGCGTCGTAGAAGGCCCGGAAGTCATGCAGCGTCAGGTCCCGGCCATAGGTGACGTTGCCCAGGAACCGGATGTCGCCGCGGTCCAGGACCTTGTGCAGGGCGTTGACGATCCCCTTGATCCGCGGATGGTCAGGAGCCACCCCGTAGCGGATCAGGCCGTAGGGGGCCGGGTATGCCTCGAAGAGATCGATGCTGACCTCGAAGTCGCCGTCTTTGACCTCATTGGACTTCGTCAGGATGTCCGCGGCGTAGACGCCGGCCGGACCGGCGCCGACAATCGCGACACGGAGGGGACGAGTGGATGTGGATTCGGCCGAGTTGGACACCGGGAGCCCTTCTGAGTCTTCGGGACAGCGCCAGCAAAACAGCGCACAGGCCCCTATTCTAAATGTCGCCGGCTCGCTCGTGGTCCGGCTGGTAGGAATAGGCGCCGTGCAGATGGTGTTATTGGTCTTGTGCCTAAACCTGAAGGATCCTTCTCTCCCGCCCCGCCGACCGCTCCGCATGCCCCGGCACGTGCAGCAGGCCCGGCGCCGGTAGATAAGGACACGACGGCGGGGATCCTGTTCGGGATCGGCGCCTACGGGCTGTGGGGGCTGCTGCCCCTGTACTTCTACGTTCTCCAACCGGCCGGCGCGATCGAAATTGTGGCCAACCGGGTGGTCTGGTCGCTCCTGTTCTGCGTCCTGCTCATCACCGTCACACGGTCCTGGCGGGTGCTGGCCGCCGCGTTCCGGAACCGCACGGTGATCGGCCCGCTGTCCATCGCAGCGGTCCTGATCGCGGTGAACTGGCTGACGTATACCTACGGCGTGACCACCGGCCAGGCCGTCGAGGCCTCCTTGGGCTACTTCATCAACCCGCTGGTCTCCGTGCTGCTGGGGGTCTTCGTCCTCAAGGAGAAGCTGCGGCCGCTGCAGTGGGCCGCCGTCGGCATTGGCTTCATTGCCGTGGGCGTGCTGACGGTCTCCTACGGCAAGCTGCCTTGGATTGCGCTGACGCTGGCGCTGAGCTTCGGCCTGTACGGCTTCGTCAAGAAGCGTGTTGGCCCGCGGGCGGACGCGATCACGAGCCTCAGCGTGGAAACGATCGTGCTGGCTCCGCTGGCTGCGGCCACCATGATCGTCCTCGCGGTCAGCGGGGCGGCAAGCCTGGCCTCCAATGGTGCCGGTCACTTCTGGCTGCTGGCGGCCTCGGGCGTCATCACTGCCGTGCCGCTGCTGTTCTTCGGGGCCTCCGCCCGCCGGCTGCCGATGACCACGATCGGCCTGCTGCAGTACTTCGCACCCGTCCTGCAGTTCATCGTGGCGCTCGTCGTGTTCAAGGAAACGATGACTCTGGACCGTTGGATCGGTTTCGGCGTCGTCTGGCTGGCGCTGCTGGTGTTGACCGTGGACATGCTGCTCACTGCCCGGAAGAACTCCGTGACGCGGAAACGGGCCCGCGCCGCCGCCTAGCTCTGCTGCCCCGGCCGGTTAGTCGTCTGCGCACCAGGACCGCCGTGCGTTAGTGTCATCATGAATGGACACATTGGGGCGGAATTGAGGATTGCTGGTGCCAGAAAAGGATCTTGAAACTCCGGACGGGCGGGATATCTCGTCCCTGGGCTTCGACAGCAACGGCATCCTGCGCCTCGAATGGGCCCGGGGCGTCGTGATTGATGCTCCCAACGCCCAGTTCGCCATGGATCGGGTCAATGAATTGTGCGGGGGCCGGCCCACGCCGCTCCTGATCGACATGGCCACCACGGAGTCCGTCAGCCGGGCCGCGCGGGCCGTGTTCGCCAAGCGCTGCGACGCCTCGGCAATCGCGCTCCTCGGCTCGTCCGCCGTGGACCGGGTCCTTGCCAACTTCTTCCTGGGCGTGAACTCGGCGCCGGTTCCGACGCGCTTCTTCACGAACAGCAATGAGGCGGTCAGCTGGCTGACCTCCCAGGGCCATGACGGGGCATGATGATGACCGCCGCCTCGAGGAACTCGTAGACGGCATCGTCGTATTGTCCTCGGGCGATCTCTCGAACCGCCTGCAGGTTTCACCGGCACGCGACGGCATCGACGCCGTCACCACCGGCATCAACCTGCTCGCCGAAGAGCTCCAAAGCATGTACGAGGACCTGGAAGTCAGGGTCGCCGAGCGGACCGCACTCCTGGAAGCGGCCAAAGCCGAACTCCGGCGCGTCATCAACACCGACGAGCTGACCGGGCTGGCCAGCCGCTCGCTGCTGCAGGAAAAAGTGGCCGAAGCCGTCGCCGGGGCCGGCGCGCACCGCCAGCCCGCGCTCATCCTGCTGGACCTCGATTCCTTCCGGCTCATCAATGACAGCCTCGGCCATGCCGCGGGGGACGCCGTCCTGCGGGAGGCGGCCCTGCGGCTGGTCGCGGCGGCCGGAGCCGGCCACCTGATCGCCCGCCTCAGCGGCGATGAGTTCGCTGTGCTCGTCGTGGACCAGGAACCGGACGCGGTGCTGGAGATCGCGTCCCGGCTCGGCGAATCGCTGAAGGACAGAATCGTTGCCGGCGGCGTCGCCGTCGCCCTCACGGCTGGAACCGGTGTCCGGCTGGGGGAACCCGGGCTCCGCAGCGAGGAACTCATCCGCGACGCCGACATCGCCATGCACGAGGCCAAGAAACGCGGCCGGGACACCCTCCTGGTGTTTTCCGCGGCCATGCACGAGGCCGCCAAGCAGCGGGTCCACCTGGTGGCGGAGCTCAGGACGGCGCTGGCCACGGACGAGCTCGAGCTGGAATACCAGCCGATCATGGATCTGCGCACCGGTACGATTGCCGGCGCCGAGGCCCTGATCCGCTGGCGCCACCCCACCCTGGGCCTGCTGGCACCCGATACGTTCCTCGACGCCGCCGACGAGGCCGGGCTCACGGTGGAAATCGGCCACTGGGTGCTTGGGAAGGCCATCGCGCAAACCGGCCGCTGGAAGTCCGATCCAGGGCTTCCGGCGGACTTCAGCACCCACATCAATCTCTCACCGGCGGACCTGCACCACGTCGACCTGGCGCCCTATGTCGAGAGTCTGCTGGCCCGGCACGGCGTCGAACCCTGCCACATCTCGATCGAGATCACCGAAACCGCGATCATGCGCGGCGGCCCGGAAGTCGCAGCCACCATGCAGTCGCTCAATGACCTCGGCGTCCGGATCGAGATCGACGACTTCGGCACGGGCTATTCGTCCATCAGCTACCTGCGCACCCTCCCCGCCGCGCAGGCAAAGATCGACAAGTCCCTGCTGGACGGGCTGACCACGGACCGGCAGCAGGAGACATTCGTCGCGGCCATCCTGCAGCTGATCCATTCGGCCGGACTGGGCGCCGTCGCCGAGGGCATCGAGGACCGGGAGCAAGCGGAGAGATTGCGGCAGCTGAACTGCGAATTCGGCCAGGGGTACTTCTTCAGCCGTCCGCTGTCCGTAGCGGACATGACGGACCTCCTGGCGCACAGGGACGGTGCCGCCGCATGAGCGGCTCGGACCCGGCGGGCACGCACAAAGCAGACACGAACAAAACAGCCACGCACAATAGCAGACACGAACAACGCGTCCAAGAGCAGCGCGGTCGCCGGCAGGGCGGGCCGGGCGGCTGACACGCTCCGGCTGGCAGCCCGAGTCGCGGCACTGTCCCTGCACCGGCCACGGCGCCCGGACCGGCGCTGGGATGCCTTTTGGCGCGGAGTGTCGCAAGGATCCCTCGGGGAACCCATCATCTGGGACGCCGCCTCGGGCGACGGGAACGAGGAGATCCGGCACCACTTGGAGACCATGGCGGGCCTTATGGACACCAGCCTTCCCGTGGTCGATCTCGGTTGCGGGAACGGCGCCATCTCACGCCGGCTCACCGAAATCTTCCCCTCGGTGCTGGGCGTCGACGTCTCACCGGAGGCGGTGGCCGCAGCGCATTCCGCCCACCCGCACGTTCCGGGCCTCAGCTTCCGGAGCCTGGATGCCACGCGGCCGGCCGCCGCGGCCGGGCTCGCGCGCGAACTTGGCGACGTCAACGTCTTTGTCCGCGGCGTTTTCCACGTCCTGAGCCGGCGGCGTCGGGCGCGCCTTGCCGCCTCCGTCGAAGCACTCCTCGGCACCAAGGGCCGGGTCTACCTGGTGGAGACGAATGTCCCGGGCAGCGCGCTGAGCTATCTTCGGGGCCTGGGCGCCACGGGCCACCGGATCCCGGGACCGCTCCGCCAGGCCATTTCTGCCCTGCCGAAACCCGGCCGGTTCGGCGCCGCGCAGCGCGCCCGGGTGTTCCCCGCGCGGCGGTGGACCCTCCTCGCGGAGGGCCCCACCGTCCTGAAAACCGTGCCGATGGAGCCCGGCGGACCGCCCGGCACCATTCCGGCGTACTGGGCGGTCCTGGCCCCGCGGCCCCAGCCTCGCCAGACCTCCGGGAATCAGACCTCCGGGAAGGCATCCACCCGCTGGTAGTCGCGCGGGACCACCACCATCGGAACCGGAAGCGCCCGCAACACCTTGTTGGCCGTGCTGCCGATGAAGAGTTTGTGCTTCTCCGCCAGGCGGGAGGATCCCACGATCATGACCTCGCCGTCGTCCCATTCCAGGTCATCGATCGCTTCCTCGATCGTGCGGCCGTGGGCGACCTCCACGCTGACGTGGTGGCCCTCCGGCAGTCGGTGCGCGGCGGCGGCGAGGACCGTGTTGGCGTGGATGTGGGCTGCATTGACGTTTTCCCCGCCGTCCCCCTCGACGTCCAGTTCCACGAGGGAGACCAGCCGAAGCGGCACGCCGCGGCGCTGGGCGGATTCGATCGCGACGTCGATCGCCGCCTCTGCTCCGGCACGCTGGCCCACGGCGAGGGTCAGGCGGCTGATGGCTTCGGTCCGGCGGTAGCCGCGCGGCGCCAGTGCCACCGGAACCGGGGCCGCGTGCAGCAGTGCGTTGGCCACGCTGCCCACGGTGTGCCGTTTGAACAGGCCGGAGCTCGCGGCGCCGACCACGATCAGGCCGGCCCGGTACTCGAGTGCCGCGTCGATCAGGCCCGCCGCGAACGAGTCCGCCTGGCGGACGTGAAAGTGGGCTTCCATGCCCTCGGGGACCAGTGCCATGCCCTCGCGTTCCGCTGTGCTGATGTGCTGCTCCTCGGCGCTGGCCCGGACTCCTTCCGGGTTGGCCACATTTGGCGTGCGCCGGTCCACCACATAGACCAGGTCAAGTTGCGCTCCCTGCGCCCGGGCCATGGCCGCGGCCAAGGCAACGGCGTCCGCGCCGCGTTCGGTGGGTGTGTAGCCGACTACGTATCGCATGTATGAACCCCTCATGGGTCTGTGGCAGACGCCAGCTACGCCCCGGAGGTTCCGGGCGACGTCGGCCGGTCTGCGTTCCTGCAGTGGTAGGAACGACTCTAGCCCAGGGACCCAAGAAACGGTGGTGACTTATGGCCCTGAGCAGCACAATCTTCCGCGCCTACGCTGGGATGGTCGAGGGGAGACCATCATGAATGCCATCTGCCACCGCAGGACCCGGCTGGGGAATGTTGCGGTGCGGAATGCCGGGATGGGAGCTCTGACGCTTCTGCTGGTCCTGACCGCCTGCACGCCGCCCGCCCCGCAGCCCTCCGCCAGCAGCCAGCCGCCGTCGCAGTCCCCGTCCGCCACCGCGACGGCGAGCCCGTCGGCGTCGCCGTCAGCGACCGGCGATGCTGACGAAACGGCACCGCCGCAACCCGGCGACAAGGTGATCTCCTCCACGGTCACCCACGACTGGTCGGTGCCGGGGCCCACAACGCCGTTCCACACGGACCACCAGAACCCCGTGCCGATCGCGCCTCCGCCGGCGGCTCCCCTGCCGACTTTGTACGCCATCGGCGCGGGCCAGCACCCCGCCGACACTCCGCCCTATGACCAGCTGAGCTTCCGGTTCAACGGCGGATTCCCCAGCTACGACGTCGAGGTGGTCCCCGAACTCATCGCGGACGGCAGCGGCCTGCCCATCGAGATGCCCGGCACGGGAACCATTCTCGAGGTGACGTTCCGTGGCGCCCAGGCGCACACCGCGGACGGCACGGCCAGCACAGTGACGAGCGCCCCGGCCCCCGCAATCGGGTACAAGGCGCTTACGAGCTACGCGCCGGCCGGGGACTTCGAGGGCGTGGTCAGTTATGGAATCGGTGTGGGCCGCCCGATGAGCCCGGTCCCGGAGACGAAGGTGCGCGTCTACGAGGTGGAGAAGATCGAGCAGGGCCAGCACCTGTATGTGGTGGCGATCCAGCTGGACGCGACCGCCTGGAAGTAAGCGACCCGTAGTGGACAGCGACCCGTAGTAGACACGTAGTAGGCGGCTGAGGATCACGACTGCAGCGGGGACTCCAAACAACGGAAGAGCCGCGGATGATGTGTCCGCGGCTCTTCCGTTGTTCCGGCAAGACCGGTCTCCGGGAAGGGATCGCCTTCCCGGCAGCTTCTTGGGCTGGTGGCTTAGGCGTTGGCCTTGATGGCCGAGGCCAGGACAGCGAGGCCGTCCAGCAGCAGCTCGTCGCTGATCACCAGCGGCGGCAGCAGCCGGATGACGTTGCCGTAGGTGCCGCAGGTGAGGATGATGACACCCTCCTTGAGGCAGGCTGCGGCGACGGCCTTGGTCAGCTCCGGGTTCGGTTCCTTGGAACCGGCCTGGACGAGTTCGATCGCCAGCATGGCGCCGCGGCCGCGGACGTCACCGATAACGGACTGTTCGGCGGCGAGTTCGCGCAGCTTGCCCAGCGCGAGCTCCTCGATGTGCCGGGCACGGGCGTTGAGGCCGTACTGCTCCATCGAGCCGATCGAGGCCAGCGCGGCGGCGCAGGCTACCGGGTTGCCGCCGTAGGTGCCGCCGAGGCCGCCCGGGTGGACGGCGTCGAGGAGGTCGGCGCGGCCGGTGATGGCGGAGAGCGGCATGCCGCCGGCGATGCCCTTGGCCATGGTGATGATGTCCGGGACAACACCTTCGTGGTTCACGGCGAACCATTCGCCGGTGCGGCAGAAGCCGGACTGGACCTCATCGGCGATGAAGACGATGCCCTTGTCCTTGGCCCAGGCGGCCAGTGCCGGCAGGAAGCCCTCGGCCGGGACGATGAAGCCGCCCTCGCCCTGGATGGGTTCGATGATGATCGCGGCAACCTGCTCGCCGCCGATCTGCTTCTCGATCATGGTGATGGCGCGCTTAGCAGCCTCGGCACCGGTGATGTCCGGGTTTTCCTCGCGGAACGGGTAGCTCATCGGCATGCGGTAGACCTCGGGCGCGAACGGGCCGAAGTTGGTCTTGTACGGCATGGCCTTGGCGGTCAGTGCCATGGTCAGGTTGGTGCGGCCGTGGTAAGCGTGGTCGAAGGCGACGACGGCGTCCCGGCCGGTGGCGAGGCGGGCCACCTTGATGGCGTTTTCGACAGCCTCCGCGCCGGAGTTGAAGAGCACGGTGCGCTTCTCGTGGTCGCCCGGGGTGAGGCGGTTCAGCTGCTCGGCGACGGCCACGTAGCCCTCGTAGGGCGTGACCATGAAGCACGTGTGGGTGAAGTGCTCCACGGCTTCCTTCACGGCGCCGACGACGGCGGGGTCCGAGGCGCCGACGCTCGTCACGGCGATGCCGGAGCCGAGGTCGATGAAGGAGTTGCCGTCGACGTCGTGGATGATGCCGCCGTCGGCGTCGGCCACGAACACCGGAACGCTGGACGCGACGCCGGCGGCGACGACCGCCTTGCGGCGCTCGGTCAGGGCGACGGACTTGGGGCCCGGGAAGTCGGCCTGGACGCGGCGTTTCTGCTCGAGCCGGTAGGTGATGTCATGCGCGGTGGTGGTCATGGGAAAGCCTTTCTAAGCGTGCGGGTGAAGCGCGCGAGTTATGCGTCAGGTTGAGTGGTGCGGCTGCGTTAGGCGGCTGCGTTATGCACGCGTTATGCGACAGCGTTATGCATCCAATGCAGACATGACGTGCTTGATGCGGGTGTAGTCCTCTACGCCGTACATGGACAGGTCCTTGCCGTAGCCGGACTGCTTGAAGCCTCCGTGCGGCATTTCGGCGGTCAGAAGAATGTGCGTGTTGATCCAGACGGCGCCGAAGTCGAGGTCCCGGCTCAGGCGCATCGCGGTGCCGTGGTTCGTCGTCCAGACGCTGGAGGCCAGCGCGTAGTCGACGTCGTTCGCCATTTCCACGGCCTCGTCTTCGGTGCTGAACTTCTGCACCGTGATGACCGGGCCGAACGTTTCCTTCTGGACGATGTCATCGCTCTGCTTGGCGCCGGTGACGATGGTCGGCTCGAAGAAGAAGCCCTGCTCCCCCGCCCGGTGCCCGCCGGTCTCAATCTTGCAGTTCGCCGGCAGGTGCTCGACCACGGACGTCACCGCCTTGAAGTGGTTGACGTTGTTCAGCGGACCGAAGTAGTTGTCCTCGTCGTTCTGCGAGCCCGTGTGCAGGGTCTTCGTGTGCTCGACCATGGCGGCGACGACGTCGTCATGCACCGAATCCTGGACCAGGACACGGGTGATCGCCGTGCAGTCCTGGCCGGCGTTGAAGAACGCGAACTCGGCGATGGCCGCGGCGCTCTTCTTGAGGTCGGCGTCGGCGAACACAATGGCCGGGGCCTTGCCGCCGAGCTCCAGGTGGGCGCGCTTGAGTCCCTTGGCGGCGCCCGAGGCGACGGCGATGCCGGCGCGGACGGAACCGGTGATGGAAACCAGGCCGGGGACCTTGTGCTCCACCATCATGGCGCCGGTCTCGCCGGTGCCGAGGACGACGTTCAGCACGCCGGCCGGGAAGATATCGGCGGCAAGGCGGGCCAGCACCAGGGTGGATTCCGGGGTGGTGTCCGAAGGCTTCAGGACCACGGTGTTGCCGGCGGCCAGGGCGGGCCCGATCTTCCAGATGGCCATGAGGAACGGGTAGTTCCACGGGGCAACCTGCGCGACGACGCCGATCGGTTCCCGCCGCACGTAGGAGGTGTGGCCTTCGAAATACTCGCCTGCGGATTTGCCTTCCATGATGCGGGCGGCGCCGGCGAAGAAGCGCAGCTGGTCGGCGCCTGCGGCCACTTCCTCGGAGGCGATCAGGGAGCGGACCTGCCCGGTGTTGCGGTGCTGGGCTTCGACGAGCTCGTCGCTGTTGGCCTCGACGGCATCCGCGAGCTTGAGCAGCATGAGCTGGCGCTGCCCGGGCGTGGTGTGCTTCCAGGTCTTGAAGGCGTCCTTGGCAGCCGTCATGGCCGCGTCGACGTCGGCCTGCACCGAGATCGGCGCTTGTGCCACCACGTCTCCGTTGGTGGGGTTCACGATGGGCAGCAACCCTGTGCCGGCGGGGGTGACAAACTCGCCGTTGATGAAGTTCTGCAAGGTTTGAACCACGGTGTACAACCTCTTTCTTACTGCCAATGACGGATGTGTGACTGGTCACGAGCCTATGCCAGCGGGGCAAGCCAGGGAATAGGCACCTGCACACCATCCCCGCAATGCTTTAGTGCGCTTGACCAGCACCCGGCTATCCTGATTCCATGGCCATTTCACTCGCCGCACTGCTGGGGGTTCCGTCCCTCCATCTGACCAAGGCCGGCCTCGCCGAGACCACCTGGCACCAGGACATTCTCTGGGTGGCCGTCACCGAACAGGAGGACCCGCAGCGGTTCCTCAACGGCGGCGAACTGATCCTGACCACGGGCATGCGGCTCAAAAGCGCCGCCGAGCAGCGCCGCTTCGTGCGCCAGGTCCAGCGGGCAGGCGCCGTGGGCATCGGCTTCGGGGTCGGCCTGACGCACGACGCCGTGCCGCCGGCCCTGATCGCCGAGGCCAACCGCTGGGGGCTGCCGGTGGTGGAGGTTCCCTACGAGACCCCCTTCATCGCGATCGGCAAGCTCGTGGCCGATGCCCAGTCGGCGGACCACCTGGTCAAGCTCGAGCGGCTCATCGCCGGGCACCAGATCCTGGCCCGGGCACTGCTGACCGGCGGCGGCCTCGCCGAGCTTCTGAAACATCTGGGGTCGATGCTGCGGACCGAGATCGTCCTGACCCAGTTCACGGCACAGCTGTTCAACAGCGTGCCCGGCCACCCCGCCCCCACGGCCGAGGGCTGGGCCTCCTATCCGATCCCCACGGGCCGCCGCGATGCCTGCACGCTGTGGGTCAAGCAGCCGTTCGAGGACTCGGGAATCGTGGGCTACGCCCAGAACCTCATCAGCGTCGAACTCAACAACATGGTCAAGCAGCGCCAGGCCCAGCGGGCGCTGGCCGGCCAGGTCCTGGAAGACGTCATCCACGGGACACTGGAGACTTCCGAAGCCACCCGGCGCCTCGCCGGCGTCGGCATCAACAGCACCCGCAAGAACGTGGTCCTGCTCGCCGAATCGGCGGCCCACTACAAGCAGCTCGTGAGTTCGTCCCTGCCCCAGCCGCTTGAGGCGGCGGTCAGCGCCGTCGTCGGGAAGGACCTGGTAGTGGTGATGCCCGACGACGGCAGCGGCGCCAGCGCCCGCGCCCGCAGCCTCAGCGACCACCTCGCCGAGGCCGGGATCCATGCCACCATCGGCATCGGCGGGGCCTACACCAAGCCGAACGGCCTGCGCTGGAGCTACTTCGAGGCCCGCGACGCGGCCAGCCACGGCCTGCCGGTCAACGAGCCCGAGCGGCTGAGCCTGACCTCGCTGCTGCTGGCCAGCGAAGACGTTCCGCTGGCGGACATGGCCCACGAATCGCTCAACCCACTGCGGACCTTTGACGCAGCGCACGGCGCCGAACTCATGACCACCCTGGAGAGCTACCTCAACAACAACGGCTCGGTGGCGGCCGTCGCCGAAGAACTCACCCTGCACCGCAACACGGTCCGCTACCGGTTGGCGCAGATCACCGAACTCACCGGATATGACCCCGCCCAGACCCAGGACCGGGTGCAGCTCTGGCTCGCGCTGGCGGTGCAGCGGCTCAACGCCCGGCACCCGCGCTGACACCTCTCCCCTCCGTCCCCAGGCACTTTCGGAGATATTCGCCACTAAAGGCTGAGACTCAAACATCAAACGTCTAACCTTTAGATATGGCTAGCAGCACGGCGGTTTCCGCTTTTCCCCAGACAGCTCCACCCGGTACCGGCCGCCCGCGCGGCGTGATCGTGGCCGGCGTCGTGGCGCTTGTGCTGATCGGCCTGAACCTGCGCGCCGGCATCACCGGATCCGCCGCGCTCTTCCACGACCTGCAGGCTGTCCTGGGTTACGGCCCGCTGATCGCGGCCCTGCTCCCCTCGATCCCGACGCTGTGTTTCGCGGTGGCCGGAGCGGCCACGTCCTGGCTGACCCGGCAATTGGGGCTGGAAAAAGCCATCCTGCTCTCGCTCGTGATGCTGGCCGCGGGGCTGCTGCTCCGGGGAATTCCCTCCACCGGAATGCTGCTCGCAGGAACCGTGGCCGGGATGTCCGGGCTGGCCATCTGCAACGTGGCCATGCCCTCCTTCATCAGGGTCCACTTCGCGGACCGCACATCCCTCATGACCGCCATCTACACGTTGACCATGACCACTGGCGCCACCGTCACGGCCGTGCTGATCGTTCCGGTGGCACAGGCCCTTGGCTCGCCGTCCGCGGGGGTCGGGTCAATCGGCATCCTGGCCCTGTCCGCCTGCCTCGGCTTCCTCCCGATCGCGGTGCACGCCCACCGCAACGCATCCGCCGGCAAGGCCGCCCGGGTTTCCCCGTGGCCCCTGCTGCGGACCCGCACCGGCGCGATGATCACGCTGGGCTTCACGGTGCAGGCGCTCCTGGCCTACGCCGTCCTCAGCTGGTTCCCCTACATGCTGGCCACGACGGGGCTCTCCGCGTCCGAAAGCGGGCTGATGTTCGGGCTCATGCAGCTCGTCTCCGTCCCCGCCGGCATGGTGCTGGTGGCCATCGGCTCACGCCCCCGGATGCTGCGGACCGCGTTCTACCTGGCCACCGTGACCATGGCCCTCGGCGTCCTCGCGATGCTGGTCGTGCCGACGGCCTGGGCTCCCTTGACCGCGGTGCTGCTGGGATTCGGGCTCGGCATTTTCCCGCTGGTCATGGTGATGATCAGCCGCAGCGGCCGAACCACCGCCGAGACCACCGCGCTGTCCACGGTGGCCCAGTCCGCCGGGTACCTGCTGGCGACCCTCGGGCCGTTCGGCATGGGCCTGCTGCACAGCGCCACCAACTCCTGGACGCTGCCATTGGCCCTCCTGCTGGCGGTGGCCCTCGGCCAGATCGTCGTGGGCCATCTCCTGACGGCCAAACCCAAAGAACCGCGCCCCACAGAACAGCGGCCCACTCCGCACTCCCTGGAAGGAGTCCGGCAATGACGCTCACCGCTTCGCACAGGCCTCCGCTGGCGGAGGAAATCACGGCCAAGCTGCGGGCGCTGATCCACTCGGGCGAGTGGCCGCTGCAGCAGCGCATTCCGGCCGAACCGGAGCTCATGGCCGCGTTCGGCGTGTCCCGCGGCACCCTGCGCGAGGCCGTCAAGGCGCTCGCCCACAGCGGCATGCTCGAGGTCCGCCGCGGGGACGGCACGTACGTCCGGGCCATCAGCGAGATCGCAGGCGCCACGCAGCGGATGTACGAGGACCACTCCCAGGAGCACATCCTCGAGGTCCGCGTCGGGCTGGACACCCAGGCGGCCCGGCTCGCCGCCCGTCACGCAACGGCCGACGACGTCGCCGCCCTGCGCGAGTTGCTCACCGCACGCCGAGTCGCCTGGCTGGCCGAAGACTACACCGCGTGGGCCCGCGCCGACTGGGACTTCCATGTGCGGGTGGCGCAGGCGTCCGCCAACCCGCTGCTGCATGAGCTGTATGTCAGTTTCGGCGTCGTTTTCCACAATGACCTGCTCCGGCAGCAGCGGCGGGGAGGTTTCAACGGCCTGCCGCTTGAGGGCCACGACGAACTGGTGGAGGCGATCGCCGCCCGCGACGAGGCGGCCGCCGTCGAAAGCGTCACCCGGAACCTGAATTCCTGTGCGGAGTGGCTCCGGGAGTAATCTCCTAGGGTTTTTCCAAGGTGGCCGGATGATGCTCTGTCTCAGTGGCGTCCGCCATTCGTGCACCGGCCTCGCGGCCAGGCTCGCGGCGACCGTGCGGATTGCCATCATCGGCCCTCTTCCTGGCCGGATTCAGACGGCCGGCCCCTGCGCCCAGCAGCAGGGGCCGGCTTCGCACTGCCCCTCAACCGGCGCCACCCTGCACACCAACCGGCGCCACCCTGCACTCAATAGGGTCTTAGTGCCGTAGACCGGGCTCCGACCTCGGTCAACACTAATAGTGGTAGGACGCTATACAAGGGTGCCCGCGACAAGGGTTCCTGTACTTCAGCCCCAGTCCCCGGGACGAAAGTGCCGGTCTCATCGAATGACAGTCGCGTCGGGTGTCCCAGTGCTGTGATTTGCCCCAGCAAGTACGCCGCCAGGAGGTCGATAGTGGGCAAGAAGAAGAAAGAACAAGAGCGCCGACGGTCAGGACGGTGCGTCCAGGACAAAGATGCGCCGCAAGGAATATGAGGCGGAGATGGCCGTCCTCCAAGGCGAGCTGGTCGCCCTGCAGGAGTGGGTGAAGTCCACCGGAGCCAAGATCTGCATCGTGTTCGAGGGCCGCGACACGGCCGGCAAGGGCGGCACCATCAAGCGCATTGTCGAGCGGGTGAGCCCCCGGGTGTTCCGGGTGGTGGCGCTCCCCACACCGACGGAGCGGGAGAAGTCGCAGATGTACCTCCAGCGCTACATGTCGCACTTCCCGGCGGCTGGCGAGGTGGTCATCTTCGACCGCAGCTGGTACAACCGGGCCGGCGTCGAGCCTGTGATGGGCTTCTGCACACCGGATCAGACCCAGAGGTTCCTCAACATGACCCCCATGGTCGAGAAGGCGATGGTCGACTCCGGAATCATCCTGCTCAAGTACTGGCTCGAGGTCAGCGCGGACGAGCAGACCCGGCGGCTCAAGAGCCGCATGGACGATCCTCGCAAGACCTGGAAGCTGTCGCCGATGGATCTCAAGTCCTACAGCCGCTGGTACGACTACTCACGCGCCAGGGACGCCATGTTCGAGGCGACCGACACCGCATGGGCGCCGTGGTACGTCGCGCACAACGACGTCAAGAAGCGTGGCCGGCTCAATGTCATCAGCCATATTCTCAGCCAGGTGCCCTACGAGCCGTACCCAGGGCTCGACGTCGAGCTTCCGAAGCGCCAGAAGGCCGGCGACTACAGCGAGCCGACGCTGGCCGTGCGGCACATCCCGACTCCGTTCTGAACAGCGCCCCGGCATGAGGAGGAAGTCATGAACGACAATCCCGGAGCAGCGGCAGGGTTGGCCGCGACCGAAGCGGACGCGACCTGGTACGCGCTGGCACCCGCGGAGGTGGCAGCCGAGCTGAGGGTGGACCCGGCAAGCGGCCTGAGCGAAGCCGAGGCGCAGCAGCGGCTGCAGGAGTACGGCCCGAACGCATTGGCTGCCGCGAAGCAGGAACCTGTCTGGAAACGGTTCTTCAAGCACTACCGGGACTACATGCAAATCGTGCTCGTGGTCGCCGCCTTGGTCAGCCTGTTGATTGCGGAATACGGGACCGCAATCGGGCTTGCCCTGCTGACGCTCTTCAACGCGTGGCTGGGATACCACCAGGAAGGCAAGGCCGAAGAAGCCGCCGCTTCCCTGGGGAAGATGATGAAAGCGATGGCCAAGGTGCGCCGCGACGGCGTCATGGCGGAGGTCGCCGCCGAGCAAATTGTGCCCGGCGATATCGTGGTGGTCGACGCCGGTGACCGCGTCCCCGCCGACGGCAGGGTGATCCTGGCGGCGACCCTCCAGATCGAGGAGGGCGCCCTGACCGGCGAGAGCGTCGCGGTCGAGAAGGACACCGCGGCCATCGGCCGGCACGACGTCGGCATCGGAGACCGCGTGAACATGGCGTTCATGAACACCAACGTGACCCGGGGCCACGGCGAGATCCTCGTGACCACCACGGGCATGGGGTCGGAGGTCGGCCACATCGCCAACATGCTGTCCGCGCAGAAGGAGGAGAAGACCCCCCTCACGAAGCAGGTGGACCGGCTCACCATCTTCATCATCATCATGGCCCTCTTCGCGTTCGTCGCGATCGTGATCATGGGCCTGGCCCAGGGCGAATCCTTCGCGGTGCTCTTCGGGATCGGCGTGGCGCTGGCGGTTGGCTCTATCCCGGATGCGCTGCCCGCCGTCGTCACCACGATCCTGTCCGTCGGCTCGGTCAACATGGCCAAGAAGAATGCCATCATGAAGGTCCTGCCTGCGGTTGAGACGCTCGGCTCCACGTCGGCCATCAACTCGGACAAGACCGGCACCCTGACCCTGAACCAGATGACGGTGCGGGAGATCGTGACCGTGCAGCACCATTACACCGTCAGCGGTGAAGGCTACAGCTTCGAAGGCCAGGTCCAACGGACCACCGGCGACGCCGAACGCGACCTTGACTACGTGATGTTCCCGTGCGCCCTGTGCAACGATTCCGACATCCAGGACGGTGAAGTCATCGGAGACCCCACTGAGGCGGCGCTGTACGTGCTCGCGCAGAAGGGCGGCGTGGACGTCACGGAATTCCGCCGGAACAACCCGCGGGTGGCGTCCGTCCCCTTTGACTCCGATTACAAGTTCATGGCCACCTTCCACCGCATGCCCGGCGCCGACGGCAGGCCTGTGATCCGGGCCTACGTCAAGGGGGCGCCCGACGTCGTCCTCAACCGTTCCTCGTCCGCGCGGATGCCGGGCGGCCGCTCCGAGCCCCTGACCGAGGAAATGCGGGCGAAAGTGCTGGCCGCGAACGATCGCATCGCCAGCCAGGGCAGGCGGGTCCTGGCCCTGGCGCAGCGCGAGTTCGACCCTGCGACGTTCCAGCCCTCGGGCGACCTGATGGCGCTGATGCAGGACCTGGAGATTTCGGCGCTGATCGGCGAGGTAGACCCGCCGCGCGCTGAGGCGGTGGCCGCCATCGCCAAGGCGAAGCACGCCGGCATCCGGGTCCGCATGATCACCGGCGACCACGCCGTCACCGCGGCGGCGATCGCCGACGAGCTGGGCATCAGGGGACGCGCCGTCACCGGTGCCGAGTTCGCTGCGATGAGCGACTCCGAGGCCGACAGCCAGGTGGACGGGATCGGGGTGATCGCCCGGGTGGCGCCCGAGCACAAGGTCAGGCTGGTCCAGGTGCTCAAGCGCAAGGGCCACGTCGTCGCGATGACCGGCGACGGCGTCAACGACGCACCGGCCATCGCCGCGGCGGACATCGGGATCGCGATGGGCATCACGGGCACCGATGTCGCCAAGGGCGCGGCCAAGATGATCCTGGCCGACGACAACTTCGCCACCATCGTGACTGCGGTCGAGCAGGGCCGGCTGGTCTATGACAACCTGCAGAAGTTCATCCGGATCCAGGTCGCCAACCTGTTCATGTTCATCCTCGCCTTTATCGGGTCGTCGGCGTTCGCGATCGCCGGCACGGCGCTGCTCAGCCCGGCGCAGGTGCTGTGGATCCACATGGCGATCGTGGCCCCCATCGGCGCCGTGATGGGCCTGGACCTCGCGACGCCGGGCATCATGGACCGCAAGCCACGGCCGTTCAATGAGCCGATCATCGTCCGGTCGATGATGGTGCGCCTGTTCATCGTCGGGCTCTTCATGGCGGCCGCGACGCTGGTCATCGTGCAGATCGGCAAGACTACGTACGGCTCGCTCGAGATCGGCCAGAGCATGGCCATTGTTGGCTTGGGGCTGATGAACATCACCGTCGCCCTTAACCTGCGCTTCCCCGAGGAGAGCGCTTTCGGGCCCTCCACGGTGTCCAACCCGAAGCTGCTCTGGGCGTTCGCCTGGGCCGTCGTGGGCTCGATGCTGATCACCCAGATTCGGGTGCTCCAGGACTTGTTCGGCACCGTCCCGCTCACCGGTTCGCAGTGGGTGGTCTGCCTGGTGCCGGCCGTGCTGCTGCTGCTCCTCGGCGAGCTGTTCAAGCTGATCCTGCGGGCCAGGCGCCCGAAGCAACAGGCCAAGGTCCTCGCTGCTGCCGTCCCTGCCTGAGCGAGTCTGCAACTGATGAGGGCCGGAACGCGATATTCCGGCCCTCGGTGGTTTGCGGCGGTTCCGGAGTGCGGGTGCTAGCTTGGCTCCCTGCATGCCGGCGTACAGGGCCACGGCCGCGCCGGCGAGCCTGACGACCGACTTGTAGGCGCTCCGGGAACACCCGCTCGGCCCGTGCCTGCTGCTGGCGATCGGGGCGGGCCTCATTGCTTACGGCGGATTCGCCCTGGTGCGCGCCCGCTGCGGACGGATGTAGCCGAACGTCGCGGTTCCGGTTTCCTTGTTGGAGGGCACCCGCGGGGCTATCGTGGAGCTACTCCACGGGCCGGGCTGGGACGGCCACCGGTGGCAGGTCTCGCAGAGGTATGTCATGAGTTACATCCCGGTGAGCAGACGCACCATCAGACGGCACCGTGAATCCGAGCGGTCCACGCGGCGCCTCGTGTTCGCCCTGTCCGCTGCGGCCGCCGTCGCCTGGCTGCTGTCCGTCACGTTGTCCACCGCAGTGCATGTGGACACCTTTGTCCACAACATCGCCGTCGTGCTGCACGTGCTGTTCCTCGTGGTGGCCTTCGGCGCCATCATCCTGGTGGACTGGCACGGCTTCCTGTGGCTCATCGGCCGACGCGAACTGGCCGAAATCATCCGGCTCGACGGGGCGGCCACACCGCTGATCTGGGGCGGCCTGGCCGGCTTGCTGGCCACCGGCGTGTTCTTGACCCGCATCTGGACAACCCGATGACAGACGTCAAGCTCGCCGCCGTCCTTGTGCTCAGCCTGAACGGGATCCTGCTCATCCCGCTCATGCGGCGGCTGGCCAAGCTGCCGTCCGATTCCTCGTTCACGGACCTGACGGCCGGCCAGCGGGTGCACTTGGTGTCTTGCCTGCTGATCTCGCAGCTGTCCTGGTGGACGGCGATCATTATCGGGTTCATCAACGGGCAGTTCTAACGAAAGCCGCCGGCAGTGCCCTAATCGGGCAGCGCCTTCGCCGGGAGGGGGACCACGGCACCTTCCTGGTACAAACAGGGCCCGGACCTCGGATTCGGCGGAATCCAGCCTCTTGGGGTCGATCGCCTCCCCGGCGCGAAATGGTCCAGCAGGCGGGGGTCCACGTAGCTCTTGCGGCGTGCCGCGCCGCTTGAGCTGGCGCACGATGGCGGCGAGGTCGGCGTCGTCGATCCGTGATTCCCAGGTCTTGCCGCTCTTGGCCGGGAAACTGAGCCTGAGCTCGTCCTTGCGCACGCGGACGTGGGCGCACAGCAGAGTGGCGAGGCCGTGGCTGCCGTTCTCGTTGGTGTACCGCTCGGACCCGACCCGGAGCGAGCCGCTGTCCAGCATCCGGAACGCGGCCGCCAGCACGCGCTCCCGGGTGAGTCCCTCGGAGCGCAGGTCCAGGGTCACCAGGCGGCGCGCCGTGGGGAGCGTTTCGGCGAGCTGGAGGGCACGGTCGAACTTGAGCCGGTCCTTTTTCTCGCGCCAGCCCGGGTGGTAGATGTACTGACGTCGGCCGACCGCGTCCAGCCCCGTGGCCTGGATGCGGCCGTTGTCGTACGGGGCAATCCAGACGTCCGTCCAGGCCGGCGGAATGCCGATGTGCTCCAGCCGGTCCCGGACGGGACCGGGCGGCAGCGTGGACCCGTCCAGGTCCCTGTAGCTGAAACCGGTCCCGGCGGGGATCCGGCGGTACCCGCGGCCGGACGCGTTGCTGTGCCGGAGCCTCATTGGCCGGCCCCGGGCGAAACGTGCTCATCCATGACGGTAAGCCTACTGACTACCGCCCGGTTTCCCCCACAGCAAACAACGCGGGGTCACTTCGCGCCCGCCCCTCCGGGGATGGGCGCGAAATGATCCCCGCGTTGCTCTGTGAGTGGAGGCTAGACCTCCGCGGCCACTCCGCCGCGGGAGATCTCCACCATCTCCTCGCGCGGGACCACCTTGATGCGCTCACGGGTGACCTCGACGCCGTGCGATGCGCCGGCCGCCGTCGCCGTCTCGCCGAGGCCGCGCTCGTGGGCGTCGAGGGCCAGCCAGCCTTCCCAGCTCGTGTACTGGATGCCGCGGTTCTCCAGGAGTTCGACGACCTTTTCCGGGGCCGGTGCCGCGGCCAGTGGCAGGTTTTCGCGGTCCTCGAGCAGGTAGGTCACGGTTTCGAGGGCGTCGCCCTTGGTGTGGCCGATCAGGCCGACCGGTCCGCGCTTGATCCAGCCGGTCGCGTAGATCCCCGGAACGTGCGTGCCGGAGGCGTCCAGGACGCGACCGCCGTCGTTCGGGATGACGCCCTTGCTGTGGTCGAACGGGACCCCGGGGAGGGCGGAGCCGAAGTAGCCGACGGCGCGGTACACGGCCTGCATCGGGAAGTCGCGAATCTCGCCGGTGCCGCCGACGTCGCCGGTGCCGTCCGGCTCGGTGCGCTCGAACTTGATCCCCGCGACGCGGCCGGGCTCGGAGCCGTCGTACACCTCGACCGGGCTGTGCAGGAAGTGCAGGTGCAGCCGGCGGGAGGCCTTGCGCCGGGTGGTCCTCGGGCTGTTCGCGATCCAGTCGGCGAGCGTGCGCACCATGGTCTGCTGCTTGTTGCTCGCGATCGCCGGTCGGATTCGTCGTCGTAGTCGAAGTCCTCGTCGTAGACGATCATGTCGACGTCGCGCAGCTCGCCGAGCTCGCGCAGCTCGAGCGGCGTGAACTTGACCTGGGCCGGGCCGCGGCGGCCGAAGACGTGCACGTCGGTGACGGGCGAGGCCTTCAGCCCGTCGTAGACGTTGTCGGGGATCTCGGTCGGCAGCAGGTCGTCGGCGTGCTTGGCGAGCATGCGCGCGACGTCGAGGGCGACGTTGCCGTTGCCGATGACGGCGACCTCCGCGGCCTCGAGCGGCCAGTCGCGCGGGCACGTCGGGGTGGCCGTCGAACCAGCTGACGAAGTCGGCGGCGCCGTACGACCCGTCGAGCTCGATGCCGGGGATGTCGAGGTCGGCGTCGCGATGGCGCCGGTGGCGAAGATGACGGCGTTGTAGTGGTGCTTCAGGTCGTCGAGGGTGATGTCCGCGCCGAAGCGCACGTTGCCGAAGATGCGGATGTCGCCGCGGTCGAGCACCTCGCGCAGGGCGTTGATGATGCCCTTGATGCGCGGGTGGTCGGGGGCGACGCCGTAGCGGACCAGGCCGTACGGGGCCGGCAGCGCTCGAAGAGGTCGATGGAGACGCGTCGACGGCTCTTGCGGCTCGCTCTTGAGCAGGATGTCGGCGGCGTAGATGCCGGCGGGGCCGGCACCGACGATGGCGACGCGCAGCGGGCGGGCGGCGGTTCCTACGGTGGTGCTAGTTGACACGGCTGTGTTCCTTTTTCTGTCACGCGCCCAACTGACTCGCAGCTAAGGGTCGTTATGAGGGCTCATAACGGCCGTCTGCTGCGAGCTAGTTGGGTGGGGGCTACGGGGTCAGTACTCGGGTCTTGGCGGGGCGCGGCGTGTTCGGCGTGGTGGTGCTGAAGTCCGCGGTCTTGAAGTGCGACGGCGCGAACGGGCTGACGCGGACGACGTCGCCGATCACGATCACGGCCGGGTTCGCGACACCGACGGCCTCGGCCTGGTCCGCGATGGTCCCGAGCGTCCCGATGGTCACCCGCTGGTCGGGCAGGTATCCATTCTCTACGATGCCAACCGGCGTGCCTGCTGGCAAACCGGCGCGGGCCAGGGAGGCCGTGGATTCGCGGAGCTGGCCCACGCCCATGAGCAGGATCACGGTGTGGTCGGCGCGGGCCGGGACCTCGGAGAGCTCCTCGTGGCCGGTGACCACGCTGAAGCCCTTGGCGAGCCCGCGGTGCGTGACGGGGATGCCGGCGGCGGCGGGGACGGAAATCGCGGAAGTGACGCCGGGGACCACCTCAACGTCCACGCCGCGCTGCCGGCAGAACTCAGCTTCCTCGCCGCCCCGGCCCAGGACGTACGGGTCCCCGCCCTTGAGCCGGACCACGCGGTGGCCCTGCAGGGCCTCATCGACCAGGATCCGGTTGATCTCGGACTGCGGGACCGGGTGGTGGCCGGGGGTCTTGCCGACCTCGATCACACGGACGTCGGGGGCGAGTTCGGCCAGGAGGTCGCGCGGGCCGAGGCGGTCCGCGACCACGACGTCGGCCTGGCCCAGGAGGCGGCGGCCGCGGACGGTGATGAGTCCGGTGTCGCCGGGCCCGCCGCCCACGAGGGCCACGGAGCCGGCGGTCGGGCGGCGCCGGCGCAACGGCAGGTCGCCGGTTTCCAGGGCGGTGGCGACGGCGTCGCGCAGGGCCATCGGCGCGGCGCGGGTCTCCCCCGGCGTTGACGGCGATCTTGACGTCGTCGACCACCGCGACGGCGGGCGTCCAGGCGGCGGAGGCTTCGTGGTCGGAGGCGTTGACGCACCAGATGCGCTGCGCCTCGGCGTCGGCGGCAACCTGCGCGTCCACGGCGGCGTCGCCGGTGGCAGTCTGGACGAACCAGACGGCGTCGACGTCGGACGCACGGTACGGGCGGGGCTCCCAGGCGAGGAGGCCGGCGTCGGCGAGGTCGGCCAGCGCCGGGCAGGCAACCGGGGCCACAACGGTGACGCGGGCGCCGGCGTCGAGCAGTCCCTTGGCGCGCCGCGCGGCCACGGGCCCGCCGCCAACCACCAGCACGGGACGGCCGAGGAGGCGCAGCGCCGTGGGGTAAATGTCCTGAATTGCCATGCATCGACGATAGGGCGGCGTCACATAGCGGAACAACGGTGCGGAAACACCAGTTCACGCAAGGTAACGCCGCGTCACATAGTTGGCGGGCTTATGTGGGCAGGCTGGGAGCGGTCCGGGGGCACTTTGACGGCCGGAGCAGTCATCTCGGGCCGGAATGACGGCGTGTCCGTGTCAATGTGCCCCCGCCCCGCAGGAGCACAGGCCTC
>CAWEPM010000030.1:0-37199 GCA_963810895.1 uncultured Actinomycetota bacterium
ACGGTCGACGCCGGCACGGACCCCGTCACCTTCGAACTCGACGGCGTGACGTTCGGCCTCGCCACCTGCTACGACATCCGCTTCCCGGACCTGTTCACGGAAAACGCGGATCGCGGCGCCGACGTGAACATTGTGTGCGCCTCCTGGGGCTCCGGCCCCGGCAAGGCCGACCAGTGGAAGCTCCTGGCCCGCGCCCGCGCCCTCGACTCCACCACCATGGTCCTCGCGTGCGGCCAAGGCGACCCCGCCAGCGTGGGTCACCCGGTCAAAGGCTCCGCCCCCACCGGCGTCGGGCACTCCGTGGTCGTCTCCCCCATGGGCGACATCCTGGCAGAGCTCGACGGCGCCCCCGGCCTGCTGTTCGCGGACTTGGACACCGCCACCGTCAAGGAAGCCCGAGCCAAACTCCCGGTCCTAGCCAACCGGCACAGGTTCTAGGCAGTCTGTTCCCCAAAAGCTTCACGCTGTGGTCACCCAGTTTTTGGTCACCCGCGCGTGCAACGGCGTCTTGCCGTCGCTTAGACACCTCCCGACGCTTCCTGCGGCCGCGGGCGGCCTCCGAAAGCTCTGGTCGGCGATGCGCTCCTTAGCAGACACCGCCGCCCGCTCGATATTGGGCCACCAACCGCTGGGCTGCTTCAGCAAAAGAACGCCTCCCGCACGTTCTCGCGCTCTAAACGGAAACGCTCCCCCACCAGATGTGAGGGAGCGTTTGCCGTTTACCACCAAAGGTGAGGAAGCGTCATCGCCGGAACCGGAGTTTTGCTAAGGAGCGCATCGCCGACCAGAGACGCTGCAGGCCGGCCGCGGCCGGAAGCGTCGTCGGGAGGTGTCTAAGCGACGGCAAAACTCCGGTTCCGGCGGAACCCGACCGCCAGCGACGGCAAAACTCCGGTTCCGGCGCGACCCGGCCAAAACTGCGGTTCCGTCGAACCCAACCCCGAGGAAGCGGGGACTACTTAGCGGCGCGCTGGCGGGAGATTTCGTAGAGGGAGATGCCGACGGCCATGGAGGCGTTGAGCGATTCCATGGCGGAGTCGATCGGGATCGAGACGATCTGGTCGCAGTTTTCGCGGACCAGGCGGCTCAGGCCCTTGCCCTCGGAACCCACCACGAGGCACACCGGCTCGGTGGCCAGGGCGAGCTCGGGCAACGAGACGTCGCCGTCGCCGTCGAGCCCCAGGACGTAGATGCCCATGTTCTTGAACGCCTTGAGCGTGTTGTTCAGGTTGGCCGCGCGTGCGACCGGGACGCGGACAGCCGCGCCGGCGCTGGTCTTCCAAGCCGAGGCGGTCACGCCCACGGAGCGGCGTTCCGGGACGACGACGCCGTGGCCGCTGAAGGCGGAGACGGAGCGGATGATCGCGCCGAGGTTGCGGGGATCGGTGATGCCGTCCAGCGCAACGAAGAGCGGGGCGTTGGCTACGTGGCCCTTCTTCCAGGCCTCGAGGGTGTGTTCGGCGAGCTCGTACGCGTCCTGGTATTCGTACGGCGGGATCTGCAGCACGAGGCCCTGGTGGATGGCGTCGTCGGTCATCCGGTCGAGCTCGGGCTTGCCGGTTTCCATCAGCGGGATGCCACGTTCGGCCGCGAGCTTCAGGGATTCCTTGACGCGGTCGTCCATTTCGATGCGGACGGCGACGTGCAGGGCCTTGGCCGGGATGCCGGCGCGCAGGGCTTCGACCACGGAGTTGCGGCCGGTGACGACCTCTTCCGTGGCGCGGCCCTTGGGTCCGGAGCGGCCGGTGCGGGCGGCGGCACTCGTGGTGCGGCTGCCGCTGGCACGCTTGGCCTCGGAGCGTTCGGAGAGCTGCTTGTTCTTGAACGCCTTGTGGTAGGGGCGGTCCTCCGCCTTCGGCGTGGGGCCCTTGCCCTCAAGTGCCTTGCGGCCGTGACCGCCGGTTCCGACGGAGGGGCCCTTCTTCATTTTGACCGACCGGCGACCGTTGTTGGCCATGAGTTCCACCCCTGCTTGTTACGTACTTTGTTGATAAGTCTGACCTCCAGTCTACTGACTCGAGTAAAATCCTCGATCACGGGGTGGCCGTGAGCGGATGTCAGGCGGTGCAGCGGCGGCCGTTCAGCCGCGCTTCAGGCTCCAGCTCGCCCCGTCCGGGCCGTCCTCGACGACGACGCCGGCGGCGGCCAGGGTGTCCCGGATGGCGTCGGACGCCGCCCAGTCCTTGGCGGCCCGGGCCTGGGCCCGCGCCTCCAGCTGCGCCTCGACCAGGACGCCGAGTGCCGTGGTGGCGTGCTCGTCCGCGGCAGGCTCAGCCGCGGCATTCAGGCCCAGGACGTCAAGCATGGCGGTGACGCCGGCGAGTGCCTGGGCGGCGGCGTCGAGGTCGCCCGCGGTGAGGGCCGTGTTCCCCGCCCGGACGGTGTCGTGCAACGCGGCCAGGGCCTGCGGGACGTTGAGGTCGTCGTCCATGGCCGAGGCGAAAGCGTCCGGAACCGAAACAGCGGACGAATCGAGGAGCGAACCGGAGCCGGACGGACCGGTGGCGGGTGCGTCAGGGAGGACCCGTGCGGCGCGGCTGAGGAAGCCGTCGATCCGTTCGACGGCGGCGGCAGCCTCCTGCAGCGACGTCGGCTGGTAGTCCAGCACCGAGCGGTACTGTGCCTGGCCGAGGTAGTAGCGGACCACGCGCGGCGGAGCGAGTTCGAGCATTTCCGCGGGGCTGATGGTGTTGCCGACGGACTTGGACATCTTCTCGCCGGCGTAGGTGACCATGCCGTTGTGCATCCAGAAGTTGGCGAAGCCGTGGCCCGCCGCCTGGGACTGCGCCATTTCGTTTTCGTGGTGCGGGAAGCGCAGGTCCAGGCCGCCGCCATGGATGTCGAACTCGGTGCCGAGGTACTTGGTGACCATCGCGGAGCATTCGAGGTGCCAGCCCGGGCGGCCGGCGCCCCACGGGGAGGACCAGCTCGCCGTCGTCGGCTCCCCGTCCTTGTAGCCCTTCCACAGCGCGAAGTCGCGGGGGTCCCTCTTGCCGCGCGGGTCGGCATCCGGAGCGCCCTGCATGTCGTCGATTCTTTGGCGCGTCAGGGTGCCGTACTTGTCCCAGGAGCGCACGTCGAAGTAGACGTCGCCGGAGTCGTCCAGGGCAGGGTAAGCGTGGCCGCGGTCGATCAGCCGCTGGATGAGGGCGTGCATTTCCGGGATGTGGCCGGTGGCGCGGGGCTCATAGGTGGGGCGGGAGACGCCCAGGGTGTCGTAGGCCTTGAGGAATTCCTGCTCGTAGCGGTAGGCCAGCGCCCACCATTCCTCGTTGCGGACCGCTCCGGGCTCGTCCTCAAAGTCGGGGCCGAAGGAGGCCGCGGACTTGGCGAGGATCTTGTCGTCGATGTCCGTGACGTTGCGGACCGCCGTCACGCGGAAGCCCCGGTACTGCAGCCAGCGGGTCAGCTGGTCGAACGCGATGGCGGAGCGGATGTGACCGACGTGCGGCATGCCCTGAACGGTGGCTCCGCAGTAGTACAGGCTCACGTGGCCAGGTACCAGGGGGACGAAGTCGCGGACTTCGGCGGATGCTGTGTCGTAAAAGCGCAGGGTCACCGCTCCAGATTAGCCGATGGCGCTCCGCGGGCTGACCGGCACCTTTACCTGCGGCTTTACCGGCGGCTGTGACGGTCGCCGGGAAGCCCGCGGCCGTCGGTCCGGCGGCCTACTTGCAGTACTGCCCGATCTTGTTGATCTGTTCCGTGAGCTGGGCCGTCTGTTCGTCGGTCTTGGTCCCGGTGGGGCTCGCCGCAACCTGCTTCATGATGTCGGCCATCTGCTGGATGGGCGCGCCCACCTCCGGCGCCACCTTGTCCGCGACTTCCTGGTAGTGCTGGCCAATCTGCCCGGCCTGCTCCTTAGCGCTCCCGGACGGCACGAAGGTATCGGTGTTGAGGAACGTGCAGCTTTCCTCAACGCTCAACTTCGGCGTGGCGCTGGGCGTCGGGGGCGTCGTGGCGCCGGCGCAGCCGGTCAGCAGGGTCCCTGCCACGAGTACGACGGCGGTCAGCAGCTTCTTCACGGCAGGTCTCCTGGCAGTTCGGAACGGGATGTCACGGTGGGGTCTTCCCCTCAAGCGTAGGTGACGGAGGTTGGCGGTGTTTAACCTGCGGTGTTTAACCTGCGGTGGTTAGCCTGCGGTGGTTAGCCGGCCGGATAGACGAGCGCCGTGGCCACGGCCGAGATCCCCTCGCCGCGGCCGGTGAACCCGAGCCCGTCGCTCGTGGTGGCTGTGACGCTGACCGGCGCCCCGGCGGCCTCGCTGAGGACCCGTTGGGATTCCTCCCGCCGCGGGCCGAATTTGGGCCGGTTGGCCACGAACTGAACGGCGATGTTCCCGATTTCGAAGCCGTGGGATCGGACAATCCGGGCAGCCTCGGCCAGCAGGGTCACGCCGGACGCCCCGGCGTATTCGGGCCGGTCCGTACCGAAATGCGTGCCCAGGTCGCCCACCCCGCAGGCCGAGAAGAGCGCGTCGGCGGCGGCGTGAGCCACGGGGTCGCCGTCGGAATGGCCGGACAGTCCCCGCTCCCCCGCCCAGAAGAGGCCGCCGAGCCACAGCGGCCGCGGCTCGTGTTCGGCGGCATAGGCATGGACATCGATGCCGATCCCGGTCCTGGGAATGACCGGGGGAAAGACTGGCGGGTTGCTGGACATGCTCATCCCTCCACCCACCGCGCGCCCAGGGGTCCTTCGAGGAGTCCCTCGGCCAGGATCAGATCCAGGGGTGTGGTGATCTTGAGGGACTGGCTGGCGCCGCGCACCGCGTGGACGGGGACGCCGAGGAGTTCCACGAGCATCGCGTCGTCCGTGACGAGGGCGGCCCGGCCGGCGTCGAACCCGGCGGCGGCCTCGTGGGCGCGCTTGAGCGTGTCGAGGGCGAATCCCTGCGGCGTCTGCACGGCGCGGAGGAACTCGCGGGGAGCCGTTCCGGTGACCACCTCGGGGGCCACCGCGACGTCGTCGCCGGTGGTCGCTTCCACGGTCTTGACGGTGTCAACTACCGGAATGACCGGGATGACGGCGGCGGCGCCGGCGCCAAGCGCCGCGACCACCCGATGAAAGACGGACTCCGGTGCCAGTGCCCGGGCGGCGTCGTGGACCAGCACGGAGTCAACCGCCGGCAGGAGCGCGGCCATCGCGGCGCGGACTGAATCGGCGCGGCTCGCACCGCCGTCGACGACGGTCACCACCGGAACCTGGACGCCATGACTGGACGCCGCGGTGCGGCTGTGCAGGGCCGCGATCTCCTGCGTGAACGCCTCGCAGAGCGCCTGCAGCTCGGAGTCTCCCGGGGGGACGGCAACGCAGATCTGCTGCGCGATCCCGGCGGCTGCCACGCCGCGCAAGGCGTGGGTGAGGATGCTGTCCCCGCCCAACGGGACCTTGGCTTTGGGCATGCCGTAGCCCAGGCGCTGGCCGGAGCCGGCAGCCACAACAATGACCGCCGTGACGGGACCGGCCGGTGACGGGTTTGTCGGTGCAGTATCCATGCGCACAAGACTACGTCCCCGCGCCTCGGGGCAGCCCGTTGCGCCATCAGTTGTGGCTGCTATGGGGCGCTCAGAGGGACCACAAGTGATAGCGCAACCGAGGGCGCTGAAGACGAGGGGCGGCTGAAAAAGGGCAAAAGAAGCCCCGGCGGCCTGACGCCACCGGGGTTCGATTCTTATCTGCGCCGGCCCTGCTTGGGCCGGCCCTGTGTTAGGAAGCCAGGACCTCGTCGAGAACGCTTGCGGCCTTCTCTTCATCAGTCTTTTCAGCCAGTGCCAGTTCCGAAATCAGGATCTGGCGGGCCTTGGCCAGCATGCGCTTCTCTCCAGCGGAGAGACCCCGGTCGTGATCGCGGCGCCAGAGGTCGCGGACGACCTCTGCTACCTTGATGACGTCGCCGGATGCAAGCTTTTCCAGGTTTGCCTTGTAACGACGCGACCAGTTGGTGGGCTCTTCAGTGAACTCGGCCCGCAGCACGTCGAATACGTGCTCCAAGCCTTCCTTGCCCACTACGTCCCGAACCCCAACCAGGTCAACGTTTTCTGCTGGAACTTCAATGGTCAGATCACCCTGAGCCACCTTGAGCTTGAGATACATCTTCTCTTCGCCCTTGACGGTGCGCATCTTGATTTCTTCAATTTTGGCTGCACCGTGGTGAGGGTAAACTACTGTCTCGCCGACCTCAAAAACCATGTGGACATTCCCCTTTCCCGCAGACCAGTTTATCACGATTAAGGCATACAACTGGCATCGAAACGTGCCGGGAACCGCATGAATCCGCGGAAAATGGCCTCAATCCACCCCCTCAAACCCCTTGACGGATGCAGATAATAGTGCCTGTGCCCCTAACTGCCAAGAGGTTTCGGGTCCCGGCCGAGCGTGCCCTGACCGCCGGGACACACCCGTCCACGCGCTTATGTGTAGGCGCCGAATCCTTGTTTGAGGCCGATTGCGGCTAGGCTATGGCTGAATAATGTTTCAAGACTCTCAAGGAGTGCGTGACGTGCGTTTCACTGCGATGAACCGGGGCCAGCGCGGCAAGCTGGCAATGGCAACGGCTGCACTTGGCATCGGCCTGCTGTCCCTGACCGGCTGCGGCTACATCAACCCCCAGCAGACGTCGGAGCAGTACTCGGCATCGGACGGGACCCGCACTGATCTGGGCCCGCTGCAGCTGCGCAACTTCATCATCGTCTCGGACGGCGAGAACAAGCCGGGCCGCGTGATCGGCGCCGTATACAACACCTCTTCCAAGGACGTGGTGCTGACCATCAAGGGTACGGACGGCGCACAGGCCCAGGTTCCGGTCAAGCAGAATTCCCACACCATGCTCAACGACACCACCGCCGCGGTGATCCTGAACCCCACGGGCGTCAAGCCGGGCGCCGTGGCCGAGGTCACCATCGCGGAGGACGGCACCAGCCAGAACGCCACGTTCAAGGTTCCGGTCCTGGACGGCACGATCGTCGACTACAAGACGTACCTGCCGACGCCGGAGCCCACCGCCACCAGCACGGCGACCTCCACCGAGACGGCCACGCCGGCCTCCACCGAGACGGCCACGCCGACGCCGAGCAGCACCGCCGGGCACTAGCCTCCGCGGCTGGACGTACCGCAAGCGGACGCATTGCAAAAGGAGGGGCACCCGCGGGTGCCCCTCCTTTTGCGTGCGCTGGGATGCGCCCGGCCCTTAGGGCTCGAACTTGTAGCCCAGCCCGCGGACGGTGATCAGGTACCGCGGCGCGGAGGCGTCCGGCTCGATCTTGCTGCGCAGCCGCTTGACGTGGACGTCGAGGGTCTTGGTGTCCCCCACGTAGTCCGAGCCCCAGACCCTGTCGATCAGCTGGCCGCGGGTCAGGACCCGGCCGGAGTTCCGCAGCAGCATTTCCAGCAGCTCGAACTCCTTCAGCGGCAGGGCGACCTGCTCGCCGCCGACGCTCACCACGTGGCGTTCAATGTCCATCCGGACAGGACCGGCCTGCACCGTGCTGGAGACGAGTTCCTCCGGCTCGCTCTGGCGCCGCAGGACGGCCCGGACCCGGGCCACGAGTTCCCGCGAGGAGTAGGGCTTGGTGACGTAGTCGTCGGCACCCAGCTCGAGCCCCACCACCTTGTCGATTTCCGAGTCCTTGGCCGTCAGCATGATCACGGGCACACTGGAGCGCTGCCGGAGCTGGCGGCACACCTCCGTGCCCGACTGGCCGGGCAGTTGCAGGTCCAGGAGCACGAGGTCGGCACCGTTGCGGTCGAATTCCGTGATGGCGTCCAGTCCGTTGTCCACCACCTCCACTTCAAACCCTTCTTTACCCAACAGGTACGACAGGGGGTCGCTGAAGGACTCCTCGTCCTCGACAATAAGAATCCGGCTCAAGCGCTAGCTCCTTGCTCATGGACGCCGGCGGCGTCACGTCGTTGCGGTCTGGGGTCCTGGCTGGAAGGGCGGGCGGCGGGTTTGCCCGCGTCGGCGGCGTCGCCGTCGTCCTGGCCTTCCATCTCGGGAAGTCGAATGGTGAACGTGGAACCCTGGCCGGGCTGGGACCAAAGGGTCACCTCGCCGCCGTGGTTGGAAATGACGTGCTTGACGATGCTCAGGCCCAGACCCGTGCCTCCGGTCTGCCGCGACCGGGCGGCATCCACCCGGTAGAAGCGCTCGAAGACACGCTCCTGGTCCTCGGGGCTGAGCCCTTCGCCCTGGTCCGTCACCGAGACAGCCACGAGGCCGTCCTTGGACCGGATGCCGATACCCACCTTGGTGTTCTCCGGCGAGTAGCGGATGGCGTTGTCGATCAGGTTGCGCAGGGCGGTGACGAGGAGGTCCTGGTCGCCGTAGACCATGGCATCCGCGTGTCCGCCGACCACGAGCTTGATGTTCTTGGTTTCGGCCGGTAGCTGGGAGCGGTCCACGGCCTCGCTGACCACCGTGTTGATGTCCACCGGGCGGCCCTGCTGCGCGACATTGGCGCCCTGAAGCCGTGAAAGCTCGATGATGTCCTGGACCAGGGCCGCGAGCCTTGTCGATTCCTTGTGCATGCGCTTGGCAAACCGTTTGACGGCCTCGGGGTCGTCAGCGGACGATTCGAGGGCCTCCGACAGGAGGGAGATCGCCCCGACCGGTGTCTTCAGTTCGTGGGAGACGTTCGCGACAAAGTCGTTGCGGACTTCCTCGGTGCGGGTGAATTCCGTGCGGTCATCGGCGAGCAGGAGGATATATTCCTTTGTGATCACGGCGGCCCGGACCTGCACAACGATCGTGCCCTGGCCGAGCGGGCCGCGCGGCAGCTCCAGCTGCTTTTCGAGGATGACACCGTCCCGCCGGACCTTGGCCGTCATTTCCAGCAGCTGCTGGTGCACCAGGGTGTGCCCGCGGACCAGGCCATAGGCGTACGCGGCAGGGCTGGCACGGACCACGCCGTCGATCGCATCAACCACCACGAACGCGCGGCCGAGCACGGCGAGCACATCCGCGGCGCCCTCGGGCAGCGAGGGGTCCTCGACGTCGACCTCGACGATGTGCCGTTGCTGCTCACTCACCCGAAACGCGAGTACGCCGAACATGCCAAACGAGAGGCCGATCAGGCCGGCGATCACGCCGATGAGCATTGGATCCACGGCTCCAGCTTATGCTCTGCCGCGAGACCGAAATCGAAATCTCCTGCGATTAGGGCACCGGTTCAGCTAACGTTCATCTATTGGGGCGTAACAGTTCACCGGACACTGAAAGAGTTGAGCGTTGGAGCGCCGGTAGGTGAACCGAAATAGGCCCGCCACTTCGATTGCAGGCAATATTTCCGAGGAAAGGACGCACACGTGCGTAAGGTTTTTCAGGAGGAGCTCGCCCAGGTAAGGGAACAGCTCGTCGAGATCTCAGCGCTGGTCACAGAGGCCATCGACAAGGCCACGACAGCTTTCCAGGGCGCCGACATCGACCTCGCCGAGGACGTGATTGCCGCCGATGCCCGCATCGACTTCCTGCAGAACAGCCTCGACGAGCGCGCCATCGACATCCTGGCCCTCCAGGGTCCGGTGGCGAGCGACCTGCGCATGCTCGTTGGCTCGCTCCGGATGAGCGCCTCGCTGGAACGCATGGGCGACCTCGCACGCCACCTGGCCCAGCTGGCGCGCCTGCGCTACCCCGCGGCCGTGGTCCCGGATCAGCTGCGGGAGACCTTCAAGAGCTTCGCGGAGCAGGACCTGCTGATCGCCCAGAAGCTCACGGAGCTGTTGGCAACCCGCGACCTCGGCGTTGCCCGTGAAATCTTGAGGGCCAACAGCGTCGTCAACGATCTTCACCTGAGCGTTTTCAAGGCGATCGCGCGCAGCGACTGGCAGGAGTCGCCGGCCACCACGGTCGACGTCGCGCTGGCCAGCCGCTACTTTGAACGCTTTGCCGACCACGGCGTCTCCGTTGCCCAGAAGGTCACCTACCTGGTCACCGGCGCGTGGCATCCGAACACGATCGAACACGGCTGACGCGGGCCTTCCCGCAGACATAACGACGGCGTCCGGTCACCTTGGGGGTGGCCGGACGCCGTCGTTTGTTCTGTGCTTCGCGCTTCGCGCAGTGCGGTGCGGTGCGGGAACTACTTACTTCTTGCCCTGGTTGGCGACTGCCTTGATGGACTCGGCGGCGGCCTCGGGGTCGAGGTAGGTGCCGCCCGGGTTCAGCGGCTTGAAGTTCTCGTCCAGTTCGTAGACCAGCGGGATGCCGGTGGGGATGTTCAGGCCGGCGATGTCTTCGTCGCTGATGCCGTCAAGGTGCTTGACCAGGGCCCGGAGCGAGTTGCCGTGGGCGGTGACCAGGACGGTCTTGCCGGCCTTGAGGTCGGCCTTGATGTCCGATTCCCAGTACGGCATGAGCCGGATCAGGACGTCCTTCAGGCATTCGGTGCGCGGGACGGCGTCGCCGAGGTCCTTGTAGCGCGGGTCCCCCACCTGGGAGAACTCGGAGTCATCGGCCAGGGGCGGCGGCGGGGTGTCGTAGGAGCGGCGCCAGGTCATGAACTGCTCCTCGCCGTACTCGGCGAGGGTCTGGGCCTTGTCCTTGCCCTGCAGCGCACCGTAGTGGCGCTCGTTCAGGCGCCAGTCGCGCTTGACGTCGATCCAGCCGCGGTCGGCCTTCTCGAGGGCCAGGTTTGCCGTGTTGATGGCCCGCTTCAGCCTCGAGGTGTAGAGGATGTCGGGGAGGATGTTGTTCTCCACGAGGAGCTCGCCGCCGCGAACCGCCTCAGCGCGGCCCTGGTCGTTCAGGTCAACGTCCACCCAGCCGGTGAACAGGTTCTTGGCGTTCCATTCGCTGTGGCCGTGGCGCAGCAGAATCAGCTTGTAGGTCATGGTTTTTATCCTAGCCGAGCCCCCGCGGGCGGCGCAGAGCGTTACACCGTGCGCGCTTCACTGCAACGCGGGGTCAGATCCGGCCCATCCCGGGCCCGACATGGGCCGGATCTGACCCCGCGTTGGAGGAAGCTTGGAGGCTGAGGCTTGGAGGATAGGCTGGGGATGTGGTGCAGAAGGCTGAACGGGTGCTGGCCCCCCGGAACCAGGGCGGGGCGGGAAGCGGCATGCGGGGCGGCCGGCCCGTGGGCAACGTGACCCGGGGAACCACGAACCCCAACCGGATGCGCCGCGTGGACCGCTGGCTGACCGGGCCGCAGGCCTGGCGGCTGCGCGCCGCTGCCGATCCGCTCGCCGTCGACCTCGGCTACGGCGCCTCGCCGGCCACGGCCGTCGAACTCTTCGACCGCCTCTCCGCGGTCCGCGCAGACGTGCGGGTGGTAGGGATCGAAATCGAACCGGAGCGTGTCCGGCAGGCCAAGGCACTGGAACGGCCCGGCCTGAGTTTCCAGCTGGGCGGCTTTGAACTGCCCGTGGCCGGAGATCCCGTGCTGGTCCGCGCCTTCAACGTCCTGCGGCAGTACGAGGAAGCCGATGTGCCGGGCATCTGGCGGCTCGTGCAGGACCGCCTCGCCCCGGGCGGGCTGTTCATCGACGGCACGTGCGATGAAATCGGGCGGCGCGCCGCGTGGGTGGCGCTCGACGCCGAGCGGCCGCTGAGCCTGAGCGTGTCCATGCGGTTCGGCGCCTTCACGCTGCCCTCCGACGTCGCCGAACGGCTGCCGAAGGCCCTGATCCACCGCAACGTGCCCGGAGAGAAGATCCACGCCTACCTGCAGGCGATGGACAAGGCCTGGCTGGAGGCGGCGCCGTTGGCGTCGTTCGGAAACCGGCAGCGCTTCTCGGCGATGTGCCGCGCACTGCTCGACGCCGGCTGGCCCGTCCAGGACGGCCCGTCGCGCTGGCGGCTGGGCGAAGTGACGGTCGGCTGGGAAGCCGTGGCACCGGGGAGTTAGGGAGCCGGGGGCCCGCGCGCGGGGTGGGCCCACGCCGGCAGGGTTCCCTGAGCGAGCTTGCGAGCTTAGGGGGCCGGCGGGGATTACCAGGGGCCGTAGGGGCCCATGTTGCGGCCGCGGCCGGCATCCTTGACCGCGGGGCGGACGTCGGCGAGGTACACGGACGCGGCCGTCACGGCGGCAAGCCCGAAAATGCCCAGCGAGCTGGCGCCGCCACCGCCGCCCAGCTGCGAGAGCAGGGAGAACAGGCCCACCGCGAACGCGCCGCCGGTCAGGGCAAGCCAGAAGGTCTTGGTCCGCTTCGATACGGCCTCGAACGCGTTGGCCTTGTGCCGGAGGCAGTCGAAAAACGCCCATGCCTCCAAGGCAAAGGCCACGACCGCCAGGACCAGGTAAACCCCGGATTCGACAAAGTAAATGAGTATGCGTCCGTCCACTCCCCCAGCCTAGATGATTAAGTCCTAATGGTCGCAGGCGATGAGTAAGCGTTTGCGGGGTGCTCCGGTGGTTAGGCGCCAGCATGCAGATCACCGCAATCGTCGACGGAGCACTGAAATCGAGGACTTGGGAAATCACGCCCCGACCTCCCGCCACAGCGGAAGAGGGACCACGCCACGGCTGCGCCCGGACTCGTCCAGCAGGTGGCCGAGCCGCTTGTACGTACGGACCACTGCCTGCCGCGAGATCACGGTGCTTCCCGGGGCCCGGGCTGCCAGCTCCCGCTCATGCCCTTGGACTTCCAGATAGTCGCGTACCCACAGAGTCACGACCAGATTCTGTGGCCCCAGAACATTTGCGCTCAAGCGGCAACTCGGCAGGCTGGCGAAGTACTGGCCGATGGAGTCCACATGGGTCGCGGAAACGTTGAGAATCAGGCTCACTTCCCGCAGATTCTGCTGGACGGCCAACGAGGTGTCGCACCTCATCGTCATGTACCCCGACGCCAGAAGTCGTTCCACCCGCCGTCGGGCCGTCTGGGGCGAAACGCCGCAGACGCCACCCAAGTCCGCCCAGCTGGCCCTCCCATCGCTCGCCAGTACTTCAAGCAGCGCCGCATCCAGCCGGTCCGGGGAATAGGCGCCTGGTGCAGACAGCGATTCCGTTGCCATGAGCCGGGCCTGCGCGGGCTCCAGCGTGCCGCTGCGCCACTCCGAGGCCTGGCGGTAGAGCTGAGTGACGAAGACGACCTCCCGGCGCGTCACTCCTGGAAGACCTGCGAAGGCGCCGGTGACAATGGCCATGAGTTCCTCATGGCTCGACGCGAAACAATCCACGAAAAGATCGTGGGGTCCAGAAACCAAGGACACTGTGCCGAAGGCGGGTTCTGCGCACAGTCGTTGAACGAGTGCCTCGTGCTCGCTCGGCACGGATGACAGATGGATAAATGCGGACCGGCCGGCGCTGAGGTAACGCGGCCCCGGCGCCGGGGTGATCCACGCGTCTCCCCGTTCCGTGAGCGCGTTCCAGTGGCGGGCTATGGTGGGCCCCGACAGGCCAAGGACGTCCCCAACGCGCGACCAGTCGGCTCTCGGGTTGACCTGCAGGGCGTTTACGATTTCAAGATCCGATTCGGAGATCATGGCCGATTCTTTCAAGACTGTTGGCAAGAAGGGGATTTCGAACAAATTTTAGAGAGGATCTGGACGCGACGCTAGCGTAGTGACTCCCATCACATTGGGTGCGAGCCCCGAATCACAAGGAAGCATTATGGCAAGCAAGACGGCCCTCCCGGCGCCATCGGCCATCACCCGCAGGACGATCGCAGGCATGGTCGTGGCCATGGCTCTGGTCGAATCGCTGAGCGGCGTCGCCCAAGGGTACGTGAACCCGATCCTGCCCGCCCTCGGGCCCATCTTCTCGATAGACGATCCGACGATCAACGGCATTTTCCTGATCTCCAACGTCAGTTTTGCCGTGCTCACGCCCATCATCTCGCGGCTGGGCGACAGTTACGGATATCGGCTGGTGCTCCGCTGGTCAACCGCCGTCGTCGCCGCGGGCGTTCTCATGATGGCACTGTGGCCGTCCCTGTGGACGGTGACCGTGGGTGTCGTCATGCTCACCTGCGTGGTTGGCTTCATCCCGTTGATGATGGGGATCCTGCGGGTCACCAGTCCCGCCCACACCCGCACCGGCGTCAGCGTCATGATCGGCGTGCTCATGATCATGATCGGCGCAGGCGGGCTGCTGGCGGGGATTGCGGGCGTCAACGACCCCACGCTTGGTTTCTGGGTGGCGGTGCCCTTCGCCGTTGCGGCCCTGGCCGCTTCCTTCGTACTGCCCGACGCCGGAACTCCCACCCGGGAGGGGATCGCTCTGGCCCCCATGCTGGCCTGTTCCCTTGGCCTGATCGGATTCGTCGTGGCCCTCTCGATGGGACCGGACTGGGGGTGGCTGGATGCGCGGACCCTCGGATCCGGAATACTCGGACTGGCGTCGCTGGCAGTCTGGGCGGTGCTTGACTCCCGGAGCACACGGCCGGGAAACAGGTTCATGGACCTGCGGATGCTTGCCAATCCGCGGATCCGCGCCGTCTCGCTGGCTACGTTCTTCTTCGGCTTCGCGTCAATCAGCTACTTCGGCACCAACGGCATCTTCCTGCACGCCAACCCGGACAAGACTGGCTATGGATTTGCTCTCAGCCCGCTCATGATCGCCGTCGTTCTCGCCGCCGCATCCGTGCTCTCCCTCTCGTCTTCCCTGTTGACGTCCCGGGCGCTCAGGGCGTTCGGCGAGCGCGCCACGCTGGCCTTCGCGGGCCTCCTGCTCGCGGCCGGCTTCGTGGTGATGATCGCGGCGCACGCCTCCCTGATCGGGTACTGTGCAGGCTTCGCCCTGTTCAACGTCAGCCTTGGCATGTACCAGGCAGGGACCCGCTCGCTGTCCGTCGAAGGCGTGCCACTGGACGAGACTTCGACGGCGGCCGGCCTCAATGAACTGGCCTTGTCTGTCGGCATCGCGGTAGGCGCCGCCGTCGTCAAGCTCATCTCGTCGTCGTCGGCCGAATCCGGACGCATCACTGAGAGCGGCCTCGTCTCCATCTGGGGAGCGCTTGCCGTCACAGCCCTGATCGCAGCGGCAGTCTCTGCGCGCTACCCAAAGCGGCAGTCAACGGAGATCCTGGCATGAAGGCGGCTACTCTGAGGACCGCCGCCCCGGCAACTGGTGTCGAGACTGCGACCTGGGGCCGCCTCTCCGTCTGCTTTGGAGCGCTGGCAGCCTGAAGTCTTGGGCCTGAGCCATGCCATCCACGCCGATCCGGAACTTAGCGGTGAGGAGTTCCGGGCCGCCAAGCGGGTCCGTACGCTCCTCCGGACGGCCGGCTTCAGCTTCGACAGCGATCAACCCGTGCTTCCGGCGTCCTTCAGCGCACGGTACGGTTCCGGTGACCTCGTGGTGGCTCTCTGCGTTGAATACGACGCCTTACCGGCCATCGGGCATGCCTGCGGACACAATGTTAACGCGGCTTCCGCGGTGGGTGCGGCGCTAGCACTGGCGGCCGTGGCCGATGACCTTGGCATCACCGTCAAGGTACTGGGCACGCCCGCTGAGGAGACCACCGGCGGCAAGATCGAGCTGATCAAGGAAGGCTTCTTCGATGACGTGTCTCTGGCGATGATGGCCCATGCCGGTGCCGAAGACGTCGTGGGCGGTTCGTCCCTGGCCATGTCCATGTGGGACGTGCTCTACGAGGGCCGGCCAGCGCACGCCGCCGCTGCACCGGAGGAGGGGGTCAACGCCCTGGATGCACTCGTAGTCGCACAAACCGCCGTTGCCTTGGCACGGCAACAGCTTCCGGATGGCTCCATCGTGTCGCTGATCGTCACCGAAGGCGGCCGCGCCGTCAACGTCATCCCGGAGCGTGCCCGGGCCAGCGTGGAAATGCGTTCACCCAGTTTTGCCAAGCTGGGCGTCATCGAGGACCGGGTGCGCCGCTGTCTGGAAGCCGGGGCGCATGCCAGCGGAAGCAGGCTCCGGGTCACGCCCACGGGCAACACCTATGCGGAGCTTCGGCAGGACCGTTTTCTTTCCGGCGCCTACCAGGAAGCGATGACGGCCCGTGGGAGGAACGTCGACTTCAACGACAAACCGACTGCCTCCACGGACATGGGCAATGTCTCCCAGCTGGTTCCAAGCATCCACCCTCTGCTTGGCTACGACGTCGGTGGCGCTGCCCACCACACCGCCGAGTTCGCCGCCTATGGCTCGTCTGCGTCCGCTGACGAGGCCGTGCTGGATGGCGCTTTTGGCCTGGCAGCGGCCGCCGCTGCAGCGGCACGTGACCCCCAGCAGCGGGCAAGACTGCTCGGCGGGCGCACCCACTGACGGCAACAAGCCCCATTGGGACTCGCTGATCTAGCCGTCCAGAGTCCCCAACGCCTGTTCCAAATCGGCCCAAAGGTCTTCCACGTTTTCAATGCCGACGCTCATCCGGACCAGATTGTCCGGCACGCTCTCCGGCTCGGCCGTATGCCGGCGCCGGCGTTCGATCAGGGATTCCACGCCGCCCAGGGACGTGGCGGGAAGCCAGAGGTGCAGGGCCCGGATCATGCGGTCCGCCGCCTCCGCGCCGCTGCAGCCGGCTGCCGGCGCCACCTCGATGCACAGGATGGAACCGAACCCCTTCATCTGGGCCTTGGCACGGGCGTGGCCGGGGTCCGAGGCCAGGCCGGGGAAGCGGATGGCGGCAACCCGCGGGTGACCGCTCAGCCGTTCGGCCAGGACTTGCGCCGACGCCTGCGAGCGTTCGATCCGCAGCGCCAGGGTGCGGAGCCCGCGCAGCGCCAGCCACGCCTCGAACGGTCCGGCGATCCCGCCGTGGATGGTGCGGTGGTGCAGCAGGGCGGCGCGGAGACCGGCGTCGGACGTCACGAGCGCACCGAGCACGACGTCGGAGTGGCCGGAGAGGTACTTGGTCACCGAATGCAGCACGACGTCGGAGCCCAGGCTCAGGGGCTGCTGCACCAGCGGCGTGGAAAAGGTGTTGTCCGTGACGACGATCGCGCCGGCCTCGTGGGCCGCGGCGGTCAGGGCCCGCATGTCCGCGATGCCGAGCATGGGGTTGGTGGGGCTCTCGAGCCACAGCATGCTGGCGGCGCGCCCGCCGGCCGGGGCAAGCGCGGCCAGGACGGCGTCGGTGTCCGCGATGTCCACCGTCCGCAATTCGAGGAAGCCCTTGGCCGCCAGTTCGGTGGCCATGGTGACCGATCCTGCGTAGCTGTGCGACGGCATCACGAGGACGCCCTGGGCCGGCACCAGGGACAGTGCCGAGCTGACGGCGGCGAGTCCCGAGGCGTAGAGCAGGCCCGGCAGGTCCGCGCCTTCCAGCTGGCCCAGGGCCTCTTCGAAGGGGTCCCATGTGGGGTTGGAATACCGGCCGTAGCCGCGGTCGCCGTCGCCCAGCGGTCCCGTGCCGAAGTAGGTTGATGACAGCACCAGCGGCGGGTTGACCGGTTCGTCGCGGGTGCGCGGCGGGCGCCCTGCCGCCACAACCAGGGATTCCGGCGAAAGCGTGGCGGCCTGTTCTTCAGAGAGACTCATGGAGACAGGGTACGTGGGCGCCCCGCATGGCACCCAAGCCGTTACGCCGCGGACCATACGCAGACTGCAGTGTCGGTGATTGTCGGTACTCTTGAACGGTGACTACCCAGAGCCCCGGAGCGTCCCGCCGACTGTTGCCCGGACAGTTGCCCGGACTGTTCATTGCCTTCGAGGGCGGAGACGGCGCCGGCAAGTCCACCCAGGCGGCCGAACTCGCCAAAGCCCTGGAATCGAGCGGCTTCACGGTGCTGCGGACCCGGGAACCGGGCGGCACGCCGATTGGCGAGAAGCTGCGTTCCCTGGTCCTGGATCACGGCCACGGCCACATCGATGCCCACACCGAGGCCCTGATTTTCGCGGCGTCCCGGGCCGCGCACGCGAGCCAGGTCATCCGGCCCGCCCTGGAACGCGGCGAGATCGTCCTGACGGACCGGTACATTGACTCCTCGGTCGCATACCAGGGTGCCGGACGCGGCCTCGGGACGGAGGCCGTCCGGGACATCAACGCCTGGGCGACGTCGGGCCTGCAGCCGGACCTGACGGTACTGCTCGACGTCGAGCCCGCCGTCGGCCGGCAGCGGCGCACCGCCGGCGACGCCGCCGAAGACCGCCTCGAGTCCGAGGCCGACGAATTCCACGCCAGGATCCGGACAGCCTTCCTGGACCTGGCCGCGGCCCGGCCGGAAGCCTATCTGGTGCTGCCCGCCCGCCTGCCCGTCGCCGAGCTCGCCGCACGGATCTTCGAGCGCGTCGAGTCCCTGCTGGCCGTCACCCAAAGCAGCACGGCATGACCGTCTGGGACGACCTCCAGGGCCAGGACGCCGTCGTGGCCCAGCTGCGGCAAGCGGCCCAGGGCGAAGGGCTGACGCATGCGTGGCTTTTCACCGGACCGCCCGGTTCCGGCCGCTCCAACGCCGCGAAGGCCTTCGCCGCGGCCCTGAATTGTGACCAGGAGGACGTCAGTCTCCGCGGCTGCGGCGAATGCCCGGCATGCCTGACCATCCTCGGCGAAACCCATTCCGACGTCGCATTCGTGCGCACGGAGAAGGTCACCATCACCATCGACGAGGCGCGCGAGCTCGTGTCCACCGCCGGGAACCGGCCGTCGTCGGGCCGGTGGCGGATCATCGTGGTGGAGGATGCGGACCGGATGGCCGAGCGGACCACCAACGTCCTGCTCAAGGCCATCGAGGAACCCACTCCCCGCACCGTCTGGATGCTCTGCGCCCCCTCCCCCGCCGATGTCCTCGTGACGATCCGGTCCCGCTGCCGTCCGGTGGCGCTGCGGCTTCCGCCCGCCGCCGACGTCGCGGCCCTGCTGGTCAAGCGCGACGGCGTGGACCCGGCGGTTGCCGAGCGCGCCGCCCGCGCGGCACAAAGCCACGTCGGGATCGCCCGCCGCCTGGCCAGGGACCCGGAGGCCCGGGAGCGCCGCCTTGAGACCGTGCGCTTTCCGCTGTCCCTCCGCGGCGTCACGGCAGCGGTCATGATGGCCGAAAAGCTGGTCAAGATCGCCACCGAGGAAGCCACCAGCTCCAATGACGAGCGCGACGCCGCCGAGAAAACCGCCCTGCTGGCCACCCTCGGGGCGCCCGAAAGCGGCACGCTGCCGCCGGCCATGCGCAGCCAGGTCAAGCAACTCGAGGACGACCAGAAACGCCGTGCCAAGCGCTCCGTCACCGATTCCCTTGACCGCACTCTGACGGACCTGCTGTCCTTTTACCGGGATGTCCTGATCATCCAGATGGGGAACGCCGTGGAACTCGTCAACGTTGAACTCAGAAGCGAACTCGTTGACTTCGCCTCCCGTTCCACCGCCGAAGTGACCCTTGCCCGCATGGACGCCATCAACAAGGCCCGCAAACGGATCACCACTACCAACGTGGCGCCGCTGCTGGCAATCGAGTCCATGGCTTCCAGCCTTATTTGACGGCCCCGGCCGCTCCAACGATCATCTTCGCTTTCGTTCCTATCCTCCAAGGAGAACCGCATGAAGCCTGCTCGACCCCAGTCCGCAAGATCCCGATCACTGGCGATCGGCATGCGGGCAGTCGGCGCCGTGGCCCTGGCCCTCACCCTGGCCTCGTGCAGCCTTTTCGGCGGCGGAAGCGGCGGCGGGTCGAGTGCCGCAACATCGGGGGCAGCTTCGGGGCAGGCGGACCCCTCGATCGTCGCTGCGGCGCCGGCGGAACTGCGCAGTTTCTACTCCCAGCCGATCGACTGGAAACCGTGCGAGGGGGGCGGCTTCGAGTGCGCCAAGGTCAAGGTTCCGCTGGACTACAGCAAGCCGGACGGCGACCGCATTGAACTTGCGGCCATCAAGCTCGCCACGAAGGGCAACAAGAAGGGCACCCTTCTGGTCAACCCGGGCGGCCCGGGCGGCTCTGGTTACGACTTCGTCAGGGACGCGGCCAACACCAATATCTCGGACAAGGTCCGGTCCGCCTATGACATCGTGGGCTTCGACCCCCGCGGCGTGAAGCGCTCCGCTCCCGTCACGTGCCTCACGGACCCGGAACGCGACGCGTCCCGCGCCAAGACCTATGCCCTGGACACCGACGCGGGACTGGAAGCGGCCCTTGCCGACAACAAGGCCATTGCAGCCAAGTGCGTGGAGAAGACCGGTCCGGTCCTGGCCCACATCGACACCGTCAGCGCCGCCAAGGACCTCGACATCCTGCGCGGCGTGGTCAACGACGCGAAACTGAACTATCTGGGCTACTCCTACGGGACGCTCCTGGGCGCCACCTACGCGTCGCTGTTTCCGGACAACGTCGGCCGGTTGGTCCTCGACGGCGCCCTTGACCCGTCGCTAAGTTACGAGGACCTGACCAGCGGCCAGGCCGTGGCGTTCGACAAGGCCCTCCACTCCTATGTCGCCAACTGCCAGCAGAGCAGCGGATGCCCGCTCACGGGAAGCACCGAGGAAGGCGTCCAGCAGATCCGCAATGCCATCACTGCCGCGGAGGCCAATCCGTTGCCGGCGAAGGACGGCCGGAAGGTCTCGGGGTCGACGTTCGTCAGCGGCCTCATCATCCCGCTGTACAACAATGACAACTGGCCGATCCTCACCCGGGCGCTCGCGACGGCCCTGGCCGGCGACGGCACGGGCATGCTGCAGCTCGCCGACTTCGGCGCCGACCGGGACCCCAGCGGCACGTACACCTCGAACAGCTCCTTCGCGTTCAACGCCATCAACTGCCTGGACTACCCGATGGTCTCCGACACCGCCTCCATGCGGGCCGAGGATCAGAAGCTGCGCCAGCTGTCGCCCACGCTGGGTTACTACTTCGCCTACGGCGGAAGCAACTGCAAGGACTGGCCGTACAAGAACGTCCGGACCCCTGCCCCGGTGGAGTACAAGGGCTCGGCCCCGATTGTTGTTGTGGGAACCACCGGCGATCCGGCTACCCCCGTGGAATGGGCCAGCGCCCTGCGCAAGCAGCTCGGGAATGCCTCGCTGCTGACCTGGAAGGGCGAGGGCCACACGGCCTACGGCCGCTCCAACAGCTGCATCGGCAACGCGGTCGATGACTATCTGGTGGACGGCAAGGCCCCGGCGGACAACACCGTCTGCTAGGCACTGTCTGCTAGGCCGGCGGCGGCTGAGGACGCTCATTTTGACCCGGGCACCGGGACTCTATTACAGTTATCTCTTGCATGATCCGCCCGGTTCGCCGGGCTTTCATGTGGTTGCTTCCTTAGCTCAGTTGGTAGAGCGTCTCACTCGTAATGAGAAGGTCGCCAGTTCGATTCTGGCAGGAAGCTCGGACGGCAAGCGAAGAACCCCCGGAAATCATTGATTTCCGGGGGTTCTTCGTTTCCCGGAGCCTCCGTCAGCGCCGCCAACAGTGCGGCATTCACGATGCGGGGCCCCTCTCGGGCTGGGGCCAGAAACGTGCCGACCGTCCTTCCTCTGGAAACCTCTGCGCCCCGGTCCTACCATGGAGCCATGCTGGACACCCGTATGGTGAAGGTCTTTGCGGACGGCTTCGGCGGCGAGGTGATCAGGCCGGGCGATCCGAAATACGATGCTGCGCGTGCTGTCTGGAACGGGCTGGTCGACCGCCGGCCGGGGCTCGTCGTGTTGCCCACGGGAACGGCCGACGTCGTGGCGGCCCTGCGGTTCGCCCGGGAACAGGACCTCGTAGTCGCCGTTCGAGGCGGCGGCCACAGCATCCCTGGACTCTCCACGTGTGACGACGGAATAGTCATCGACCTCTCCTCTGATGCGCGGCGCGAAGATCGATCCTGCAAGCCGCACGGCCGTCTGCGCCGGTGGCGCGCTGCTTTCAGAGCTGGACAATGCCGCACAGGCGGTTGGCCTCGTTTGCCCGGTCGGCGTGGTCTCCCACACCGGCGTCGCCGGACTCACGCTCGGCGGGGGGATGGGCCGTCTTCAGCGGAAGTTCGGGCTAACGATCGACAACCTGCGTGCTGTCGACCTTGTGACAGCCGACGGCAGGATTGTCCGTGCCTCAGCGGACGAGAACCCCGACCTCTTTTGGGCTGTCCGCGGGGCCGGCGCAAATTTCGGCGTCGCGACGTCATTCGAATACAGGCTCCATCCGCTCGACCATCCGATTACACACGGGACCGTCGTCCACCCGATCGAGCGCGCCAGGGAGCTTGCGCAGCTCTTCAGTGAGACTGCCGAGGCTGGCCCTGACGAGCTGTGGCTCGGCTTCTACGTCCGCTTGGCGCTCCCGGCGGAGAACTTCCCGCCCGGGATCGGAGGGCGGCCGATCGCCGCTGTCTCCGTCTTGCACTGCGGGTCACCCCGCGAGGCAGAGCGAGATCTCGCGACCTTGCGTGCGTTCGGACCGCCGGTCGCCGACTCGATCGAGCCGAAACCCTACTTGGTCACGCAGCGCCTCGCAGACGAGGCCTCGGCTTGGGGTCACCGCTTCTATATGAAGAGCGCTTTCCTCCGCGGCCTGCCCGACGAACTCGTCGATGTGACCGTCCAGCACGCGCACGGGATGCCCGAGGGAGTCGAGGGCGAGTTCGGTATCTGGTCGTGGGGCCGAGCGATCGCCGAGGTGCCGGAGGAATCGACTGCGTTTTCGGGCCGTACGGCGGCGTACTGGATGGGGGCCGAGATCCAGTGGGACGATCCGGCGCTCGACGGGCCCTCCCGCGAGTGGGTCCGAGCGGGAATGGCCGACGTCGCGCGGTTCGCTGCCAGGGGCCGATACGTCAACGATGTCGCCGAACCGCGCGAGGACACACGTGCGATCTACGGCGACGAGAAGTACGAGCGGCTCGTCGGGCTCAAGCGTGCGTGGGACCCGGACAACATCTTCCGGATGAATCAGAACATCCGCCCCTAGTCGGCGCCGTCGGGAACGCTGGCCGGGAGATTCTGGCCGCAGGAACGAATTGCGGTGTGAGTTGTCTGCCGCGGCAGGACGCCGCGGCCGCTCCACTCCGTAGCACGAATCCCCGGCGTGGTTGGCTGAGAGCAAGATTCAGGGCGGCCCGGTAGAATTTCGTCCCATCCGATATCCCCTTCAAGGGGTGACCGGGGGCGAGAAGCGAGGGCAGACCGATGGATAATCCAACACCGCCGTCCCCGCTGCGGCGTTCACCGCCGGACCGCCTGCCTCAATCGGGCCGACCGGACGCAGCACCGCCGAAAGTTACAATCTACCCGGTGCCGGGCCCGACGCCGCCGAGGGTAAGCGGGCCTGCGGCGGGACCGGATCAGGCCCAACACCCGATCCCTCCGGGCGGTCAGGCCGACAGGCAGCCTCCAGAGGGCCATCCTGAGGCAACCCGTCCCAGAGTTTCAAGCTACCCGGTGCCGTCGCCGGTGACCGTGACGCCGCTAAGGGTAAGCCCGCCTGCGACCGAGCCGGATCAGGCCCCACCCCCGGCCCCTCCTGGCGGTCAGCCAGGCATGCGGCCGAAGCGCAAGTGGCGCCGCAAGCTCCTCCTCGCCCTGATCGCCCCGCTGGTTCTGACCCAGATCATTGCATTCATGTTCAGTATGGGCACGACCCTTCCGCGCACCGCGTACATGCTGGAGGCCGGCGAGCCCGTCGTCTACCAGTTCGTCTCGATCGACCACATGAACCGGCGCCTGCTCGCCGCGACGATCGCCCATGAAGACGAGCAGCTCGGTACGCGCACTGGCGCTTTCGACATTGGAGACTTCCAGGCGAGGGTACAGGCGTATTTTCAGGGAAAGCCTGACCCGAGCGGTTCCACCATCCCCCAGCAGTTGGTAAAGAACATCTACCTCTGGGACGACCAGAGCATCGTCCGCAAAGGGATTGAGGCTGTCCTGGCGACCCAGTTCAGCTACACGGTGAGCGCCCCGCGGACGTTGGAGCTCTATCTGAACTACGCCCAGTTCGGCCCCCGCCTGTATGGCGTCTGCGCCGCCAGCTGGTACTACTTCGGAACGCCGCCGTGGAACATGACGGATTACCAGTCTGCGCAGCTAATGGGCGTCCTTCCGCTGCCAGATCTGGTCAGGCGTGCCCCGGACGGAGGTATCTATCTGGGCGACGGCGTCCACCCCGCAGTGTGGGACCTGGTGAATGGGGCCGCGAACGTCTGGGTGCCTCGGCAGATCGCCGGCCTAGGCGGGTGGCAGGCGGCCGTCGCGACGGTCGGTATCTCCGACACCGCCTACAGCCATGCTGACCGGCGCGCGGACAACGACGCGTGCTCGACTATGCCCCAAAGCGTGAGGGACCGTATCCAGAGCGAAGCCGGCTAGGAAGCCCTGCCACGCCGTCGGGCTCGGGCCCGGCGTCCGCTTCCTCGCTGCCCGGATTAGTCTTCGTGCGGGTCGATAGGGTCTGGCTCGGCGTTGTCCTCGGATTCTCGGTACCGGATTTCGGCGACCTTTTTCCGGGCGTCCTCCCGAACGTCGGAAAATCTGATGACAGGCCAGTCGTAGTTTGCAATCAGGTCCGTGAGGCGCGCGATGATGAGGCTCCCTTCGAGCTGGTCATCGATATAGGCCAAGGTGACGGGAACGGCCCGCCCCATGTCGGCGATGACTTCCCCTTGCCCGGGGGTGGCAAAGTCCGGCCGGCCAGTTGTTGTGGTCAGAAAAGTCCGCTCTTCAGCGTTGAGATAGGCGATCCTGTCGATCCGTGTGACGTTGAGGGCGTCGGTGGATGTCTGAAGAATGCGCATAATCCATGCCTTTCTCGCTTCTGCTGTCAGGCTACTCCGGTGCTGTCCTTGTCGGGAGCCGCCGGCGCGTGGACATATGCCTGTCACGGAGGACAAAGGGCTGGTCAGGTGGCTGGCAGAGAAACTGACTGCCAGGTCGCCAGTTCGCAGGAGGCTCGAGAAGAACCCCCGGAGTCAACGGGGACCAGTTCACATCGATTTCCGGGGGTTCATTGCCTGCGTCGTGGATCGTTCGCGTGCGGGCTGGCGGTGGCCGGTTACTTCAGGGTCAGCACCGGGTTGACGGGGGCTTTCAGCGAATCCACCTGCAGGCCCACGGACAGTTTCTGGCCTGCGGCGATCTTGGTGGCCCAGTCCGATCCGCTGCAGGTTACCGACACCTTGGGGACGACCGTGCAGTTGATGCCCCAGGAGTTAGCCACCCGGGTGACATTCGGATCAGGCCAGCTCACGCTCCAGCCAGAGGCTGCCCGAAGCCCTGTGACCTCGATGTTGGCCACGTAGCCACCGGTCCACGAACTGGTGAGTTTCCACACCGCGCTGATGGACCCGCCCGACGTCGGCACGGGAGACGCTGACGCCGTCGGCGTCGGCGTCGGCGTCGGCGCGGCGACGGTCGGCGTCGGGGTGGCGGTGACGGTCGGCGACGGGGACGCCGTCGGGGTCGGTGTAGCGGTGACGGTCGGGGACGCGGTCGGGGTCGCCGTCGCGGTCGGAGTGCTCTTCAGGATCGGCGCGAGCGCGGCCAGTTTGGCGGCCTCCGGGGTGCGCCAGTCCGCCTGGACCAGGCCTCCGGTGATGCCGCTGTTCGGGTTGAACGACCAATACGCGAAGCTCATGGAGTTGGTTCCGAGGTAGGAGACGATCTTCTCCATCCACTGCTTGTCCGACGTGGTCTGCAGCGCGGTCCCGAACTCGCCGAGCAGAACCGGGGCGATGCCCTGCTTCTGGATGTAGCCCCAGTTGGCATCCCAGACGGCCGGCAGGTTGTTGGGGTAGCTGGCATCGCTGAACCACTTCTGCGCATACAGCGACGCCGGGTAGTCGTGCGGGGAGTAGACCACGCGGTTGGGCGTGGCCAGGGTGACCGGCTTGTTCTTGACGTCGGCCAGGCCGCCGCCCCACCAGGTGGAGGTGCCGTTGCCCTGGTTCTCTATGCCTTCGATGATGATCAGCAGGTTGGGGTTGGAGGCCAGGACGGCGTTGCCGCCGCGGGTGGCCGCGGCCTGCCAGTCGGTGGCGGCGGCTCCGCCCCAGGTGGCCGCTCCGGCGGGCTCGTTGTGAAGGTCGGCGCCGATGACGGTGGGATCGTTCTTGTAGCGCGCGGCGAGCATCTTCCAGTCGGCGATCCACTTCGACTCCGGGTAGGCGGAGGTGTACCAGAGCGGAGACTGGTCAGCGGAGGACGGGCGGTGCCGGTCCAGGATGATTTGCAGGCCGTTGGCTTTGGCGCGGGCGATCACCGTGTCCATCAGGACCAGGGGTGTCTTGCCCTCCAGCCCGTACGCGCGGTTCGCCCAATAGTTCAGGTTGCCCTTGATGGACGTCGCGGCCAGGCACTCGTTGGAGAACGGCAGGCGGACGGTGTTGAAGCCCATCGACTTGATGTTGGCCAGGGCGTCGTCGATGGTCAGGGTCCCCCACAGCCCGTGTGGCATGCAGTCAGGGGTTTCCATGCCGAACCAGGACGCGGCCTTGATCGTGTACGGGGCGTTGTTCGAGTCCAGGATCGTCCCGCCGGAGGTGTGCAGCCAGCCGGTGGGTGCCGGCGTCGTTGCTGCCCCCACGGCCAGGGGCGCGCTGCCCGGCGCCGCCTGCGCCGAGACGGCGAGGACGGACAGCGCGAGCACGCCGGCCAGGGCTGAGCTGACCAGTGCGGAACTGAGCAGGGCGGCGGCGACAGGTTTGTGCCGCCGGCCGGTGTGGCGGGGCGGGGTCGAAAATAGCTTCACAGTTCCTCCGTGAGGGCGTGGGCGGCATCCAGGTTCGCGGGGAGCGTCACTGGGAGCCGGAATGGCCGGATGCGTCAGGGCCCGTCCGGTCTGAGCCGGAAAGTGCCATCGGGCGCCCCTTTGGCGGTTCCCTGGGGGCGCACAGAATTGCTACAGCGGTGAGCTCATGGTTGTGAAGCCTTTCAATCCGTCATTGTGGGTCCCCCCGGCCCGCGCGATGCGGAGCGGCTCTGAAAAAAGTACCAAGCAACGGGCCCGAAAGAGCCACTTTGCCCAATATTTCCTCCCGCGCCACGGCGGTGCAACAGGGGCCTGACCTGCGTATTGTCTTTTTCCGGGCCGTCCGCCAGCCTTAGGGAATGGAACGGCCCGGTCGCAGGCTGCCAGCCCGCCAGCAGGAAACCCTGCCGGCGGGCTCCGGCGGGCAGCATCGCCTGCAGCGTCGCCCGCTGTGGGGTCCGGTGGTCGGATTCGGCCTCGTCAGCCTCGCCACGGACATGGTCTCCGACGGCGCCCGTCCGCTGGGAGGTCCCCTGCTCGCCCAACTCGGCGCGTCCGCGCTGTTCGTCGGCCTCGTGACAGGCGCCGCGGAGGCAGCATCCCAGGGGCTGCGGCTCGTGTTCGGTCCCTGGGCGGACCGCACCGGGAAGTACTGGACCTTCACGATGGCCGGGTATGCGCTCACTGTCGTGTGCGTCCCGCTGCTGGCATTGACGCCCCTGGCCGGGCTCCGCCGGACTGGCACTGGCGGCCGTGCTCATTATCGGGGACAGGGTTGGCAAAGCCGTGCGCAGCCCGGCGAAGACCGTCCTGCTCGCTGCCGTTGCCACGCCGGTTGGCCGGGGCCGCGGCTTCGCCGTCCACAAGTCCCTCGATCTGGCCGGGGCGCTCCTGGGCCCGCTGCTCGTCTCCGCGGTGCTGGTTGCCACCGGCTCGCTGCCGGCGGCGTTTGCGGTGCTCGTCATTCCGGCGGTGACGGCGCTGGCGATCCTCGTTTGGCTGCGTCGCCGGGTCCAGAATCCCGGTGCGGATACGGCAGCGCCCGACGCCGGCCCCGCCGGGTTACCGGCGGCGGACGCCGCGCCGGGGACGGCGCCAGACGCCGCGGTACCAGCTCCCGGGAGGACCGCCGACCGGCCGCCGTCGGCGCTTTCCGGCGTCTTCATCTTGTTTGCTGCGGCCGCATTCTTTTGGAGCGCCGGCCTGGTGGCCTTCGGCATCATCTCCTATCATTTGACGACCGCCGTGGCGGTCCCCGTCTCCGTGGTGCCGCTGCTGTACGCCGGCGCGATGGGGGCGGGCGCCGTCGGGGCCCTGGCCAGCGGCGTCCTTTACGACCGTGCCGGGGCGGCCGTGCTCCTGGCCCTGCCGGTGCTGATTGCGGGGGTGCCGGTGCTGGCCCTGGCGCCGAGCGCCGGACTTGTGGTGGCCGGCGTCCTGGTCTGGGGCGCCGCCACTGGTATCCAGGACTCCACGGTCAAGGCGTTGGTCGCCGATCTCGTGCCCCAGCCCCGGCAGGGCACGGCCTACGGCGTGTTCGCGGCGTTCGAGGGGGCCGGGGCGCTGGTTGGCGGGGCGCTCTACGGGGCCCTGTACGGGGCGCGGCCGGTGCTCATCGCTGCGGTGGCCGCACTCCAGGTGGTGGCTTTGGTCCTGCTCCTCGTCACCCTGCGCAGAACCCGGCGCCCGTCAGCGGGCCACGTGCCGGCTAACGGGCGGACTTAGCGCGCCCAGACGGACGCAGCGCCGGAATGTCCTGTGATGATGCTCTGGTAAATGAAGAAGGCGCCCGCCGCGGCGCCGGCGACCAGGAGTGCGCCACGGACAACCTTGTTGTCGCGAAGTCCGCCGAGGAACGCCAGCCGCCGGCTAAAGGGCTCATACGTGACCACGAGCATGGCCGCGACCAGGCCGAAGAAGATCACGGAAACCACCTTGAGCACGTCACCTTCCTGGGCGTGCTCGTGAACCAGGGCCGACGCCGGGCGGGCTTTCTCCAATTGCTCGCCTGCCTGCGCCGTCAAGAGTGACACCGGCACCAGCCCCAGCGACAACACGCCCAGGGGCCACGCCAGGTAGCTCCACCAGCGCTGTGCCACGGCATAGACAATGGCGCCCAGTCCTGCGATCGGCGCAAGCACCACCACTGCGTGGACGAGCAGGACGTGGGCCGGGAGGCCGCCAATTTCGATCAAGTGAACACTCCTCCGCAATGTGGCGCCGCCGGGTCTGATGACGGGGCCGCGAGCTGGCGCTCGTGGCGGGGCCGGGACTCCTATGATTCTTGCATGGGAACGCGGGAACTTGCGGGCATCGCCGGGCCGCTGTATGCGTTGCCGTACGGCGAGTTCGTGGCGGCAAGAACGGCCGCAGCCAAAGACGTCAGCTCCGTTGGCTCCACTGCCGCAGAACAGCGTGCCCTGGCGGCCGAAGTGCGGGCACTGCCCAAGCCCTCCGTGGCGGCCTGGGCGGTCAACATGCTGGCGGCGCACCACCCTGAACTGCTGCGGGAGCTGGCTGAGCTGGGGACCTCGATGCAGGCCGCGCAGTCCGCCCTGGATGCAGCGGGCCTCCGCCGCCTCGCGCAGGAACGGCGGCAGCTGCTCGCCGGCGCGGTGAAGTCGGCACGCGCCCTGGCAGCTGAGCAGGGCCGGCCGATCAGCGCGACGGTGGCGGCGGAAGTGGAGCAGACCCTGCGGGCCGCCACGGCCGACCCGGGGGCCGCAGCTGCCGTGCAGAGCGGCTGTCTGCTCCGGGCGCTCTCGGCGGACGGGGTCGACGTCGTCGATCTCGCCGGCGCGGTGGCTGTCCCGGGGAGCCCTGCGGTATCGGGAACAGGAAGCGGCGCCGTGCGGGAAATCGCCGACGGCGGGGCACCCGGCGGCCGAGGGACGGAACCACCGGCCCGGGCTGCACACCGCGCCGATGCTGCCGGCGGACAACCGCCAGCGGAGCAGCCCCTGCTCCGGGCTGTTGGAAAAGCGCAGAAGACGCCGTCGCCGTCGGCGCTGGAACGGGCGCGGGCCGGCCTGCAGGCGGCGTCAGAGTCCGCCGCGGCGTCGAACGAGGCAGCACGCCGCGCGGCGGCGGAGCTGGCCGACGCGGCGGCGGAAGCCACCCGGCTGGCCGATGAGGCGCGCGAACTCAGGCGGCGTTTGGAGCTGGCTGAAGCCGAGCTCAAGGGAGCACGGAAGCGTCATGAGCTGGCAGCGGCCATGGCGCAGCAAACGGCACGGGCCGCAGACCGGGAACACCGCAAGGAAGTCCTCGCCCGGGAACGGATGCTGCGGCTCGGCAACACGCCGGAGGCGTGAAGCATTACTGTCGGAGGTCGGTTGCACACTGGAATCATGGAGAACAACCAGGGTTTCAATCAGGGTTTCCAGCACAATTTCCAGCAGGATCCAGACGACGCACAGGCTGGCGGACTGTATTTCACAGTCACCTACCTCGACACGGATTGCGGCCGGATCCGCTCCGAGAGCTTCGATGACGCTGCCGCCGCGGACCGCTTCGCCAGCCGGTGTGTTGCCGGCGAAGATGGCTGGGCCGTCGTCGATGCAGTCCCGGCGAAAGAGCGCCGGGCCGCCGCCTGAGTCCGGCACGGCACCTAAATCGGGGCGGCTCCGTCAGCCGGGGTTGCATGTGCCGGTGCGCGGAAATGGCCGGGCGGGAATGGCCGGGCAGCAGGAAGGGCCTCCACCCGTGCGGGTGAAGGCCCTCTGCGAACGCCCGGCCCAACCGGCTGTAGCCGGTGGAACGCGGTGTCGGTGTGTGGCGACTGTCGCTTAGGCGAAGTCGGAGACTGCCGGGTCCGGACCGATCCGGCCGGCGCCTTCGGCGGAACGGTCCAGTCCGTCGATGGCCTGGATGTCGGTCTCGTCGAGGGTGACGTCCAGGGCCGCGTAGTTCTCGCGGATCCGGGACTCAGTCACCGACTTCGGGATGACCACGTTGCCGATCGCCAGGTGCCAGGCGATGACAACCTGTGCCGGGGTGGCACCGTGCTTGGCGGCAATCTGGGAAATGACCGGGCTCTCGAGGAGCTCGCCGCCCTGGCCCAGCGGCGACCAGGCCTGGGTGAGGATTCCCTTGGAAGCGTTGAATTCGCGCAGTTCGGCCTGGTTGAAGAATGGGTGCAGCTCGACCTGGTTGATGGCCGGAACCACGCCGGTCTCATCGATCAGGCGCTGCAGGCCCTCCTTGGTGAAGTTGGAGACGCCGATCGTCTTGACCCGGCCCTGCTTCTGGAGTTCGATGAGGGCCTTCCAGGTGTCAACGTACTTGTCCTGCTTGGGCTGCATCCAGTGGATCAGGTACAGGTCCAGGGTTTCGAGGCCCAGCCGCTCCATGGACTCCTCGAATGCCTTCAGCGTGGACTCGTAGCCCTGGTCCGCATTCCACAGCTTGGTGGTGATAAAGATTTCCTCGGGCTTGAGGCCGGAACGCTCAATGGCACGGCCCACCCCTGCCTCGTTGCCGTAGATCTTGGCGGTGTCGATGTGGCGGAAGCCGGCCTCGAACGCCTGGACAACCACCTTTTCGGCCACGTCATCTTCAACCTGCCACACCCCGTACCCAAGCTGGGGGATGGTGTTGCCGTCATTGAAAGTCAGTTCCGGTGAAAAAGTCATATAACTATCCTGCCAACATCGGCGCTGTCCGGCCAGTGTCAGGGCGAAGCTAAGCTAGGCGCTTAACCGGGAATACTGGGAATACCGCCGCCGCCGCCAGCCTCCGCAAGCCGCCGTTCGGCGTCGAGGACGTGTTCCAGCACGGATTCGGCGCGCCGCCGCACGGACACCGCGCCCGCCGGGACCGGACCGACGGCGAGCCGGAGCATCGCGGCCGCCTCCGCCGTCATGGCGAGCGAATTGCCTGCCGTGGAGAGGGCGCGGTGAACCCCTGCCAGTGGCCCGGGGATATCCAGTCCATTGCTGGGAAACCGCCGCTGGGCCTCCACGCAGATCTCACGGACCCGGGGCGCGAGTGCGGAGAGCTCGTTGGCGATGTCGAGCAGCTCGCCGTATAGCGTCTCGTCCTCGACCCCCTCGAGGACCTGGTGGTAGCGGTCCAGCCCGCGGTTGAAGCGGTCATGGGCGCGCCGCCAGAGGCCCTTGCCGAGTTCGGCGTCGTCCCTGCGTCCTTGCCGTGCCGTGCTGAAGAAGCCCAAGGTCGCGCTAAAGGTACTGGCCGGGACCGTGGTCCGGGTCGGCGGGCTCGGGGGGCTGGGAGGGGTCGGCGCCGCGACGGGGCGCGGCGGCGCGGACCGGTTCGCCGTTCTCCCCGATGATGACGCCGGGCGCGATCACGGTTCCCGGCGGCAGCTGGCGCAGCTGCATCTGGGCGTAGGCGTGCTCCCGGGCGGCGTGCTGGGCCGCGATGGCGGTCTGGATGCCGTGGAAGAGCCCCTCCAGCCAGCCGACCAGCTGGGCCTGGGCAATCCGGAGTTCCGCGTCGGAGGGGGTGGCGTTCTCCGGGAAGGGCAGGTTGATCCGTTCGAGCTCTTCAACGAGCTCGGGGGCAAGGCCGTCCTCGAGTTCCTTGATGGAGCGCTCGTGGATTTCGGCCAGCCGGACGCGGGCCGCGTCGTCCAGCGGCGCGGACCTCACCTCGTCCAGCAGCTGCTTGATCATCGTGCCGATCCGCATGACCTTCGCGGGTTGGTCCACCAGGTCCTGGAGTTCGCTTCCCCGGGGCGGCCTCGGCCCTGGGCCGGATCCACCGGAGTGGCTGGCCGGCACTGCATCCGGTGACGCCAAGGGCACGCCGGCCAGCGGCAGGGTGTCGTCCACGGGGGTACCTTCGACGGGCGTGCCTTCGACGGGCACGTCGTCGGCAGTTTGGGCCCCGGACTGAGTGTCGTGCTGATCGCTCATGGCTTCATACTCTCACGCGTCCGGCGACGCGAACCCGGCGTCCGCCGGAAGCGGAAGGGGCGCCGTCGGACACGCTTGCGCCCGACGGCGCCTCTCCCCCGGCCCCCTGCCGGCGTCCCGTTTTCAGCCGGTCAGCGGCACCCGCCGCCCCGCAATCCGCCAGCTCAACGGCACCGGCTCAACAACACCGCCCCTGCGGACTGGCGTCCTGCCGGTCGGTCCGGTCACGCCAGAACTCCCGCTCTGTCAGGGGAGGTCCGGTGTGGCCGGAGGCCTCGTGGTGCGCCAGGTACTTCTTGTAGGCATCGGCGCCAAGGACTCCGCCGAGGTACCCGGCAAACCCGCGGAACCCGGCGAGGACCGCGTTCATGTCCGGCTCCGCATCAGTGGTGTCCGGACTTTTCGAGCCGCTGTCCGGCCGGGAGTTCGTTCCACTCGGCCACGAGGTCGCGCTCCGCGGCGGTGGGAATGAACCCGGCCGGGGCGAAGACGCGAGAGGCCTGGGCGGGGTCTTCGTGCTCGGCGTTGGGGAGCCCCGCGGCCGTGTTCCGGAGCGCCTTGATGGTGGCTATCACGGCGGTGATGATGACGACGATGCTCAGCACCACGAAGATGATCGAGAGCCAGCCCTGGATCATGGTGTTGCGGACCACGGCTTCCATGGCAGCCTGGGTCTTGGCAGTGCCGAAGGACGTTTTGCCGTCCGCAAGAGCCTTGGCGAAGGCTGCGTTGTTGGCGAAGTAGCCCACGGCCGGAACCGGCGAGAAGATCTTGTAGAAGCTCGCCGTGATGGTCACGACGGCGGCGAACGCCAGGGGCACCGCCGCGATCCACAGGTACTTCAGGGCGGTGCGCTTGGCGGCGATGGCCAAACATACCGAGAGGGCGATGGCAGCCAGGAGCTGGTTGGCGATCCCGAACAGCGGGAACAGGGTGTTGATGCCGCCCAGCGGGTCGGTAACGCCCATCAGCAGGACGGCACCCCAGGCGGCGACCATGATGGCGGTGCAGAGCCAGGCACCCGGACGCCAGGAGTGCTCCTTGAACTTGGGGACGAAGTTGCCGATCGAGTCCTGGAGCATGAAGCGCGCCACCCGGGTGCCGGCGTCGACGGCCGTGAGGATGAACAGGGCCTCGAACATGATGGCGAAGTGGTACCAGAAGGCCATCATCGCGGTGCCGCCGATGAACTGCTGCATGATGTGCGCAAGGCCGACGGCGAGCGTGGGCGCGCCGCCGGAGCGGGACACAATGCTTTGCTCCCCCACGTCCTTGGCCGTCTGCGCGAGGTCGCCGGCCGTGATGTTGACGCCGGACAGGCCCAGGCTGTTGACCCACGCGGCCGCTGTCTCGACCGTGCCGCCGGTCAGCGCCACGGGGGCGTTCATGGCGAAGTAGATGCCGCGGTCAATGGAGATGGCGGCCACGAGGGCCATGATGGCCACGAAGGATTCCATGAGCATGCCGCCGTAGCCGATCAGGCGCGTCTGGCGCTCCTTTTCGATCAGTTTCGGGGTGGTGCCGGAGGCGATCAGGGCGTGGAAGCCGGACAGGGCGCCGCAGGCGATCGTGACGAACAGGAACGGGAACAGGGCGCCGGAGAAGACCGGGCCGTTGTCGCGGCTGGCGAACTCGCTGAAGGCCGGGACGGTGATCTCGGGACGGACCACGATGATCGCCAGGGCCAGCATCACGATCACGCCGATCTTCATGAAGGTGGAAAGGTAGTCGCGGGGGGCCAGGAGGAGCCAGACAGGGAGGATCGCCGCGATGAAGCCGTAGATGATGAGGCCCCAGGCGATGGTGACCTTATCCAGGTGGAAGAACGCGGCACCCCATTCGGTGCCGGCCACGGCACCGCCGCCGATGATGGCGGCCATGAGCAGCACGAAGCCGATGAGGGAGACCTCCATGACCTTGCCCGGCCGGAGGTAGCGCAGGTACACGCCCATGAAGAGGGCGATCGGGATGGTCATGCCCACCGAGAAGACGCCCCACGGGCTTTCGCCCAGGGCGTTGACGACCACCAGGGCGAGGATGGCGACGATGATCACCATGATGAGCAGCGTCGCGATGAGGGCGGCGGTGCCGCCGATCACGCCGAGTTCCTCGCGGGCCATCTGGCCCAGCGAACGGCCGCCGCGGCGCATGGAGAAGAACAGGACGAGGTAGTCCTGGACGGCGCCGGCGAGGACGACGCCGATGATGATCCAGATGGTGCCGGGCAGGTAGCCCATCTGCGCCGCGATGACCGGGCCCACCAGGGGGCCGGCGCCGGCGATGGCGGCGAAGTGGTGGCCGAACAGGACGTTGCGGTCGGTGCGGACGTAGTCCTTGCCGTCGGCCTTGTATTCGGCCGGAGTGGCGCGGCGGTCGTCGGGCTTGAGCAGGTAGCGCTCAATGACCTTGGAGTAGAAGCGGTAGCCGATCAGGTACGTGCAGACCGACGCGAACACAAACCAGATGGCGTTGACGGTCTCGCCGCGGACGATTGCGAGCATGAACCAGGCGACGCCGCCCAGCAGTGCGATGGCCGCCCACAACGCGATCTTGGCGGGGGTCCAGTTGCGGTCCGCGGAGTCGCGGACGGATTCATCCACCGACGTCGGCGGAAGGGACGGGTCCGGAACGATCCCGTCGTCGAGCTGTACTGTTCCGTGCGTGCTGACGCCTTGCGTGCTCCTGTGCGTGCTGTCGCCTTGTGTGCCGTCTGGCATTGTGCCCATGTCTCCTCCTTGAGAAACCCAACCGGGCAGTCCAGGGGTACAGAACTGCCCCCCGCACCCTACCAACGCGGCCGCGACCTGGCGCCGGCCCTGCGGCCAGCGGTGCGATTGGCGCGACGAGCGGTCGGTCAGACGCGGTGAGCGGTGCGGGAGCCGGGCTACGCCGGGAGGTTGCTGAGCTGCATCAGGCGGGCCTCGCAGAGGTCCAGCCAGCGCACTTCGGCCTCGGTCTGGAAAATGAGGGAGTCCAGGACCAGGAGTCTGGCGGTATCGGCCGGGCGCTGGAGCGCGGCCGTGTCGCGGCGGGACTTGGTGTACTCCTGCAGGGCACGGATGGAGACGGCCCGCTGGGCCTGGATGATGGCCCCGACGTCGGTCCCGGGAATCGTGAGGCCGAGGGCGAGCTTGATGGCCAGTTCATTCCGCGGCGGATTGGCACGGGCGACCGGGGCCGCGAACCAGTCCCGGACTTCGGTCCGGCCGGCCGGGGTGATGCTGTAGATGACGTGTCCGTCGCCGTCGCCGCCGTCGTTGTGGACGAGTCCGTCGCGTTCCAGCCGGTCAAGGGTGGTGTAGACCTGCCCGATGTTCAGCGGCCAGGACGAACCGGTGCGGTCCTCGAATTCGGTCCTGAGCTGGTAGCCGTAGCGCGGCCGGTCCTGCAAGAGTGCGAGCAGACTGTGACGGATAGACATGGCGCCCCCGGAGGTCACGAAACCACACAGCATACACGCGCCCCAAGACGCGTGTATACCGCGTATGGAATTACGTTATCGTCATTCATGCACCTACGGCAAAACAGCGCATGCTCCGGACGGAATAAGTCGTCCCCGACCTGCGGTTTAAGGCAGCTGCGGTGCCATCGCGGCCGCTACATGACCAGCAGGACTTTGCCCACGTGGTCGCCGGAATCGAAATAGGCGTGAGCGGCGGCGACCTGGTCCAGCGGGAAGGTCTTTGCCACGAGGGGCCTGATCCTGCCGTCGGTCAGCATCGGCCAGACGGCGTCGCGGACGGCATTCATGATCACGGTCTTTTCCTCGACCGGGCGGGGACGCAGCGCAGTGGCGATGATGGCGGCCCGCTTCCGCAGCAGCTGCCCAAGGTCCAGTTCCGCTTTGGCTCCGCCCTGGAGCCCGATCACCACAAGGCGTCCGTAGTCAGCGAGCGCATCGATGTTCTGCGCGAGGTACTTGGCCCCGACGACGTCGAGGATCACGTCCGCGCCCTTGCCGCCGTTCTGCGCGCGCAGGCTCGCCGGGAAGTCTTCCTCCGCGTAGTTGATGGCGATGTCCGCACCGAGGAAGGCCTTGGCGGTGCCGACTTTTTCCGCGTTGCCGGCCGTCGTGGCCACCCGGGCGCCGATGGCCTTCGCGAGCTGGATGGCCATGGTGCCGATCCCGCCCGTGGCTCCGTGGATCAGGACCGTCTCGCCCGGCTGCAGCTGCGCCGTCATGATCAGGTTGGAGTAGACCGTCGCGGCGACCTCCGGCAGGGATGCGGCCGTGACCAGATCCACGCCGTCGGGAATCCTCAAAACCTGCCCGGCGGGAACGGCCACCTTCTGGGCGTAGCCGCCGCCGGCGAGCAGCGCCACCACCTTGTCCCCCACGGAGAACGCCTTGGTGACGCCCGGGCCGAAGCCTGCAATCCTGCCGGAGACCTCCAGCCCCGGGATCTCGGAGGCACCCGGGGGCGGCGGGTAGAACCCCTTGCGCTGCTGGACGTCGGCACGGTTCAGGCCCGCGGCCACGACGTCGATCAGCACCTCGCCGGGGCCGGCCACGGGGGCTTCGACCTCACGGACTTCCAGGACCTCGGGTCCGCCGGGCTCTGAGATATAGACAGCCTTCATGGAGCACTCCCGATTCCTAACTGGCCCCGCGCACTTGCGCCGCGATCACCAGGTCCGTTCAACATCTCTCCCCAGAATAGGGCGGGGAGTTGCCCGCGTCCGCAAGCGCTGCGTGTTTTTGTGGCAGCCGACTGCCTATGAAAGACTACTCGTTAGGGAAGGTTGTCCGAGCGGCCGATGGAGCTGGTCTTGAAAACCAGTGTGCGGTGACCCCGTACCAAGAGTTCGAATCTCTTACCTTCCGCGA
>CAWEPM010000031.1:0-17775 GCA_963810895.1 uncultured Actinomycetota bacterium
CCTGTTGTCTTTTGCCTGCCGGCAGACTTGCTTGGCTCTTGACAAGGGAGGCAGCGCCCAAGAGCCTTTGGGCATGACAACTCGATTCGCCCTAAGCCTCGCAGCCGCTGCAGGATTGGCGCTGCTGTGCGGGTGCGCCATGCAAGGAGATCCGACAAGTGGGACCCCGACGGGCCCAACAACTATGGCCGCCTCAGGCTCGCCGTACAGTCTCTCCACACACTGCGGCATCCATGAAGCGCTTGTACAGGGCACCTACTTTGTCGCCGACCAGGCGCTGGACGACGGCCACGGCAACCCGCCTGAAGGCTGGAAAAACCCCTACCAGCCCGGCGCCATCACCGTGGCAGGCCCAAACGCCATCTTCCACGATGACGCCGGCCACACGGTGACGTTCCATGCACGCCCTGGGGCCACAGGTTTCCTCAACACCTGCTCCTAAAACGCAGGCCTGGGCGCCCCCGCTAACGACTCGGCCTCACCGGCGCAGCGGCCCCGAGGCCAAAACCAACTCCGCGACCGAAGAGCGACTCAAACTGCTGGCCAGCTGGGCGGCCACCACCGCCGAGATCCCCGTGGCCACCTCACACGCCGACCGAGCCTTCCGGTTGCAGCCTGGGGAAATAAGTCGAATCAGCCAGCACCTGTGTCGTACAGCTGCCACTTGGTACTAGGCTCCACCTTGTGATCTCGAGCACTGCGCCGGAACAGACGGCGGCCAGACGACGGCGCGTCGAGCTGGCCGCCGTGGCAGGCATGACGGGGGCCGCTCTCTTCGTGTCCGTCTTCACCGTTTACGGCTGGCTCTACCCCGGCTACTCCGCGACAAGCATGTTCGTCAGCGAGCTGTCGCTGGGCGCCTATGGCTGGATCCAGGTCCTCAATTTCGTGCTGACGGGCGCCTTGGTGCTGATGTTCGGCCGCGGCCTCGCCGCTCATTTCAGCACCGGCGCCGCCTCCCGAACCGGGCCGGTGCTCGTCCAGGGCATCGGAGTCAGCCTGATAGCGTCCGGAGCGTTCACCACCGACCCGTCGGCGATGTTCGGCCAAACCAGTGCGCGAGGGCGTGGTGCACGGCATCCTCGGCGCCATCGTCTTCACGTTCGCGCCGCTTCAGTTGCTTCGTCTTCTACCGGCGGTTCCGCAGCGACCCGGCGTGGCGGCCCCTGGCCGGGTCGACACTTCTCAGCGGGGTGTTGTCCTGACCCTCGGGATCGTTCTGCTCAAGATCCGGCCCAACGGCCTGAGAGCGGCCTGTTCGAGTGGAAGGGCCTGGTGAACGCGTCGCTGGTCGCCTTTCATGGCCTGGATCTTCGCGGGCGTATGGCGACTCCGCCTGCGCCGGCTCTACCGGTCCAGGAAACCGAGCGGGCCGGCGCAGCCTTCGCGATGTTCGCTGCGGAACGGGGGCTGCCTCTGCTGGCTTCCGGGGATCCCGTAGCCCGGTACTTCGCGGTGCTTCGCTTGAAGATCTCAGCGAAGATGGAGGACCGGACGGATCACCCCGCCATTCTGCGGAGCTCGTCGAGCAGTACGCGCAAATCGTCCGGGCTGGCGACCGCCACCTGCGCCAGCACCTGTCACACCGACGCGGCAGCCCACCGCGTCACCGGCAGTGCCGCCGATCTTTCCCGGCCCGTCTGTCGCTGTGCCAGTGCGGACAAGAGTGATGAGGGACTCCACGGGGAACCCGCGAGCGACGCCGGGTCCACCACGGCCCTGATGAACAGTGCACCGGAGCTCGTGGCGTGTCCAGCCTGCGGCTGACGGTTGCCTTGGACACAGGACAATTCGGAGGCCAGCTCGTCCACGGTGGCCCGTCCGTTGCGGTGGAGCGGGGAGTTTCGGCGATTGGAGCGTTCGTTTTCATCAAGTGACGCCGCGGGTTGGCCGGTGCGGATCCCGGCCAACGAGCAGTGCCTCGTCGCGATGGAGAGCCTGGTATTGCTCTTCGTAAATCTTCCAGGCGTCCAGCCGCTGGGGGTCCGAAAGTACTCCAGGAGCGGCGTCATGGTAAAGGACTCGATTCCCTCAACCTCCGCCAGGCGCCGGTAGAGGAGCCCGCCAAGTTCATCGGGAGAAATGAACAGCTCCGCCACGGCCTCGTTCGCTGCCGGACAGCGCGCTGACGCAGGACTCTGTGCCGCCAGCCACGAGCAGATCCGGCGAAGCTCGCGTGGGGCAGCCGTCACGCGCAGCAGGAACGCCGACCGGGAGCTGACTGACGACGGGTTGATGAAGGAGTTGGTGCGCACCACGCCGGATTCGAGCAGCTTGTTGCCGCGGCGCGCCACGGTCCGTTCCTGCTGCCCCAAAACATCGGCGATCGACGCCAGCGCCGGCGGCCATTTCGACCAGCGCGGCCACAATCTGCCGGTCCGGGCATCGAGCTGCTCCACGTCCCGCTCCTTTCACTGTGCCTGCGAACCCCTGTGCCTGCGAACCACTGCGCCTGCGGAAACTCGTCCGGCAGGCGACACCTGAGGAACGGAGCCGGGGCGGCGGATTCCGCCGCCCCGGCAATCTCAGTTCCGGCCCGGATCGGCTCGCTCACCCCGGAGAGCCGCGGCACCGGTTCCGCCGACGACGGCGGCCGTCGCGTCCGGTGCGGGAAGGTGCGGCGAGTGGTTGCCGGCGGGCGTTGCACCGCCCTCGAAGAGCTCCGGATCGAAGGCGCCAAAGGCCCAGAACACACCAGGAACGCCAACGGCGTCACTGAGCCATCCCGCATCCTCGGAGCCCATGCCCAGCGGCGCGTCGACAAGGGCATCCGCGCCGAAGTCCGCCGTGAACGCTTCAATCACACGATCGGCAGCCGAGATGGTCGCAGCGGGGGAAGCTGTTCAGCTCGGTGATGGTGGGCTCCGGCGCCGCCGGCAGCGGCCTCGGCCGATCGATGGCGCCGGATTGCTGCGAGAACGGCCGCGCGGGTGTCCTCATCGGGCGTCCGGACGTTGATCGAGAACTGGGCGAATTCCGGAATGATGTTTTCCTTCGCGGCCCGCATCGAGAAAGTCCCACGGTGACCACGGCCGGCGTCGACGGCGCCAGTTCCAGGGAGACGATCGTCTGCAGGCGGACGCCATGGCGGAGGCCGCAACGATTGGGTCGATGAACTTCGGCTGTGACCCCGTGCGCCTGCCGGCCGTGGACGGTGATCTTCGCCGAGTTCCGCCAGGCTGGCCATGTGGCCGCCCGGATCAGCAGCTTTCCTTGGCTGATCGGCATGACGTATTCGGCCAGCGCCACCTCAGCCTGGGAGCCGAGTTCTTCCCCACCAGGCCGTCGTCGATCATCGCCTTGGCGCCATAGGCTGTCTCTTCGCCCGGCTGGAAGATGAGCACCAGCGTTCCGCCCCAGAGCTGGCTGAGTTCTTGAGGAAGCGCGGGCAAGGGCGGACGCGATATGGGTGTCGTGGCCGCAACCGTGGCTGCGCACCACGGGCGCGATGCTTCGTTGGGCAGGGTGCCGGAGGCCTGGCTCGCCGTAGTGGCCCATCTTCTGCAAGTGCGAGCCATGGGTGTCGCGCGGAAGCCGATCACGGGGCCGTCTCCGTTCCTCCAGATGCCCACGACGCCGGTTCCCCCGCAGCGGAAGGATTGAATGCCGAGTCCGGTGAGGTGGCGTTCGATGTACTCCGCCGTTTTGTATTCCTGGGCCGAGAGTTCGGGGTGCGCATGAAGGTGCTTGTAGACGCCGATATATTCGTCCGCGGAAAATTGGGGACATCGACGGCGGCTGTCAGGCTTACGCGTGTGGTGGTGGTCATTGATGGCTTCTTTCAACGGGTGGGTTCGGAAATCCGGGCGGCCTGATCGGCAACGGCTGGGTCCGCTTGAGCGGGGGCAGGCGGAGTCTTGGACCGCGCAAACCAGGAGGCCGCGATGGTGATGATGGCACAGCGGCTGCGCCATGCGAAGTGGCCGCGAGTCCCGGAGCCAGCGGAACCACCACGAACACGATGGCCGCGGCAACGATGACCGCCACGACGGTCGTACGGCGGCTCTTCATGGCTGGACGCTTTGCAGTACCACGGCGCCGAAAATCGCGGGCAGGATGTAGCTCCGGGCCGTGGCAATCAGCGGCGCGGGAGCATTCCCACGAGCCACGTTCCCAGCACGCCCACGAGCAGGACCAGGGTGGTGATGTGAACCAGCACCGCGCCAATGATGGCGCTGCCGGCGATGAGCTCGGCCCGGCGGGTGCCCGGTTTCTCGCCCAGGTTGGCCTGGGCCACGATGGCTGCCGGCAGCAGTTTGTTGGCGATGTTGCCGATCAGGAACGCCTGGTACATGGCCGAACGCCCAGGATGGGGAAGTAGGAACCGGTCGATCACGGCGATGATGCCGAAAGTGGCCAGGACGGCCCCGACGGCGGTGGCCAGTTTGCCAGGGGCGTCACCCCTACGCCCGTGCCGAAGGCGGCATACAAGGCAGCCGCCAGGGAAAACAGCAGAACCCCAGGGACAGCGTGATCGGTACCCAAATCGAAGTGGTGCGGTCGAAGGCCGAAAACCTTGCGGATGTATCAGCGGAAGTCGGCTGGAGCATGTAGAAATAACTATGTTGGTGGTTTTCAGGCGGCTGCGGGTCGTGGAATGCGGCTGAGAGCGCCGCGATGATGGACATGCCGAGTCCCACTTCGCGCGGCCCGGGAAAACCGAAGCCTGTGGGCCGGCGGGGACAGACGCCCATCGCTCCCGCGAGCATCCATGGCAAGGTGGACCGGAGACTTGAGCACCTCCTGGAAAGCAAGCGTGAAAAAGTACGCCACCAGCAGCGCCGCCGTCGGCACGAAGTGCCATCACGGCGGGGTTCACTTTGCGGAGTTTGGCGTCGCCTTTGCTCGGGATGATCCTGAGTCGGTGCATGCAGCGTCCCACCAGGACCGAGCCCGCCGGTTGTTCATGGCGGCGAACGCGATGGCGAAGATTTTCTGGGTGTAGGAGGGTCCGCCCAGCTGGGCACCCTGCGTGCCCGCCGAAATCCCGGCAGCCGCGACGTCGAAGGCAGCCAATCCAACCAGCCCGATGCGCGTCGAGCACCGCGGGCGTTGGAACAGCCGGGAAGGGCGACGGCAATGAGCGCAACGGCAAGGGACGGTCCGATGGCGGCCGGCGCCGAAGCAGACCGAGCTGTTGACCTGTCCAGACGTCAGCTCAGCAGCGGGTGCTGCCTTCCTTGACCATGGCCTTGAAGTGAATGGTCACTGCGAGTATGACGACGGCGAAGACGCCCGCCGCGGACGCCCAAAGGACAGGGTGGTGGATCAAGGGGGTGATCTGTGGAACCTGGATCGACATTTCCGACAACCAAATTTGCTCCTCTGGATCGGGTGGACACTCTACGAAAGTTGTGTCCAAATGCTTGGATACTTTCGATGTCTTGTGCCTGTTTGTTTCATTTATAACGGACTCAATGTCCGTAAGTTCACAGTTTCACAGTTCCGGGCAGATCACAGATGGAACGCGGAAACGTAAAATCTCGGCGGGGCGGGAATTTTCAGCAATAGGACACCAGCTATTTAGGTTTATGTACTAAAGTCTTAATAGTGTGTGCATTATTCAGACTTCCGGAGGAATCCATGACCGCCTGGCCCGCGCACGGCAGCAAGACCATGCCGTGGGAGTCGTCGGGCGTCCGCCGCGGGAGGATCGGGAATTCGGCGAGGTTGTGGTCTCGCTTCCGCCCGTGATCGCGGAGCGCTGGTTCGATCCGGGCCGCGAGACCATTGTCGCGCTCGAGGAGGCTGACCGTTGCGATAGCGTCCCTCGACGTCACGGCCGGCACCCGGATGACGGCCATGAGCGGGTCCTCCTCCGCAGTGAGGCCGTCTCTTCGTCCAAGATCGAGCACGTCGACGCCAACCGTGACGACTACGCCCGGGCCATGATCTCCGGCCTAAGGCCAGCGATGACGCCCGCTCCATGGTGGCTGCGGCCGACGCCGTACAAGGGATGATCGACGATGCCGGCGCGCGGGGAAGATCCGGCTGGAGGCAATGCTGGCCGCCCATGAGCGGACCCTCATGAAGGACGACCCGATGGACGGTCCCCACGCCGGCAGGTTCAGGGACGTGCAGAACTGGATCGGCGGCAGCGATCATTCGCCACGCGGGGCGCCATCCACGTACCGCCCACCGAGGACTGGCGTGCCGGACCTGATGGAGGACCTGATGGTCTTCTGCAACCGCCGCGACGTCCCCATCATGGCGCAGGCGGCGATCGCGCACGCCCACTTCGAATCCATCCACCCGTTCACCGACGGCAACGGCCGGATCGGGCGGGCCCTGATCGGTGCGATTTCCCCGGCGTCGCGGGCTCACGAAGAACACAGTCACGCCAATCGCGTCGGCGATGGTCGCCGAGTCGGCACGTATTTCAGCCTGCTCAACAACTACCGGTCCGGTGACGCCGACCCGTTCGTGCTGTACCTGGCCCGCTCGGCGGTCCGCGCGGCGGATGCGGCCCGGGAATCCGTGGCCGCACTCGATGCCCTGCCGGCCATGTGGCTGGAGCTCGCCAGGCCCCGCAAGGGATCCGCGGACGCGAAGATCATTCCGTGGCTGCTGGAGCGGCCCGTGTTCGAGGCCCACAGCGCCGCCCACGCCGCCGGCGTGGCCGAAAGCTCCGTCTACGCCGCGCTGGAGCGGCTCACCAACGCCGGGGTCATCACACCGGTCACGCAGTCAAAGCGCAGCCGCGCCTGGGCGGCGACCGAAGTCCTCGACGAGGTGGACCGGCTCAACAACCGGCTGGCGGAACAGGGTCTTGATCCTCACGCGGCGTGAGGATCTACCGTGGTTCACATGAAAGAGACGAACGCTGCCGCAGGTCGAGTGGAGCATTGGCGAACTCGCCACGGCATGTGGAGTCACGGTCCGTACACTCCATCACTACGACGAGATCGGATTGCTGTCAGCCAGCCGGCGGACGGCTTCCGGCCACCGCCGCTACACCGGGCAGGACGTGCGGAGGCTGTACCGGATCCGGGCGCTCCAGATGCTCGGACTCCCGCTGGCGGATATCGGTGACGCGCTGGAGGCCCCGGCCGATGACCTGACCTCCCTGCGCCGCTCTCCTGGAAAGGCAATTGCGTCACATGCGCCACCACGCCGAGCAGATCCAGGCCGTGGAGGACCGGATCCGGGACCTGCTTTCCCGCATCGACACAGCCACCATGCCGGATACCAAACAGTTCATGTCAACGTTGGAGATGATCGCCGTGCTGGAAAACCACTTCACACCGGAACAGCGCCAGGAACTGGCCGCCCGAAGGGCCGACCTCGGCGCCGGCCGCATCGAAGCCGCCAAGACCCGGTGGGCCGCATTGGTCGAAGAAGGCCTCAGGCACGTCGGGGATGGAACGCCCGTATCGGATCCGTCCGTGAGGGAGTGGGCCAGGGCGTGGGACGAACTCGGATCCATGTTCCACTCCGGCGAACACACCAAGACCGCCGCCCGCGCCATGTGGCAGGACAATAGCGCCGCACTCAGTGCCGATCTGCCATGGACTGCTGAGCAGTTGGCCGAACTGTTGGCCTACCTGCAAAAGGCAAGGACGCAGCGCTGACCGCCTGGGTGGGAGCAGGCCGGCTGCCGGCGTCGATCGGCCCGAGTGTGCAGGCGCCTAGCGGATTGACTCTTCCCGGGGCGCCTCGCCCGTGGGGCTAAGGGTCAAGCGGGTGGTGTGGAGGAGAGTGCCAAGCAGGGATCGGGCGTCAGCGAGCAAGACGTTCACCTCGGGGCTGGCGAGTTCATAGAACAGCCGCCCTTCGCGTCGCGAGGGGACAATAAGGCGCTGGCGGCGGAGCAGGCTCAGATGCTGGGAGAGATTCGACGGCTCCAGGCCCGTGTTGTCGCGCAGTCTGCTCACGGCAACAGGCCCGTCAGCGAGCATTTCGAGCAGCTGGATTCGTGCCGGGTGGCCCATGGACTTGAAAAGTTCGGCCTTCACATCGATCAGGACCAGACCTGCGGGAAGATCATCCGGCATCGGGACCTCCCTCCTTCGCATTCAAATATTCTGAGCCGCGCGTCTGCGCAGAACCCGCCGACAGGAATCTAGCGCGTGAGACAGAAAAGTCTGTCTCGCACGCTGCGCGATTCGTCCACCCGCACGTACATCGTAGCGCCGGGCCGCTGTCGTGTCGCCGCCGCCGGCGGATGCGGGGACCGCTCTTGCGCAGACGCGAACCGTAGTTCAGATTTCATGAATTCATCAATTCGTTCCGGACTTCTGCGGATGGCCGGCATCGTGCGGGTGGATTCAGGCTGTTCCCGGTGACAACGGCGTCACCGGGAGCGGGTCCCGGCTTCCAGGAGGGTTCAATGACCGGCATCTTCGAACTGTTCACCGTTTCCGCCGCTTCCTGCCGATACTGCCTGACTGGCCCGGACGTGGCGGCGGCGGCCCTCAGGCCGGGCAGCTAGCGATGTCCATGACCCAGTTGAAGGCACTGCAGACGTACTCCAGCGCCTTGGTCGGCGAGGACTGTGTAGCGGGGACCTTTCGCTACGATGTGATGTCCGGGGAGTTGCAGTGGTCTGAGGGCATCTATCAAATCCACGGCTATCACCGTGGGGAGGTTGTGCCCACTATGGGACTTCTGATGTCGCACCTGCATGCTGACGACCGCAAGGGGTGCCGGGAAATCTTCGAGGACGCATGCCGTGCTGGCGGGTTCTTTGCCAGCTATCACCGCCTGTTCGACGCACGCAGGCGGGAACGCAGGGTCCTGACAGCGGGGGAGGGCGTGCAGGATGCCGACGGGAACCCGCTGTTCATCGACGGATTCATCCTCGATCTCACCAGGACGGTTCAGCTGGAAACGGACCAGTCCGCCCGTGAGGCCATCGCCGGAGCCATCGGCACGCGGGGCCTTATCGAACAGGCCAAGGGCATCCTGATGGGAATCCTTCACATCGGGTCCGACGCCGCCTTTGAGCGGCTTTCCGTCTACAGCCAGCACCACAACCTCAAGCTCGCGCACACGGCCTCCGCAATCGTCCGGCTGGCCAACAACACGCACGACGCCGCCACCCTCCGCAGCCTCGTCCACGCACTAGACACCCGTTTCTCCGCACGCCGCGACGGGGACCGCGTTCTTCATCCCTAGAGCGACCGAAGGCGGCAGGAGAGCGACCACACTCCAAGACAGACCGGTCTGTTCGCCGCGGTGCGGTGTAAAATCTGATGCATCATGACTGCCTACGATGCCGACGGCCCGACGTTGTTGCCCGCCACGGCAATGGCCGGCCGCGATGACCCGGTGGACCGTATCCTCGCCGCCGCCTACGAGTTGTTCTCCCGTCGCGGCATCCGCGGCGTCGGCGTCAACGAGCTGATCAGCAGCTCGGGGGTCTCCAAGGCAACGTTCTACCGGCATTTTCCGTCCAAGGACGCTCTGGTGCTTGCCTTCCTGGACCTGCGCGACCAGGTGTGGACCGTGGACCTCATCGTGGCCGAGGCCAGGCGCCGCGGCAACACTGCCGAAGAACAGTTGCTCGCCGTATTTGACGTTTTCGGGGACTGGTTCCAGCGTGAGGACTTCGAGGCGTGTTCGTTCATCAACGTCCTGCTGGAGATGGGGCCGGGGCACCCTCTGGGGCAGGCAAGCATCGGGTACCTCAGCCGCATCAGGGGCCACATCGAGGCTTTGGCCGAGGAAGCCGGGCTCGATCGCCCGGAGGAGTTTGCGCGGTCCTGGCACATTCTGATGAAAGGCTCCATCATCTCAGCCACCGAGGGGGACACCCTGGCTTCGCGGCGCGCGCAGCAGATGGCACGCTGGCTCATCGAGCACCACCGGAACTTGTAGCCGCGGCGGCCGTCACTCTCGCCAACACCACCCCTTTCTGGACATTCCGAGCTGACCGCTGCGTTCTCCGTCAGCCGATCCTGCGTCCGCCCAACCAGCTCACCATGGCGGGGTCGCGGTGGTCGAAGAAGAGGCTGGCACCGGTGTCCAGGGTGGCGATCCGGCCCATCTGCTCATCGGTGAGGGCGAAGTCGAAGACATCGAGGTTCTGGGCCATCCGCTCCGGACGCACGGACTTGGGGATAACGACCACCTCGCGCTGGATGAGCCAACGGAGCACGACCTGGGCGACAGACTTGCCGTGTGCGCCGGCGATGGCGCTGAGGACCGGATTGGTGAAGAGGTTGTTCTTTCCCTCGGCGAATGGTCCCCAGGACTCGATCTGGACGCCGCGTTCGCGCATCAGCGCCTGGTCGGCGGCGCGCTGGTGGAAGGGGTGGGTCTCGATCTGGTTGACGGCCGGGACGATCTCGTTGTGGTCGATGAGGTCGACAAGCCGGTCGGAGTGGAAGTTCGACACGCCGATCGCACGCGCCAGGCCTTCCTTGTGGAGATCCTGCATGCCCCGCCACTCGCTGTAGTAGTCCCCGAGCGGCTGGTGGATCAGGTACAGGTCGAGGTAGTCCAGTCCGAGCCGGCGGAGTGAGTTTTCAAAGGCGTGTTTCGGTGTCGTCTTGAACGCTGCCGGTCGGGGCGTGCTGGATCCAGAGCTTGGTGGTGACGAAGAGCTCCTCGCGCGCGATCCCGCTGGCTTTGATCGCGGCACCGACGGCGGCTTCGTTGCCGTAGGAGGCCGCGGTGTCCAGATGCCGGTAGCCGGCGGCGAGGGCGGCTTCGACGGCGGCCTGGGTTTCCTCGTCGGGGATCTGGAAGACGCCGAAGCCCAGGATCGGCATCTGGACGCCGTTGTTGAGGGTCACGTGAATCATGGGGGTTCCTTCGTTTGGTCTGTGGTTGTCGGCCAGTTTGGGCGGCAACTGAACTCATTCAAGAGAACCAGCCAATTCCGTCACGCGGGAGTACCTGCCGTACGGTGTACTGCCAGTTCCTGTTAGGCCGGGCCGCGCCGTCGTAGCGTAGACGCCATGGAGAACAGAGAAGACGTCCGCGAGTTCCTCATGAGCCGGCGGTCGCGCATCACTCCCGCCCAGGCCGGGCTGCCCGCCTACGGCGGGACGAGGAGAGTGGCCGGCCTCAAGCGCGAGGAAGTAGCCATGCTCACCGGCGTCAGCACGGAATACTACGCCCGGCTCGAACGAGGAAACCTGAGGGGAGTCTCCGAGAGCGTCCTCGAATCCCTCGCCGGCGCCCTCCGGCTCGACGAGGCAGAACGGGCCCACCTGCTCGACCTCGCCAGGGCCGCCGCGCCATCGCGGGAACCTGGGAAGCGCCGGGTCCGCGCAGAAGTCCGGCCCAGCGTTGAACGGATCCTGGCCGGGATGACCGGCACGCCCGCCTACGTCCGCAACTCCCGCATGGACATCGTGGCCGCCAACAGCCTCTGCTTCGCCCTCTACGCGGGCATCCTCAGCCCCGACACCCTGCCGCTGAACCTCGCACGGTTCATGTTCCTCGACCCGCGCTCCCAGGACTTCTTCCTCGACTGGGGCACGATCGCCGATGACCTTGCCGCCGCACTGCGCACCGAAGCAGGACGCAACCCACACGACAGGGCCTTGAACAGCCTCATTGGTGACCTCGCCACCGGAAGCACGGAATTCTCGACACGCTGGGCACGGCACAACGTCCGCTTCCACCGCTCAGCCCGCAAGACACTGCACAACCCGCTCGTCGGAGACATCGAACTCACCGGCGATGCACTGGAACTCCCCGGCGAGGGTCTGACCGTCATCGCCTACACCGCCGAACCGGGAAGCCACGCCCAGGAACAACTCGACTTCCTCACCAGCTGGAGTACCACCAACACGCGCCCGATCGAACCGGCTCCAGCCAACCCGCGCACGGCAATGATCAAGCCGCCCGAAGGCGACTCGCGGGACTGAACATGAGCACCTCGAGATCGTCGGGTGGCGATCACGATCTTTGGCCGGCGACAGGGGCTGTGAGCATGACGAGTTGCTGGGTCGCTCGGGTCATCGCGACATAGCGGTCGACCGCTCCTTCGATCCCCGTGCCGAACGCGTCCGGGTTGACGAGGACCACCAAGTCGAACTCGAGCCCCTTGGACAGCTCCGGTGTCAGCGACCTGACGCGGGACGTCGCCCGGAACGAGCCGTGCTCGCCGTCACTCGCGCCGATGACGCAGGCGGTCCCGTCGGCATGCGCGGCGAGCCAGGCGCCGACGATCGAGCTGAGCTCCGACGTGGAGCCGTGGACGACGGGGAGGTTGCTGACGCGGATGGAGGCCGGCACGTTGGCGTCCGGGAGCACGGCCCGGATGACCGGCTCGGCTTCCGCCATGACCTCCTCCGGCGTTCGGTAGTTGATGCCGAGGGTCGCCAAGGACAAGTTCGTCAATCCGATCCGCTCGAGCCGTTCCAGCCACGGCTCCGCGAACCCGTGCCTGGCCTGGGCGCGGTCCCCGACGATCGTGAAGCTCCGGGACGGGCAGCGGAGCAGCAGCATCTGCCACTCTGCGTCGGTCAGCTCCTGGGCCTCGTCCACGACGACGTGGGCGAACGGGCCGGCGAGCCCGTCCGGGTCGGCGCTCGGTGCGGCACCCTCGTCGACCAACTTGTCCTGCATGTCCTGCCCGCGCAGCATCGACATCACCAGCAGTTCGGAGTCATCGGCCGCGATGAGGTCATCGACCACCCGGTCCATGAGCTCCCGCTCGGCGGTCGCGGCGGCGTCCTGCCGACGCTTGCGTCGTGACGCCCCGGGGTCGCCGAGTCGCTGCCGGGCAGCGTCCAGGAGCGGCAGGTCGGACACCGTCCAGGCCCGGGGTTCCTGGCGCTGCAGCTTCTTGACTTCGTCAGGGCGGAGCCAGGGGGCGCACATGTGCAGGTAGGCGGGCACCGACCAGAGGTCCCCGACAACGTCGGTGTAGTTCAGCAGCGGCCACGCTCTGCCGAATGCGTCAGCCAACTCCGCGTTCTGCGCCAATGCCCTGCGGAGCACGTCGTCCGGTGCGTCTCCGCCGTCGTACTTGTTCACGAGGATGGTGAGCAGCTCGTCCCAGACCTCGTCGCGCGCCTCGTTGTGCGGAGTGCCGGGGGCCGGGGCCTCGAACGCCTGGGCCCACTCGTCAACGCTGAGCCAAAGGTCGGCGTACGGTGTCTCGACCTCCATCCCCTGGGCGGGAGGCTCCTCGTAGAACCTGACGGCTGGCTCGATCGCCTTCACCATGTCCGCGGACGACTTCAGGCGGGCCACGTCCGGGTCGGCGTCGACCGCTGCTGTGGCTCCCTCGGGGACGAGGTCCCGCAGGGTGCAGGTCTGCACGCCCTCCTCTCCGAGGCTTGGGAGGACGTCGGCGACGTAGGCCAGGTAGGGCCGGTGCGGACCGATGAACAGCACACTGCTTTTGCTGTGGGCACTACGGTGGCCCAGGCGGGGGTCGGAGTAGAGAAGGTAGGCGGAGCGGTGCAGGGCGACGACGGTTTTCCCGGTACCCGGACCGCCGTCGACGACGAGAGCGCCGCGGGATGGTGCGCGGATGATGGCGTCCTGGTCGGCCTGGATGGTGCCGAGAACGTCCTGCATCCGGGCCGAGCGGCTGCTGCCCAGGCTGGCGATGAAGGCGGAAAGGTCCTCGAGGGCGGCGTGCCCAACAAAGCCGTCCGCGGTGAACACCTCGTCCCAGTAGTCGCTGATTCGACCACGGGTCCAACGATACCGGCGGCGACTCACCAGACCCATCGGGTTGGCGTGGGTCGCTCCGAAGAACGGCTCAGCCGCGGGGGAGCGCCAGTCGATGAGCAGCCGACCGCCGTCGCTGTCCGTGAGGCCAAGCCGTCCGACGTAGACGGGCTCGGGATTGTCTGCGCTGACCATGCGTCCGAGGCACAGGTCCAAACCGAAGCGACGCAGGGCGCGCAGGCGAGCAGTCAGCCGGCGGATCTCCACGTCCCGCTCCAGAGCCTCCTGGCCCAAGCGGCCGGGCGCCCTGCGCGCGGTATCGAGGCGGTCGGACAGCTCGTCGATCGTCTGCTCGAGGCTCTTCGCGATGGCCGCGAAGTGCTGCTCATCGCCGGTGATCAGCGCGGGGTCGGCCTTGGGCGCGAGGTGGTCGGGCAGGTCAAACGCGCTGGTGGTCAGGGTCACGTCATTGGCTCCTTATCTGGGGTGAGCTCGTCGAAAACACCACATAGGTCCTGACTTCGGCTCCCAATTGTGCAGCGCACCCCGGGTCTTGCGGCAAGCCCCCCTGTGCCCTATAGATTGAAAGTAGGGAGGAACGTGCTCCCTTTCCCGCCGCCCCGGCCCGTATGCTCTGGTCATGGGGGTATGGACTTGACCAGCGATTTGTTGAGTGGTCCACGAGGACGGCGGTTCTGCTTGGGCGTTCTCACGGCAGCGCGACCTGAGATCTGGACATTGGCAGTTAGCTCTTCCATGGCTCCCAGGGATCAGGGGCTTATGGATGAACTGGTCCACGCTCTCGGGAGCCCCGACGCATTAGCGGTGGCGGAATCCGCCGGAGCTTCCGGGCTGCTGGCCGGACTCGTGGAGGCAGTTGATTCCGCCCGCTATTGGCAGGAACCCGACGACACCGATGAGTTGCTCCTGAACGGTTCGGTCGTGACGGCCCTCGGCCCTGTTGCCAATTCGCTGTCAGGTTCCCTGGCGGCCTGGTTGCGCCTTGGCTCGGTGGCCCTGGACCGGCAGTGTTTCGTCCAGTGGACTGAGGAATGGGCGGACGCCACCAAGCCGTGAACACTGCTCACCGGCATCCCTAACCGCCGGCGGCCCTGTGAGCTAGCCTTAGTTGTTGCACCCGTCGGATGCGGTTGTGCACGTTGGAACGAGGTCCCATGGCACGTCCGATGATTGCAACCAAGCTGTATGTCCCACAGCTGCGGCGTCCACTTGTGGCACGCCCGCGACTCAGCGAGCGCCTGCGTCACGGGGCGCAGGCGCGACTGACCCTGCTGTCCGCACCCGCAGGATTCGGCAAGACGACGCTCCTTGCAGACTGGCTGGGTGCGACGCCCGGCGAAGACCGTTTCGTCGCCTGGCTCTCGCTCGATCCGGCGGACAACGATCCTGCCTCCTTCTGGACCGGCGTCGTGACCGCGCTCCAAACGGCGGTGCCCGGCGTCGGGACTGCCGCGCTGGAGCTCCTCGCGTCGCCGCAGACACCCTTCCCGACCGATCTTGTGCTCACCACCGTGCTCAACGAGCTCGCCGCTGCCCCGAGCTCGGTTTGGCTGGTGCTCGATGACTACCACGTGGTGGACAACCGCGACGTTGGCGACGGGATGGCCGTCCTGCTGGGCCACCTTCCGCCAGACGTTCACGTCGTGATCAGCACGCGCGCCGACCCTGATCTGCCACTGCCCCGCTGGCGGGTTCGCGGAGAGCTCGTCGAGATCCGTGCCGCGGAGTTGCGCTTTACGTCCGAGGAGGCAGCCGCCTATCTCAACGGGGTGGCGGGGCTGGGCCTGGCCGCGGAGGAAGTGGCGGCTTTGGGACAACGAACGGAGGGATGGATTGCCGCCCTTCAGCTCGCTGCGCTCTCCCTCCAGGGGCGCGACGACGCCGCCGGTTTCATTGCCCGGTTCGCCGGGAACGACCGCTACATCGTCGACTACCTGGTCGAGGAGGTGTTGAAACACCAACCTGACCCGGTTCGCGGCTTCCTGCTGCACTCGGCGGTTCTCGACCGGTTCACCGGGCCACTGTGCGACGCTGTCACCGGCCGCGACGATGGAAGCCGCATGCTCACGGCATTGGAGCGCGCCAACCTCTTCATCGTCCCCCTCGACGACCGGCGGGAATGGTACCGCTACCATCACCTCTTCGCCGACGTCCTTCGGGCCCACCTGCTCAGCGAACAGCCTGAACAGCTGCCGCTGCTCCACCAGCGCGCCAGCCTTTGGTACGAGTCCCAGGATCTGGCAGAGGAAGCGGTCGGGCACGCTTTGGCGGCCCTGGACTTCGACCGCGCGGCGCATCTCATGGAACTGGCTGTGCCGGCGATCCGGCAGAACCGGCAGGAAGCAATGCTGATCGGCTGGCTGAAGGCACTGCCCGACGACGCCGTCCGGCGAAGCCCGGTGCTCAGCGTCTTCTCCGGATTCATGCTCATGGTCTCCGGTGACCTCCGACGGGGTCGAGCCGAGGCTCGACGACGCCGAACGCGCGCTGGCTGCGGTACCGGACGGGGCGGCTCCGCCGTGGGCCGACACCGAGGAGCTTCGGACGCTACCGGCGACCATCGCCGTCTACCGCGCCTCCCTCGCCCAGGCACGGGGCGACGCGGCAGGGGTGGAGGAACATGCCCGGCATGCACTGGCCCTGGCCCGTCCGGGGGACCATCTGGCGCGGGGCGCAGCGTCCGGGTTTCTGGGACTCGCCGCGTGGGCGAAGGGGGACGTGCCGGCAGCCCTGCAGACCTTCACGCAGGCCGTGGCAAGTCTGCACGCGGCCGGCAACCTGGTGGACGAGCTCAGCAGCACGGTGGTGCTCGCCGACATGTGGCTCGCGGCAGGCCGACCCGGCAAGGCACGCCGGCTCTACCGGGCTGCGCTGCAGCGGGCCGAATTCCACGGGGAGTCGGTGGCCCGGGCAACCGCCGACCTGCACGTGGGGCTGAGCGAGATCGACTGCGAAGCCGGAGACCTCGGCAGCGCCAGGCAACACCTTGAGACCGCAGCAGTGTTCCTCGACCGTGGATCGATGAATGAGAGCCGCTACCGGTGGTTCGTGGCAATGGGACTGATCGCCCGTGCCGAGGGAGACCCGGACCGGGCCATCGACCTCCTGGACCAGGCGGAGCCGCTCTACCGGCGGGGGTTCTTCCCGGAGGTACGCCCTATCGGCGCGATGAAAGCCCGGGTCTGGATCGCGCAGGGCAAGTTATCGGAGGCCGCCGGCTGGGCACGTGATCGGGACGTGTCCGTCACTGACGATGCCAGCTATCTGAGCGAGTTCGACCACCTCACGTTGGTGCGCCTGCTGATTGCACAGCATCGCGAGCACCCCGACGCCGGCGCGACTGAGGGTGTGCATCGCTTGCTGGAGCGGCTGCTCCAGGCCGCCGAGGCCTCCGGACGCGACGGGAGCGTGGTGGAGATCCGCATGCTGCAGGCGCTGGCCCGAGACGTGCAAGGACACCGGCCGCAGGCCCGCGAGGCGCTGGGCCGGGCCCTGGCCGGGGCGCCCGAACCAGGGGAGTACGTGCGGCTCTTCCTGGACGAAGGGGCCCCCATGCTGGGGCTGCTGCGGGACGCCGCGCACCATCGCACGACTCACCACAGCGTCGGCGGCGACCACGCACACCGCTTGCTCGGCCTGGCTACACCGGCCGGAGCCCAACCAGCCGCACCGGGGCACCGGCCGCCGTCGTCGTCTGCCGACGCGTTGAGCGGGCGGGAGCTGCAGGTGCTCAGGCTCCTGGGCAGCGAGCTGAGCGGTCCGCAGATCGCCGGCGAGCTGTTCATCTCGCACAACACGCTGCGCACCCACACCAAGCACATCTTCACCAAGCTCGAGGTCGCCAGCCGCCAGGCGGCGGTCCGGCGGGCACGCGAACGCGGCCTGATGTAGGCGGCCTGATATAAGCGGCCCGGCCGCCGGATCTCACCCAGTCAGTCACATCATGGGGTGACGCCCGGTCACCCCGTCCGTTCCTAGATTTGAGTCATCCCGCGGCGCCCGCCGCGGACACTCGGAACCAGGGAGTCGGACATGTCCATCACCACCACCAAGCTCACCCGTGCTGCCGGCCTCTGCGCCGTGGCCGGGGGCCTGCTGTTCATCGGCGTCCAGATCAACCACCCCCACGTGGACGCCAGCCTAGTCACCACCACCGAATGGTTCAGCGATCGT
>CAWEPM010000032.1:0-12055 GCA_963810895.1 uncultured Actinomycetota bacterium
CGATGCCGACACCCATGTTTCCGAGTCCGAAGGGATGTGGGAACATATCGACCGCGAGTTGTATCACCGTAGACCGGTGCTGATTTCGGTGCCGGAGAACACGCTCTATGGCGACCGCAACGCTTTTTGGTTGATTGACGGTAACATTTTTCCCAAGCCCGCCGGCAAGGGCGGCTTCGCGCTGATCACACCCTCAGCGGCCAAAAGACAGCAAACCAGAACGGATATCAGCGCCGGTTGCCGGGAAATCACGGACCCGGAGGCGCGTTTGCGAGACATGGACCGGTCGGGATTGACGTCCAGGTGATTTACCCGACATTGTTTCTCATCTACCTGACGGATGACGTGGCGCTGGAGGTTGCGTTATGCCGCGCCTACAATCGCTGGATGGCTCAAGCATGTTCGAAGGCCAAAGACCGGTTGAAATGGGTGGCTATTCCACCGTTGCGCTCTATTGACGAATCGATCAAGGAGATCCGCTGGGCCAAGGAAAGAGGCGCCGTGGGAGTCTTCTTCCGAGGCATCGAGGGGAATCGAACGCTGGACAATCCCTACTTTTCCCCGGTCTATCAGGAGGCCAGCGATCTCGATCTGCCGATCTGCATTCACCAGGGCTCCGGTTGTCCCATGTTCATCAACTTTTTCGACCTGGAGCGAAACCGCCAATGGTCCCACTCGGCGATGCTGCCGCTGTTTGCTTTCAACGACATCGTCAACAACAAGATTCCGGAACTTTTCCCGCGCCTCCGGTTCGGCTTTATCGAGGCCGACGCAGCGTGGGTGCCGTATGTGCTCCACTCGTTCAAGGGGCACGTTTCGCGAGCGGGGGAAATGGATCGGCCCCGATCTATTTCGCGACTATCGCCTGTTTATTGTCTGCGAGGCGGGCGAAGATTCCCGACCTCACCCACTGCATCGGCGAGGACAACCTGCTGATCGGGTCGGACTTCGGCCACAACGATCCCTTCGAGCAGCGCAATCTCCTGCCCACTCTCCGCGCCCTGGAGAGCGTGCCAACCCGCGTCATCGAGAAAATGGTGCGCGACAATCCCTGCGAATTCTACAGCATCTGATCCGACCTCGTCGGCACTTTCAACCAGAACAGCGCGGTGGACGAAGAAACCCAGCGCAATGACATCGAAGTCATCCGCCAGATACTTAAAACCCCGGAAACTATTCCGGTGCAGCGAGCTTACGACTTCCGCTTCGCCCGCGAAGCCCACCGCCAATTGACGCAGTCCAGCTGGCGTCCATAGCCCGGATTATTCTTGGTCCGGTGCGACACCATTGCAGACCGTAAACCGAGCGAGCCTCGCAGAGAGCAGCAACAAACGGCGTTTAAAACGTTTGGAACGATTTGAACAACTCCTGCAATTGGGCAGGGGCGGCGGCCTGTTTTCTTGTGTCAGACTCTGACAAGCTATTGATTTAGTACTGGCTCGCAGGCAGCCGATGCGAGCGGAATTTTTTTATCCATGTCCGGCTCCGCAAGACTTTTTATCATTCATTGGGGTGCGAGCAACCGCGAGCTCCCTCCGGCGGCAAAATCATGACCGAAACTGCAAACCCTTCTCGGCGTGCTTCTCCAGATCTGTGACCTGACCGCAATCCTATCGCCTGGGCAGCTAAGTTGTTCTGGTGTTGCGTGGGCTGTCCCTCGAAGTGTCGACGGGCGAAATGGTGGTCATTACGGGCCCAAGCGGGTCCGGCAAGACAACCTTGCTCGACTGCGTGGCGGGCATTGATGTCCCGGATGACGGGCAAGTTGCCCTGGACGGCGAGGTCATGGATCTCGGCTCCGAGTCAGCCCGCACTCGGCTGCGGCGGGCGCGGCATCGGCATGGTGTTCCGATTCTTCAACCTCATTCCGACCCTGACGGTGCGGGAGAACGTAGCCCTACCGTTCTTCGTAGCCGGGGGAACAGGTCGTGCAGCAGACAAGCGGGTGGAGCAACTCTCTCGTCGAGGTCGGCATGGAGCGCCAGGCGGGATCACTACCCGTTTCAGCTCTCCGGTGGCGAGATGCAGGTCACTTCGATCGCGCGCGCTCTAGTGCACCGGCCGGGCTTGTTACTTGCCGATGAACCCGCGGGAAACGTCAATCCCCAAGTAGGCCGGACTATCATGGAGATCCTGCGCGCCACGGCCGCGAGCGAAGGGGGGCGGTGTTGATGGTCACGCACAGCCCGGAACACGCCGCCTGGTCGGACCGCGTCTGCTTTCTGAAGGACGGAGTCATCGCAGCCGAGCACCGTCAGAAAGGCCAGCGCGGTGAAGTGGCAATTATCCACGAGCATCTTGTCGAGTTGGGGATCTGCAGCGTGGCGGAAAGTCATCTTGGGCACGGCGACGCGTTGGTTGCGCCGCTCTAGGCATCCCGATTGACGAAATCACCGAGCCCATGAATTTCTCTCTCGCGCTCTTCCTTGCCCGCCGCAGCCTGCGCCACCATCGCACGCTCACCCTGGCCACGATACTCGGGGTGGCCGATCGGTATGACGGTCGTGGCGCGCCATCCTGATTGTGGATCGCAACAGCGTGGAGACGCCCGTTCCCGCGGGGCCGCAGTGATTTTCCCTAATCTTCCCTCGACAGGAGATGATTCACCAGCGGAAGCGGATTGTCTGCGCGTTTCTTTCGAGCGCGCGAACGACGCGCGCTTGTTTCAGCCTTCCGCGTCCAGTTTTCCAACCCAGGAGGGACAGCTGCGCTCAGCCTAATGTCGGAGGCGCCCCTCCCGCCGCGCGGGGAAGAAGACTATTGAACGATGCGTCTGGCGGTGCGGTTAGCATCTTGCCATCGAGGAGCTGAAGAAGCGGCACCCGGATCTGCAGGTCATCTTCGTGGAATCCGGCGGCGACAACCTGTCCGCCACGTTCAGCCCCGAGCTGGTGGACTTCTCCATCTACATCATCGACGTGGCCCAGGGCGAGAAGATCCCGCGCAAGGCCGGCCAGGGCATGATCAAGTCCGACCTCTTCATCATCAACAAGACCGACCTCGCGCCGCACGTCGGCGCGGACCTCTCCGTCATGGAGCGGGACTCCAAGGAATTCCGGGGCGAGAAGCCGTTCTGCTTCACGAACCTCAAAACCGACGAAGGGCTGGAGCGCGTCATCGAATGGGTGCGGCGGGATGTCCTGATGCTCGACCTGGCGCCATGAGCACGCTCTGGGCTGAGTCCGGCGACTTGACCGGATTTGAGGCGGCGCGGCCGGATTTTGGGGCCGCGGCGTGGCGGGCCCCGCGGCAGCGGGCCCACCGCGGTGCCCCCAAATCCGGCAAAGCCGCCGGCACCGCCCAGCGTGTCCGGTCACCGATGGGGGAGCTCGAACTCGTCGTCGCTGAGCGTGGTGGACGGTCGGTGGCCACGCATCAGTTCCATCGGGGCGCCTTGAGGGTTTTGCGGCCGCATTACTTGGATTCGAGCGGGCAGGTTTGTTATGTGCTCGTCAATCCTGGCGGGGCCTATCTTGGGGCTGACCTTTATGTGATTGATGTGGAGGTGGCGGACGGGGCGAAGTTGCTGCTTGCCACGCAGTCGGCCACCAAGATCTACCGGACTCCGGACTCTTTTGCCGAGCAGCGGATGCGGCTGCGGCTCGGGGAGGGGGCCCAGTTGGAGCTCGCCCCGGATCAGGTGATCGCTTACCGGGAGGCCAGCTACCGGCAGAATACGCACGTGACGGTGCGGCCGTCGTCGAGCCTCATCATGACCGAAATTGTTACCCCGGGGTGGTCCCCGGACGGGGTCTCGTTCCGGTACGAGGAGCTGCGGCTGCGGACGGAGATCCGGGTCGAGGGGGGATCTGCCGGGGGAGCGGGCGGGCTGCTGGCCCTGGACAACGTGCTCATCCGGCCGCCCCTGGGCGATGTTACGGGCATGGCGTTCATGGAGGGCTTCAGCCACCTGGGGTCGCTGATTGTGGTGGACCCGCGCGTGGACCAGGCCCTTGCCGACGAACTGCACGAGATCACTGCCGGTTTCGACGCCCACACCGGCATTTCGCTCACGGCCGCCGTGCTGGGAACGGCCGGGCTGGTGCTGCGATCGCTCTCGAACAGCACGGAGGACCTGAGGCGCGTTCTGGGAGCCGCCACCGCCCTGCTGCGGAAACGCTGGTACGGACAGGACCCCTTGGATTTGAGGAAATACTGATGGCCACGATTGACCAGATGGCGGTGCTGCATCGGCTCTACCGCCAGCGGGCGCACCTGCCGCTGAGGACCCGGCTGCTGGTGACCTTCGGTGCGGTGGCCGCACTGCACGCTGCCGCCGTCGTGCTCCTGGTCTCCGGTGCGGCCGGAGGCGGACAGCCGCTGGGCATCGGGCTGGTACTGACGGCCTACCTGGCGGGCGTGAAACACAGCTACGACTGGGACCATCTCGCGGCGATCGACAACTCCACCCGGAAGTTCGCCGCCGAGCACCGCGATCCGGTCAGCGTGGGCTTCGCGTTCAGCCTGGGCCACAGTTCCGTGGTGGTCCTCGCCGGGGTGGCCGTGGTGGCGGGAGCAACACTCGTGGGCAGCTTCATGGCGGAGGGGACGCCGGGAAACCTGCTGCTGGGAATCATCGGCAGCGGGGTGTCGGGGCTGTTCCTGCTGGCCATGGGCGCCTTCAACGGCTCCGCCTTCCTCCGGACGCTCACGGTGTACCGCGGTGCGCGCAACGGTGCCACGATCACCCACGAGGACCTGGCCGCGAGGGGCTTGGTGGCCCGGCTGCTCGCGCGTCCGCTGGCCCGGGTCCAACATCCCCGGAACATCTTCGTGATCGGGTTCCTCTTCGGGCTGGGCTTCGATACCGCCACCACGATCGGGCTGTTGGTCATGGCGACGGCGGCCTCGCTGGCCGGCGTTTCCCCGCTCGCCCTGCTGGCGCTTCCGCTGGCCTTCGCGGCCGCCATGACGCTGTGCGACACCATCAACGGCGTGGCCATGATGCGGATGTACCGCTCCGCCCTGACGGATCCGCGGCGCAAACTCGGCTTCAACGCGGTCATTACCGGCATTTCTGCGGTGTCCGCCCTCTTCATTGCGGTCATCACCCTGGGCGGGACCCTTCATGAGGTGTTCGGGCTCGGCGACCCGCTGACCAGCTGGCTCGGGTCCGTGGACCTGGGCGACGCCGGTCTGCTGCTCGTGGCACTGCTGATGTCCGTCTGGGCCGCGGCCTCGCTGCACGGCCGGGCAATCTCACGCGCCCGCTGCGGGCGCTGATCACAGCCGGCGCGCCCCCTCTGCCGGCAGGACCGCGAAGACATCCGGTGCCGGGAGCCCGCGCGCGGCGAAGCCGGCCAGGACCGCGGTCCGGGCCCGATCGGCGTCGTTCACCGGAACCAGGGCGATGGCGGAGCCGCCGAACCCGCCGCCTGTCATCCGGGCCCCGATGGCCCCGTTGGCGCGGGCGGCGTCAACGGCCAGGTTCAGTTCCGGGCAGGAGATTTCGAAGTCGTCCCGCATGGAGCGGTGGCTGGCGTCCAGCAGTTCCCCGATGGCCAGCGGCCCGCGGGTTGTGAGTAGTTCCGCGGTCCGGGCGACCCGTTCGTTCTCCGTGACGATGTGCCGGACCCGGCGGAAGGTCACGTCGTCGAGGATGCGCTCGGCCCGGGGCAGATCGGCGGCGTCGAGGTCGCGGAGGGCGCCGACGCCCATGGCCCGGGCGCCCCGGACGCAGGAGGACCGGCGATCGGCATACCCGCCGGTGGCATGGGCGTGCGAGACCTTCGTGTCAATCACCAGGCAGACCAGCCCGGACTCCTCCAGGCCGAGCGGCACCGGGCGGGAGCTGAGGTCGCGGCAGTCCAGGTAGACGGCGCAATCCTTGGTGCCGAGCATCGAGGCCGACTGGTCCATGATGCCGGTGGGGGCGCCCACCACGTTGTTTTCGGCACGCCGCCCGATGGCCGCCAGGTCCGGTGCGGTCCAGGCCGGCTCCGGTGAGATCGGACAGCGCCAGGGCGACGGCGCATTCCAGGGCGGCGGAGGAGGACAGCCCGGCGCCGACCGGGACATCGGAGGACACGAACAGGTCAAAGCCCGGGACCGTGATGCCGGCGCGTTCCAGCTCCCAGGCCACCCCGGCCGGATAGGCGGACCAGCCGGCCGCCTGGTCCGGGGCGAAGGTGTCGAGATCGAATTCCACCGGGTCAGCGTCGCCGGAAGGAGGAAACCAGCCGCACGGTGCGGTCCGCCCGGGCCGCCACGGCCACGGTGGTGGTGCGGTTGATGGCGAACGGCAGGACGAGGCCGTCGTTGTAGTCCGTGTGCTCGCCGATCAGGTTGACCCGTCCCGGTGCCTGCCACACGCCGTCGGCGTCGTGGCCGAAGTGGCCGGCGAAGGCGCGGGTCAGCGCGTCCGCCAGGGCCGTTCCTGTGGTGTCGGTGGTGGTCATGCCGTTCCTGTCCTGGCGTCCCGGAGCCGGGCCGCGACCTCTTCGGGTGTGGTGTCGTTGATGAAGGCGCCCATGGCGGCCTCGGAGCCGGCCAGGAACTTGAGTTTGTCCGCGGCCCGCCGGGGCGAGGTGAGCTGCAGGTGCAGGTACCCGGACCGGCGCAGCACCGGGTCAAGGGGGGCCTGGTGCCAGGCGCTGATGTACGGCGTCGGGCTGCCGTAGAGCCTGTCGAGGCGGCCCAGCAGGTCCGGATACAGGACGGAGAGCTCGTCACGCTCGGCGCCGGTCAGCGCCGCCAGGTCCGGAACCTGGCGGTGCGGGACCAGGTGGATTTCCAGCGGCCAGCGCGCGGCGAACGGCACGTAGGCGCTGAAGAACTCGCCCTCCACCACCATCCGGGCGCCGTCGGCACGTTCACTGGCCACAATGCTCCCGGTCAGGGTGGCCGTCCCGCCCGCTGCCTCATGGAACTTCCGGGCGGCCGCGGCCATCACGGCGGCCCGGGGCGTGACATAGGGGTAGGCGTAGATCTGGCCGTGCGGATGGTGCAGTGTCACGCCGATGTCCTGGCCGCGGTTCTCGAAGCAGAACACCTGCGCCACCCCGGGCAGGGCACTGAGCGCCTCGGTCCGGTGCGCCCAGGCGTCGATCACGGTGCGCACGCGCCGGGTGCTCAGCGCGGCGAACGTCCCGGTGTGCTCGGGCGTGAAGGCCACGACCTCGCACCGGCCGCCGGCCAGCCCGCGGCTGCCCCAGCCCGGCGCTGCCGGGGCGGCGGCGAAATCCGGGCCCGAGGGACGGGAAGCGGTTTTCAAACACGGCGACGTCGTAGTCCGCGGCCGGAATCTCCGACGGCCGCGCGTCGGTGCTCGGACACAGCGGGCATTCGTCCGCCGGCGGAAGATGCGTCCTGTGTTGCCGGTGCGCGGCGACCGCCACCCATTCCCCGGTCAGCGCGTCGTACCGGATCTCCCCGGACGGGCCGCGTTCGGGAAGGTCGCGGCGGTCCCTCGACGGGCGCTGCAGGGGATGGGCGGTGTCGTCGAAATACAGGAGTTCGCGCCCGTCGGCGAGGCGCGTGCTGGTGACCGCGGACACCGACGCCGGGGCGTCAACGCGGCTGATGATGCTGGTCATGGCGTTTCCCTCAGGGATGGGGGGCCAGGCGGTGCCCGGCCCGAAATCAGCGGTCAGACGGCCTGGACGTGCAGGAGCAGGGCGTGCTCCGGGTTCAGGACCGGCAGGGGCAGGCCGACGTGCTGGAGGAAGGCGCCGGAGGCGACGGCCCCGTCTTCGAGCCAGGCGGGCGGCCGGATCTGGGTGAAGGTGTGCGCGTAGTCGCCGTCGAGGGGTGTCGGCAGCTCGGCCCGGACGCGGTAGGTCCGCTTCGGGTCAAGGCCCGGCAGTGAGGCCTGCCCGGGGAACTCGGCCGGGGCGGACGCCAGGGACACGGCCGCGAACAGGGCCTCGCCGGCGTCGTGCGCCACGACACCATGGACCCTCAGGGTGGGCTCGGCGGTGTCCGCGTTCACGCGCTTGCCGGAGTGGATCAGTGCGCGGTGGCGCTTGTAGAGCGCGATTGCGCGGCGCAGCGTGGCCCGCTCCTCGCTCGTGGCCGCGCGGATGTCCCACTCCATGCCGAAGTGGCCAAAGAGGGCGGTGATGGCGCGGAACGAGATGTCGTGGGTGCGGGCCGTGGTGTGTGAGGTGGTGGGGCCGATATGTGATCCGACGAGTTCCGGCGGCAGGACCGCCTGGGTCCACCGCTGGATGGTCTGGCGCTCGAGGGCGTCGTTGCAGTCCGATGCCCACACCCGGTCGGTGCGCTGCAGGATGCCGAGGTCCACGCGGGCGCCGCCGGAGGAGCAGCTTTCGATCTCCACGTCCGGGTGGGCTGCCTTGAGCGCGTCGAAGAGGCGGTAGGCGGCCAGCGTCTGCTCGTGGACGGACGGGCGGCCGCCGCGGCCGTGTTCCGTGAGGTCGCGGTTCTGGTCCCACTTGAGGTAGGCGATGGTGTTCTCGCGCAGCAGGGCGTCGAGGCGGCTGTAGATGTACTGCCAGGCTTCCGGGTTGGCGAGGTCCAGGACGTGCTGGTGGCGCCAGGGCTGCGGGAGCCGGCCGCCGTCCTTGTAGGAGAGCACCGACGGGCCCACGATCCAGTCCGGGTGCTCGCGCGCGACGTCGGAGTCCAGGTTGACCATCTCCGGCTCCACCCACAGGCCGAACTCCATGCCGTGCCCGGTGACCGCCTCGATCAGCGGGGTGAGGCCGTCGGGCCACAGGCCTTCGTCGACGTACCAGTCGCCGAGGCCCGCGTGGTCGTCGCGGCGGCCGCGGAACCAGCCGTCGTCGAGGACGAAGCGTTCCACGCCGAGCTCGGCGGCCGAATCGGCCAGTTCCAGCAGGGGTTCGAGGCGGTGGTCAAAGTACACGGCCTCCCAGGTGTTGAGCACCACCGGGCGGACCCGCCCGGACGTGGTGTCCACGTGCTGCGGCCGGGCGCGGAACCAGTCGTAGAAGGCCTCGGTGATGCCGTCCAGGCCGCGCCCGGAGTAGGCGGCGAAGAGCGACGGCGTCCGGTAGCTGGCGCCGGGGTGGAGGACCACTTCGCCGGAGCCGAGCAGCTCTGCGGCGCCGAGCATGCGCCGGCCGTCGGTGAGGCTGTCGAGGTACTGCTCGTGGTTGCCGCTCCAGCCGAAATGCGTGGCCCAGACCTGACCGCCGCGGTTGGAGAAGCCGGCGGTCCCGGCGGCCACGAGCAGCGAGGAATCGTGGCCGGTCCGGCCGTGCCGGCCGGTGCGGACCCACGTGCCCTGCTGGACGGCGTGCCGCTGCGGGTGGTTTTCGCGGCACCAGCGTCCGGTGAGGTCGAGCAGTTCCGTGGCGTCCCGCGGCACCGGCAGCACCGAGGCCAGTTCCTCGAGCTGGTACGCGGCCGTGCCGCTGTTGGTGAGGGTGTGCGCCAGTTCCAGGAGGCCGCCCGGGTGAAGGGTGAGCTCGGAGCTGACGTCGAGTCCGGCCTCGGCATCCCGGTGGATGATGAGGACCCCGCGGCCGCCGTCCTGCACCTCGGCGGAAACCACCCGCAGGGCCGGAGAGAAGTCCAGGCCAGGGGTTCCGTCGGCGCTCCGGTGTCCGCGCAGCCCCGGCCGCCCGGCCCAGCCGGAGGAGGCCTGCGGGAGCAGCCCGGCGGTGACGGGAATGTCGAGGGCGGAGTGGGGGACCGGCCCGCGGAGGATCGCCAGATCGGGGAGGTGGTCCCCGAGGTCGGCGCCCCAATGGACGATCTCGGCTTCGCCGGAGTCGAAGGCCAGCAGGAGGCTGGTGCCGGCAGAACGCAGGTGCACGGGGTGCATGGGGGATTCGCTTTCAGTAGTGCGGAAGTCAGGTGCTGGTGCGCGGGATCCCGGGTTGGGGACCCCGCGCACCGGGCGCCGCCGTTGCGGGCGGCTATGGCTTCAGAGGCTTACTTGTTGAACGGCTTACTTGTTGAACAGCGAGTTGACCTGGTCGTTAGCCTGCGACGAGGGAACTGGCCGGCTTCTTGCCGGAGAGGACGGCGTCCATGGCCGGCTTCATGATGCCGTCCACCTTGGCTGCCTTGTCCGCGATCGGGAACAGGAACGTGGTTCCTTCCTTGACGTGGGTGGTGAAGGCGGAGACGTCGGTGCCCTTGGCCTTGAATGCTTCGGCTGCCTTCTCGGAGGAGCTGGTGATAGCCGGGAACACGACGGCCTTGGAGGCTACGACGTCCTGGCAGGCGGTGGAGGCGAGGTATTCGACCCACTTGACCGAGGCGGCCGGGTTCTTGGTGCCGGCCCAGACGGAGTCGGCCAGGCCGTTGAACATGCTGGCGCGCTTGCCTTCGGGGCCCTTCGGGGTGGGGGCGAACGCGGTCGTCCACGCCCTTGTAGCTCTTGTACTGGCCGATCAGCCAGTCACCGGTGGTGTTGATGGCAGCCTTGCCGGCGCCGAAGTTGTCCGCCAGGCTGGCGCCGACGGTGGTTTCGAGCTTGGGCATGTAGCCCTTCTCGGTCAGTCCGGCCCACCAGGCGATGGTCTCCTGGAACTTGGGGTCGTCGTAGTTGAACTTGGTGCCCCAGGGGTTCTTGTCCGTGGCGCTCCAGCCGGTGGTGGCGCTGAGGAAGCTCCACTCGGTCTGGCCCTGCCCGGAGCCGCTGCCGGCCAGGCCGAGGCCGTAGACGGCCACGTTGTTCTTGTCGAAACCTGCCTCGTCGCCGCGCACGCCGTTCTTGTCCACGGTCAGGTGCGCGATTGCCTTCTCGTAGCTGCCGCCGTCCTGCGGGTTCCAGTCCAGGTTGGCCATCTGCTCGGCGGTCAGGCCCGCGGAGTCCGTCATGGCCTTGTTGTAGAAGAGGCCCACGGTGTCCCAGTCCTTGGGCAGTCCGTAGCGCTTGCCGTCCTGGCCCACCCAGAGCTCGGGGAGGCCCTTGGTGTAGCTCTCCAGCTTGATGCCGTCCTTGGCGACGGCGTCGTCCAGGGAGAGCAGCTGCTTCTTCGCGGCGTACTCGGGGTACTTGGAGAGGTGGTTGGTGAAGACGTCCGGGGCGGTGCCGGCGACGAAGCCGTTGGTCAGCGTGGTCCAGTAGTCGTCCCAGCCGCGCTGGGTGATCTTGACCTTGATGTCCGGGTTGGCCTTGGTGAAATCGTCCGCGCACTGCTGGTAGGCCGGGAGCTGGTTGGCGTCCCAGAGCCAGTAGTTGATTTCGCCCTTGGCCTCGGTGGAGGCCGGGGCGGATCCCGCCGCAGGCGGAGAGGGAGATGGCGATGGCTGCAGCGGCAGCGACGGCGCCGAGGGTCTTCTTCATGGTGGACCTTTCAGGGAAGTGCTTCTTTGAGGGGAATGCTTGTTGACGGGGCAGTGCGTGTTGGGCCGGGGTTACTTGATGCCGGAGAAGCCGATGGAGTTGACGACCCGCTTGCCGAAGGCGATGAAGAGCAGGAGGACGGGCAGGGCCGCGATCAGTGTTGCGGCCATCAGGCCGGACCAGTCTGGGGCGCCCTGCGGGGACTGGGATTTGAAGACGCCCAGGCCCACGGTGAGCACGCGGACGCTTTCGTCCTGGCCGACCAGCAGCGGCCAGAAGTACTCGTTCCACTGGCCGATGAAGGTCAGCAGCGCCAGGGTGGCCATCGGGGCCGCGGCGTTCGGGAGCACGATCTGGAAGAAGATCCGCACGTGCTTGGCGCCGTCGAGCATGGCGGCCTCTTCGACTTCGCGGGACATGGAGAGGAAGAACTGGCGCAGGAAGAAGATCGCGAACGGCGTCATGAAGAGGAACGGCAGGACCATACCGGCGAAGGTGTTGAGCAGGCCGAGGTTCTTGATGATCAGGAAGTTGGGCAGCGCGGTGAAGATCGGCGGGACCATCATGGTGGCCAGGAAGAGGCCGAAGACCACGTTCCGGCCCGGCCAGCGCAGCCGGGAGAAGGCGTAGGCGGCCATCGCGCTGAAGAAGACCTGCCCGGCGGTGGTGACGGTGGCGAAGATGACGGAGTTCCGCAGGTACAGCCAGAAGTTGATGGCGGCGCCGGAGCCGCCCTCGGCGATTGCTTCCTCGGGGCTCTGCAGCCCCAGGACCCGCTTGAAGGCGCCGAGGCTGAAGTCGGCCGGCAGCAGGTTGCTGGCGTTCGAG
>CAWEPM010000033.1:0-17282 GCA_963810895.1 uncultured Actinomycetota bacterium
CAGCGCGGCCGGATCGCGCTACTCCCCGGAGGGCGAGCGGCGGCTCAAGGAGGCGGAAATGCTCGTCCAGGCGTTCCGCGACGACATGCGGGTGGAACTGCGGCGCCACGCCGGCAGCCATCCCGTCACCGCCGTCACGCTCGAAACTGTCAGGACAGTGCTGGACCAGGCCCGGATCTCGATCCGCAATTCACTCGACGGCTGAACTCCCCCGATTCCGCGCGCAGCCGGCTGTGGCCCGTAGCGGGGCGCCGCCGGTTCGCGGCGGGTGTCCTGATGTGGGAGACTTGAGGGCAGCTCTTTTGAGTACCAAAAATTAAGGAGGCCAGCTATGAGCAAGCGTGCACGTAAACGTCGTGACCGTAAGCGTGGCGGCGCGAACCACGGTAAGCGTCCCAACGCCTAAGCTACGGCTAGGATTGACCGTTTTAAGCGAAAGACCCCGGAAACCTTACGGTTCCGGGGTCTTTCGCTGTGCATTTTTTCGGGTGCGGTTCAGGCTTCCACAGTCCGGATGGAGTGGATCCGGTCCAGGATGGAGTTCTTGAGGTTCTCCGGAGCCGCTTCGGTGCACGAACGCTTGACCATCACGCGGATGACACATTCGAGGTCGTACTGCTCCAGGCACTCCGGGCAACTGTCCAGGTGGTCCTTGATCTCTGCGATGTCTTGATGCGTGAGCGCACCATCCAGATATTCATAGATACGTTGCATCCGGGCGTCGTCGCAATCGCCCAGTCCCTGGCAGTCGCTCATTTCCTGTTCTCCTGTTTGTTGCTGTCGGCCGCGGTGCTTGACTCGGTGGCGGCCCTGAATCCACGCTCGGCGGCGTAATCGGCAAGCATGTCCCGCAGCATCTTCCGGCCGCGGTGCAGCCGGGACATGACGGTCCCGATGGGGGTGTTCATGATGTCTGAAATTTCCTTGTAGGCGAAGCCCTCGACGTCGGCGAAGTACACCGCCAGCCGGAACTCCTCCGGAATCGACTGGAGTGCGCGCTTCACGTCGGTGTCGGGCAGGTGGTCGAGGGCCTCGGCCTCCGCCGAACGCAGTCCGGACGACGTGTGCGACTCGGCGCGGGCAAGCTGCCAGTCCTCGATGGTGTCCGAGTTCGACTGCAGCGGCTCGCGCTGACGCTTCCGGTACAGGTTGATGTAGGTATTGGTGAGGATGCGGTACAGCCAGGCCTTCAGGTTGGTGCCGGGCTTGTACTGGTGGAAGGCGGAAAACGCCTTCGTGTACGCCTCCTGGACCAGGTCCTCGGCGTCCGAGGGATTCCGGGCCATCCTCATGGCCGCGGAATACAACTGGTCCACGTACTGCATGGCGTCACGTTCAAAGCGCACCCGGCGCTCTTCCGCGGACTCGGTGGAGACGTCCAGCGGCTTGCCGTCCACCTCGGTTTCCAGGGCGGCAGCCGTGCTGGCCTCAGGTGTTTCGGTGGGCGTGGCGTCGTTTCCGGCAACCTCGTGCATGGCCGCAACGGCCGGGTCCATGGTGCTCATTGCCTTCAAGTCTACTGTCACCTTCCGCCGGGCATCCGGAACTGCCGGAAGCGCGAGGGTCCACGGTTGCCCGGAACCGGCTTCCAGTTCCGCCCTGTCCAACACCTGCGTCAAATCTCCGCCTTTCTCAGCCTCCTGGAATCTGCCTTTCACAACCACGTCCGGCGGGCAAATATTCCGCAAAAGTGCAAGACTAGAACCGGTTCTCCCGCAGTGAATCCGCGGTTCGTCCATCCAGGAGGAAATTCATGTCGTTTGTCCGCTTGCTCGCCCGGCCCATGCTCGCCTCCAGTTTCGTCCTCGCCGGCATGGACAAGCTCAAGAATGCGGATGACACTGCGGCGCAGTTGTCCCCCCTGTTGCGCCGCGCGGCCGACGCACTGCCGTTCCAGACCAATGAAAAAGTCCTGGCGCGCGTGATCGGCGGCACCCAGGTCGGTGCCGGCGTCTGCTTCGCCCTCGGCAAGTCCGCCCGGCTGGCAGCGACCGTCCTCGCCGTCATTTCGGCCCTGAACGGCTACGTCGAATGGCGCAGCGCGGACATTTCCTCAAAGGAAGCCCGCGACGCCCGCCGCAAGCAGCTCCTGAAAAATGTCTCCCTGACCGGCGGCGTGCTGCTCGCTGCCGTCGACACCGCCGGCAAGCCCAGCCTGGCCTGGCGTGCCGGGCACCTGGCCGCGGATGCCAAGAAGAGCGCCGGACACCTCGCCGCCGATGCCCGGAAGTCGACCAACAAGAAGCTGAAGAAGGCCGACAAAGTCGTCCGCAAGGCCACCCACGCAGCCGGAGCCTAAGACGGTAATGACTGGCGCCACCCCCTCCGCAACTGCCCCTTCCCAGCCGGCCGACGGCGGTCCGCACTGGCCCGCGCCGTTCGCCGCCCGGCCGGTTGACGCGACCGTCACCGTTCCGGGTTCCAAATCCCTGACCAACCGGTACCTCGTGCTCGCAGCCCTCGCCGACGGACCGTCCCGCCTGCGGGCCCCCCTGCACTCCCGGGATTCCGCGCTCATGATTGAGGCACTGCGGCAGTTGGGCGCCACCGTCACCGAGGTTCCCGGCGACGGCGCCTTCGGCCCCGACCTCGAAATCCTCCCGATCAGCATGGACGCCGCCGCCGCGGACACAGCGATTGACTGCGGCCTCGCCGGCACGGTCATGCGCTTCGTGCCTCCGGTTGCGGCGCTGCGCCGCGGCGAGTCCCGCTTCGACGGCGACCCGCACGCCCGCAAACGCCCGATGGGCACCATCATCGAGGCCCTGACCGGCCTGGGCGTGGCGGTCAGCGCGCCCGACGGCGGCCCGGCGTCGTCGTTGCCCTTCACCGTGCACGGCACGGGCGAAGTCCGCGGCGGGCACCTCATCATCGACGCCAGCGCGTCGTCCCAGTTCGTCTCCGCCCTGCTGCTGGCCGGCGCCCGCTTCACCGAGGGACTCCATCTGGAACACGTCGGCAAGCCCGTGCCCAGCCTCGACCACATCAACATGACGGTGGCCGTGCTGCGCGGCGTCGGCGTGGCGGTCGATGACTCGGTGCCGAACCACTGGGTTGTCTCCCCCGGTCCGATCCGCGCCTTCGACCAGCGGATCGAGCAGGACCTCTCCAACGCCGGACCGTTCCTCGCGGCGGCCCTCGCCACCGGCGGCACCGTGCGGATCCCGAACTGGCCCGCCGAGACCACCCAGGTCGGCGATCTCTGGCGCGGCATCCTGACCGCCATGGGCGCAACCGTGACGTTGGACGGCGGCACCTTGACCGTGAGCGGCGGCCCGGAGATCAAGGGCGGCGACTTCGACGAGACCAGCGAGCTCGCCCCCACCGTGGCAGCGCTCTGCGCCCTGGCCGCCGGCCCCTCGCGGTTGAGCGGCATCGCCCACCTCCGGGGCCACGAAACGGACCGGCTCGCCGCGCTCGTCGCGGAAATCAGCCGCCTCGGCGGCGACGCCGAAGAGACGGCCGACGGACTCATCATCCGCCCGGCCAGGCTGCACGGCGGCGTCGTGCACAGCTACGCGGACCACCGCATGGCCACCGCCGGCGCCATCCTCGGCCTTGCCGTGCCGGGCGTGGAGGTCGAGGACATCGGGACCACGGCCAAGACCATGCCCGATTTCCCGCAGCTCTGGGACGCCATGCTGGCACAGGGAACCGCCGCAGACGAGGACACCGCCGGTGGCACGCAGCACTGATTCCTGGGACGAATCCGATGTCCGGATCCGGCCCAACAAGAAGGGCTCCCGGCCCCGCACCAAGGACCGGCCCAGCCACGACGACGCCGTCACCGGACGCATCATCACCGTTGACCGCGGACGCTACACCGCCGTCGTCGGCGAAGGCACCGCCGACGAACGCAAGATCATCGCGGCACGGGCCCGGGAACTGCGCCGCAATCCCGTGGTGGCCGGGGACTTCGTCTCCCTGGTCGGGGACGTCAGCGGCGAACCCGACACCCTCGCCCGGCTGGTCAAGATCCAGGACCGCAAGACGCTGCTGCGCCGCAGCGCCGATGACACGGACCCGATCGAACGCGCCGTCGTCGCCAATGCCGACACGCTGGTGATCGTCGTGGCGGCCGCCAACCCCGAGCCGAGGACCGGCTTCATCGACCGCGCCCTGGTAGCCGCCTACGACGCCGGCATTGAGCCGCTGCTCCTGGTCACCAAGGCCGACGTCAAGGATCCCGCCGAGCTGCTGTCCAATTACACGCACCTCGATTTCCCCGTCATCATCTCCAAGACGGCAGACTCCGCCGCCTCCGGCATCGATGCCCGCTCCGACGACGGGCTCTCCGCCCGGCTGGACAAGGACGCCGTGGCCCAGCTGCGCGGCTACCTCGACGGGAAGGTCACCGTCATGCTGGGCCACTCCGGCGTCGGCAAATCCACCATGGTAAACGCCCTGACCGGGGCCGAGCGTGCCACCGGCGGCGTCAACGCGGTCACCGGCCGCGGCCGCCACACCTCCTCCTCCGCGCTGGCGCTCAAAGTCAACGACGCCCCGGCCGGCAGCTGGATCATCGACACCCCCGGCATCCGCTCCTTCGGCCTGGCCCATGTGGATCCGGACCGGATCCTCCGCTCCTTCCCCGACCTGGAACCGGGCACCGACGATTGCGAACGCGGCTGCAAACACGACGCCACCGCCGTCAACTGCGGCGTCGACGCCTGGGTTGCTGCCGGGCACGCGGGAGCCTCCGGACCCGCACGCCTGGCGTCCCTGCGCCGGCTGCTGGGCACCGACCCGCGGCAGGAAGCGCAGGAAACGAAGGAACTGGGCACCGTGTCCTAGGCGGTGCCGCTCCCCCGGCCCGCGGCGCAGTGCCGCGGCCTCCCGGCGGGCGGCCCGCTTTGCCGGTAGTTTGGAACCATGAGCCAAACCGCTTCAAGCTACAACGATGACCTGCGCCTTGCCCATGTACTGGCAGATTCCGTCGATTCCCAGACCATGAGCCGTTTCAAGGCGCTCGACCTTCGGATTGAAACGAAGCCCGACCTCACCCCGGTCACCGATGCCGACAAGTCCGCTGAAGAGGCCATCCGCGGCCAGCTCTCCCGGTCCCGTCCCCGCGACGCCGTCCTGGGCGAGGAATTCGGCAGCTCGGGCCACGGCTCCCGCCGCTGGATCATCGACCCGATCGACGGCACCAAGAACTTTGTCCGCGGCGTCCCGGTCTGGGCCACCCTGATCGCCCTCGTCGATGAGGGCGAGCCGGTGGTCGGCGTCGTCAGCGCGCCGGCGCTGGGCAAGCGCTGGTGGGCGGCCAAGGGGGCAGGCGCCTACACGGGCCGTTCGCTGGCGGCGGCCACGCGGCTGAAGGTGTCCAACGTTTCCAAGCTCGAGGACGCTTCGCTGTCCTATTCCAGCCTCGGCGGCTGGAAGGAACGCGGGAACCTGGACGAGTTCCTGGGCCTCACCGAGGAGGTGTGGCGCACCCGTGCCTACGGTGACTTCTGGTCGTACTGCCTCGTGGCCGAGGGTGCTGTGGACATCGCCTGCGAGCCCGAGCTGAACCTCTACGACATGGCCGCCCTGGTGCCGATCGTGACCGAGGCCGGCGGCCGCTTCACCTCGCTCGAGGGCGAGGACGGGCCCTTCGGCGGCAACGCCCTCGCCACCAACTCGATCCTCCACTCGGAAGTCCTCAAGCGGCTCAACCCCGGACTCGACGACCTCCTGTAGGCACAACCGGACTCCGGCTTCAACCGGGCTCCGGCGTCAGCCGAACAAACTGCGGCGGCGGCCCCCATCCCGGGGCCGCCGCCGCTGTTTGTTCGACCAACGCGCGTTTTGCGCGCGTAACAATCCGCTTCACATTCGGGGGCCGCCTTTTCCCCGGCAGCGCGGATGTCCTACGCTCGATGCAGGTCACGAGTGCCAGCGCTAAACCCCGGTTTGCTGGCCGGCAACCCTCCAGTCGCGGTGGGGTGCCCCGGGTGACGACCTGGCCGGTCCGGAACGGACCCGGCAAGCGCGGATTCCCACGATGTGGGGTCCTGTTCGAGTGAGGTCCCATGACAACTGCCGTTTTTCCCGCCGCCCCCGAATTCCACGCCAACGCCGGTGCCGGGCATGCTGCTGCGCGGTTCGCCGCCGCGGCCCGTCCGCTGGCCGCCGTCACCGGCGCCGAAATCCAGGCCCCGCTGATCCACGGCGGCCACGCCCGCTACGCCAACCTCGACTACGGCGCCTCGGCCCCGGCCCTGTCCGTCGTCTCGGCCTACCTGAACGAAATCCTGCCGTACTACGCGAGCGTGCACCGCGGCGCCGGCTACGCGTCGCAGATCAGCACGTCGGTCTACGAGAACGCCCGGGACATCGTGCGGGACTTCGTGGGCGGCCGGCCGGACGATTCCGTGATCTTCACCCGCAACACCACCGATTCCCTGAACCTGCTGGCCGGCTGCCTGCCGCTCCGCGACGGCCGGCCCGCGGGCGAGGTCCTGTACCTCGACATCGAACACCACGCCAACCTCCTGCCCTGGCAGAATGTCCCGCACCGCAGCGTCGTGGCCGCCGCCACCCTCGCGGCCACCGTGGACCGCCTGCGGGACGAGCTCGCCCGCGGCGGCGTGAGCCTGCTGGCCGTCACCGGAGCCTCCAATGTCACCGGGGAGATCCTGCCGATCGCCGCCCTGGCCGCACTGGCGCACGAATACGGCGCCAGGATCGTTGTCGACGCCGCGCAGCTGGCTCCGCACCGGCGGATCAATATCGCCGCGGACGACGTCGACTACCTCGCCTTCTCGGGGCACAAGCTGTACGCACCGTTCGGCGCCGGTGTGCTGGTGGGGCGGACGGACTGGCTCGACGCCGGCACCCCGCACCTCGCCGGCGGCGGAGCCGTCAAGGATGCCCGGCTCGACTCCGTCAGCTGGACCACCGGACCGGCCCGGCACGAGGGCGGCTCGCCGAACGTCCTGGGTGCGGCCGCGCTGGCCCGTGCCACCCAGGTGATCGCAGACCTGGACACGGAACAGTGGTACGCCCACGAGGACGCCATCCGCTCCTTCCTGGTCGAGGGTCTCCAGGGCATCGAGGGAGTGACCGTACACCAGATCTTTGCCGATTCCTCTCCCGCTTCTTCCCCCGGAGGCGATCAGCCGGGCACCGGCACCATCGGTGTCGTGAACTTTTCCGTCGAAGGCTACGACGCCGGGCTGGTGGCCGCCTACCTGTCGGCCGAACACGGCATCGGCCTGCGCGACGGCCGCTTCTGCGCCCACCCGCTGCTCAAGCGGCTCGGCCTGCCTGCGGGCTCCCTGCGGGCCAGCTTCGGCCTCGGCTCCCGGCTGGAGGATGCCGAGCGGCTCCTGGCCGGCCTGCGGCAGCTGCGGCACACCGGGCTCGGATGGGACTACGTGGTGGACGCCGGCCGCTGGGTGCCGGCCAACGACACCCGCAGCTACCCGCACTGGGCGCCGAACACCCCGGGCACCGCCGGTGCCGCGCCCTGCACTGTGGACTAGGACAGCGGACTAGGGGACTGCCGGCCAGGGACAGCGGGCTGGGCACGGCGTCAAGCACGGCAGAATCCGGGCGTGGTCCGGTGCGGTAAATTCGAAAGGTAACTGAACCAGCAGGACCTTCCCGAAGGAGATCGCACGTTGCACAGCGTGCCCAGAATGCACAGTGGTCCCAAACTGCACCATGGCCCCAAACTGCACAGTGGCCCCAAACTGCACAGTGAACGGCGCCAGGAACTCGGACAGAGCTTCCAGGACGGCGGAGCGCACTACGAACGCGTCCGCCCGGGCTATCCGGAGGAATCGGCCGACTGGCTGATCCCGGCGGGAGCGCTGGACGCCGCGGATATTGGCGCAGGCACCGGCAAGTTCACGGCGCTCCTGGCCGCACGGGGACTGCACACGGTGGCCGTCGATCCCTCCGCCGACATGCTCGAGCAGCTGCGCCGGGCCCTGCCGGATGTCACCGCCGTCGAGGGCACCGCCGAGCACACGGGTCTGCCGCCCGAGTCGTTCGACCTCGTCACGGTTGCCCAGGCGTGGCACTGGTGCGACCCCCGCCTGGCCAGCGCCGAGATCGCCCGCATCCTGCGGCCGCACGGCGTGCTGGGCCTGATCTGGAACCAGTTGGACACGGCTGTGCCCTGGGTTCACCGGCTCTCACGCATCATGCATGCCGGGGACGTCCACAAACCGCACTTCCGGCCTCCCGTGGGTCCCGAGTTCACCGGGCTGGAGAGCCACCTGACCCGGTGGGAGGATTCCGTCACCACGGAGGACATCACGGAGCTGGCCAAGTCCCGCAGCTACTACCTTGCGGCGTCGGCGGCCACCCGGGACAAGGTCATGGCCAACCTCGACTGGTACCTTCACGAGCACTTGGGCCATGCCCCCGGCGACTCCCTCCGGCTTCCCTACCTGACCCAGACATGGCGGGCCTTCCGGATTGCATGAGGCCGCCGTCGGGGCTTATTGTTTCGGTATGCCTAATAATTAGTTGTAGGCATATGAAACTTTTTGTAGGCAATGAACTTTGACGCCGGCGGCTTCTTCCGCCGGTGCCGATCATCGCGTCAACGCGGACGCGCAAATCACGGGAGCTGGCAGTGCTGGACGTAAAGGGACACGAACAACCGCCGCAGGGCGCACGCACCTACAAGCATCCGGGTGCCCGCAGGGCGCTGATCGGCCTGTTGGGGCCGGCGTTCGTCGCGTCGATCGCCTACGTGGACCCCGGAAACGTGGCCGCCAACCTGACCGCCGGAGCGCAGTACGGCTACCTGCTGGTGTGGGTCCTCGTGGTCGCCAACGTCATGGCCGTCCTCGTCCAGTACCAGTCCGCCAAGCTCGGGATCGTCACCGGCAAGAGCCTGCCGGAGATCCTGGGTGAGCGGCTCAAGCCGTTCTGGCGCCGCGCCTTCTGGCTGCAGGCCGAAGTCGTGGCCGCCGCCACCGACCTCGCCGAGGTGGTGGGCGGGGCAATCGCGCTGTACCTGCTGTTCGGCCTGCCCCTCCCCCTCGGTGCCGTGATCGTCGGCGCGGTGTCGATGCTCCTGCTCGCGGTGCAGGCCCGGGAGAAGCAGCGGCCCTTCGAGTTCATCATCATGTTCCTGCTCGGCATCATCACCATCGGCTTCCTGGCCGGGCTGTTCATCAGCCCGCCCGATCCGAGGGCAGCCCTGGCCGGCCTCGTGCCCGGCTTCGAGGGCCCGGACACCGTCCTGCTGGCCGCCAGCATGCTCGGCGCCACCGTCATGCCGCACGCCATCTATGTCCACTCGGCCCTGTCCCGTGACCGGCACCGTCCGGACGAGCACCTGCATGTCCCCCCGTCCGCCGTCGCCCGGCTGGTCCGGGCCACCCGCGTTCGACGTCGTGGCCGCGCTGGCCATCGCCGGAATCGTCAACATCGGCATGCTGCTCCTTGCCGCCTCGACGCTCGGCGGCGAAGAGGGCACGGACACCATCGAGGGCGCGCACGCTGCCATCACCGCCAATCTGGGCCCCATCGTGGGCGTGGTCTTCGCGGTAGGGCTCCTCGCGTCCGGCCTGGCGTCCACCTCGGTGGGCTGCTACGCCGGCGGAACCATCATGCAGGGCCTGCTCAAGATCCGGATCCCCGTGATGGCCCGCCGCGTGGTCACGCTGATTCCGGCCGTTGTGCTGCTGGCGGTCGGCTTCGACCCCACGTGGGCGCTCATCCTGAGCCAGGTGGTCCTCAGCTTCGGGATTCCCTTTGTCCTCGTCCCGCTGGTCGTCCTGACCAGCAACAAGACCCTGATGGGCCGGTTTGCCGACGGCCTGTCGCTCCGGATCGCCGCCATCATCAGCGTGAGTACTCGTGGTGGCGCTCAACCTGGTCCTGCTGTGGCTCACCTTCTCCGGGCGCGGCTGACGGTAGGCTTGGGTCTGTGAAGACCAGTACGCCCTCCTCCTCGATCGAGGACTACGTCAAGGTCATCTATTCCTTCACCGAGTGGCAGCAGAAGCCCATCACCTCCACGCAGCTGGCGCAGCGCCTGGGGGTAGCCAACTCCTCGGTTTCGGAAATGGTCCGCAAACTCAAGGACCAAGGCCTCGTAGACCACAAGCCCTATAGCGCCGTCACCCTCACCAGCGACGGTGTCCGGCTCGCCCTGTCCATGGTCCGGCGGCACCGGCTGATCGAGACTTTCCTCGTCCAGGAGCTCGGGTACCGCTGGGACGAGGTCCACGACGAAGCCGAGCTCCTCGAGCACGCCGTCTCCGACACCTTCATTGACCGGATGGCGGCCAAGCTGGGGAACCCTGCACGCGACCCGCACGGCGACCCGATCCCGGCCGCTGACGGCTCCGTGCTCATGCCCTCCGCCCACCGCCTCAGCGAACTCGACGACGGCCATACCGGCCGGATCACCCGGATTAGCGATGAGAACCCGGAGCTCCTGCGTTACCTCGCCGCCGAGGACATCGATCTCGACGCCGAAGTGGAGGTAGTGGGCAGGAGGCCGTTCGGCGGCCCGCTCGTGGTGCGGATCGGTTCCGCCGCGGCGCCCCGTGAATTCGATTTTGCCGAGGAAGTCGCCTCGGCCCTCTGGGTCCACAGCGATGCCGCGCACGCAGGCTGCAGCGTGGCCGGCCCATGAGCGAAAAGTGCGCTGAGTGAAGAGTGTGCTGGATGAGCGCCGGGCCGTGCCGCGCCCCGGCGTCCCGGGCTGGAAGGCCTGGGCCGCCGTCGCCGTCGGCGGACTGATCGGAACTGAACTGCGGTTCGGCGCCGGCCTGCTGTTCCCCGAAAGCGCCGGCGCGGTGCCGTGGACCACGTTGGCGATCAATGTGGCCGGGAGTTTCGTCCTGGCCACCCTGACCACCATCTGGATCGCGCGGCCCAAGACGGCCTTCTGGCTGCGGGCCGGGATCGGCCCGGGCCTGCTGGGGTCATTCACCACCTTTTCGGCGCTGGTGATGGTTATTGACCAGCAGATCCGCGGCGGCTTCCATGCCACCTGGCTGGCCTACCTCGGGCTCTCGCTCGTCCTGGGCCTGGGTGCCGCGGCCGCCGGCTGGAAAACCGGCAAGGCGATTGCGGATGTCGGCGGGGGTGCCCAATGATGACCGCGCTCCTGGTGGGAGTCTTCGGTGTGGCCGGCGCCCTCCTGCGGTTCGCCGTCGACTCCTTCTTCGCCCACCACCAGGGCACCCGTCCGCACTGGCCTTGGGCGACGCTGGCGGTCAACGTCGCAGGATCGTTCATCATCGGACTGTCCGTGGGCCTGACCGGCCACCTGGAGCTGGGAGCCGACTGGCATGCCGGCGTCGCGACCGGACTGGCCGGCGGTCTGACAACTTTCAGCTCATGGAGCACCGCGACGGTGCGTCTGGTCAGCGAAACGCGGTACCGGGCTGCGGCGCTCAACATAGGCTCAAATCTCGTCGCGGGCCTCGCCGCCGCGGCCCTCGGACTCTTCCTCGCCGGCTGAGGACGCCTGCCCGCCAGCGGTGTGTCGAGCCTTACACCGGGCCGCTTCAGTGGCTCCGGGCCGCCGTCGTTCCCGTATCGTTGAAGGATGGTTACCCGACGTGAAGCAGCCCAGATCCTCGACATTCCGCTGGAAATGGCGCACCGTCACGGCATCCCCTCCCGCCTGTCCGAGGCCGAGCTCGGCGAGCTGCTGGACAATCCCCCGGCGTGGCTGGTCCAGTCCAAGGCGAACCGGACAGGCAAGCGGCCCGTCTGGGTCCAGCTCACGTGCGCCGTCTGCGGATTCTCTGAAGCGGCCCGGCCCAAGAAATGGTGGCCGGACTTCACCTATGTCTGCTGTGCCCACCATGAGGCCCGCGACATCCCGGTGCTCGGGCCCGGCCTGGTGCGCAGCGTGTACGACGGCGTCGGCAGCCGCTTCGCGGGTATCGTGGACGCCGCCGTTCCCGAGGCGTAGCGTTGATAGACGGGGCTATTCCGGGCCCCTGCCGTGAGGGAGAGCACCATGCCTGACAAGACGCCACACCAGAGCGTGTCGAAGAAGTCGGTTAAGACCATCAAGGAAAAACGGGCCGAGAAAAAGGCGAAGCACATCGTTGATGCCCACACCGATCCAGTGGCACACATCAAGAAGCGCTGAAATAACACAGGGCCGGAAGCCGTTGCTTCCGGCCCTGTGTTGTGTTCCCAAGACGAGCCCCGGCGGGGTCTGGGCTCACCCGCAACGGATGATGCGGCGACCCCTCGTTGGCGCTTTAGTGGTCTTGGGATCCAACCGACATGTCCGGTTCCGGGGCCATGTCCGCGCGAGGCAGTTCCAGCTTTTGAGCGGCGCGGCCCGCCAGCGGAATCATTCGACGCGGGTGGTGACGCCCCGGCAGGGACCGCCCACACTAAGACCAGTGCGCCAGACAGCGTGCTCGACACAGACCGGAGGAATACCAGTGACAACCACACCGGAGACCGAGGCCCACGGGCCGGTCGACTTCGTACTCCTCGAGTTCCCCGTGGAGGGACTGACGGGACGGGCGAGTGAGGAACTCGTTAAGCTCGTCGAGCAGGGCGTGATCCGCCTTTTCGATCTCCTCGTCGTCATGAAGAATGAGGACGGCACTGTCGAGGTGCTCGAACTTACCGACCCAGGCGGTCCAGCGGCGGGGTTCTCCTACTTCGACGGCGCGCAGACAGGGCTCTTGGGCGATGATGATATCGCCGAGGCATCGGCCGCGCTTCTCCCAGGGACGGTCGCCGCGCTGATTGTCTACGAGAACACCTGGGCGGCACCGTTCGTGGCGGCTGTTCGCGACAGCGGGGGCGAGCTCATCGCGAGCACGCGGATTCCTGCGCCGGACGTGATGGAAGCGCTCGACGCCCTCGAGGCCCTCGACGCCGAGTCACCGGCAACCGACGCTTAAGACCTGACACATAAGAAGCGATCCGACAGGAGAAAATTATGGGACTTCTTAGGGGTATAGGGCGGACGGCGGTCGTTGCCGGGACGGCCAGTGCGGTCAGCGGCCGGGTCCAGCGCCGGCAGGCCAACAAGTTTGCCGAGAAGGACGCCGCGACCGCGGCCAAGCAGCAGGAGGCCTACGATGCGCAGATGGCGCAGCAGCAGCCGCCACCCCGCCGACCGCCGCCCGCATACCAGCAGCCCGTCTACCAGCAGCCGCCGCCCCCTCCCCCGGCCCCCGCAGGTGGGATCAGCGACGACGCCATCGAGCAGCTCAAGCAGCTCGGGGCGCTGAAGGAACAAGGGATTCTCACCGAAGAAGAGTTCGTGGCCCAGAAGGCGAAGATCCTCGGCACGTAGCCTGCGAACAGTTTTCCCCGGGCAGCAGGAAAGGGAAGGGAAGTGTCAGAAGACGCTTCCCTTCCCTTTGTCATGAGAACCATCTACGGCCATGAGAACCATCTACGGCGCAATGACGACGAAACCCGCCGCGGGGACCTCGATCCGGATCGCCAGGCCGTTCCGTGGCTCGGCGGCTGCCAGCGACCCCACCTTGCTTTTGTCAGTTGAATAGAGGCACTCGAACTTGTCGCCGGCCGAATGCAGACCGGCATCAACGGTCACCCAGGCTGCTCGTGGGGAGGCCCAGTCGGTGTTGATGGCGCAGACGACCTCTCTGTTCGACAAGATCCGGCTCCAGGCCACGATTGACGTCATCCTTCCGGCACCGATGCGTTCCGGGTACCAGAAGGTGACGCCGTCGTCGGAGATGGGGCGCAGGTACTGCCGTCCGCGGCGGAGCGCGAGTTCACTCTTCCGAAGCGCCAGGATGTCCGCAAGTTGCCGATACGCGGTCCCTGACTCATCGAAAAAATGCCGTCCGCGGCTTCGAAACGATCCGAAGGGGCCGCCGAACATCGTTTCCCTGATGTAGCGGTCTGCCTTGAAATCGTCCGTGGGCCGCGGATTGACCTCCGGCGGGAATTTCCCGTCGAATCGCTGCTCGCTGCCGTAGTAGATGCACGGGATACCGAGCGTTGTGGCGTTCAGGGCAAGGATGGCGAGCTCCAGGGCCCGGCCGTCCTGATCGGCGGCGAACCGTGCCTTGTAGCTTTTCCCCTGGCGGACCAGGTCGTGGTCGTCAAAGGCTGTGACGACGTGATTGCGGAACCAGGTGTGGCTCTCCTTGCCGACCTGGATCGAGTTGCGGAAAAGATCGAAGTAACCGGCCGGGTTCGCCCACCCCTTCACGGCATCGACCATTCGTCCTTGCACGTCCGCCAAGCCCAGGGCAGCATCGAGCCCGGTATCGTCCCGGAGCCTAATGGCCTCGTCGCGGCTCCCGGTAATTTCCCCGACAAGAAAAAATGCGTCCTTGCCGATGGTCTGGGCGAACTCATGAATGGCGGACGCGAAGTAGCGCGTGGCGCCCGGGTCCATGTGCTTGACGGTGTCCACGCGGAAGCCATCCACGTCGGCAAAGGCGATCCAGTACCGGTACGCGTCGACGACGGTTTGAAAGGCTGCCGAGGGCGTGTATTCGTCCAGCGGCCCCGCTCCATGATGGATGTCCTTCAGCCCGAAGAAGTCCCCCTCGGTCTTCTCCGGGGTGGCGTCCCAGTTGACGATCTGGCCCTTGCGGGTGAAGACGCCGTCGGCCTGGAGTTCGCGCGGCCACACAGCACTGTCGAGATCCGGCGGATTGACCGGTGCGGGGAACGGCAGGCTCGGAACGCCGCCAGGGTCCCGCCACCCGGTGACCGGATAGGTCGCACCGGTCCACACCGGAACGTAGGGCTGTCCTGTGGCCGGATCCACGGTGTCGTACTGGAACACGTCCGCGGAATGGTTGAGGATGACGTCGAGGATGACGTAGAGCCCCGCATCGTGGGCGGCGCCCACTAGCTCTTTGAAGTCCTGGGCTGTGCCGAAATGGGGGTCGACTTCGAGGAAGTTCTGTGTCCCGTAACCGTGGTAGTCATCGACGCCGGGACGCTGCCGCAGTACCGGACTGATCCAGAGCGCGGTGACCCCGAGTCTCTTCAGGTAGCCGAGTTTGGACTGTATCCCCTTCAGGGTCCCGCCGAGCCACTGGGTTCCCGCATCCTCCCAGTCCTGGATGTCGGCGCAAGGACTGGACGGCGTTGTTCGCGTCCCCCGGCGAAAACAGTGGCGTGCTGCCCTGCACGATCTGGCCGGAGGCGTCCTTGTAGCCATCCTCCAATTCGTCGGAGAAACGGTCTATCAGCAGGAAGTAGATCACCTGGTCCGACCAGTCCCGAGGCGACGGGTGATAGTGGTTCTGCTTCAGAATTTCCGTCCACGGAATGTCATTGATGCTGGAAAACATAGCCAAGTATGGACATCTCGTCCCGCGACGCGGAAGGGCCGTCGGGTTCACCCCGTCTCCGAAAGAGCGCCACGGGAAGCCCGTTAACGCACAAAACTCCCCGCCAACCGAAGTCAGCGGGGAGTTGTGCGTTCCCAATACGGGGTGGAGCACCGTTGCCGGGGCTCCCATGTGGAGATGGGGGGAATTGAACCCCCGTCCGATGTCGTGTTGTCAGGGCTTCTCCGGGCGCAGTTTGCGTCGGATTTTCTCGGCCCCGGCCATGCTGCAAACAGCTGGCTGATCCGGGCCCAGTCATCTAAGAGTCCCGTTTACCCCGATGACGGAGGTAAACAGCAGTGGCTATCTAAATGACGCCAGGATCCGGGGCAATAGCAACCTCGGGCTGACGGACTGTCTTACTGCTTAGGCAGCGAGAGCGAAGTCAGTGCGTTTTGATTCGGCACTTATTGGTTTGCAGACAGCGTTTACGAGATAATTCTGCATCCTCGGCCCGCTTCACCTGTCGCGACTAACATCGTCGAAACCGATCATCCCCGTATTTTTTTATCAAACCGGACAGGCCTGATGCTGAACCGCTTCGCGGTCCCGCTCGGTTCCTTCCCGGACAATTAATCATAACGCACGGCCCCCGGCAAACATTCCCGGCGGCCGTGACAGCCGCAGGCGCGCTAGCGGCGGTTGCGTTCGCGCATGACCCGCTGGGCCTCGCGCTTGTCCTGCTGCTCGCGCAGCGTCTGGCGCTTGTCGTATTCCTTCTTACCGCGGGCGACGCCGATTTCCACCTTCGCGCGGCCGTCCACGAAGTAGAGCTGCAGCGGCACGATCGTGAACCCGGATTCCCGGATCTTGTGCGAGATCTTCGTGAGCTCTTCGCGGTGCAGCAGCAGCTTCCGACGGCGGCGCGCGGCGTGGTTGGTCCAGCTCCCCTGGTGGTACTCGGGGATGTGGATGCCCTCCATCCACAGCTCGTCGTTGTAGAACGTGCAGAAGCCGTCCACCATCGAGGCGTGGCCTTCGCGCAGGGACTTGACTTCCGTGCCCATCAGCGCGATGCCGGCCTCGTAGGTGTCAAGGATGTGGTAGTCGTGCCGGGCCTTGCGGTTGGTGGCCACTACCTTACGGCCACTTTCTTTGGGCACGGTAGGACTCCTCGGTTTGTTGGTGGTTCACTCCGGCCGGATGGGACGGAGTCTTTCCAGTTTACGGCAGGGCAGCCGCAGCCGCGGCTTCTGCAGCACCGTCCGCAGGACGGGCTACAACAGGTTCATCGGGTCCACGGCCCGGCCGTTGAGCCAGGTTTCGAAGTGCGAGTGGCAGCCCGTGGAGTTGCCGGTGGTTCCCGAATACGCGATCAGCTGTCCCTGCGCAACGTGCTGGCCGACCGAGACCGTCACGGACGTGTTGTGGTAGTAGATCGTGGTCAGCGAGTTGCCCTGGACCACGCCATGGGAGATCTTCACGTTGTTGCCGCCGCCGTCGTTGGCCCAGCCGGCCGAGAAGACGGTGCCGGCCGCCGCGGCGTAGACGGGCGTGCCGCAGGCCGCGCCGAAGTCAATGCCGGTGTGCATGTAGCCGCCCTGGCCATAGAAGTCGATGGTGCCCGGCGGCGTCGCGCGCCAGCCAAACCCGGACGTGATCGGGATGTTTCCCGGGAACGGGTGCTGCAGGCCGAAGGCCGACGGTGAGCCCTGGGCCGGCGGGACATACGGCTGGACGGCCTGTCCCTGCGCGCGGGCGGCGGCCGCCGCGGCTTCGGCGATGCGCCGCTGCTCGGCTTCCCAGGCCTCACGCAGCTTCCGGTCGCGCTCGGCGATTTCGGCGGCGACGGCGTCCTGCTGCGCCTTGACCTGGGCGAGCTGGTTCTGGATGCCGGGCTTGGCGGCCTGGAGTTCGGCGTCGAGCCGCGTGGTGTCAGCGATGAGCTTGTCCACCGCGGCCTTCTTGGCCTCGGCCTCGTCCCGGGCGGCCTTTTCCCGCGCCAGCGCGGCGTCGGCCTTGGCCTTGAGGTCGGTGATTTCGGCTTCGACGGCTGCCAGCCGGGCCTGC
>CAWEPM010000034.1:0-37234 GCA_963810895.1 uncultured Actinomycetota bacterium
ACCCAGCCGCTCGCCGCGGCCCTGCAACCATAGGCCTAGGACCGGGCCGATAGGGTAGTGGGGGCGGTCCGTGCATCCACCCGGGATGCCCGCGGCGCGCCCCGGGGAAAGCAGGCACATGGACCAGTTGGCACTCATCGTTGGACTGCTGCTGGCCACCGTGGTGGCCGTGGGCCTGGGGGACCGGCTCAGGCTGCCCTACCCGGTGCTGATGCTGCTCCTGGCCGTTGCCCTGACGTTCATCCCGGGCTTCCCGGAAGTGCAGATCGCGCCCGAGCTGATCCTGCCGATCTTCCTGCCGCCGCTGCTCTTCGCGACGGCCCAGCGCAGCTCATGGGCCGTCTTCCGCGTCCGCTGGCGCACCTTGCTCATGCTCGCCGTCGCGCTCGTGGTGGTCTCCACCGCGGTGGTCGCCGGCGCGGCCTGGCTCATGATCCCGGGCATCGGCATCCCGGCCGCGATCGCCCTGGGGGCCATGGTGGCTCCGCCGGATCCCGTGGCCGTGGACTCAATCGCCAGCCGTGTCCACATGCCCCGGCGCCTCATCAACGTGCTCCAGAGCGAGGGCCTCTTCAACGACGCCGCCGCCATCGTCATCTTCCAGGCGGCCGTGGCCGCCGCGGTGGCCGGCACCAAGATCGCCTCCGACGTCGTCCTCCAGTTCGTCCTGGGAGCCGCGATCGCCGTGCTGGTCGGGATCGGCATGGGCTGGCTCACGAGCCTGATCACCCGCCTCGTGACCTCCATGGTGGCCCGCAGCGCGGTGACCCTCGTGGTGCCGTTCGCCGCCTACATCCTGGCCGAGGAAGTGCACGCCTCCGGGGTGATCGCCGTCGTCGTCACCGCGCTGGAAATACAGCGCCACTCCCGGCCGCAGGATGCCGCCGAGAGGGTCACCCGCACCGCGTTCTGGGACGTCGTGGAGCTGCTGATCACCGGCCTGGCGTTCGGGCTGGTGGGGCTGGAAGTGCGGCAGGTCATCCACGAGGAAGGCAGCGCCGTGTTTGGCATGATCGGGAGCGCCGCGGTTGTTTGCGTGCTGGTGTTCGCCGTCCGGTTCGCCTGGCTGGCCATGATGTCCGGCCTGTCGCGGGCCAGGAAGGACGTCCTGCGCCCTACCTCGGCGAAGGACGTGCTGATCCTTACCTGGTGCGGGATGCGGGGCCTGGCCACCCTGGCGCTGGCCTTGGCGCTGCCGTTGACAATTGCGGACGGCACGCCGTTTCCGGCCCGGAGCCAGCTGCTGGTGATCGCCTGCGCGGTCCTGCTGGCCACCCTGGTGCTTCCCGGGCTGACGCTGCCGTGGCTCATGCGGGTCCTGAAGGCCTCCGAGGACGGCTCGGAGGAGCGCGACGCGGCGCGCGTGCTCGCCCGCCGCGCGCAACAGGCAGCGATCGCCGCGCTCAAGGACAACGAGCTCATGAAGGAGCTGCCGGCGGAGAAAGTGGCGCTGGTGAAGGAGAAGATGACCCGGCTGCACGCCGAGCTGCTGGACGGGAGCCTGAAGAATGAAAGCGCGGGGGAGAAGCGCAAACGCGGCCGCGAACTCGCCATCGCCGTGCAGACGATCGCCCTCGACGCGGCCCGCCAGGAAGTCGTGGCGGCCCGGAACGAGCCGGGCATGGACCCGGAAGTCGCGGACAGGGTGCTGCGGCAGCTGGACCTGCGCACCATGATCATGCCGGAGTAGGCCCGTCCGGGAATCATGCCGGGATAGGGGTCACGCCGAACCAGGGATCAGGCAGGCGCGGGCAGCGCCAGCTCCAGGGCATTCGCCTCGACGTAGTCCAGGGCGTGCCGGACCGCGCCGACCGTGACGATCGCGTCGCCCAGCGGCGAGACCGTCACCCGCGGGGGAGTGGCGGTGAAGCGGGGGAGCAGTGCCGTGATGCCCGGGAGCAGGGCTCCGGCGGACTCGGCGACGGCGCCGCCGATCACCACCTGCTCGGGGTTGATCAGGCTCGCGATCGAGGCGATGACGCGCGTCATGCGCTCCGAAATCCGGTCCAGGATGGCCAGCGCCGCCGGGTCTCCCGCCGCCGCGTCCGCGAAGACGCGCGGCGCGCTGGCAGGGCCGCCCGCGGACGGGCCGCCGCCTGCTGCGGACCACTGCCGCGCCAGGGCCGCGATGCCGTCGCTGGAGCCAACGCCCTCCACCATGTCCAAATAGCCCATCTCGCCGGCGGCCCCGCCGCGGCCGTGGAGCAGGCGCCCGGATTCCATCACCCCGGCGCCCAGGCGTTCGCCCGCCAGGAGCACCACCAGATCGTCCACGCCCGCACCGGAACCGCGCCAGCGCTCACCGAGCGCGGCCAGGTTGGCGTCGTTCTCCAGGAGCACTGTCCAGCCGTGCAGCTCCTTCAGCGCGGAGCGGAGCCCGACGTCGAACAGGCTCCAGAACCGCTGGGTCACCAGCACATTGCCGTCCCGGTCCACCGGAGCGGCGATCCCGGCGCCGACCGCCAGGACCCGGCCCGGGTCTGTTCCCGCGGCCTCCAGCGCCTGGCGGCAGGCGAGATCGACGACGCCGATCCGCTCCTGGGCGGGGATGTCCGCCGCGCGGAAGCTCTCGCTGGAACGGCCGATGACCGTGCCGCGGAGGTCGGCCACGGCGGCGGTGGTGGTGGCGGCGCCAATGTCGAGGCCCAGCACGACGCCGGCCTCCCGGTTGAAGGCAAACCGCCGGGCCGGGCGGCCCTTCCGCGGAATGGGGGGCATGCCTTGTTCAGTGCCCTGTGCTCGGCGCGGGGTTCCGTGCGGGGCTGGTCCAGCTCCACGATCCAGCCCCGGCCGATCAGGTCCTCGCAGACGGCGATCACGGAGGCCCGGGTCAGCCCGGTCAGGGCCATCAGCTCGGTCCCGGTGGCAACATCGGCGCCCCGGACGTGGCGCAGCACGGCCTGGGCGTTGACGCGGCGCAGCAGCTGCGGCGTGGCGGCGGCTGCGTGCGGCATCACTTCTTGACCTCTTCTGTTCCCGGACCCATAATTGTTCAGGCAATATATTTAGCTTGTATCTAAAATACCAGAAGCTCTCTCCCGGCCCCGAAGGATCATCCCTTGTCCAACACCGCCACGCTGGCAACCCTGTCCGGTTCCGACCTCGCCGCCGACCCCAACTGGTGGCGCCAGGCATCGGTGTACCAGATCTACCCCAGGAGCTTTTCGGACTCCAACGGTGACGGCCTGGGCGACATCAAGGGCATCACCGCCAAGGTCCCGTACCTGAAGGAACTCGGGATCGACGCCGTCTGGCTCTCCCCGTTCTACCCCTCGGCGCTGGCCGACGGCGGCTACGACGTCGACCACTACCGCGACGTGGACCCCAAGCTCGGCACCCTGGCCGACTTCGACGAGATGTCCGCCGCGCTGCACGCCGCCGGCATCAAGCTCATCGCGGACATCGTCCCCAACCACTCCTCGAACCGGCACGAATGGTTCCGGGAGGCCCTGGCCTCCCCGCGCGGCTCCGCGGCCCGCGAGCGCTACATCTTCCGCGACGGCCTCGGCGAAAACGGCGAGATCCCGCCGTCGGACTGGGAGTCCGTGTTCGGCGGCCCCGCCTGGGAGCGCATCACCGAGCCCGACGGCACGCCCGGCCAGTGGTACATGCACATTTTCGCCAAGGAGCAGCCGGACCTGAACTGGTCCAACCGCGAAATCCGCGACGACTTCCTCAAGACACTCCGCTTCTGGTCCGACCGCGGTGTGGACGGCTTCCGCGTCGACGTCGCCCACGCCCTGACGAAGGACCTCACCGAGCCGCTGATCTCCAAGGTGGAGCTGAGCGCCGCCAACACGGGGACGGACGGGTTCCCGGACGGCTCGCACCCGTTCTGGGACCGCGACGAAGTCCACGAGATCTACGCCGAATGGCGTGAGGTGTTCAACGAGTACAACCCGCCGCGCACCGCCGTCGCCGAGGCCTGGGTGCACGCCACCCGCCGCGCCCGCTACGCCAGCCCGCAGGGCCTGGGCCAGGCGTTCAACTTCGACCTCCTGCAGGCCGACTTCGACGCCGGCGAGTTCCGCGAAATCATCACCCGGAACCTCGCCGAGGCCACGGAATCCGGCGCCTCCTCCACCTGGGTCTTCTCCAACCACGACGTCGTCCGCCACGCCACCCGCTACGGCCTGCCCCAGGGCGGCGGCAAGCACGCCCAGGGCCAGGACGGCAAGGGCTGGCTGCTGGCCGGCGCCCCGCCCGAGGAGCTCGACGTCGAACTCGGCCTGAGCCGGGCCCGCGCCGCCACCCTCCTGATGCTGGCCCTGCCGGGTTCCGCCTACCTGTACCAGGGCGAGGAGCTGGGCCTTCAGGAAGTCGCGGAGATCCCCGACACCGAGCGCCAGGACCCCACTTTCTTCCGGAACAAGGGCGTGGAGATCGGCCGCGACGGCTGCCGCGTGCCGCTGCCGTGGTCTCCGGAGGGCGCCTCGTTCGGCTTCGGCGACGGCGGCGCGCACCTGCCGCAGCCGGCCTGGTTCAGCCGCTACGCCGTCTCCGCGGAAGACGGTGTGGAGGGTTCCACCCTGGAGCTCTACCGTCACGGCCCTGAAGCTGCGCCGCGAACTGCAGACCTCGGAGGAACTTCAGTGGCTGGAGTCCGGCAGCGCCGACGTCCTGCACTTCAGCCGCCCCGGCGGCTGGCAGTCGGTGACCAACTTCGGCGACGCCCCCGTTGAGCTGCCCGCCGGCGAGGTGTTGGTCAGCAGCGGCCCGCTCGAAAGCGGACTGCTGCCGGCCAACACCACCGTCTGGCTGCGGTGAGCCCCGGACCGACTGCTGCGTCCGGCACGCCCGCCCCGGCGGTGAACCTGGACCAGGAGCTCATCTACGGCTGCATGGGCCTGGGCGGCAGCTGGTCGGCGGAGCCGTACTCGTCCGCGGATGTGGACGAGGCGGCCGCCGCCGTCGAAGCGGCCCTGGGCGCGGGCATAACGCTCTACGACCACGCGGACATCTACACCAACGGCAAGGCCGAGGCCGTCTTCGGCGAGGTCCTGGCCGGGACCCCCGGGCTGCGGGAGAAGATCCGGCTGCAGACCAAGTGCGGGATCCGTCTCAACGAGCAGGGTCTGGAGGCGTACTACGACCTCAGCCGGGACGGCATCCTGGAACGGGTGAACGAAAGCCTGGCCCGGCTCCGGACGGACTACGTCGACGTGCTCATGCTGCACCGCCCGGATCCCCTCATGGATCCGGCGGAAGTGGCGTCCGCCGTCGGGCAGCTCATGGCCGAAGGCAAGGTGCGGGCCGTGGGCGTGTCCAACATGTCGGGCCCGCAGATCGAGATGCTGCAGGACCGGCTCGAGGTGCCCGTGGTGGCCAACCAGCTCGAAATGAGCCTGCTGAAGCGGGCCTGGCTCGAGAGCACAGTGCTGGTCAACCATGCCGAGGGGACGGACTACAGCTTCCCGCACGGCACCGTGGAGCATTGTGTCCGGCACGGCATCGGGCTCCAGGCATACGGGTCGCTGGCCCGCGGCCTGTACACCGGGGCGCCGGCCGCCGAGCCGACGCCGGCAGAGGAGGCCGCCACCGCCCTCGTGGCCGCCCTGGCCGCCGCGAAGGGGACCACGGGCGAGGCGATCGTGCTGGGCTGGCTCATGAAGCACCCGGCCGGGATCGCGCCGGTGATCGGCACCGCCAAGCCGGACCGGATCCGCGCCTGCGCCGGTGCCGCCGAGGCCGCCGCGGCCATGACCCGCGCCGAGTGGTACGGGCTCTGGGTCGCGGCGCGGGGAAGCAACATCCCCTAGCCGGTCCCGTCCGTCCCGCCCCACCCAACTGGCTGGCAGGTGAGCCCGTTTTGTGCGCTGAAAACGGCTTCTACTGCCAGCTAGTTGGGCAGGGACGTGATTTTGGTCGTAATGGTCGCCCCTGAGGGCCGGATCGCTTAGCGGCAAGTGCCCCCGGGCGGCTAGCGTAGATGCATGACCTCTACCACCACCGCCGAATCACTTCGGCCCCAGCGCAACATCCCGGCCGACATCGCCCGCTCCTGGCTGCTGGTGAACGCGATGAAGCCCGATCTCTTCGACCAGTCCGCCGTCTCCCGGGCCGATGCGATCATCCTCGACATCGAAGACGCGGTGGACCCCTCCCAGAAGGACACCGCCCGCGCCAACGTCGTGAACTGGCTGACCGGCGGCGGCAGCGCCTGGGTTCGGATCAATGACGCCACCAGCCAGTTCTGGGCCGACGACCTCGCCGGGCTGCGCGGCACCCCCGGCCTGCTGGGCATCATGCTGGCCAAGACCGAATCGGCCGACCAGGTCACGGAGAGCTTCCACCGGATGGACGGCAAGACCCCGGTTATCGCCCTGGTCGAGTCCGCCGTCGGCATCGAGGAAGCCAACAACATCGCGAAGGCCCAGGGTGCCTTCCGCCTGGCCTTCGGCTCGGGCGACTTCCGCCGCGACACCGGCATGGCGGCCACCCCGGAAGCCATGGCCTACCCGCGCGCCAAACTGGTGGTGGCCAGCCGCGTCGGCAACCTGCCGGGCCCCATCGACGGCCCCACGGTCGGCACCAACCACCCGATCCTGCGCGAACAGACCGGCATCACCGTGATGATGGGGATGACCGGGAAACTCTGCCTCGCGATCGACCAGACCCCGGTGATCAACGAAGTCATCAGCCCCACGCCGTCCGACGTCGCGTGGGCCACGGACTTCATGGCCGACTTCGAAGCCAGCGGCCGCGTCATCCGGGACGGCTCCGACCTGCCGCGCCTGGGCCGCGCCGAGAAGATCATGAAGCTCGCGGTAGCCTTTGGGGTGCAGCCGGCCCTGTAGCGCCCCACCACTTGAGGAGACCCCGTGACCGATACCCGTTATCTGGTCCACGGGGTCTTTTGGGATGGTCGGCGCCTGCGCCTGCGCCGGAGCCTGCGGCGGAAGAGCCCGACGCCGGATGCGCAGTCCTGCGCCTGCAGCAGGTCGGCGGCGGAAACGGCGGCGGGCAGGGGAGCCCCGGGCACCTTCACCGAACTGACCCTCGACGCCGGGACGCGGCTGGGTTTCCGGGTCGCCGCCGACGGCAAGTCCTGCCTCGGCCACAGTAAGGTCCACGGTCCGGCGGACCGGGACCACGTGCCCTGCCCGGCGCAGGCTCCCGCGGCCCGGGGCAGCCAGTGCGAACGGTGCTTCGTGCTGGACGACTCCCGGCTCATCCACGACTTCCACCGCGGCGGCCGGGTCCCGCCGGGCCTGCGCGCGTACCTCATGCAGCCGCACTGGCTCTACATCGCCACCTTCGCCGGCGGGGCCAGCAAGGTCGGAACCGCGTCCCACCTGCGCAAATGGCACCGGCTCGCCGAGCAGGGCGCCGTCGTCGCCCGCTACGTCGCCCGCGCCGACGACGGCCGCGTGGTGCGGATCCTGGAGGACATGGTCACGCGCGACGCCGGGCTGCCGCAGCAGGTCCGCTCCGCCGCCAAAGCCGCGGCGCTGGCCGGCCCGGCGCCCGCCGCCGGGCTCGACGCCCTCAACCGGCGGCTGGCCGGGGAGGTCCGGGAACTGCTGTCCCGGGTCCCCGCCGGCGGCTTCGAGACTGTCGACGAGCCATGGCTGCGGCCCGGCCTGGCCGAGGGCGTCTGCCTGGTGGACGGCGCTCGCGCGCGGGCCGGCCGGCACCCGTACCCGCACGGGCTCGATGCGGGGGAACACGGCTTCGAGATCGCCTCCCTGAGCGGCAGCTGCGCCCTCGCCGGTCTTGCCGGGACGGATCTCGACTTCATTGTGAACCTGGGCCTGCTGAAGGCGAAGACGATCGTGCTGGGGGAGTACGGATCCGACGTCCCGGCCGTGCAGGAATCCCTGTTCTGACACTCAGCGCCGCCTCCGGGATTTCAGGGGGTGTTCCGGGACCGTCCGGGCCGCCTGCGTCGCGTGCCCCGGTAGACTGGCACGGTGCTGAATGAATTCTGGGCCACCGCGTCAACCACCTACAAGGTGCTCGTCTTCAGCGCCATGGGACTGATCGCCCTCGGCATCATCCTCAACGTGGTGGGCAACAGCACCGGCAACCAGGCCCTGGCCCTGGCCTCGCTGCCGGTGATCGGGCTGGGCCTGATCCTGCACATTGCCGGGCTTGTGGTCCGCGGCCAGACGATCCGGAAGAACCTCAAGCGCTAGCGGCCGCGTTCCGCAGCACATGGCTCCGGGCATGCTCCACGGCGTCCGGGAGGGACGTGAACAGGTGCTTGTGATGCCGCAGTGAGCGGATGACCCCCACGTTGGTCACGAGCTCCAGATGCTGCGGCTGGACCCCCTTCAGCAGGACCGTGACGCCGCGCAACTCCAGTGCGGAGATCACCTCCACGAGCGCATGGGCGCCGGTGGCGTCCAGCATCCGCAGCTGTGACAGCCGGATGATGGCCACCTGGATGTCCTTGACCTGGCTGATCTCCTGCAGGACCCGCTCCGCGGCGCCAAAGAACATGGCCCCGTCCAGCCGGAAGATCGCGATGTGCTCGTCTCCCGGAAGAGGCGGCCCGGGAACGGCCTCGCGCCGGACCCCGCTCAGGGAAGCGAACGTCCGTAGCGTGAACACGGCAGCCGCGGCGAATCCGATCTGGATGGCCACAATGAGGTCGAAGGCGACCGTAATGAAAGCCGTGATCACGAACACCGCGGCGTCGGCCCGGGTGGACCGCAGGATCGCCGTGACCGTGTGCCGCGAGACCATGCGGGTGGCCGTGACCATGAGGATGCCGGCCAGCGCCGCCAGCGGGATCCGTCCGACGAGCCCGGCGGCCAGGTAGATGATGGCCAGCAGCACCAGGGCGTGCACCACCGCGGCGAGCCGGGTCTTGGCCCCGGAGCGGACGTTCACGGCGGTCCGGGCGATCGCGCCCGTGGCGGGCATGCCGCCGAAGAATCCGGCAGCGATCGAGGCCAGCCCCTGGCCGGTGAGCTCCCGGTCCGGGCTGTACGCGCCGGACGGGCGGCCGTCCGGACCCACCATGCCGGAGGCCACCCGGGCCGAGAGCAGGGATTCGATCGCGGCGAGCGTCGCGATGGAGACGGCAGGCATCAGCAGGCTGCCCAGTGCGGCCGGATCCACAGAAGGCATGGAGGGCGCCGGCAGGGAGTGCGGAAGCGCGCCGATCCGGGGGATGTCCAGCGCCAGCAGCTCTGTCGCCACGGTGGCGAGCAACACCGCAATCAGGCTTGCGGGCAGGGCCTTGCTGAGCCTGGGCAGCAGATACATCACGGCGGCGACACCCGCCACCACGGCGAGCGTCTGCACCACGGTCGGGAGGGTGGCCTGTGACGCGCTCTCGACGGCGGCCAGGAAGGTGTTGTGGCCCGGTGTTGCCTCGGTGCCCGTGGCCAGGGGGACCTGCTGGAGGAAGATGATGGCGGCGATGCCGAGAGTAAAGCCCTCCACGACGGGCCAGGGGATGAAGGCAACGGCCCGGCCCAGCCCGCTTGCTCCCAGGATCATGACGAGCAGCCCGGCCAGTACCGAGACCAGGGCAATGCTGCCGACGCCGTGGGCGGCGACTACCGGGGCCAGGACCACCACCATGGCGCCGGTGGGGCCGGAGACCTGGACGTTGGATCCGCCCATGACGGCCGCGACCAGCCCGGCCACCACCGCGGTGATGAGTCCGGCCTCCGCGCCGACGCCGGAACTCACCCCGAAGGCCAGGGCCAGGGGGAGAGCCACAATGCCTACCGTGATGCCCGCGAACAAGTCCGTTTTCCAGGCGGACCGCAAGAGCTCGTAGTCGCGGCGGGACGGCATGAACCGCGCCATGCGTCCCCGGGTGGTGCCGGATGCCCGCTCCGGGCGTGAAGTCTGGGCCGCGCTCACGGCGCTGTGCTGTCGAGAGGGCCTGTGCTGTCGAGGCGGTCGGCAGTGTCGAGGTGGCCGGCGGGCAGCTCCTGCGCGAGCCGGAGCTGTTCGCTGGATCCGGCCAGGCTGTCCAGCAGGAACACCCGGGCGATCGCCAGCAGCTCCGAGATCTTGGGATGCGCCAGCCGGTAGGTCACCACGTTCGCGGTCCGGACCGACGTCACCACCCCGTGCCGGCGCAGCGTCGCCAGATGCATAGACAGATGCGAGGCCTCCAGACCCGTCTCGGCGAGCAGGTAGCTCACCGGGGCTGCCGTGTCCGGCGCCGCGGCCAGAAGCTCCAGGATGCGGATCCGGGCCGGGTGGGCGAGGGCTTTGAACAGGTTGGCCTTGATTTCGTACAGGGGGGTCTGCGCGGCGGTGATCATGGGCGGGTGGGGATCATGGCAGGAAGACGCTTTCTCGCATCCAATCGCGTCGCGGTCCGGCGGGCTGCGACGCAGGCGGAATTGATGGATTGATGTTTTCATCATATCGCGCCGGTCAAGACCCGCGAAGCCCCGGTCAAGACCCGGCCGCTCCGGCGCGCACCCTGTCACGAAGCCGGACCGCCGCAGGCGTGGCGATAGGCTGGAACCATGACTATCAATCCGGATCTGCAGGGGCGCAGCTACCCTGCCGCAGAGGTGTATGACGTCGGCCGCGAGAAGATCCGCGAGTTCGCGCGCGCGGTCAAGGCCACCCACCCCGCCCACTTCGACGTCGACGCCGCCAAGGCCCTGGGGCACAGCGACCTCGTGGCGCCGCCGACGTTCGCCATCATCGTCGCCCAGCGCGCCGACGCGCAGCTGATCGAGGATCCGGAATCCGGAATCGACTTCTCCCGCGTGGTCCACGCCGACCAGCGGTTCACCCACCACCGCCCCATCGTCGCGGGCGACCGGCTGGTCGCGGAACTGCACGTCGACGGCGTCCGCGCGATGGGCGGCGGAGCCATGATCACCACCCGCTCGGAGATCTTCGCCCTGCCCGGCAGCGATTCCGCCGACGTCCGCGAGCCGGTCGCCACCACCACCTCGTCCATCCTGGTCCGCGGAGAGGGACAGTAGCCATGAGCATCACCATCGCAGAACTCACGGTCGGCCAGGACATCGGCAGCCGCAGCATCGCCGTCACCCGCACCGATCTCGTCAAGTACGCCGGCGCATCCGGCGACTTCAACCCGATCCACTGGAACGAGGCCTTCGCCACGGGCGTGGGCCTGCCGGGCGTGATCGCCCACGGCATGTTCACCATGGGCGCCGCCGTCCAGCTCGTGACCGACTGGGCCGGCGACCCTGCCGCCGTCGTCGACTTCCAGACCCGCTTCACCAAGCCGGTCCCCGTGGCTGACACCACGGGAACGCCGGAGGCCGGCGCCGTGATCGAGGTCAGCGGGGCCATCGGAGCGCTCGACGCCGACGCCGGCACCGCCCGCGTCGACCTCACGGTTGTCTCGGCCGGCCAGAAGGTCCTCGTCAAGGCCCAGGCCGTCGTCAGGCTGGCGTAGCCCATGATGCTGCTGTGACCAAGGATGTCTTCGTCCCGGCCGCCGAGATCACGCACTGGCGGAACGCCGTGGTGGTGGCCTACGGGGCCAGCGGCATCGCGTTTTCCACGTGGGTGTCCCGGCTGCCGGCCATCCGCGACGGCCTGGACCTGACGCCCGGCACCGTCGGGCTGCTCCTGCTCTGCATGACGGCGGGGTCCTTCGTTTCAGTGTCCGCCTCGGGCCTGATTGTCCTTCGGCTCGGCTCCAAGCGGACCATCCGGATCGGCAGCATCATGGTCGGGTTCGGGCTCATGCTGGCAGGCTTCGGAACCTCCGTGCTCGCCAACCCGGTGGCGGTCGCCGCGGGACTGGCAATCATCGGGCTGGGCACCGCCAGCTGGAACACGGCGTCCAATGTCGAAGGCGCCGCCGTGGAACGCGCCGTCCGGCGGCACATCATGCCCCGGCTGCACGGCTCCTTCAGCCTGGGCACAGTGGCAGGAGCCGGGCTGGGCGCATGGGCTGCCGCCGCCGGGATCCCCGTCTTCTGGCACCTCGCCGCCGCGGGCCTGCTGGTGGCCGGCTCGGTGACCACCGCCGCGGCGTGGTTCCGCGCCGACATCACGCCGGTGCAGGGGGAGCGCCCCTTCACGGCATCCGGGACGGACACCTTCGAGGATCCCTCCACCGGGCCCATTCCCATCGTCCGGCAGACGGACGCGGTCCCCGAGCAGCCGCTGGACAACAAACGCCAGATCGGCCAGGCCTGGCGGGACCGGCGCACCCTGCTCCTCGGCGTCCTGGTCCTGGGGCTTGCCCTCGCCGAAGGGGCGGCGGGCGACTGGGTGGCTTTGGCGCTCGCTGACGGCCACGGCCAGACCGACGCCGCCGGGGCCGCCGGGTACGGCCTGTTCGTCACCTTCATGACCATTGGCCGCTTCGCCGGCACCGTGGTCCTGGACCGCTTCGGCCGCGTCCCGGTGATGCGCTGGTGCGCCGCACTGGCGGTGCTCGGCCTCGGCCTGTTCGTCTTCGCCCCGGTGCCGTGGCTGGCCTACGTTGCCCTGGCCGTCTGGGGACTCGGCGCCTCGCTCGGTTTCCCGGTGGGCATGTCCGCCGCCGCCGACGATCCCCGCAAGGCGGCCGCGCGCGTCTCGGTCGTCTCCACGATCGGCTACGGCGCGTTCCTGTGCGGGCCGCCGCTGCTGGGCCTGCTGGCGGAGCACGTCGGCATTCTCCACTCGCTGCTGGCCGTCATGGTGATGCTGATCGTCAGCTTCCTGCTCTCCCCGGTGGCGCGCAAACTCCCCGCGTCCGTGCCCGTGCCGGGACAGTACAGCTAGCTAAGTACAGCCACCACCGGCTTAGGCGAGCGGATGATCCCGGCTAGGCTGGTCAGGTGACCCAGATTCAGCTCTCCGCCCTGACCACCTCCGCCGTCGGCGGTCCCGCCGGCAGCTACATCGAGGCCCGCACCGAGGCCGAGATCATCGACGCCGTGCGGGCGGCCGACGCTGCCGGCCAGCCCCTGCTGATCATCGGCGGCGGCTCCAACCTGCTGGTGTCCGACGCCGGGTTCCCCGGCACGGTCCTGAAGATCGCGTCCCAAGGCTTCACCGTCAACGCGGAGGACTCCTGCGGCGGCGTGTCGGTGGTGGTGCAGGCCGGCCACAACTGGGACGCCTTCGTCGAACACGCCGTGAAGCATGCCTGGTCCGGCGTCGAGGCGCTCTCCGGGATCCCCGGCGCCACGGGTGCCACTCCCGTGCAGAACGTTGGCGCCTACGGGGCCGACGTCTCGCAGACGATCGCCGCGGTCCGCACCTGGGACCGGGAACGCAACGCGGTGAAGACGTTCACCAATTCCGAGCTCAAGTTCGGCTACCGTGACTCCGTCCTGAAACAGACCACCGTCAACGGCTCGCCGCGCTATGTGGTGCTCACCGTGGAATTCCAGCTCCCGCTCGGCCGGATGAGCGCCCCGATCCGCTACGCCGAGCTCGCCCGGGCGCTCGGCGTCGAGCAGGGGCAGCGGGCCTACGCCAACGACGTCCGGCGCGAAGTGCTGCGGCTCCGGGCGTCCAAGGGCATGGTCTGGGATGCGAACGACCGCGACACCTACTCCACGGGCTCCTTCTTCACGAACCCGATCGTGCCGGGGGACGTCGCGGCACGGCTGCCGCAGGAGGCCCCGCGGTACCCCGGAGGCGCCGACGGGCTGACCAAGCTCTCGGCGGCCTGGCTGATCGACCAGGCCGGGTTCGCCAAGGGCTTCGGGCTGGACCCGGACAGTGTCTCGGGCGGCCGGGCATCGCTGTCCACCAAGCACACGCTCGCCATCACCAACCGGGGCGGGGCGAGCACGGCGGACATGCTGGCTGTGGCGCGCGAGGTGCGCCACGGCGTCGTCGAACGTTTCGGGATTGAACTGCACCCGGAACCGCTGCTGATCGGCGTCGAACTCTAGGCAGTCGAACTCTAGGCAGGAGCCGGACTCACGCGTCACCGGGCGTCGTGGCCCGCTGCCTACCGGTCCGTGTGGCGGGGGGTCACCTTGCTGAAGAGCATGAACGTGAAACCGGAGGCCGCGGCCCCGAGCAGGAACACCTGGCAGAACGCCACGGACTGAACACTGGGCCCGCTCTGCAGGACCAGCCCGGCGCACGCAAACACCACGGCACCGGCCAGCAACGCCAGCGAGCCGAGCAGGAAGGCCTGCACGGTGGCCGGAAACTCTCCGGAGTAGTCGAGCTGGAGCTCCTGGCCCCGCGGGGCAACGCGTCCGGGCTTCACGCCCTCCTGGGTCCGTGCCTGAGACCGTGCCCGCGGCTGCAGGGCCGCCGCCGTGACGAAGCTGCCCACGGACACTGCCATGCACAATCCGGCCACCAGTTGCAGCGTGCTCATCATGGGCGAAAGCCGGGTGCCGCTGGCAATGGCGACGGCGAGCCCGGCAGCCATGCCGGCGGCGCTGGAGGCCCAGCCCAGCAGGGCCAGCTTCCGGCACAGGGGCCGCAGCTGCGGCCACACCTCACTCATAGTCATGCATCAAGGGTAGGAAGGCCTGCTGGGCGGCGGCTGGGAACAGCCCGGCAACAGCCCGGCAGGGAGCACAGGCGTCTTACCATGGGTCCATGGCAGCAGTGACAGGCATCCGGCTCAGCCCCGGGATCATGGGCAGGCTGCGGCTGGCCGCCCAGGGTTTGCTGGGACCGGGATTTCAGAGCGTCCCGGAAGCAGTCCGCCGGATGACGGCGATGCAGGCGCAGGACCTGCAGGCCGTCCTCTGGGCGGTCGGCCAGCGTGTGCCGGGGTCCCGCATTGACGATGTCCGCGGCGCCCTTGACCGGGGCGAAATAGTCCGCTCCTGGCCGATGCGCGGCACCTTGCACGTGCTGGCTCCCGAGGACTTGAAATGGATGCTGGCCATCACCTCCGACCGGCTGATCCAGGGCCTGGCCCGGCGCCACCGGGAGCTCGAGATCACTGCCGCGGACGTCGACGCCGCCGCGGCAACCGCACTGCAGCTGGTCTCCGGAGGAGCCGCCAGCCGGGCGGAGCTGTTCCAGGCCTTCGAACGGGCGGGCCAGTCCACGGCCGGCCAGCGCGGCATTCATCTGCTGGGGATCCTGTGCCAGCGGGGGTGGCTGGTGCAGGGTCCGCTGGCCGGCAACCAGCAGCTGGTCGTGGCCTTCGACGACTGGATCTCTGAGTCGCGGACCCTGGACCGTGCCGAAGGCATTGCTGAGTGGCTGCTGCGCTACCTCCGCAGCCACGGCCCCGCCACAGAACGTGATTTTGCCTGGTGGGCCGGCATTCCGCTGACGGAAACCCGGGCGGCCCTGGCCCAGGTGTTGGACCAGCTGGTGGAGCTGGAGTTCGAGGGGACCAGCTACTGGCTCTCGCCCGAAACAGCCGCGCTGCTCGACGACGGCGTCCCCGGCCAGCGCACCGTGCTGGCGCTGCCGGGGTTCGACGAATTCCTGCTCGGCTACGCGGACCGGTCCCTCGTGCTGCCGCCGGAGCACGCCGACAAGATCGTCCCCGGCGGCAACGGCGTGTTCAAGAAGACCATTGTGGCCGGCGGCGGGGTGATCGGCACGTGGACCGGGCCGGCGGGCGGCCGGGACCCCGGCGTCGTGCCCGAACCCTTCGACGCCGTTAACGGGCTGCGGCCTGCCGCCCAAAAGTCCTTTGAGCTGCAGGCCGCGAAGTACCGCAGATACCTTGGTTCCTGAAGGGGATCCTGAAAGCCCCTAGAGGTTTCCGGTGGCGATGCGAAGCATGCGCCGCAGCGGCTCGGCGGCGCCCCACAGCAGCTGGTCGCCGACCGTGAACGCGCTGATGTACTGCGGACCCATCTCCATCTTGCGGATGCGGCCCACCGGAATGTCCAGGGTGCCGGACGCCGCCACGGGCGTGAGCCCGGCCATCGAGGCTTCCTTGGTGTTCGGCACCACGCGGGCCCACTCGTTGTCCGCGTCGATGAGCTTCTCGATCTCGGCCACCGAGAGGTCTTCGCGCAGCTTCAGCGTCAGGGCCTGGGAGTGCGAGCGCATCGCGCCGATCCGGATGCACAGGCCGTCCATGATGACGCGGTTCCCGGCCGACGTGCCAAGGATCTTGTTGGTCTCCACCCCGGCCTTCCACTCCTCCTTGGACTGGCCGTTGCCGAGGTCCGCGTCGATCCACGGGATCAGGGAACCGGCCAGCGGGACGCCGAACTGCGTGGCGTCGATATCGGTCCGCTGGTGCGCCAGGACCTTCCGGTCGATCTCCAGGATGGCCGACGCCGGGTCGTTCAGTTCGCTGCTGACCTCGGCGTTGAGGGTCCCGAACTGGTTCAGCAGTTCACGCATGTGGCGCGCCCCGCCGCCGGAAGCGGCCTGGTACGTCATGGAGGTGCCCCACTCGACGAGGTCGTTCTTGAACAATCCGCCCAGGCCCATGAGCATGCAGGACACGGTGCAGTTGCCGCCGATGTAGTCCTTGACCCCGCCCGAGAGGCCGGCGTCGATGACGTCGCGGTTGATGGGGTCCAGCACGATGATGGAGTCATCATTCATGCGCAGCGTGGAGGCGGCATCGATCCAGAGGCCGTCCCAGCCGCGGCTGCGCAGCTCGCCGTGGACCTGCTTCGTGTAGTCCCCGCCCTGGGCGGTGACAATAATGGGCAGCTTCGCCAGCGTCTCGAGGTCGAACGCGTCCTCAAGCTTGCCGGCCGCGCCCGCGGCAGCACCGGCAATGGCCGGGGCGGCGCCGCCCGCGTTCGAGGTGGAGAAGAAAACCGGGTTGATGTTGGCGAAGTCGCCCTCGTCCTGCATGCGCTGCATCAGGACGGAACCGACCATGCCGCGCCAACCGACCAGGCCGACGGACGGGGTAGCTGCTGTAGTCATGGGCCCAGTTTAGACTTCACCGGCTGCAGGACGCAGTCGGTTACGTCACCCGTGTTATTCGGCGCGCGGCTCTTCCAGCAGTGCCGTCTTGCGCCGGCGCAGCGCGAAGACCGCCCCGAACGTGAAGACCTGGGTCACCACCACCAGCACGATCGCCCCGAGGATCTTGTTGCCGCCCAGGATCATGGTCAGTCCCACGATGGCCGAGAGCAGCGCCAGCAGGGGCAGGAGCATGTACCCCAGGACAAAGAGTGTCTCGGGCTTCCTCAGCATTACTTGGCCTCCGTCCGGCGCCACAGCGTCATCCGGTAGCGCGTGCCGTTGGCGGATGTCAGCCACCCGTTGGCGGGGAGGCTGGCGGAGGCGGTCCAGTCGTAGCCGAGGTCGGGAGCGAACGTATCCCCTTCCGCGGTTGTGTCGATCGTGGTCACGACCGCGACGTCGGCAAGGTCCAGTGCCTGCGCGAAGATCTCGCCGCCGCCGATGATCCAGACCATCTCGGGGCCGGAGGCGAACTGGGATTCGAGCAGGGCGTCGTCGAGCGACTTGACCGCGACGGCGCCGTCCGCGCCGGCGGTGTCACGCCAGTCTTTCTGCCGCGTGATGACGATGTTCGTCCGGCCGGGCAGGGGGCGGTACTTGTCCGGGAACGACTCCCAGGTCTTGCGTCCCATGATGACGGGGTGGCCGGAGGTGAGGCTGCTGAAGTGTTTCAGGTCCTCGGGCAGGTGCCATGGCATGGTGCCGGCCTTGCCGATGACTCCGGTGCTGGTCTGGGCCCAGACCAGCCCCAGGCCGGTGGTGGACGCTCGGAGTTGCTCAGTGAAATCGCCGGGCTGCACGCCCGCGGTGTTTTCTTTGCTCATACGGCTATCGGGGCCTTAATCGTCGGGTGGTGCTGGTATCCGACCACTTCGAAGTCCTCGAGGGTGTAGTCGAAGATGGAGTCCGGCTTGCGGATAATTTTCAGCTGGGGGTAGTCGTAGGGCTCGCGGGCGAGCTGCTTGAGGACCTGGTCCATGTGGTTGTCGTAGATGTGGACATCCCCGCCGGTCCAGACGAATTCGCCCGGCTCCAGCCCGATCTGCTGCGCGATCATGCAGGTCAGCAGGGCGTAGGACGCGATGTTGAACGGCACGCCCAGGAAGGTGTCCGCCGAGCGCTGGTACAGCTGGCAGGAGAGCTTGCCGTCGGCCACGTAGAACTGGAAGAACGCATGGCACGGCGGCAGGGCCATGTCCTTGAGCTCGGCGACGTTCCAGGCCGAGACGATGTGCCGGCGCGAGTCCGGGTTGGACTTCAGGTTCTCGATGAGTTCGGCGATCTGGTCGATGTGGCCGCCGTCGGGCGTGGGCCAGGAGCGCCACTGGACCCCGTAAACCGGTCCGAGTTCGCCGTCGGCGTCGGCCCACTCGTCCCAGATCGTCACGCCCTGGTCCTGCATCCATTTGACGTTGGTGTCACCGCGCAGGAACCAGAGCAGCTCCACGGCCACGGACTTGAAGTGCACCCGTTTGGTGGTGATGAGCGGGAAGCTCTTGCCCAGGTCAAAGCGGAGCTGACGGCCAAATACGCTGAGGGTGCCGGTTCCGGTGCGGTCCGATTTGTGCGTGCCGTGCTCGAGGACGTCACGCAGCAGGTCTTCATAGGGCGTAGGAATGCTCACGGTTCCAGTCTAGAGGTCCGGTCCAAGGGCGCTGCAGTGTGAAGGAACCATGGCGGAGGGCCCGGTCGCCGCAGGACCTCAGTCGTCGAACGGCCTGAACCGCTCCACGGCCACCACTTTGTTCTTGCTGTGGTGCGCCACGTGGCACACGATGATCTCGCCCGGCGCCAGGAACGGGTCCGAGGACGGCAGCAGGTCCCGGAGGCGGGAGTTCATGTGCTTTGCGAGTTGCTTCAGGACGGTCGGCAGTGCCGGGCGGTGCGTACACAGGGCCACGGCCCGCTGCTTGTCGAACAGCGCCTCGACGACGGCGGCCGTCTTGTGCGGGCTGCGGCCGTGCCGGTGCTCGGTGAGGGCCTCGTTGAGCTTCACCTTGACCCCGGCCGACTTGGCGTACGGTGCGATGGTGGCCACGCACCGCAGCCACGGGCTCGAGACGATCCGCGCGGGCTTCCACGCGCTGCAGGAGCCGTCCCACGGACTGCGCCTGCCGCATGCCGGTAGCGGCCAGCGGCCGGTCACCCTCGGCCTTGGTCCACGAAGAGCGGGGCTTGGCCTTCGCATGGCGCACGATCAGCAGCGGCCAGGTATCCAGTTCCCCGCGGTCGTGGGCGTTCACCAGATGCTGCAGCGGTTCGATGTCGCCCGGGTTGCTCAGGAGGCGGGCAGCCTTCTCGGGCGGGCACCACATGATGCTGTCGACTTCCCGGCCGTCCGGCAGCAGCGTGGCGCCGTCGACGTCGACCGCCCAGTAGTGGACCACCTTCAGCCCGGCCGGCACATGGTAGTGGATGGGCGGCAGCGGGATCCCCAGCGGAGCGATGAGCCCGATCTCCTCCTCCACCTCGCGGACGGCGCACTCCGGGATGGTCTCGCCGGGGTCGATTTTGCCCTTCGGCCAGGACCAGTCGTCATACCGCGGACGGTGAATCAGCAGGACCTCGAGCTGGTCCTTGTTTGCCGAATTGAGGCGCCAGGGGATGGCGCCCGCCGCCGTGACGGCAATCTCTTCACCGGGATGGTCCGTCTGGTCCGCAACCAGTGCATCGCTGCTCACACTCACGATCCCTACCGCAGGCTGGTCGAGCGTTGACGCGAGCGGGAGGCAAGCAGCCAGGACTGCACGTCGTCGAGGTTCCGGCCGTCTTCGGCGAGGTGGTGCCGGGTCCATTCACCCTGCTTGTCCAAATGCCAGCTGGCGGTTTCGGGATCCATGTAGCGTTTGAGCAAGTCCATGACATAGCTGGTGTCGTTGCCGCTCGTGAGCTGCACGAGGGCCTCCACCCGGCGGTCCAGGTTGCGGTGCATCATGTCGGCCGAGCCGATGTAGACCACCGGGTCGCCGGCATTGGCGAAGGCGAAGACGCGCGAGTGCTCCAGGAAGCGGCCCAGCACGGAGCGGACCGTGATGTTTTCGCTCAGGCCGGGAACGCCGGGCCGCAGGGAGCAGATACCGCGGACAATGACGTCCACCGGCACCCCGGCCTGGGAGGCGCGGTACAGGGAGTCGATGATGGCCTCGTCCACCATCGAATTGACCTTGATCTGGACCCGGGCGGCGATGCCGGCCTTGGCGTTCCTGATCTCGGTTTCGATCCTGTCGATCAGCCCGGACCGGACCGAGCGCGGCGCCACGAGCAGCCGCTTGAACGTGGATTTCGGCGCGTAGCCGGACAGCTGGTTGAACAGCTTTGAGAGGTCTTCGCCCACTTGCTCGTTGGCCGTGAGCAGGCCCAGGTCCTCGTAGTACCGCGCGGTGCGCGGGTGGTAGTTGCCGGTGCCGATGTGGCAGTAGCGGCGCAGGCCGTCCACTTCCTGGCGGACCACGAGGGAGAGCTTGCAGTGGGTCTTGAGGCCCACGATGCCGTACACCACGTGGACGCCGGCCTGTTCCAGTTTCCGGGCCCACGAGATGTTGGCCTGCTCGTCGAAGCGGGCCTTGATCTCCACGAGGGCCAGGACCTGCTTGCCGGACTCGGCGGCGTCGATCAGCGCATCGACAATCGGGGAGTCCCCGGACGTGCGGTACAGGGTCTGCTTGATGGCCTGGACCTTCGGGTCCGCGGCCGCCTGTTCCAGGAACGCCTGGACGGACGTGGAGAAGGAGTCATAGGGGTGGTGCAGGAGGATGTCCCGGCGCCGCATGGCGGCAAAGACGTTGGCCGCCTTGGAGGTTTCCGATTCGTTGAGGTGCCGCGAGGTGTGCGGGACGTGCTTCGGGTAGTGCAGGTCCGCCCGGTCGATCCCGGCAATCACGGAGAGCCCGCGCAGGTCCAGCGGTGCCGGCACGGAGTAGACCTCGGATTCCTCGACGCCGAGCTCGCGGATCAGCAGCGCCCGGATGTTCGGGTTGATGTCATTGGTGACCTCGAGCCGGACGGGAGGGCCGAACCGGCGGCGCAGGAGTTCCTTCTCCAGCGCCTGCAGGAGGTTCTCGGCGTCGTCCTCTTCGACCTCGACGTCCTCGTTGCGGGTCACGCGGAAGGTGTGGTGCTCCAGGACCTCCATGCCGGCGAACAGCTGGTCCAGGTGCACGGCGATGACTTCTTCGAGGGCGATGAACCGCGCCACGCGCCCGGGGACGGAGCCGGCGCGGGCGCCGTCGATGGAGATCAGGCGGGGGAGCTGGTCAGGAACCTTGACACGGGCGAAGAGCTCCTTGTCGCTGACCGGGTTGCGGACCACCACGGCCAGGTTCAGGGACAGCCCGGAAATGTAGGGGAACGGGTGGGCCGGATCCACCGCGAGCGGGGTCAGGATCGGGAAGACTTTCTCCGCGAACATGGCGCTGAGCTGGTCCTTGGCCTGGGAGTCGAGCTCCTCCCAGTGCATGAGGTGGATGTGCTCGTAGGCCAGGGCAGGCCGGATCTGTTCGGCGTAGACCCGGGCGTGGCGCTGCTGCAGCCGGTGGGCCTCCTCGCCGATCTGCTCCAACACCTGCATGGGGCTCAGCCCGGCGGGGGAGGGGACCGCGAGACCCGTGGCGATCCGCCGCTTCAGCCCGGCCACCCGGACCATGAAGAACTCGTCCAGGTTGGAGGCGAAGATGGACAGGAAGCTGACCCGCTCCAGCAGGTACAGGTTGGGGTCCTCGGCCAGTTCCAGGACCCGGGCGTTGAAGGAAAGCCAGCTCAGCTCCCGGTCCAGGAACCGGTCCGGGCTGATTTCGCCTTCAGGTTCCAGGTTCGGCGCGAACTCCGGAATGTCGATCCGGTCCTGGGTGGCACGTGAGGCCGGCACTTCGGAGGAGCCAAAGCGGGCACGTACCGGACGCGCCCCCTTTTCCGGCGTAGCGGGTTCAGACGTGGATGTCCGGGCAATTTCCCGTGGCATGGTGTCTCCTCAATGCTGGCGCGATGTAGCTTCAACCTTACAAGCAATCACGGCCCGATGACCCCAGATTTCGGCCCGGAAGGCCCGGTTATCCGCCGACTTGACTAACGCCCGTCCGCCGGGCGACGGCGGCCCGCCATTACTGCTGCGGGAGCGGCGCATACATGACGTCGACATCCCAGCGGGTGAAACCGAGCCGGCGGTAGAGCGAGACGGCGGGGATGTTGTCGGCGTCGACGTAGAGCATGACGGCGCGGAGTCCGAGGTCCCGCAGGTGCTTGATGCCGGCGATGGTCAGGGCCTTGCCCAGCCCGGAGCCCTGGGCCTCCGGGGTCACGCCCACCACATAGACCTCGCCGATCGCGGGGTGATCGCCATGCCGCGGGTGCACCTTGGTCCAATGGAATCCCAGGATCCGGTCCGCCGGGTCCACGGCCAGCAGGAAGCCCGCGGGATCAAACCACGGTTCGGCCATCCGGGCGTCGAGATCGGCGCGGGTCATATTGCCCTGCTCCGGGTGGTGGGCGAAGGCGGCCTTGTTTGCGGCCAGCCAGGCGTCCTCGTCCCGGCCGGGCACGAAGGCGCGGAGCTGCACGCCCTCCGGGAGCTTGACGTCCGGCAGTTCCGCCGCTGCCGTCATGAGCCGCATTTTCCACAGTTCGCGGACGGCGCCGAAGCCGTAGCGGGCCGCGAGGTCCGCCGCGGCCTCGTGGTTTCCGTGGGACCAGGCGTTCAGGCCCGCGAAGCCGCGCACGTTCTTCAGTTCGCTCACCAGGCGGTCGCCGACGCCCTGGTTGCGGTAGCTGGGGTGGACGGCGACCTCAAGGACCCCCGTGCCGTCGGGCTCCTCGATGACGACGGCGACGCCGGCCAGGTCCTGCGCCGTTGCCGGATCTGATTTTTCGTCCGGGGCGTACAGGGCAAGGGCCAGGACCGAGTGGTCGCCGGCGTCGGCAGCGCGCAGCGTTACGAGGGTCTGTTCGGACAGTGGCGGATTGCCGTCGGATTCTTGCGCCGCAGCAACCAGGGCCGCGACGTCCCGCAGCAGCCCGCCGTCCACGGTTCCCTTGACAGCAAGTACGGGCCAGTTTTCCGGGTGCGCAGGGCTCATGGTGCAAGGCTATCGGGTGCCGGGCTGTCAGCGGCCGATTTTGTTGAACTCCGGACGGGGACGTATAGTCGTTTCTCGTCCGGCGTTGAGCCAGATGCGAGGGGGATCCACCACTGGGGTGGCCTCGATACGTTCGACCCGTATGTCCTCCACTGAATGAAGCGATCACTGAATGAATCGATCACCGCAAGCGGAAGGCCCCGGACTCTGGAATCCAGAGTCCGGGGCCTTCTGCGTTCACTTCCGCGGTCAGGCGGCGGGTGCTGTGCTCGGGGGTCTTGCGCTCAGGCCTCGGTGAGTTCGTCCTCGGGCTGGCGGACCAGGGTCAGGCGGTAGCCGACGTTGCGGACCGTGCTGATCAGGTTCTCGTGGTCGGCGCCCAGCTTGGCCCGGAGCCGCCGGACGTGGACGTCCACGGTGCGGGTGCCTCCGTAGTAGTCGTAGCCCCAGACTTCGGTCAGCAGCTGCTGGCGGGTGAACACCCGGCCGGGGTGCTGGGCCAGGTACTTCAGCAGTTCAAATTCCTTGAAGGTCAGGTTGAGCGCGGCCCCGTTGACCCGTGCGGTGTAGCTGGCCTCGTCAATCACGACGCCGGCGGCCCGGATTTCGGTCGGGGCATCGTCCTGCTCGGGAACGGCGCGCGCGACGCCGAGGCGGATCCGGGCCTCGACCTCCGCCGGGCCGGCGGATTCCAGGAGGATGTCGTCCACGGCCCACGCCGAGGAGACGGCGGCCATGCCGCCTTCGGTGAGGATGAGCATCAAAGGCGCGCTGAGGCCGGTGGCTTTGAGCAACTGGGTGAGGGAACGCGCGCCGACCAGGTCCTTGCGGGCGTCCAGCAGGACGATGTCGCAGGGGTCGGTCTCGAGCAGGGCGGTGGGCTCGGCCGGAAGGATATGCACCCGGTGGTTCAACAATTCGAGAGCAGGCAGGACGTCCACGGATGTTCCGGTGCTGTTCGTCAATAGCAGGATGTGCGACATTGTTCCTCCAAGGGGTGTCCGCGCATCATTGGGCGTCTGTGTTGCTGATGTTGAGTATACCTAATGGCCCCTTTCCGGCTATGGTCCCGTCACCTTCGGCCGGTTCTTTTGCGACACATATCGTTCACATAGGGCAGGATTGAACCGTCAGGGCCCGCGGCCCGTCGAAAATGAGCCGAATCGAATTGGGGTCCGCAGTGAGCGAAGGTACGACCATGGCGGGTCTGCCGAGGTCGAGTAGACCAGTGAAGCTATGGAGCGTCGGGATCATCGGCCTGGCCGGTCTCGCGGCCATTGTTGCCGGCGCCTATTCCTCGCCTGAGGTCCTCCTCGCCGTCGCGGCACTCAGCGCCGTCGGCGTCGGCATCGGCTGGCCCTATTTTCTCGGCATCCCCGCGAAGAAGACCCTCGCAGTCCTGATCGGCCTGCCCGGCGTGGGGTCGGCGGTTGCCGCGACCTATCTTCCGGCTCCCGGCTTCCTGGACTGGACGCCGTCGTTCATGGCGGTCGGGGTCATGGCCATCTTCGTCATGCAGCTGCTCCGGGGTACCGGCCAGGCCCAGCGCCTCGAATCCACCCTGGGCTCGTGCTCGGGGGTCCTGCTGTCCTGCCTGGGCGCCGGCTGGATTGCGAGTTCACGCTTCAACGGGGTCCGCGAGATGATCGTCGTGGCCGCCGTCAGTGCTGCGATCGCCCTGATGGCCGGCCTGATCCGCTGGCCTGACAGGATTGTGGCGCCGCTGGGGATCGTCAGTGCCGGGCTCGCCGGGCCGCTGGCCGGCCTGGTCTTCTCCGATATCGCGGTGCTCCCCGCGGCCCTCGTCGGCGTCGTGGTGGGGGCGGTGCTGGTGAGTTTCCGCCGCCTCGTCATCCTCAGCGGCGAGGGCTTGAACATTTTGGCGGCCGTGGCCATGGGGTTGGGGCCGGTGTCGGCGGTCGGTTCCCTGGCCTACTTCATAGACAAACTACTCATCTACTAAGCGTTAGGATGGCATCATGTCCGTACTTGCATATGAGATCTTCTTCCTTGTCCTGCTCGGCGTGGCCAGCCTGTCCATGGCGTGGTTTGCCGGCTTTGTCGTCTACCGCCTCTTCAAAGGCCAGAAGTAACCCCACACTTTTCAGACCCAACTTTCCAGACCCCGTAGTTTCCAGAGGTAGTTGCTGTGCCGATTGAAATTCCTACAGATCTGACGCCCGAAATCGTTCCGCTGTCCTGGCTCATTGGTGAGTGGGAGGGCCGCGGCCGGCTGGGTGCCGGGGACGAGGACTCGGAGCACTTTCTGCAGCATGTCTCGTTCACGCACAACGGCCTGCCGTACCTGCAGTACCGCGCCGAGAGCTGGCTGACCGACGACGAGGGCACCAAGCTGCGTCCCCTGACGGTCGAGACCGGCTTCTGGGCGCTGGAACGCAAGCAGCGCGAGGAAGACGGCGGCCCCGGCCTGATCCCGGCGGACATCGTCCCCGTGCTCAAGAGTGCCGATGAGGTCGAGGCCCTGCGCAACAGCGACGGCGGCTTCGACATCTCGGTCTCCATCGCGCACCCCGGCGGCATCTCGGAGCTCTACTACGGCCAGATCAAGGGACCCCAGATCCAGCTCAGCACCGACATGGTGATGCGCGGCAGCCACTCCAAGGAGTACACGGCGGCCACCCGGATCTTCGGGCTCGTGGACGGGAACCTGCTGTGGCGCTGGGACGTGGCCACCGGCAAGGATTCGGCGTCCGGCGGCGGCCTGGAAGCCCATGCATCGGCCATCCTCGCCAAAGTAGGCTAAACGCACGGTCTCACCGATTTTTCCGTTGTCAGCATCGACCAGGGAGAAACACCGTGAATGACGAAGTCACCAGCACCGTCACCAGCACCGCCGCCGGTAACACCAGCTACGCCGACCTCAAGGCCGTGTACTTCAACGGCACCCTCAAGAAATCCCCGGACGTGTCCAACACCCAGGGCCTGATCGAGGTCAGCCGCAGAATCATGGAAAAGCAGGGTGTCACCACCCGCGTGATCCGCACCGTGGACCACGACATCGCCAGCGGCGTCTACCCTGACATGCGCGAACACGGCTGGGCCACCGACGAATGGCCGGAGATCTACCCGGCCGTCCAGGACGCGGACATCGTCGTCGTGGCCGGACCCATCTGGCTGGGGGACAACTCCTCGCAGACCAAGAAGCTGATCGAGCGCCTCTACGCACACTCCGGGCAACTGAACGCGAAGGGCCAGTGGGCCTACTATCCGAAGGTGGGCGGCTGCCTCATCACCGGCAACGAGGACGGGATCAAGCACTGCGCCATGAACGTCCTGTACAGCCTCCAGCACGTCGGCTTCACGATCCCGCCGCAGGCCGACGCCGGCTGGATCGGCCCCGTCGGGCCGGGACCGAGCTATCTTGACGAGGGCTCAGGCGGGCCGGACAGCGATTTCACCAACCGCAACACCACCTTCATGACCTGGAACATGCTGCACCTGGCCCGCATGCTCAAGGACGCCGGCGGCATTCCCGCCTACGGAAACCTCCCCGACGCCTGGAAAGCCGGCACCCGCTTCGACTTTGAGAATCCGGAATACCGCTAAGGCGGCTCGGCGGCCCAGATGGCCCAAGCGGCCCTAAAGGCACTGGCAGCCCTGAAGACCCTGACGGCCCGGTCTGCCGGGGCCGGAATACGAGCACAGTTAAGGACGTTCCTTTCAATATGACTATCAAGAGCCCCCTGTTGTCGCGCCCGGCCGCTGTTGAGGCCGGCGGTGCCGACGCCGGCGTCGCCGCCCACTACGGTGAGCCGCTACGGGAGCAGCGGGCGCTGGCCGCCGGCACCGCCGTCGTCGATCTCTCCAACCGCGGCGTGGTGACCGTCAGCGGTCCGGACCGCCTCAGCTGGCTCAACACCCTGTCCTCCCAGCAGCTCACCAGCCTGGCCCCGGGGCAGTCCACCGAACTGCTGTTGCTGAGCGTCCAGGGCCGGATCGAATTTGACGCCCGGGTGGTGGACGACGGCGCAACCACCTGGCTGATCGTCGAAGGAGCCGAGGCCGCCCCGCTCGCCGAATGGCTGACCAGGATGAAGTTCATGCTCCGGGTCGAGGTCGCCGATGTCTCGGCGGACTGGGCCGTGCTGGGGTCCACCCGCCGGATCGGGGAGTGGTCGCAGCTCGTGGTGTGGGAAGACCCGTGGCCGCATGTGGGTGCGGGCGGCTACTCCTACGCTGTGGTGGGCGAGGACGCGCACCCCGGCCTGGAACGGCCGTGGTTCGAGTACCTCGTCCCCGCGGCTGATCTTGCCGCCACTGTGGGGGACCGGGCCCTGGCCGGCATTATGGCCGCCGAGGCGCTGCGGATCGCCGCATGGCGCCCGCGGTGGGGCGCCGAAACGGACGACAAAACCATCCCGCACGAGCTCGACCTCCTCCGTACCGCCGTGCATCTGTCCAAGGGCTGCTACAAGGGCCAGGAGACGATCGCCCGCGTCCACAACCTGGGCCACCCGCCGCGGCGGCTCGTGTTCCTCCAGCTCGACGGCTCCCAGCACACCCTGCCCGCGACCGGCAGCGAAGTGCGTGCCGGTGACCGCAAGGTGGGCACCGTGACCTCCGTCGCCCAGCACTACGAGATGGGCCCGGTGGCCCTGGCCGTCATCAAGCGCTCGGTCGCCCCGGAAGAGGTCCTGACGGTCGTCGACGGCGAGGAGGCCTATGCCGCGGCCCAGGAACTCATCGTGGCCCCCGACGCCGGCCAGGTGGTGGGCCGCCAGACCGGCTTCCTGCGGGGTGCCCGATGAGCGGCGAGTCCCCACTGAACAAGCCGGCAGTGAACGAGCCGGCAGTGAACGAGCCGGCAGTGAACGAGTCAAGCGCCGCGCCCGACGACGAGACGCTGGCCTTGGCGCACGCGCTCTTCGATGCGGCCCGCGAGGGCAACTCCGCGGTGCTCGGCAGCTACCTCGCCGCCGGCGCCCCGGCCACGCTGACCAATTCCGCCGGCGATTCGCTCGTCATGCTGGCGGCCTACCACGGTCACGCCGGCACGGTCCGGCTGATCCTGGACCACGGCGGCGACGCCAACATGGCCAATGACCGCGGCCAGACGCCGCTGGCCGGGGCTGTCTTCAAGGGCTACACGGACGTCGCCCGCGAGCTGCTGGAGGCCGGGGCCGACCCCGACGCCGGCACCCCCTCCGCGCGGGCCGCCGCACAGATGTTTGCCCGGACGGACATCCTGGACCTCCTCGGCTGACGAAACCGGAAGCCCCGGCACCCCGGCCGGGGCGCGTGCCCCGGCACCGGGGGAAATTGCTCTCTAATATTCCACGTGGAATAATCGTGATGGAATAATCACCAAGCTCCCACGGAAAAGGACACCGCACCATGGCCAGGGCATCCGCATTGACCCCTCTGGGTGTCGCCGCGCTCTCCCTGCTCGTGGAGGAACCGATGCATCCCTACGAGATGTACCAGCTCCTGATCGCCCGGCACGAGGACCGGCTGGTCAAAGTCCGGCCCGGAACTCTCTATCACGCCGTCGGGCGGCTGGAGGAGCAGGGCCTCGTCGCCGCCACGGGGACGGACCGGGAAGGCAACCGCCCGGAGCGCACCACCTACACGATCTCGGCAGCCGGCCGGGAGGCGCTCACCACCCGGCTGCAGGACATGCTCGCCATCCCGGTCAACGAATACCCGTCCTTCCCCTTGGCCATCTCCGAGGCCTACAACCTGCCGGCCGGCGTCGTCGTCGAACTCCTCGACCGGCGGCTCAAGGCGCTGCAGGAGCAGCTCGGCTTCCTGGACACGGGCGAGGACCTGCTCCGGAAGAAGGGCGTGGAGCGCAAGTACTGGATCGATGTCCAGTACCAGCAGAGCATGCTGCGGACCGAAATCGGGTGGATCCGCGGCCTTCAGGACCAGCTCAGCACCGGCGAACTGCCGTGGTGAAGCCCTTGCAGCATCACGGGCCGGAACCCGGCCGCCCCGCACCATTGCCCAACCAGCATCCGCACCAGACCCTAAGGAATCCCATGGAAAACGTAGCCCGGCCATGGCCGGCACTCTGGTCCCTGGTGATCGGCTTCTTCATGATCCTGATCGACACCACCATCGTCTCGGTGGCCAACCCGAGCATCATGGAGGGCCTCAACACTGACATCAACTCGGTCATCTGGGTGACCAGCGCCTACCTGCTCGCCTATGCCGTGCCGCTGCTCATCACGGGCCGGCTCGGCGACCGTTTCGGACCGAAGAAGCTCTACCTCTCCGGACTCGTCGTCTTCACCATGGCATCGCTGTGGTGCGGCCTCTCCGGCGACGTCGAGACCCTCATTGCGGCCCGCGTGGTCCAGGGCCTCGGCGCGGCCATGATGACGCCGCAGACCATGGCCGTCATTACCCGGATCTTCCCCCCGGACCGCCGCGGGGCGGCCATGGGCATCTGGGGTGCCACGGCCGGCGTGGCCACCTTGGTCGGCCCGATCCTCGGAGGCGTCCTTGTGGACGGCCTCGGCTGGGAATGGATCTTCTTCATCAACGTCCCCGTGGGGATTGTCGGCTTCATCCTCGCCCAGCGTTTCGTCCCCTCGCTGAGCACCCACCCGCACAAGTTCGATATTCCCGGCGTGCTGCTTAGCGCCCTCGGCCTCTTCCTTCTGGTCTTCGGCATCCAGGAGGGCGCGAAGTACGACTGGGGCACCATCGCCGGCCCCATCACCGTCTGGGGCCTGATCATCAGCGGCATCGCCGTGCTGGTTGTCTTCGTCCTGTGGCAGAAGTTCAATAAGGGTGAACCGCTGCTGCCTCTGTCCCTTTTCAAGGACCGGAACTTCTCGCTCGCGAACATTGCGATCACCACGGTGGGCTTCACCGTCACGGCGTTCAGCCTGCCGCTGATTTTCTACTACCAGATCGTCCGCGGCCTGACGCCGACCCAGTCGGCGCTCATGATGGTGCCGATGGCGCTGATCTCGGGCGGCCTCGCACCCGTGGTCGGCCGGATCATCGACAAGGTCAACCCGAAATTCATCACCGCGACCGGCCTGGTCCTGATGTCCGTGGCGCTGTTCTGGAATGCCCTGCTCATGCACCCGGACACCCCCATCTGGCTGTTCCTGCTGCCGAGCGCGGTGCTGGGCTTCGCCAATGCAGGCATCTGGGCGCCGTTGAGCTCCACCGTCACGCGCAACCTGCCGCCGCGGCAGGCCGGAGCCGGCTCGGGCGTCTACAACACCACCCGCCAGATCGGCGCCGTGCTCGGCAGCGCCGCCATCGCCGTCCTCATCCAGTCGCGGCTTGCGGCCGAGCTCCCCGCCCGGCCCGGAGCAGGCGCAGACGCCAGCCCGATGGGCTTCGGCGGCGCCCTGCCCGAGGCACTCCATGAGGGGTTCTCGACGGCGATGGCCCAATCCATCCTGCTGCCGGCGGCGGTCATCCTGCTCGGTGCTGCGGTGGCGCTGTTCTTCGCCAAGCCCAAGCCGGTCCAGGGCTGGGGTGAGCCGGATCCGTCCGAGCGCGACAGGCGCACGGCTGCGCCAGCTGCGGATACGACGTCGTCAGGTGCGGATTCGGCATCCGGCACTGGCGCGGACCGGGCCAACGGCGCAGACAGGGCCGCCGCAGAGCGGCGCTAGCGCTACGCACCTCCCGGGCGGGCATCCGGATCAGCCCAGCAGCACGCTGGTCTGGATGCCGCCCGCGGAGAAGCCAAGGCTCCGGGCCAACGCCAGGGACCCCTTGTTACTGACCTCGGAGCGCCACTGCAGGGTCAACCCGGCGGCGAGGGCCTCGTGCGCAGCTATCGAGCCGGCCAGCTTGCCCAGCCCGCGGCGCCGCCATTCCGGCGCAACGAGCACCCCCAGATGGGCCAGGAGCCCCTCCCACTCGGTGTACGCGCCGCAGGCCACGGGTGTCCGGCGCCCGTCTTCCAGATGCATGACCGTGAAGCGGTGTTCGAGGTCCGCGAGGCCCACCTCATTGACATCATCGGGCGGGCAGAACGTCTCCAGCTCGATCGCTTCCGGGTTCCCGTGCGAGACGGTCAGCTCCTCGGACGGCTGCTGCAGGGGGAGGTCGTCGGCGAAGAAGAGCGCGGCGGCGCCCAGCCCGTGGCCGCCGTGGCCGCGAGTGATGGTCAGCAGCGTCACGTGCTGGGCAAGTTCCCCATCAGAGAAGCCGGCGGCCGCGTCCAGCGCCCATTGCGGGCCCACCAGGGCGGAGTTGCCGAACAGGCGGACAAACTGCACAGACCGGGCTGACTCGTCGGCCCGGGTGAGCCGCTCACCAGCGGCGGCCGCGAAAGCGCCGTCGTCGAACCCCAAGCGTCGCGCCCATGCGAGCTGGACAATTTCAGCGGAACCGGGCTCAAGAGTCATGAATCAACCCTACCCACCGCCGGCCGGGGGCCGGCCGCATCCGGCCGCGACGGGCATCGCGCGCTTCGCCCGCATCCGGCCGCGTCCGGACTTGCGCCGGCGCCGGCATTTAGCCGAAGAGGACGGCGGCCTCGTCGTAGCGGGTCTGCGGCACGGACTTGAGGTTGCCGAGCGCGGCGTCGAAGCCGACGTGGACGATGTCCGTGCCGTGCAGGGAAACCATCGTGCCCCAGCGCTTCTCCACCACCGAATCGATGGCCGCCATGCCCAGGCGGGTGGCCAGGACACGGTCGAACGCCGTCGGGACGCCACCGCGCTGGATGTGGCCAAGGACCGTGGCGCGGGTCTCGATGCCGGTGCGTGCCTCGAGCTCGGGCGCCAGCATCTCGGCGATGCCGCCGAGGCGGGGCCGGCCGAAGGTGTCCAGTCCGCGCTCCGAGTGCGGGGACTCCTGGCCTTCGGGCACGAATCCCTCGGCGACGACCACCAGCGGGGCGCGGCCACGGTCGCGGGCGGAGACAACCCACTCGGCGATCTGCTCCATGGAGGCCTTCTGCTCCGGGATCAGGATGGCGTGGGCGCCCGAGGCCATGCCGGCGTGCAGGGCGATCCAGCCCACATGCCGGCCCATGACCTCGGCGATCATGCAGCGGTGGTGGGACTCTCCGGTAGTGCGGAGCCGGTCGATCGCCTCGGTGGCGATTTCCACGGCGGTGTCGAAGCCGAAGGTGTAGTCCGTGGCGTCGAGGTCGTTGTCCACGGTCTTGGGGACACCCACGATCTTCAGGCCGGCGTCGGTGAGCCGCTTTGCCGCGGCCAGCGTGCCCTCGCCGCCGATGGCGATGATGGCGTCGATCCCCAGCCGGTCCATGTTGGCCTTGATGACCTCGGGACCGCCGCCGTTCTCGAACGGGTTGGTGCGGGACGTGCCGAGGATGGTGCCGCCCTGCTTGGCGATGCCGCGGACCATGGTGCGGGGAATCTCGACAATGTCGCCCTCGACAACGCCGCGCCAGCCATCCCGGAATCCCACGAACTGCTGGCCGTGGACGGCGATGCCCTTGAGGACGGCGCCACGGATGACGGCGTTCAGTCCGGGGCAGTCTCCGCCGCTGGTGAGGATTCCAATTTTCATGTCTTGGCTCAAATCCTGGTTTGAAGGGGTACAGGCAGAGCGCCACGCTGAGCTCACCTAGAGTCTAATGGCGTGTGTGGGGCAGGACACAAACGGTTACACAAGGGTGCCCCCGCCGTGAAGGCGGGGGCACCTGTCGTGCTGCGGAGCATGTCCATTGCGCCGGTTGCGGCCCGGCGTGGCCGGCCTGGCGACCGGGGCTCGGCCGGGCTGGGAACTGTAGCTATGGCCGGGAGGAACGCTTCGCGAGGAAGGTTTCGCAGGATGATTGCGTTGCGCTGGTCCGGAAGGAGCAGCCACGCAGCGAGGTAGAACACGAAGGCCGGGCCGGGGAGCAGGCACAGGAGCAGGTAGGCGATCCGGACCCAGGCCACGTCAACATTCAGTTTGGCGGCGATTCCGCCGCAGACGCCGCCAAGCCAGCGCTGCGGACCGCGTTTCAGGCCGAAGCCCCGGATGGTGTCGAAGAATTTATCCATGGTTCAAGACTTCCCTGAAGTTGATTCATTGTCACGCCTGCGGGCCGAGATCAGTCCGCCGACAATGAGGGCGGCGCCCGCCCCGATCATCAGGCCGATCAGCACATAGGTGCCGTTAAGGGCCACGATGCCGAGCGTGGAAACGATGATCAGCGCGGCCAGGGCCAGCACTATCAGCCCCCACACCACTGTGCCCACCCGTGCGGGGGAGCCGGCCGCTTCCGGGTCCTGCCCGGCGGAGGCCCTGGAGTCGTCATAACTGCTCATGTCAGTTGCCTTCCTTGATGGTCACGTTGCTGACGGTTCCGGAGATCTTCAGGACCATCCGGGCGCCGGGCTTGGAGGTGTTGTAGTCGCTCTGCTGGTTCATCACGCCGCCGTGGTCCTGGTTGCCTTCGTGGAGGTTGCCCATGGTCATGTCCGCCTGGATCTGCACGGGGACTGTGACCGGGATGACGACAGTCAGGTTGCTGGCGGTCGCGTCGATGGGAACAACGACGTCGGAGCCCAGCGGCGGATTCAGCGCCACCTTGGTCAGGTCCACCGTTCCTTTGCCGCCGGTGATCTCGAAGCCGCCGCTGGCCTGTTCAATGCTCGACGGCGTCCAGTCGGCATTCTGGAACCGGAACCGGTCACCGTGCGGGACCACGCTGAAGATTCCGCCGATCAGCAGGGCCACGACGGCGAAGAAGCTCAGGATCCCCGAGGTCCGGCCCCGCAACCCGGCAAACAGGATTCCAAGTCCCAGGATGGCCGCGGCGATCGCCCAGACCAGTGCATTGCCGGAGTCGCCGAGATCGATCACGTTGGCGGCGTCGAGGGCCTTGATCCCCCCGCCCACCAGGAGGGCGGATCCGACAGTAATTGCGACGGCCGGTGTGCCCGGGCCAAGGCTGCGCGGGGCGGACGGAGGCGGAGTGGCCCCCGGCCCCGGGCCGTAGCCGCCGGGGGGAACGGGGCCGGGCGGAGTGGGGCCCGACGGAGGAGGCGGACCCCAAGCCGGGCCGGCGCCGGAGATGCCGGCGTCGGAGAGGCTGCCGTCGTTGACGGGTTGGCCATAGGCCGGGACGCCGGCCGGCGGGAAGCCCCCGGCGGAGTGCTGCTCAGCGCCGGCCGGTGCCTGCGAAGGTCGCGGCGCCGGCCGGGCTGCTGGAGTCGTAACGCGATGACATGGGAGTGGCTCCGTTCCGGGTCTTGTTGCGTTGGGTCAGGTAGTAGACGACGTAGATCGCACCGCCCACCCAGAAGACGGTCCAGACGAAGGCGCCAAAGCCGAAGCGGTCCCAGCCCCAGACACCGGTGCCCAGGCTGGGGAAACCGATGACCGTGGTGATCAGGGCGCCGGTCATGCCGGCGGTCCACCGGCCCGCGGCAGCCTCCTGGACGTGAATGCGGCCGTCGGGTTCGGGCAGCAGGGCCCAGGCGAGGCCGTAGGCGAGCACGCCCAGTCCGGCGAAAATGGTCAGGACGATCAGGACGCCGCGGATGATCAGCGGGTCGACGCCGAGCCGGTGGGCTATGCCGCTGGCCACGCCGCCGATCCAGCGGTCGCGTCCGCGGTAGATGCCCTGGCTGCGGATCCAGTCGAAGAAATTCTGTCCCTGTCGTCCGGGCATCTGTCCGCCCGGGTACTGTCCGCCCGCGAACGGTCCGCCCTGGGATGGATCCGCGCCGTAGAACGGGGGCGGGGCGTACGGCCCATCCGGGTCGCCGGCCGGGTAGAGCCGCGGAGGCTCCGGCGACGGCCCGCCGTCGGGCCCGGAACCGGCAGCAGCGGCGGCGGGCCGGCCTGCTGCCGGGACGTCTGTGGCGGGCTGGCCGTTGCGGAAGGTCCGGGACGGGCTGGCTTGCGTCGGGAAGGTCCGGGGCGGGCTGGTTGCGTCGGGAAGGTCCGGGCGGTTCTGGGAAGGTCCGGATCTGGTCGATCCGTCTGTGGCCGGTCTGCGGAGGCCGGGCCTTCATCGGGGTGTGGAGTGTGCGGGTTCATACTTCGATCCTTCCCGTTCCCGGGGCCGGGCTCTACTGGGGAACACCCTGAACGGTCCCTGAGTGGCCCCCGGTTGGGCCCGCAAACGCGTCCGGGGAACCCCGATCCGTGCTTGGATTGATGCATGACGACCCCGCCCGCCCGCCCGCCGCTGGTCCGCAGCAGCGATCGCGTGATCGCCGGCGTGTGCGCAGGCCTCGCCAACCATCTGGGCTGGCCGGTGCGCATGGTCAGGATCGGCATGGTGGTGGCTGCGCTCGCGGGCGGCGCCGGCGTGGCCTTTTACGCCTGGCTCTGGATCATGGTCCCCACGGCGGATGAGAGCGCCAGGCGAAACGCCCGCCGTCCGGCGTCGCCAATCGCTCCGGCCGTCAGCTCCCCGGACACCCCGGATGCCCCCGGTATCCCCGGTGTCTCCGGCACCGCGGGCGCCATTGGCGCCCCCGGGACCCCCGGAGGCCCCGGGACAGCGCCGCAAGGGTCCTGGCGGTCCAAGGTCCCGGGCATGCCGTTCGGCAAAGAGATCCTGCTGGGCGCCGGACTGCTGCTGGCGGCCGGGATCCTGATCGCCCGGCTCCTCGGCGTTGACGTGCCGCTGGGCACCCTGATCCCGGTCGCGGCGATCCTGGGCGGCGCCGCGATCGCCTGGATGCAGCTGGACGAGACCCGCCGCGCGGGTCTCGTGGACAAGACCAAGGCGGACCAGGCCGGCGGCTGGGCGCGCCTCGCCGCCGGGCTCGCCCTCGTGGTGGCCGGCGTGCTGGTGATGGTGTCCGGCTCGGGGTCCTGGGAACAGACCTGGCTGGCCCTCCTGGCCTCTGTGGCGGTGCTCGGCGGGGTGGCCCTCGTGCTGCTGCCCTGGGGCCTGAAGTTCTGGCGGGACCTGGAAACCGAGCGAGCGGGGCGTGTCCGCGCCACCGAGCGTGCCGAGATCGCCGCCCACCTCCACGACTCCGTGCTCCAGACCCTCGCGCTGATCCAGCGCCGCGCCGGCAACGAGCACGACGTCATCCGGCTGGCCCGCGCGCAGGAGCGCGAACTGCGGGGCTGGCTGTACCGGGACGCCGGCAACGAATCCGGCCAGCTTTCCGAAGCCATCAAAGCCGCGGCCGCCGAGGTTGAAGACGCACTGGGGCACCCGGTCGACGTGGTCACCGTGGGGGACTGCGTCATGACCCAGCGCCACGAGGCGCTCGTCCAGGCGGCCCGCGAGGCCATGCTGAACGCCGCCCGGCACGGAGGCGGCGCCGTGTCCGTCTACCTGGAAGTCACCGACGCCGCAGCGGAGGTTTTCGTCAAGGACCGGGGGCCAGGCTTCGACCCGGATTCGCTTCCCGCGGACCGGCTCGGCGTGCGGGAATCGATCATCGGGCGGATGAACCGCCATGGCGGCACCGCCGCCATCATCAGCAGCCCGGACGGCACCGAGGTGCGGCTCCGGCTGCCCGTCACCGCCGCCGCATCTGCCGGAACTGCCGGCGGCTGCCGCCAACAACACCAACGGAGAGGCCAAACCGTGACCAGCCCAGCACCAGGACACCCGACACCAGAAAGCCCGGCACCAGGAAACCCGTCAGCCGGCGACTCTCCCGGGATCCGGGTGGTGATCGTGGACGACCACGCCATCTTCCGTTCCGGGCTGAAGGCGGACCTGGACCCGGACATCGTCGTCGCGGGTGAGGCCGGCACCGTGGAACAGGCAATCGCCGTCATCGCAGCCCAGCGTCCCGACGTCGTGCTGCTGGACGTCCACCTCCCCGGCGGCCGCGGTGGCGGCGGGCGCGAGGTGCTGGCCGGCTCGGCGCCGCTGCTGGGCACCACGCGGTTCCTGGCGCTGAGCGTCTCCGACGCGGCCGAGGACGTGGTCTCCGTGATCCGGGCGGGCGCGCGCGGCTATGTCACCAAGACAATTTCCGGGGCGGAGATCAGCGGCGCCGTACGCCGGGTGGCCGGCGGCGACGCGGTCTTCTCGCCCCGGCTGGCCGGCTTTGTCCTGGACGCGTTCGGCACGGCCCCCGCGGACATCGCCGACGACCAGCTGGACAAGCTCTCGGCGCGGGAACTCGAAGTGATGCGCCTGATCGCCCGCGGCTACAGCTACAAGGAAGTGGCCAAGGAATTGTTCATCTCGATCAAGACAGTCGAAACCCACGTCTCGGCGGTGCTTCGCAAGCTCCAGCTCTCCAGCCGCCACGAGCTGACCCGCTGGGCCGCCGAGCGCCGCCTCCTCTGACGCTCCCGCACGTTTCGCGGGTTAACGCCGGACGCTCCCGCACGTTTCGCGGGTTGACGCCGGACGCTCCCGCACGTTTCGCGGGTTGACGCCGGACGCTCCCGCACATTCGTGCGGGAGCGTTCGTAAGACTCGTGTAGGACCTGCGGGAGCGTTCGTCAGACTCGTGTAGGACCTGCGGGAGCGTTCGTAAGACTCCTGTAGGACC
>CAWEPM010000035.1:0-657352 GCA_963810895.1 uncultured Actinomycetota bacterium
GCGGACACTTTCCTCGCCCGTGCCCCGCGTCAAGGGCCGGCGGGACCTAGCCCGGGGCGGGCTTCCTCGTTAGCATGCAGGGTGAGGGGAATACCCCGATCACCACGGCGGGAACAGGCCCGCCCCCGCTCGAAGGAGACCGTTGTGACTCTGCCCGAAGGTTTGACCCCCGGAGTGTGGACGCTGGACATGTCCCACAGCGAAGTGGGTTTCAGCGTCCGCCATGCGGGCATCAGCAAGGTCCGCGGGCGGTTCAACGAAGCCACCGCCGAGGCAAGGGTCCGCGAGTCTCTGGCGGATGCCAGTCTGCATGCCACGATCAAGACGGCCAGCTTCGATTCGGGGGACGCGAACCGCGATGGCCACGTCCGCGGCCCGGACTTCTTCGACGTCGAGAAGTACCCCGACATGACATTCCGGGCCACCGGGATCCGCGGCGACGGGGAAGACTATGTGCTGACCGGCGATCTCACAATCCGCGACGTCACCAAACCCGTGGAACTCGAGGTCGAGTTCACGGGCGTCGCGGTGGACCCCTTCGGCGCCACACGGGCTGGTTTCAGTGCCGAGGCGGACATCAGCCGGAAAGAATTCGGCCTGACCTGGAACGCCGCCCTCGAAGCGGGCGGGCTGCTGGTCAGCGACAAGGTCAAGATCAATGTTGAGGCCGCCATGGTCAAGCAGGCGGATGCCTGAGGGCCGACCCGAAAGTCCGGGATTGTTCCGGGCCAACCCCTAGGCCGAATGTCACTCCCACGGGCGAGAATGGTTCTATGAAGACACTCCTGAACATCATCTGGCTGATCTTTGGCGGCCTGTGGCTGGCCCTCGGATACTTCTTTGCCGGCGTCGTCTGCTGTCTGCTGGTCATCACCATTCCGTGGGGCCTGGCCTCGTTCCGCATCGCGTCCTATACCCTGTGGCCGTTCGGCCGCATGGTGGTGGACAAGCCCGGCGGACACGGCGTATTTACCCTGCTGGGAAACGTCATCTGGCTGCTTGTGGCAGGCATCTGGATGGCGATCGGGCACGTTATCACGGCCTTCGCCATGGCCATCACGATCATCGGCATCCCGCTGGCAATCGCTAACCTCAAGCTCATTCCGGTGTCGTTGATGCCGCTGGGCAAACAGATCGTCCCGACCAATACGCCGTTTGTGCCTACCTACAGCCACAGCCGCCGCTAGGGCGGAAGCGCGGCCGGAGGGAGACTCCGCTGTCACGTTCTAAGGAAACCGGGGAGAGGATCATGAGTGAACTGGCGTCCGGCGACACGGACCTCATGCTGGTCATCGTGCGCGAGTTCAGGGCACCCGTGCAGGTGGTGTGGTCCGCACTGACGGACCCGGATCAGGCTCCGCGGTGGTGGGGTCCGCGCGGCTTCCATGTCCCGCGTGAGAGCATCGACGCCGACCTCGAAGTCGGCGGCCTGTACCGCGCCTGCATGATTCAGGACAGCACCGGGCAGGAATTCTGGTGGAGCGGGGTGCACACTGACATCGAGCCGCCGCACCTGTTCATGTTCACCCATGCCTGGGACAAACCCGACGGCACCCGCGGGTTCGAGACCGAGGTCACCATCCGGTTGGAGGAGATCGACGGCGGCACCCAGATGACGTTCACCCAGGGTCCGTTCGACTCCGCGGCCAGCCGCGACCGCCACGGCGAAGGGTGGCGTGAGTCGTTCGACCGGCTCGCCAACCACCTCAGCGTTTCCGCCTGAACGGCGGCAGCTCCCGGTGCGCGGCCGGGACACTTCTCACGCGAGTTCGCCCTGCAGGTTCCGCCGGGCGGCCTCCAGCCACAGTCCGCGGCCGCGGTCCGTATGGAAGAGCGGATCGAGCTGCAGGAGCCGGCGGACGACGGCGGCGCGGCCGGCGGCGAAGTCGGCGTCGCCGATGTGCGCGAAGTCTTCCCTGACGGCGGCCCGGTAGCGCGCGTAGGCCTCCGGTTCCCCGCCGAGGACGGAGAGGTCGGCATCGCAGAGCAGGGCGCCGGCGTCGTCTCCGGGCTCCGGACAGTGCTCCGCCGTCAGCAGCACCAGGCGCACCACCTCTTCGACCTCGGCGGCGGGGAGGCCGGCATGCCGCAGCCGGTCTTCGGCCAGCCGGGCCGATTCTTCCTCGTCCTGGCCCGCGACACCGCGGTAGACGGCGTCGTGGAACCAAGCGGCCAGCACCACGGCCCGGGGCGGATCGGCCGGCTCGCACAGCACGTCCAAGGCCTCCAGCACGGCCAGCAGGTGGGTGCGGCCGTGGTATTTCCGGTGCTCCTCGCCCCAGCGGTCCAGCAGGTCCAGGAAGAGGGCGTCGTGACCCGGCAGCGCCTCGTTCCAGCGGTTCAGGAGCGGGACGCGGAGGGCCTTTCCGCGCCGGCGGGCCGGGATCCGAAGTCCGCTGGCGATGAGCTTGCGGACCAGGACCCGGCCTTCCACGGGGATGGCCCCGGCCGCCACCAGGGCCGCGTGCCGGGCCTCGGGGACGTCGTAATGGTCGCCGTCGAACGCACGTCCGGGGATGCCGGCGGCCGCCGCGAAGGCATGCAGTTCCGCAAGCGAGGTGTCCGAGACAAGGTGGGAAAAGCGCGTTCCGTGGGCAGGCCAAAGAGGCGGATCGACGTAGACGGCCATGGAGGCAGTCTAGCGCCGTCCGCGGACACCGGCCCGGGCATCGAGCGTGCGCCGGCCGGGGTCACCCAGCAGGGTCACCCAGGGGGTCACACCGCGACGGCGGGCCGGATGTTCTGGTTGCCGCGGAACACGTTCCGTGGATCGAACTCGCGTTTCACCTGCGCCAGACGGGCATAGTTTTCCTCGCCGTAGGCCGCGCGAATCCGGTCCTGTCCTTCGTTGCCGATGAAGTTCAGCCACACGCCACCGGTCGCGTAGGGGGAGATATCCTGGCGGAACCGTTTGACCCAGGCTTTCGCTTCCTGCCCGCCCTCCGGAGTGTCGCCCAGACCGAACGGGTGGCTCACCCAGTTGGCGCTCCGGTTCAGTAGCGGGGTAGCGGCGGCGGCAGGCCCGCTCACGGCCCCGCCCCAATGGGCGATCAATTGCTGGGAACTTGGTCCCGGGAGGTTCCGGGCCGATTCGATGATGACGTCCAAGGCATCGTCGGAGAGTTCGTCGTGATAGTCAGCGCTCCAGTAGTTGTACTTGCCCGGCGGGTCGTCGAGGGAGCACTGGAAGTCTGCATAGTCCGTGTCCTCCACCAGGTCCACAACAGGGCCAAGTTCCCGGTAGGCCTTGGCGTGTTCCTTGCCTTCCGCGGCGTCCCCGGCGAACACATACACGACGCACACCGCCATCTTGCCGACCATGTTCGGGGGCACAAAGGGTTCCGCCGGCGCAATCGCATAGATGAGGGTGGCGGACTCTTCCTTGGGAGCCGCAAGGGCCAGTTCCCGGTAGCCGCGGCTGAGTTCCGCGGCCGCGTCCCCGGGCCACATCAGGAGCCCGGCATGTACTTTTGGCCCCAGCGGGTGCAGGCCGAACGTAAACGACGTGGCGACGCCGAAGTTCCCGCCGCCTCCGTGCAGGGCCCAGAACAACTCGGGATTCTCCCCGGCGCTGGCCGTCACCTGCTCGCCGGCGGCAGTGACCAGGTCCACGGAGACGAGGTCGTCGCAGGCAAAACCGAAGGCACGCTCGAGCCAGCCGGACCCGCCCCCGAGCGTGAAGCCGGCGAGACCGGTCGTCGAGACCCGCCCGCCCGTGATGGCGAGGCCGTAATCCTGGGTGGCGCGGTCAAACTCCCCGCAGGTGAGGCCCGCGCCCACGGTGGCAGTGCGGGCTTCCGGGTCCACCCGGGCGGATTTCATCGGACGGACGTCCACCACCAGGCCACCCTCGTTGGTGGACATGCCGGCCACGGAATGGCCGCCCGCCCGGACGGCGACATCGAGGCCGTGCGTCCGCGCATAGGCCAACGCCTCGGCCACCTCGGCCGGGGTGCCGCATTGAGCGATCACGGCCGGATGGCGGTCGATCATCGCGTTGAAGAGTTTTCGTCTTTCGTCGTATTCCGGGTGACCCGGCCTGACCCACTTCATGGCAGTGCTCCCTCGGTGACCGCGGCTCCGCCCCACTTCCAGAGCTTACGACTGCACGCCATCCGAGGCTATGGCCACGTGCTTGCCGCGCGACACCACAGTTCGGCTTATGCGGTTAATATTCAATCAATAAACCGCAAATGAGGAATAGAGTGGGGATATGCCTAAGATTCGCGTCTCCGAAGCAGCCCGTTTTCTCGGTGTTAGTGACGACACCGTCCGGCGCTGGACCGAGCAAGGAAACCTGACCCCGCTCAAGGATGATTCCGGCCGGCTGGCCGTGGACGGCCTTGAGCTCGCCCAGCTTGCCCGGGAGCAGGCCCAGCTTCCGGAAGACCCTGCCCGGGTGGGCAGTTCGGCCCGGAACCGCTTCGTGGGACTCGTGACCGCCATTACGGCAGACAAGGTGATGGCGCAGGTCGAGCTCCAGTGCGGACCCTTCCGGGTGGTGTCCCTGATGAGCAGCGAGGCCGTGCGTGATCTCGGGCTGGAACTCGGCTCCGTCGCCACCGCGGTCGTGAAAGCCACCACCGTGATCATCGAAACGCCCAAAGGAAAGAGCATCATATGAGATTGCCGCGCAAGCCCTCCGCCCTGCTCGTCGCTGCCCTGCTCGCCGCTGGCCTGAGCGCGTGCGCGGCCGGAGCGCCCGCCAGCGGACCGGGCACGGCAGCAGGCGCCGGCGGCTCGACGTCAAGCGCAGGGGAGGGGGCCAGGCTCTCCGGAACCCTGACGGTCTTCGCGGCCGCCTCGCTGAAGGCCACCTTCACGAAGCTGGCGGCCGAGTTTGAGGCGGCGAACCCGGGCACCAAGGTGGCGTTGAGCTTCGCCGGGTCCTCCGACCTCGTCACACAGATCAGCCAGGGAGCCCCAGCGGACGTCTTTGCCTCGGCGGACACCAAGAACATGGCCAAGCTTGCCGACGCCGGACTGCTGGACGGCACGGCCGCGAACTTCGCCACCAACGTCCTGGCGATCGCCGTCCCGCCGGCCAACCCGGCGTCGATCGCTTCCTTCGCCGATCTTGCCCGTCCCGGGGTCCGGGTGGTGGTCTGCGCCGGCCAGGTTCCCTGCGGCGCCGCGACCGCCGCGGTCGAGAAAGCCACCGGCGTGACACTGAACCCGGTCAGCGAGGAATCCTCGGTCACCGACGTCCTGGGCAAGGTCACCTCGGGCGAGGCCGACGCCGGCGTCGTCTATGTCACGGACGTCAAGACCGCCGGCGACAAGGTCAAGGGGATACCGTTCGCCGAGGCGGACCAGGCCGTCAATACCTACCCCATCGCCACCGTAGGCTCCAGCAAGAACAAGGAACTGGCAGCGGCCTTCGTTGCGCTGGTCACCGGCGCCGAAGGCAAGAAGGTCCTGGGCGACGCCGGATTCGGCACACAGTGAGGCGCGGATGAGGCACGCTTACCAGGGCATCCCGCGCTGGATCTATGTCCTCGCCACGGCAGGCGCCCTCTTTGTCCTGCTGCCCCTGGCCGCCATCGTCGCGAAGGTCAACTGGGCCCAGTTCCTGCCGCTGGTCACCTCGGAATCGTCCCTGACCGCCCTGGGGCTGAGCCTGCGCACCTCCGCGGCCAGCACAGTGCTGTGCATCGTGCTGGGCGTCCCGCTGGCCCTCGTCCTGGCCCGCGGGCAGTTCCGCGGGCAGCGCCTGCTCCGCTCCTTCGTGCTGCTGCCGCTCGTCCTGCCGCCCGTCGTCGGCGGCATCGCCCTGCTCTACACCTTCGGCCGGCAGGGTCTGCTTGGGCGCTCGCTGGAACTGGCCGGCATCCAGATCGCCTTTTCGACGACGGCCGTGATCCTGGCCCAGACCTTCGTTGCACTCCCGTTCCTGGTGGTGAGCCTCGAAGGCGCATTGCGCTCGGCCGGGAGCCGGTACGAGGCCGTCGCCGCGACTCTCGGTGCGCGCCCCACCACGGTGCTGCGCCGGGTGACCCTCCCGCTGGTGATGCCCGGGCTGGCCTCCGGCGCCGTGCTCTCCTTCGCGCGCAGCCTGGGCGAATTCGGCGCCACCCTCACATTCGCCGGGAGCCTGCAGGGCGTCACCCGCACCCTGCCGCTGGAGATCTATCTGCAGCGCGAGACCGACGCCGACGCCGCCGTCGCGCTGTCACTGCTCCTTGTCGCGGTGGCCGTCGCCGTCGTCGGGCTGTCCTACCGGGGCCCGGCGGCGGCCGGCACGCGCGGACCCGGTGCGGCGGAGCGCGCCCCGCGCGAGGGGACGCCGGAGACGGCGCGGGAGAGGGTGGCGCCGTGAGCGTCCGGATTGACGCCGTCATCGCCGCCCGCGGCTTCGACGTCTCCGTGAGCCTGGCGCCGGGGGAAACCCTCGCCGTGCTGGGTCCCAACGGGGCCGGCAAATCCACGCTGTTGTCAGTCATGGCGGGCCTGCTCCGACCGGATACCGGAAGGGGTGAGGTGGACGGCAAGGTCCTGTTCGATCTCGGTCCCGGGGTGAATACCTGGACGGCCCCCCACCGCCGCGGCACTGCCCTCCTGGCCCAGGAGCCGCTGCTGTTCCCGCACCTGAGCGCGCTCGACAACGTGGCCTTCGGACCCCGCAGCGCCGGCATGGCAAAGCTTGCGGCCCGGGAAACCGCGCGGCACTGGCTGGCCGAAGTCGACGCCGCGGAGCTCGCCTCCCGGCGGCCCGGGGAACTGTCCGGCGGCCAGGCGCAGCGGGTGGCCGTGGCCCGTGCGCTGGCCGCCGACCCCGACGTGCTGCTGCTGGACGAGCCCATGGCGGCCCTCGACATCCACGCCGCGCCGCTGCTGCGCCGGCTGCTCAAGCGCGTCCTCGCCGGGCGCCGCGCCGTCATTGTTACCCACGACGTCCTGGACGCGTACATGCTCGCCGACCGGGTGATTGTCCTGGAAGAGGGCCGGATCACCGAGGAAGGCCCCGTCCGCGAGGTGCTCCAGCGCCCGCGCAGCCGCTTTGCCGCCGGACTTGCCGGGCTGAACCTGGTGGCGGGAACCGTCACCGCCGCCGGCATCCGGTCGGCCGACGGGCTGGAATTCGCCGGGCAACATGATGATCCGCTGGTCCCCGGGCAGGCCGGCGTGGCCGCGTTTCCGCCGTCGGCCGTGTCCGTGTTCCTCAGCGAGGCGCACGGCAGCCCGCGGAACTCGTTCCGGGTGAGGATCACGGATCTGGAGCCGCACGGGGACCAGATCCGGGTCCGTGCCGGCGAGCTGTCGGCCGACATCACGCCGGCTGCCTCCGCAGACCTCGGCCTGGTGCCGGGGCTGGAGGCCTACTTCGTGGTCAAGGCCGCGGCGGTGTCCATCTACCCGGCGTAGGCCGGTTAGTGCGGCGGCGCGGGCTAGCGCGGGCGCGGTTAGGCGCGCGCGGACCGGGTGCTGGCTGACGATGGAGACCCGGTTGAACGCGTTCATCGTGATCGCCAGCCAGCTGACGGCGGAAAATTCCTCGGCCGTCAGGTGCCTGCGGGCCTGGGCGCCTTCGTGGTCTCGGGTGTGGGCGTCGGAGATGGTGGTGATGGCCTCGGCCAGGGTCAGGGCTGCGCGTTCCTTGTCGGAGAAGAGGGTGGTGTCGCGCCAGGCGGGGAGGACAGCCAGTCGCTGGGCCGATTCCCCGTTCTTGACCGCATCGCCCACGTGCAGGTCCAGGCAGTAGGCGCACCCGTTGATCTGCGAAATGCGGACATGGAGCAGCTCGATCAGCTTCCCGTCCAGCCCGGCCTCGGCGGCGGCTTCCTTGGCTTTGAGGCCCAGCCCGTTGAGTGCGCGCCAGGCGGCAGGGTGCTCCTTGTCCAGGAATACACTCCGGTGCTCGGGATTCTGCGGTGCCGCCGTCTCATTCATGGTTTCCACAATACCGACGAGCTTCGGTGCGGCCCGGAGCGTCGTGTGACAATCTTGTCAAACATGTGACAAGCTTTTGGGGTGGGAGTGTTTGGTTCGGTGGCCGGTTCCTTGGGGGACCCGGCCACCGCGCCGCTCCTTCCGGGTGGGGCTTCGCCCGCCTGAGTCCGATGTCCCGTGGTCACGCCGGGCCAGCGGGGGACATGTCCAGTGGTCACACGCGGCAGCGAGGGACATGTCCAGTCTTCAGGCCCGGGAACGGGCATATGGGGAGTATGTCCATCGGTGCGGGTCAGCGGAGGGCATGTCCCGTGGCCGGGCTGGCTGAGGGGGACATGTCCAGTTTCGGGACCAGGAATGGCAGCGCAGATGGCCATTCTTCGGGGCCGGGCAGGGCATGTCCCGGAGGCCGGCCGCTGCGCGAGCGTCGAGGTGACTTGGGCGAGCACCTCCGGATCGTCCTGGGTGGTGGCGACGAATACCTCGTAGCCGGACTCCGCCGCGGCCGTGATGACTCCCTGCGCCCAGCGCGGAAACATCGGGTTGATGATGTTGGGCAGGATCAGCCCGATGACCCGGGTCCGCTGCGGGTCCGTGGACTGCGAGGGCTTACGGGGCCTGAAGCCGAGTTCGTTCGCCACGTGGATGATGTGGCGCCGGGTCTCCGGCGAGACTCCGCCCTTGCCGTTGAGGACGTAGGACACCGCGGCCGAGGAAACCCCGGCGGCCCGGGCCACTGCGGCGGCCGAAACCGGCGGCACCCGGCCGTCCGCGGTGGCGCTTGTGGCGTGGTCCTGCATGTCCGGCCCTCCTTCGCGTCGGTTTGTGTTCCTGTGACCTCAGTTACAGTAAGGAGGCCGTCGAATGTTAAGCAACGTTAAGTCATTCCCGCGGGACATGCTCATTCCTGGCGCCGCACCCGGTGGACATGCCCATTTTTCGCGCCCAGATGGACGGGACATGTCCAGTCCTGGATCCGAACAGTGGACATAGTGGGATTATGTCCATTCCTCGCGGCCAGGGGAGGGCATGTCCCGGGTGTGCGCAGCCGCAGCCGAGCGTGCGCAGCCGCAGCCCCAGCCGCAGCCCCAGCCCCAGTCGCGGGCGCGGCGGAGAGCCGCCCCGCCCCGGGCCCGCGGGGACTCCGGCCCTAGACAGCTGTTTCGCCCTCGGCAAACATGGACCCAAAGCGACCCGATGCAAAGTTGAGCGGAGTACACTCAACTTTAATATCTGCATGTTCCCGGAAGGAGCTCTCTTTGGACGCCAAATTCACCACCAAGAGCCAGGAGGCTCTGGCGGCAGCTGCCATGAACGCCTCGACGGCGGGGAACCCCCAGCTCGAGCCCGCCCACCTGCTCAAGGCGCTCATGGACCAGCGTGAGGGTGTTGCCGTCGCGCTCCTCCGCGCCACCGGGACGGACCCGGATTCCGTCAGCGTCCAGGCCAGCAGCGCCATCAAGGCCCTTCCGTCCACCTCCGGCAGCTCTGTGCAGCAGCCGCAGCTGTCCCGCACCGCCCTGCAGGCCATCAAGAATGCCCAGAACGAGGCCGAGCGGCTTGGCGATTCCTTCGTCTCCACCGAGCATCTGCTGCTGGGGCTCGCGTCCGGAAGTGACGCCGTCGGCAAGCTGATGCGCGACTCCGGCGCCTCCCACGAGGCCCTGCTCGCCGCCCTGCCGGGTGTCCGCGGCGACCGCAAGGTGGACAATGCCGACCCCGAAAACACGTTCCAGGCGCTGGAGAAGTACGGCACCGACCTCACCGCGATTGCACGCTCCGGCAAGCTGGATCCGGTGATCGGCCGCGACGCCGAGATCCGCCGCATCATCCAGGTGCTGAGCCGCCGGACCAAGAACAACCCCGTCATCATCGGCGAGCCCGGCGTGGGCAAGACCGCCGTCGTCGAAGGACTTGCCCAGCGGATCGTGGCCGGCGACGTCCCCGAAAGCCTGCGCGGCAAGACCCTGATCGCCCTGGACCTCGCCTCAATGGTGGCCGGGGCGAAGTACCGCGGTGAATTCGAGGAGCGGCTCAAGGCCGTCCTGGAGGAAATCAAGGGCTCCGAGGGCCAGATCGTCACGTTCATCGACGAGCTCCACACCGTCGTCGGGGCGGGTGCGACGGGGGACAGCTCCATGGACGCCGGCAACATGCTCAAGCCGATGCTGGCCCGCGGCGAGCTGCGGCTGATCGGTGCGACCACCCTGGACGAGTACCGCGAGAACATCGAAAAGGACCCGGCCCTGGAGCGCCGGTTCCAGCAGGTCTACGTCGGCGAGCCGAGCGTGGAGGACACCATCGGCATTCTGCGCGGCCTCAAGGAACGCTACGAGGCCCACCACAAGGTCTCCATCTCCGACTCCGCCCTCGTGGCCGCCGCCACCCTCTCCAACCGGTACATCTCCGGCCGGCAGCTGCCGGACAAGGCGATCGACCTTGTGGACGAGGCCGCGTCCCGGTTGCGGATGGAGATCGACTCCGCGCCGGAGGAGATCGACCAGCTGCGCCGCCAGGTGGACCGCCTGACCATGGAGGAACTGGCCCTGGCCGGCGAGACCGATCCCGCCTCCGTGGAACGGCTGGCGGCCCTGCGCGCGGACATGGCGGACAAGAAGGAAGAGCTCGCGGCCCTGAACGCCCGCTGGGAGGCCGAGAAGGCCGGCCTGAACCGGGTGGGCGACCTGCGGGCCAAGCTCGACGAGCTCCGCTCCGCGGCCGACAAAGCCCAGCGTGAAGGTGACCTCGAGACGGCGTCCAGAATCCTCTACGGCGAGATTCCGGCCCTGGATCGGGAACTGAACGCCGCCGCCGAGGCCGAAGCGGCCGTGCCCGACAAGTCCGGGCAGATGGTGGCCGACCAGGTCACCGCGGATGACATCGCCGAGGTGATTTCGGCCTGGACCGGCATCCCGGCGGGGCGCATGCTGCAGGGCGAAAGCCAGAAGCTCCTGAACATGGAACAGGTCCTGGGGGAGCGGCTGATCGGCCAGAAGAAGGCCGTCGCCGCGGTGTCCGACGCCGTGCGCCGCGCCCGCGCCGGGATCAGCGATCCCAACCGGCCCACCGGCTCCTTCCTGTTCCTCGGCCCCACCGGCGTCGGCAAGACCGAGCTCGCGAAGTCCCTTGCCGACTTCCTCTTCGACGACGAGCGCGCGATGGTGCGGATCGACATGTCCGAATACTCGGAGAAGCATTCCGTGGCCCGGCTTGTCGGGGCGCCCCCCGGCTACGTCGGCTACGAGGAGGGCGGCCAGCTGACCGAGGCCGTCCGCCGCCGCCCGTACTCGGTGCTGCTGCTCGATGAAGTGGAAAAGGCCCACCCGGAGGTCTTCGACATCCTCCTGCAGGTGCTCGACGACGGCCGCCTCACCGACGGTCAGGGCCGCACCGTGGATTTCCGCAACGTGATCCTGGTGCTCACCTCGAACCTGGGCAGCCAGTTCCTGGTGGACCCCAACCTCGACGCCGCAGCCAAAAAGAATGCCGTTATGGCGACCGTGCATGCCTCCTTCAAGCCGGAGTTCCTGAACAGGCTGGATGAGGTGGTGCTGTTCGATCCGCTGAGCGTCGAGGAGCTGTCCCGGATTGTGGAGCTGCAGGTCAAGGAGCTGGGCGAGCGGCTCAAGGGCCGCCGGCTGAACCTCGAAGTGACCGAGGGCGCCCGCGCGTGGCTTGCCGTCACGGGCTTCGATCCCGCGTACGGCGCCCGGCCGCTGCGCCGGCTGGTGCAGCGCGAGATCGGCGACCGGCTGGCACGGGCCATCCTGGCCGGTGAGATCTCCGACGGCGACACGGTAGTGGTGGACACCGCGCCGGACCTGATGGAACTCACCATGGGCGGGCCGGAGGCCATGGACCGGCCCGACGGCGGCGCGTCCACCGGCACCGGGCTCTCGGTGAGGCGCAAGGAGTAGCCGCCGATACGAAAAGTGCCTTAAACGCCGCTGGCAGCCGGATTCGAACCCGGCTGCCAGCGGCGTTTAAGGCTAGGTGAGGTAAGGCTGGGTGAGGCTAGGAGAGCAGGGACTCCATGATGACGTTTCCGGCGTCCGTCACGACGTAGCAGTCGACCCGGCGGTCGCCCTTGCCCCAGCTGCTCGAACTCGGGTAGGCCAGCTTGTAGCTCAGTGCGTAGTCGCCGGCCTTGTCCGTCAGCGGTGCGGCCTTGCAGGCAGCGCGCGCCTTCTGCTTGAGGGCTTCCCGGCCGGGGTAGGAGTCCTCTGCCGCGTACTTCTCGACGGCGACCAGTTGCGCCGAGTGGCCGGTGGCGCAGTCAACGATGGTGGACTGTTGCGCATCCGGATCGAAGTCCTTGAAGCAGTCCCGCAGCTGGAAGTCCAGCGGGCTGACGCCTTCCAGCGGCAGGGTTCCGCGGTTGGCCGGGGCCGACGCCGACTCCGACGATGCTGCGGGGGCCGGGCTGCCGCTGCCGTCCGCTGAGGGCTGGGGACTGCCGGCAAATGAGGCCACCGCCCACCACAGCAGAAGCCCGAGAGCGGCGAGCACGGCCGCAGCCACGCCGAGCCGCTTGGGCCCCTGGCGGCGGATCCGGCGGGCCAGGGGGCGGGCACGGTCTCGCGCACGGTCCGAGACTGCGGTGATGATGCCGGCGATAGTGATGTCTGAGCCCTTCGCACCTGGGCGCGCTGCAGCCGCGCGCGCTGCCGCCCAGGGTTTCAGGCCCCAGCGCGTCGCGTCCGAGCGTTTCGCGGCTGGCGCCGCCCCGGCGGGTTCGGCCGGTTCCGGGTCGGCCGTGACAACGGGCAGGGCGGACGTCGGCAGCCTCGAAGGCGGCGGCGGGACGGGCCCGACGTCGTGCCTTGGATTCTCTTCGGTCACTGAGAAATTCACCACTTCCGTGCGTCTTTGCCGGGGCTGGAGGCCCGGCATCGTGGCCCGTTTCTGGGAGCACATCACGAAACTCTATCGAAGATGCGCGGCGCGGCGCATGCCGCGGGGGCCGCGGCCGCCTCGGCCGGAAGCGCCACGCTGTCCACAGGGGGCGGTCCGGCAAGCAGTTGAGGCCGAAAGCATGTAATCTAGGTGTACGACAAATTGACCAAACATTCCGGGGCCTCACCGATCGCCAAAGGTGACCACCTCCGGTCCAAGTACAAAAGGGGGTCACGCCATGGGGCGCGGCCGTCAAAAGGCAAAAGCTACCAAGCAGGCTCGGGACATCAAGTACTACTCCCCGAACACTGACTATTCGGCCCTTCAGCGCGAGCTCACGGGCCCGGGAAGTCGTGCCACGAGCCACTTCGCGGATGACCCGGTCGAGCCGGATTATTCAGCGTATGTGGATAAGTACGCGGACGATGTGGAAGACGACGACGACGAGGTAGATTCCCGTCGTATAGGTTAGTCGACGCTTCCTTCCGGCAGTTTTCTCCGGGGGATTCTTCCGGCACCGCGGTGCCAGCCAAAGATTTTCAGGCCGCCGGCCACGCCTGTCTCAGGTGTGGCCGGCGGCCTTTCTGTGCCCCGTGCAGCCCGGCCCGGGGCCGGAAGCGCAGTTGTCACCGGCGGGACCGCGGGCTAGGTTGATCGTGCCGGATTCTCCCGGACACAGCATCGCCGCCCCGGAAGGACTGCCATGACCATGCGCACAGGATTCGCCGAGGGCGAGCTCTGCTGGACGGATCTCCAGACCAAGGACGTGGAGGCGGCGAAGGCCTTCTACACGGAGGTTTTCGGCTGGCGGTACGAAGACCTGCCCACCCCGGACGGACGCAGTTACGCGAAGGCCTTCCTCGGTGAGGACTTGGTCACGGTGCTCGCGCCGCAGAACTCGCCGCAGGGCACGCCGCAGGAATCCGCGGGGGAGCCGGGCCGGTGGAACGTGTATTTCGCGGTCGGCGACGCCCGGGACCTGGCGGCCGAACTGGCCCATTCCACGGGGCATCTCGAATTCGGCCCCGAGTCCATCGGCGACACCGGCGTCATGGTCTTCTTCGCCCCGCCCGGCGGCGGAACCACCGGGGCCTGGCAGGCGGGCACCCACTTCGGAGCCGCCCGGAGCCAGGAGGCGGGCGCCTTGGCCTGGGCCGAGCTGCTGACCCCGGAGCCGCAGGCCGCCGTCGGGTTCTTCCAGCAGCTCTTCGGGCACGAGGTGACCGAATACCCCCAGGACGACGGCGGCACGTACACCACGCTCATGGTGGACGGCACCGAGGTGGCCGGGATCGCCCGGGTTCCGGGCGATGCGCAGGACACCCTCCAGCCCGGCTGGCAGGTCTACTTTGGCGTCTCCGACGTCGCGAAAGCGGTGCGGGCGGCGGTGGCCGCGGGCGGCGTCGTGCTGATTGAGCCGGAAGACGGCGAGGAAGCCGGCAGCATCGCCACGATCCAGGACCCGCAGGGCGGCGTCTTCAGCCTGTTGGAGGTTTAAACAAGTCGAGTGCTCCAAAACCGCCGTTTTGAAGCTGCTAAAGGGCGGTTTTGGAGCACTCGATGAGGTTTAGGCGTAGCTGTTCACCAGGCGGACGGCGCCGCCGTCGACGCCCTTGGCGCCCTGGACATAGTCCGGGCCCGTCTTCACGATCGAATCCGAGTTCTCCTGGACCGTGCCCATGATCCAGGACGGCAGGCCGCGTTCGTTGAGCCGGTTCACGGCGGCGTCGGCGGCTTCCGGGGAAACAATGGCGACCATGCCCACGCCCAGGTTCAGGGTGCGCTCGAGGTCGGCCAGCGGGACGTTGCCGAGCTCGGAGACCAGCTTGAAGATGGCCGGCAGTTCCCACGTGGAGCGGTCCACGGTGGCCAGCAGGCCCTGCGGGAGGACGCGGGCGAGGTTGGCCGCGAGGCCGCCGCCGGTGACGTGGCTGAAGCCGTGCACGGCCTTGCCGCCCGCCGAGCCGTTCACCGGGAAGGTGCGGGCCAGGTCCAGGCAGTCCGCGGCGTAGACGCGGGTGGGCTCCAGGAGCTCCTCGCCCAGGGTGCGGCCGAGTTCGGAAACCTGGCGGTCCAGGGCCCAGCCGGCGTGGTTGATGACGCGGCGGACCAGGGAGTAGCCGTTGGAGTGCAGGCCGGAGGAGGCCATGCCGATCACGACGTCGCCGGCGCGGACACGGTCCGGACCCAGAAGCTCGGAGGCCTCGACCACGCCGGTGGCGGCACCGGCGACGTCGTACTCGTTTTCGCCCAGCAGGCCCGGGTGCTCGGCGGTTTCGCCGCCCACCAGGGCGGTGCCGGCAACCGAGCAGGCCGCCGCGATGCCGCGGACGATGTCGGCGATGCGCTCCGGGACAACCTTGCCGCAGGCGATGTAGTCGGTCATGTAGAGCGGCTCGGCGCCCACCACGACGATGTCATCCACCACCATGCCGACGAGGTCGTAGCCGATGGTGTCGTGGATGTCCATGGCCTGGGCAATTGCCACCTTGGTGCCGACGCCGTCGGTGGAGGTGGCCAGCAGCGGGCGCTTGTAGGTCAGCAGCCTGGAGACGTCGTAGAGGCCCGCGAACCCGCCGACGCCGCCGATCACCGAGGAGTTGTGGGTTGCCTTGACGGCATCCTTCATGAGTTCGACGGCGCGGTCTCCCGCTTCGACGTCGACGCCGGCGGAGGCGTAGGTGATGCCGGAGTTCTGGGCGGCGTTCATGTCAGCGGCCGGGGAGGCGGAAGTCATACTGGCTCTTTCTTGTCGGCTGTGGTGACGCGGTCGGCATCGGTGAGCAGTTCTTCGAATTCGGAGTCCGGCCCCGGATCGCAGCCGGTGGCGCCGGCCTTGTCGGCCGGGTCGTCGGAGATCGAGGTGCCGGGTTCGGCGTCGGACGCCGTGGACGGTGCAGACGCGGACGCTGCGCCGGAACCGGCCGCAGCCGCACTGGACCCAGGGGAGGCGGCGGGAAGGCCGCCGAGGTCGGTGCGCTCGAGCAGGTTCTTGCCGAGCTTGTCCGCGCCGGGCAGCTCGATCGGGTACTTGCCGGTGAAGCAGGCGGTGCAGAGGCGTTCGCGCGGCTGCCGGGTGGCGGCGATCATGCCGTCCTCGGAAATGTAGGCGAGCGAGTCGGCGCCGATGGCCTGGGTGATTTCTTCGATGGTGGCGCCGTTGGCGATCAGTTCCGCGCGGGAGGCGAAGTCGATGCCGTAGAAGCAGGGCCACTTGACCGGCGGGGAGGAAATCTTGATGTGGACGCTTGCGGCGCCGGCCTCGCGGAGCATCCGCACGATGGCGCGCTGGGTGTTGCCGCGGACGATCGAGTCGTCCACCACCACCACGCGCTTGCCGCGGATCACAGATTCGAGGGCGTTGAGCTTCAGCCGGATGCCGAGCTGGCGCAGCGTCTGCGAGGGCTGGATGAACGTGCGGCCCACGTAGGAGTTCTTGACGAAGCCGTGCGCGAAGGGGATGCCGGATTCCTCGGCGTAACCCACAGCCGCGGGGGTGCCCGATTCCGGCACCGGGATGACGATGTCCGCTTCCTGGGTGTTTTCGCGGGCCAGCTGGCGGCCCATTTCCACGCGGGATTCGTACACCGAGCGGCCCGCAATGGAGGCGTCCGGGCGGGCGAGGTAAACGTATTCGAAAACGCAGCCGGCCGGGGTCGCCTCGGCGAAGCGCTGCGAGCGGACGCCGTCCTCGTCGATCGCGATGAACTCGCCGGGCTCGATTTCGCGGATGAAGCTGGCGCCGACGGTGGCGAGGGCGGACTGCTCGGAGGCAACCACCCAGCCGCGTTCCAGCCGGCCGAGGCACAGCGGACGGATGCCGTAGGTGTCCCGGGCCGCGTAGAGGGTGCCCTCATCCATGAAGACGAAGCAGAAGCCGCCCTTGATCTTGGGCAGGAGCTCCATGGCGGTCTGTTCGAGGGACTTGCCCTCTTCACCCTCGAGGAGCGCCGTGACCAAGGCGGTGTCCGAGGTGTTGCCCTGCTTCATCTCGCCGCTGAGGTTTCCGCCGTTGCGGTCCTCGATCATCGCCTTGAGCTCGGCCGTGTTGGTCAGGTTGCCGTTGTGGGCCAGGGCCACGGTGCCCGTGGCGGTCGCGCCCAGGGTGGGTTGGGCGTTGGCCCAGTGGCTGGCGCCGGTAGTGGAATAGCGGCAGTGGCCGACGGCCAGGTGCCCGGTCAGGGTGTTCAGCGTGGTCTCGTCGAAGACCTGGGAAACGAGGCCCATGTCCTTGTAGACGTTAATCCGCTTGCCGTCGCTGGTTGCAATACCAGCCGACTCCTGACCGCGGTGCTGCAGTGCATACAGCCCGTAGTAGGTGAGTTTTGCTACTTCTTCACCGGGTGCCCAGACCCCGAAGACGCCGCATGCGTCCTGAGGGCCTTTTTCGCCTGGGAGAAGATCATGAGAAAGTTTTCCATCGCCGCGTGCCACTGGTCGATTATCTCACGATGTGCGCTAAGACTTTTCCGGCGGCCGTTTTATGACCTGCCGCCCGGCTCAGGCACGGCTCAGGCCCGGCTCAGGAAAGGATCAGGCGCGGCTTTCGTCGTCGTCGGCGTCCGGGGCGGACTCGACGACGGCGCGCTTGGCGCGGCGGACGCTGACCCGGTCCAGCACCAGGGCCGCCACGGCACCCAGGATGACGCCGCCGGCCGCGCAAAGAACCATGAAGAAGCCGAAAACCGAGCCGGCGTCGTAGCTGGCATCACCCGGCAGGGCGTAGGCGATGATGGCCGCGGCGACCACACCCACGAGCCCGCCCAGGATCAGGAAAGGCACGTACTTCGGCGCCCGGCGGACGGTGACCTCGCGCCGCTCCGGGGCGCTGCCCGGGACGGATTCCCGCCGGGGGTCGGTGCCTGCAGTGCCGGGGGTTTCGTGGGAAGACATGCCGTTAAGCCTACTGCCCTTCGACTCATTGCCGGGGACCGGTTCCCGGCGCAGACTAGGGCTAGGTACAGACGAGCTAAGGAACCGCCATGTTAGCCTCAGCCGACCGCGTCCGGGACCAGCAGCGCTTGCTCTGGGATGAGTTCTCGGCGGGCTGGAAGAAATGGGACGCTGAATTGCTCGGCTGGCATGCCCCGTTCGGGGACGCCCTGCTCGAGGAGCTCCGCCTGCGCACAAACTCCCGGGTGCTGGATGTCGCGGCAGGCTCGGGAGAACCCGGACTCAATGTGGCCGAGCACGTGCCGGACGGGCGTGTGGTCCTCACCGACATCTCGGCCGGGATGCTCCGCGTGGCCGAAGAGAAGGCATCGGCCCGGAGCCTGCACAACCTGGACTTTGAGGTGTGCGACGCGGCCGCCCTGCCGTTCGGTGACAGCACGTTCGACGCCGTGTATTGCCGCTTCGGTTTGATGTTCTTTCCGGTGATGTCCGCGGCCGTGAGCGAGATGGCACGCACCGCGAAGCCGGGGGCCCGGGTTGGCGCCGTCGTCTGGGGACGCGCCGCCGAGAACCCGTGGGCCAGCCTGATCCTGGGCACGATTGCCCGGCACCGCGAGCTGCCCATTCCGCCCGCAGGGACTCCCGGGCTGTTCCGCTGTGCACCCACCGGGTTCATGACCCGGATGTTCAACGACGCCGGGCTCGCGGACGTGGCCGAGCGCAAGGTCAGCACCGACCTGGTGTTCGAATCCCCCGAGAGCTACTGGGAGTTCATGACCGACATCGCGACCACCGTGGCGATGGGGCTGGCCAAGGCGGACGAGGAGTCGCGGGCACTGATCCGCTCCGACGTGTTCGCGCTGCTGGGCCGCTATGAGCACGACGGCGCAATCCGGCTCCGGTCCACCGCCACAGTGGCGGCCGGGACCAAGCTGTAGGCCGCCGGGCGGCTTTTCGCGGCGTTTCCGGACAGGCACGCTGCTATCCGGACGGGCGCACCGGGGATCCGCGCTGCTAGACGCCCAGCTCTTCCTTCAGCGCTGCGACGTGGCCCTGGGCCTTGATCTGGTACTGCGCCAGCTTCACCTTGCCCTCGGGGTCCAGCACCACGGTGGAGCGGACGATTCCCTCCGTGATCTCGCCGTGGACCAGCTTCTCGCCCCAGGCGCCGTAGGCGAGGGCTACAGCGTGGTCCTCGTCGGCCAGGAGCGGGAAGGTCAGGGCGAAGTCGCCGGTGAAGTGGGCCAGGGCGTCCGGGGCGTCGGGGGAGATGCCCAGGACTTCGTAGCCTGAGCCCTGCAGGGAGGCGAGGTTGTCGCGGAAATCGCAGGCCTCGGTGGTGCAGCCCGGGGTCGCGGCCTGCGGGTAGAAGTACACAATCACGTTCTTGCCGCGGTAGTCGGCGAGGGAAACCGGCTTGCCCTCGGCGTCGGGCAGGGTGAATGCCGGGGCCGGGGTGCCGGGCTGGAGCTTGATGGTCGGATTGGCGCTCATGGTGATCCTTCGAAGGAGGAGGCAACGGGTCTGTGGTGCACAACACCGGCGCCGAAGGCTGTATTCCGACGGTGTGGGAGACGATGGATGGGCGGTGCGACGGCGGCCGGAGGCGGCGGATACGGGTTCGTTGCGGGGCGCCCGTCCTTGTGAGTTCGGCAGCTGCGCCGGGTCCGTTGCAAATTGTCCGGTGCACCGCGTCCGTTGCGCAGTGACAGGTTTTTCATAGCTTCGGCATAGCTGCGCTGGCTAGCTTGAAGCCACTATGGAAGATCACACGCCGGAAGATCACACGCCACGACAGCCACGTTTCGGATCCCGACGCACCGTCACCGGACGGCATCCGGGGCGTGGCCGGGTCCGGGCCATGATCCTGACGGCCTGTGCCGCGGTGCTGGCGGTCGTGCTGGCCGCAGGCATCTATTCCTCCGCGGAAGCCCGCTCGGCTGCCCGCTCGACGGCGGCGAGTCTCACGACGGCGTCGGCTGCTCCCTCTGCCCCGACGACGGCGGCAGCCAGCGCTCCGGCATCGGCTGGCGTTGACGCACCGGCCCAGGAATCCGCCCAGGAATCTACCCCGGAATCTGCTCAAAAATCGGCCCAGCCGGCGGCGTCCATCGACGCGACGCTCGACACACAGATCAACGCGATCATCGCGGCCAACAGCCAGTACCAGATCGGCGTGGCGCTGGTCGACCTCTCGCAGGGTGCCGCCTCCGCGGACGTCCACGAATACGGGGTCCAGGAGAAGTTCGTGGCGGCCAGCACCGCCAAAGTCCTGGCCGCCGCGGCCTACTACCACCTGGTCGAAACCGGGGCGGCCAGCCTCGAGGACCCGCTGGGGGACTACACCGCCGGATTCCAGCTCCGCGAGATGATCCAGCAAAGCGACAACGACTCGTGGTCGCTGATCATGGATGCCGTGGGCCACGAGGAGCTGACCGACTACGCGGCGTCGCTGGGCGTGAGCTACGACCCGGAAATCAACACGCTGACACCGGCGGAGATGGCGACAATCGTCTCCGGCCTCTACTCCGGATCACTGCTGAACGCCGGGGACACCGCCCAGCTGCTGTCCTATATGCAGGACACCAACTACGAGACGCTCATTCCCGCCGCCGTGCCGGAAGGGATCACGGTCTTCCACAAGTACGGGCTCCTGGCGGACGAACTGCACGACGCCGCCGTCCTCGCCCAGGGCAACACCGCGTACGCCCTGGTGATCTACACCAAGGGCCAGGATCTCAGCGACGTCCCGGAACGCACCGAGGTGATCCATCAGCTGACGCAGGCCGTGGCGGACGCCTTGTTCTAGCGCGGCGTTTTCGGATAACGGCGGCGGAATCGGACCACTGCGCCGGGGATCCCGGATCCGCGGCGCCCTTGTCCGAAAGCGGTGCAGAAAGCCGAATCCGGAGCGGAGGCGGCGTCAGTGGCACCTCAATGCCGAGCGCCTAGATGCCGAGCTCCTCCCGCAGCGCCCGCACGTGGCCCTGCGGGCTGACCTGGTACTGCGCCAGGACCACGTTCCCGTCGGGACCGACAACCACGGTGGAGCGGACCGTTCCTTCGCGGACTTCGCCGTCCACCAGCTTCTCGCCCCAGGCCCCGTACGCCAGGGCTGTGGCGTGGTCTTCGTCGGCGAGCAGCGGGAAGGTCAGCGCATGATCGGCGGCAAAGGCGGACAGGGCCTCCGGTGCGTCGGGCGAGATGCCCAGGACCTCGAAGCCCGCGCCCTGGAGGGCAGCAAGGCTGTCGCGGAAATCGCAGGCCTCGGTGGTGCAGCCGGGGGTGGCGGCGCGGGGGTAGAAGTAGACAATGACGTTCCTGCCGCGGTAGTCGGCCAGGGAAACCGGGCGGCCCGCGGCGTCGGGCAGCGTGAACCCGGGGGCGGGAGTGCCGGCGTGCAGCTTGGTGGAAATTGTGGATGGCATGCAGTTCCTTCGATCGGGGGACGGGCTGGTTGAGGCTGCGGACCTCAGATGCTGTATTCCGCCGGCCCGCGCACCGTGGCCAGTGGACCGGGGACGAAGCGGTAGCCGCCGCTTCGGACGGTGACGACGGCGTGCCGGCAGCCCTTGAGTTTCCGTCGCAGCCGGCCGACGTACACGTCGATGGACCGGGTGGCCGCGCCGGGGGTGTCGAACGCGTCGAGGCAATGTTGCAACTCTTGCCGGCTGACCGTGCGGGAACAGTTCTGCACGAGGCATCTCAGGAGGGCGAACTCCACGTCCGTCAGGGGCACGCGCTCGCCGTCGAGCCTGGCGTCGCCGGCCGCGAGGTCGACGGCGAGCCGGCTGATGCTGCCGGGAGCGGGCGCCAGGGGCGCCCCGCCGTCTTCCGCCGCGCCGGCGTCGTCAGCCCCGCCGTCTTCGGTCCCGCCGCGTCCTCGGCGCCGGCGGGACCTTCCGGTACGGTTCCCGCCGGTGTGCTGCCCTCTTCCGGGGACCGGACGACGGCGGACGTTGCGGCTCCGGCGGCGGGCCTAAAGTGGACTTCCGCCTCCGGGGCACATCTGAGGGCACGGCCGAGCACGAGTTCGGCTGCGCGGGCCAGTACGGCCGGGTCACAGTCGGCGCCTTCCGGCAAGGTGACCCAGACGGCCAGCCCCTTCGCGGTGAGGCCGGCGGTGCCGGGCCTGCCCGGGACGGCCCTGTCCGTGGCTGGCCTGCCGGCCTGCCGGGCCGTTCCGCGAACGTCGTGTCCGGGGGCGGCCACGGCCGCCTGGCTCATACCCCGCCGCGGCGGATGAGCTTTCCGCCGGGAGTCTGGCCATCGATCAGGGTGCCGCGGAGATAGGTCTTCCGGACCACCCCCGAGAGCGCCTTGCCGTCATACGGGGTGATGGGGTTCTTGTGCTTGAGCTTGGACACATCCACCACGAACGCTTCGTCGGGCGCGAAGACGGCGAAGTCGGCGTCGTACCCCAGCGCGAGCTGGCCCTTGTTGGTGAGGCGTGCCAGGGCTGCCGGCTTCTCGGCCATCCAGGAAACCACCTGCTCCAAGGAGATGCCGCGGTGCCGTGCCTCGGTCCAGATCAGGGACAGGCCCAGCTGCAGCGAGGAGACCCCGCCCCACGCCACGGCGAAGTCGCCGTTTTCCAGGTCCTTGAGGTCCAGGGTGACTGGGGGAGTGGTCCGAGACGATGCAGTCGATGGTGCCGTCCTCCAGGCCCTTCCAGAGCAGTTCCCGGTTGGCGGCCTCGCGGATGGGCGGGCAGCACTTGTAGGCGGTGGCGCCGTCGGGGATTTCCTCGGCCATGAGCGTCAGGTAGTGCGGGCAGGTCTCGACGGTGAGGTGGACGCCGTCGCGCTTGGCGCTCGCGATCATCGGCAGCGCGTCCGAGGAGGAAAGGTGCAGGATGTGGGCGCGGGCCCCGGTCCAGCGGGCGCGCTCGATCACCTCGGCGATGGCCTTGTTCTCGGCGCCGCGGGGGCGGGAGGCCAGGAACGTGGAGTAGTGGTCGCCGCCGGGGTGGGGTGCACGGTCAATCGCGTGGGAGTCCTCGGCGTGGACGATCATGAGCGAGTCGAAGGACTTGAGCTCGGCCATGTCCTCTTCCATCTCGTCCGCTTCCAGGTGCGGGAACTCGTCCACGCCGGAGTGCAGCAGGAAGCACTTGAAGCCGAACACGCCCTCGTCGTGCAGGCCGCGCAGCTCCGCCTTGTTGCCCGGCACGGCACCGCCCCAGAACCCGACGTCAATGAACGCCTGGTCCTCGGCCACCTCGCGCTTGAGCTTGAGCCCTTCCACGGTGGTGGTGGGCGGGATGGAATTCAGCGGCATGTCGATGATGGTGGTCACGCCGCCGGCCGCGGCGGCACGGGTGGCGGACGCGAAGCCCTCCCACTCGGTGCGGCCGGGCTCGTTGACGTGGACGTGGGTGTCCACGAGGCCCGGCAGCAGGGTTTCGTCGTCGGCGAGCTCAATCACTTCCGCGCCGGAAAGTCCGTTGCCGAGCGGTTCGATGGCGACGATCTTGCCGCCGCGCACACCCACTTCACGGGCCGCGATGCCGGCGGTGGTGAGGATGCGCCGGCCCCGGATGACGAGGTCAAAGTGTTCTTCAGACATTGAGGGGCTCCTTTGTGCGGGCACTGTTCGCTGGCGCGGTGTTGGCCGGGACCAGGCCCGACAGCTCCGCGCCGATGTGCTTTCCCAGTTGTTCAAGCAGGGGTCCTGCTTCGGCCATACATATTTCTACCTTGGCCTCCAGCGAGGTCAGCGGGTAGACCTGCCGGAATCCGGAATCCTTCTGCTGGTGCCGGCGTCAGCGTGGTGCGGCCGCAGACCGCCACCACCGGAACGCCGGCCCGCGCGGCCGCCCGCGCAACGCCCATGGGCGTCTTGCCGAGCAGGCTCTGTTCATCCAGGCTGCCTTCGCCGGTGATCACCAGGTCCGCGCCGGCCAGCCGGTCGGCGAGCCCGGTGAATTCAAGGACGACGTCGATGCCTGGCCTGCGGGTCGCGGCCAGCACCGCGATCGCAGCGTAGCCCACGCCGCCGGCTGCGCCTGCGCCCGGGGCCTCGGCGGCCCGAAGCGCCCGGGGGCCGATCTCGGCCGCGAGCACGGCCACAAAGTGGGCGAGGGCGGCGTCGAGGGTTGCCACGTCCGCCGGGCGTGGCCCCCTTTTGCGGGCCGAAGATCGCCGCGGCACCTTCCGGCCCGAGCAGCGGGTTGTCCACGTCGCTGGCCAGCACGAAGCGTGCCTCGTCCAGCCGGGAATCGAAGCCGGAGAAGTCGATCCGGCCAGCCGGGCCAGGGCGGCGCCGCCGGGCGGGAGTTCGCGGCCGTCGGCGTCGAGGAGCTGCGCGCCGAGTCCCTGCAGGACGCCGGCGCCGCCGTCGGTGTTGGCGCTGCCGCCGACGCCGAGAATGATCTGCCGGCAGCCGGCGTCGAGCGCCGCGCGGATCAGTTCGCCGGTGCCCAGGCTGGTGGCGCCCTTGGCGCTGGCGGAGTCCGGCGCGGCCCCGCCAGCGCTGCCGGGCAGGACCGCGAGGCCGGACGCGGCAGCCATCTCGATGACCGCTTCGCGGCCGCGGACCGCAAACTCTGCCCGGAGCGGTTGCCCGGTGGGGCCGCTGACCACGGCGCTCCGGCGGGTGAAGCCGGAGCCGACGGCGGCATCGAGGGTGCCCTCGCCGCCGTCGGCCACCGGAATCCGGAGGATGTCAAGATTGTGGTCCGCGTCGCGGACTGCAGCCCGGCTTCCAGGTGCCGGGCGACGTCCGGGGCGGACAGCGAACCCTTGAACTTGTCCGGCGCTATTACGACCGCATGCTTAGGCCTGCATCGCCAGGATGGCGGTGGGGGCATCGGCGCCTGTTTCGGCCAGTTCCTCGAACTCGTTGACCGCGTTGATTTCCACGCCCATCGAGATGTTGGTGATCTTTTCCAGGATCACTTCGACCACCACGGGAACCTTGAACTCGCCCATGAGGGCCTGTGGCCTTGTCGAACGCGGACGCGCAGGTCGTTGGGGTCCTCCACCCGGATGGCCTTGCAGCCCAGGCCCTCGGCCACCTTGATGTGGTCCACGCCGTAGCCGCTTGCGGTCGCGGAGAGATCCGTGGAGTTGATGTTTTCGAAGGCCAGGGACACGTTCTGTTCCATGTTGAAGCCGCGCTGGGACTGCCGGATCAGGCCGAGGTAGGAGTTGTTGACCACCACGTGGATGTACGGCAGGTTGAACTGCGCGCCCACGGCGAGTTCCTCGATCATGAACTGGAAGTCGTAGTCGCCGGACAGGGCCACAACGGTCTCGTCCGGCTTGCCGCGCACCACGCCCAGGGCGGCCGGGGCGGTCCAGCCCAGCGGGCCGGCCTGGCCGGCGTTGATCCACTTGCGCGGCCCGAACACGTGGAGCATCTGGGCGCCGGCGATCTGGGACAGGCCGATCGTGGAGACGTACGTGGTGTCCTTGCCGAACGCCTTGTTCATCTCCTCGTACACGCGCTGCGGCTTGATCGGGATGTTCTCGAAGTGCGTCTTGCGGTGCAGGCTGGCCTTGCGCTCCGCGCAGTCGGCGGCCCAGCCGCTGTAGTCCGGCAGGGTGCCGGCGGCCTTGCGCTCGCGGGCGAGCTCCACCAGGCCTGCCAGGGCCGCGCCGGCGTCCGAGGCGATGCCCAGGTCCGGGGAGAACACGCGGCCGATCTGCGTGGGCTCGATGTCGATGTGCACGAACTTGCGGCCGGCCGTGTAGGTGTCCAGGCCGCCGGTGTGGCGGTTGGCCCAGCGGTTGCCGATGCCGATCACGAAGTCGGACTGCGCAGATAGGTCTCGTTGCCGTAGCGGTGGCTGGTCTGCAGGCCCACCATGCCGGCCATCAGCGGGTGGTCGTCCGGGATGGCGCCCCAGCCCATCAGGGTGGGGATGACCGGAACGCCCAGCAGTTCGGCCAGTTCCACCAGCTGCTCGGAGGCGCCGGCGTTGATGATGCCGCCGCCGGCCACGATCAGCGGGCGTTCGCCGGCGGTCAGCATGTCGAAGGCCTTTTCCAGCTGCTTGCGGCTGGCCTTCGGCTTTTCCACGGGCAGCGGCTCGTAGGTCTCGATGTCGAACTCGATCTCGGCCATCTGCACGTCGATGGGCAGGTCCAGCAGGACCGGGCCCGGGCGGCCGGAGCGCATCAGCTGGAAGGCCTTCTGGAAGGCGCCCGGAACCTGGCCGGGCTCCAGGATGGTCATGGCCATCTTGGTGACGGGCTTGGCGATGGATTCGATGTCCACGGCCTGGAAGTCTTCCTTGTGCAGTTTGGCCACCGGGGCCTGGCCGGTGATGCAGAGCATCGGGATGGAGTCTGCCCAGGCTGCGTACAGGCCGGTGATCATGTCCGTGCCTGCGGGGCCGGACGTGCCGATGCAGATGCCGATGTTGCCGTCCGCCGCACGGGAGTAGCCGTCGGCCATGTGGCTGGCGCCTTCAACGTGGCGGGCCAGGGTGTGGCGGATGCCGCCGTGGGCCCGCATCGCGGAGTAGAACGGGTTGATTGCCGCGCCTGGCAGGCCGAACGCCTCGGTGGCGCCCTCCTTTTCCAGGATGGCGACGGCTGCGTCAACAGTGCGCATCTTCGTCATGGTGTGCTCCTTGAAAGTCTGTTTTTGGGTGTGGAGGGGGAGCCGCCGTCGTGAAGTACGACGGCGGTTGCCCTGTGTTGCTTGGTTCCGGCCTGTCGCCGGGGTGCTTACATCCGGCCTGGGTTACTTGCGACCGCTGAGCTGGAGGACCTGCTTGAAGAGGCCGGAGTGGTCCAGTCCGCCGTCGCCCTGGTTGACGGTGGCGGCGACGAGCTGTGCGACGACGGCGCCGAGCGGGACGGCGACGTTGGCTTCGCGGGCGGCCGAGGTGACGATGCCCAGGTCCTTGTGGTGCAGGGCCAGGCGGAAGCCGGGGTCGAAGTTGCGGTCCAGCATCTTCTGGCCCTTCTGGTCCAGGACCTTGGAGCCGGCCAGGCCGCCGCCGAGGACCTTGAGGGCCGCGTCGGTGTCCACGCCGTAGGCCTCCAGGAAGGCGATGGCCTCCGCCAGGACCTCGATGTTGACGGCGACGATCAGCTGGTTGGCTGCCTTGACGGTCTGGCCGGAGCCGGAGGGGCCGACGTGGACGATGGTCTTGCCGACCGCGTCCAGGACATCCTGGGCGGCCTCGAAGTCTGCCGCTTCGCCGCCCACCATGATGGACAGCGCGGCGTCGATGGCGCCCTGCTCGCCGCCGGACACCGGGGCGTCAAGCGGGCGGATGCCGGCGGCCCTGGCGTCGTCGGCGAGGCGCTTGGCGACGTCCGGGCGGATGCTGGATGCGTCGATCCACAGGGCGCCCGGCTTGGCGTTGGCGAACACGCCGTCCGGCGCCGCTGACAACACCTTCGACGTCGGGGGAGTCCGGGACCATGGTGATGACGACGTCGGCGTCCTTGACGGCGTCGGCGATGCTCGTGGCACCCTGGCCGCCTTCGGAGACGAGTTTGTCGATCTTGTCCTGGCTGCGGTTGAAGCCGGTGACCGTGTGGCCGGCGTTGACGAGGTTGATGGCCATGGGCAGGCCCATGATTCCGAGTCCGATGACTGCGACGTTGCTCATGTGGTTCTCTTTGCTGAAGTCTGTGGGGTTTTGCGCTGCGGGGATTAGCGGGAGACGCGCTGGCGGATGGCCCAGGCGAAGGCGGTTTCCGCCGGTTCCTTGTATTCGAGGCCGATGTAGCCCTCGTAGCCGAGTGCGCGGCTGCGGGCGATCCATTCGCCGAGGGGAAGCTCACCGGTTCCGGGAGCCCCGCGGCCGGGGTTGTCGGCGATCTGGATGTGGCCGAAGTCCTTGGCGTGCTTTTCGATAACGGCGGCGACGTCGTCACCGTTCACGGCCAGGTGGTAGAAGTCCGCGAGGAGCTTGATGTTCTCGGCGCCGGATTCCTGCTTGACCCGGGCGATGACGTCGAGGGCGTCCTGGGCCTTGAGCAGCGGGTACCTTGGGGCGCCGCTGACGGGTTCCAGGAGGACCGTGCCGCCGATGCTGGCGATGCCGGCGGCCGCCGTCGCGAGGTTTTCGGCGCCAATAGCGTCCTGGCGCTCAGCGGATTCGCCGTCAATGCGGTTGCCGTAGAGGGCGTTGAAGGCCTTGCAGCCAAGGCGCTCACCGATGCCGGCGACGACGTCGATGTTGTCCTGGAATTCGGTGGAGCGTGCCGGCCAGGAGACCAGGCCGCGGTCGCCGCCTGGCATGTTGCCCGCGTTGAAGTTCAGGCCCGTGAGCTGCACTCCGGCGTCGGTGATGGCGTTCTCAAACCGGGCAACCTCGATGTCGGTGGGGACGGAGGTCTCGAACGGCCACCAGAACTCGACGGCGTCAAAACCGGCGGCCTTCGCCGCGGCCGGGCGTTCCAAGAGGGGGAGCTCCGTCAGGAGGATGGAGCAGTTCACGGTGTAAGTCATTGTGGGTTCCTTCCGGTGTGGGCGGGAGCTGGATCCCGGGCGTCTTTGCCTTGCAGATCCTTTTGCCTATTTTCCGCTTTGTGGAATTAAGATTCTGCTTTATGAAAAGTGTAGAGAAGGCTGGGTACGGGAGTCAAGGGGTACGTGAAAGCGGCGTGCGGGCAGTGGGGGTGCAGGCTGCGGGGGAGGCGCGCGGGACCCGCGTTGATTTTTCGGGCCCGGCAAGTTCAGGGCCCGGGAGCGCTCGGAGACCACTCGCGCGACTTAGGGGCCCGGCAGGTCGGGGCTTGTGGGTTCGAGCCTGTGGGTTCGGGGCCCGTGGGCAATAGCCCGGGGGATTTCTCTACCCCTTCGTGGGGTCCTTCCGGGCCGCCAGGCCCACCAGGGCTCCGATGCCCAGGCCGATCAACAGGCCCGTGAACGGCTTGTCGACGGTGGCAGCTCCGATGGCGAAGCCGAGGGCCGCGCCAACGAGCATTCCGATCAACAGGGATTCGTACTTCACAGCCTCAGGCTAGCAAGCATCGCCACTCCCACAAGGGCGCCCGGCTCCGGAACGGCGAATGGGTCCCCGCAAGGTCATCCGACCGCGGAACAGTTCGGGAACCACGAATGGGTCCGCCCCGTCGTGCAGGGCGGACCCATGGCGTGGGTCGGTGCTAGGTGAGGCGGATCTGGCGGTTGACGTCCTTGTAGAGCAGGTACCGGAAGGGGCCCGGTCCGCCGGCGTAGCACGCCTGCGGGCAGAAGGCTCGGAGCCACATGAAGTCGCCGGCCTCAACTTCCACCCAGTCGTCGTTGAGGCGGTAGACGGCTTTGCCCTCCAGGACGAAGAGTCCGTGTTCCATCACGTGGGTTTCGGCGAACGGGATGGACCCGCCGGGCTGGAACGTGACGATGTTGACGTGCATGTCGTGGGCGAGGTCGTCCGGGTCCACGAAGCGCGTGGTGGCCCAGGCGCCGTTGGTGTCCGGCATGGGCCGCGGCTCGACGTCCTGGTCACGGGTCACGAAGGACTTCGCCGTGAAGCCGTCCAGCGGCTCGTAGGCCTTGCGGATCCACTGGAAGCTGGCCACGTCGCCGGCGGCGTCGTTGGACACTTTCCAGTCCGAGCCGGCGGCGAGGTAGGCGTAGCCGCCGGCCTCAAGGTGGTGGATTTCGCCGTCGAGCGTCAGCGTCAGTTCGCCCTTGGTGAGGAAGATGACGCCTTCGACGCCGGCCTCCGCCTCGGGCTTGTCGCTGCCGCCGCCCGGCGCCACTTCCACGATCAGCTGCGAGAACGTCGTGGCGAAGCCGGCGATGGGGCGGGCGATGATCCAGGCGCGGGTGTTGGTCCAGCCGGGAAGGTTGCTGGTGACGATGTCGCGCAGCACCCCCTTGGGGATGACGGTGTAGGCCTCTTTGACCACTGCGCGGTCGGTGAGGAGCTGGGTCTGGGGCGGCAGGCCGCCGTCGGGGGAAAAGTAGTTGCTCATGGGTGCTCTTCTGTCTTGAAAGGGATCAGTGAAAGGGTCAGTGGTTGTGAGAGGCGGCAGGCTGTGCCAGCCGGGGGTGTGCCAGGGCGGTCAGCCGGGGCAGTCCAATGCCGGTCAGTTCGCGGACTTCCTCTGCGCCGGCAGCACCGCACTGGATGCCGCGCAGCACGAAGGCGGCCAGGGCGCGTGCGGTGGCGGGTTCGTCCATGACGCCGCCCTCGGTGCGCTCCACGTAGTTGCGGAGCCTTGCGGCGGCAGCGGGAAGGCCCTGCCGGTAGAAGGCGTAAGTGGCGGCGAAGCGGCTCGGCAGCTGGGCGGGGTGAAGGTCCCAGCCCTGGTAGTAGCCGCGTTCCAGCGAGCGGCGGACCAGCCGGCCATGGAGCCGCCAGGCGTCCAGCACGCCGTCGCCGACGGGGATGACGTTGGTGGATCCGTCGGAGAGCCGGATGCCGGTTCCGGCGACGGCAAGCTGCATCACCTCTTTGGCGTAGTCCGCCACGGGGTGTTCCATGGACTGGTATTCCGCGGAAATCTGCAGGGATGCCGAGTAGTCATAGGTGCCGTAGTGCAGGGCGCTGATCCGGCCGGGGACGGCGTGCGGCAGCTGCGCCACCGGGGACGTGCCGTCCGGACCGAGGATCAGCTGCGGCGTTTCCACCTGGACTTCGAACCGCAAGCGCCCGGCGGGCAGCGAGTGGACTTCCTCCAGCCGGGACACGGCGTAGTCCATGGCCTGCACCTGGGCCACCGTGGTGACCTTGGGCAGGGTGAGGACCAGTCCTTCCGGGAGCTCGCCGGCGGCCGCGAGGCCGGACACGAACAGGTCCAGCGTGCGCAGCCCGCGGGCACGGGTGGGCGCCTCGAAGCACTTGAACCGGATCCCGATGAACGGCGGGGCACTGCCGTCCGCCACGGCGGCGGCAACGGCGGACGCGGCGGCGACGGCGTCGGCGTCCTCGGCGTCGTCCCCCCGGTCCCCGTAGCCGTCCTCGAAGTCCAGCCGGAGGTCCTCGATCGGCTCGCTGCCCAGCTTTGCGGCCACGCGGGAGGCGACCGCGCCGGCCAGTGCGGGGTCCTGGCCGAGCAGGGTGCCGAGCCGTTCCAGCCCGCCGTGGGCATCGGCTGCGGCCAACGCCTGGGCGCCCCAGTCGGCGGCGAAGCCCGGGGTGAAGCGGTCGGCCGGGACGTAGACGGTGTGTACCGGCTGGCGGGTGCCGTCGTCGCCCGGATAGTTCCGCTCCAGCAGCTCATCCGTCGCCGCCAGCTGGGCATCGATCCTGCTCAGGTCGGCGGCGGAGAGGGACCCGGAGAATGGCCCGGAGAACGGCCTGGAGGGCGGCCCGGAGGGAGGTAGAGTCATGGCTCAGCCCACCAGTTCGTAGGCCGGAGTGGTGAGGAAGTCCGTGTAGTCCTCGGAAAGGCAAATATCGCCGATGAGCCTGCTGGCGGGCAGGTAATGCTTCGCGAACGCGTCCTCGCCCACCTCGCCGCGGAGCTTCTCGGTTTCCTCGGCCAGGATCCCGGACACCAGCTCGCGGGTCACGGTCCTGCCGGTGTCGGCGAGGACCACCTGGTTGCGGATCTGCTGCCACACCTGCGAGCGGGAGATCTCCGCCGTCGCGGCGTCCTCCATCAGGTTGTGGATGGCGACCGCGCCGTTGCCCGAGATCCACACCGCGGTGTAGGCGACGGCGACGTAGAGATTCAGGCGCATGCCTGCCTCGGTGACCGTGCCGTCGGCGGAGGCGACGTCGAGGAGCTGGTCCGCGGTGACCGAGACTTCCGGGCGCTGCCTGTCCAGCTGGTTCGGCCGCTCGCCCAGAACGGCGTCGAAGACGTCCCGGCAGACCGGCACCAGGTCCGGGTGGGCCACCCAGGAGCCGTCAAAGCCGTCGTTCGCCTCGCGGGTCTTGTCCGCGCGCACTTTCTCGAACGCCTGGGCTGTCACCTCGGGTTCGCGGCGGTTGGGAATGACGGCCGCCATGCCGCCCATGGCGAAGGCGCCGCGGTGGTGGCAGGTCTTGACCAGCAGCTCGGTGTAGGCGCGCATGAACGGCGCGGTCATCGCCACGGTGGCGCGGTCCGGCAGCACAAAGCGCGGGCCGGCGTCGCGGAAATACTTGATGATGCTGAACAGGTAGTCCCAGCGCCCCGCGTTCAGGCCGGAGGCGTGGTCGCGGAGTTCGTAGAGGATCTCGTCCATTTCGAACGCTGCGGGGATGGTCTCGATCAGGACCGTGGCGCGGATGGTGCCTTGCGGAATGCCGAGGTAGTCCTGGGCAAAGACGAAGATCTCGTTCCAGAGCCGGGCCTCGAGGTGGCTTTCCATCTTGGGCAGGTAATAGTACGGGCCATGGCCGTTCTCCAGCAGCTTCCTGGCGGTGTGGAAGAAGTGCAGGCCGAAGTCCACCAGGGCGCCCACGGTGTGTTCGCCGTCGATCAGCAGATGCCGCTCGCTCATGTGCCAGCCGCGCGGGCGGGCCACGACGACGGCCAGCGGGGCATCGGTCCGGAGCGTGTATTCCTTCCCCTCCGGGGAGGTGTAGGCCAGCGTGCCGGCCGCGGCGTCGCGGAGGTTCAGGATCGATTCGATCACGTTGGACCAGGTGGGGGTGCTGGCGTCCTCGAGGTCGGCGAGCCAGACCTTGGCCCCCGAGTTCAGGGCATTGATCGCCATCTTGGCCGGTGCGGCCGGGCCCGTCATTTCCACGCGGCGGTCCTGAAGGGCTGCGGGGGCGGGGGCAACGGTCCAGTCGCCCGCACGGATGTCGCGGGTTTCCGGCAGGAAATCAAGCCGGCCGGTGCGGGCCACCTCCTCGCGTTTGACCGCGCGGGCCTTGAGCAGTTCCCCGCGCGTGGCGGCGAAGCGCCGGTGCAGTTGCTCGATGAAGGCCAGCGCCTCGGGAGTGAGAATCTCCTCCGCGCGGTCAACGGGGCGGCGGGCTGAAATGGTGAGGGCCATTGTGGTCCTTCCTGGTCGGTGAAGCAGGCTGCGAATCAGGCGTGGGCGGGCACGGCGGCCGGGGCCGCCGCATGGGCGGCCGCGGCAACTGCGGCGGCGACGTCGGCGGCAACGTGGGGGTCGAAGACGCTGGGAATGATGTAGCTGGCATTGAGCTCGTCGTCGGCGACCCGGTTGGCGATCGCCGCGGCGGCAGCCACGAGCATCTCGGGGGTGATGTCCGCCGCCCCCGCGTCCAGCAGCCCGCGGAAGAACCCCGGGAAGGCCAGGACGTTGTTGATCTGGTTGGGGAAATCGCTGCGGCCGGTCGCCACCACGGCGGCGTGCCGCGACGCGATCACCGGGTCGATTTCCGGCGTGGGGTTGGCCATGGCGAACACAATAGCGTCCTTGGCCATGGATGCCACCTGTTCTTCGCCGATCACGTGCGGCGCGCTGACGCCGATGAAGACGTCGGCCCCCTTGAGCGCTTCGTGCAGGGTGCCGGAGAAGCCGGCCGTTCGTTGGTGTTGGCTCGGCGATCCAGGTGCGGTGCTCGTCGTCGTACTGTGTCGCCGAAGTGGATCGCTCCGGAGCGGCCGGCGGCGATGATGTTGCGGGCCCCCTGCGCCTTGAGCAGCTGGATGATGGCGGAGCCGGCCGCGCCGACGCCCGAAACCACAATCCGGACCTCGGAGAGTTTCTTGTCCACGACGCGCAGGGCGTTGGTCAGGGCCGCCAGCGTGACGATCGCGGTTCCGTGCTGGTCGTCATGGAAGACCGGGATGTCGAGTTCCTCGCGGAGCCGGGTCTCGATCTCGAAGCAGCGCGGCGCGGCGATGTCCTCGAGGTTGACGCCGCCGTAGACCGGGGCGAGCGCCTTGACGATCCGGATGATTTCCTCCGTGTCCTGGGTGTCCAGGCAGACCGGCCAGGCGTCGACGTTGGCGAACTGCTTGAAGAGCGCCGCCTTGCCTTCCATGACCGGCAGCGCGGCGGCCGGGCCGATGTTGCCCAGGCCCAGGACGGCGGAGCCGTCGGTCACGACGGCGATGGTGTTGCGCTTGATGGTCAGGTTCCGGGCGGCCTCGGGGTTTTCCGCGATCGCCAGGCAGACGCGGGCGACGCCGGGGGTGTAGGCGCGGGAGAGATCGTCGCGGTTTCGCAGGGCGACCTTCGGGACAACCTCGAGCTTGCCGCCGAGGTGCATCAGGAAGGTGCGGTCCGAGACGTTGCGGACCGTGACGCCGTCGAGCGCGTTGAGCGCGTCCTTGACGCGTGCGGCGTGGGCATCGTCCGTGGTGTTGCAGGTGACGTCGACAACCAGGGTCTCGTGGTGGGACTCGGTGACGTCCAGGGCTGTGATGGCGGCGCCGGCGGCACCGACGGCGGCGGCCAGTTCGCTGGTGGCCGTGAAGCTGGACGGTGCCTCCACGCGCAGGGTGATCGAATTTCCGGGGCTCGGATTCGCCATTGAATTTCCTCCTAGTCGGCCCGCGGACGGGCACTCGCTGCAATCACTTATTTCGTATGATGGATATTATTATCTACTTTGTGGAAATACAACCCCCCGGCGCCCCGTCGACGGCGGCCCGGCGGTGCTGTATCTTGGGTCTACTAAGCACTTTTTTCACGATGTGGATAAAAGTTGTCGTAAGCAACCCCTCAGGAGAGCAAAGTTATGGCGGAAAAAGCCCCCGGAGGCGTGCAGTCCGTTGAACGCGTTTTCGAACTTCTGGAACTGATTACTGATGCCGGCGGCGACGTCACACTCAGTGAACTCTCGTCCTCCACCGACCTGCCGCTTCCCACCATCCACCGGCTGCTCCGCACCCTCGTCACCCTGGGCTATATCCGGCAGCTGCCGAACCGCCGCTATGCCCTGGGCCCGCGCCTGATCCGCCTCGGCGAGGCGGCGAACAAGCAGCTGGGGGCGCTCGCCCGGCCGCAGCTCCAGTCCCTCGTGGAACGGCTCGGCGAAACCGCCAACATGGCGGTGCTGGACTCCGACATGGTCATGTACGTGGCCCAGGTCCCGTCCCTGCACTCCATGCGGATGATCACCGAGGTGGGCCGCCGCGGTTACATGCATGCCACCGGCATGGGCAAGGCGATCCTGGCCGAGCTGGACGACGAGACGGTGCGCGGCATCGTCACCCGGAAGGGCATGCCCACCCCCACCCCGAAGAGCATCGGCGATGTCGAGTCCCTGTTGGCGGACTTGAAGCTGATCCGCAGCCGCGGCTATTCCATCGACGAGGAAGAGCAGGAGATCGGCGTCCGCTGCTTCGCGATCGCCATCCCCAATGCGCCGACCCCCGCGGCCATTTCCGTCTCCGGGCCGGTTTCCCGGGTGGATGAGTCCTTCGCGGACCGGGCGGTGCCGTTGCTGCGCGAGGCAGCCCTGGCCATTTCCCAGGACCTCAACAAGAGCTGACCTCCGGCGCTCATGCCGCGCCCTGCATGGCCACGTTGCGGCCCCTTTTCCTTCCGGGAAAGGGGCCGCAACGTCCATGGCGGTGGCTGCAGGGCTGATTAGTGTCCGGAATGTCGAGGCGGACTGCACGGGGACTTCCTTGCCGTCGCAGTCGATCAGTTTGCCGCCTTCGAAGCGGTCGCCGTCGGCCAGGCACTTGAGGTCCTGTTCGTTCACGATCCGGTCGGTGCCGGCCACAAACACCGACTGGTTCTCCGAGTTGCCCGCCTTGAGGTGGTTGAAGAGCAGGTTCAGCGCGATGGCCATCACCGCTGCCGAGCTGATCCCCGAGTGGAAGATGGTGGCGAACCAGGACGGGAACTGATCGTAGAAGGTCGGGGCGGCAATTGGGATCATGCCGAAGCCGATCGAGGCGGCCACGATGATCAGGTTCATGTTGTTCTTGTACTCCACCTTGGCCAGGGTACGGATGCCGCTGGCCGCCACCGTGCCGAAGAGTACGACGCCGGCGCCGCCCAGGACGGGAGTCGGCACCGCGGCCACCACTCGGCCCAGGACCGGCAGGAGGCCCAGGACCACCAGGATGACGCCGCCGGCGCTGACTACGAAACGGCTCTTGATGCCCGTGATGGCCACCAGCCCCACGTTCTGGGCGAAGGCGCTCTGGGTGAAGGAGTTGAACAGCGGCGAGATGGCGCTGGAGAGCATGTCGGCCCGCAGGCCGTCGCCGATGCGCTTGGAGTCCACCTTGGTTCCGACGATCTCGCCCACGGCGATGATGTCCGCGGACGTCTCCGTCAGGGTCACCAGGATCACGATCAGCATGGAGATAATCGCGGCCAGGTGGAACGTGGGCGGCCCGAAGGCAAACGGGGTGGGGAACGCCACCATGGGGCCCTGCCCGACCTTGGAGAAGTCGGTCATCCCTGCGATGAAGGCGATGACCGTGCCCAGCACCATGGCCAGCAGGATGGAAAGCCGCGAAATGGTGGCGCTGCCGACCTTGCTGAGCAGCAGCACGATGGCCATGGTCGCGGCCGCCAGCCCGATATTGGCCATGCTGCCGTAGGTGGGCGCCGCTTTGTTCCCGCCCATGGCCCAGTTCGCGGCCACCGGCATCAGGGTCAGGCCGATGACGGTAATGACCGTTCCGGTGACCACCGGCGGGAAGAAGCGGATGATCTTGGAGAACAGCGGGGTGATGAGCAGGCCGATCAGTGAGGCGGCAATCACCGAGCCGAACACGGACTGGATTCCGCCGCCGGTATTGACGATCGCGACCATGGTCGAGACGCCGGCAAACGAGACACCCTGGACCAGGGGGAGCCTGGAACCGAAGAACGGGATGCCCAGGGTCTGGAGAATGGTGGCCAGGCCGCCCACAAAGAGGCAGGCGGCGATCAGCACGCCGATGTCCTGCGCGGGCATTCCGGCCGCCGCGCCAATGATCAGCGGCGGTGCGATGATGCCGCCGTACATTGTCAGCACGTGCTGGAGGCCGTAGGCGAAGGTGCTTCCGAGCGGAAGGCGCTCATCTTCGGGCCGGTCGGACTGCGTGCGGCCGGAGCGGGACTTGACCCCGGACGGCTTCTTTTTCATGTTCATGGCAGACTTTCTTGGTTCATGGCAGACGTCTTTGTCTGGCTAACGGTGTCTGGCTAACAGATGTGGCTTGTTGGGGTGATGCTTGCCGGCCCCGGAGCCGCCACTCGCGGGTGGCGGCTCCGGGGACCGGCGGGGGCTGGGGTAGTGACCGGCGGCGCCGGATGGCCTAGCAGAAGCCGGCGATGCCGGCCCAGGCGATCTCGGCCGGTGCGGCGTCTTCGCGCTGGACCGTCGCCTCGATCAGGCCGTAGGGGCGGTCGGCGGCAAAGAAGACCTCGTTGGGGTTATCAAGGCCAAACGGCGAGAGGTCCACCAGGAAGTGGTGCTTGTTGGGCATCGAGAACTTGATTTCCTCGATCTCGCTGTGCGCCTCCAGGACCTTGGTGCCCATGTCGAACAGGGTCTGCTGCAGGGCGTGCGAGTACTTTTCGGTAAAGCCCTCCAGGAGGAGGCCCTTGATGTCCTCGTAGCTCTTGTTGAAGTCGAGGGAACTGAAATCCGTGCCGGTCTTGTAGCGCCAGCGGGCGGAAACGTCGGTGGCGAGGATCCGGTCCGTGGTCTCCGGCAAGGTGGTGTACTTGTCCCGCGGGTAGCCGACGAAGCCTGATTGCGTGGACTTGAGGACGGTAAGGTCCTTCAGTCCCGAGATGAGGTGCTGGTCTGCGCCGTCGCGGACCAGCACCGCGGTCCGGACTTCCTGGCCGCTGCGCACGAAGGAGTGGTCGTGGGCGGCGCCGTGCGCCTGGATGCGGTCCCAGCTGTAGGACTCGGCCTCCCAGCGGCCGCCGGTCACCCAGTCGAAGCTCGACGTGAAGTGCTCGCCCAGCCGGAGAAGGAAGGCCTCCGGGGAGCCGATGCCCGCCCGGGCGAAGGCGTAGATGGTGTTCTTTTGCGTGTCCGTTGCCACCACGTGGCTGTTGTCGCCTTCCAGGTGGGCCGCCGCGAAGTCACCGCGGAGCTGCGAGGTGACGTTCAGGTCTTCGATTTCGTGGCGCTCCGTGTCGCGGGTGATCTTGACGACGCGGACTTCGGCCTTACCGTACTGGTTCTGTCCGAGGACGATCTTGTTGTTCATGGTGGGGTTCCCAACTTCCGGTATGTGGAATCAAATTCCCACATAGAAATTTCGTACGCATTTCGCGTTCGTTTCTTTCTCCGCCGGCCACAAAAAAGAGCCGACGTCAGTTGACGCCAGCTCATTACAACCCTGCCTGCTGCTCCCAGGTTACGTGACGTGCGCCACGAGTTACCCACAAGGCTAACCCAGCTCCGCGGTGGTGTACATCACAATTCGAAAATTCCGACTGTGACTGAGCCTGTTTCGTGGCGCGCGTCTCAAGCCCTTGACTGAGTCCCGGCGCGCGCTTAGAGTTTCCATATATCAAGAACTAATTTTCGTAGAATGAAAATGCGAGTGAAAAGCCTCGGGTGAAAAAGTCTCGGGTGAAGACGCTCGGGGTGAAGAAGCTCGGAGTGAAGAGCCGTAGCGTGAACAACAAGGGAGCATCAGATGCAGCAGCAGCAACCGACAGGTACGCAGGGCAAGGATCCGGCGACCCCGGCAGAGTTCTATCTCCCCACCGGGGGCACCGATCCGGACTTCCACTTCTCGGCCGACCGCGGGCATGCGCCCGGCCGGGTCTCGCGCTGGATGAGCCGGCTGGTCGCAGCCAGGTCTACCCGCCAACCAGCTTCCGCGCCGCCGCCGAGTGCTGGGCAATGAGCCCGGACATGTCCAGTCCCGGAATGTGCCCGTCCACCACGCGCCATTGCCCGCCCACCATCACGCGGTCCGCCCGGTCGGCCGCGCACAGCAGCAGGGCAGCGACGGGATCGTGGCTGCCGGAGAAACGCAGTTCATCGAGGGTGAAGAGGGCCAGGTCCGCCTGCATCCCCGGGGCTATTTGGCCCAGGTCCGGCCGGCCCAGGACTGCCGCGGAACCCCGCGTGGCCCAGCCCAGCGCCCGCTCCACCGGGACCTGCGCGCCGTAGCGCAGCCGCTGCAGGTACAGCGCCTGCCGCGCCTCCAGGATCATATTGGAGGCATCGTTCGACGCCGAACCGTCCACCCCCAGCCCCACGGGCACTCCCGCGTCCTCCAGTTCCAGCACCCTGGCCGTGCCGGACGCCAGCCGCATGTTGGAGGTGGCGCAATGGGCGACGGCGGTGCCGGCGGCCCCCAGTGCGGCGATCTCGGAATCGGTGAAGTGGATGCCGTGGCCCAGCCACGTCCGGTCGCTCAGCCAGCCCACGCTGTCGAGATAGTCCACGGTCCGCAGGCCAAACATCTCCCGGCAGAAATCCTCCTCGTCCAGGGTCTCGGCGAGGTGGGTGTGCAGCCGCACGTCATGCCGCTCCGCCAGGGCGGCGCTCTCCGCCATGATCTCCCGGGTCACCGAAAACGGTGAGCAGGGGGCCAGCGCAATCTGGACCGTGGCGCCGTCGCCGCGCTGGTGGTATTCCCGAATGAGCCGTTCGCTGTCCGCCAGGATCACGTCCGGTGACTGCACCGTGGACTGGGGCGGCAGGCCGCCGTCGTCCTCGCCCAGACTCATGGAGCCCCTGGTGAGCGTGGCCCGCATGCCGAGCTCGCGCACCACCCGGACCTCGATGTCGATGGCATCCTCCATGCCCCGCGGGAACAGGTAGTGATGGTCCGCCGCCGTGGTGCAGCCGGACAGGAGCAACTCCGCCAGCGCCACCGTCGTGGCCAGCTCCAGGTCGCGGGGCGTGAGGCGCGCCCACACCGGATAGAGGTTCTGCAGCCAGGGGAAGAGCGGCGCGTTGGCCACCGGCCCCCAGGCCCGGGTGAGGGTCTGGTAGAAGTGGTGGTGGGTATTGATGAGCCCCGGCAGCATCACGTGGCGGCCGGCGTCGAAGGTCTCCTGGCACGGCGCCGAGGGCAGCTGCCCGGCGGCCAGCACTTCGACGATGACGCCGCCGCTCACCACGACTCCGCCCGAGGCGTCGAGGCTGTTGGCGGTGAAGGCGCCGAGGGGGTTCTTGATCCAGAGCCGGGTTTCGGGGGATAGCGTAGGCATCAGGGGTCCTGTCAGAGCGTAGGGATGTATTCCAGCTCAGTGATGCCCTGTCTGCTGATCCAGGGTGTCCGGCGGCGAGGCGCCGGTTCGAACAGGCTAGGGCGGCCGGCGCCGGTCCGTCAACGATCCGGCTCCGGTCCGTCAACGATTCGCATTGTGACAACCCGGAAACCTAAATTTCACATGACGAAACTTAACTTCCATAAAACGGTGGCGCAGCTCCACGTTTCACTGCTAATCTCGCTGGTGTCAAAGGCGGGCACCCGGGACCCGGGAGGCTATCTACCAGGCGCAACTGAACCTTCATCGCACACGCTGAAGCCTGGTACCGACGCAACTGGCTCATCAAGTTTCGCCAAGGGGTACCGGCTTCCACAGCACAGGGGAGTCGAATCATGACTGACACCGCCACGGACCAGGCGTACCTTGCCCGGTCCATCGAGCTGGCCACGGCCAACGTCATGAACAGCGGAGGCCCTTTCGGGGCCGTCATCGTTACCGCGGACGGGCAAGCGTTCGACGGCGTCAACCGCGTCACCGCCACCAACGATCCCACCGCCCACGCCGAGGTCACGGCCATCCGCCGGGCCTGCACCGAGCTTGGCCGGTTCGAACTCAGCGGGGCCACGCTCTACGCCAGCTGCGAACCGTGCCCCATGTGCCTGGCATCCGCGCTCTGGGCCCGTGTGGACCGGGTGATCTTCGCCGCCGGCCGGCACGACGCCGCCTCCGTGGGATTCGACGACGCCTTGTTTTACGAGTACTTCGAGAATGGCCAGCCGGAGGCCGTGATGCCCGTGAGCAAGCTGGAGCTTGACGGCCCGGAGGCGCCGTCCGCGCTGCAGCCGTTCACCGCCTGGAGCGCCCTCCAGGGCCGGATCGACTACTAGGGCCGGTGGCTGAGATGCGGATTCCGCTGCGCTTTCGGACAGGCGCGACCGGGATCCGGGGCGCGGAAACCCGGGACCGCGGCGGATTTCCGGCGCGCCCGGCCGGGGCGGTGCTTTCCCCTTCCCTGGTGAGGAACGAGAATGTGGTCACCACCGCCGCACAGGGGAAGAGAGTGCAGCCATGTTGGATCTGATGCCCGGGCTGGCAGTCTGGCAGCCGGCAGCCACTGGCCAGCGCTGCGCCGTGGCAACCGTCGTGGGGGCCGGCGGTTCCGTGCCGCGCCCGGTGGGAACCTCCATGCTGGTGTCCGAGTCCGGCGATGTCCTGGGCAGCCTCTCCGGCGGCTGCGTCGAGGGCGCCGTCGTGACGGCGGCCCTGGAGGTGATCGCCGACGGCGGTCCGCGCCGCGAGTTCTTTGGCTACAGCTCCGAGGACGCGTTCGCCGTCGGGCTCACCTGCGGGGGCGAGCTGGAAATCCACATCGAACTGCTGACGGACGCCATCGGGGGCCTCGGGCCGGAGGGTCTGAACACCCTGGAGGCCCTGAACAGCCCTGGAAGCCCTGGATCCGGCCGCGGGCCTGGCGCTCGTCCGCCGGGTGGATGCCCGTCGCCCGGGTGGCGCCGGCGCCGTCGTTGTCCCGGATCCGGCCGGCTACCAGGTGGCACAGTCCGCGGCGGTGGGCGCCTTGCTGGGCGCCGCCGGCGACGGGGCCCGCGCCCTGCTGGAGGCGGCGGCCGCGCAGCTCGAACCCCTTCTGAGAAACGGGACCACGGCAGTGGTGCGGCTGGCGCCGGACACCGGGTGCTACGGCGACGCGGCGGAGGGCCAGCCCGCCAATGAGCCCATCACGCTGCTGGTGGAGAGCAGGCTGCCGCCGGCCCGGATGCTGGTGTTCGGCGCCAACGATTTTGGCGCGGCCCTGGTGCCGGCCGCCCAGCTGCTCGGCTATCACGTGACGTTGTGCGACGCCCGCCCGGCCTTCGCCCGGCAGGAGCGCTTCGCCCTGGCCGAGGAAGTGGTCACGGACTGGCCGCACCGGTATCTGGCCGCCGAAGCCGCAGCCGGCAGCCTCGATGCCCGGACCGTCGTCTGCGTGCTCACCCACGACCCCAAGTTCGACATCCCGCTGCTGGAGACGGCGCTTCGCCTGGACCTGGCGTACGTCGGGGCCATGGGATCGCGGCGGAGCCACGGCCAGCGGCTGGAGTCCCTGCTCGCCGCCGGCGTGGCACCGGAGGAGGTGGAGCGGCTGCATTCGCCGATCGGGCTGGACCTGGGGGCGGTCACTCCGGCCGAGGTGGCCGTGTCCATCACCGCGGAGCTGGTGGCGGGCCGGACCCGTTCCGCCCGCGGCCTGTCCCTGAAACACGGGAGCGGGCCGATCCACCAGTACGCCGGCACGGGCCAGACTGCGACCCCGCCAGCCCACACCCCGCAACGCCACACGCCGCAGCATCAGGCCCCGCAACGTCACACCCTGCAACACCAGGAGATGCCATGGACATGAACACCATCGAGGCCGTGGTCCGCACCGCGGATCCGGCCGACTGGCGGGCGGGAGACGCCTGGCTGGCCGGCGGCACCGTGCTGTTTTCCTACGGCAGTTTCGCCTTTGGCAAGGAACCGCTCAAGCGGCTCCTGGACCTCGGCTCCACCGGCTGGCCGGCCATCACGGTGTCCGAATCCGGGATCGAGCTCGCGGCCACCTGCACCGTCGCGGAGCTCTATGCGCTGCCCGCCAGCGAGACCGGCCGGGCGCACGCGGCCGCCTGGCCTGCGCTGGAGCTGATCCGGCCGTGCTGTGATTCGTTCGTGGCGTCCTTCAAGGTCTGGAACATGTCAACCGTGGGCGGCAACCTCTGCACGTCCCTGCCCGCCGGACCCATGATCTCGCTGTGCGCGGCCCTGGACGGCGTGTGCACGGTGCTCGGCCCGGGCGGCGCCAGCCGCACCGTCCCGGTGGCGGACTTCGTCACGGGGGACGGGCGCAACGCCCTGGCACCCGGCGAGCTGCTCCGCAGCGTCCACCTGCCGGCGTCGGCCCTTGCCTCGCGGGTGGCGTTCCGCCGGCTCTCGCTCAGCAATCTGGGACGTTCCGGAGTGCTGCTGATCGGGAGGCTCGACGCCGACGGCGGACTGATCCTCACCGTCACCGCCGCCACCAAGCGCCCCGTGCAGCTGCGCCTCGGCACCGGAACCGGAACTGGCACCGGTGCCGCAGCCGACCTGTCCGCCGCGCTCGACGCCGCCATCCCGGACGAGCTCTACCATGACGACATCCACGGCCTGCCCGCCTGGCGCAAGGACATGACCTACCGGCTCGCCGAGGAAATCCGCGCCGAACTGGCGGCCCCGGCAGGCACGCCACCGGCACACGTTTCCGGCGACTTCTGGCCTCCGCGGCGCACTTCACCGCAGGCTTCGCCACAGCAGGGAGGGGCCTGAGCATGGCTATCGAGATCAACGGCGCAATTAAGATCAACGGCACAGTCGGCGCGGCGCAGGCCGAACCCCGGCCGGGGCAGTGCCTGCGGACGTTCCTGCGGGAGCAGGGCAACTTCGGCGTGAAGAAGGGGTGCGACGGCGGCGACTGCGGGGCGTGCACTGTCCACGTGGACGGGGTGCCCGTGCACAGCTGCATCTACCCCGCGGTCCGGGCCGAAGGCCGGGCCGTGACCACCGTGGAGGGCCTCGCCAGCACCACAGCCAACAGCGAAGTCAACACGGCGCCAACACTCAAGGCGCCGGCGGCCTGCATCCGATGCAGCAGCAGTTCATGGATCGCCAGGGCTTCCAGTGCGGATTCTGCACCGCGGGCATGGTGATGACGGCGGCCACCTTCGACGACGAGCAGAAGGCGAACCTGCCGCGGAACCTCAAGGGGAACCTGTGCCGCTGCACCGGCTACCGGGCCATTGCGGACGCCGTCTGCGGCCAGGCCGCGCACGGCGAATCCAGCCACCCGGACCCCGGGGGGCCGGGATCCGGGATCGCCGGCGACGGCCAGCCCGATCCCCGTCCCGGCCAGCTCGGCGACGACGTCCCGGCTCCCGCCAGCCGGGCGGTGGTCACCGGCACGGCGCGCTACACGCTGGACGTTCCGCCGGAGGAGCTCCCCGGGCTGCTGCACGTGAAGCTCCTGCGCTCGCCGCACGCCCACGCCCGCGTGCTGTCCATCGATTCCTCGGAAGCCCTGCGGATTCCCGGCGTGGCGGCGGTTTTCACCCACGAGGACTCACCCGCGCAGCTGTTCTCCACAGCGCAGCACGAGCTCTACACCGACGATCCGGACGACACCCGGGTGCTGGACGACGTCGTCCGGTTCGTCGGGCAGCGGATCGCCGCCGTCGTCGCCGATACCGTGGCCGCGGCGGAAGCCGGCGTCCGGGCGCTGAAGGTGGAGTACCAGGTGCTGGATGCGGTGTTCACCCCGCAGGATGCGATGCGCCCCGGGGCCCCGGCGATCCACGGGGACAAGGACGCCCTCACGGCCCGCATCGGCCGGCCGGAGAACAACGTGGTGGCCGAGCTGCACTCCGAGCTGGGCGACGTCGCGGCTGCCTTCGCCACCGCGGACTTCATCCACGAACAGACCTACCGGACCCAGCGGGTGCAACACACCGCGCTGGAGACCCACGCCGCCATCGCCTCGATCGACGACGACGGCCGGCTCCAGGTCCGCACCTCCAGCCAGGTGCCCTTCCTGGTCCGGCGCACCCTGGGCCGCGTCTTCGGCCTGCCGGAGGACCGGATCCGGGTGGTCACGGGACGCGTGGGCGGCGGCTTCGGCGGCAAGCAGGAAGTCCTCACCGAGGACATCGTGGCGCTCGCCGCGCTGAAACTGCGGCGCCCGGTGCAACTCGAATTCACCCGCACCGAGCAGTTCACGGCGTCCACCACCCGGCACCCGTTCACCATCCACCTCAAGGCCGCCGCCAGCAACGAGGGCAAGCTGACGGCCCTGCAGCTGGACGTGCTGACCAACGCCGGCGCCTACGGCAACCATTCCGTGGGCGTGATGTTCCACGGCTGCGGCGAATCCCTGGCCGTGTACAACTGCGCCAACAAGAAAGTGGACGCCCACGCCGTGTACACCAACACGGTGCCGTCCGGCGCGTTCCGCGGCTACGGGCTGAGCCAGATGGTCTTCGCCATCGAGTCCGCCATCGACGAGCTCGCCACCGGGATCGGCATGGACCCGATGGAGTTCCGGCGCCGCAACATGGTCCGCGAGGGCGACGACATGCTCTCCACGCACCCCGACCCGGAAGAGGACGTGCTCTACGGCAGCTACGGGCTGGACCAGTGCACGCGCCTGGTGCAGGATGCCCTGGAGCGCGGCCGGGAACGCTACCGGGACGCCGGACTCGAGGACCTCGGCCCGGACTGGGTCACCGGGGAGGGCTCGGCGCTGTCCATGATCGACACCGTCCCGCCGCGCGGCCACTTCGCGCATTCCAAACTCCGGCTCCTGCCGGACGGAAGCTACCGGGCGGACGTGGGAACCGCGGAGTTCGGCAACGGCACCACCACCGTGCATGCCCAGCTTGCCGCCACCGCCCTGTCCACCACCGCGGACCGGATCGCCGTGCGGCAGTCCGACACGGACCTCGTGGACCACGATTCCGGCGCCTTCGGCTCGGCCGGCACCGTGGTGGCCGGGAAGGCCACCCTGGCCGCGGCCGAGGACCTGGCGGTGCGGATCCGCGCCTTCGCCGCCGGAATCCGGCAGGTCCAGGCCGCCGGGTGCGTGCTGGAGGGCGACGCCGTGGTCTGCGAGGGAACCCGGGTGCCGCTGACGGAACTGTACGACGCCGCCGCAGCGGCCGGCGTCGAACTCTCCGCCGAGGGGCATTGGGGCGGGACGCCGCGTTCGGTGGCGTTCAACGTCCACGGTTTCCGGGTGGCCGTGAACACCGGGACGGGGGAGCTGCGGATCCTGCAGAGCGTCCAGGCCGCCGACGCCGGCGTGGTGGTCAACCCGCGCCAGTGCCGCGGCCAGATCGAAGGCGGCATCGCGCAGGCCCTCGGCGCCGCGCTGTATGAGGAGGTCAGGGTGGACGACGCCGGACGGGTCACCACCGACATCCTCCGGCAGTACCACATCCCGTCCTTCGCCGACGTGCCGCGCAGCGAGGTGTACTTCGCCGACACCAGCGACAAGCTGGGGCCGCTGGGCGCGAAGTCCATGAGCGAGAGCCCGTTCAACCCGGTGGCGCCGGCGCTGGCCAACGCCATCCGCAACGCCACCGGGGTCCGGTTCGCGGAGCTGCCCATCGCGAGGGACAAGATCTACCTGGCCCTCAAGGAAGCCGGACTGACCAACTCCCGCTAAAACCAACTCCCCAAAACCAACGCGGGGTCAGATACGGCCCATTGGAGGGGCCTTAATGGGCCGTGTCTGACCCCGCGTTGCTGTCGTGGTAACCGTTTGTGACCGACCGTAATCCGGCAACCCTTGACTGATACGTGATCCAGGTCATACCGTTATTTCACTACTCGATACCCATCTTCCGCATTGTGGAATTAGAGCAATGACGCTCCTGCCGGTAGTTTCCGGCACACATCCCAACGCGGAATGCATGGAAGACATCTTCAAGAAGCGAGATCACGATGCAGACGACCCCGTTGCCCGGCGTCGACCCGGCTCCCGAGACCGCAGTTGACTTGAGCAAAGCAGCCCACCCTTCCATGGGTGTCGACGCGCTTTGCGATGCAGCCAGCGCCGCCTCCGGCCGAACGATCAGCCCCTCCCTGTACAACATCGACCTTGCCCCGACGAAGCGGGAAGGTCGCCGCTGGACCAGCTACAGCATCTTCACCCTCTGGGCCAATGACGTCCACAGCCTTGGAAACTATGCCTTCGCCATCGGACTCTTCGCCCTCGGACTGGGCGGCTGGCAGATCCTCCTCGCCCTGGGAATCGGAGCCGTCCTCCTGTTTGCGCTTCTCAGCTTCTCCGGCTTCATGGGCGTCAAGACCGGTGTCCCGTTCCCCGTCATGAGCCGGATCAGCTTCGGCATCCGGGGAGCGCAGATCGCCAGCCTCCTGCGCGGGGCGGTGGCCGTGGCATGGTTCGGTATCCAGACCTACCTGGCGTCGGTGGTGCTCCGCGTCATGCTCGTGGCCATGGTTCCCTCGCTGCGGGAGCTCGACGCCAACTCCCTCCTCGGCCTCTCCACACTGGGCTGGGCATCGTTCGTGTTCCTCTGGATCGTCCAGCTGGTCATCGTCAGCTTCGGCATGGAAATGATCCGCAAGTATGAGGCCTTCGCCGGGCCCATCATCCTGGTGACCATGGCGTCCATGGCCATCTGGATTTTCGTTGAAGCCGGCGGCTCCATCGCCTGGGCCTCGGACCACGCCCTCGAAGGCGCCGACATGTGGCGCACCATCTTTGCCGGCGGCGCGCTGTGGGTGTCCATTTACGGAACGTTCGTCCTGAACTTCTGCGACTTCACCCGGTCCGCCGTCTCCAAGAAGGCGGTGGTGCGAGGCAACTTCTGGGGCATCCCCATCAACATGCTCCTCTTCGGCGCGATCGTGGTGGTCATGGCCGGCGGCCAGTTCAAGATCAACGGCACGGTCATCAAGAGCCCGTCGGACATCGTCCAGACCATCCCAAACACACTGTTCCTTGTCCTGGCCTGCCTCGCGCTGCTGATCCTGACCATCGCCGTGAACCTGATGGCCAACTTTGTGGCTCCCGTCTATGCCCTGACCAACCTCTTCCCGAAGCACCTGAACTTCCGCAAGGCGGCCTGGGTCAGCGGCACGATCGGCCTCATCATCCTGCCGTGGAACCTGTACAACAACCCGATCGTGATCGTGTACTTCCTGGGTGGACTCGGAGCACTGCTCGGCCCGCTGTTCGGCGTCGTGATGGCCGACTACTGGCTGCTGCGCCGCGGCAAGGTCAACGTGCTGGAGCTCTACACCGAGGACCAGACGGGGGCCTACTACTACAAGAAGGGCTTCAATCCCCGGGCGATCATCGCCATGGTGCCCGCCGCCTGCGTTGCGCTCCTGGTCGCCTTTGTTCCGGCGCTCGACGCCGCCGCCCCGTTCGCGTGGTTCGTCGCAGCCGGAATCGCCGCGGCGGTCTACTACGCCATCTCGGACCGCTCCCAGCGGCTCGACGACGTCGACGGCGAGGCAATCGCCGTCGCCAGCACCCACTGACCAGCCTGTCTGAAAGCGGAAGCCACCATGCGCATTCTTGTCGCCAACGTCAACACCACGCAGTCCATGACGGACTCCATCGCCGCGCAGGCACGCCAGGCTGCGCTTCCGGATACGGAGATCGTGGGACTCACTCCCCGCTTCGGCGCGGACTCGTGCGAGGGAAACTTTGAGAGTTACCTCGCGGCGATCGCCGTCATGGACCGGGTCCTGTCCTATCCGGAGCCGTTCGACGCCGTGATCCAGGCCGGCTACGGCGAGCACGGCCGCGAAGGGCTCCAGGAGCTCCTCGACGTTCCGGTCGTGGACATCACCGAAGCGGCCGCGAGCACCGCGATGTTCCTCGGCCACAAGTACTCCGTGATTACCACCCTGGACCGTGCCGTTCCGCTGATCGAGGACCGGCTGAAGCTGGCCGGCCTCGACGCCCGGTGCGCCTCGGTCCGGGCCAGCGGCATGGCCGTCCTGGAACTGGAGGAGGACCCGGAGCGCGCAGTGGAAGCCATCATCGAACAGGCGCTGCTGGCTGTCCGCGAGGACAAAGCGGAAGTCATTGTCCTCGGGTGCGGCGGCATGGCCGGCCTGGACGAGGAGATCCGGAAGCGCGCCGGCGTCCCCGTGGTGGACGGTGTGGCGGCCGCCGTCACCATCGCTGAATCGCTGGTCCGGCTGCGGCTGAGCACGTCAAAAGTCCGGACCTATGCCGCCCCGCGCCCCAAGACGGTCATCGGCTGGCCGCTGGCGGCTGCCCCTGCGCCGGCGACGCCGTGAGCCGGACCTAACGGCCCCCTACGAGCCCCTCACCTTGAGAGTGCTCCCGGCCTATAGTCGGATGATGGAACAGCGAATGTTGGGCAAGACCGGACGGAACGTCTCCATCGTTGGGCTGGGGACCTGGCAGCTTGGCGCGGACTGGGGCAACGTGGACCCCGCGCAGGCGCAGGCCATCCTGGCGGCATCCGTGGAAGCGGGTGTCACGTTCTTCGACACCGCGGACGTTTATGGCGACGGCCGCAGCGAGCAGGCCATCGGCGCGTTCCTGGCGGACAACCCCGGCGTGGAGCTCACGGTGGCCACCAAGATGGGCCGCCGGGTGGAGCAGCGGCCGGAGAACTACAACCTCGCCAACTTCCGCGAATGGACGGACCGGTCCCGGCGCAACCTGGGCGTCGAGCAACTGGATCTGGTCCAGCTGCACTGCCCGCCCACCGCCGTGTACAGCAACGCCGAAGTCTACGACGCGCTGGACACCCTCGTGGCCGAGGGCGTCATCCGGAACTACGGCGTCAGCGTGGAGCGGACCGACGAAGCCCTCGAAGCCATGCGCCACGACGGCACGGCCACCGTCCAGATCATCCTCAACGCCTTCCGGCTCAAGCCGCTGGACGAGGTGCTGCCCGCGGCGGAGGCCGCCGGGGTGGGCATCATCGCCCGCGTCCCGCTCGCCTCGGGGCTGCTCTCCGGCAAATACACCGCGGAGACGTCCTTCGCGGAGGACGACCACCGGAACTACAACCGCACCGGCTCAGCGTTCGACGTCGGGGAGACCTTCTCCGGCGTGGACTTCGGGCAGGGCCTCAAAGCGGTGGCCGATTTCGAGGAACTGGTGCCCGACGGCGTCAGCACCGCCCAGGCGGCCATCGCCTGGATCGCGGCGCAGGACGGCGTCAGCACGGTGATCCCGGGCGCGCGGAACGTGGACCAGGCGCGCTCCAACGCCGCCGCCGCGGGAGTCAGCGGCATTGACGCGACGTTCGACGTCGGCGTCCGCGAAATCTATGACCGCTACTTCCGCGAATCGATCCACCCCCGCTGGTAGGGGCGCAGGATTCTCCACGGTCAGGCGCACTTCGGCAGCGAGGAGTTCGACTGGTGAGCAAACGATCGGACTACAGGGCGGTCCTGGACTCGCTCCCACCTGAGCAGTGGGTGGCCTACCTGAACGCCGAATCCGGCCTTCCCGGTCCCCGGGGGAACATCGAACTTGCGGAGGCGTTTGCCGATGTGGCCGACCCCGCGCTGATACGAAGGTGCGCGGAGAGCCAGGACGAATACCTGGCGACGTGCGGCGCCGTCGGCTTTGGCCGGCTGCTTGCCGACGGCGAGCCGCACGCCGTTGAGACGCTGAGGGCGCTGGCGGCCGATTCCCGCTGGCGCGTGCGCGAGGGCGTCGCCATGGCCCTGCAGAGGCTCGGCGACGCGAATCTGCCGTCGTTGTGGGCCGTGGCCGAGGCGTGGGTGGATGGTCCGCCGCTGGTGCAACGCGCCATTGCGGCCGGCATCTGTGAACCCCGCCTGCTGGGCGCGCCGCACGATGCCGTCCGGGCTTTGGACGTCCTGGACCGGATCACGGTGTCGGTCAGGGGCACGGATGTTCAGGCGCGGCGGGCCGAAGAGTTCCGTGTGCTGCGGCAGGGGCTCGGTTACTGCTGGAGTGTTGCCATTGCGGCCGCACCGGCGGAGGGCTTCGGGCGCCTGGAAAAGTGGGCGGCCAGCGACGACAAGGACGTGCGCTGGATCGTGCGGGAGAACCTCAAGAAGGCACGCCTGGCCAGGGCCGACCCGGCGGCTGCCGAACGCGTGGCCGCCGTACTGGATCGGGCCGGTGCATGACCGCCGCGTCCATCAATGCCTTCATTGACCGGCTCGCGTCGGTTGAAACAGGGCCCGGGTGCGCCAACTTCTTTGATCACGCCCTCCCGGGGAATGCGCAGCGCCGTCGGAACCTGGGAATCTACCTCCAGGAAATGCTGGACCGCGCCCCGAAGGTCCTGCTCGTGGGCGAAGCCCCGGGCTACAGGGGCATGAGGATCACCGGAGTCCCCTTCACCAACCGCACCATGTTCGAGGGCCCGGCCAACAGCCTCGGTCTGTTCGGGCCGGGAAAGGGCTATGTGCTGCCGGCGGATGCTGCGGGAGTTGCGGCGGAGCCGACGGCCACGGTGATGTGGGAGGTGCTGGCCGAGCTGGATTTCCTTCCCCTGCTCTGGAGCGCCTGCCCGTGGCACACCCACGTGCCCGGGCGTCCGCTGTCCAACCGCACCCCATCGGCCGCCGAAGCCGCCCTTGGAACCCCGTTTTGGCAGGCCCTGACTGAGATATTTCCGATCGAAACCGTGGTGGCCGTGGGCAATGTGGCGCACCGCAGCCTGCAACGGAGCGGCCTGGACGTGCCGAAAATCAGGCATCCCGCCCACGGCGGCCGGTCCGGGTTCAAGCGTGGCCTGCAGGAGCTGCTGGCCCCCTCCCTGTGAAACGTGACCCCGCGTTATTGTCCTGATGGCGCCGGAGCCTAATCGAGCAGGTGCAGCTGGTCCGGCGTATCCAGGTCCTCACCGCCGGAGAGGTCGCTGCAGTCCACCAGATCGACCAGGTCCGGGTGGGCCTGCAGGAATTGCCGGGCGCCGGCGTCGCCCGTTGCTGTTTCCGCGGCTTCAGCGCGAAGAGTGGCATCCAAAATCAGCGGGTGTCCGCGGCGGAGCCTCCCCTCCGGGCCCCGGTAGGCGGCGGCCGTCACGCGGCCCGGCCGGTGGGAGGCCAGCAGCCGGGCGACGGTCTCCGGGGTCAGCCCGGGCTGGTCCACGAGCGCGACAAGCACATGGTCCTCCGGGGGTGCCGCAGCAACTCCCAGCCGGAATGAGCCGCCCATCCCCGTCTCCCAGTCCGGGTTGTCGATGACCCGGTGCCGGCTGAGGTCGGTGGCGGCGCGGACCGTTGCCGCGTCCGCGCCGAGCACCGCCACCACTTCCCGGCAGCCGCCGGCGAGCAGCACGTCCGCCAGCACTTCGACCAGCGTGCGGCCGCGGAACCGCAGCAGCGCCTTGGGCCCGAGCCCCAGCCGGGTCCCGGCGCCGGCGGCAAGCAGCACCGCCGTCGTAGATACCGCCGTCGTGAGCCGTTCCGATGAGTCAGCCATGGTCCCAGCCTATGCACCCAATGTGCAGTTGACGGCAGTCCCGGGGCGGAACACTGCCGTCAACTGCACACTCGATGGTCTCAGGCGTCGCCGCCCGCGCCGCCGGTGGTCCCGGCGTTGACGTCCAGGAGCTTGTAGCGGTCCATGGCGTACGACGGCGCGCCCTCCTCGACGTCGCCCCTCGCCGCGAGCAACTGCAGAGTCTTCACCACGATCGAGTGGATGTCGTTCTTGAAGAAGCGGCGGGCTGCGGCGCGGGTGTCGGAGAAGCCGAAGCCGTCCGCGCCGAGCGAGGCGAACTCGTTCGGGAGGAACTGCCGGATCTGGTCCGGCACGGCCTTCATGTAGTCGGTGACCGCGACGATGGGTCCGGTGGCGCCGGCGAGCTGCCGGGTGACGAACGGGACGCGGGCGGGCTGGCCGGGGTTGAGGAAGGCTTCTTCCTCGGCGGCCAGCCCGTCGCGGCGCAGCTCGGTCCAGGACGTCACGGACCAGACGTCGGCGGAGACGCCCCAGTCCTCGGCGAGGATCCGCTGGGCTTCCAGGGCCCACGGCACGGACACGCCGGAGGCCAGGATCTGGCTCTTGGGCCCTTCCACGTCCGATGCCGACACCCGGTAGATGCCTTTCAGCACACCGTTGACGTCGAGGTTCTCGGGTTCGGCCGGCTGGAAGATGGGCTCGTTGTAGACCGTGAGGTAGTACATCAGGTTCCGGTCGGCGTCGCTGTCGGCGGAGCCGGGACCGTACATCCGCTCCAGGCCGTCCCGGATGATGTGGCCCATTTCGTACCCAAACGCGGGGTCGTAGGTGAGCACGGCCGGGTTGGTCGAGGCCAGGATGGGGGAGTGGCCGTCGGCGTGCTGCAGGCCTTCGCCGGTCAGGGTGGTGCGGCCGGCGGTGGCGCCGATGATGAACCCGCGGGTCATCTGGTCCGCGGCGGCCCAGAAGGAATCGCCGGTGCGCTGGAAGCCGAACATCGAGTAGAACACGTAGATCGGCACGAGCGGTTCGCCGTGCGTGGCGTAGGACGTGCCCGCGGCGGTGAACGCGGCCACCGCGCCGGCCTCGTTGATGCCCGGGTGGATCAGCTGGCCCTGGGCCGATTCCTTATAGGCAAGGACCAGGTCCCGGTCCACGGACAGGTAGCCCTGGCCGTCCGGGTTGTAGATCTTCGCGGTCGGGAAGAACGCGTCCATGCCAAAGGTGCGCGATTCATCCGGCACGATCGGGACAATGCGGTGTCCGAACTTCTTGTCCCGGAGCAGATCCTTGAGCAGCCGGACGAAAGCCATGGTGGTGGCCGCCTGCTGCTTCCCGGAACCTCGTTTGGCAACTTCATATGTTGCGGGGTCGGGAAGCTCCACGGGCGCGTGGTCCGGCCGGCGTTCGGGGACGAAGCCGCCGAGGGCGCGGCGGCGTTCCATGAGGTACTGGATCTCGGGGGCGTCCGGGCCGGGGTGGTAGTACGGGGGCCGGTAGGGGTCGGCTTCGAGCTGGTCGTCGGTGAAGGGGATGCGCAGGTGGTCGCGGAAGGCTTTCAGGTCCGCGAGGGTGAGCTTCTTCATCTGGTGCGTGGCGTTGCGGCCCTCGAAGTGGGTGCCCAGGCCGTAGCCCTTGACCGTGTGGGCCAGGATGACGGTGGGTTTGCCCTTGAACTCGGTCGCGGCCTTGTACGCGGCGTAGACCTTGTTGTAGTCGTGCCCGCCGCGCTTGAGGTTCCAGATCTGGTCGTCGGTCAGGTCCTGGACCAGTTCCTTGGTCTGCGGGGTCTGGCCGAAGAAGTGCTCGCGGACGAACGCGCCGGACTCGGCCTTGTAGGTCTGGTAGTCGCCGTCGACGGTCTCGTTCATGACCTTCACGAGCGACCCGTCCCGGTCCCTGGCCAGCAGGTCATCCCATTCCCGGCCCCAGACGACCTTGATGACGTTCCAGCCCGCGCCGCGGAAGAACGCCTCGAGTTCCTGCATGATCTTGCCGTTGCCGCGCACCGGCCCGTCGAGGCGCTGGAGGTTGCAGTTGATCACGAAGTTCAGGTTGTCCAGCTTGTCGTTCGCGGCGAGCTGGAGCAGGCCGCGGGACTCGGGCTCGTCCATTTCGCCGTCGCCCAGGAACGCCCAGACCTGCTGGTCGGAGGTGTCCTTGATGCCGCGGTTGTGCAGGTACCGGTTGGACTGGGCCTGGTAGATCGCGTTCATCGGCCCGATGCCCATCGAGACCGTGGGGAATTCCCAGAACCCGGGCATCAGCCGCGGGTGCGGATAGGAGGAGAGCGCGTGGCCCTGCCTGGACTTCTCCTGCCGGAACCCGTCCAGGTCCTCCTCGGACAGCCGGCCCTCCATGAAGGCGCGGGCGTACATGCCGGGGGAGGCGTGGCCCTGGAAGAAGACCTGGTCCCCGCCGCCGGGGTGGTCCTTGCCGCGGAAGAAGTGGTTGAAGCCGACCTCGTACAGGGTCGCGGCGCCGGCATAGGTCGAGATGTGCCCGCCGACCCCGATGTCCGCCCGCTGCGCCCGGTGCACCATGACCGCGGCGTTCCAGCGCAGCCACGCCCGGTACTTCCGCTCGATCTCCTCGTCCCCGGGGAACGGGGCCTCCTGGTCCACCGGGATCGTGTTGACGTAGTCCGTGGTGGTGACCATCGGAACACCCACGCTCTGCGCCCCGGCCCGCTGGAGCAGGCTGCGCATGATGTACCGGGCACGCTCCGTGCCCTGTTCCTGAATCAGCGTATCCAGGGACTCCAGCCACTCGGCGGTCTCTTCCGGATCACGATCAGGCAGCTGGTTTGTCAACCCGCTGAGGATATGGGAGGTATCTTCTCCTGCAGCCACGTCCAGCCTCTTTTCATCGTTGAATGGTTGGCTCAAGTTTTCATTCTGTGAGAAAACTTTATTGCATTTCGAGATTATCTAGGCGGCGATCCGCGCGTCAAGGCGGGCGGACAGTCACAATCGGCCGCCACAAGCAACGCGGGGTCAGATGCGGCCCATTAAGCGGTCCAGAACCGGCTGTATCTGACCCCGCTTTGCTTATCAGACAGTTGCTTTTCAGGCTGTGGTGAGGAGCCTGCCCCACCGCGGGTCGAGCAGCGGTGCGCCCGCCATCTTGAGGCAATGCCACAGCGTGACGGCCACCGAGTCCAGCACGGGAACGCCCGTCGAGGCCTCGATGTCCGCGGTGATGTTGGCGCCGTAGAGGTTGGTGCAGAGGTAGATGATGGCGTCCGGCCGGGACTCCGCAAGCTGCAGCGAACCCGGGCGCATCTCGTCATCTGCCACCCGGGCAAACGACTCGTTGTCGCTCAGGCCCAGGAACCGGTGGTCCACGGTCTTGATGCCGTCCCGTTCGTAGGACGCGATGATCTGTTCGTTGACGTCCCCGGTGTACGGGGTGAAGAGGCCGATGCGTTCGGTGCCGAAGCTCTTGAACGCCTCCATGTACGCCAGCGTGGAGGTTGTGGCTGGGATGCCCGTGGCATTCGTGATCTCCTCGACGAGCTGGCGGTCGTGATCGGCGCCGAGCCAGGAGCCGGAGGTACCGTTCCAGGCGATGACGTCGACGTCGGCGGTGGCGAGGAGTTCGGCGGCCGAGCGCATGACGGCGGCATCGAATTGCTTGTCCGAGGACTTGTCCAGGGCAATCCGGGTGACGGGGATCCGGGCGAAGTGGATGGTGACGTCGTGGCGGTCGCCCAGGATCCGGTAGCTCTGCGGTTCGAGGCAGGTATTGGAGGACGGCACGATCATGCCGATGCGGGTGGGGCGGGTTGCGGAAGGCATGGGGCTCCTAACGGGTGGCCTGGGCGGCGGGAGTAGGGACGGAACCGGTGGCGGCCTGATGCTCGCGGAAGCCATTGCGGGCCACGAAGCGGCCCACGGGCCCGGGATCGTGAAAACCGTCGCTGTCCAGCACCACGCGTCCGGCAGAGACGACGACGGCGGGCCAGCCCGTGAGCGTCCGGCCGTCGAACGGGGAGAAGTCGGTGCCCATGTGCAGGGCGGCGCCGTCGACGCTGCGTTCCTCGGCCGGATCGAAGACGACGAGGTCGGCGTCGAATCCGGCTGCGATGGTTCCCTTGCGGGGAAGTGCGTTGATCCGGGCCGGTCCGGCCGCGAAGACTTCGACGAAGTCTTCCACCCGGGCTTCGGCGCCACGGGCCGCTTCCATCATGGCCGTGAAGGTGACGGGCATCCGGGTTTCGACGCCGGGGAGTCCGTGCGGCATTTCGCGGATGTCGTCCGGGCGCTCCCGCTTCTGCGTGAGGTCGTAACAGGAGTGATCGGAGGCGACCGTGTGGATGGCGCCGCCGGCGAGCCTTTCCCGGAGCGCGGCGACGGTCTGCGGGCTGCGCATGGGCGGGCAGCAGGCATACCACTCCGGCACCACCGAGCCGTAGACGGTGTCGTCGAGGGTGAGGTAGTGGGGGCACGTCTCGGAGTAAGCGTCCTGGCCGTGGCGGCGGGCCGCGGTGACCAGATCCACGGCCCCCGGCGTCGACTGGTGCACAAAGTAGACCGGGGCGCCGGTGTATTCGGCCATGGCCAGGGTTTCCTTGACCGAGATCTCTTCGGCCAGTTCCGGGCGGGTGCGGTGGAGGTGTTCGATGCCGATCCGGCCGTCGTCCGCGTGCTGCCGGGTGCAGTCGGCAATGATGGGGTCGTGCTCGGCGTGGATGTAGGTGAGGCCATCCAGGCGGACCATCTCGCGCATGACCTTCAGGATGGTGTCCCCGTCCGCCATGGTGGTGCCCCGGTTGGTGGTGTACATCTTGACGGACCGGACGCCCTCGGCGGCGAGTTGCTCCAGCTGCCACGGCACGGTCTCATCCCAATTGACCACGGAGCCATGCAGAGCGACGTCGCACCGGGACTCGCGGGCCAGCGCCTTCTTGGACAGTACGGCGTCCAGCGGGGTTTCCCGGGCATCGCGGGGGATGCCGAAGTCGATGATGGTGGTGGTGCCGCCCCACAATGCGGCCGTCGACGTGGTCCGGTAGTCATCGAGGGTCCGGAACCGCCCGGTGACCTGGGCAACGTGGCAGTGTCCGTCGACGCCGCCGGGAATGACGAGCCGGCCGGCGGCGTCGATGATGCGAATGGCCGCGGGGACGGGCTCGGCGGCGTCCACAAGCCGGTCGATGCGGCCCTCCCGGACCACAACGTGGGCCCGCTGGCGGCCGAAGCTGTTGACCACGGTGCCGTGGGCAATGACGAGTTCTGGGGTGTCGGACATCGGTGTCCTCCTAAATAGAAGTGGCTAGTTGGCCGGTGCGGACGGGGCCGGCTGCCGGGCGACGCCGTTGCCGGCGTTCCGCGGGGCGGCTTTCTGTGGAACGTGGTTCTGCGCGGTGGTGAGGGCCGCGTCCAGATTCGCGGAGAGGCCGCGGCGGGCCTTGACCGGTGGCGGCGCGAAGGCGCCGGCGCGGTGCGGGCCGGAGTCGAGTCCGACGACGGCTTCAGCCATCCGGATGCCGGCGGAGATGCCGTCTACAACGGGGACCCCTATGGCCCCGCGGAGTTCGCGGGCCAGGCCGGCGAGCGGCGCTCCGGCGAGGATGACGACGTCGGCCCCGTCCTCGGTGACGGCCTGGTGGCTGAGCGCCAGCAGGGTTGCCTTGAAGTCCTGCTGCACCGAGGCGATCCCGTTGAGGGCCTCGTTGATGGAGCGGATCGACGCCAGCCGGCCGCCGAGCCCGAAGCGCTCCACGCAGTCCTGGTACCAGGGCCGGATCCGGTCCGAGATGGCGATGATGGAGAACCGGTGGCCCTGCAGGGCGGCGGCGCAGAGTGCCGCCTCGGTGATCCCGATCACGGGGACGTCGGTGAGTTCCTTCAGTGCCGGCATGCCGGGGTCGCCGAATGCGGCCACCACGACGCCGTCGACGCTGGCGCCGTCCCGCGTGTACTCCGCGAGGATTTCGGCGACGGCACCCGCTGCGATCAGGGACTCAAAGCGGGTTTCGATGTATTCCACGCCGTACCCGGCGGTCCGGACCACGAGTTCGGTTCCGGGGGAGGCGGAGCGGAGGGCTTCCGCTTCGATCAGGGCGGTGACGTCGTCGCTGATATTGGGGTTGATGACAAGGAGTTTCATAAGTTCTTCCGATGAAGGGCGGGTTCCGTCCGGCGGAAATCCTCCGGAAACTGTTCCCGGTATTTGTCGATGTGCGACGCCGATTGGGCGGCTGCCCGGTCAGGGTCGCCGCTGGCGATCGCGGAGTAGAGGGCGCGGTGTTCCTCGATGAGCTCGGGCAGGTCGCTGACGTGGCGGAAGAGCCAGTGCATGCGGCCCTGGAGCGGTTCGAGCGCGGACTTGAGGAAGCCGTTGTCCGCGATCCGGGTGATGGCGTCGTGGAATTCGCTGTTGGCGCGGTGGGCTTCCATGATGGCGCCCTTGGCCAGGCAGCGGTCTGCCTCGTCCAGCAGGCCTTTGAGGCCGTTGAGGTCTTCGGGAGTGGCGCGGGTGGCGGCCAGCCGGCAGGCCAGCACCTCGAGGGACTGCCTCACGTCGAACAGATCCTCGACGTCCTTGGGACTCAGTGTGCTGACTTCGGCACCGCGGGCGCCGCGATCGCTGAGGAGCCCTTCCTGGCGCAGCATGCGCAGGGCTTCGCGGACCGGGAGGCGGGAGACATTGAATTCGGCGGCGAGGTCGCGTTCCACCAGCCTGGTGCCGGGAACGTAGTGCCCTTCAAAGATCCTGGTGCGGAGTGTGTCCCGGACAGCCTCCCGGAGAGGGCGGTCCTTGTCCTGGGTCTCTTCTGCGGTATGCATGTTTCTCCACTTTCGGTTCTTGTCCGGCATTGCGTTCCCGGCTGCAGGAACAGGTGCGTGGCTAGCTTAGACAGGTAGCCGCTTGTTGTAGTTCAGGGTCAGAACGGATACGCCCATGATGATCGCGGATCCCACGAAGTACAGCAGCGCCCAGGTGTACGAGCCGGTGGCGCCGACGATCAGGCCGACCGCAATCGGGGTCACGAAGCCGGAGATGTTGCCGCTGAAGTTCATCGCGCCGCCCAGGACGCCTGCGTTGGTCCGGCCGCCCAGGATTGAAGGGATGCTCCAGAAGAGGCCCACCCAGCGAAGGAAGAACATGACGACGGAGAGGAGGACTACCGCCGTCGTCGGGTCTGCCACGACGGTGACGCCGACAAGGCCGCCGATCACCACGACGCTGGAGGTGCCCAGGAGAGTGCGCATGACCCGGTTGGCCGAGGCGCCGGCGGCCCGCCACTTGTCGGCGATGGTGCCGCCGAGGATTTCGCCGACAAACCCGGCGCCGAAGATCACGAACGTGGACCAGCCGATGGTCTTCAGGTCAAAACCCTTGGCCTGGGCCAGGTAGAGCGGGCCCCAGGTGAGCAGGCCGTAGAAGACTCCGTTGAATCCCAGCCAGCCGAAGCACATGGCCCAGAAGGAACGGAACTTCAGGTAGGGGAGCAGGGCGCGCTTGCCCTTGCTGCCGTCGAGTTCGGCTTCGGCGTCCTCGGCGGCATGGGAAGCCTCGATGTAGTCGGCCTCGGCGTCGTTGACTCCGCGGTGCTGGCGCGGGTTGTCCCGGACATACCACCAGACGGCGAGGCCCATAAGGACGGTGGCGGCGCCGGCAATGATGAAGGAGCTCCGCCAGCTGCCCGTCGCTGCGATCAGGCCCGCGATGAGGATGCCGCCCAGCCCGGCGCCCAGGGGCGCGCCGGCGTCAAGGATGGTGGCGCCACGGCCGCGTTCGGATTTGTGCATCCAGATGGCGTTCAGTTTTCCGCCGGCCGGCATGACGCCGGCCTCGGTGACGCCGATGCCCAGACGGGCGATGAACATGCTGAGGAAGCCGCCGGCCAGGCCGGAGGCTGCCGTGGCGGCGCCCCAGCCAACACAGGACGCCGTCATCACCTTGCGGGGGCCGAACTTGTCGATCAGCCAGCCGACCGGGATCTGCATGAGGGCGTAGGTCCAGAAGAAGGCCGAGAGCAGGAGGCCCACGAGCTCCGGGGCCATGTTGAATTCCTTCTGGATGATGGGCAGGGCGACCGAGATGGAACCCCGGTCGATGTAGTTCACGGAGACGAGGACCAGCAAGAGCAGGAACATTTTCCAGCGGACGTTGGTGCGCCGTTGCACGCCGTCCTTGGTGGTTGCGGCGTCAGCGGGTTGTACTGAAGTTTCCTGTACAGGGGGTTCGGTATTTCGAAGAGACACAACTTCTCCTTCACAGAGAGGAAAATTGCCGGCGGGTGAGAGGTTCTATTTGTTCGCGGGCCAGGAGGCCGGAGTGTGGGGCGTCCTGTGCGTGGGCTGCCCAGTGTTGATCGTGGGGGGTGATAGCGGGGCTGATATCAGCGCTGACATCAGTTCCGGGATGGTGCAGATCCTGGGAGCCGGGGCCCGGCAAGCTTGCTTTTTTGGGATCCCATTTTGGGATCCCAAAATTGAGAATAGAAGTGACGTGGGCCACTGTCAAGGGGTGCTGGCCGGCCAGGCCGGTTCACCGGAAAAATGTCGATTGTGACTGGGCGGGTTCCGGCGCGGCGAGCGGAAGGGTTCCAGCGCGGGCCTTGCCGGGCATGGCTTCGCCCCGTCATCCGGACAGGGAGGCCTGTTCCCGGCGCGGAGCCGGGGCGGGTGGCGGGGCGAGGTGTCGGGCGAAGATTCCCTAGCTGCCCCGGTAGGTGGAGTAGGCGAAGGGGCTCAGCAGGAGCGGGACGTGGTAATGGGCCTGGGTTTCGGACACGGCGAAGGTCAGCGTGACTTCGGGGAAGAAGGTCTCGGTCCCGGAGGCAGCGTAATAGGTGCCGGTGTCGAAGCCCAGCCGGTACGTGCCGGACGGCAGCCGGGCGGGGCCAAGCGTCTTGACGCGTCCGTCGGCGTCGGTGGCGCCGGCCGCGATCTCGACCCAGCGTTCGCCGTCGAGCATGTGCAAGGTGACGGCGACACCGGCGGCGGGCTTGCCGGAGCCGGTGTCCAGGACGTGGGTGGTGATGTGGGACGTGCTCATGCGCCGATCAGTCCTTCGAGTCGGAGCACCGCGATTTCGCGCAGCTGCTGGCCGATGATTGCTTGTTCCTCTTCGGGGGTGTGGGAGATTCTGGTGTTGAGGGCGGCCAGGATCTCCTCCCGGCTGCGGCCGGCCGCGCGGATCAGGAACACCTGGCCGAATTTCTCTTCGTAGCTCCGGTTGCCTTCGGCGATGGCTGCCGCAACGGCCGGGTCCGGAACGCCAAGGCCCGCCTGCTCCGACTGGGAGAGTCGGGCCTCCGTGCTGTTTCCGGCGGCCCGCTCGCCAATGCGTGGATGGTGGGCCAGGGCGGCCTCCACTTCCTCGCCCGTGAAGGGTTCCGCTGCGCGGCCGGCGGCTTCGAGGAGGCTCCCGGTGCTTCCGAAGGGCCGGGACTCGACGATCTCCGCAATCCACCGCTCAATGTCCAGGCAGGGACGCAGCGCAGCCGCAGCCTCCGCGCGTCCGGCCGCGTTAAAGTCTTCCAACAGCATGTGCCAGATCCTTTGTGTCAATGCTGGCATCCACGGCGTAGGGCTATACGGACAAGATATTCGTATCGTGGAACTGTTATTTCAGCATATGCAAGAAGTCAACCTCACCCGCTTGTGGGTGTCAACCTCCGGGCTCTCTTCCGGGCCGGATGGTCCCGGCGCCCGTCCGGGCGCTTTCGTGCTGAAAGCCAAGAGCGCTGGCCTTGGCTTTCAGTGGGGATCCCGGCGCTCCTCAGCGCAGGGATAGGTGGGCGTCAGTGACGCACTGTTGCGACGTCGCTCTTCTCCCACCGTGTCCAGCTGGACCAGTCGTGGCCGGTGCGGACCCTGAAGGAGACGATCTGGTACACCTCTTCGGGGCCGCGGCGATCAAGATTCGGCACCCGGTCGTAGCTATGCAGTGTGACCGACCCGTCATGGCGGTCGAAGGACTCCCAGAACCACGATGAACCCAGGAAGTCGTCGTTCCGGCGGCCCCGGTCGTCCTCGAACCGCAGCTGCCGGATCTGCACGGTCCGGCCGTCACGGCAGTGGACCTTGATCTGGAAGTCCACCCGCTGGCTGTTGCCGTGCGAGGTGGGCTTGAGCGGATCTACTGTACAGCCGCGGTACGACGTGTCGGCCTGGGCCGGTGCTGCCAGTGCCGCGGGAACCCCGGTCAATCCGAATGACATGACCGAGAAAAGCGCCACCCTGGTCCGCCAGGAATGGGACTTTTTGACGGATGGAGTGATGGACATTGTTTTCTTACTCCTACGTTAATGCTGCGGAACATCAATATCGGACGGCGTGAGCCTGCGACGGTTGCGCGTCGAGGGCATGGCAATCGAGGCGGTGGCAGTTCAGTCCGGTTTCAAATAGCACGCCCGTACTATGCGGGGCTTGGGTCCGGGACCTGCCCGTGGCATTTGTTGGACCCGGTACCTCTATGGTGCGCCTGTCTTAGCCCACCGCACCACCCCTTGGAAGGCCATTTTGCGCGCTGCCCAGGCCCCGCTGCGGGCGCGACGATGGCACCGGCAGCCTCGGTCGCCGGTTCCGGCCGCACCGAATTCTTACGGTACAGCCCGACGATAGGTGTTCTCAGGTCTACATTCTTGTCAGAATACCCCCTAGGGTATAGTAGAGGCTTCGGACCTACCAAGAGGAGAACCAGATGTGCCGACAGATTGCATGCAAGAAGTGCGGTAAGGCCACCTGGGCCGGCTGCGGCCAGCACGTTGACCAGGTCATGCGCGGCGTCAAGAGCGCCGACCGCTGCAAGGGTCACGAGGGAGAAGTCAGCACCAAGACCGGTATCTTCGCGAGGCTGTTCGGCCGGTAAGCAGCTGCCCTGAGGGGGTGGCCGGCCGAGTTCCAATGGCCAAAGAACGCACCCTGTTACTGCCCGAACAGGGCACCGGTGAGCTGGTGCGTCAGCTCGTGGATGAGGTCGAGCCGGTCCGCGCTGTCGGCGTCGTCCGGGCCCCACGTGTAGATGACCACCGCGTAGGAGCGGTCGCCGGCACTGAGCAGCGCGGCGTCGTGCACGTAGCCTTGCACCACGCCGTACTTGTGGTGAACCGTGATGCCGGGGGCGGTCGCCGCCGGGATGAGGTCCTCGTCATTGGTCTGCTGCATGTAGCCGAGCAGCTCGGCGGTGTGCCCGGCGTCCAGGAGCTTGCCCGTGGCGAGCTGCTGGAGGAGCCGCGCCATGTCGGCCGGGGCCAGGAGGTTCTGCTTGGGATCGTAGGTGATGCCGAGGGTGGCGGCGTAGTCAGTCAGGCGGGGGTAGCCGATGTCCTGCATCAGCAGGACCCACGAGTCATCGCTGCTGGTGTTGATCATGGCCTTGAGCTGGAATGCGGCGGTGAACGCGCCCAGGGGAGTGTCGAGGGACTTGTCGCCGGTTTCCACGAGGTGGTAGTACGCGGCGGCGGTCAGGACTTTCGCGGTGCTCGCCGCGGTGTACGGTGCCACGTCGCCGTAGCTCTGCAGCTGGCCGTCGCTGGTGTCCATCACGGCGACGCCGATCCTGTGGTCCGGGTGCTCACCGATGATCCGCTGGATCTCGGCGGAGAGGTCGACGGCGGGGCGCGGCGGGGCCGTCGGAGCGGTTTGGTTCGCGGCGGACTGGCGCTGCTCCTGCCGGTGGGCGACCGTCAGGAATTCGCTCTCCGGCGACGGGACGGTGCGGATGGCGCCGAGGACGACGGCGGCGGCCAGCACCAGCGCGGCGGCGGCCCAGACCAGAACCAGGTTCCTGCGGTGGGCGGGAGCGGCCGGCCGGCGGCCCGGATTCGTCATGTGCGTGGACCTTCCGGACTCAACGGCGTGCTCAGCTCACCGTGCTGAACCGCATCGTTTCGATGAATAACGGTGGTGCTGTTGACGTTAGGCGCGGCCGGAGGCGAAGTCCACGAACCGCGCGGGGCACGGCCGAAGTCTTTCCGAATTCCTACTTCGGCAGCCGGTGCGGGGCGATCTGCAGGTAGTGCTCCAGGACGTGGTCGGCGATCGCCAGGGCGGACGTCGCTGCGGGGGAGGGCGCATTGCGCAGCAGCGTGACGGCGCCGAGCCGGTCCACGGCGAAATCGTCCAGCAGGGAGCCGTCGGCAGACCACGCCTGGGCCCGGACCCCGGCACCGGCCTTCCTGGCGAGGTCGCCGGGCTGCAGTTCGGGCAGGAACTGCCGGGCCTGCCCGAAGTACAGCGGCTTGAACAGCGACGCCGAGATTTCCCGGGCCCCCATCCGCCAGTGCTGCCGCGCCAGGGCCGGGGCGCCGGGCCACCGCAGCGAGGCCAGCGTGTCCGGCAGGGACACCCGGGCCCACGAGTAGCCCTCCCGGGCCAGGGCCGGCACCGCGTTGGGGCCGACGTGGACGTCGTCGTACACGCCGCGGGTGAAGTGCACGCCCAGGAAGGGGAATCGCGGGTCCGGCACCGGGTAGATCATGCCGCGGACCAGGTGGCTCCGGGCGGCGGCCATCACCCAGTACTCGCCGCGGAACGGCAGGATCGCGGGCGACGGACTGGCCCCGACCATCCTGGCCACCACGTCCGACTGCAGCCCCGCGCACACCACCAGCCGGTCGAACGTATGCGTGGCGGCCGGCGTGGAGACGTGCACGGCGCCGCCGGCGTTGCTGACGGCCACCACTTCCTGGCCCAGGAGCACGGATCCGCCGCCCAGCCGCACGTCCTGCGCCATGGCCTCGGTGATGGCGGCGTAGTCCACGACGGCGGTGTGCGGCGAGTGGACGGCGGCGACGCCGGCGGCGTGCGGCTCGATCTCGCGCAGTTCCGCCCGGGTGAGCCGTTTCATGCCCGGGACAAGGTTCTCCCGGGCGCGGCGCTCGATCTCATCGAGCCGCGGCAGCTCCGCCTCGGTCACTGCGACCACCAGCTTCCCGAGCTCGCGGTAGGGCAGGCCCTTGTCGCGGCAATAGTCGCGGGTGAGGGTCCGGCCGCGGGCGCACAGGACGGCCTTGAGCGAGCCCGGCTGGTAGTAGAGGCCGGCATGGACCACGCCGGAGTTGTGGCCGGTCTGGTGCGCGGCCACGCGGTGCTCCTTTTCCAGGACCGTGACGTCGAAGTCCCCGGTCCGGACCAGGGCGCGGGCAATCGCCATGCCCACGATCCCGCCGCCAATGATTCCGATCCGAGCCGCCACGCGCGCCGCCTTCCCGCCTGAACTCCTGCTTCAACAACAGGCACTTCAATGCCTGTTGCTGTGGACCCTATCCCGAACGGCGCCCGAATGTCAGGGACGTCCACGGCGCGGGGCACCGCCGTCGGCTCTACTACGCTGGCACTCATGACCCGGAAAATTACTGTCAGCCTGCCGGACGCCTCCTTGCGGGAATACCTGCAGCCGCACCCGGACGTCACCATCCTGGAGTGGGACTTCGCCGGTGCGCCGCCCCTGCCGCGGATCGACATCGTGGTGCCGCCCTACATGGGTGGCCCGCAGGTCCTGCAGAGCCTGGAAGCCGTGGACACGGCCCTGGTGCAGAGCCAGTCGATCGGGTACGACGGCGTGGCGGACTTCCTGCCGTCCGGCCGGGTTTTCGCCAACGCGGCCGGCGTCCACGAAACCTCCACCGCGGAGCTGGCCCTGGCCCTGATCCTCGCCAGCCAGCGCGAGTTCCCCCGCCTGATCCAGAACCAGCAGGAGGGCCGGTGGGATGCCCGGCCCACCGCCAGCCTGGCCGACCGCCGCGTCCTCATTGTGGGCTACGGCGGGGTGGGCAAGGCGATCGAGGACCGGCTCCTGCCGTTCGAGACCAGCGTGACCCGGGTGGCCAGCAGGGAACGGATGGACGAGCGCGGCCCCGTCCACGGCATTGCGGAGCTCCACGCGCTGCTGCCGGAGCACGACATCGTGGTGGTGGGGGTTCCGCTCAGCGACTCCACCCGGCACCTGGTGGACGACGCCTTCCTCGCGGCCATGCCGGACGGCGCCCTGCTGGTGAACGTGGCCCGCGGCCCGGTGGCGGACACCGACGCCCTGGTCCGGCACACCGCGTCCGGCCGGATCCGCGCCGCGCTGGACGTCACCGATCCCGAGCCCCTGCCGCAGGACCACCCGCTGTGGCGGACCCCGGGCGTCATCATCAGCCCGCACGTGGGCGGGGCGAGCTCGGCGATGCGCCCGCGGATGGGCCGGCTGCTCCAGCGGCAGATCGAGCTCATGCTGGCGGGCGAGCCGCCGGTGAACGTGGTGCTGAACGGCTGAGGGTGAACGGCCGGGCTGCTGGCAGGGCGGGCGGCTAGGAGGGCGCGGGGGAGTTGCCCGTCCCTGCGGTGTCCACCACGCAGAACCTGTTGCCTTCCGGATCGGCCAGGATCACGTAGTCGGCGTCCGCCGGCCGCTTGCTCCATTCGATCCGGGTGGCGCCCAGGGCCAGGAGACGCTGCACCTCGGCGTCCTGCTGGTCCGTGTACAGGTCCAGATGCAGGCGCGGCGGGACCTGGACGGCCGCGGGGACACGGTCCAGGGAGATGCACGTGCCGGCGCCGCCCGGCGGCTGGAGGATCACGAAGTCGCCGTCGGGCTCGTACCGCGGCTCGTAGCCCAGGGCAGCCTGCCAGAAACTCATCTGTCGTTCGAGGTTGTCCACCCGGATCACGATCGAGCCAATGCTCAGCATCCGCATCAAGCTACACCCGGGCCGCAGGCCCGGCAAGCAGTCCAGCCCGGCAAGCAGTCCTGCCCGGCAACCAGTCCAGCCCGGCAAGCGAGCCGTCACTGCCGGCGCGCCCAGATTCGCCCTGAGAGGAACCCGGCCCGCTCCCGGGCACCGGACGTAAACTGACCCTCACATCATTCTGTGTGAACAGTCCGTGACGCGTGAAGTGGAGACCGGATGCTCTGGAAACTGCTCGTCGAATACCTGCGGCCGCAGCGGCGGCTGCTGCTCGCCGTCGTCGTCTTCCAATTGGCGGCGTCCATTGCCTCGCTCTACCTGCCCACCCTGAATGCGGACATCATCGACCAGGGCGTCGCGAAGGGGGACACGGACTACATCCTGCGCATCGGCGGCATGATGCTCATGGTCACCCTGCTGCAGATCGCCTGCACCATCGCCGCCGTGTACTTCGGCGCGAAGGCCGCGATGGCGCTGGGCCGGGACGTCCGGGGCGCCATCTTCACCCGGGTGGCCGAGTTTTCCGAACAGGAAGTCACCCGGTTCGGCCCGCCCAGCCTCATCACCCGCTCCACCAACGATGTCCAGCAGGTCCAGCAGCTGGTCCTGATGTCCGCCACGCTCATGGTCACGGCGCCCATGCTCTGCATCGGCGGGGTGATCATGGCCATGCGGCAGGACCTGCAGCTGTCCTGGCTGATCGCGGTCAGCGTGCCCGTGCTCCTGGCCGCGGTGGGGTCGATCATTATCCGGATGGTGCCGCTGTTCCGGCTCATGCAGACCCGGATCGACACCGTCAACCGGGTGCTGCGCGAACAGCTCACCGGCATCCGCGTGGTGCGGGCCTTCGTCCGCGAGGACGTGGAGACCGCCCGCTTTGCCCGCGCCAACGACGACGTCACGGACACCGCCCTGCGCGCCGGCCGGCTCATGGCGCTCGCGTTCCCCACCGTGATGCTGGTGCTCAACGTCTCCAGCGCGGCCGTGATCTGGTTCGGCGCGTTCCGGATCGAGGACGGCTCCATGCAGGTGGGCACCATGATCGCGTTCCTGAGCTACCTCATGCAGATCCTGATGTCCGTCATGATGGCCACCTTCATGGCGATCATGATCCCGCGCGCTGCCGTCTCGGCGGACCGGATCAGCGAGGTGCTCGGGACCGAATCCAGCGTGCGGCCGCCGCTGCGTCCGGTTTCGCGCGCGGCCGGGCGGGCGGCCCGGGGCGAACTGGAGATGCACGACGTCGGGTTCGCCTACCCGGGCGCCGAGCAGCCGGTCCTCTCGGACGTCAGCTTCACGGCCCGGGCCGGGCAGACGACGGCGATCATCGGCGGCCACCGGCTCCGGCAAGACCACGCTGGTGAACCTGATGCCGCGGCTCTTCGACGCGACGTCCGGCTCGGTGCGGATCGACGGCGTGGACGTGCGCGAGCTCCACCCGGACCTGCTGTGGGGGCACATCGGCCTGGTCCCGCAGAAGCCCTACCTGTTCTCCGGCACGGTGCGCAGCAACCTGCTCTACGGCAAGCCCGACGCCACCGAGGACGAGCTCTGGCAGGCGTTGGCGATTGCGCAGGCGGAGGACTTCGTCCGGGAAATGGAGGGCGGTCTGGATGCGCCCATCTCCCAGGGCGGCACCAACGTCTCCGGCGGCCAGCGGCAGCGGCTCGCTATCGCCCGGGCGCTCGTGAAACGGCCCGAGCTCTACATCTTTGACGACTCCTTCTCCTCGCTGGACACCGCCACGGACGCCCGGCTGCGGCAGGCGCTCAAACAGCACACGGCCGGGGCCACCATGGTGATCATCGGCCAGCGGGTCTCCAGCATTGCGGACGCGGACCAGATCCTGGTGCTGGACCGCGGCAGGATCGTCGCGCACGGCACGCACGAGGAGCTGCTGGCGACGTCCGGGACGTACCAGGAGATCGTGAACTCCCAGCTCGCAGCGGAGGAGGCAGCATGAGCCGCACCGACAAGGCCCCGACGCCGGCCCCCGCCGGGGCGCCCGGCGCTGCCGCCCCGGGTGCTTCGGGCACCGCTCCCGCCGCCGGTTCGGCGGCGCAGACCCCCATGCGGATTCCCCGCCCGGCGGGCGGACCCGGCCGCGGCGGCCCGTTTGCCGGGATGAACATTCCGGCTGAAAAGGCCATGAACTTCGGCCCGTCCGCCCGTCGGCTGCTGGGGGAGCTGCGGCCCGAACGGCTGTGGCTGACGCTGGTCCTGATGCTCGCCGTCGTGAGCGTGACGTTCTCGGTGATCGGGCCGCGGCTGCTGGGCGAGGGCACCAACCTGATCTTCGCCGGCGTCGTGTCCAAGCAGCTGCCCGCCGGGGTGAGCCAGGCCCAGGTGATCGCCCAGCTGCGCGCCGCCGGGGAGAACCAGAAGGCGGACATGCTCAGCGCCATGACGCTGACGCCCGGCACCGGAATCGACTTCACGGCGCTGGCCACCGTGCTGCTGTGGGCGGTGGTGCTGTACGTGCTGGCCTCGGCGTTCGGCTGGATGCAGGCGTATATCCTCAACGGCGTCGTGCAGCGGACCGTCTTCCGGCTGCGCGAACGGATCGAGGCCAAGATCAATCGGCTGCCGCTGCGCTACTTCGATTCCGTGCAGCGCGGCGAGCTGCTCAGCCGGGTGACCAACGACGTCGACAACATCTCCCAGAGCCTGCAGCAGTCCATCAGCCAGGCCGTGACCTCGCTGCTGACCGTGGTCGGGGTGCTGGTGATGATGCTCCTGCTCTCGCCCACGCTGGCCATTATTGCGCTGGTGACCATTCCGCTGACGCTCGTGACGACGGCGGTGATCGCCAAGCGCTCGCAGAAGCTGTTCGTGGCGCAGTGGAAGCACACCGGCGAGCTGAACGGGCAGATCGAGGAGACCTACACCGGGCACGCGCTGGTGAAGGTGTTCGGCCGGCAGCGCGAGGTGGAGGAGCGGTTCCGGCAGAAGAACGTGGAGCTGTACCAGGCCAGCTTCGGCGCGCAGTTCATTTCCGGCCTGATCATGCCGGCCATGACGTTCATCGGGAACCTGGTCTACGTGGGGATCGCCGTGGTGGGCGGCCTGCAGGTGGCCTCCGGGGCGATGCAGCTGGGCGACGTGCAGGCGTTCATCCAGTACTCCCGGCAGTTCACCCAGCCGCTGGCCCAGCTGGGCTCCATGGCGAACCTGCTGCAGTCCGGCGTGGCCTCGGCCGAGCGGGTGTTTGAGCTGCTGGACACCGAGGAGCAGAGCGCCGGATCCTGTTCCCGGTGAGGCTCCTTCCGGGGGCCGGGGCCGGCTGGTGTTCGAGGACGTCTCCTTCTCCTACTCTCCGGACAAGCCGCTGATCTCTTCCCTTAGCCTGGTGGCCGAGCCGGGGCAGACCGTGGCCATTGTGGGCCCGACCGGCGCGGGCAAGACCACCCTGGTGAACCTGATGATGCGCTTCTACGAGCTCGACGCCGGGCGGATCACGCTCGACGGCGTGGACGTCACCGCGATGACCCGCAACGAGCTGCGCTCGCGGATGGGCATGGTGCTGCAGGACACCTGGCTGTTCGGCGGGACCATCCGGGACAACATCGCCTACGGCCGGCCCGGCGCCTCGGAGGACGACATCCTGGAGGCCGCCCGGGCGACGTACGTGGACCGGTTCGTCCGGTCCCTGCCGGAGGGCTACGACACGGTGCTCGACGACGAGGGCGGCAATGTGTCGGCGGGCGAGAAGCAGCTGCTGACGATCGCCCGGGCGTTCCTGGCCCGGCCGTCCGTGCTGATCCTGGACGAGGCCACGAGCTCCGTGGACACCCGCACCGAGGTGCTGGTGCAGAAGGCCATGAGCGCCTTGCGGTCCGACCGGACGAGCTTCGTGATCGCCCACCGCCTCTCCACCATCCGCGACGCCGACCTCATCCTGGTGATGGAGGCCGGCCAGATCGTGGAGCAGGGGAACCACGCCCAGCTGCTGGCCGCCGGCGGGGCGTACGCGGCGCTGTACGCGGCGCAGTTCGCGGCTCCGGTGGCGGAGGTTTAGGGGGAATGCAACACTTCTTCGCTCGGCCTCGAGACCGAGACGGGTAGCTCGTATCTGTGCGGGATGCCGTCGCTGAGAAAGACGAATTGGCCAGGTTCCAGGACAACCCGGTTTCGGAGTAGGGAAACGACTGCGCCGACGTCTCCTGGGTAGAAGCGGGCCAGTTCGTCAATGGTGCCATAGGCTGCGCGTTCTTCAGGGTCGGAGCTTGTGGCCGCCAGATGGCGGCATGCCGCAACTACGTGGTCAATGTCCGTTGTGCCCAGATGCAGGAGCTCACGGCGCGCGTTCCGGAGGCCGGCATCCGCTGCGGCGGAGGTCATTTTGTCGAGGGCGGCCTTGACGGGTCCGTTCAGGCGCGACAAGAGACTGTGGACTTGGGTCTTAGTCCGGAAACCGACGAGTCCTTCGAAGTCTCATTAAATCGACCGTATTTGAGATGCCAGGGGAGACGACCGCAATCGACTGCCGGCCGGGTCGGCTTCCGGAGTACCTGTGCGGTGCTCTGACAGATAGCGCTGCGAAAAACCCGGAGGGGCTTCAAGGCTGTAGTAGCTGCCGTTTGGTGCAGACGACTCCTGAAAAATGACACATCCTGGGCGTACACGCGGAAGGCCGGCCCTTTTGGGCTGGCCTTCCGCGTCTAAAGAGCTGGTTCACGGCAGGAATGCATCAAGGCAAGGACACAAACGAGCTGGCGATATCGTTGAATTCGAAGCGGCCAAGATCGGGGAACTCGACATACGGCAGCCCGATAAGGTAAAGACGACGACCCCCGTACCACGTGTGCTGGAACAGGATGTTGCCGCCCCATGCCTTGGCCGACGACGCGGCGTCGTTGAACTTGTAGGGCCACCACTTGAAGTTCGGCCATGTGACGGTAAAGAACTTCGCCCCGCCGTGGAAGTCGCGATCGCGGTAGAGGAGCGCCGATCCGACCTCGGCATATCGGTGGTACTGGTCTACCCGGGCCCGATGCTCCTCGGCGTCTAAATGCTCAAGGTCGTGGCTGAGAAGCTCACCTACACGGCTCTGTGCCCGCTGCATAAGGAAGTACTCCACGGTCATGTCGGGATTGCCCACCACCTCCGCACGGATAGCGTTCACCCGATCCTCTGCGGCCTTGAGACGCTGAGCGATACCCTCGTCAGCACGTGCGACGATATCGACTACCTCTTCCGTCGAGACACCGTCGTGGACCTCTGGCTCGCTGTCGCCGACCTGGATGACGACCGCAGCACTGTTCGCTTCACCTTCGGAGGACATCGCGTTGATCCTTTCGCTCTGGGGGAGGGGGAGCCGTAAGCGGCTGCAGCAAGTACAGCAGTCACCCCGTTACCGAGCCGTTACTGGCATGCCCAGTGTGCCTGCGTCGCTCCCTTGGGCGCATTGTCTGTCTGGGCGTGCGTCTGTCTGTCTCTGCTGCCGCTGGGGTTGCTGCCGTTGTTGCCTGCTGGCGTCTTGTGTGTTCGTCCGAGGCACGCACGACCCAGCGGAACGGGTCCCGGCCCAGGACCTTGACGACCACCGCCGGGGGGACCTGAACCTGAAGATCCCGAAGCTGCAAGGTCCGCCTCGGGCACCGGGTCGTATCCCCGGCGATCGTGGTCGCCTTCGGCGTTGCCGCCGACGGCCGCCGGGAATTCCTCGGATTCGACGTCGGCGACAGCGAGGATGAGGGGTTCTGGACGGCGTTCCTGCCATCCTCGTCTCCGACGGCGGATGGTCGGCCCTGTAGGGGGACCGGCGCCAAAGGCAAGCGGACGACGGCGGGAAGTCCCGTCCGTTCCGCCTTTGCGCCTCAGCAGTTAGCGCACGAAGGTCTCAGGAAGGCGACCACCCGCCGTCGTAGTACATGGAAATACGGCGCACTGTTTCGGGCCTCGCCCGTAGTCTGTTTAGATGCCTCGTTTTGCGCTCGATATCGACTCCGTCCCCCGTCCCGTTCGCTCCCAAGCGCTTCTGGATGCAGTGAACCACCGGGTCGTCATTGCCGATGGGGCGATGGGCACCATGCTGCAGGGGCGGGAACTGTCCCTCGAGGACGATTTCCTGGGGCTGGAAGGCTGTAACGAGATCCTCAATGCCACGCGCCCGGATGTCCTCGCGGACATTCATGACGCGTACTTCGCGGTGGGAATCGATGCGGTCGAAACCAACACCTTCGGCGCGAACTGGTCAAACCTCTCCGACTACGGCATCGACGACCGGATTGAAGAGCTCGCCCGGAAGGGGGCGGAGATCGCCCGCGAGCGTGCGGAGGCTGCGGAAGCGGTGGACGGACGGATGCGGTGGGTCCTGGGCTCGATGGGGCCGGGCACGAAGCTCCCCAGCCTCGGGCACACCAGCTACGACTACCTCAAGCAGACCTTCGCCCTGCAGGCCGAGGGCCTCATCGACGGGGGAGCGGATGCCTTCCTCATCGAGACGAGCCAGGACCTCTTGCAGACCAAAGCCGCGGTCAACGGCTGCAAGCAGGCGATCGTGGCTCGCGGCGTCCGGCTCCCGATCTTCGTCGAAGTGACGGTCGAAACCACCGGAACCATGCTGATGGGATCTGAGATCGGCGCCGCGCTCACCGCCCTCGAGCCGCTCGGCGTCGACGCCATCGGCCTGAACTGTGCCACCGGGCCGGATGAGATGAGCGAGCACCTGCGCCACCTCTCCAAGCAGTCCTCCGTGGCAATCGCCTGCATGCCCAACGCAGGCCTCCCTGTGCTTGGCCCCAACGGCGCGCACTATCCGCTGTCGCCTACCGAACTCGCCACCGCGCACGAGCAGTTCGTGCGGGAATTCGGCCTGGGCCTCGTGGGCGGATGTTGCGGCACGACGCCGGAGCACATGGCCGCCGTCGTCGAACGTCTTGCGCCCTTCCGCACGAGCGCCGCCGTCACCGGCGGTGGGAGGGGCGCCGACGGCGGCCGCGTTCCCACCGAGCGGGAAGCAGGCATCGCTTCCCTCTACCATCATGTGCCGTTCGACCAGGAGTCCTCCTACCTGGCCATTGGTGAGCGCACCAACGCGAACGGTTCGAAGGCGTTCCGCCAGGCGATGCTCGAAGAACGCTGGGACGACTGCGTCGATATCGCCCGCGAGCAGGTCCGCGTCGGCGCGCACCTGCTCGACGTCTGCATCGACTACGTGGGGCGCGACGGCGTGGCCGACATCAAGGAGATCGTGTCGCGTTTCGCGTCGGCCTCCACGCTCCCGCTCGTCATCGACTCCACCGAACCGCCCGTGCTGCAGGCCGGCCTCGAACACATCGGCGGCCGCCCGGTAATCAACTCCGTCAACTACGAGGACGGCGACGGCCCGGACAGCCGCTTCGCGCGCATCATGCCGCTCGTGAAGGAACACGGTACCGCCGTGATCGCCCTGACCATCGACGAGCACGGCCAGGCACGCACCACCGAGGGCAAAGTGGCCATCGCCTCCCGCCTCATTGAGTCCCTGGTGGGCGAATGGGGAATGCGCGTCGAAGACATCATCGTCGACGCCCTGACCTTCCCCATCGCCACCGGCCAGGAAGAGACCCGCCGCGATGGCATCGAAACGATCGAGGCCATCCGCCAGATCACCGCGAAATACCCCGGCATCCACACCACCCTCGGCGTCTCGAACGTCTCCTTCGGCCTGAACCCGGCAGCGCGCATCGTCCTGAACTCGGTGTTCCTGCACGAGGCCGTGCAGGCGGGCCTGTCCAGCGGCATCATTGACGCCGCCAAAATCGTGCCGCTCGCGTCGCTGCCGGAGGAGCAGCGCAAGGTGGCGCTGGACCTCGTCTGGGACCGCCGCGAATACGACGACGACGGCAACGTCACCTACGACCCCCTGGAACGCATCCTGGACCTCTTCGCCGGCGTCGACACCGCCGCACTCAAGGACCAGCGCGCCGCGGAACTCGCCGCGCTGCCCACCGGCGAACGCCTGCAGCGGCGCATCATCGACGGTGAAGGCAAGGGCCTCGAAGAGGACCTCGACCTGGCGCGCGCCGAGGGAATGACCCCGCTGGCAATCATCAACGACCAGCTGCTCGAGGGCATGAAGGTTGTGGGTGAGCGCTTCGGCGCCGGCGAGATGCAGCTGCCGTTCGTGCTGCAGTCCGCCGAGGTGATGAAGAACGCGGTTGCCCTGCTCGAGCCGCACATGGAGAAGTCGGATGCGTCGGGCAAGGGCACGATGGTGATCGCCACCGTGCGCGGCGATGTGCACGACATCGGCAAGAACCTGGTGGACATCATCCTCACCAACAACGGCTACAAAGTGATCAACATCGGCATCAAGCAGCCGATCGCCGACATCATCGCCGCGGCCGAGGAGCACGACGCCGACGTGATCGGCATGTCCGGGCTGCTCGTAAAATCCACCGTGGTGATGAAGGAGAACCTCGCGGAACTGCAGTCCCGGGGGCTTGCGAAGAAGTGGCCGATCATCCTCGGCGGCGCAGCCCTGACCCGCGCCTACGTGGAGCAGGACCTGGCGGAGCAGTTTGAAGGAACCGTCAGGTACGCCAAGGACGCCTTTGAGGGCCTGGCACTCATGGAACCGCTGGTGCGCGTGGCCCGCGGCGCCGACCCGGACTGCGGTCGGCCTGCCCGCGCTGAAGAAGCGGATCCATAAGGGAGGCCCGAAGTTCACGGTGACCGAACCGGAAGCAATGCCCGGCCGTTCCGACGTGGCCGCCGACAACGCCGTGCCTGCGCCGCCGTTCTGGGGCACGCGCATTGTGCGCGGCGTGGCACTCCACGACTACGCGGCCCTGCTCGACGAGCGCGCCACGTTCATGGGGCAGTGGGGGCTCAAGCCCGGCCGCGGCGATGACGGCGCCTCCTACGAGGAACTGGTGGAACTCGAGGGCCGGCCGCGCCTGCGGTACTGGCTGGACCGCATCCTCGCCGAGGGAATGCTTGATGCGTCCGTCGCGTACGGCTATTTCCCGGTGGTCTCCGAGGGGGAACAGGTGGTGGTGCTGCACCACGGGGAGGATCACGACGGCGTGCTCGGCACCGCGGGACTGCTTGCCCCCGATGGTGGCTCAGGCGGTCCGATCGGCACCGAGCGGCTGCGTTTCGACTTCCCGCGCCAGCGCAGGGACCGGCACCTGTGCCTCGCCGACTTCGTGCGCTCGCGCGAATCGGGGCAGGTGGACGTCCTGCCGGTGCAGCTGGTCACCGCCGGCTCGAAGATCGATGAGGTGACTTCCGAGCTGTTCAAGGGGAACCACTACCGCGACTACTACGAGCTCAACGGCCTGGTCATGCAGCTCACCGAGGCACTCGCGGAATTCTGGCACGCGCGCATCCGCTCCGAGCTGGGCTTCGCGGCCGAGGAGCCCAAGGACAAGGCCGGGTACTTCAAGCTCGATTACCGCGGTGCACGGTTCTCGCTCGGGTACCCCGCGTGCCCTGACATGGAGGACCGCCGCAAGGTGTCGGAGCTGCTGCATCCAGAGCGGATGGGCGTGATCCTCAGCGATGAGCTGATGCTGCACCCCGAACAGTCCACCGACGCGTTCGTGTTCCACCACCCGGAGGCGAAGTACTTCAAGGTGTGAGTTGGAGGCGGTCCCTGGCTTGGGCGGGCTGACAGGAAGAGTCATGGCGTAATCCTTGACTTGTTGCTACCAGAGGAAATAGGTTGTTGTATGACCAACGGTGATCTGGATCATATATGCGCCGCATTGCCACAGTGGCTGGGCTGAAAGTGAAACACCTCGCGGTCTTGGCGCCATCCCCTGAACGGAGACAACATGGAACGCGATCTTGCAGACAATTCGCTGGAGAAGGTGAGTCCGGAGCGCCTGCGTAAGGTGGTGAGGGCCTCTTTTGCCGGCACCGTGGTGGAGTGGTTTGACTTTGCCATCTACGGCTACATGGCAACACACATTGCCGCGACCTTCTTCGCATCCAAGGATCCGGTCACCGGTCTGCTGGAGACGTTCGCCGTGTTCGCGGTAGCCTTCGCGCTGCGGCCCTTGGGCGGGATCTTCTTCGGACGCCTGGGCGACCGTCTTGGGCGTAAAAAGATCCTGGTGCTGACCGTCCTGCTCATGTCCGGGTCTACGGCCGCAATCGGCCTCATCCCAAGCCACGAGACGATCGGTATTTGGGCTGCCGTCCTGCTCGTGCTTGCCCGGTGTTTGCAGGGCTTTTCCGCCGGCGGAGAATACGCGGGCGCCACTATCTATGTCGTCGAGCACAGCCCCGACAGGCACAGGGCCCGTTACTCGTCGGCCATGTCGGCGGCGACGTTCTCTTCGTTCGCCCTCGCCGCTGGACTCGGGGCGCTGCTCAGCTTCTTCCTCCCGGCCGCGGCCATGGGTGATTGGGGCTGGCGCATCCTCTTTCTACTGTCCGTGCCGATGGGCCTGATCGCCTTCTACATCCGCGCCAAGCTCCACGAGTCCCCCGAGTTCCAAGCGATGATTGATGAATCCGCCTCTCGTCCCGCCCCGTCCCTGGGGGCCGTCTTCCGCACCCAGTGGCCGGCGATGCTACGCCTGGGCGGGTTCGTGATGCTCACGGCACTCTCCTTCTACATCTACTCCACGTACATGTCGACCTTCCTGATCAAGGTGGTCGGCCTGCCCCCGCACCTCGCACTGTTCTCGAGCTTGATCTCGCTGACCCTCGCGACGGCGCTGGCCCCTGTCATGGGCCGTGTCTCGGACCGCATAGGACGCCGCCGCACCATGCAGACCGCAGCCGGTCTCCTCGCCATTCTCACCATTCCGGCGTACATGATCGCCGAGCAGGGAACGTTCGCAACCGCCGTTGTCAGCCAACTGCTCATAGGACTCGGTGCCGTGACCGCTAACGTGGTGACCTCGGTCCTGATGTCGGAAATGTTCTCCACCGATGTGCGCTTCGCGGCATCGGGCACCTGCTACAACATTACGTACGCGGTGTTCGGCGGTACCGCACCCTTCCTGGCAACGTGGCTTGTCGCGGGAACGGGATACTCGCTCGCCCCCGCCATCTACGTCGCAGTGATAGCCGTCGCATCATTCCTCGTCGCCACCTTCCTCATACCTGAGACGGCAGGACGGCCTCTGCGCCGGTACCACGACGACCCCGCGCCGGCAGGACATGCGCGCACCGTAGCCTCGCAATTGTTGCCCCGCGCCTAACGTCCCATGGCAAGTAAAAGGCCAGCCGCTGTCCGGACCTGGGTAGGTCCAGGCAGCGGCTGTCCATGCCGGGGCCGATCCCGACGACGCATTCCGCTGGTGGATGAAGGGACGGTTTGCGTAAACCTGGCCTACTCATTGCCGGCATACTCAACGCCTTCGTGATTCTTAGAGGCCCTGCTCTAGCAACCGTGAACCGACGCGCCTAGTTTTTGAATATAACGACGGCGGTGGTCGCCAGCCTGACCAAGGACCGGTGCGCCGGCGTGCTCTGCCTATCCGTTGGGGGAGCGGGAAATGGCTGGATGGAATGCCGATACGGCGGCCGGGCCGATGGGTGCCGGGACAATCACATTGGTGGAAGGTTCGTCCTTCTGCATCTCGCTGCCGAACGGGGACATCCAACCCGAACTGCCCCATGGGTCTTCTTCCAGGACACGCGCATCCTGTCCCGCTGGAGTCTGACCGTCAACGGCCAGCTACTGGAGCCCGGATGGAGTGGGTGGCCAGGATTCCTGCACTGCAGATGGGCAACCGTTCCATCGTACGAAGCCTGCAGCGCAGCTACGACGATCTGGGCGCGCTCAGGATCGAGGACCCCGAACATCCGGCCAGGGTGGTGGTCGCCGCCGGGCGCCGTGGTTTATGACCCTGTTGGCCGCGACTCACTCTGGGCCTCGGAAAATGGCGCTTCCCGTGGACCCGTCCCTGGCCCTGGGCACGCTACAGACGCTGGCCGACCGTCAGGGCCGGGCGCTGGACCCGATGAGCGAGGAGGGACCCGGCAAGATCCTGCACGAGGTCCGTCTCGGCGTCGTCGGCGGGCTGTCCTTGCGCGGAAGCCGGAATATCATGGCAGCGTCGACGCGACCCCGCTGTTTGTGAGTGTGCTTGGGGCCGTCAGCCGCTGGGGGTTCGCCAAGGAGCCCGTTGCCGCCCTGCTGCCCAACGCGGACCGGGACGGCGACCTGCACATCACCAATGCGCCCATGGCCGGTGGCCGAACAACCGTCGATATTTCCGGTTCCACCGCCTCCGTCCAGGGGCTGCCCGAGGGCATGGTGCTTCACCGCGGGCACCGGCCATGGATGACCGGGCTGGTGGAGCAGGCCAGGCTGCGCAAAGAAGCGTAGGAGCCTGCCGATTAAAGTTCTCCGCACGGCGGGAACTCCTGGACCCCAGGAGTTCCCGCCGTGCGGATGGCGTTTGCGGTGCGGGTTCGTCCCTGTCAGTCCGTGCGGACCTTGCTGGGGTCGACGTTCCGGGCGGCGAAGATGAGCAGGCCGGAGGCCAGGATGGGGAGGACGCCCCACCATAGGGTGGCGTTGATCCAGCCGGCTCCCGCGGTGAGGGTGGCGGTAATGAGCAGGCCGCCGATGATCGCTCCGACTTGGCCGGAGGCGTTGATGATGGAGCTTCCCGTTGCCCGGGTGTGGACGGGGAAGCTTTCGCCGGTGAAGAACAGCAGGGCGGAGAAGGGGCCGATGAGGAAGAACAGCCCGGCGCTGTACAGCCCGATGATGAGCGGGAAGTTCCCGTTCGGTGCCTGGAGCATGGTGAAGAAGGAGACGGCACACAGGATCCAGCCGATCCCGATCGCGTTGCGGCGCCCGATCCGGTCGCCGAGCCAGCCGTGGAACAGGTAGCCGGCGAAGGCGGTGGCATTGGAGATGATGAGGACCAGCAGCGCGTTGTCGAACTCGACGTTCTTGCCGTCCGGTGCCGTAAGCAGCGAGGTGCCGAGGATCGCGAATGCAAGGACGCCAAGCCAGTTCAGGAGGAAGGCCCCGCCGATCGTCAGGGTGGACCGCAGCGACTCCCCGCGGAAGACCGAGACGAGCGGACTGGCCTTCTCCGAGACGTCGATTCCGAATTTCTCCCCGAGCTGCTGCGCCTCTTCCACCCTGCCGTCCTTGATCATCTTGTCGATCTGGTGACGGTGGCCGAATTGGGGACTCTCCTTGAGCCAGCGTCCGGCGATGACGATGAAGACGGCGGGGATGGCGGCCACGGCGAAGCAGAGCGCCCACCCGCCGACGGGGAACAGCAGGTAGACGGACCCGGCAGCCAGGACGGAGCCGACCGGCCAGCCGGACTGGACGAGTGAGTAGATGAGACCGCGGCGGCGGGCCTTGGCGGGATCGCTGTTGTGGGCAAACATCTCGTTGAGGTACGCCGCGTTGATGGCCTGTTCGGCGTAGCCGAGGCCGGCCAGTGAACGCACGAGGACCAGGAAGACGAGTCCAAGGCCGGCAGCGATGCCCACAACCCAGCCGACAGTGGCCGTCAGCAGTGAGGCGACGGCGGCACCGATGACGGCGATCAGGATGCCCTTGCGGCGGCCGATCCGGTCGACGATCGGGCCGATCCCGAAGGCCACGAGTGCAGTTCCTGCAGTCACCCAGGTATTGATCCCGGTGGACTGGGCCGCGCTCCAGCCGAGGTCTGAGGCCAGCATCGGCAGGAGGTTGCCGAACAGGACGAAGTCATAGACAGCGAAGGTCCAGGCGAAGAAGCAAATCCAGGTGGCCAGCCGGACGTCCTTGGGCGTGACATCAGACTCGACAAATTGAAAGGTTGGGGCAGTGGTCATAACGGTTCCTAATTCACGGGGATGGGTGGGGATGTGATCAGTACGGAACGAAGGGGGCGGCCTGGAGACCAGCGTCACCAACTGGCTCCAGACCGCCCCTTTTACTGCTGCGCTTGGCTCAGGTTGCCGAACTGAGCTCGGCGACCAAAACCTCGCGGCGTTCGGCGGTTGATCTCAGATCGACCGTGAGCTGGCCGTTGACTTCCTTGAGGACCACGCCGTAGTCACGGGCGGCCGCCTCGGCGGTCGTGAAGCCGTCCAGCACGTCTTCGAGGACTTTCAGCGGGTCCCGCTTGTGCGGGTCACCGAAACCGCCACCGCTGGGCACGGTGATCTGGAGGGAGTCGCCGGCCAGCAGCTGACGACCGGTGACCTTGGACGGCCAGGACTCCTCGCCCGCCCGACCGGGGTTCTTCACGAGCGATCCGTTGAGGCCGTCATGGCCGCCGAAGGCGCCCCATGGCACGTCCGACTCGTGGCGTTCACCCTCGCAGGTGATCGCGGTGTCGGTCAGGAAGGTGTTCTCCCGGACGATGCCGATGCCGCCGCGGAATTCGCCGGCCGCCGCCGGCTCGGAGCGCAGTTCGTAGCGGTCGGTGCGCATCGGGAACCGCCACTCGAGCTCCTCGATCGGGTTGTTGCGGGTGTTGGCGATGAGGTTGTCCACGGAGTCCGGCCCGTCGCTGGTGGCGCGGGCGCCGTAGGAGCCCTCGTTGACCTCGAGGTAGACCCAGTACTCGCCCTGCTTCTCGTCCCATCCTGAGTAGGAGATGAAGTGGATGTGGGCGGAGTTGCCGGCGGTGACGCGCTCGGGGATGACCGGGGCGAGGGCCCGCAGGGCCAGGTCGACGGCCCGCTGCACCTGGGAGAACCGCGAGAAGGTCGCGGCCGGGTACGTCGGGTTGAAGATGGTGCCCTCCGGGGCGATCACCTTCAGCGGCTTGAGCATGCCCTCGTTCTGGGGCACGAACACCGGGAAGGCGACCTCGTCCAGGAATATCATCCGGGTGATGAACGTGAACGCCGAGACCGTGGTGCCCTCGAAGGCGCAGTTGTAGGCGGTGGGCACCTGTTCGGAGGACCCGGTGAGGTCATAGGTGATCTCGTCACCCTCGACGATCACCTTCACGACGATCGGCAGCTTCTTGCCGTAGTTGCGGCCGTCGTCGTCCAGGTAGCCGACCTCGGTCTCGTAGACGCCGTCCGGGATCTTGGCGATCTCCTGGCGCAGCATCCGCTCCGAGTAGTCGATCCAGCTCTGGCCGGCTTCGCGGACCGCGCCGAAGCCGTACCGCTCGATGAGGGCGATGTAGCGGGACTTGGCCAGCTCGCAGGCGGCGATCATCGCCTGGAAGTCGCCCTCGTTGGAGGTGGGTGTCCGGGTGTTGTTGAGGATGTGCCGGATCAGCGATTCCTGGCGGACGCCCTTCTCGGAAATCTTCACCGCCCGGAAGATGGTGCCTTCGGACTGGATGTCCTGGATGTCCACCATCAGTCCGGAGTACGCACCGCCGTTGTCGATCAGCTGGCCCGAGGCGCCGGCGAAGCCGACGAGTTCCCCGTCGTGGAAGATCGGTTCGATGATCGCCACGTCGGGGGAGTGCGTGGCGCCGAGGTACGGATCGTTGTGCAGGATGATGTCACCGTCGTGGATGTCGTCGCCGAGGACCGAGATCACGCCCTTGACGATCTTGGGCATGGAGCCCATGAACATTGGCGTGGAGTCGGACTCGGCCAGCACGTTGCCGTCCTTGTCGAACAGCCCTGCGCCGAGGTCCTCGGACTCGCGGATGATCGAGGAGTAGGCCATGCGGAACAGCACCGAGGCCATTTCCTTGGCTGCGGAGTTCAGGGCGCCGCCGATCACGCGCATCAGGATCGGGGTGGCCAGTTTCTCGGCGCTCTGGGTGGCGGCCGGGCAGTCGATGACGAGGTTGCCGGCTGCGTCCACCGCTCCGGAGAATCCCGGAGGAATAACTGTGGTGGAGTCGTACTGCTCGATGATGGCGGGGCCGGTGAAGGTGATTCCCACGCCCATCCTGTCGCGGTCGTAGAAGCGGGTGTCCAGGGTGACCGGCTTGCCATCCTGTTCGAAGGTCACCGGGCGGGTTTCCACCAGGGCGTCATCGAGGGAACCGGACTTGATCGCTTCCGGCGTGGGCAGGTCATCCATCACGGCGCTGGCCTCGACACGGATGTTGATGACTTCCACGGTGCCGTTCTTGAAGCGGTGGCCGTACTCCTCGAAGTGGGCGTCGTGGAAGGCTGCCTCGGCCTTTTCCAGCCAGGCCTGGTTGACCGGCCCTTCGGGTGCGGTGAAGCGGATCTCGTAACCCTGTCCCTCGTAGCGCGCGTCCGCGAGCCATTCGAGCTTGCGGCGGCCGGCTGGGACGTCCTCGGCATCGAGTTGGGCGTTGGCGTCGCGCTCCAGCTGTTCATAGGAGTCCTGGATGGCGGCGGGGTCCGCGCTGGCGAACGTGAACCGTCTGGTGGCGACGAACTCGTACTTCTCGTCGGTGGCCAGCAGGCCGGTCGCGGCCATGATGCCGGGGTGGGCCGGGATCAGTACCTTCGGGACCTCCAGCTCCGCGGCGATCTCGCAGGCGAACAGTGCGCCGGCACCGCCTGCCGCCACGAGGGTGAAGTCACGGGGGTCGTAGCCGCGGCGTACGGAGTTCTGCTCGATTGCCTGGGTCATGCCGAACTTCTGGATCTGCAGGGCACCGAGGGCGGCCTGGTCCACTGACATGTTGAGTTTTTCCGCCAGACCTTCCATGGCCTTTCGGGCGCCCTCGAGATCCATATCCATACCTGAGCCTGCCAGGACACGATCAGGACGCATCCGCCCCAGCAACACTTGGGCGTCAGTTGATGTCGGCTCCGTACCGCCGCGGCCGTAGCAGACCGGGCCCGGGACGGCGCCGGCAGACTGGGGACCGACGCGGAAGACCCCGCCGGCGTCGACGTAGGCGATGGAGCCGCCGCCCGCGCCGATGGTGTCGATGTCCACCATCGGGACCATTGCCTGGTGGTCGCCGATCTTGGTGTCCAGCAGGTGACGCATGCGCAGTTCCCCCTGGTAGGCAACACCGATGTCCGCGGAGGTACCGCCGATGTCCAGGGTGACCACGTTTTCGAAGCCGGACTGGCGCCCGGCCCACATGCCGCCGATCAGGCCGCCGACCGGTCCGGACATCATCAGTGTGACGGGCCGCTTGGCGGCCTCCTTGATGGGGACCATGCCGCCGGAGGACTGCATCAGCAGGATCTCCCGCTTGTAACCCAATCCTTCGGCCTGCTCCTGCAGGCGGTAGAGGTAACGCGAGACCCGGGGCCCAACATAGGCATTCAGCGCGGTGGTGGAGAACCGTTCGTACTCCCGGTACAGGGGCACGATCTCGCTGGAAAGGGACAGGTAGGCCTCGGGGAACTCCTCCGCGACGATTTCCCCGATCCGCTGCTCGTGGGCGGGGTTCAGGTAGGAGTGCAGCAGGCAGACGGCGATGGCTTGGACTCCGGCCGCCTTCAGCTCGAGTACGCGCTCACGGACCTCGTCCTCGTCCAGGGGAACCAGGACGTCGCCGTTGGGTGCAGTGATGCGCTCCTTGACGGTGAGACGGTGACGGCGCTTGATCAGGGGTTTGGTCTGCCAGGGCAGATCCTGCTGGAGGGAGAAGTTGTACGGCTTCTTGTGACGGGCGATGTGCAGGATGTCCCGGAAACCCTCGGTAGTGATCATCCCGACCTCTGCACCGGTGTGCGTCAGCGCGGTGTTCGTGGCGACCGTGGTCCCGTGCACCAGCTGGTCGATCTCCGAAAGCGACACCCCGGCCTTCTCACAGAGCTTCTTGATGCCCGAGATAACGGCTTCGGACGGGTCGTGCGGGGTGGAGGGAACCTTCTCCACAACGGCGATGCGCTGATCGTCGTCCGAGAAATACAAGTCGGTAAATGTACCGCCGACGTCTACTCCGATGCGCTTCATAAGGGGGTCCTTTCGAAAGTTTGGTTCAGGACTGGGTTGAAGGAAAAAGCCGGGGGCCTCTCGGCCGGGCCCGGATTCACCCGGGGTTGGAGCTAGTCCGTTGGGCCGGGGGTCCGGTCCCGCAATCCGATGTGCGGTAGCTCACATCGTTGCTTAGAAAGCAATTTAGTTCCCTTATGAACAACACGCAATGCTTTTGACGTTCATTTCTTGGGACTTCCCTTTTGCGTCAGCCTCCCTAAGTGCTGGAGAGCAGCTTTCGGAAGGATCCGGCAAGGCCTCTGCCAAGCAAGGTGGGTAGGGGCACAGCCGGCACACCGTACGATGGCTGCTACGGTGACTGCGCGTAGCGCCTGGAGAGGGAGAACCCATGCTTGACCCACAAACAACCACTGACAAACCGCAAGGGGCGGCGGCATCGCTGCTTAACGGTCTTACGGTTCTCGAAGCGTTCTCCGTCGCCAAGCGTTCCCTCCTGGGCGTCACGGAGATCTCCGAGCTCGTTGGCCTGCACAAGAGCACGGTCTCCCGGATGCTTAGCGGCCTGGACGAAGCCGGCTACGTGCAGCGCGATGAGGAAACAGGGCGATACCGCCTCGGGCTGGGGATGATCGGCCTGGCCGGACCACTGTTGGCCGAGCTTAGCGTCCGCCGTGCCGCCTTGCCGCACCTCGAAGAACTCACACAGGCCACCGGCGAGACGGCCGCGATTGCAGTTTGGAACGGCAGCAACGCGATTGTCGTGGAACAGACGGCTTCCACCCACCAGGTCAAGCACAGCGCGGCGATCGGCACGCGCTACAACAAGTTCGCCAGCTCCTCAGTTCGCGTGTTCCTCGCCGAACTACCGTCCGAGGAGACCGACCGTCTGCTTGCCGACCGGACGGTCCTGCGGGAGGGCTACCTCGGTCTCGAAGACCCGGCCCACGAAGAGCTCGTCGGCGTACGTGACGACGGCTTCGCCGTCAACGACGGCGAGACCACTTACGAGGAATACGGCGTGTCCGCTCCTGTGCGGGACTACCGGGGCGAAGTCGTCGGCTGCATCACGGCCAGCGCGCCCCGATCCCGAGTGCAGCACCTGCAGAGTCAGTCGATCCTGCGCGAAGCCGTGCTAGAGGCCGCGGCGCGGGTGTCCACACGGTTGGGCAGTGTTCCGAGGGAAACCGATCCAGGTCGCTGACGGCGCTGTTGGCTGATCCAGGCAGGAGCGGATGGGCCTGCGAGCCGTGATCCTCGATGGTTTGCCAGAGCAAGGACCGCCGGAACCTCAAGCAGGGCCACCCCTTCGAAATTGGCAGCTGCTGGCTGACGTTCGACTAACTGCGTGGATGAATCACCCCGGAAGCGAGGCCGACCAGCCCAAGCGGGTGGATACTTCCGAGGCGGCCTTTTGTACGGCTTGAACCAGAGCATCCTTGGTGTCGTGCTTGTGCACACGGGAACGGGGAGCGGATGAAGTGATGCACCCAACCACCTTGCCCCGGTAATCCCGAACCGGAGCGGAGACCCCAAACTCCTCCTCCGTAGTCGAGCCGTCGTTAACTGCGTATGCCTGGCGGGCTACTTCCTGCAGGTGGGCGGTGTGGTCCAACGGCAAACCATCTTCTGCCGTGCGTAGGATCTGCCCGGATCCGATCAGTTCCGTCGCGAGAGCCGGCGCCAGTTCCGCCAGGAAAACCCGCACCGAAGAGCTCTCGAATTTGTTGTACCGGGTTCCGATGGTGGCAGTGTGTTTGACCTGATTCGGGCTGGCAACCTGCTCCACGACGATGGCTTCGTGACCATTCCAGACCGAGATTGCGCTGGTCTCTTGAGTGCTTTCGGTTAACTGCTCCAAATAGGGAAGCGCGGCACGCCGGACATCCAGGTCCGCCAGTAAAGGGCCGGACAACGCAAGGAGACTCAGGCCGAGCCGATACCGCCCCGACTCCTCATCCCGCTGGACATATCCAGCTTCTGCCAGACCGCCAAGAATGCGGGAGACCGTGCTCTTGTGGAGGCCAACGCGCTGGGCAACCTCAGTCACACCAAGAACCGGATTCTGCACCGAGAAGGCTTCCAGTACGGCAAGACCGTTCAACAGCGACGCCGCAGCCCCTTGGACCTGCCCGTTATCCTGCCTCGGCCTGCCTGCCACCTTCATCCTTTCGCGCTACGTGACTATCCCGCCCACTCTTTGGGGCCATCATATGCCGCAATCTGTACCCGCCTCACTCAGGGTGTCAGTTCCATATTGCGGACGGCAATGCGAGGCCGCGAACCGGACCTTCGCCGGACTGCAGGAGCAACGCACGCGCCGATGCTCGCCCTATCGGGAAGTTGGGCGGGCGGAAATGCAGACTCTGAGCACCTATGGTGCTGTGCCGGTTCGTGCGCTACAGTATCCACTACAGCAACCTCGTTGCTACCTTAGAAACAAACAGCCGAGAGAGTGGAGAGAGAACCATGACAACAGAGACAGAGACGTTCAACGACATCGAAGCCCGTCTTGCAGCAGTGCTGGAGGAGGCGTTCGAAGCCGGAACCAGCATCTACAACGAGCGAGGCTTCAAGCGTCGGATCGGCTACGGCAACCGCCCCGCCGTCATCCACATCGACCTCGCGAACGCTTGGACCCGTCCGGGCCACCCGTTCAGCTGCCCGGGCATGGAGACGATCATCCCGAACGTCCAGCGGATCAACGAGGCCGCGCGCGCCAAGGGTGTCCCGGTCTTCTACACCACGAACGTGTACCGGAACCGCGACGCCACCTCCGGCACGAACGACATGGGTCTGTGGTACTCGAAGATCCCCACGGAGACCCTTCCGGCGGATTCCTACTGGGCGCAGATCGACGACCGCATTGCTCCCGCGGAAGGCGAGGTCGTAATCGAGAAGAATCGCGCCTCGGCGTTCCCGGGGACGAACCTCGAGCTCTTCCTGACCTCCAACCGCATCGACACCCTGATCGTGACCGGTGCGACCGCGGCCGGGTGCGTGCGCCACACCGTCGAGGACGCGATCGCGAAGGGCTTCCGCCCGATCATCCCCAGGGAGACCATCGGCGACCGCGTCCCGGGCGTCGTGCAGTGGAACCTCTACGACATCGACAACAAGTTCGGTGACGTGGAGTCCACGGATTCGGTGGTGGATTACCTGAACCGCCTCCCGCAGTTCGAGGACACGGTCCCGAAGACCCTCTCGGATCCCCAGCCCGAGGTGGCGTGCCCCGCGGATCCGGCCTAAGCCGCACCGCACTCTCGGAGCCCCGCGGCCCGGCATCCCCGGGCCGACCCGACGACAGCCGGCACCCCTCAGCGGGTGCCGGCTGTCGTCGGGTCGGGCTGGGCTGCGGTGATGAAGTGCTGGATTTCATCGCTCGGCGGGTGCATCGGATGGCTAACTGGGTAAGAGAAAACCACCTTGTCTTTAGGGTTCGCGAGTAGCGCCCCGAGTTTCGGGGCAGCGCGCGGGTTGGGTCTCTCGGCGGTGTCCTCAGACCCGGAGCTGAAGCCGGTCCCTGGCCTGGTCGGAGTGCGTCCGCGAGGCTTGCCCGCGGTCGTTGCCGCCCGGGCTGGAGACCGGCTTCACCCGCCGGAGTGCGGCGAGAATGGCCCGCCCCACCAGGGTGATTCCGATGATCGTGGTGATGGCACGCAAGGTGTCCCATCCGGCGGTCGAGGTCACGAGCGAGTAGAGCAGGAAGCTGCTGAGGTTGGTGGCCAGCGGCGCGCCGGGCACGTAGGAGATGCCGGTGCCGGCGCCCACCGCGAAGGGCCAGAACCACAGGTTGGTCAGCAGGCCGAACAGGTACGACGCCACGATGCCGTAGCCGCACAGCATCCACAGCTCGGCCTTGCCCCGCACCCGCCGGGGGAGCAGGCCGGCCCCGGCGCCCACCCACGCACAGGCGAAGATCTGGAACGGTGTCCACGGCCCGATGCCACCCCACAAAGCGCTTGAGAGGGCGATGGTGGCGGCGCCGAGGAGCATGCCGAAACGGGGACCGAAGGCCCGGCCGGCCAGGATCAGCAGGATAAACACTGCCTCCACACCTCCGACGCCGGTGCTCGCCACCCGCACCGCGGAACCTACGGCGGCCAGGACGCCGAGCAACGCCACCGTGTGTGCGGAGCGGACCGAGCCGTCGAGGGACACTACGACGGCGACGGCGGCGAGCGGCGCAATGGCCAGCGCCGCGTACGGGAGGGCCGCGGCGGCATCCTCCGGGAGGGCCGCGGCGAGCAACGGCCAGCAGAACGCTGCCAGGGCAAGAACGTTTGCGGCTGCGAGAACTGCGAACTCGACGCCCCGCGGCATCCGGATGTGGCGGGCTGCTTTGCCGCTGGCATCTGGGTGTCCGGCTGTGGTCGATGAACCGCGTGGCCTCGATCCGTTGGCTGTTTTGCTGTGCTGGGCAACGGTGGCGGCACTGTGCCGGGACGGCCTCTGTCACGGATGAGGGGGCGACGCCGTCACGCATCGGGAGGATCCGGGCGCCGAGGCCGTGGGCAAAGTCGAGGTCGTGCGTGGCGATCAGGACCGCCGCGCCGGAGTCCGCTGCCGCCCGCAACGCCGCCGAAACTGCTGCGCGCGCAGCAGGATCGAGTCCTCGGGTGGGCTCATCGATCAGGAGTACCTGGGGGTCGTCCATGGTCTGCAGCGCGATGGCAAGGATCCTGCGCTCCCCTGCCGAGAGGTCCCGGGGATGCTCGTGCCCAATCGGAATCCGGACGTCTCCCCGCAGACGGGCAAGGTGTGCGTCCGCAGGCCTGGCGGAAGCTGGTCACTGCGCCGGCCGCCGGTTCGACGTCCGGCACGCGCCCGGCGTCGCTCCGCCGCCCTGAGCTCTGCCGCGACGGTGTCCCGCGTGAAGAGGTCGTCGGAGGCGTCCGGTACGAGGGCTACGCGGCCGCGTCGACCGTGCCGCCGTCGACCGTGCCCTCACCGAGGGCGAGCGCCACCAGGAGGGACGACTTCCCGGCGCCGTTCGGCCCCACGAGGGCGACCACTTCACCGCGGTGCAGGGTCAGGGATGCGTCGCGCACGAGCGGCTTGCCCTCGCGGTGCACCGCGAGGTTTGTCGCAGTCAGTACGGGTGCGTGCTCCGCCGTTTCCGGAACGGGCGTTGGACGGGCAACGGCAGGGCACGAAGGCGCGGATGGCGCGACACCGGGCACCAGGCCGCCGTCGTCGATGGTCCACCACGAATCGGCAACCGGTACGAGCTGCGCAGCCCGGTGCTCCGCCACGATGACGCAGACACCGTCGTCGCGGGCGAGGGCGTTGAGCACGGCGATGACGTGTCCGCGAGCTGCGGTGTCGAGGTCCGCCAGGGGCTCGTCAACCAGGAGCAGGGCCGGATGCTCCACCACGGCGGCGGCGATGGCCACGAGCGTTGCCTCACCCGCCGAGAGGGTGCTGACATTCCGGTCCAGCAGCGCCGACACTCCGACACGCTCCGCGACCTCCAGCACCCGGGCCTTGGCGGTACCGGATGCCATGCCGCGCAGCTCAAGTGCGAGGGCGATTTCGTCCCGGACCCGGGTGGTGGCGAACGCGGCGCGGGGATTCTGCAATACGACGCCGATGAGGCGGGCGGTATCGCGCGGCGGCGTGGCGGCACGGTCCGTTCCGGCGACGCGCACGGTGCCGGAAATGTCTCCGCCGTCAACGTGGGAGAGGAGGCCCGCGATACCTCGCAGGATGGTGGACTTGCCGGAGCCCGTCGGCCCGGTAATGACCGTTATTGACCCGCTCGACGGCGTGAACCCGGCGACGCGCACCTGCGCGTCACCAATGCGGAATTGTGCGTCCCGGACGAGAACCGGTGCATCCGGTACCTGGGGGCGGGTTGGTGTGCTGCCCGGCTCCCGAAGCCGCGCAACTCCAGGGCCGCGGCCACCCGTCCGGCGTGCTCGAGGGTGCGCTCGAGCACGGGCACCAGGGCGTCGGGCTCCGAAGCGTTCGCCCCGCAACCGAAACGCCAGGCGTACGGAGGTGACGGCGTCGGAGAGCGCCGGGAGCGCCGCCCACGCCACCACAAGCGTCCGGGCTGTGCCCTGCAGGGGGCCGCCGCGGGCCAGGTGCCGGAAGCCGCGGGCCACGTCCACCCAAGCGTTGAGCATGCCGAAACCGAGGATCATCCCGGCGATCGGCAGGGCGGACAGGACCGCCGCCCACAGGCCAGGCGCCGTTACCGGACCGAGGAGGACCACGTGGGCGTACGGGGCAGGCAGCGGCATCGGCGGCATGTTGAGCAGAACCGGTTCACCGGTGCCCGCCCCGTTGAAGAGAATGCGGTAGATGACCCGCGCCGCGATGAAGACGACGGCGAGAGCCGCCGCTGCGCGTAACGGCGCGGGTCGAAAGGTCATGCCGCGGGTGCGGCCGGTTCGCCGTCGACCGTGAAGAGCAGTTCCAGGCTCTCTCCCGGGCTGACCTTCAGGGTGCCGAGGCCTTCCTGCGCGTATGCCCAGGCGCCGGCGGCCGGCTTGACCCAGAGAGCCCAGTAGGCAAAGGCGGCGGGCATCTTGCTGCAATCTTCCCGGTACGTGCCGCCCTTGTGGGCGATGTCGAAGTCTGCGGCGGGTACACCGTTCACACGGCACACCAGTTCCTTGGGATATGCGGCAGTGCCCTCGGTCTTCACCTTTGCCTCTTCGAGCACCTTGGAAGCGAGAGTCGGCGCGTCCACGGGCACGCAAACGGACGTATCAGCGGCAGCCTGCTTCAGGGCCCCCGAATCGGTGATGACCTTCACACCGGCGCAGGGCTCGGAGGCGGCGCTGGATGAAGTTGCTGCCGGGGAAGCCGGTGCGGAGGTGGTGGGCTGGGTGGCGGCCGGCGTCGAACAGGCGGCGAGGGCAAACAGGAGACCTGCGGCGGCGAGGGAGCTCGCGGCGGCGGTGCGGATTTTGGTCAATGTCACCTGTCAAGGGTAGGGCGTTGCCCGTCCGGATCCGGATGCCGTCGCGTTGTGTGACGTTGGGTCTGGTCCGCACTGTAGGGGGAGCGGCACCACACGCCAGTGGACGACGGAGGGAAGTCCCGCCGTCGTCCGCTTGTGTCGCTCGTTTACCTGCGTCAGGAGGGCAGCGCAGTACCGGATCCAGGCCGCCCTCCGGCCCTACCGGGATGACGCTGGACGGCCTATCGTGTTCCTGACACAGCCCGAGGGAAGGAACGACGATGTTCACGCTGCAGATTAGCTATCCGGTCCGGGACTACGAGGCTTTTAAGAACGTCTTCGACAGCGATCCCGCAGGCCGCGCCGCCTCGGGCGCCCGGTCTGTCCGCTTGTTCCGGGATACAGAGGACCAGAACAGCGTGGCCGTGCTCCTTGACTTCGACACCAAGGACGCCGCGACCGTCTTTCTGGAACGGCTGCGCAGCCAGGTGTGGGACAAACCCGAGGTGATAGGGCAGCTGATGACGGCAGCGCCGACAGCCAGGATTCTGGAAGAGGTGGCCCGCGAGGGCCAGGGCGCGGGCTGACGGCTGAGAATCCGGTGGTCCTCGCCGGATGAGTCAGCCGCCGCAACACAGCCGCCCCGGCCCACCATCACGGCGCTTCCTATCGGGCCTGCATCCGTATCTTCGCCATCACGGTGCGGGCTGCTCGGCCGATGCCGAATCCGAGGACACCTCGGGCTGCGGGGTCTGTTCGGTCGCCGGGGCAGGGGCGGGGCCGGGCTCTGTTCGGTTTCGGGGGCGACGTCCGCCGGCATGGTGTCGCTTGGTTCGCCGGCTCCCGGCACTTCGGTTCCGGCCGAGCCGGTGTCCCCGCCACTGGGGCTACCGTCCGTGGTCAGGCCATCTTTAGCGCCTTCCTGGACCTTCGCAGGCTCTTCCTCCACGTCCTTGGTCGATGCGTCCGTTTCGTCCGGGACAGTCGGATTGCCGCTCAATGCTGTGCCCAGCGTCGTCGTGGGACCGGTCGCACCGCCGTCGATGCTCGACGTCGACGAGACAAGGCTGGAGATGGGCTGATTGGTTCCGAATTCGACTGCAGTGACACCGATCATCGCGATAACGAATGCGGCAGCACTGACCGCCCCGACCTTGATCCAGGTCTTCGGTGTGAACTGCTTCCTCAGCCGTTTGGCTCGAGGTTCGTCGCTCTCGGCCGGCGCGCTGGCGGCCAGCACGTCGCCGTCGTCAGCGGGCAGTCCGTCCCTGCGTCGCTGGGGGATTTTCCTCAATGCCACGTTGGCGGCCGAACTGAGTGTTCGGGCATAGAGAGCGGCGCCCACGGTGGCAACGATAGAGCCGAGTGCGGCGCCGATCAGCGTCCCGGCAACGCCCAGAAAGGACCCCACCAAGGCAGAGGTCACCGCGGCCAACGCCGAGCCAATAGTCTGGGTGCCACTTAGCCCGAGGAGCTGTTTCGGCTTGTCTTCATTAGCGGAGTCTGCAGGCATCTTCAAACACATTTCAGTCAGGTAATGTTACGAACAGATAACTTTACCCGCCCGCGGCTGACTCCCGGCTGCGGCCGTATTTATTTGTGACGCTTCTCACAGGCAAGAGGAGGGTCAAGGTTCATGCCACCGCGGCCTCCGGTGGAGGTCGAGAAGTATCGATGATCTAGGGACGTCGGGACCGAGGCTGTCGCATGGCGGAAGCTGTAGGCCACTCACCAAAACGCAAGCGGACGACGGCGGGGAGTTCCCGTCGTCGTCCGCTCACTTGGGGCCGCAAACTTTTGGAAGCGGTCGGCCAAGGGCAGGGCACGATGTAGACGCCGACGTCGACGCTTTTAAATTCTCATTGTGGCGGATGCCCGGCTGCGCCACGATGTTCGTATGAACGCTGAAACGCCGAAGGTGGCGGAGCTGAACCTTCCCCAGGCCTTCCTCCTTCTCGCAACGAACGACCAAGACGGCACACCTGAGGTGCCGATGTACGCACTCAGGACCACTTTGGCCGGGGCGATATTGGCCGAGCTGGATCTGATCGGTGCAATCGGACTGCAGGGGAAGCACGTCAGGGCTACCGGCGCCGCCCCGCAAACGGACTTCCAGCACGAGCTGGAGCTCATCCGTGGCAAATCTCGGCCCCACACTCCCAAGCGGTGGGTCGCCATGCTGGAGGGCCGCGCCGAAGTGCAGCGTGTCTACGAGGGGATGGCGGCACTGGGCATCGTGGAACATATCGGCGAAAAGCACCTGGGTGTGTTCCGGACCGTGCGGTACCCGGAGAAGGACCACGCTCCCGAGGCGGCTCTCCTGAAAAAGATCCAGGCCGCACTCCGCGGTGCGCCGGCCGATGTCGGGACGCCTGATGCCACGGCGACCGATGCCGGCACGCCCGTTGCCGCGAAGCCTGATTCCACGGCACCGGATGCCGGGAACGCCCGCTCCCGCGAAGCCCGATGCCAAGGCACCCGATACCGAGGCGCCTGATGCCAGAACCACGGCGCTGATCGCCCTGCTTCAGGCGGCCGGGCTGCTCGGCAAGCTCTTCCCGGCAGCAGATAAAATCCGGGCAAGTGAGCTGGCGAAGGACTATTGGCCTTCCCGCGCGGTGGAGGACGAACTGCGCATGATCAGACTGGCGGAGGAAGAAGAACCAGGCATAATCGACAGTCACGGGAATCGACGGTCTGCATAGACTCCAGGAGCCCGCCGCCGGCCCGGCGCTTCAGCGCGGCTCAGGGGAGCGCGTACACACGCCGGGCGTTGTCGTGTGCGACGAGTTGCACGATCTTGCGGGCGTCCGCCTCGGAACAGTCGTCGTCGTCGATCCATCCGCCGACTACCTTGGTGATTGCGTTGCGCCACAGTCTCGCTCCGAGGTAGTGAAGTTCGGCTGGGCCGAATGCGTCGGAGGAGTAAAGGATTTTCGTGAAGGGAGCCAGTTCGAACGAGCGGGCCACCAGATCCCGGCTCCGTGACCCGGTGAAGTTCACGGCAAGGCCCACATCGATGTAGACGTTTTCAAAGGCGTGGGCCAAGTAGCCGGCTTCGCGCTCGAATGGATAGCAGTGGAGCAGCATGATTGGTGTGTCCCGGACTTCGGGGGACCGCAGGAAGTCCAAGAGGTACAGGGGATTGGTCTTGTGGAGGTCCAGGTCGCGGTCACCGAATCCAACATGGAATTGCAGCGGAAGCTTCATCGACACCGCCGTGTAGATCCCGTGGGCAATGAGTGTCACGTCGGTGAGCTTCGCGTTGGTGCCGGCGCGGGGGTTCTCCTGCCAGCGGCGGGCTGCTTCAACGACCGCAGCCGGTGCCGGTCGGCTGAGATTCTGGTCGAATCCTGCGCGGTAGGCGAGAACTGTTTTGACGCCCACGGCGCTGAGGGTGAGCTCTTGAAGCCGCTGACCGAACTCTTCGACGTAATCTGCCGGGTTGGCAATCTCCTGGAGCAGCGACTCGGCGACCAGTTCCAGTCGAACGATCTCGTGGGTTCGCCCACCGGAGACGTCGGCCATGCCGGCCTTGCCGAGGTAGTCAGCGGCATCCAAGCCTGTATCGATCAGCCAGTCGCTCACGCCAGCAGCGCGGGTCATGCGCCGGCTGACCTCGAGTTCTCCAAGCTCGGAGCGCCGGCTCCAGTAGTCCGCCGGTGAGGCGTGCCGTGGCAGATCAAGAATGCCGCTGCACCAGCGTCGGATGGCGAGCCCGATTTGTGTGTTGTAGGTGTCCTCGGGGTGGGCCAGTGGTTCGGTGTTTCCTTCGTTGAGCGAGTTCTGAAAGCGTGCCTCATCACCGTCGGCGTGAAACGCGCCATGCACGTGGTGATCTACAAGGCTGACTTGTTCGACGAAGTCCGGGAAAGAACCGCCCGCCATTAGATCGACCAGGCAAGTCGAAAGCGTTCAGCAGGCCTCGTCCGGCGAGAGCTCCGCGGCGATTCGCTGTTCGTAGCGCCGGACGGCCACCGTGGCATCGACGATGGCGTCTCCAAGAAGCCCGCGTGCAAGGCGTGACTTGTCCAGCGTGTCGATGATGGCGGTGGGGGAGTCTGAGAGCAGCAGGACGTTGGCCCGGTGCCGCTCGTCTTCCGAAAGCCGTCCGGGGTCACCCGGGATCTCTGCCGGAAGCCTGCGCCCGCCGCGGATGCCGTCAAGGGCGAGCGCAAGGATGGACGCGGACGCCAGATACACGTTTGCCGACGGGTCGACGATTTTCACCTCGACGTTGGCTCCGTGCGGATTGCTGATGCCCTCGTTCAGAAAGCGCACCGAGGCTTCCCGGTTTTCCAGGCCCCAGCATAAGTAGGCGCCCGACCACGTGCCGGGTGCCAAGCGGCTTCCGGACAAAATTGATCCCGTGAGGAAACCCTGGATATCGGGGAGTCCTGCGATGATTCCTCCAATGGCCGCGCCTCCCTCGGCGCAGATGCCGTGCGGTCCGCTGCCGCCGGAGAACAGCGGCAGGCCGTTCTTGTGGAGCGAAAAGTGCTGGTGGGCACCGTTTCCGACCGTGCCGGGAAAGGGCAACGGGGAGAACGAGGCCTGCATGCTGTGGGCCCGGGCGACGATGCCAACCATGATCTTGGCAAGGACCACGGTGTCCGCGGCCTGAACCGGCGAAGCAGGGGGAAGGGAAAACTCGAACTGGTTTCTGCCGTACTCGGCGTGGATCTGCTCCACCGGAACGCCGGCATGGTTCAGCGCTGACAGCAGATCATCGAGGAATTCCGATCGGTCCAGAAGGCCGGTTGCCCCGTACGGAACCCAGGGTGCGGTTTCCAGCGCTGAACCGTCTGGGGCGACGAGGAAGAATTCAAGTTCGTGGCCCACGAGTGCCTGGTATCCGGCCTCGTCGAGGCTGCCTTCAACATCGGCCAGAAGGCCGCGGGCACAGGCCGGAGACGCGGCGCCGTCCTGTTCGAAAAGGCTGCCTGGTGCCCAGGCCCGGCCACCCGGCAGGACACGGAGTCCCGTGATATCGATCTTGAGGCGCATATCGCCAACGGTGGTGATGCTGTCCGTGAACGCTATCCCGCCGTCGATGGTGAAGACATGCCAGACGGGGGCAGCGCCCATCCCGGATTGGTGGAAGGTTTTGAGCCGGGCTAACGGAACGCTCTTGGCCAGCGTGATGCCCGAAGCATTCACTACCGTGCCGATCACGGTGCGGACGCCGGCCGCTTCGAGCTCGCGTTGTGCCTTGGCAACGGCGGATTCGTCGGCTGATGCGATTTCAGTCATGCGCCTATCATGCGGCGCCTCCCCGTCCAATGAAAGGTTCGAAATCCAACGTCAACGGCGCCATCCTCGCGTCCGACGGCGGCTGGTCGGCACTCTAGGGGAGCGGCACCCAAGCGCAAGCGGACGACGGCGGGACGTCCCGCCGTCGTCCGCTTGATGTGAACCTACTTGTCGTCGAGCCTTCCAGTGTCCTGCGGGGGAGACCGAAACGCTCACGGGTCCGCCTCATAGGCCCGTAATGGGGGACATCGTGACAACGGCGTAGCGGTCCGTGGTGCCATGTTCATCGCGGCCGCTGCTGGCACGCACGGTGTACGGCCTGTAGGCGCTGTCCGTGTGCAGGAGGCGCACCGTCGCACGGTTGGAGGGCTGAGACTCTTCAACGGTGCCCCTGAAAGTGCGGTAATCGTCAGGGTGGATGACGTGGGGGAGGTAGCCGAATCTCGGTGACTGGATGCCGAACCGCTGCCAGGTGCTGGAGGTCATGAAGGTCTGCCAGCAGCTGGTGTCGACGGCCATCAGCACCTGCTCCTCGGCGAGTTCGAAGACGGCGCGAAGGAGGCTGCTGGAGTGGAAGTCCCCGAAGCCCGGCGTGATCGGGGCCGGCGTGATTTCCTGGACCTCACGTGTGATGGCCCGCAGCCACTTGCCATGCCGTTGTTCGTCGGGGACGACGCGGCCGGACACCTCAAGGTTCTTGAACCCGGGCGAAGCAGTCGCGAAGCGGGTGATGATCTTGTAGGGCACCAGATACCGCTGCGCGTTCATCGAAGTTATGGCCGCGTCGATGGTCACCTTCATCCGGGTTCTGTCCTCGGGGGAGATGAGTTCACTGACCCATTGGTTCATGTCCCCGGTGGGGCTTTGCCCTGAACGGTCGATCTCGTAGATGGCGAACAGGTCATCGTTCCAGGACGTTTCAATGTGCCCGGTTGAGGAGATCGTCCACTCCAGGGCGCCGATCGGCGGGCGCGGTGGCAGGTCCTCGCCGGTCGCGGTGTAAATGGCCAGAACTGCAAGAACCGTGCTCGTCATCGGAGAGTTAATCGGCACTGCGAGAACACGGTAATTGATGCCCCGGTGATCGACAGTGCTGTGGATTTCCTGTCCTGTCTCAGCGACAGCCTTGATCCGGTCCATCAGCAGCTCGCGGCCCAGGAGATCGAGGTTTTTGCGGACACTGGTTCCGGAATAGTTCACCGGACCTATGCTCAGGAGGCCTGGCTGGTCCTGGTTGAGGTAGTCCACCAGGACCCATCGGCCTCGTGTGTCGCTAATCGTGTTCATGACTTGTGAGCCCGTCGTTTGCGTGGGGGTCGTGCCGCCGCCGCATCTTGACCCCGCAACGCGTTCCCCTGGCAGAGGACCCGGGCCATCCTCCACCATTCTTGGTAATAAGTCATATTTTTTACAGAACCGGCGCCCGGGACATGGGTCACGATACTTGAATGTCGGAACTGATTTATGGGATTTGAATTTGCCTGAACCACTTGGCATTATGTCTCTACCAAGCCCATCTGGCGGATGCCCGGCAGGCTGTACAAAGCTTCATCTGATCAACATCTTCAGGAGTACAGTCCTTTGCCCGACCATTTTGCGCTCACCGGCCGTGCTGCATGGCAGCCCTCATCGCAGGTTTCCGAACCGGCCCCCGGCTTCTTCTTTGTCGAAGGCCCGGCATCGAACTGGATCATCGTCCGGGACGCGTCCGGTTTCATCCTCATTGACAGCGGTTACCCCGGAGACACGGACTTCGTCCTGAAATCCATCGAGTATGCCGGACTGAAGCCGGCCAATGCCCGCGCCATCCTCATCACCCATGGTCACGTCGACCACACCGGGTCGGCGGCCCTGTTTTCCCGCACGTTCGGGACCCCGGTCCTGTGCAGTCCCGAAGAGCTGGCACATGTCCAGGGACATGAAAAACACCAGGTCAGCCTGGGCGAGGTTATCGTCCGTGCCTGGCGCCCGAGCGTCCTGCGCTGGATGAGGCACGCGATCCGCGCCGGTGCGCTGAACGCCGATCCGGCCACCGAGGCCCGGGCCTGGACGGCGGAGCAGCTCCGGGAACTCCCGGGCAGCCCCGAGGCCATTCTGGTGGCCGGCCACACGCCGGGCAACGCCTCCATCTATTTCCGGGGCGCCGGGGTGATCGCCACCGGCGATTCCTTCATCACAGGACATCCTCTGAGCCGACATACAGGCCCGCAGATGCTCCATCCGATGTACCATACCGAGCCGGGCACCGCACTGTCCGCGACCCATGTCCTGGACGGCGTGGAAGCGTCGATCATCCTTCCGGGGCACGGCCCTGCGTTGGCCATGCCCCTCGCCGATGCCCTGGCATCCCTGCGCGACTGACGACTCAGCCCGGGTTCTTTCCTGCTTGCTCCGCTGTCGACGGCGACTTCCGAAAAATCACATCATGGCAGTTCCTGCCATCGCCGCAACCACGATCGGGCAGTGACGGGGAGCCCGCCGGAAATCGGTGGGCTCGCTGTTGCCATTGACAACGTTTGCGCAGGTCGGCGCGTTGCAGCCATCACGATTTGCGGAGCCCTCCCGCAGATGGAAAGGTTTGTACCTGAAGAGCCCCGTTGCATCCCCCAATAGCAGCGGGGCTCTTCTTTGCCTGAACACCGGCACACTGGCCCGCACCAGGCACGATGCATCCCAGCCCGGCCCTGTAGGTCAGCGGCACCCAGCGCAAGCGGACGACGGCGGCGACGTCCCGCCGTCGTCCGCTCGGTTTGCAGGGTCCGGTCCCTACTGTTCCCGTCGCCTGGAGGGGGCTAGTTTTGGAATAGGCGGATTGTCCCGAGGCCGGTTCGTTCTCGGCTCAGGCGTCTGCGCATCGCCATTGAGTTAAGGAAGTTCACCGTGGCATACAACGTCGCGCAGAAGCTCATCGCGTCCCATTTGGTGGCCGGGGAGATGATTCCCGGGTCCGAGATCGGCCTGCATATTGACCAGACACTTACCCAGGATGCGACCGGAACCCTGGTCATGCTGGAGCTGGAAGCGATGGGGCTCGACAGGGCACGGACGGAAGTGTCCGTGCAGTACGTGGACCACAACCTCTTGCAGGCCGACAGCAAGAACGCGGAGGATCATGATTTTCTTCGCTCCGCCTGCCGCCGGTTCGGCCTGTGGTATTCGAAGGCCGGCAACGGGGTGTCCCATCCAACCCACATGCAGCGGTTCGGCGTCCCGGGCAAGACCATGGTCGGCTCGGACAGCCACACCCCGGCCGCAGGATCGCTCGGGATGCTCGCCATCGGCGTCGGGGGCACCGAGGTTGCCATGGCCATTGCGGGTGAGCCGCTCTACCTCAAAATGCCGGAGATCTGGGGTGTGCGGCTCACAGGTAGTCTGCCGCCGTGGACGAGCGCCAAGGACGTCATTCTCGAGATGCTCCGCCGGCACGGCGTGAAGGGCGGCCTGAACCGGATCATCGAGTACTACGGCCCCGGGCTGGCAACACTAACCGCGATGGACCGGCATGTGATCGCCAATATGGGCGCCGAACTGGGGGCGACCTCCACGGTCTTCCCGGCCGATGAACAGGTCCGGGCCTTCCTGCGTTCCGAGCAGCGGGAGGGCGACTTCACCGAGCTCCTCGCCGATGCCGATGCCACCTACGATGTGACCGAGGAGATCGACCTCTCCACGATCGAGCCGCTCATCGCACTCCCCAGTTCGCCGGGCAATGTGGTTCCGGTGCGGGAGGTCGCAGGGACGGCCGGTGGCGCAGGTGGTGATCGGCTCATCCGCGAATCCCGGGCTGCGGGACTTCGCGATTGTGGCCGCAATCGTCAAAGGGCGGCAGTCGCCGCCGGCGCTGTCCTTCGACGTCAATCCGAGTTCCCGTCAGATCCTGCAGGACCTGACGAAAATGGGTGCCACCTACGATCTGATCCGCGCGGGCGCCCGGCTGCATCAGACCGGATGCATGGGCTGCATCGGCATGGGCCAGGCACCGGCGCATGGGAGCAACAGCCTGCGCACCATGCCGCGCAATTTTCCGGGCCGTTCCGGTACCAAGGAAGACTCGGTCTACCTGTGTTCACCCGAAACGGCGGCGGCGGCCGCCTTGACGGGAACGATCACCGACCCCCGGGACCTGACGGGGCTGTTCGGTCTCGAGTATCCCAGGCTTGAAATGCCCGCGGTGTCCAGCGTGAACACCTCGATGCTGGAGGCGCCGTTACCTCCGGAGGAGGCCTCCGAGGTGACACTGGTCAAGGGCGAAAACATCTCCTCGCTTCCGGTGTTCGGGCCGCTCGCCGATCGCATAGAGGCACCAGTCGCGCTGGTCCTCGGTGATGATGTCTCCACGGACGAGATCCTGCAGGCCGGGGCGCGCGCATTGCCCTATCGCAGCAACATCCCGAAGCTAGCCGAATTCACCTTTGCCCAAATAGACGAAACCTATCCTGCACGGGCCGGCGAAACCCGGGATACTTCCGGCCATATTGTGGTTGCCGGCACGAACTACGGCCAGGGGTCCTCGCGGGAGCACGCCGCAATCACCCCACGGTTCCTCGGGCTGCGGGTGGTGGTGGCCGTCTCCTTCGCGCGAATCCACTGGCAGAACCTGGCCAACTTCGGGGTGCTGGCGCTGGAGTTCGCGAATGCGGCCGATCACCACCGTATTCAGCAGGGCGATGTGCTCCTGCTGACCGGCCTGCGCGATGCGCTCCTGACCGGTAAGGAGATCCGCGTGCGCAACGAGACCCGGGACGAGCACTACGCCGTGCGGCACACGCTCTCAACGCGCCAGGTTGAGATGCTCCTCGCCGGTGGCCTGATCCCGTGGCTGCGAGACCGGAAAGCGCAGGAGGCCCGCGAGCGTGGGGAAACCGGATAGGCGTGTTCACCGCTCCAACCCGTCCGATGCTGCATGGCGGCGGAGATGCGCGTTGCCGTCGGCAGGGCACGCCAGGTCCAGTCCAAAACCAAGACAGTTTGTGCGCTGCAAGCTATTGACTGAAAATTCAGTCAGGACTTATGGTCGATGCCCGCCCCATCTTCGCCCGGGGCGGCGGCATCCATTGCATCACCCAGCATCAGCTGGCGGTCTGACCGCGGCAGCCATGCGCCCGCTGCAACGCAAGCGGACGACGGCGGGAGGTCCCGCCGTCGTCCGCTTCAGCGCCTGCAATCTTCCGCTGCCGCGCGAGGATGAGCTGCGGCGCCGGACGAGCGTCCTAGATGTCCTCGAGTGTCAGGGCCGGCGGCGAATTTCCGTCGATGTCCAGTACGCCGAACTCCTTCGCCACCGCGGCGGCGACCAGCACCTGGCCGGTCCGCGCCATCAGGTTCGGATCGTGGAACAGCGCGTTGATCACGCGGCCGATGAACTCGGGGCTTTCGCTGGTTGAGAGATCGAACGCGCCACTTTTCGCCGCGGCCAGGACGGCCTCGGTTCGAACCAGGCCGGGGTAGAGCGAGATGACCGGAATGTCGAACGGTTTCAGCTCGACGGCCATGTCGGACGTCATCTTGTCCGTCGCCGCTTTGGCGATGCCGTAGATCGTGTTGCCGAGGTGACGCTGCGCCGACCAGAAACTGATGTTGACGATCAGGCCGCGGCGCCGCGGCGTCATCATGCGCGCCGCGTGCGCCGAACACACAAAGGCCGCGCGCACGCCGGCGTCCATCATGCCGGTCCAGCGATGCGGCGGTTGCTCCCAAAACGGCGCAGGCCACGTGAAGGCGCCGTCTTCGACCATCTTCTCGTAGCCGCCCCAGGCGCAATTGACGAGGAGATCGAGGCGGCCGCTCTCGGACCGGATCGTTTCAAACACGCGCGCCGTCTCGTCGTCGTTGAGGTGGTCGCAGCGCAGGCGCCGTATCTCCCGCGGCAGGTCTGCCTGGTCGATCGAGCGGCCCGTGCCGTAAACCCGAAACCCCGCTGCCAGAAGGCCAAGTGCGATGCCCCGGCCTACCCCTCGGCTCGCACCGGTCACGAGCGCAACGTTTCCCGTTGGCGCTTCGTTGCGTTCGCGTTCACTGGTCATGCTGAGCGGCCCCCGCTTACATTTTGGTCCGTGACCCCCATGATAGGCCGGAGAAGCCTAGCGGCTGCTCACCTGGCCGAACAGCTTCGCGATTGGTGCGAGCACGAGCGGGCGGGCGGCGTACCACCCGGCCACCGTGATGGCGATTGCGGCCGCGAAGAGCCAGAACCCGACCCAGTTCACCACGTCGGTGCCGCCGAACATGTGGTTCAGGTTGCGCAGCGCACCGGTCGAGAACACCAGGAACACGTGGATGATAATGAACAGCACGAAAAACAGCATCGTCGGGAAGTGAATCGCGCGCGCCACCTCCACCGGGTAGATCTTGTTCAGCGTCTTCGCATTCTTCGGCCAGAACTCGCTCATGCGCACACCCGTGATCGCCGCGAGCGGGGCCGCGATGAACACCACGATGAAGTACATGATCTGCTGCAGGCTGTTGTAGTTCACCCAGCCGGTCTCAACGGGCCAGTCGAGTGTCATGTACTGCAGGAGCGCGGAGAGCGCGTTCGGGAACACCTCCCAGCTGGTCGGTACGATTCGCATCCAGCGGCCCGAGGCAAACAGCAGCACCACAAAGATGAGTCCGTTGACCAGCCACAAAAAGTCGAGCGACTGGTGCAGCCACAGGTTGATGCTGATTTTCTTGCCACCGCGCTTCGGCGTCCAGAACGCCGGCGGCTTCTGCTGAGTGCGCACCTGATAGCCGGAGCGAATGATGAGCACCATCAGGAAGAAGTTCAGGAAGTGCGCCCACTGCGCCCACCACGGGAAGCCGGACTCGGCCGTATCGGGCAGGCTATATTCGCCGGGGTACCTCTCGAGGAACTCCGGCACGCCCGGCAGCGTCGTCACACCGCGCGCGGCGAGCACAAGAATCGCTGCGGCGGCCACGGCGCCGAGCGCGAGGAATACGACGAGCTTGATCCACTGGCCCAGGGTGCGCGAACCGTAGAGCCTTGCCTCGGCCTTTGGCCGTACGGGCTTTTCAGCGGCGACGGACGGTGCCACCGGTGCAGGGGCGGCTGTGACCGCGGGTGGGACCGCGGCTGTGACCGCGGCTGTGACCGCGGGGGCACTCGCGGCCGCCGGTGGCTCCGCCTCGGCGACGGCCTCCACCATGCCGGTAGCCGGGGCATGGGCTTCGGCAATGTGTTCGGAATCCGCCTGCACCGCAGGGGCGGCAGCGGCCGCCGGAGCAAATCCAGCTGGCGGCCACGGTTCACCATCGGGGACACGGGGAAGCCCGCGACGAAGCGGGGTGGCTCCCATCGTCAGTGTGCCGGGTGCGGCGGGGGCGGCGGGTGCGGCGGCCGGAGCAGCTGCAGGCGACGTCGCCGCCGGCACTGCTTTCTCAGCAGCATCTGCAGCAGCATCTGCGGCCGGCGCGGGCGTGGCGCCTGCGGCGGGAGCCCCGGACAGAGCCGCCACTGAGACCGAAACCTCGCCCGCTGGCGGCCAAGGCTCGCCGCCCGGCACGCGCGGCAGGCCACGGCGAAGCTGCCGCGTCACCGCGGCGCCTGCGTTCACTGCAGGGACCGGAGCGGACAATGCCGCACCCGGTGCCGTTTCCTGGGCAGCAGCGGGGACGGAGGGCGCGGCGGCCGCTGGCCCGGCGGTGACCGGTCCCACCGGCGAAACAGACGCCGACCGGGCTGCCGCTCCTGCTCCCGCCGTGACAATGCGTGCGGGCGCCTGGCCTGCTGCGGGCCAGGGGTCACCACCTTCGACGCGCGGCAGGCCCCGCCGAATAGACCGAGACTGAGTTGTCATCACTACTTCTTCCGAGCCTCAAGTGCGCTGATCAGCTGGGGCACAACCTTGAAGAGGTCGCCCACCACACCAAAATCGGCGACCTCGAAGATCGGCGCGTCCCCATCCTTGTTGATGGCGACGATCGTCTTCGCGGTCTGCATGCCGGCCCGGTGCTGAATCGCGCCGGAAATGCCCAGTGCGACATACAGCTGTGGTGACACTGAAACCCCGGTCTGGCCAACCTGATGCGACGTCGGGACGTAGCCTGCATCCACCGCGGCACGCGAAGCACCAACGGCAGCACCGAGTGTATCGGCGAGCTGTCCCACGAGGGCGAACTGTTCCTCCGACCCGAGGCCGCGACCACCCGCGACAACCTTGGCGGCACCACGCAGCTCCGGCCGCGAGGTGGCGGCAACTGCCTCCTCGAACGAGTCGATCCGGGCGGCCGGCTTCTCGGAGCGCGTCATTGCCAAGGTCTCCGACGCCTGCGGCTGAGCCGTAGCACGCGCATCGATGGAGCCCTGGCGGACCGTAATTACCGGCGCCCCAAACGTGGACGTCGACGTCACGTTGTAGGCGCCGCCGTAGACGGAGTGGTGTGCCACGACGCCCTCGTCATCACGTGACACCCCGATCGCATCGGCAGAAATCGCTGCACGCGTACGAGCAGCGTAACGGCCAGCAAGGTCGCGCCCATTCAGAGAATGCGAAATCAGGATCGCGTCTGGCTGCACCTGCTCCACAGCGGCGGCAAGCGCGTCAACGCTGGCCACTCCGAGCGCGGAAGGATCCGGATTCTCTGCGATGAGGACGTGCGCGGCACCAAGGACCGCGGCCTCCGCGGCGGCGGCGCTCCCGGCGCCGGGTGAGGCAAGAACCAAGGCAATTGGCGTGCCAACGGCAGCGGCAGCGCCGAAGAGTCCGGGTGCAGCCTTCTCGAGTTCCCCGGAAGGCCGGGTTTCGACGACGACGAGGATTGCGTCACGAGGGAATTCAGTCATGTCGATATTCCTTAAGCCAGTCGGTTTTCTATAAGGAAGTCAGCGAGCTTCTCGCCGGCATCGCCCTCGTCGATGATCTTGACGCCCGCCGCGTGCGGGGGCTTTTCTGCAACGGTCAGCATGATCGATCGAGCCGCGTCCGGGTTGTCGGCCGTGATCCCGAGGTCTGCGAGGGTAAGCGTCTCAAGGGGCTTCTTCTTCGCGGCCATAATTCCTTTGAAGTTCGGGAAGCGCGGCCCGGGAAGCGCCTCGGTAATGGAAATTACCGCGGGCAGGCTCGCTGAGACCTTCTGCACGCCGGATTCAACGGGCCTGGTGCCGGACACCGCGCCGTCGCTGATTTCGACGGAGCTGAGGCCGGTAGCATGCGGCACGTCAAGCAATTCTGCGAGCATCGCGGGAATCATGCCGCCGGATCCATCGGTGGAGACGTTGCCAGTGATCACAAGGTCAAAGTCGACGCGACGGATCGCTGCTGCGAGGGTTTCGGCGGTAAGTCCAAGATCCGCACCCCGGAGCGCCTCGTCAGAGACGTGGGTGGCGCTCCCCGCGCCCATCGCCAGCCCCTTGCGTATCGTTGCCGTGGCACCCTCGGGAGCGAGGGAGAGGACTGCGACCTCAGTGCCCTCGTTCGCGTCGGCGTACGTCAGTGCCAGCTCCAAAGCCCGCTCACCGATCTCATCAATGACTACCTCGCTGGCTTCTCGATCGGCGAGGCCTGTTTCAAGGTTCAGTTTTCGGTCCCCGTACGTGTCGGGGACCTCCTTAACTAGGACGATAATCTTCATCGATGGTTCTTCCTGTGGCGGGCTTGTCTCTACAGAGGAGACATGTCGGATCTCCATCGAGTCTACGAAAGTGGGGCCCTTCCTGGCGGACGGAGCCCGTGTCGTGACTTGAAGTGCCTAGTCTTCGACCTTGGCGGTGCTTATGCCGGAGGTGATCAGAGCCGTGACGTTCGAGTCGGCGAGGGTCCACATCCTAGGAATTGAGACGCCGTCGGCATCAAGCCAGCCTCATTGGTCCTGTAATTACGGGGGGCAAATGATAGCGATTGCCCGGGTGCGTCTTCCTGAGCGACCATCAGACGATGAAGCAAGGTCGTGCCTGCTGACTGGTTGTGCTGAGCCATCTCTGAAGGAGTCGAACCACCGCCAATCGATGCTGCGAATCAAGCCGGCGCCCATTTACCAGCTGGGGAGGGCCGGCACTCTTCACGAGGTGAAGTGTAGCGGGGAGTTTCACTGGCGACGACAAGGGGGCGGGCATAAAATGGCGTTGGCTGGGTAGGGATCGCGGTTTGCGTGGATCGTGCCTCAGATCGGAGAGCGTCATGCTCAGGACCCTGTTGTGTAAGTTGAACATGCGCCACGATTGGCACATAGAGTTCACCGAGGATGGCGGCCGCTACAAGCGCTGCAGGCGATGCGGTAAGGACGACGACCGTGGCGGTGGCGGGACCGGCGCGAGTGGCGCGTGGGCTGGCATTGCCGGGATGGGATAAACCCGCGTGCCAGGCGGTCTCCGGCCAGGGTCGCCGCGTTCACAACGGAAGGAGCTCCACCCAGGCCCGGTTCCGCAATCTGTTCACTGGCAGAGGCGGTCGAGGGTTTCCTGGGCAGCCTGTTCCATCTGCGTCTCGAGCAGGTCGACGCGGCGTGCGGTTGCAGGGTCCTGCCAAGGCCGCGGCGGCATTGTCATGGTCATGGTGATCTGGCTGCCGCCGTCGGCGCTCGTGATGGAAATACTGATGTAGCCGAATGCACTCCCTGGATGGCCGTAGCGGAAGTCGCCGGAACATGCGTCGGGAAACCGCCTTAGACCGAGTCCGTAGTCCCAGAATTCGGTCTTCTTCTTCATTTCCTCAAGCACGGCGGGGGAAAGCAGCTGGCCGCGGAGGAGGGCCCGGTAGAAGTTGTTTACGTCCTGCGTGGTGGAGATGACGCCGGCTGCGGGGGAGCCGACAAGAACCTCGGGCTGGGTGACATCGACCCGTTCGCCGCCGTCAAGGATGTAGGCGTGGATGTTGTCCGGAGCCCCGCGGTCCGGTTCGGCCAGCGACGTGTGCTGAAGTCCCAGAGGTCCGAAGATGTCTTGATTGAGCACGTCGGCGACGGGCCGTCCGCGCAGCTTTTCGATCAGCTGGCCGAGAGCCAGGTAGTTGGAGTTCGAGTAGGCAAAGCGGTCCACATTCTTGGACTCCCAGGGGAGCGTGGCGGCTAGTTCGAGTCCTCGTTGCATGCTGAGCCGTGTGTTCGCAACCTGCTTCAGTGGTCCCGCCGCGTATTCTGAGTCTCCGAAATCGGGCATGCCGGAGTTATGGTTCAGCAACTGGCGGACGGTGATCGGTCCGGGCGGCCGCAGCGTGGTTCGGAAGCTCTCCAGGACACCGTTCACCGGGTCATCGAGTCCGATAATTCCTTGGTCGACGAGTTTCAAGACCGAGACGGCGACCATCGACTTCGTAATGCTGGCAACGGATACCCGGTCCTGGGGCTGAGCCGGGTCCTTGCTATCCAGGTTTCGCACCCCGTAGGCCTTGGACCATTCGCCGCCCGGCCATCTCACCTGCGCAACAAAGGACGTCGCCCCGCCATCCATGAAGTGCTGGACTCTGCGTTCCAGGGAATCCGTCGCTGCCTGGGTGGCGAAGACGCTCGACGGAGCCGGCCCGGGAGGGGCCCCCACGCAACCGCTCACACCGACAACCAAAACCGCGGAGAAAACTGCGGCACCGAGCGGACAAAAACGCGTCCGCCACCAAGCAGCCAAGGCACCCATGACATCGTTTTACGCTCAAACGTGTCCAGTGGATAGGTCGGGCTCGTGAAGTCCCTCCGCAGAGAGCCCGCTGGCTATTGGAAGGAGCACCCTCCTCCCGCCTGGAGCAGCAGCGGAGTCTCGACGCCCCGTGACCATGAAACTCAGCACCCAGCGCCGATCGCCGCTAAGGGTCCCCAATCGGACTCTCTCAAGCCCAACTCCCAAAGTTGTGAAGACGACTTCGGACATTCTGCCGGTAGACCATTTTTTTGGGTCGCTCGTCCCATCATCCCGAGTTCTCCGGAGCGCTGGCGTCGGTCTTGTGAGGTTTGGTGCCGCAATCCTGCCGCGGGAGACGGGAACTGGATCGTCTCGGTGATAGAGACCGATGTCGAGCGCGACAAATCCGTGCGATCGCGAATATGTCGACCGCGAGCCCAGCGACGAGATCACCCAGCCGAGACCTAGACGGCGGGGTCGTATTGGAAAGCGCGCACCTCCTGCGCGCAACGGCAGGCGACCGCGATCTTCGCGGCCCACTCCAAGGCCGCATCGTACGAGGACAGCTCCAGCACCGAGTAGCCGCCTTCAAGCTGCGTCGTCTGCGGGTAGGTGCCCTCGCTTACGGTCCCATCGCCGTCGACCATGACGGGCGGGATGCTCTCATCGATGCCGCCGCCGAACACCCAGACGCCGGCGTCCTTCGCCTCCTGAACGACCGCGTGCGACGCATCCGAAACGGCCTGGAGGTCTTCGTCAGGGAAGACCATGGCGGCACTCGGAAACGAGATCAGATACTTGGTCATCGCGTCGACTCCTTCTTCGCAACACGGGGGATCGCATTCATCCTCGCCGATGCCATCGTGCCGCGCAAGGATCTCGGCGGTCCCGCGGATGCCGGTGCCCGCTCACGGATCCGCCTGCGGGCGGCCGACTCCTATTGCTAATCCGACTCGGTGTCCCGAATCCCATGCGATGCAAGACAACTCAAAGCCCGGTTGAGCGACACCAAGCGATCACAGAACGCCGCCACGAAGCGCTGAACTCCACAAGCACCGTGGCAGCAAAGGCTGTGTTGTCTCAGAACCGGTCGTTGCTGAGACGAGAACCGTCGCCAGCGCAACCCGGTCTGGCTTGTAGTGAAGGAGGGCCCGGTGACACGCTCCGACGGACCCGGAACCGGACGCGGACCCGGACCCGCGGGCGGAGCTGCTCACGGCGACGATCACCGCGTCCACTTTCTTCACTGCGGCGAGGACGGACGCGGGGTCGTGGACGTCGGCGCGGACCACCCGGATGCCCTGTGGAAGGGTTCCTTCGTCCGTGAGGCGGCGCGGGTCCCGGGCCGTGATGGTGACATCGTGGCCAAGGCGGTTCGCCTCGTCGGCGATAAGGCGGCCCGTGCGACCCGAGCCGCCGATGATGAGTACACGGCTCATGCTCGAGCCCCCTTTGCTGCGTCGGTGCTGTCGATCATGCCGTGCCCGCGGCCATTGCTGCCGCGTAGTCCCGCACACTTGTCGGCTTTATCCGCGGGTAGCGGTCGTTCATGAGAGGCCCGAGTCTTCCCTTGCCGCTGAGCATGGCGCGCCAGTACATCAACGGGACGGCGGAGAATCCGCCGTGACCGTCGGCTCGGCGCCGGTCAATCTCGGCATCCATGTCGGCAAGGGTGCCGAGTTTCTTGCCGCTCAGGTTGCGGCCAAGTCCTGCTTCGGTTTCTGAGACCAGCTCATCGAAGGTGAGTACGTCGCCTGCGACGTAGATTTTGTCCGGGACCGGACGATCGTCCAAGGCCACCGCAGCGGTGTAGGCGGCGGTATCGGCAAAGGTGGTGAATTCCATTTTCGCGTCGCCGTCGCCCCAGAGATAGGCCTCTCCCTTGTCGAGATCGAATGCTCCGAGGAAACCGAAAAGCACGCCCCGGTCGAGGAAGGCGCCGTTGAGCAGGTGGACGAGCTCGACATCGCCGCGTTCGGCGTCGGCCCGCCTTGCGAATTCGCGGCGGAAGTCCGAGTGGATGTTCTCACCGTCATCGAGTCCGAAACGGTTCATGCTGTAGTCGGAGGCGATGAATCGCCGCACGCCGGCTGTCGTGCGCCCGCAACCATTTCGGCTGCGCCTCGACGATCGTGGCGGGCCCTCCCTGGACGGCGGAGACCACGGTGTGCACCCGTCGAAGACGCCCGCTTCGTCCTCGACAATTTCAGACTTGGCCACGAGTTCGGCGTCGAGCTTGGAACGGCTCTCAGCGCGCACCAATAGCCGGAGATGAGCGCCCCTGCCAAGGAGTTCCCGCGCGATCATCCCTCCGAGAGATCCGGTGGCGCCGATCAGCAGTGCTGTCTTGGCAGCTTCCTGATCCTGGGTTTGAGCGGTCACTGTGGTGGTTCTCCTTTGGGTTCGGTTCCGGTGCTGAGCACTTAGGCAACGAGATGCGCCCGTCGCCTAGCGATCCTTGCCGTGCTCAGGACGGTGCGCAAAGCTGTTATTGCCGGTGCCGCGCGTAGTTTTCCGGTGCGAGGGTGGAGCCGGCGGCCAGGTGGGTTTGGGCGCCGGGGACCCGGTCGGTGTTTTGGGCGCTGACGGCGAGCCAGTGTCCGTCGTTTTGGCGGGTGAGGGTGAAGCGAGCACCCCGGAGCGGTCACCGGCCGTTTCGCCGGTGGGGGTGATCTTTCCGGTGAGGGTCCAGGCGGCGTGGACGACGGCGGCGTCGGGTCCGATTTCCCGGGACGACCGAAGCTTGCGCCGGGCGGCACGCCGTGCCGGTCGCGCATCCCGGCAAAGCACGTCCGCCCCGTAGCCCAGCACCAAGTCGCTTACCGACATTCTCGGTCGTCCAGAACGAGACCCGCTGCTGACCGTCCGCAGCGTCAATTTCCAATTCCACGGTGAACCCTGGCTCGTCGCCTATAGTCCGGCTAACGCCGAAGCCGATCAACCTGTTGTGGGGGTGCTGGCTTCCCGACGCAGCACCGGATCACGGCCGGCGTTGAGCCCTACCGGGATGACGCTGGACGGCCTATCGTGTTCCTGACACAGCCCGAGGGAAGGAACGACGATGTTCACGCTGCAGATTAGCTATCCGGTCCGGGACTTCGATGCTTTTAAGAACGTCTTCGACAGCGATCCCGCAGGCCGCGCCGCCTCGGGCGCCCGGTCTGTGCGCTTGTTCCGGGATACAGAGGACCAGAACAGCGTGGCCGTGCTCCTTGACTTCGACACCGAGGACGCCGCGACCGTCTTTCTGGAACGGCTGCGCAGTCAGGTGTGGGACAAACCCGAGGTGATAGGGCAGCTGATGACGGCAGCGCCGACAGCCAGGATTCTGGAAGAGGTAGCCCGCGAGGGCCAGGGTGCGGGCTGACCGCTGAGAATCCGGTGGCCCCCTCTTCGGCAGGATGAGTTAGCCGCAACTTCGTACGGAAGTCGCGCAAAGCAGCGGGCCTGCGATCCTCTCAGGGCCAGAAAGCCAGCAGGCCCCAATCAGGGCGGGATGTGCGAACGCCTGTGCCCGAGGCAGCGATGCACTCCCACGAGCTGGTCGAAGTCTCCGCCGCCTCAGCGCTTCCGGCGTGAAGCTGCACGTGTCGTAACCCATGACACCACGATTGCTTGACGTGACACCACTGTGGTGTCACTATGGTGACATGGAACTCGGACAATACGTCAGCGACCTACAGCGCCAGTTAGTGGATGCCGCGGAGAACGGCACGGAGGACACCCGCGCCGTCGCCGAGCGCCTCGCCGCCGGACTGGATGCCGCGGCGCGGCTCGTGCTACTCGACGTCCTGTCGGCCGCGGCCGGCGAGATCACCCGCGACCTCGCACCCGGATCGGTTGACATGCGGCTGCGCGGACGCGAGATCGAGTTCGTCGTCACCCAGCCGAACACCGAGCCTGACAGCGACGAGCGGCCCGCCGCAACCGTCGACCTCGACGACGCGAGCACCTCGCGCACGACGCTCCGCCTGCCGGACGCCCTCAAGGCGCGGGTGGACGAGGCGGCGGCGGCTGACGGCATGTCCGTCAACACCTGGCTGGTCCGTGCGATCGCGGCCGCTCTCCAGCCCAAGCAACGACGATCCACGCAGCGCACGCTGCGCACCGGCGACAACTTCGCCGGCTGGGCGCGCTAACCCGCTCAGCCACCCACCTTCACCATCACCAGCCACGCGGACCCGCGGGGTCGGACGAACACGCCATAGAAAGGGAGACTTCAGCATGCCCACCTACAACACCCCCGGCCCGATCGACCTCGCCATCAACCTGCAGGTCGGCGCGATCGATGTCTTCGCCAGCGACCGCACCGACACGGTCGTGACCGTGCTGCCGACCAACCCCGAGAAGGCGGTCGACCGCCGCGGCGCGGAGGACACCACGGTCGACGTCGATGGCCAGCGGATCACCATTGTGGGCCCACGGCCCCGCATCAGCTGGATCGGCCCCACCGAGTCGGTCGACGTGAAGGTCGAGCTGCCGACGGGGTCGCGGCTCACCGCCGAGATCGCCGTCGGCGGCCTGCGTACCGTCGGCCGCCTCGGCGCCACCCGCATCAAGAGTTCGCTTGGTCCCGTGGATGTCGACACCACCGGCGACCTGTGGCTGCGCGCCTCGCACGGCAACGCGACCCTGGGCACCGCCGACGGCGGCATCGAGATCACGGCTGACCACGGTCAGATCCGGGTCGGCACGGTCACCGGCGACGCGATCCTCAAGGCGTCGCATGGCACCATCCAGGTCGGGGAGTCCGGCGGCGACCTCGACGCGAAGCTCTCCTACGGCGACCTCGAGATCACGAAGGCACGCGCCTCCGTCACGGCGAAGACCGCGTACGGCAGCATCCAGCTGGCAGAGGTCTCGAGCGGTTCCATCCAGGTCGAGAGCGGCTTCGGCCAGGTCACCATCGGCGTGCGGCCCGGCGTTCCCGCCTGGCTCGACCTGTCCTCGAAGGACGGGCACGTGCGCAACGAGCTCGACGGCGACCGCGCCCCCGACGCGTCCGAACAGACCGTCGCAGTACGTGCACGCACGCAGCACGGCAACATCACCATCCAGCGCGCGCGGTGAATCCGGGCAACCAACAGAAGGGAACGACACTCATGAACACGCCAGCGATCGCAGTCCACGGGCTGCGGAAGTCCTACGGCGGAAAGGTCGTGCTCGACGACGTCGACCTCACCGTCAACGCGGGCACCGTCACCGCGCTGCTCGGCCCGAACGGCGCCGGCAAGACGACGGCCGTGCACATCCTGTCCACGCTCGTGCGGCCCGACGGCGGCACGGCATTCGTCAACGGATGCGACGTCGTGCGCGACCACGACGGCGTGCGCGCCGCGATCGGCCTCACCGGCCAGTTCTCCGCGGTGGACAAACTGCTCACCGGCGAGGAGAACCTCCTGCTGATGGCGCGGCTGCGCCACCTCGGGGCGAAGCGCTCGAAGACCCGCGTGGCCGAGCTGCTCGAGCAGTTCGACCTCGTCGACGCCGCCCGCAAGCCGCTCGCCACCTACTCCGGCGGGATGCAGCGCCGCCTCGACCTCGCGATGACCCTCGTCGCCACACCGAGCGTGATCTTCCTCGACGAGCCCACCACGGGCCTGGACCCGCGCAGCCGCCACACCATGTGGGACATCGTGCGCAGCCTCGTCGCGGACGGCACGACCGTCCTGCTCACCACCCAGTACCTCGACGAGGCGGACGAACTCGCGGATCGCATCGCGGTGCTCGACGGCGGCCGCATCGTCGCCGACGGGACGCCGGACGAGCTCAAGCGCCTGGTGCCCGGCGGGCACATCCGGCTCCGGTTCGCGGATGCCGCGGCGCTCGACGCCGCCTCCCGCCTGCTCGACGAGTCCGATCGCGACGACGCCGGGCTCGCGCTCACCGTGCCGAGCGACGGCGGGGTCGGCGCGCTGCGCACTGTGCTGGACCGCCTCGATGCGGCCGACGTCGAGGTCGACGACCTCAGCATCCACACCCCGGACCTCGATGACGTGTTCTTCGCGCTCACCGGCCGGGCCGACACGAAGGGAACCGAGTCATGACCACCATCACCGCCCAGCGCAAGACGGCCCCGGGCACCGGCCGACAGTCGCACGTCGTCGCCGACGCGATCACGATGCTGCGCCGCAACCTGCTGCACATGGTGCGCTACCCGGGCCTGTCGGTGTTCACCATCGTGGGGCCGGTGGTGATCCTGCTGTTCTTCGTGTTCGTGTTCGGCGGCACACTCGGGGCCGGCCTGCCCGGTGCGGATCCGGCCGGCCGGGCGGGAAGCGTATGTCGCGTACGTCATGCCGGGCATCCTGCTGTTGACCATCGCGGGCAGCGCCGGCGGCACCGCGACGACGGTCGCGATGGACATGACCGAGGGCATCACGGCGCGGTTCCGCACGATGGCGATCTCGCGGGCTGCGGTGCTCGCCGGGCACGTGCTCGGCAACACCATCCAGGCCATCATCGCCGTCGCGCTCGTGCTCGGCGTCGGCCTGCTGATCGGCTTCCGCCCGACGGCCGGACCGATCGAGTGGATGGCCGCCGCCGGTCTGCTCGTGCTCATCGCGTACGCGATCAGCTGGCTCGGGGTCGCCATGGGCATGCAGGCGAAGTCGGTCGAGACAGCCAGCAATTGGCCCCTCGTGCTGACCTTCCTGCCCTTCCTCAGCAGCGGCTTCGTGCCGACCGAGTCGATGCCGGAGTGGCTGCAGTGGTTCGCGCAGTACCAGCCGTTCACGCCGTTCATCGAGACCATCCGCGGGCTGCTGCTCGGCACCCCGCTCGGCTGGAGCCCGGCGCTCGCGATCGGATGGTGCGTCGTGATCGTGGTCGCCGGGTACGCCTGGTCGATGGCGATCTACGAGCGGAAGTCGGTGCGTTGAGCCCAGGTCGCACCCGATAACTGCGGGCGGCCGCGAGTTCATCGCGGCCGCCCGTCAGACGATGGCCGAGCCGGACCAAAGGTCGAAGTTCGAGTTCGTTTTCTTCTCCGCCGTGACGCCCTGGTCCTGAAAGGCGGCCTCAACGCTTTAGATGGTCAACGAAGGACGGTGAGACTCACCAGCGTTCCGCCCTCGCCTTCGGCCAGCAGTCCGACGGCATTGCCGGAGTGTGTAGGAAAGACCAGATCGGTGATGGTCGCCAGGCCGTCCTGTGCGAAGACCTCGACGGAGCAGCGGTCCAGGAACACCCGGAGCCTTAGCCGGCCGTCCTTCAAGGACACGGCAACGCGCTCTACCGACGGGAATGCCTCGTGGAACCCCACGTTGCCGGATTCGGTTCTGTCCAGGCTGAGTTCCGCCGTGAGGCAGTTGTATGCAAGGACAGTGCGCGCCCCGGCTCCGGGCCCGGACCTGGAGCCGGATGCACCGTCTGTGTCGCTGCCGGCCCGGAGCACGAGACCTACCCTGCTGGCAGCGCCGGGCTCGAATTCCGCATCGATTCGCAGCACATCACCGCAGGCCTCGGCTGGAAGCCAAGTCACCCCGTCCGCCAACGGCTGCTGATCCAGGGCGAACAGCTCTGTACCGTGGTTGTGGAAAGGGTCCACCGCCTCCTGCGCCAGCACGGGGCGTCCGTCGCGGGACACCAGCCTGACTTCACGGACAAGTGACATCGCGCTGCGCCAGCCGTCTGAGGGTGTTGCGGCGGCGTACTGCCAGTTGTTCATCCAGCCGATCATGAGCCGCCGTCCGTCGGGGACGTTGCTGAAGGATACGGCCGCGTAGTAGTCCCGGCCCCAGTCGAGCCACCCATAGTCGGCCATCCGGCTGTCGTCGGCCTGCACGCCTTCGGTGACGGTGGTTTCGGAACGGAACGTCACGCCGTCGAAAGTTCCGATGAAGTACTGGCCGCCGGAGCCGCCGGCGATACCGCCGGGGCTGAGGTTTACCACCATGACCCACCGGGTGTTTGAGGGATCGCCGTCCACCGGCAGTTCAAACAGGTCCGGGCACTCCCACACCCCTCCCGTGGCGTTCGCCGGGCCGAAGGTGCTCAGGTACTCCCAGGACAACAGGTCCGCCGACTTGTAGAGAACCACCTCGTGGTGGAGTGCCTCGACGGCGACCATCACCCAGTAGCTGCCGGTGTCGCCGTCGTGCCAAAAGACCTTGGGGTCACGGAAGTCCGGGGAGGCCCGGTCCAGCACCGGGTTCCCGGCGTACTTGGTCCAGGTGGCGCCGTCGTCCGTGCTGTAGGCGAGGGACTGTGCCTGCCGTCCGGCGAGCGGCGACGCGGGGGAATACGCGCTGGTGTAGATGGCCACCAGCGGAGGCACTCCTCCGACGCCGAAACCGCTGGTGTTATGGACATCGACCACTGCGGAGCCGGAAAAGATGGCCTCCTGGTCATCGCACCAGATGGCCACGGGTTGCTCGTCCCAGTGCTGCAGGTCTGTGGAGGTGGCGTGGCCCCAGGACATGTTGCCCCACTCATCGCCGTGCGGGTTGTGCTGGTAGAAAAGGTGGTAGGTGCCGTTGGAGTAGACCAGGCCGTTGGGGTCGTTGAGCCAGTTGCGCTCCGCTGAGTAGTGCCACTTTGGCCGGTACTGGCAGTCGAGTTCGGTGAGTGCTTTCATGAGGGTTCTTTGCAGGCTTTCGCGTGAGGAGGCTGGTCAGCCCTTGACGCCGCTGGAGGCGATGCTGTTGATGAAGGATCGCTGGAACGCGACGAACAGGACCACCACGGGAATGGTGATGAGGGACGCGTAAGCCATCACCTCGCCCCAGGAGACGTTGAGCTGGAAGAAGTACTGGATGCCGATCATCACCGGACGGAGCTCTTCGGACTGGACCACCATGAGCGGCCACAGGTAGGAGTTCCAGGCGGGCAGGAAGGTCAGAATGGCTACGGTGGCGGTGGCAGGTCCCGCGAGGGGCATGACCACCTTGCGGTAGATGGTGAACCAGCCGGCGCCGTCGATCCGGGCGGCCTCGTCCAGTTCCTTCGGGATGGACTCGAAGTACTGGTGGAACAGGTAGATGGAGAACGCGTTGGCGATGAACGGGATGATCTGGACCTGGTAGGTGTCCAGCCAGCCCTTTGAGATCTCGAGGCTGAACCCGTTGAGCTCAAAGTACGGCAGCTGGTTGACCCACCACACCAGCGGCAGCGCCAGCGTCTGGAAGGGCACGATGAGGGTGGCGAGGATCGCTGTGAACACCACGCGCTTGCCGCGAACCTCCATGCGGGACAAGGCAAACGCGCAGAGGCTGTTGATGAAGATGCCGAGCACCACCGTGACCGCGGAGATGCCGATGGAGTTGATCAGGAAGCGGGCGGCCGGGACCCGGTCGAACACGGCTGCGTAGTTGTCCAGCGAAATGTTGCCGATCGGCAGGAACGCCGCCACCGAGGACATGTCGCCGAAGATCTGCTGGTCCGGCTTGAGGGAGGACACCATCATGAACACGATGGGGAAGGCGGCGACGGCAGCGAACAGGATGCGGACCGCCATGGTCGCCGCACTGCCGAGACCCTTGGAATTGAGTGTCTGTTTCACGTCAGTCCTTCTCTCGGGTCAGGTGGCGCTGCACTGCGGAGATCAGCAGCACGAGCACGAAGAACACGAGCGAGATGGCCGAGGCGTAGGAGGTCTCCTGCTGCTTGAAGCCGGAGCGCACCGCCTCGTAGATGATGGTGGTGGTCGAATCGAGGGGCCCGCCCTGGGTCATGACGCTGACCTGGTCGAAGAGCCCGAGCGCCTGGATGGTGATGGTCACCAGGACCAGGGTGCGGGTGTGCTTGAGGCCGGGCCAGGTCACGTAGCGGAACTGGTGCCAGCGGCTGGCCCCGTCGAGTTGGGCGGCCTCGTACAGTTCGCCGGAGATGCTCTGCAGGCCTGCGAGCCAGATGATCATGTGGAAACCTGCGGCCTGCCAGATGGACAGGGCGATGATGGCCGGCATGGCGGTGGCGGGATCGTTGAGCCAGTCCGGGCCGTTGATCAGGCCGAAACTGGCCGCCGACAGCAACTCATTGATCAGGCCGTCCTTGCGGTACATGAACAGCCACAGCAGGGACACCACCACCATGGACGTCACCACGGGAAGGAAGTAGATGGTGCGGAAGAAGTTCACGCCGCGGAACTTCTTGTTGATCAGAAGGGCCATCGCCAGGGCGATGCCGGACTGGACGGGCACCACCACGACGGCAAAATAGCTGACGTTCAGCAGCGACCGCCAGAACACGGGATCCGCGAAGAGCCGCGCGAAGTTGTCCGTGCCGACAAACTCAACGGGCCGCGGGGAAACAAGCCGGGCGTTGGTAAATGCCAGGCCGAAGCCCAGGATCGCCGGGAGGAAGACGAAGGCGAGCAGGAGGACCGCAGCCGGGGCGATCATTCCCCAGCCGCTGATCTGTTCGCGCAGGTGGCGTGGCCGGCGGCGCGGTTTGCTGGGCGGTGCGGCCGGGGCCGGATCCGCCAAACGGCGGCCGGTGGAGGGAAGCTGGGTGGTTGTCATGGGTTTCTCCGTCGACAGTCAGGGCCGGAGGTACTGTCGACGGCGGCGGTTGCGCACCGCCGTCGTCGTACCGCTGGCAGCCGGCTAGTTCTTGTAGCCGCCGTTGGACTTGATGTTGGCGTCAATGGCCTTGACCGACTTGTCCAGCGCCGTCTTGGGGTCGGCGCCGGCGAGGATGTCCTGAACAGCCTTGCCGTATTCGGTGGCGATGAAGGGATAGGCCGGGGTTTCAGGACGCATCACCGCGTAGTTGCGGGAAAGTTCCATGAAGATCCGGTTTGTACCACCCTTGGCGTACGCGGGGAGGAGTGCGGCGGCTTCGTCGGTGGCCGGGATGGTGCCGGTTGCCTTCGCCACCGCGGCCAGGTTTTCCGGTCTTCAGTGAGTAGGAGAGGTAGTCCATGGCTGCCGCGGAGTTGCTGCAGCCGCTGGTCACGCCCCACTGCCAGGAGGCGCCGCCGATCTTGGGGCCGTTCCCGAGGTCCACTGACGGCATGACCACGAGGTCCGCACCCACCGCAGCGCGTGCCTTGTCCGCGGCCCACGAGCCGGTGTAGAGAATGCCGCTCTTGTTGTTAAGGAAGTCCTGGGTGGAGTCCTTGCCGCTCTTCTTAGCCATAAATCCTTGGTCAGCAAGGCCGCGGAACCACTGGGCCCATTCGATGGCCTTGTCGCCATTGAGGGCGCCGTCTGCCGACTGGAACCCGTCGCGGTTGATCAGGTCCCCACCGAAGGACTGCAGGAACGGTGAGTAGGCGTAGGGCAGCCACTCGCCGGTTCCGGCGGTACCCATGTCCAGCGGGTATTCCCACTTGCCCAGGGCCTTGAGTTTGGTCAGCGCGTCTTGGAACTCGTCCTTGGTCCACGGCTTCTCGACGGTGGCGACGCGGATACCGGCTGCCTTGAGGTCGGAAGCGCGTGCAAGCATCGCCAGCGCGACGTCGTAGGTGCCCACGGCGTAGGTCTCGCCCTCCCACTTGGCCACCGTACTCGGCAGATTCTTGGAAACATCGGCCTCGAGCTTCAGCGGTGTCAGATACTTCGCCCAGGCCCAATTGGGAACATTGGGGCCATCGATGTCAACGATGCAGGGGAGCTTGCCGGAGGCCGCGGCCGAGACCACCGAGTCGTTGTAGGAGTCCTGCGGGAACGCTTGGACCTTGATCTTGGCCTTGGCGCCGGCGCTCTTGTTGTAGGAGTCCACGATGTTTTCAATCGCCTTGAGTTCTTCGGGGTTGCCCGCGTTGTGGGTCCACATGGTGATCTCGTTGGAGCCCGCGGACGGGGCCGAGGCGCTGCCTTTTCCGCAGGCGCCCAGGGAGCCGACAAGTGCCGCCGCAGCTACACTGGTGGCGAGGATCCGGGTGAATCGCTTGTTCATGATGGTCAATCTTTCTGCTGAATTTGGGCGTGGGAGATTGTCCCGGGTCCTTCGGGACGCGGCCGGTGCAACGGCTGCGTCCCTTCTTTTGTGGTCCCCGGGCAGTGGAACAGTGGAGCAGTGGAACGATTTGGTGATGGCGGATTGTTGCCGGCAATCAGCTAACTTGGCGGCGGGCCGAGGGACCCCCGCTCAATCAGGGGGCAGTCCAGTTGCGTCTGGACTGCGGGTACGCCGGGATTTTCAATGTCGTCCAGGATTCGGTTGACCGCCCAACGGCCCATTTCGTAGTGGGGAAGGGCGACGGTAGTGAGCCCCGGCCACAGGGCGTCTGCGATGATTTCGAGATTGTCGATCCCCACAATGGACACGTCCTCCGGAATGCGCAGCCCCAATGCCGTGGCCGCTTGGTAGACGCCCATGGCAACCCTGTCACTGAAGCAGAACAGAGCTGTGGGACGGTCGGGCTGACCGAGCAGGCCCAGCGCGGCCTCGCGGCCTCCCGCGGTTTCGGGCTGACCGATCACGAAGTGGCGGGGGTCGTGCTCCAGGCCGTGCCGCCGGAGAGCGTTCAGGAAGCCCTCCCTGCGGCCGTGCGTGGCGGGGATGTCGTCCATGTTGTTGATCATCCCGATCCGGGTGTGGCCCGCCCGGATGATTGCTTCAACAGCCGTCTCGGCAGCGCCCACCTCGTCGGGGATAACCGAGGAAATGGACTTGTCGTCAGTGACGGAATCCAGCAGCACGGTGGGAAGGCCCTCCAGTTCCGCGGGGACCTGCACGCTTTGGTGGTACATCCTGGCATAGACCACCCCGTCCACCTGATGCTGCCGCAGCATGTTGATTTCACGGGTTTCCAGCTCGCTGTCCAGGCCCGAGTTGACCACCATCACCACGTAGCCGCGGTCATAGGCGGCGTCCTGCGCCCCGCGGATCATGGCGCCGGCAAAGGGGGTGGTGGTGATTTCGTCACTCACCAGGCCAAGGATCTGGGAGCGCTGGTTGCGCAGTCCGCTGGCCATCTTGTTCGGGGCATACCCAAGATCCTTGGCCACTTCCCGGACGAGTTGCTGCGTCGCTGGCTTCACCCGGAAACTCGTGGCGTCGTTGAGGGCATGCGACACCGTGGTGACTGAGACCCCGGCAGCCTTGGCCACCTCGCGTATTCCCACTCTTGTCGTCATTGACTTCCCTTTGCAAAACGTTTTGTATCTGGTGTGAGCTACGCTACACAAAACGTTTTGCACTTGTCAACGGGACTTCTCGACGGCGGGACGTTCCGCTGACAAGCCGGCCTCTGAAAGCACATGGCCGAGTACGCTGCCATAGTCTGTCTACAGTGCTGGGCCGGTAGCTCCGCGCTTCCTACCGGTCCGGCAGGACCCGAAAAGTCAGGCAGTCATGGAATAGTGTCGAACGGAACCGGTGGGCCATCGTTCGTCCGGGGATCTGATCCAGTCCGGTGAGCCTGGCGGGCTGGAGCTCCAACACGTGAATGACCGGGAGGATGACATGTCCGAGACGACAGTTGCCGAGCTGGTGGCCGAGCTGGCCGCCCTCGAGAACCCGAAGATGCGCGCGGTCAACGAGAAGCACGGCGACGACCACGGCGTTAACCTCTCCAAACTGCGCGCCATCGCCAAGCGCCTGAAGACCCAGCAGGACCTCGCCCGCGTCCTCTGGGCGACGGATGACACTGCGGCACGGCTCCTCGCGCTGCTGATCTGCCGGCCCAAGGAGTTCGAACGCGACGAGCTGGACGTCATGCTGCGCCAGTCACGGGCGCCCAAGGTGCACGACTGGCTGGTGAGCTATGTGGTCAAGAAGAGCCCGTACGCCGAGGAACTGCGCGTGGCCTGGACCGCGGATCCCGACCCCGCGGTCGCCAGCGCCGGATGGGCACTGACCAGCGAGCGGGTGGCGAAGGAGCCCGAGGGGCTTGACCTTCCGGGACTGCTCGACACCATCGAGGCGCAAATGAAGAACGCACCGGATCGCCTGCAATGGTCGATGAACACCTGCCTGGCCCAGATCGGGATCCAGCACGCCGGGCACCGTGCCCGGGCGATCGACATCGGCGAACGGCTCGAGGTTCTCAAGGACTACCCGACCCCGCCGAACTGCACGTCCCCGTTCGCGCCGATCTGGATCAACGAGATCGTGCGCCGACAAGGCGCCAGCTGACGCAGGGTCTTCCGCCGCGAACGTCAGGATTGCTGCAGGCGCCGGCTTAGATCCGATCGATCACTTTGATGTGCTGGCTAGTGGTGGAAGGCCCGGGTTTTTCCTTCAGGCGGAGAGCCTCACGGTTCCTGTCGATTTGCCGCGGCCCGGCTCCGCGGCAACAGGAATCCGACGGCGACAAGCCAGAGTAGTCCGCCGAACCGCCCGATGGGCAGCAAGAACTGGAGCGGTTCGAGGGCCATGGAGAGGAAACTCAGCTCGGACAAGGCGGCGATGACGAGGCCGGTCCAGGCCAGCCAACGCGGCACAAAGCGCAGGATGAGGGCCGGAACGGCGATCCCCGCGACGAGAAGCCCCAGGCTGACGACATAGGCGACGCCACCGGTGATGAACGCGAGAAACGACAGAGCGTGCGTCAGCGTCAGGTCGGTGGTGATTTCCGGGCGGCTCAGGACCCAGCCCAGGGCGGCCGAGAGCATGAGGAAGGCGGCGGCGGTGATGCCGCCAAAGAAGCCGATAGCGGGCCCGGGGACGCGCACGCCAAGCCGGAGCTGCCGGGCGTAGACGGTGGCCGCGAAGATCCCCAGCGGCACCGCTGAACCGAATTGGAACATGCTGGCGAGCCGCACCGCATCGGGGTTCCCGTGAAAGTAAGCCGCGACCTGACTGGCAGGCGAGAACGGCGAGACGAAGGTCTGGCCTCCAGTAAGGATCGCGCTAGTGAGCAGGCCGCCGGCAGTGAGACCCAGACTCACGGCCGCCAGGATGCCTGGGTTGGGGCCGCCGGATCGCGTCGCTGGAGTGGTGTTGTGGTGGGACAAGTCAGTCATGATCGCTTCTTTCCGATGATTGCGTCACACTCATAATGATTCATCGATTGAATGATTCTGTCAATGGCGTAATATTGGGGCATGGACTCACCGGATCCGTCGCGCTCGAAGCGAACCGCTTTTCTGCTGGCCCAACTCGGGGCGCTGGCATCGGCACGCTTCGCCGAGCGCACACGCGAGCTCGGGCTGACCCCGAGCGACGCGGGTGTACTCCGCTTGCTGGGCCGCACCCCCGGGCTGAGCCAGCGGTCCCTGGCCGACCGTCTGGGGGCGGTGCCGAGCCGCGTTGTTCCACTCATCGACTCGCTGGAGACGCGAGGCCTCGTCGCGCGCGTGCGCAGCCGCACTGACCGGCGGAACTACGAGCTTCGTCTGACGCCCGAGGGCACGAAGATGCTGGGAACACTGCGCGGAATCGCCGAACGGCATGAAGCCGAGCTCCTGGCCCCGCTCACCAGCGAACAGTCCGCGCAGCTTGGGAGTCTGCTGGCCAGGCTGGCCAGCGCCCACGCCCTCGACACGGATCTTCATCGGGACACGAGCCTGGAGTGAAGCCATCCTGCTAAGCGACGACGTCACCAATGTCAACGGCGCCATCCTCGCGTCCGACGGCGGCTGGTCGGCGCTGTAGGTCAACGGCACCAAACGCAAGCAGACGACGGGGAAGAGCCCTATTGGAGATAATCCGGGGCCGCTTCCAGGCCGAAGTAAACCTCGAGGGTGGCAATGCCGCGGTTTTTCATATCCAGGGCTATGGCCCGTCCCACATAGCGCAGATGCCACGGCTCGTACGTGTAGCCGGTAGTGGCCTCGGCCCCGGCCGGATATCGGATGATGAATCCGTACTCCCGGCAGTTCTCAGCCGCCCACTTCCCCGCCGGAGTATTTGCGAAGCAGGCTTGCAGGGCACAGATTCCACTGGCATTGCCGATGTCCATCGCCAGGCCGGTCTGGTGTTCGCTGTAGCCGGGCCTGGCGGCAATCGTATCCGCCGTCGCCTGTCCGTACTGGCTCACGTAGCTGTCATAGAGGCTGGCCTGCTGGCTGTACGAACGGTAGCCACTGATCGGCATGATGTTCACGCCGCCCGCCTTGGCGGCTTTGGCCAGCTGCTTGTAGGCGTCCGCGGCCTGCGCCCGCAACAGTTCCCCCTGGACCCTGACCAGCTGCCCCGGCACATACGTGGCCGGGTTCAGCTGCCGGTGCTTGTTGACCACCACCTGCAGGCTGGAGGCGGAAGCGATGTCGTAGCCCTCCGCGGCCGCTGCCGTCGCCGGCGGTGCGATCATGCCGAGCGAAAGGACCAGCCCCGCCACAGCGCCTGTCATCCTGCTGATTCCTTTAAGCACGAGGGCCCCCAAGAATGGTGCGGAACAGATGCGGGAACTCTACCGGTCTGCGGGGGCCGGAGTCGAGGAGCGGCAGACCCGCCGTCGTCCGTTCTGTGTGAAACTGCGAGCTATTGGCCGGCGGGTTGGAACAGCTCCACTACGTTGCCGGACGGATCTTCCAGCAGGATCTGCTGCCCGCCTGGGCCGGTGACAATGTCGTTCCGGAACGTGAGGCCGGCGGCGCGCAGCCGGTGCACCTCGGCCGCGATATCGCTCACGATGAGGTGGATCCGGTTCCATCCTCCCGGTGCGGGCACGGTGCCGTCCGGCATGGGCCGGCCGGCCGAGCTCCTCGGCCCGCTCAGGAGGAGCCGCAGCCGGCCGCGGGTGACGTCGGCGAACGCCGGTGCGGCGCTCATCCTGAGGGTGAATCCGAGGTGCTTTGTGTAGAAGTCGATCGACGCATCGACGTCGTCCACCATGTATCGGACGCTGACCAGCTCCGTAAGGTCGTTGGGCATTTCTAGCTCCTTTCCGAACTCGTTTGGGAGTACTCGATGGCGTACAGCAGGAACTGGATCCGCGTGTTCAGTTCCTCTGCCGTGCGAACAAAGGCCGGGTAGCTGTCCTGATCGGCTGCCGCTTCGGCCGCCGGATCAGGGATGCTCCAATGCACCATCGCGGGTGCCCCCGGGAAGTCCGGGCACACTTCGCGTACGCGGTCGCAAAGGCTGATCACGTAATCGAACCGCTGCTCGGCGAACGCACTCAGATGCTTGGAACGGGCGCCGCTGATGTCCATGCCACGCTCCCGCATCACGCGTACGGCGTTGGGGTGCAGGTCCTTGGGGTGACTGCCGGCGCTGGCGGCTTCGATCCGGGCACCGCCCAGGCGCCCCAGGATCAGGATCGCCTCGGCCATCTGGGACCGGGCGCTGTTGCCCGTGCACAGGAACAAGACCCGAACGGGTGACTGCGCGGGCGACTGCGCGGCGACTGACCCGGCGGTGTCAGCTCGGCCGGGACCAGGCGCAGGCCGGGGTGCAGCGCCGCGCCGGATTCGGCAAGCCGTTCGCGATACACCGCCAGGTTGAGGCTGCAGTACGTGTCACGCCCGTCAGCCGAGCTGCGCCGCATGGTCACCAGCCCGGCTGCGCGCAACTGGCCGAGATGGTAGGAGGTCAGGCTCTGCCTCTGACCCACCAGCGCCGTCAGCTCGCGCACCTGCCGGTCGCTGCGTGCCAGCTCGCCCAGCAACTGCCACCGCACGGGGTGTCCGGCCAGGCGGAGAAATCCGACGCCGCCGCCTGAGCCTCCGGGGATGTGGTGTGGCCCACACGCAGAATTCTATCAATTTAGATTGATCGATCACGGAGGTTGATTGTTTTGGCTGACCGGATCGGAGCCCCTAACTCCGCCCGCAAGACCGGCCCCGTCCCGCGGCTTCGACTGAGATAGCCGCGGGTATCATCGGTAGGATCCGTCCCCCTGGAGAGTGGAGCAACACATGCAGCTCGGCGCTTTTTCCATCAGCCTCGCCGTCAAGGACATCGCGGCTTCCGCTGCTTTCTACGAGAAACTTGGCTTCAGGAAGTTCGGGGGCGACATCACCCAGAACTGGTTGATTCTGAAGAACGGTGAGACTGTCATCGGCCTCTTCCAAGGGATGTTTGAGAAGAACATGCTCACGTTCAACCCGGGCTGGAATCAGAACGCGGAGGCGGTGGACCCGTTCACCGATGTGCGCGATCTCCAGCGGGAACTGAAGGCCAAGGGCACGGAGTTCCTTTCTGAGGCAGACGAGGGAACCGCGGGGCCGGCGAGCTTCATGGTCCTGGATCCGGACGGCAACCCGGTGCTCGTCGATCAGCACGTCTGATCTGCAAGGGGCCGCGTCAAGACCTCGGCTGCCCCCTCCCGCCGTTGGAGGCGCGCCCTAGGTCGTTAGAACGCCGTCGGCGTGGGTGCGCGTTGCCAGCATCTTGTCCAGGGGCTTGGCATAGCGCTCCTGGACGATTCTCAGGTGCAGCCAGGACTCGACGCTGGCCACGGACGCCATGGCGCGCACCTTGTCCAAGATTTCATACATCTCATCCAGAGAGCTCACGCCAACGGTGGCCACCAGGTCATACCGCCCGAAGCAGCTGGCGATGAACTCCACGCCAGGGGTGGCGGAAAAGAATGCGATAGCTTCCTCGGTTCCCGCCGACGTCGAGATGCCAAATCCAAAGGCCATGGCACGGGAGGAGCCGGAGCGGCTGCGGATAGGCCCGATCTGCATAACGCGCGCGTCCAGCAGACGCATGACCCGGTTCCGGGCGGCACTGGCCGAGAGTCCGATGCGTTCCCCAAGCGCCTCGAAGCCCAGCCGGCCGTCAAGCTGAAGCTCACCCAGGATCAGCAGGTCCGCATCGTCCAGCTCCAGCCCCGGATCCGGCGGCTCCTTACCGAGAAAGAGGCTACGGACGACCTCTTTGTACATCAAAACATCCACGGCAGCCACACCCTCGGAGAGGCGTATGGCCTCCACATCCTCGTAGAGCCGCCCCACTGTCGGCAGGCGCAACTCGGCGATGATGCCGTACCTGCCGGTGGTCAGCGAGGCGAAGACGGCGCCGTCCAGCTGGCTCAGTTTGTCCAGTGCAGGCTGGGCGGAGCCGTTGAGCTGGATGGAGACATGCGCGACGGCGGTCAGGCCCAGCAGCCGCGGGTGGACTGCAGCGACGATGCGCAGCTCGCCGGAGGATATGAGTTCGTTGACCTTGGCCGTTGCCACAGAGCGGTTCACGCCCAGCTGCTTGGACAGGTCGCTGAATGACGCGCGGCCGTCGGCCTGCAGTAGTCGGATCAGTCGATTGTCCAGATCTTGCATGGTCTTCACAATAAACGCCTCTTGTTGTTGAGCGCAGTTGCGGCGCACCCAGGGCAAACCAGCGCAGTTGATCCTCCGCCGGATTCAATTGTTCCACGAACTTACGTAGTGACAATGGATTTGATGGTCTTTTCGGTCACAATCATGCAAATACTGTGTTTCATGGTCAGTCAACGACGGATTCGCTTGCATTTGGATGGAACTTGGCTAGTATCGTGACCAGCGCCACATCGGCTCCACCCGCTTTTCGCACCCATCCGCGAATCAGATGTTCATTGGAGATCTGCACATGCCCAAGTTCACGAAGGCCGCCATGGCTGCGGCCGCCCTGGCCCTGCTATTGAGTGGCTGTTCCGCTGCCGCGTCCACGAGTTCCGAAGGGAAGGTCCCGGCTGCTGCCGAGGCCCCCAAGGGGCTGACGACGAGTGGCAAGCTCACGCTCTGTATCGACCCCGAGTATGCGCCCCTGGAGTACTACGCAAACGGTTCAAGCGGCAACATCGTCGGATTCGACGCCGACGCAGCCAGGGCGCTTGCCAAGCACTGGGGGCTTGAGGCCAAGTTTGAGGTAACCACCTTTGACGGGCTGATGCCGGGGCTCCAGTCCCGCCGCTGCGACGCCATTTTCGGTGGCCTGTACATGAGCGAGGCGCGCCTGGCCGTGGCCGACGCCGCCCCCGTCATGAACGCCGGACCGTCGATTCTTGCCGCCCCCGCCCTGGCAGGACAGTTCAAGCAGCCCCTTGACCTCTGTGGCCGCGGCGTCGCCGCGCAGACAGCATCGTCCAACGCCGCGCGGATCAGCAAGCTCAAAGAGGAATGCAAGGCCGCCGGCAAGGACGAGCCGAAGCTCACCGAATATCCGAAGACGGCGGAGACCGTGCTCGCCGTCATGAACGGCAAATCTGATGCCCTGATCGAGACGAATGTCGCCGCGTCCTACATGGCGGCCCAGAACGAGGGCAAGCTGGCCGTGGCGTCGGATGTCTTTGAAACGGACACCACGTTCGGCGTGTTCACACGCAAGAACGATCCGATCTCACCCGTTCTCGCCGACGCCCTGAAAGCCCTCCACAAGGATGGCACCCTGGCCCAGATCGCCAAGGACAACAAGCTCGATCCGGCCATCGTCGACGTTCACTAGTTATTGCGCCGGGACCACGGAGCCGTGGTCCCGGCCCCACTCGAAAGGAGAGTCCGATGGAATTCGATATCGGCATCTTCGTCCAACAACTCGTGAACCCGAGCTACCTCTACGGTGCCTTCCTGTCCGTGGCGGTTGCCGTGCTGGCGCTGGTGCTGGCCACCGCCGTCGGGTTCGCTGTGGCCATGGGACGCACTTCCCAGAGCCGCATCGCGCAGGGAACAGCGGGTTTCTACACCTGGTTCTTCCGCGCCATCCCGGCGCTGCTTGTCCTGCTCATCATCTGGAACGCACTGCCGCAACTCTTCCCGGTGTTGCGCCAGGAATGGTTCACCCCGTTCATTGCCGCGTTCATCGGCCTGGGCATCGTGGAAGCAGCCTTCATGTCGGAAATCATCCGCTCCGCGCTGCTGAGCGTCGACGAAGGACAGAACCTGGCCGGACGTGCCCTGGGGATGTCGCCGGCGAAGGTCATGCTCAAAGTCGTGCTGCCGCAGGCCATCCGCATCGCGCTGCCGCCGACGGGCAACGAGTTCATCGGCCTGGTGAAATTCTCCTCCCTGGCCTCCGTCATCTCCCTGCAGGAACTGCTGACCACGGCCCAGGTGGGGGTCAACATAACCTTCCGCTATGCCGAGTACTACGCGGCCGCCATCATCTACTACCTGATCATCGTGAGCCTGCTGACACTGCTTCAGAACTACGTTGAGAAGAAATTCCTATGGACCTCACGGTCAAAATCCAAGAAGCCATCCACGCTGGAACCGATCGGCCAAGGAGTTCACGCATGACCCAGATGCCACAGCCAACGGAGGCCCCGGTATGGACTCCTGCCGACCCCGTGCTGCAAGTGCGAAACCTACACAAGAGCTACCAGGACCAGCACGTTCTCCGCGGCGTTGAATTCGACATCCACCAGGGGCAGGTGAAGGCCGTCCTCGGCCCCTCGGGCTCGGGAAAGTCCACCATGTTGCGCCTCATGGCACTGCTGGAGCCGGCCAATGACGGTGAAATCCTCCTTCGCGGCCGCCGCCTGGGCGTCCGCGAGCGCGGCACCACAACCGTTCCGCTGCCTGAACGGGAGCTCGCCAAGGAGCGGCGGGACATCGGCATGGTGTTCCAGAAGTTCAATCTGTTTCCCCACCTCAGCGCCTGCCGGAACGTGATGCTCGGCCTGACCTCGGTCCAGAGTGTTCCGCACAAGGAGGCTGAGGAACGCGCCATGGCCATGCTCGAACGGGTGGGTTTGTCCCACCGCGCCGGGCACTACCCCTCGGAGCTCTCGGGCGGCCAACAACAGCGCGTTGCCATCGCCCGCGCCCTGGTCATGAACCCGTCCGTGCTGCTCTTTGACGAGCCGACGTCGGCCCTGGACCCCGAGCTGGTGGGCGAGGTGTTGGACGTCATGGAAGGCCTGGCCAACGACGGCATGACCATGATCGTGGTTACCCATGAGGTCCGTTTTGCCCGCCGGGTGGCGGACCAGGTCACCTTGTTCGACAGCGGCGTGATCGTGGAGCAGGCTTCGCCGGACGAGTTCTTCGACAACCCCCAGCACCAGCGCACCAGAAAGTTCCTCAGCCATGTCCACTAACGCCATATTCACCGACGCGCAGCTGCCCGTCCGGCCCTTGGCCGTCTACACGGACATGGAAGACATCGACTATGCCCCCGGCGTCGCCCTTCTGGAGGAGAACGGCTACGACGTCCGGTATCTCGGCAGCCAGGACCCCGCCGTCATCATGGAACAGGCCAAAGACGCCGAAGCCCTGCTGGTCGGCTACGCCCCTGTGACGGCGGAGGTCATGGACGCCATCCCTGGTTTGAAGATCATTGCCCTGGTTTCCATGGGATTCGACAACGTCGATCTTGACGCCGCCAAGGAGCGCGGGATCTGGGTGAGCAACCTTCCCGGCGTGGCCACCGAGGAGGTCGCCTCCCATGCGCTGGCCCTGACCCTGGCGGTCACCCGGGAGATCCCTTTTTTCCAGGGCCGTGTGGCTGAAGGCGACTGGAACGGACGGCCGGAAACCACGGTGTTCCGGCTCAGCCAGGAGCGGCTGGGACTGATCGGTCTCGGCAGGATCGGCAGCCGTTTCGGGGAGCTGGCCTCCGGCGTCTTCGGCGAAGTCATCGGCTACGATCCCTACCTTCCGGACACCCCGGCCACCCGGGACATGCTGGCCAAGGCGGGCATCCGCCGGACCGGTCTGGACGAGGTGCTGGCGGAGTCCGCCGTCGTGTCCTTGCATATGCCGCTCACGGAGGAAACCAGGCACATCATCAACACCGAAAGCCTCGCGGCCATGCGGCCGGGCAGCTATTTAGTGAACGTGAGCCGGGGGCAATTGATCGACGACGGCGCCCTCCGCGCCGCCGTCGACTCAGGGCACATCCGTGCGGCGGCCTTGGACGTGCTCGACGTCGAGCCCGCACCGGCCGACCACCCGCTCATGGGCCACCCCCGGATCCTCGTGACACCGCACATCGGTTTCCTCTCGGACCACACCCTGGCCGAGTACATCAGGATCCAGGCCCAGAACGTCATTTCCCAAGCCCGCACCGGCGCCCCGGACACCCCGCTGTTCGAACTGGAACCCGCAGGCTGAGTGCCGGCTGGCTCGCAGCGGCACCGCACCACTCCTACATGTAAAGGTCATCCCCATGTCATCCCCGACATCCCATGAATCGTCCGCCGCGGCACCGTCGGCAACCTTGTTCTTTGGCGGCCCCATCCGGACGGTCGACGCCGAGGATTCCGTCGCCGAAGCGATGCTGGTGATCGGCAACCGCATCGCCGCCGTCGGGACTCCCGAGGAATGCCGCTCTGCGGCGCGCGAACTCAGCACCTCAATGCCGGAGGTTGTGGACCTCCAAGGCCGCACACTGGTTCCCGGGTTCGTGGACCCGCATGCCCACCCGCTGATGTATGGGCAGCTGCTGTCCTGGGTGGACTGCGGACCTGTTGCCGCGCCGGACATCCCCACTATGCTCGAACGCCTGGCACGGGCCGCGGCGGAGAATCCCGGCGACGGTCCGATCCGGGGCTACGGGTATGAGCACCGCAACCTGGCCGAGCAGCGCCACCCGAGCCGGCAGGAACTGGACACGGTCTCCACCACCCGCGAGGTCTACGTCATGAACGCCAGCGGCCATGGCGGCGTCGTGAACTCGTTTGTCCTGGACAATGCCGGGATTGACTCGAACACCCCCAACCCGCCGGGTGGCACCTTCTTCCGCGACTCCGAGGGTGAGCTGACCGGTGAGCTTTCCGACGCCGCCTGTGACATCCTCACGGGCGAGGACGGAGTGAAGCTCGGCCACCACGGCCCGAACTTCCACCTGGCGGACAGCAAGGAACAGCACCGCGGTCAGCTGCTCCATGCCCAGCGCGAGTTCCTCAGCCACGGCGTCACCATGATCGGCGATGCCCAGGTGACCAAGCGCGAATTCGCTGCCTACCTTGACCTGGTGGAGCGCGGGGAACTGGTGACCCGCATCAACGCCTACTTCCTCTCCAGCCTCCTGGATGAAGTCCTGCAGCTGGGGCTCGTGGACCGCTTCGGCGATTCACTACTGTCCTTCGCCGGCATCAAGCTCTACGCGGACGGAACCCTGGGCGGCTGGACGGCGTACTTCCCGGAGGGCTATAGAGACGACCCCTGCCGCACCGGTTCGCTCTACCACGAGCCCGCGGAGTACCGTTCGCTGGTGGTCAGGGCCCACAGCGCCGGGCTGCAGACGGCCACCCACGCGCAGTCGCCCACTGCCATCCAGCTGGTCATCGACGCCGTGAAGGAAGCAACTGCCGTCTCGCCGCGGGCGGACCACCGTCACCGGATCGAGCACTGCGGCCTGCCCACGCCGGAGCAGATCACTGAGATGGCCGGCCTCGGCATCCTTCCGGTCAACCAGCCCCAGCACTACTTCAACTGGGGCCCGGGTGTGCTGGACGCGATCGGCAGCCCGGGGGAGCGTTTCAACCCCCTGGGCGAATTCGTCGCCGCGGCAGTACCCGTCACCATGAGCTCGGACGCCCCCGTGGCCGATCCGCGGCCCCTCGAGGCCATTCAGACCGCGGTCACCCGCAAGACCCGCTCGGGCGTGCAGCTCGGCTCGGACGAGCTGAAGATCGACGCCGCCGCCGCCCTCCGCGCCCACACCATCAACGGCGCACGGGCCATGGGACGCGAGAAGGACCTGGGCTCCCTGGAACCGCGAAAGCTCGCCGACTTCGTGATCCTCGCCGAGGACCCGCTGGCGGCGCCTGCAGACCGAATCAGCAGCATCGACGTCGTGGAGACCTGGGTGGACGGTACCCGCGTCTACAAGCGCTAGCCGCCCGCCCTCCCCACAATCAAAGGATCCAGCCGTGACCAGCACCATCCCCACCAACAACGTCGGCCTCGCCGTCATGACCACCCTGCGGAACTACGGGATCGACGCGATCTTCGGTATCCCCGGTACCCACAACCTTGAGTTCTACCGGCACCTGAAGCCGCTCGGCATCCGCCCGGTCACCACCCGCCACGAGCAGGGAGCCGGGTACGGCTCCGACGGCTGGAGCCAGCTCAAGGGGCTTCCCGGCGTCGTGATCACCACGTCCGGACCCGGACTGCTGAACGCCATGTCCGCCGCCGCCACTTCCTATTGCGAATCCCGGCCCATGATCATCCTGTCCCCGGGCGCACCGCGCGGCAGCGAGTTTTCGGACATCGGACTCCTGCATGAAACCAAGGACCCCACCGGCGCCGTCCGGGCCCTGATCGGGCGGAGCACCCGCGTTTCCAGCGGCAGCGAGGCCGTGGAACTGATCCACGAGGCCTTTGCGTCCTTCGCCCACGGGCGGCCGCGCCCTGTCCACATCGAGATCCCGCTGGACCTGCTGGAGTCCGCCTCGGACGTCCTGCCCGCCGCCCTGGAGGCCCGCCCCCTGGGCGCTCCGAAGGAAGCTTCCGACGACGTCGTCGCGGCCGCAGCGGAAATGCTCCGGAACGCGTCTAACCCGGTGATTCTGGCCGGCGGCGGATCGCTGGGAACCGGCGCCGCCCTGCTCCAGCTCGCAGAGCTCCTGCAGGCCCCGGTGGTCACCACCATCAACGGCAAGGCCGCCATCCCGGAGGCACACCCGCTGTCGCTCGGCTCGGAGATCCGGCTCACCGCGGCCCAGGACCTGTGCAACGGCTCCGATGCGTTGCTGGTCATCGGCAGCAAGCTGGGCGAGTCCGAAATGTGGGGCGGAAAGATCCTCCCGCAGGGTGGCTGTATCCGGATCGACATCGACCCCGTCCAGCTGCACTGCAACCTCAGCCCGGACCTGGAACTCCTGGGCAACGCGGCCGCCGTAGTACCCCAGTTGCTCACGGCGCTCGCCGGGCACGTGCCGGCAGCGGCGCCGGACCTGGCCCCGCTGCGCGCCGGGCTGCAGACCGAAGCCCGCTCCATGGCGCCCGTGCTGGCCCGGATCAACGAGATCCTCGCCGGTGCACTGCCGGCGGATACCGTCATCGCCGGCGATTCCTCGCAGATCACCTACTTCGGCACCACATCCTTCTTCCCCATGCAGCAGCCGCACCAGCTCCTGTACACGCCGGCGTACGCCACGCTGGGCTACGGGCTCCCAGCCGCGATCGGCGCCAAGGTGGCCGCTCCGGATCGTCCCGTGGTGGGCCTGATCGGCGACGGTGCGCTCATGTTCGCCGTCCAGGAATTCATCACCGCCGTCGAACAAGGCGTGGACCTGCCCATCATCTGCATCAACAACGGCGGCTACGGCGAAATCCGGCAGAACATGGAGGACCGCGATCTGGCTCCTGTCGGGGTGAACCTGACGCAGCCGGACTGGGTCCGCCTGGCCGAGGGCTTCGGCCTCACGGCGTTCAATGTCGAGTCCCTCGACGTCCTGGCCGACACCGTTACCAAGGCACTTGCCGTGAAGGGCCCCAGCCTCATCCACGTGAGCATCCAGTGAGCACCATAGCCACGGCCGGCAGCGCATTCCGGGTGCTCAATCCGGCCACGGGAGAGGTACTGGCGGAGTACGCGGAGGCCGCGGCAGCGGAGGTTGAAGACGCCGTCGATTCGGCGCGCCGCGCCTTTGCATGCTGGGGCCCGACGACGGCGGACCTGCGGGCTGCGGTGCTGCGGGCCGCCGCCGGGCTGCTGCTCGAAAGGAAGGAGACGCTCGCCCGGCTTGCCACCGAGGAAATGGGCAAGTTGCTGGTCGAAGCCGTCGCCGAAGTGGAGCTTTGCGCCGAGATCTTCTCGTACTACGCCGAGCACGGGCCGGGATTCCTGGCGGACGAAGCGTTGGACTACGCCGGCGCGGTGCTGCAGCGACGCCCCCTGGGGCCGATTCTTGGCATCATGCCGTGGAACTACCCGTACTACCAGATCGCCCGTTTCGCGGCGCCGAACCTGATGCTGGGCAACACGTTGCTGATCAAGCCGGCGCCGGCCTGCCCGCGTTCGGCGCTGGCCTTCGAAGAGCTGCTGCTCGACGCCGGCCTGCCCGCAGGTGCCTACCGCACCGTGCTGGCTGGCGGGGAACAGACGGCCGTGATGGTGTCCGATCCCCGCATCCAGGGGGTCTCGCTCACCGGAAGCGAACGGGCCGGCGCTGCAGTGGGCGCCCTGGCCGGGGCCGGACTCAAGAAGCACGTCCTGGAGCTGGGCGGCTCGGACGCCTTCATTGTGATGGACAGCGAGGATCTGGACTCCGTGATTGGCCTTGCCGCGGCGGCACGGATGGAGAACGCCGGCCAGGCCTGCACGTCGCCCAAGCGGTTCATTGTGGCCGCCCCGCTGTACGAGGACTTCGTCGCCGGGCTGGCGGCCAGGCTGGCTGAGTACCTGCCCGGGGATCCCCTGGACCCGGCCATCAAGCTCGCTCCGATGTCCTCCGCGGCTGCGGCCCGGACCCTGCTCGCGCAGGTGGAGGGCGCCGTCGCCGAAGGTGCCACGCTCCTCGGCGGAGGGGTTAGCACGGCGGCGGGGGAGGCCTACGTGCTACCGGCACTGCTGATCGGTGTGCGGCCGGGCACGCGCGCCTACCGCGAGGAGCTCTTCGGTCCGGTGGCCGTTGTCTACCGGGCCGAGGACGAGGACGACGCCGTCAGGCTGGCCAACGATTCGCCGTACGGCCTGGGCGCATCGGTATTTACTGCCGATGCCGGCCGGGCAGACCGCATCGCCGAGCGGCTGGAAGTTGGCATGGTCAGCGTCAACCGGCTCGCGCCGTCGTCGGCCGCGCTGCCCTTTGGAGGGGTCAAGAACAGCGGTGTGGGACGCGAACTGGGGCCGCTTGGCATGGACGAATTCGTGAACCGGAAACTGCTGGTCCGCTGAAGCGGACGCAGGAATCTTTGAACTTTGAGGAAGGAACGCAATGAGCGACATCAAGAATGCCGCGCTGAAGTCCACCGCGTGGGAGTGGGTTGACGAGCAGAAGGAACAGCTCTCCGCCTGGCACACGAACATCTGGGAGCTCGCCGAACCGGCCTGGCGCGAGTACGAGTCCTGCGCCTGGTACGTGAAAACCCTGCGCGAGCACGGCTTCACTGTGGAAGAAGGCAGCGCCGGAATGCCCACGGCCTTCTCCGCCGAGTGGACCAGCCCCGCCGGCCCCGGCGCCCGGATCCTGGGCTACGCCGAATACGACGCCATCCCCGGCAACTGCCAGGCCGCCTCCACCAAGCGCGAGCCCCGCACCGGAATGTCCCGGTTCGCACCGGGCCATACGGACCCCCACTCCGCATTGGGCATCTCCACGCTCGCCGGGTTCCTCGCGGCGAAGGACGCCATGGAACGGCACAGCATCCCGGGCACCCTGGTGTACACGGGAGAGCCGGCCGAGAAGGTCCAGGGTTCCAAAGTGGTCCATGGCCTGCGCGGCTACTACGACAACCTCGACGCCATCATTTCCTACCACCCGTTTTACATGATGCCGCTGTGCAACACCGCGCGCTGGGACACCCACTGCGGCTCGTACTACAGCAAGATCTACACCTTCACCTGCGACAACCCGGAAGGCTGGAACAACACGTACGGGGACAGCCCCATCCCGTCCTCGCACTCCGCTGCGCGGGCTCCCGGCGCCGACGCGGCACTGTTCACGATGTTCTCGCTGACCAAAACCACGCAGGATTCCATGCTGCCGCAGGCCGGCGGATGGTCGCTGTCCGAGGCGATCCTCACCGCTGGCCAGGCGACGGCGGACAACCAGCCGGCCGGGCTGGCCCAGATCCAGTACTCCTGGCGCTGCCCGAGCCTGGCCGAAGCGGATTCGGTGCTCGCCGTGCTGGACCGCAACGCCGAACTGGCCGCGGCCGCTTCGCACTGCACCGTCAGTTCGCGCTGGGTGGCGCGCAACCGGCCTGGCATCGCCAACCACACGGTCGCGCAGCTGGCGTGGGAGAACATCGCCGCCGTCGGGGCACCGGTTCTGGACGAGCGGGCCCGGGAGATCGGGCGCGAAATCCAGGCCTCGTGCGGGGTGGAGCCCATGGAGAACCCGTTCCACCCCGCGACGGCGGAACTGATCAGCCCGCAGGACGCCGAGACGGAGCTGCGCCGGCACATTCCGGCAACCCAGCAGAACTGGACCAGCGACGACTACGTGGAGATGACCTGGTACGCCCCCACCATCCGGTTCTACACTGCCCGGCCAACGCTGGCTGCCGACGGGAAGGGCGCCGCGTACCCCGGCTGGGCCATGACGGCGATGGGCGGCATCCCGGAAACGATCGACCCCACCATCACCGCCACCGGCAAGATGATCGCCGGCATGGTGCTGGACCTGGTGACCCAGCCCGATCTCCTGGCTGTGGCAAAAGCCGAGTTCGAGGCCGAGAAGGTCCGCCGCGGTTCCGTGGCCCCGCTCCTGCCCGCCGAATTCACTGCGCCCACAGATTTCCGCTGGCCCGCATACATCGGCGAGGGCAAGGCCCGTGACTGGTGGATCCCCGTGTCCGAGGAAGTCTGGAACACGGCCCTGTAAAGCACCCCGCTAAACGCAAGCGGACGACGGCGGGAGGTCCCGCCGTCGTCCGCTCACTGCTGCCGCGAAGAGCGGCACTGATGGTGCGTCCTAGTGCCAGAGCCCCAAGGCGAACTCTGCGATCACGGTGGAGAGCAGGAACGATGCGGTGATGGCGAGCAGGCCCACGGGAATGATTTTCCAGCCGATGGTCTTCAGCAACGGGATGTCCTTGCCCAAGGACAGGCCCGCGAGCGTCAGCATGACGGTTGCGATGGACAGGAAGTCGACCGACTTGATGACCGTTGTGAGCGCTTCCGCGCCGAAGAACCACGGGCTGGAGATGTAGGCGCCGATGGTGGTGATGTAGACGATCGCCGAAATCTTCCGGGTGACCTTTGCCAGCGCGATGCTGACCAGGACCAGGGCGAGCATGATTCCGTACCCTGCGACGATCGTCAGGCTGAATCCCTTGGCCGCCACCGAGGCTGTGCCGATGCCCAGGACCGTGAGGACTGACAGGGACAGCCACAGCGGGAGCTTGATGGGTGCCGAGGACTCGGCGACCTGTTCGCGGAACCGGCGGTTTTCTTCGGCCTGGGCCTCTTCCCGCTCAATGTCGGCCCGGCCGCGCTCGGAGGTGGCCCCTGCAGAGGCGACCCCTGCTGCGACGGCCGCGGCTTCGCGGGTCTGCTTGCGGGTGAGGACCTTGTAGAACCGGTCCGCCAGCGGCAGGGCGATGTAGATTCCGACGTAGACGCCAAGGATGGTGGTGATCAGGTTGGACACTGCCGCCATGCCGAGGATGGCTTCCTGGTCCGCGGGATAGGCCGCGATGATGCTGGCCGAAGACGCCGCCATCATGGAGCCGGACCCCACGCCGGCGCCCATGGCCAGGGCCAGGGGGTCGAAGATCTTCCAGTTGGCCACCAGCGAAGTGAGCAGCGTGATGAACACGGCGCCGAAGAGGGTTCCGAAAACATACATGGCCAGCACACCCCGGTACTGGTCCGAATCGGGACCGTACTTTTCGGAGACCATGGCGAATGACGGTTCGCGGTCAAGGGAGAACGTGGCCCCTACCGTTGCCTTGCCCATCCGGAGCAGGACAGCCAGGGGGAGGGCCAGCGCGATCGTGCCCAGCAGGTGGCCCACTTCCTGCAGCAGCAGGGCCGGCCCGGCCTTGATCAGGCTGGGGAGGCTGGGGCCGATGTTGAACGCCAGCCGGGCCACCAGGAGCAGAACGGCCACGCCCACCAGGGCGGCTGCGATCCGTTGCAGGTCCAGGCCCAGCGGCTTGAACTTCTGGATGGAGACCAAGAGTCCCAGGATGAGGCCCCAGACCATGGGGAAGATGACGATTGCGCCGATCCCGAGGTCAATCTTGGTCTGGCCGATCAGCTGGACGGCTACGGCAATGACAAAGGCCAAGGCGGCGACCGGAAGCGTCAGCCGGACACCAGCTTTGTCTATCCGCGCGGTTGTGGTCCTGGTACTCATGATGTGCCTTCCTGGGTGAAAGTACGACGGCGGTATGCCGCTTTGGTGAAACGTGCTCGTTCGGTGGGGGTTGAGGCCGCAGCGGCGACAGTCCAGGCCAGCGCGGTAGCTGCCTCGAACATCACGCCATACGCCTCCGGGGAGTCTGCAAGCGCGGCGAACGCGTGCGAGTGGATCGGTACGTCCGCGCCGGGAATGCTCAGCCAGGGATGCAGGGACGGGATGACCTGGGAGATGTTGCCCATGTCGGTTGAGCCGCCGCTGAGACCGGCCGAGGGCGAGGTGTCCTTGCCGAACGCCTCCATCGCGGCGGTCCAATGCGAAGCCAGGGCGTTGTCCTGAAGCAGCGGTTCGTAGAGCGGTTCCGTTGGCTCGATGGCCAGCGTTGTGCCGGTGGCGAGGGCGGCCCCCTCGAAACAGCGGCGGACGCGCTCGAGCAGCGCCTCGTACTCTGGAAGGGTGAAGGCCCGGCACTCGAACTGGACCACCGCCCGGTCCGGAATGATGTTGGTGACGTGTCCGGCCTCGGCGACGTACATCGCGACGCGGTGGTCGCTGGGGATCTGCTGGCGCAGCAGCCCGACGGCGACCTGGCTCAGCACAGCCGCGTCTGCCGCGTTCACACCATGATGCGGGGCGGCGGCCGCGTGTGCGGCCTTCCCGGTGAACGTCGCCTTGTACCGGCCCACGGCCTGGGCGCTGGTGCCTGCCGGGTTGTACGTGACGCCGTCCTGGACGGGATGGACCATCAGCGCCAGGCCGACGCCGTCGAACGCTCCCCGTTCCAGCATGAGGGCCTTGCCGCCCCCGTGCTCCTCGGCGGGCGTTCCGATGGCCTTCAGCGTGATGCCCAGCTGGTCCACGTAGGGCTGCAGGGCAAGGGCCGCGGCGACGGACGCGCCCGCTATCAGGTTGTGCCCGCACGCGTGTCCGATGTCGGGGAGCGCGTCATATTCGACGCACAGGGCCACGGTGAGTTCGCCGCTGCCGGCGCTCGCGGTGAAGGCGGTGGGGAGGCCACCGGTCCCGCGTTCAACCTCGAACCCTCCGTCGGCCAGCAGAGCTGCTGCCGCTTCGGCCGAGCGGAGCTCCTCGAAGGAGATCTCCTTGGCCGCGTGGATGTCCCGTGCCAGGGCCAGGACCTGCGGCTTCCAGTCCTCGACGCCGCCTGCGAGGGCGGCGCGGAGGGTGGCCATGGCGGCGGTTGTGTCTGTCAGTTCCATGAGTATCGGCCTGCTCTAGTAGGACAGTGACGGGAAGGGAGAGCCTGTTGCGCGCGTGGGCACCCAGATGGCCTTCGTCTGTGTGTACTCGTCCAGGACGCCGGGACCGGAGGAGCGGCCATGGCCGGAATCGCCGAAGCCGCCGAACGGGACTGCCACGTGGATGGTCTTGTAGGAGTTGATCCAGAACGTGCCGGCCTTCACCTCGCGGGCAATGTGGTGCGCGCGGGAGACATCGGAGGTCCACACCGCACCGGCCAGGCCGAAGTTGGTGTTGTTTGCGCGGGCAATGGCCTCCGCTTCCGTGTCGAACGCGTCCGCGCCCACAACGGGACCGAAAACTTCCATGGTTTCGAGGCGGTTCCCGGGCGTCACCCCGTCGAGCACGGTCGGCATGACCCAGTGCCCGCCTGCCAGCGGGGACCCGGCGAGTGCAACCGGAAGCGTCGCTCCGGTGACCCGGCGTCCGCCGTCGTTCAATCCTGCCTCGATGAGGGAGTTGACGGTGGCGAACTGCTGAGCCGTGATGATCGGGCCCACCTCGGTGTCCGCGCTCAGCGGGTCGCCGACGCGCAGCCGAGCGGCCCGGTCGGCCACAAGCTCAACGAACTGAGCGTGCACTCTGCGCTCCACCAGCAGCCGTGATCCGGCGACGCATGACTGCCCCGCACCGGAGAAGATCGCAGAGATGGCGCCGTCGGCGGCACGGTCCAGGTCGGCGTCGGCGAACACAATGTTCGCGCTTTTGCCGCCGAGCTCCAGCAGGGCGGGGATCCCGGCCTGCGCGGCCGCGACAGCCACGCGGCGCCCGGTGGGGACGGAGCCGATGAAGCTGACTTTGCCGACGCGCCGGTCGGTGGTGAGGGCGGCTCCCACGGTCTGACCCAGTCCCGCCGCGACGTTGAAAACGCCTGCCGGCAGCCCCGCTTCGTGTGCCAGCTGGGCGAGCCGGACCGACGAGGCCGGGGTGAATTCGCTGGGCTTGATGATCACGGCATTGCCGGCAGCCAGCGGGGCGGCGGAATTCCAGCCCGCCGTGAACAGGGGAGCGTTCCACGGGGTGATGGCCACGACGACGCCCCACGGGACACGTTCGGTGTAGGTGTGCCACGGTCCGGGAACGGGAATGGTCAGCCCCGTCAGCTTGTCCGCCCAGCCCGCGTAGTAGCCGAACATTTCAGCCACCTTGGCGGCTTCGACGCGGGCGTCACGGATGGGCTTTCCTGTGGTGGCCGACTCGAGGATTGCAAGTTCCTCCGCGTGCGCTTCCACGACGCGGCTGACGTTGCGCAGGATTGCTGCCCGCTCGAATCCGTTCATCGCGCCCCAGGCTGCCGCACCCGCCGTCGAGCTTTCCAGGATGGCGTTGGCGCCCTCGGCACCGGGGTCGGCGTAGCTGGCAAAAGGTTCCCCGGTGGCCGCTGCAGTGAGCGTGATGCTTTCTCCGCTGCCCGAAACGGTCCGGCCGTCAACGAAGGCGCCGAGGCCGGCGGGGAACGCCGCGTCCAGGACCGCCCGGGCAGTAGCTGCCGAAGAGGATGTAGGTGCTGTGGTGAGGCTCAATGTGGTGTTCCTTTGTGGCTGGGGGCTTAGGCGACGGCGGTGGTGCCGTTGGTGGTGCCGGGTGCGCCGGCGGGCGTGATGGCCGGGGCGACGGTCCTAGCGATTTCGGTGAAGTCCGCACGCGGTCCGAGGACGGCCAGGGCGTCCTGCCACTGGTCCGCGACGGCCGCCAGCAGCGCTGGGCTTTCGCCGATTTGCGAGGCGACCTCCACGGCGAGGGCGGCATCACGGGCCATGAGGCCCAGGGAGAAGCCTGAATCGTGGGTGCCGGTGAGCACCCAGTTGGGATACATGTTCGCGGAGACTTTGCTGCCGCCGGAGGCTTCGCTGATACTGGCCGCGGCCCTGGCCGGATCGATGCCGTAGGCCTTGGCGACGCCCAGGGCCTCGCCCACGGAGACCAGGTTGGCCGCTGCCAGGACGTTGTTGAGGAGCTTGACGACGTTGCCGCTGCCGGGGCCGCCGATGTGGCTGTACTTGCCGCCGGTGAGTGCGAGCAGGACCGGCTCCGCAGCAGCAAGCGCAGGATCCGTTGCCCCGACAAATGCGCTCAGGGATCCCGATGCCGCCCCGTCGCGGCCGCCGGAGACCGGAGCGTCCACGAATGCGGCCCCCTGCGATTCGGCGAGGGAGGCCATGAGCTTGCTGGTGGCCGGTTCGGAGGTGGTGGTGTCAATGATCGCGACGGTTCCCGGTGCCGCCAGGAGCTGCGGCACCGTGGTTTCCACGATGCTGGCCGCGGGCAGGGAGAGGACCGCGTACGGAGTCCCGGCGAGATCGGCAAGGTTGGCAGTGGTGGGAATTCCCGTGGCGGAGGCGGCAGCCCTGGCTGCGTCGGAGGGGTCGAAACCGGTGACAGCCCAGCCTGCCTGGTGGAGCGTGGCGGCCATTGCTCCGCCCATGGCGCCGAGGCCTATGACGGCTATGCGGCGGTCAGTGCTGGTGTTCATGAACTACTCCTGGAAAAGATCGGCGTGGGTAGGGGTGCTGGAGGTCAGTCAAGGTAGATGTCCAGGTCTTTCCACAGCTGCTGGGTGCGGCGGATGGCGGCGCGGCTGCGTTCGGGGTGCGCTGCCTCCATTCCCGCGAGCAGGCCGTAGACCAACGAGTTTGCGGCGGTGACGGACTGGAAGAAGGAGATTCCTTCCGAGGCCACCACCAAGAGATGGTCAGCCGCAGCCGCCAGGCGGCCGCGGCGCATGTCGCTGATGGCAATCACCGTGGCGCCGGCCTGCTTGGCGACTTCGGCGGTGACGATGATCTGCCGTATCGAGCGCCACATATTGATGACCACCAGGACGTCCCCTTCTCCAAGGGTGTTGGTGCTGGAAGCGAGGTGGACGCCGGCGCGGTTCTCCAAGGTGATGGGGTAGCCCATGGTGGAGCCCAGGTGCGCCATCACGCTCGCCGGTCCGGCGAAGGAGCCCAGCCCGACGACGGTGATGGACTTGGCAGCGGCCATGGCCGCGATGGCGGCCTCGGCGTCCTCGGCCGTATTGGAGTCCAGCGTCAGGCGCAGATTCTCGATGTCGTGGGTGAGCGCGTCATGCAGGGGACTGCGGTGTTCGCCATGCTCAGTCAGGGTGTCCTCGGTGGAGATCATCACGAGGTACCGGGAGCGCAGTTCCCGCTGGAGATCAGGCCAGCCCCGGTAGCCCAGGTGCTGGGCTGCCCGGACCACCGTGGAGTTGTTGACGTCGGCGCGCTGGGCGATCTCGGCGATGTCGGCGTAGGAGGAGAGCTGCGGATTGCGGCCGATAACATCCACCACCCTGCTCTGGGCTTTGGACAGCGGAACGTCCGGAAGCGCGTCACCGAGCCAGGCATGGGAAACGTTCCCGGCGCCAGCGGCGTCGGCCGCGTTGGCTCCCAGGTCGACCGCATTCGTATTCAAGTCCGGACCTCTTCTGTAACGTGGATCACTCTGCAAGCCTGATTGCATCAAATGTACTATGCAATTTCGTTTGCGAAAAGTGTTTTTCGTTTCGGGCTTGTAAATCCTCGTTGTGGCGACCGCCGGACTGCGCCACCATGATCGTATGAACGCTGAAACACCGAAGACGGAGGAGCTGAACCTTCCCCAGGCTGTGCTCCTTTTGGCAACGAACGACAAGGATGGCGAGCCCGAAGTGCCGCAGACCGTGCTCAGAGCCGCCGTGGCGGGGGCAATCCTGGCCGAGCTGGACCTCCTCGGTGCGATCGAGCTGCAGGGCAAGCATGTGAGGGCTACGGGAACCGCCCCGCCAACGGACTTCCAGCACCAGCTGGACCTCATCCGTGACAAATCACGGCCGCACACTCCGAAGCGGTGGGTCTCGATGCTGGAGAGCCGCGCCGAACTGCACCGTGTCTACGAGGGGATGGCGTCGCTGGGCATTGTGGACCGTGTCGGCGAACGGCACCTTGGCTTGTTCCGGACCACGCGGTACCCGGAGCACGACCACGCTCCGGAAGCGGCGCTCCTGCAAAAGATACAAGCCGCACTTAGCGGCGCGTCGTCCGATCCCGGGGCGTCCGATCCCCGGACCACAGCCCTGATCGCCCTGCTCTACGCGGCAGGGCTCCTGGAGAAGATCTTCCCGGCAGCGGATCAAAGCCGGGCAAGGGAACTAGCGAATGGCCATTGGCCTTCCCAGGCGGTGGCGGACGAACTCCGCATGATCAAAATGGCGGAGGCAGAAGCCGTAACCTAGCCAGCCGTCGTCGGCTGCAGACCCCATGTCATCTTCCGGATTGTCTCGTGCTGGAGTCCGCTCAGCGCCGCGAGCTCGAAGTCATCCATGACGCCAAGCCGGCGGGCCGCAGCCAGGAGTTTCACGCGCCTTCCCTCGAGCACAGCCTTGGACTTCTCAAGCTCAGCCAGCTCTGACTTCAATTCGCTAATGACCGCCAGATGCTGCTCCGCCGGCAAGCCGGACGGGAACAGATCCTCGGAGGACAAGCCGATGGTCCGGACCGTCCAGCGGGACAGTTCCGCGGCGCCCGCGAGGAGGGTGGCCTTCATTCCGTCACAGAGCGCCTGGGCGATCTGCTGGTTCAGGCGGACGGACAGGGCACGCATGCTGCTCGCGTTGAAGGAAATCCGCTGCCGCTCCTCCTGGAGCAGCTTCCGGATCTTTTCCGCCTGGACAGCGGCCGTGTCAGGTTTTTGCCTTCCCCGATACCGGTAGCCGCCGCCGTCGACCTGCCGGGGACGCGGATTCGACATCGAAGGGGCCTCTCGGCGGTCCGGACGCTGCAGAACGGCCACGAGCACTCCCTCTTTCGGATTCAGGTTCAAGTCGGTTGGTGCCACGGGAGCCACCCGGGGAACGGCCACGCCACACGGGCCGGCTTATGTAGAAGGCTAGACAGAACGGCCCGGCCGCGGAAATACCAATAGTGCGTGGAGCCATAACCGGAACGTTTGCCCCGGGGCGGCAATGGGCGGCCACGGGCCGGGAGGTTCGGGATAGCGGCAGGGAGCGGCCAAAATGTCGGGCCACCCCGCCCGTCAGCCATAAGAGACGCTTATCCGTCCACGCACTTTAGGTCTTATCCATACCCGCCAGAATTCCCTAGGGTCGAAGGAAATGAGTACCGCTCCCTGCTGAATCCCTAGGACGAGACCATGTCAGAATTTGAACCTGCAACGCGCGTGTCCCGCATCAAGTCCTCCGCCAGCGTGGCCGCCGCGGCCCGAGTGCGTGAGCTGAAGGCAGAAGGGCGCCGGATCCTGGACCTGACGGTCGGCGAGCCGGACTTCGACACCCCGGAACACATCAAGGCGGCAGCCGTTGAGGCGATCAGCCGGGGCGAGACCAAGTACACCTCGGTCACCGGAACCCCCGCCCTGCAGAAGGCAATCCTGCAGACCCTCGAGCTGCGCACCGGTCTGCACTACTCGCCGGCCGAGATCACCATCGGCGGCGGGGCGAAGCAGGTGATTTTCACGGCCTTCATGGCCTCCCTAAACGCCGGCGACGAAGTGGTGGTGCCCGCCCCCTACTGGGTCTCCTACCCGGACATGGTGCTCGCGAACGATGGCACACCCGTCGTGGTTTCCTGCGGCGAGGAAGTGGGATTCAAACTCACTCCGGCGGCCCTGGCCGGAGCCCTCAATGGGCGCGACCAAATGGGTCATTCTGAACTCGCCCTCGAACCCCACCGGCGCCGTCTACTCCGCGGCGGAACTGCGCGCGCTCGCGGACGTCCTGGCCGGCTACCCGCACGTCTACGTCCTCACGGACGAGATCTACGACCAGATCTACTTCGGCGAAGGCCGGCTCTCGGGCCTGGTGGAAGTGGCCCCCGAGCTGAAGGACCGCATCCTCGCCGTCAACGGCGTGTCCAAGGCCTACGCCATGACCGGCTGGCGGCTGGGCTACGCGGCCGGACCCGCCCCGCTGATCGCCGCGATCAACAAACTCCAGTCGCAGATCTCCTCCTGCCCGTCCTCGGTAAGCCAGGCCGCCGGCGCCGCCGCCCTCACCGGCGACCAGGGCTTCGTGCGGGAGAGCATCGAGGTTTACCGCCGCCGGCGCGATACGGCCGTGGCGGCACTGAACGCCGTCGACGGACTGTCATGCACGACGCCGGACGGCGCCTTCTACGCCTACGTCAACTGTTCGGGGGTCATCGGGAAGGCCACGCCCGAGGGTCTTGTCATCAGCAACGACGAGGACTTCACCCTCTACCTGCTCGAGGCAGCCTCCGTGGCGGTCATCCAGGGATCGGCCTACGGGCTGGGTCCGTACTTCCGCATCTCCTACGCGACCAGCCTCGACATCATCGAAGAATCCATCGCCGCCATCGACAAGGCCGTCCAGGCCCTCAACTGACCCGTCCCCACTGAAGGAAAACGCCGTGATCCACGTAAAGACCACCATCGCCCGCCCCGACGCCGACGCCGTAAGCCGGCTGGCGAAGTTCTCGTCAGCCACCATCCACGAGGCCCAGGGCCGCAAGGGAGCGCTCAGTTCCAGGATCAAACCGATCGACAGGGCTATGTCCTTCTGCGGCCCGGCCGTCACGGTCCGCTGCGCGCCCAGGGACAACCTCATGCTGCAGGTGGCCATCCACTATGCGCAGGCAGGCGATGTCATCCTGGCCGCGGCAGGGGAGTACGAGGAAGCCGGAACATTCGGCGACGTCCTCGGCAACGCGATGAAAGCCAAGGGCCTCGCCGGCCTGGTGACCGACTCGGGCGTCCGCGACACCCAGGACCTCATCGAACTGGGACTGCCCGTCTTCTCCGGCAGCGTCTCCATTAAGGGCACCGTGAAGGAAACCATCGGCCCGATCAACCACCCGGTGGTCTTCGGGGACGAAATCATCTATCCCGGCGACGTCCTCCGCGGTGACGCAGACGGCGTTGTGGTGGTCAGGAAAGACGAGATCGAGGAAGTTATCCGCCTCTCGCAGGAACGTGACGACGCCGAGCGCGAACTGATCAGCCTCTACCAGGCCGGCGGAACCACCCTGGATCTGTGTAACCTCACCGAGGTCCTGAAGTCCAAGGGGCTGCTCGTCGAACAGGACTAGCCGAACAGGCCTAGCAGCGCCGGCACCGCCGCCGCACGGGAACTCCCGTGCGGCGGCGCTCGCATGCGCGGGGCGGGGCCGAGGTACACGCGCAGGGGCACAGCCCAGGCACGCGAAAGCGAGGGTTCGATGTCCGTGCTGGACATCGAACCCTCCCTTTCGCCGCAGTTCCTACCGGGCCGGAAGCGGATGTGTGGGGGGACCGACGACGGCATCCTCCAGATACCAGACGGTCGAGCCACCGCCGGCGGCGGGCATGATGCTGCCTTCGAAAACGAAGACAGGTTCCACCGAGCGGTCCGCGGGACGCCAAAAACCATTGGCCGGGCAGTGGAAACCGGTTTTCGCCATCAGAGCCAGGCTTCCGTCAGAAATTCTTCGCAGAGTGTTGATCTTTTTCACGGAACGCTCCCCATTAGGTCTTCGTAAAAGTAGCTGCCGAAATTTCTCGGTCTTTCTCCAACTTTAGAATGTCGGGCGGCTGGATACTAAGACGAATGATGCGTGCCCTAATAAGCGGATGCTATGGGCGGACTATTATGCATATTTGTTGCTGAGCATTTCCTGGAGCATTTCCTTCAGCACCAGGAGAACCGCGGACGCCGCCTCGGAGAGCGGATCATGCGTCCGGGGTGCACAGTGCGATCTTGCACTGCAGTGCGGGATCCACGATCCGCAGGACATGGAAGTCTTCCTCGTGGAACAGGGCGTCCGCGGCCGACTTGGGCATGATCGTGGCGCCCAGATCGGCTCGCAGGAGCCTGGTCAGGGACGGTACCGACTCCACTTCGCCCACCAGTTGGAGTGAGAGCCCCTTACTGTCGAAACCGGCCTCGACAACCTGGCGCAGGGTATGGATCTTCTCGGGCAGGAAAAGTCCGAACCGGGAGACTTCTTCCAGCGAGATTTCACCATTGCCGGGTGCCACATCGAATCTGCTGGCGTTGACCACAAAGTGCAGGTCTTCGACGATCATCGTGGTGAACTGGACGCCGCGGATCGGACCCGGCTCGTAAATGAGGGCCATGTCCAGCCGGCCGTTCTTGATCGCTTCGCTCAGGACGCCGCCGTAGATTTCCGTGACGTGCAGGACAATGTCCGGGTACCGGCTGCCCACTTCCCTGATGATCCTCGGCGTCAGGCTCGACGCCATGCTGTACGGCGCGATGGCAATGGAGACGCGCCCCGACGGTGCGGCCCCGGACTTGGCGACGTCCTGGCGTGCCTGTTCCACCAGCCGCAGGATCGACTGTGCATGCCGGTACAGGGTGTGCCCGGCGGCCGTGGGTTTGACGCCCTGCTTGCTGCGGATCAGCAGGCGCTGCTTCAGATCGGTCTCCAACGCCGAAACCTGCTGGCTCAGCGCCGGCTGGGCCACATGCAGCGCCGCCGCGGCCTTGGTGATGCTTCCCGAATCCACGATTTGGACGAAGTACGCAAGCTTTCGCGTGTCCATAGCCGCCTTCTCTCGTTGCGGCGTCCTGGACCCGGAAGGTCATAGTCGGATGCAGTGGAGGGATACGCAATAGGTCTTTGTGTGATCCACATCGCTGACACTAGGTTGAACCCAGAACGCTATTTCACTAATCGTACATTCTATCTCCTTGGGTGACATGCAATTTCGCGATGACGTCAGACGCATTTCGCATAGGAGGGGTGTTTACAGAAATAGACGCGTTCTTTTACATTTCCGAAATATGTGCTCCATAGCTTGAATGCAGTCGCAATCCCGCGACGGCAAGTCGGAATCTGATGTGAGACGAGGTGGCACGTGAGAACAGGTCCAGGGCCCGTCATAACCGGCACCTATCCCGTGACATGGATTACGTCTTTGTGTGAGCCAAGTCGCGATGCCAGACTTTTTGACAGCAGCCCGGCAATCCGGGCCACCGGACCGCAAGCCTCATACCGGGCAGGTTCCCGGCACCCACTTCACTACCGGAAGCTGACCGTTGCGCCACGCGGCGCAACGATGCAGCCAACACCCCAGGAGGGCTCACATGGGACCCACAGTTGATCTCGTGGCAGATCTCGGAGAAGGCTTCGGCGCCTACTCGATGGGCGACGACGCGGCCCTGCTCGAAGTGGTTTCCAGCGCCAATATCGCCTGCGGGTTCCATGCGGGAGACCCGGACATCATGAACGCCACCGTCGCCGAATGCGTGCGGCGCGGCGTCAGCATCGGGGCCCACCCGAGCTTCCCGGACCTGCGGGGCTTCGGCCGGCGGGCCATGGACCTCACCGCGGATGAAGTCCGCAACGACGTCCTCTATCAGGTCGGCGCCCTGAGCGCCTTCGCCGCCTATCACGGCACCGGCGTCGCCCACATCGCACCCCACGGACGCCTCGGCAACCTCGTCGCCACCCGCGCCGACTACGCCGAAGCCGTGGCTGACGCCGCCTGTCGCATCAACCCGGACCTGATCGTCCTGGCCCAGGACGGCGCACTGGCCGCCGCCGCTGCCGGCCGGCACCTCCAGGTCGCCATTGTGGGCATCGCGGACCGCGCTTACGAGGCAGACGGCACACTGGTGCCGCGCAGCCGCCCCGGCGCCGTCATCCACGATCCCTCGGCCATCGTCGACCGCACCATCCGGATGGTGTGTGAAGGTCTTATCGAAACAGTCGCCGGAACCGACCTGCCGATCGTCGCCGACACCGTCCTCCTGCATGGGGACACGCCCGGTGCTGTTCAGCTGGCCCGGCAGGTCCGCGCCGAACTTGAAAACGCCGGCGTGAGAATCGCCCCCCTCGCGCAGGTGCTGGCCGCCAAAGTGAAGGCTGCCTGACATGGCCGCCACTTCAACGCCAACTCCGGTGGAGGTCTTCGAATCCGGGGACGCCGCACTGCGCGTCGTCGCCTCGTCCCCGGACCGGGAGGCCAACTGGACCACCGTGCATTCCCTCGCCGGATGGCTTGAGGCTGCGGGCGCCGACGGCGTCCACGGCGCCGTGCCGACATACGACTCACTGCTGGTGGAATTCGATCCCGGGGTCACCTCGGCACGCCAGGTCCGAGCTTTTGTCCTCCTGGGCCTGCGCCAGCTCGACTTCATCGGTGCGCCTGCCCGGGCTCCGCGGGAGTTCAACGTCCCCGTGGTTTACGGCGGGGAGTATGGTCCTGACCTGGAACGCGTTGCCGACCATGAGCAGCTGTCGGTCCAGGAGATCATCGGGCTGCACACGGCCAAGTCCTACGTCATCCGCTGCCTCGGTGCCCCTGCCGGCTCGCCCATGATGGACGGCCCCGACTTTCCGCTCGCGGTTCCGCGGCTGAAGGACCCCCGCCTGTCCGTTCCGGCGGGTGCCGTGGCCGTCGCGGGCCGGCAGGCAGTCATTGCCCCGGCCACGGCGCCCGGCGGATGGTGCGTCATCGGCCAGACTCCGTTGGTTGTTCTTGACGTCACCAGCGAACCGCTCGTTCCCTACGTCCCAGGCGACCTTCTGAGGTTCCACCAGATCCAGCCCGAAGAGTTCGCGGACTACGTCGGCCGGAAACTGGAGGCGGCGCGATGAGCGGCTCGTTGATCATCCAGCAGCCCGGACACTCCGTGGTCACCGACCTGGGGCGCTTCCGGGGACCCCGGTTCGGACTGCCCGTGAACGGTGCGCTCGACCAGTTCTCCGCACGCGTGGCGAACATCCTCACCGCCAATGAGGACAGCGCGCCGCTGCTGGAGATCACCGCGCTGGATTTCCGCATGCGCGCCACCGCGGACCTTCTCATTGCCGTCACCGGGGCGCCCCTGCGGCTCACTGTGGGCGGGCGCGAATGCCCGCAGTGGGAACCGGTGTCCGTCCGCGCCGGGGAAACAGTGGCGCTGCGCCAAATCACCGGCGGGCTCAGGGCCTACCTTGCCGTCCACGGCTCGGTGGAGGCGCCCGTCCTGCTCGGCAGCTGCGCCCCTGACACCGTCATCGGATTCGGCCTGCGGCTGACGGAAGGCACTGAACTCAAGACCACACAAAGCGTCCCACCCATCCGGCAACCGTACTTCGACCTCCCGCTGTTCCGGCTGGGACTCACCCGGCCGCAATTCAGCAGCCAGGCGATAGTCGAGGTCACGGACGGGCCCGATGTGGACGAATTCGGCGACACCGCCGAACTGCTCTTCACCACCGAATACACCGTCAGTGCCCGGAGCAACCACATCGGACTGCGCCTGGGCGGCGCCCTTCCCGAACGCCAGTCGACGGCGGAAGTGCTCTCACGCGGCGTCCCGGTCGGAGCGATCGAAGTGCCGTCCAGGGAGGAACTCCTGGTGCTCCACCGCGGCCGCGGTGTCACCGCCGGCTACCCCGTCCTCGCAGTGGTCACCACCCGCTCGCTGGATGTGCTGGCCCAGGCCCGGCCTGGCCACACCATAACCTTCCGCAAGACCACCGTCCCCGACGCTACAGCGAAACACCGGGCGGCCTTGCGGGAACTGGAGAACCTCCGTTCGACAGTCAGCACCGTCTTCGCCCTCCTCGGCATCGGCAGCCAGTCCGGCTGGCCGCAGCTCGCGCCGGCCTCCGGAAGCTAACCACCCTCGCACCAGATCCAAAGCCTTGTTACCATCCCCCTTAGTAAGGAAAGCCATGTCAATTTCTACGCACGCGGCCCAGCCGCACAAAGAGCGGCTCAGCAGTATGCAGACCCGCAAAGTTGTTATGGCCGGCTGCGTCGGCATTTTCGTGGAACTCTATGACAACGGCATCTTCGCTTTCATGGCCGGAACGCTTGCCCTCGTCTTCCTGGCGCCCGGCAACCCGGACAACGCCCTGTTGTTTGTCTTCGCCGGCTATGCCGTGTCCTTCTTCGTGCGTCCACTTGGCGCTGTGATCTGCGGATACCTGGGGGACCGCATCGGCCGGCAAAAGCTACTGGTCTTTGTCATCCTGCTGATTAGCGTGGCGACCGCGGGCATCGGCCTGCTGCCGAGCTACGCGGCAATCGGCATCGCGGCCCCGGTGCTCCTCGTGTTGCTCCGCATGCTCCAGGGCTTCTCCGTTGGCGGCGAAGCCGCCGGCGCCATGACCTTCCTCGCCGAGCACGCACCGGAAGGCAAACGCGGCATCATCACCTCCTACGCCCAGATCGCATCCTTCGCCGCTCTCCTCACCGGTACGCTCGTGGCCTTCTCCATGTCCCCGTGGCTCAGCCAGGCAGCGATCGACGGCGGCGGCTTCGGTGCCTTCGCCTGGCGCATTCCGTTCCTGGTCGCCATTCCCATGGGCATCATCGGCTGGTACATCCGCAAGGCCATTAGCGACACCCCCAACTTCGAGAAGCTGAAGGAAGAGGGCGGCCTGTCCAAGAACCCCCTCAAGGAAGCCTTCAAGTCCGCTGAACACCGCCGCGCCATGCTCCTGGCCCTGTTTATCCCGCTCATGAACGGCTCCGGCTACTACGTCCTGTTCTCCTACATGCCCACGTTCCTGAAGGGCAAACAGCTCAACTTCACCATCGGCGAGGCACTCATCGTCACCGCCTGCAGCCTGGTGGCCATCTGCATCGCCATTCCCTTCATGGGCGCCCTTTCCGACCGCATCGGCCGCAAGAAGGTCATCGCCGGCTCCGCAATCGCCATGGCCATCGTCGGCATCCCCGCCTACGCCCTGATTGCCACGGGCAACATGGGCCTGGCCATTCTCGGCGCCTGCATCATGGCGGTCGTCTTCGCCGGCCACACCGCAGTGATCCACATCCTGATCGTTGAACTGTTCCCCACCCGTGTCCGTTACTCCGCCTACGGTCTGGGCTACAACGTCTCGTCGGCACTCTTCGGTGGCACCGCGCCGCTGTTGATGACCTGGCTGATCTCATCCACCGGCAACATCTACATGCCCGCGTTCTACGCCGTCATCACCGCGCTGGGCACCCTCATCGCCGTCAGCACGGTCAAGGACCGGGCGCACCTGCCGCTCCGCGACGCCTAAATACCCACCACCCGAGCTGCACCAACCGGCTGCACTTTCGCTCACCCCAGGAGACTTACATGCCTTTTTCTGACTACTCAACTGCCCTCGTCACGGGCGCGTCCACCGGAATGGGCGCCGCGATCGCCGAACGCCTGGCCAAGCGGGGACTCACGGTCCACGCCGTCGCCCGCAATGAGGAACGCCTGAACGAACTGGCCGACAAGACCGGGGCGATCCCCCACGTTGTGGACCTGACCGACACCGCAGCGCTGGCTGCCGCCGTCGGCGATCTTGAAGTCGATGTCCTGGTGAACTGCGCCGGGGTGTCACGGCCGGGCAACATCCTGGATTCAAGCGAGCGCGACATCGACGACCTCGTGGACGTCAACCTGCGCGGTCTGCTCCAGCTGACCCGGCTGGTGCTGCCGGGCATGGTGGCACGTGACCGGGGGCATGTGATCAACATCAGTTCCATCGCGGGCGTCTACAACTTCTACGGCCACACCGTCTATCACGCGACCAAGGCGGCCGTGCACCAGGTCTCCCGACAGTTGCGCAACGACACGGTGGGCAAGCGCATCCGCGTCACGGAGATCTGCCCCGGACGCGTCGAAACGGAAATCTTCGGCCGCAACATGGGCGGCACTCCCGAGGCCATGGAGGAGGCGTGGAAGACGTACTACGAAGGCTACGAGTCGCTGACCACTGACGACATCGTCAACGCGCTGGACTACGCCATCGAAACACCCCGGCACGTGAACGTGGGCATGCTGGAACTCATGCCCACGTTCCAGGTCCCCGGCGGGCTCACCTTCGACAGGCGCTAGCCCGTTCGACCGGCGCTGACCGCGCAGCACCGGCCCGCCCGGCACACCCCACTTCACCGTCAAAGATCGATAGGTTTTCCGATGCAAACAGTCCGCACCGTCAGCTTCCCCGACCGGCAACTCCTCGCCGATCTCTCCCCCCTGCCCGAAGGGCTGAGAGGAGTGGTGTGGGACCTCAAGTCGGATCCCGACGGCGGGACGCTCGGTGAGATCGACGGCGTGATCCTCCCGTACATCGACGCCTCCGCCGTGCTGGGTTCCCTCGCCCAGGTCGACGGGCTGAAGTTCGTGCAGACCCAGTCGACCGGGTACGACGGGGTCATCGAGGCCGCCGGGCCGGCGGCGGGCGTGGCCAGCGCCTCCGGTGTGCATGCCGCCGCGACCGCGGAACTGGCCTTGGGGCTGATCCTGGCGAAGCTGCGCGGCATCGACCAGGCCGTCCGCGACCAGCAGTACGGCCTCTGGCGGCCGGAGCGGCGCCAGTCCCTGGCGGACAGGCGCGTGCTGCTGGTGGGCGTCGGCGGGATGGGCACGAAATCGCCCGCCGCCTGGAGCCCTTCGAGGTCACTGTCACGCGGGTGGGGAGTGCGGCCCGCACCGACGAATACGGCGAGGTGCACGCGTCCGCGGACCTGCCCGCGCTCGCCGCGACGCACGACATCCTGGTTTCGGTGCTGCCCCTGAACCAGCAGACCCACCAGCTGATCGGTGAAGAGGTCCTCGCTGCCCTGCCGGACGGGGCCCTGGTGGTGAATGTGGGCCGCGGCTCCGTGGTGGACACGGCTGCCTTGACCAAGGAAGTCCTGTCAGGGCGCCTGCAATGCGCCCTCGACGTCGTCGATCCGGAGCCGCTGCCCCAGGACCACCCGCTGTGGTCCACGCCCAACGCCCTGATCACGCCGCACGTCGGCGGCAACGCGTCGGCCTTCCAGCCGAGGATCCTGAAGCTCCTGCGGCAGCAGCTCGAAGCCCTGGCCGCCGGGCAAGCCCCGGCCAACCTGGTCCAGAACGGCCCGTTCTCATGAAGTCACTATTTGACCTGACGGGGCGTGTAGCCCTGGTGACCGGTTCGAGCCGCGGGATCGGCAACGCCCTGGCCCGGGCACTGGCGGATGCCGGCGCCACGGTGGTGCTGAACGGCATCAACGCCGAGCGGCTCAAGGCCGCGGAGGCGGCGATGGCCGCGGACTACCCGCCGGGGCGCGTCCACAGCTGCGCGTTCGACGTCACCAGCGATGACGAGGCCGCCCGGGGTGTCGCCTGGGTGGAGGAGAGCGTGGGGCCGCTGGAAATCCTGGTGAACAACGCGGGCATCCAGCACCGTGTCCCCATGCTCGAGCTCGACGTCGCCGACTGGGACCGGGTGATTTCCACGGACCTGACCAGCGCCTTCCTGGTGGGACGGGAAGCCGCGCGGCACATGATTCCCCGGGGCCGGGGCAAGATCATCAACATCTGCTCGGTGCAGACGGATCTGGCCCGCCCGACCATCGCCCCGTACATTGCGGCCAAGGGCGGCCTGCGGAACCTGACCCGCGCCATGACCGCGGAGTGGGCGGCCTCGGGCCTGCAGATCAACGGGATCGCGCCGGGCTACATCCACACCGAGATGACCCAGAACCTGGTGGACGATGAGCAGTTCAACTCCTGGATCCTGGGCCGGACGCCGGCGCACCGGTGGGGGACGGTGCAGGACCTGGCCGGACCGGCGGTCTGGCTGGCCTCGGAGGGCTCCAACTTCGTGAACGGCCAGACCATCTTCGTCGACGGCGGAATGACGGTGGTGGTCTGATGGGCGGCGCAGCAGTGCTCCCGGCCACGGCTGCCGCGGTGGTGGCCCACGCCGCCGGGGACCTCCGGATCCAGGACATTCCCGTGCCCGTGCCGGCGGCCGATGAAGCTGTCATCGAAGTGGCCTTCGGCGGCATCTGCGGCTCCGACCTGCACTACTGGCTGCACGGCGCGGCGGGAGAATCCATCCTGAAGGCACCCCTGGTGCTCGGGCACGAGATTTCCGGTACCGTGGTCCGCGCCGCGGCGGACGGAACAGGTCCCGCGGCAGGGACGCCGGTCGCAGTCCACCCGGCCACCCCCGGTCCGGGCGCGGCGCGGTATCCGGCGGACCGGCCAAACCTGTCACCGGGCTGCACGTATCTGGGCAGCGCAGCACGCTATCCGCACACCGACGGTGCGTTCAGCCGGTATGTGAACCTGCCGGTGCGGATGCTCCGGGCGCTGCCGGAAGACATTGACTTGCGGACCGCGGCGCTGATCGAGCCCGCCAGCGTCGCCTGGCACGCGGTGGCCAGGGCTGGGGACGTGGCCGGCAAGACAGCGCTCGTGATCGGCAGCGGCCCCATCGGCGCACTGGCGGTCGCGGTGCTGAAGAGGGCCGGCGCAGGCCGGATCGTCGCCGTCGATATGCACGCCAAGCCGCTGGAAATCGCCGCGGCGGTGGGAGCGGACGAGGTGCTCGCCGCCGGCGACGCGGAGGCGATCGCCGACGTCGAGGCCGACGTCGTGATTGAATCCTCCGGCAACCACCACGGCCTGGCCTCGGCCATCCATGGCGCAACCCGCGGCGGCACTGTGGTGATGGTGGGCCTGCTGCCCACCGGCCCCCAGCCGGTCCTGATCTCCCTGGCCATCACGCGGGAACTCGAACTCAAGGGTTCCTTCCGCTTCAACGACGAAATCGACGACGTCATAGCGGCACTCGCCGACGGCTCCCTGCGGATCGATCCGGTCATCACGCACGAGTATCCGGTGGAGCGGGCCCTCGAAGCCTTCGGCGTGGCCCGGAACTCCGCCGAATCCGGGAAAGTGCTCCTGAGCTTCGGCTAAGGCGACGTCGAGAAGAGCGCCGCTACGCTTGGGAGTCGACTGCGCCGGACTCCAGCAGCCCGCCGCCGGCCCAGCGCCTGAGCGCGAGCTTCTCGGCGTCGTCGAACTCCATGAGGGCGAGCCGGCAGAGCTCTTCGACGTTCCTTGTCCACGCGCCGGCGAGGTCCCTGGCCGTCATCTCGTCCGAGAGGGAACCGCCGGCGTACACCACGCCCTGGATCACAAAGTTGACGGCCGAGCGGGAGACGGGCTGTCCGGCCGCCACGCAGTCGTCCCTGACCGAGCGTGCCAGTTCGCTGCGATTGGCCGGGTGCTCGCGCAGCTTCGCCGCCAGCGACACGAAGACCTGCCGGAACTGTTCGGAGGACAGCGCGGGCACGTCCGTGACCCGGGTGACCTGCTCCTCGATCGCCGGCCGGGCTTCGGAGGCCAGCGAGGACAGCTCCGGCGAAAACCGCTTCGCGTCCCACACCCAGCCAGGCGACGGCGTGGAGGAGTATTGAACGCCCTGGCCGATCTGGGCGATCCAGGACCCGAACTTGCCGTGCCCGCCCCAATCGGTCTTCAGCGACGGGTCCGCGGTCAGGGCCCGGTGCGCCGCCACTGCTCCGGTGACCGGACCCGGCGCGGCCTGCACCAGGGCCCGGACCTCGTCGGCGGCGGTGGTCGCGGCCCCGGGAGCACCTGGTGCGGTGCGGAGCGGGGTGCCAAGTCCGGCGGACGGCACCATGCGGGGGACCTCGGCCGAGGTTCCGTTGAGGATAGCCACGAAGTCGTGGGACTCCACCACGCTATCGGCCATCTCCCGGTACGCGAACGCCACGGCGCCGGCGGCGATGACCGTGGTCATGCGGTCGGCGGCCCGGAACCGCTGGACCAGCGAGGTGAAGTCCGCGTCCGCCGACGCCACGAAGAATTCCTCAATGTGGCCCGCGCCGGACAGGGCGTCCATCGCGTCCAGCACGAGGTTGATGTCGGTGCTGGACTTGCCGCGCTGGGTGAGGGAGGGGCAGTCGATCACGCGGAAGCCGGCCCGGGTCCAGTACGGCCGGTACTTGGAGTAGATCACCGGGTTGAGGTAGCAGTTGCGGATCAGGAAGCGCCGGGATTCCCCGCCCGCGCCGCCGTCGGCCAACGCCTCGGTCCAATGCTTGGGATCCTCCGCGAATCTCTTGGCGGCGGCCGGGTCCAAGGCCATCAGGCCCGTGTAGACGTTGTCGAAGTCCACGAACATCGCGGCGCGGATGCCTGGCCGTCGGGATTGGGAGAGAGGATCAGTCATCGGCTCAGTGTGCCAGCAAGAGCGGGGGACGTACCAGATGTGACCTTCACTGTGGTGGCGTTTTGCTGGGCATATCCAGCGCGCCTTGCTCGTCGCCGGCGGAAGTGTCGGTCATAGGCATATCCGCGATTTTAGCGCTTATGTACGTTTCAGCGCGGGGCGCCTAGAATTGAGTCATGAGCGAGATGACAGTGACTGACGCGCGGAGCCGGCTCTCCGAGGCGGTCGATACCGCGCGGGTGAGCCATGAACCCGTGTACCTGCTGCGCCGGGGCCGCCGGGTAGCCGCGTTGATCGACGCCGAGGATCTCGCCCACCTGATTGAGGCTGCCGAGGACCTTGAGGACCTCCGCGCCGCGAACGCGGCGCGGACCGAAATGGAGGAGACCGGCCAAGGCCCGGTGCCTTGGGAGGAAGTCAAGGCGGAGCTGGGCCTGGCGTGAGCTATGCCGTGCAGGTCGCGCCGGCTGCCCTCCGGCAGTTGCGCAAGCTACCGCCCGACGCCCGTCGGCGGATCCAGGCCGCCATCGAACTGCTGGCGGAGTCGCCGCGCCCCCCGGGGGCAAAGAAACTCTCCGGAAGTAGCGGTGATTGGCGTGTCCGCATCGGCGATTACCGGATCATCTATGAGATCCGGGATGCACAACTAGTCGTCCTGGTAGTCGCCATGGGCCACCGGCGGGACATCTACCAGCACTAGGTACAGACGAGCCCGGACGGCCCCGGTACGTCAGGGGGTCATTGAAGCGGCCCGCAAGGCCGCATCCTCGCTGTGACTTCCATGGATTTTGTCTGTGAATGCGCCCGCCGGTCCTTGTGCGAATCTGGTTGCCTGCAGCAAGCTGTTGTTAACCGGACGAACAGCTCAATTTACGAGGAGACCGACGGCGACGATGCCGTCGGACCATGCCGCGGCGATGCCGCCGCCCGGGCATCAGCCCGCAGAATGGGAGGGCACGTCATATGAAACGTGCAGCATTCAGATCAGCTAAATTTCGCACCATCGGCATTTACTCATTGATTGCCGTGGTGGTAATTCTCGGAATTACGCTAATTTTGATTCCCCGAACGGCCTTTACGCCGTTTCAAAGCCCTACATCGACGCCGGGAGCGTCCGCGCCTCCAGGGAGTAATCCTGCGGTGAAGGGCGCGACCTTCCAGAAAGTCCCGAACCAGGTACTGTTTGCGCTCGACGGTGCCGGCAAGCCGAATATCTCCGGAGACCTGACGAATATCGCGCAGGGCGACACCGGAGATTGCTACTTCCTGGCAGCCTTGCTGACGGTCGCCGCGAGATCACCCGACACTATCTTGAACATGATTCATGACAATGGCGACGGCACGTACACCATTTCATTTCATAGCAAGTATGACGGGGTACCCAATCCGGTGACGGTGACGGTCAACGGTGATCTCCCTTATCGCCACGGCAAGCCCTTCGAAAATGGCATCGAAAATATCGGCGGCAAGAACGTTTCCTGGGCGGCGATTATCGAGAAAGGGTGGGCGGCCGCGAACGGCAACAGCTACAAGGGCATCGACGGCACCGACCTCAGCAACGCTCAGGATCACGATGTGCATAATGGCCTCTACGCCATCACCGGCCAGACGGGCGTCGACCGCAACCCCGGCGGCCCCATGACGGAAGTGAGCTTTGAGCAGATGCAGCAGGATTTCACGAACGGCCTCGTAACGCTTGGGACCTCTAACTCCGACGGCAAGCTGGTATCCGACCATTCCTACGCATTGCTGGGCGTGAATTCCTTCGACCAGACCGTAGTGGTGGGAGATCCTGAGGGCGGTCAGGAGACGCTGAAGTTCGCGGCCTTCCAGTCCACGAACATCAACCAGTACATCGCGATACCGACATATCCCTGAGGACCGAACGGCACGCCCCGACGCATTACCGGAACCCGCCAAGCCGCAAGTGCCGTCGACTGTCCTTATTCAGGTTGTTGCCGGTCACGAATGATTAGTGCTGGTGGTGCTGGTGGTGCGGAGAATCAGGAGCCCGAAGATGAGCAGGACGACGTCGCCGCCGACCATGAGGATCCAACGCCACGCGCTGCTCACGTCTCCCAGCTGGAGGGCGATGTCCCCGAGAGCGTGGAGGATGATCAGGGGCCACAGTGAGACGCCGCGCAGCCGCAGGGCGGCCAGGCCCACGCCGAAGCACGTGGCCCCGACCACCTGCGCCGCGGTGACGGCGGGGTTGGCGCCGAAGGCGATGTTGGTTAGGTGCGCTACGCCAAAGAACGCGGAGGACAGCAACGCGGCCCTGACTGGCGTCCACGAGGCGAGGCTCTTCAAGACCAGCCCGCGGAACCACAGCTCCTCGTAGATGCCGGTGGCAAGGTAGCCCAGAATGATTGTCGTGCCGGCCTGCAGCCCGACGTCCTTGATGCCTGCGGCGAAGGGCGCCAGGGTGACCAGCAAGGGGACGATGAGCAGCCCCGGGTGCGGGCGGCCCGAGGTGAAGAGTTCCCTGCTGGTCACGGCAACGGCGATGCAGGCGAAGACAGCCAATGCCAGCACGGCGATGAGCCTTTGCTGCATGGGTTCCAAGCCAGGGGCCAGCCAACTGATCAGCAGTGCCGCGACGAGGGTGAGCGCGATGGTGAGCCCCGTCAGGGCAAGCGCCGTGCGCAGGGGACGTGTCGGGTGCGGCGGTTTGGGTTTCGATCATGGTGACTATTCCTTCCAGCTCAGTAGCCGTGCGCGGGCAGGGATGAGCCGGCATCGATTCGGTCGGGGAGTGCGCGGCAGCGGACGAGGGTCGTGATCACCCGGGCGGTGACCATGGTCAAGGCCATGATGATGAATCCGGCGGTCCATGCATCGGCTCCCGTGATGGAGTTGCTGATGGAGAAGTCCCGGATTCCGGCAGCGGCCCATCCGTTGGCTGACTCGGCGAAGGCGATCCTCCCTCCGATGACCAGCAGCCACAGCAGTGCATACGGCAGCCCGGCCTTGCTGACCACCGGTCCGTGAGCGCGGCGTTCGACCGGCATGAGCAGAGCGGCCAGGATGCCCAGCGCCACGCCCGCGCCGGCTCCGATAAAGTCCAGGGCGACGTCGTTGCCCCGGGTGGGGACATTGGACAGCAGCAGGATGCCGGCGACGGCGGCGAGCAGGAGCGGTATGGCGAGGCGGCGGCGGGTGACGGGCCTGGTGCCGAGATTCGTGGCGAGGATGAAGATCAGGAGGCCGATGTTGAGCAGCCATTGTGTGGTGGTCATGGGGTTCTCCGGTGCGGTTTCAGGGCTGCCGTGCGGCCCGTCGTCTGTGCTTTCTTCAAAGCTACGCAGGAGAATCCGGTGCCGATTCGGCCCGTCGGTGGATTCCGCACCGACGCGTTTGTCCACCCCGGGGTGGAGGCCTCATCCCTCGAGTGGAGGGCCGGTGCCGCTCAGCCGGTGACCAGACGGTGGCGGAAGGCGTAGCCGACCAGCTGGGCCCGGTCCCGCATGCCCGTCTTGGAGAGTAGATGGTTGATGTGCGTTTTCACCGTTGAATCGGACACGAACAGACGGTCGGCGATTTCCCCGTTAGACAGACCTTCCGCCACGAGGACCAGGACGTCGGTTTCCCGAGGGGTCAGACCATGGGGCCGTTCGGGGTGGTGGCCTTCGCCGGCACCGGCGATAAGGGCCGCATGATCACCGCGCGTCAGAGCCTCGAGAAGGCGGCGCTGGACGGTGGGGTCCAGCTGGGCTTCGCCGGCGGCGACGGTAACCAGAGCATGCCTGATTTCCTCCGCATCGGCGTCCTTGGTCAGGAATCCCCGCGCACCGGCCCGAAGCGCCGAGAACACCCATTGATCGTCGGCGTACGTGGTCAGGACGACCACCCTGACGGCCGGCATCTCCTGGCTGAGGATGTCGGTGGCCTCGACTCCGTTCATGACCGGCATATGAAGGTCCATCACTACGACGTCCGGCTTCAGCGTCTGGGCCTGACGGATTGCGTCGGCACCGTCGACAGCTGTTCCGACGACCGCGATGCCGTCGAGGAGTCCCATGATCATGGACAGGCCGTCCCTGACCACTTTCTGGTCGTCGGCGATCAGCACCCGAACTCCGGGTTCATTCACGGGCAGCTCCCTCCACTCAGTGCCCCCAGCATCTCACGGGGAAATGGCGGCACGGGTCGACCGCCCGGGCGGATCGTCGCAGGAGAATTTCCACTCAGGGGTTGATCAGGACAGGGGAGGATTGTGGCAGGATTCCAGCCATGATTTCCTCTCGCCAATGGCTGACACCCTTGGGGCTGGCCATGGTTGCCCTCGTGGTCCTCACCGCGGGCCTCAACGACCCCGGATTCGCTGCCAGCGGGCCGGGCCTCCTCAATTTTCTGGCAGCCCTGGGTTTCGCCGGCGCCGCCCTGCCGTTCCTGATCCGCGAGAACCTTCCGCCGGCCGCCTATGCGGCGTTGACGGTGCTGATGGCGACGGCAGTTGTGGGCATGCGCGCCGCGGACCCGACAGGCGAGGTTGTCGCCCTGTTCCTGCTGGCAGCGTTCGCTCCCCTTCGTCCCCCGCGGCCCGTGCTGGCTGCCGTGACCCTGCTGGGGATTCTGGCGTTCAACATCCTCCAGCTCAGCTCCGGGCATTCCGCCCTCACGCTGATCCTCGCCACCGACGCGGGTGCGGCGTTCTTCTTCATGGTGGGCACCTTGCTCCGGCGGGAAAAGGAACAGCGGCTGCGCATCACTGAACTCCTCCACGAACTGCGGGCCAGCCGCGAGGCGGAGCAGGCAGCCTCCCTTGCCGCGGAGCGGGGACGCATGGCCCGGGAAATGCACGACGTCCTCGCCCACACGCTCTCGGGTCTGGCACTGCAACTGGAAGGTGCCCGCATGCTGGCGCAAAGCACCAACGCCGATACCCGGCTGCTCGATACGGTCCAGCGGGCCCAGCAGCTCTCCCGTTCCGGTCTCGTCGAAGCACGGCGGGCGGTCCAGACCCTCCGCGGGCAGGAACTCCCCGGACCTGAATTGATCGGCTCCCTCGTCGACCAACATCGCCTCGTCTCAAGCGGCGTGGCGCGTTACCGCACCCATGGACGGCCGGTCCCGGTCCCCCCGGAGGCAGCGCTGGCCCTCTACCGTGCCGCTCAGGAATCCCTGTCGAACGTCCGGAAACACGCACCCGGGTCCGACGTCGACGTCGAACTTTCCTGGGGATCCGACACGGTGGACCTGCAGATCACCAACACCGGTGACGGCGCCCAAAAGCCGGCGGCCGATCCCGGTTATGGTCTCACCGGCATGACGGAACGGGCGGACCTGGCCGGCGGCACCGTGAATGCCGGACCTTTCGACGGCGGCTTCCGCGTGCACCTTTGCCTTCCATGCCCGCCGGCCACGGAGGAGAGGCCCGCCGGATTCCCGTCCAGCGCCATCCCGTAGGTGAAACAAGGAGGCGAAAACAAGCAGGTGCAACGAAACGAGATAGATACGGCACCGCACGCCACCTTTCACGGCAGCGGTTCGATCCATCTGCCGTGCCGCAGCACCCCGGCGAGGGCTAATTCGGAATCGACAACCACAACGTCGGCCCGCATCCCTTTGTGGAGGTCGCCGACGTGCCGGGACAGGCCGAGAACTGATGCCGGGACGGCGCTGGCTGACCGGACCGCGTCCTGCAGCGATACTCCTGCTGCTACGGTGGCCCTGACTACGTCAAGGAGGGTTGCGGTTCCGCCGGCAATCGCGCCGGTGCTGTCGAGCCGGGCGACCCTCTCGTGTACGGTGACGGCCAGGTTTCCCAGCCGGTAACGTCCGTCCTGCAGGCCGGTGGCCGCCATGGAATCAGTGACGAGGGCAATATTCTCAGCACCGACGAGGTCGAACACCATCCGGACGGTGTCCGCGGCGAGGTGGACGCCGTCGGCGATGAGTTCAATGACGGCCCTGCCGGCGTGCGCTTCGCTGAGACTGGCGGCCACCGGACCCGGTGAGCGGTGATGCAGCGTCGGCATGGCGTTGAACAGGTGCGTCACCGTGGGTCGCCGGGGAACAGGGTTCCCCTGGCGGTGTCCGGCCTGCCGCAGGCCGAGAGCCGCGCGGCCCAGGAACCCGGCCGCGGTCGCCGTGTCTGCTGCGGTGTGGCCCAGAGAGGGAACCACCCCACTGGCCGTGAGCTGGTCGACCAGGCGCTGGGCGCCGGGAAGTTCAGCTGCGCAGGTCAGGGAGACAAGACTGGTTCCTGCCGCCGCCAGCAGTTCACCCATCAGGACGGGATCCGGGTCCCGCAGCAGGGCGGGATCGTGGGCGCCGTGATGGTGCGGGGACAAGAAGGGGCCTTCCAGATGTGACCCGGCGATGAGTCCTTCCTCCGCCACGGGGCGCAAAGCGTCGAGATTCCGGAGCAGGTCGCGGGTGGAGGCGGTCACGAGGCTGGCCAGCAGCGTCGTGGTTCCCCGGCGGTGCAGGAATCGGGCAGCCGAGCGTGCCGCGGCCGCCGAGCCTTCGGAAAAATCGGATCCTGCGGCGCCGTGGCAGTGCAGGTCCACCAGGCCCGGCAGCAGGGTGTACCGGCCGTCCCGCGCCGGGCGGTTCTGCTCCAGATCAGCAATTCCGGGGAATGCCGAAGCCGGTCCGACGTAGCTGATGCGGTCACCGGCCACGGCGATCACGCCGTCGTCGATGGCCAGGCTACCGGTGACGATGCGGCCGCGAAGCGTCACGACCTCATTCACCATGTTCAGTGACCTTGTCCGCGGTCCGCAGCGCCACCGCGATGCCTGCTGCGAGTTCCGGGTCCATCGCCTCCGGCGGGACGCCCGCGCCCGTGGCCGGGGGACATGCGGGCCGACGGCGCGCCGATGAGTGCACAGCATGCACCCCTGCTGTAACGAGCCGCGGCACGATGTCCGCAGTCACTCCGCCGCCGGCCATGATCTGCACTCCCGGCGCATGGTCCCGTCCGAGTTCCACGAGCCGGGCCAGCATGCCGATCCCCTGCGTGCAGTCGGTTTCGCCGCCGCTGGTGAGCACCCGGTCCACGCCGGCGTCTTCGAGCCGCCCGAGCGCGTCGGCGGGGTTCGCGCCGGCGGCCAGCGCGGCGTCGAATGCGCGGTGGAAGGTCAGCTGCGCGGCCGGCTTTTCGGCGCGCGCGACGGCGACGATCCGGGAGAGCGCGACGGCGTCCGGCTCGCCGTCGGGTGCCAGGGCGCCAACCACGACGCCGGCCGCCCCTGCCCGCAGCACCGCCACGACGTCATGTTCGATGATCCGGAGCTCCTCGGGTGTGTAGGCGAACCCTCCCGGGCGGGGCCGTACGAGGACATGGACGGGCAGCCCGGCCTCGCACGCCATGTGCACCATCCGCATGTCAGGGGTGATGCCGCCCGTCGCGAAGAGCGCGGCGCATAGCTCGACGCGGGTGGCGCCGACGGCCGCGGAGATCCGCATCCCGGCAACGTCTTCGACGGCGAACTCGAGGTCCGGCACAGGGCGCAGCTCCCCGGCCGCCGCGCCGCTCAGAAGCCCTGCCATGCCGGCTTCCGTCCAAACGTGTACTGGTAGTACTCGGTGTGGGCGAGCCTGGACGCTGCCGGCGTGTCCAGGAGGACGGTCACGTGTGGATGGAGCTGGAGCGCCGAGGCGGGGCAGATAGCGGCGACCGGCCCCTCGACAGCCGCCGCAACGGCGTCGGCCTTCGCCTCGCCCAGCCCGAGCAGCAGAAGGTGTCGGGCTTGCCGAATCGTTCCGAGACCCTGGGTGAGTACGTGCTCCGGGACCTCGTCGAGGCCCGCGAAGAAGCGTGCGTTGTCGCGGCGGGTCTGGGCGGTGAGCGTTTTGATGCGGGTCCGTGACGCGAGGGACGACATGGGCTCGTTGAAGCCGATGTGCCCGTCGGTGCCGATGCCGAGGATCTGGACATCCACGCCTCCGGCGGCAGAGATACTCGCATCGTACCGGGCGGCCTCCGCCGCCGGGTACGATGAGCCGTCGAGTCCGTGCACGGCGCCGGCGGCGAAGTCCACGCTGTCCGTGAATTCGCGCCGGATCACCGAGTGGTAGGACTCGGGGTGGCTCGCTGGCAGGCCAACGTACTCGTCGAGGAGGAACGCCTGGGCGGCGGCGAAGCTCAGCCCGTCGCGGCGGTGGCGGTCGATGAGTTCGCGGTAGGTTCCGAGGGGCGTCGAGCCGGTCGCGAGGCCCAGAACGGACGGGCCGCTGCGGAGGCGCTCCTCGATGATGTCCGCTGCGGTGCGGGCGACGTCATCGGCGCCGGGAAGGATGATGATTTCCATGCTGGGGTATTCTCCCTGTGGCTGTCAGTGCGGCGGGTGGGCTGTGTGGCTATTTCGCGGGTTCGGTCTCGACCGTGACTTCGTCGTCCTCGCGTCCGGGAGTGCGCAGGTTCCAGCGCTTGATCACGAAGGAGAACAGGAAGTAGTAGATGGCCGCGTAGCCGAGACCGATGGGGATGAGCATCCAGGCGTTTTGTGCCTTGCTGAAGTTCAGGACGAAGTCGATCAGGCCGGCGGAGAACGTGAATCCGTCGTGGATTCCCAGTGCATTGACGAGCGCGTGCGAGGTGCCGGTCAGGACGGCATGGACGATGTAGAGGGGCCACGCGACGAACATGAAGGCGTACTCAAGGGGTTCGGTGATTCCGGTCAGGAAGGCCGTCAGGCCGGTGGAGAGCATGATCCCGCCGACAATTTTCCGCTGTGACGGCTTGGCGTGGCGCCAGATGGCGAAAGCGGCCGCGGGGAGGCCAAACATCATGATGGGGAAGAACCCGGTCATGAACACTCCGGCGGTCGGATCACCTGCGAAGAAGCGGTTGAGGTCGCCGCGGACAAGCTGACCGGAGGCGTCATTGAAGTCGCCTACGAGGAACCAGACCACCGAATTGAGGACGTGATGGAGCCCGACCGGGATGAGCATGCGGTTTGCAAAACCGTAAAGCCCGCCGCCAAGGACAGCGTTTCCGGCCGCGATCTCGCCAACCCAGGACAGCCCCGCGTTGAACACTGAATAGAGCAGGGCCATGATCACGCCGACCACGAGGCTGGTGAGGGACGTCAGGATGGGCACGAGGCGCCGGCCGCTGAAAAAGCCCAGGTAGTCCGGCAACTTGGTGCGGTAGAACTTTTGCCACAGGATGGCCGAGAACAACCCGACGACGATACCGGCAAGAACGCCGTAATTGATGACCGCGGGCTTGCCCGCGGGATCCACTTGCCCGGCAAGAACGAGGGGAGACATTGCCTTGAAGACCCCATCGATCACCATGTAGCCGACGGCGGCCGCCAGGGCAGTCGACCCGTCGGACTTCTTGGCCCAGCCGATGGCGATACCGATGGCGAAGATGAGCGGAAGCCACGTAAAGACCGCACTGCCGGCGGCTTCGACTACGGCGGCACCGCCTTCGAAACCGGGGATGGCGCCCAAGAGGTCCACTTGACCGGCCCGGAGGAGGATACCCGCGGCGGGCAAAACCGCGATCGGAAGCATGAGCGTGCGGCCCAAGCGCTGGAGGTTCGAGAAGGCGGCGTTCGCCTTCTTCTCCGGCGCTGTGGCGATGGAATCAGGTATTGACATGAGAGGCACCTTTGCGGTTCGGAAGGACTTGTGGAAGGCCGGCTCAGCCGGTACTGTCTGGTTATAACCAGTGTGATTCATCCCACGCGGACCTGTCAAGGCAGTCGATCCGTCGGGCGGATCGACTCATACTGGCCATACCGGGGCCGCTTGGCCACGGATCCGAAGTGCCCCCGGAAGGCGGCACCGTCAGAGAGGCATGTCATGTCAAAGGCAGAAAAGATCATTGAAGGACTCGGCGGAGCCGGGAACATCGTCGAAGTCGAGGCGTGCATCACCCGCCTGCGCACCGAGGTCAAAGACTCCTCGCTCGTGAGCGAGGCGGCCCTGAAGGCCGCCGGGGCGCACGGCGTACTCACCGCGGGCACGGCTGTTCAGGTCATCGTGGGCCCGGAAGCGGACACGCTCGCCGATGACATCGAGGACCTCCTCTGATGACGGAGGCACTCCTCATCCACGCACCCCTGGCCGGCAGGGTCATGCCCCTCGGCGAGGTCCCGGACCCGGTGTTCTCTGCCCAGATGGTCGGCTCCGGCGCGGCCATCGAGCCGCCGGCGGGCGAAACATTTGACGTCGTCTCCCCGGTTGCCGGGAAGATCATCAAGCTGCTTCCGCATGCTTTCATCGTCGTCGACACCGCGGGCAGGGGCGTGCTCACCCACGTCGGGATCGATACCGTGAAGCTTCAGGGCGAGGGGTTCGAGCTACTCATTGCCAAGGGAGCGACGGTCGACGCCGGTGCACTGATCATGCGCGTGGATCCGGCTGCCGCTGTGGCCGCCGGATATTCCCTCGTGAGCCCCATCGTCGTACTGGACACAAAGCCGGACACGGCGACGCCGATCGCCTCAGGCGCCGTGGCGGCCGGCGCCGAGCTGTTCTCGGTGCCGTAGGCAGGGCGGGGTCACGGAAACAAAGCCGGAGCCCTTCCCGCTACAGCCGCACCTCCATGTTCAGCGAATACCTGTCAGACCGGTACCACGAGCGGGTGTGCTCGATGGCGAGCTGGCCCGAGTAGGAAGTGCGGTCGAAGAACAGGACCGGCGCGCCGGTTCCGGTGCCGAGCAGCGCCCCGACATCCGCCGGGGCGCCCTCGGCGCGCACGGTCTGGCGGGCGCGGTTGATCTCTTTGCCGAACTGGGCGGCCAGGGCCTTGTAGACCGAGCCGGTGAGGTCAATGTCGAGCAGCCCGCTGGCATGCTCCGGGTTGTACCAGGCGTCGTCGACGCTGACCGGGCGGCCGTCGGCGAGACGCAGCCGGCGAAGGTGGATCGCCTCGGCACCCCGGGACAGGCCCAGGGCGTCCGCCGTGTCCTCCGGCGCCGCCGCGAGCTCCGCCAGGAGCACCACGGTGCTGGGGGTATGGCCCTGAGCCTCCATCTCCTGGGTGAAGGACGCCAGATGGAGGGTGGACTGAACTGCCGAGTCGGCGACAAACGTGCCCTTGGCCGGGACACGCACGAGGTGGCCCTCGGTGACGAGTCGGCCGATGGCGGCCCGGACGGTGATACGGCTGACGCCGTACGTGTCCATCAGTTCGCGCTCGCTGGGGAGGCGGGCGCCGGGCTCGAGTTCCTCTTTGGCCACCTTGAGGATAATCGAGCGCAGCTGCTCGTGCTTGGGTACCTGAGTGTTCACGATGTGCACCCGGGCGGCAGGTGCCGTGCTCGTGCGTGCGGCTGGCAAATCGGCCCCTTTGATAGTGGAGCGATCCGGTAAGGACCACTTACTCGGATTATGCCACGTGAACCGCGCCACGGCATACCGCGCGAGGAGGAATCCGCCGCCATCATCATCGCCGCACGGCAGGGACGCGGGACATCAGGGGCTACGCCAGCCGGGGCGTCCGTGGGGGAGCTGTCCGGCGGGAACCCGTTGCCTCAAAAGCAGCGGCCAGGCTCAGCAGGGAGGTGTCGTCGTAGGCCCGGCCAGCGAAGGTCAGGCCAACGGGCATGCCGATGTCGGCCATGGTGCCCATCGGCACGGTGACGGTCGGGATGCCCAGGTGGCGCGGCACGAGGTTGCCGTTGGAGACCCAGACGCCGTTGCGCCAGCCGAGATCTGCCGAGGCCTCGTTGACGTCCATGTCCGCAGGCCCGACGTCCGCGGCAGCGGGAAACAGCACGGCATCCAGTCCGAGTCTGTCCATCCATTCCTCCAGGTCCACGCGGCGGGTCTCCTCCAGACCACGCACGCCGCCTTCGAGATGCGGGATGTCCGTAAACGATGTGGCACCGCGCTCGCGGATGTATGCCGGGTAGCTCTCGATGTCGTCATCAAAGCCGGTATAGCGGCCCGGGAGCGCGCCTTCCGGGTGCGGGAAGATCCTTGCGCCGTCAACCGCAGCCAAGGTGTTCAGGGCCGGGTCGCCGTTTGCTGCGAGGAAGTCTTCCCAGGCCCAGGCAGAGAGATCCATGATTTCCCGCTGCAGGTATTCCGGGCTCACCAGGCCGCGCGTGGCGATCGTGGGCGCCCCGGGGCGGTCTCCTTCATAGTTGGACACCACAGGAAAATCGACCAGGACAACCTCGGCGCCGGCCGCCTCAAGATCGCGCCGTGCCGCTTCCCACAGTTCCATCACCGAGCCGCGGGTGTGGATGCGCTGGCCGGTCGGTCCGCCGATGCCAGGCTTCTCGCTGCTGCCGGCGTCGGGGTCGGCGTTGACGTACATGCCCGGCACGCCCAACCGCTTGCCCTTCAACGCCGCCCGTGCGGCGTCGGCATCTGCCGGCGCCAGCGCAGGGTAGGAGGACGGGCGGAGCGACGAGGCGGCCGGGACCTCCACCCACGGCTGTACGCGCCAGAAGTCGCCGCGCGTTTGGGCGTCGTCGGCCACGATCACGTCGAGCACTTCGAGCAGGTCCGCCATGGAACGCGTGTGCGGCACCACCACATCCATGGTGGGCACCAGCGGCCAGTTGCCGCGTACGGAAATGACCCCACGCGAGGGCGTGTACGCGCACAGCGCGTTGTTCGACGCCGGCGCACGCCCGCTGGACCACGTCTCCTCCCCGAGGCCGAATGCCGCGAAGCTTGCCGCCGTCGCGGTCCCTGAACCGTTGGAGGAGCCGGAGCCGAATGCTGCCGTGAGGAAATCGGCGTTGTAGGGGCTCTCGGCGCGGCCGTAGACGCCGCGTTGCATGCCGCCGTTGGCCATGGGCGGCATGTTTGTGAGGCCGATCAGCACCGCGCCTGCCGCCCGCAGGCGTTCGATGGTGAACGCGTCGCGCTGTGCCACGAGATGCTCGAAGGCAGGCGAACCGGCCGCGGCGGTAAGGCCCTGCACCAGATAGCTGTCCTTGGCCGTGTACGGGATGCCGTCCAGCGGGCCGAGCGTCGTGCCCCTGGCCCGGCGCTCGTCAGAAGCCCGGGCGTCCGCCAACGCCTCGGGGTTCATGACGACGAGCGAGTTCAGCATGATGCCGTTGCTGTCGTACGCTGCGATGCGGTCCAGGTAGGCCCGGGTGAGTTCCTCACTGCTGCTCTGTCCGGACTCCAAGGCGCCGCGCAACTGGGCGATGGACGCCTCGACGACGTCGAAGCCCGCCATTACGCCACCGGCCGGTCGAGCTTGGGCTGCTGCTGGGTGATGCAGTGGATGCCCCCGCCGCGGGCCAAAATCGGGCGGGCGTCCACGGTCACCACGCGGCGCCCCGGGTATGCCTCCCCGAGGATTTCTGCGGCCACCGCGTCCGCCCGCTCTTCGCCATAGCCGCAGGCGATCACGCCCCCGTTAACCACAAGGTGGTTAACGTAGCTCCAGTCCACGTAGCCTTCCTCGTCGCGCAGTGTCTCCGGAGCCGGCAGCTGGAGGATCTTGAAGGGCCTGCCTGCGGCATCCGTCTGGGTTTCGAAAAACGCGTGCAGGGCGCGGCTGACCTCGTAATCAGGATGCTCCGGATTCATCTGGGTGTGCAGCAGGACCTGGCCGGGGGAGGGCAGGGTGGCCACCATGTCGATGTGGCCGCGGGTGCCCAGGTCCTCGTAGTCGCGGGTCAGGCCGCGCGGCACCCAGACGGTTTTGCTGGCACCGATGGTGCGTGCCAGCTCTGCTTCAACGCGGGCTTTGTCCGCGTACGGGTTCCGGCCCGGGTCCAGCTGCACGGTTTCGGTCACGAGCACGGTGCCCTCGCCGTCGACGTGGATGGCACCGCCCTCGTTGACCAGCAGCGAGCTGACGAGCTCCGCACCGGACTTTTCGGCCACGAAGCGTGCCATCCCGGCGCTCTTCTCCCATTCGGACCACTTGGGTGCACCCCAGCCGTTGAAGACCCAGTCCACCGCGCCGAGCACGCCGGGACGTTCGTCGTCGACGACGAAGGTCGGTCCGACGTCGCGCATCCAGAACTCGTCGAGCGGGGCTTCAAGCTGCTCGATGCCGCTGCCGAGCATGCGCCGGGCGCGGAGCCGCTCGGTCGGATCCACCACCATCGTGACCGGCTCAAATTCGGCGACGGCATGGGCGACGGCCGTCCAGGCCGCGTAGGCCTCCTCGGCTGAGGCGGCGTCGTCGCCAAGGGTCAGGCCGGTGCGGGGGAACGCCATCCAAGTGCGCTCGTGGGGTGCGGTTTCAGCGGGCATTCTCCACGCCATGAGAAGGGCTCCTTCGTCCTTTTTGCGCCGGCATTGCACGCCTCCTCCCCAATGAGGGACGCGCATAGGGTCGACGCCAAACTGTTGTTGATCAAATGATCAATAACGTTGGAAATTACTCTAGACTGTTAGGTGATGTCAAGCACGCAAAGGAAACGCGCCGTCCGAAAAGCACCCGGGGAACGCGCCAGCGAAATTTCAGAGGCGGCCCGGACTATTGCCCTCGAGCAGGGGCTCGGGTCGATCACCCTGCGCAATGTAGCGGCCCGGGTGGGGGTGGCTTCCGGGCTGGTGGCCCATTACCAGCCCAATGTTGAGGCCCTTGTGGCGTCCACTTTCACCAGCATCGTCTCGGCGGAAGCGGCAGAGGTGCAGGCAGCCTTGGACCGGATGCCGTCAGCCCGCGGGCAGCTTGCCTACCTTTTGGACACGCTGCTGGACAGCAGTCGCCTGGACGTCACGGCGATCTGGGTGGACGCGTGGACCATGGGCCGGCGCAACGAGGCTTTGGCTCTATGCGTCCGCGATCAGATGGACGCGTGGCAGGCCATGCTGCAAGGCGTGGTTGAGGCCGGCGTTGCGACCAATGAGTTCGAGACCTCCGACACTGCATCTGTCGCCTGGCAGATCCTGGGGATGATCGACGGTCTGAACGCCCAGGCACTCGTCCGCTGGGACGGCGTCAACGACCGCGGCACGCACCTCGCCCGCGCTGTCGAAGGCATGGTCGGCGCGGCGCGAGGTTCGCTGCAGCAGCGGCGTTAGGGTTGCTGTCCATCGACTCCCTGTCCCGGATAACGACATCAATGCCCTGCATGGTTTCGGGATCGGACGGGCGGGTCACGGCGCCGCCTCGCTGACCGGTTTGGCAGAATAGCCGTCCGCCTTTTGATAGAGCGCCCGTCCGTCCGCGCCGTGGCCTGCGAGCCAAAGGGCACCTGCAGCCTGGGCGACGTCGTCCACATAGCCGGTCCGGATGAGGTGCCCGTCCTTCCATACCTGTACCGGCCGGCCGATCAGGTTGTTCCAGTCATGTTCGTCGCTCATGATGTCGCCTTTCTTGAAGGAATGTGTAGGTGTAGTGCAAGCCCAAGCACGAGGACGCCCGTTTCCGGGGTTTGGACGAGCTTCTTGCGGCCAACACACCGTCCCCGGAGATGCGGTTAGGGCTCTGACGGCAGCCCGCGACGCCGCTTGCCGGTGCCGGCATGAGAGGAGCGTCACAGTAAATGAATAGCATTCATTATTGGTTTAGGGCCGCGGGGCTGTCAACCGGGTGAGGGGAGTGTGTCCCCGTTCGGATCCACTCTTGACGTGTGCGCCCCGTCACTTCACAATTAGAGAATGGCTTTCACTAATAAGGAGGCGGCAGTGACGCCGCCCGCGACCGTCAGCGTTGACGGGGGGTTGAAGAAGAACGCGATCGGCACACGTGACATCGTGTTCATGCTGGTATCGGCGGCAGCGCCGCTGACCATCGTGGTGGGAATCGCTCCGCTTGCGATTGCAGTGGGCGGTGTCGGCGCTCCGGCCATCTACCTGGTCGCCGCGCTGGGACTGTGGCTGTTCGCCGTCGGGTTCATGGCGCTCACACGTCACGTGGTGTCCTACAGCGGCTTTTACGGTTACATCTCCCAATCCCTTGGCCGCATCATTGGCCTGGGGGCCGGGCTGACCGCATGGGTGAGCTACAACGGCATCCAGATCGGCCTCTACGGCCTACTCGGCATTCAGTCCGGAATTTCCATGAAATCGATCTTCGGTGTCGACCTGCCGTGGTGGCTCTATGCCGTCGTGTCGATCGCCGCAGTGTGGTACCTGGGCTGGCGGGGCATCGAGGTTGGTGCCCGGGTGCTGGCGGTCTTGCTCACCCTGGAGACGGCGATCGTGGCCGTCATTGCCGCATTCGTGCTGGTCCAGGGCGGTGTCCATGGCATCGGCTTCGACTCATTCAGCCCCCAGGCGCTCTTCACCCCGCAATTCGCGGCCATCCTCGGCCTCGGCTTTTCAGCGTTCATGGGCTTCGAATCGGGGGCGCTGTACAGGGAGGAGGCGCGGAATCCCGACCGGACCGTTCCCCGCGCCACATACATTTCGATCGGCTTCATCGGCCTGTTCTATGCCTTCGCCGTATGGATCATCGTGCAGGCCTTCGGGCCGGACGCTGTGCAGCAGTTCGCGGCCGGGCATCTGGACTCCGGTGACACGGCCTACATCATGGCCGGGAATTTTGTCGGCCCGTGGTGTGTGAACGTGATGAGCGTGCTGATCGTGACGAGCATCTTCGCCGCCCAGCTGGCCTTCCACAACACGATCAACCGCTACACGTTGTCGCTGAGCCGCGAGAGCATCTTCCCGAAGTGGTCCGGCCGGATTAGCCCCCGGTACTTCACGCCGTCGAGGGCCGGCGTTTTGCAGACGGTGCTTGCGTTTGCGTTCGTGGTCGTGTTCGCCGCCCTCCAGCTGGACCCGTTCACCCAGTTCCTGATCTGGACTAACACTCCCGGCGTGATCGGTATCCTCTTCCTGCAGGCCCTCACCAGCATCGGCGTCGTCGTGTTCTTTGTCCGCCGCAAGGACCACGGCCTTCGCTGGTATGTCATCCCCTCGGCCGTGATCGCTACCGTGGTCATGTGCGCCGTGGCCTACCTGCTGATCGTGAACGTCGAACTCCTGACCGGGATGCCTGCGGGTGACCCACTGAACACTGTCCTTATCGTCATCGCCCCCGCGGTGTTCGCCGCCGGCGCGATCGCGGCCGTCATCCTCCGCCGCACCCGCCCGGACGTCTACCGGCGGATCGGACAGGGCGCAGGCGCATGATCCCGGAGCCTAATGTTGAGGGATGGACACTACGAGCACGTCAAACCGCATTGGCCGGCCACGGACCCCGCGCCTGTCACGGACGGCGATCGGCCGGGCTGCACTTGAGATGCTCGAAAACGAGGGCAGCATCTCGATCCCGCGGCTTGCTGACCGACTCGGGGTCCGGCAGTCGTCGTTCTACAAGCACGTCACTGGACGGCAGGAGATCATCGAGCTCGCCCGTGGCGCGCTCGTGGACCGCGTGCCGGTTCCCGAGCGCCGCGCAGACACCCTGGATGACGTCATCCGGCAGACCTTCGATGCCCTGCGAACGGCGTACGGTCAGGTACCGGCAATCCTTCCCCTCATGCTCACGCAGCCCGTGTCCCACCCGGCGGCCCTTGAGCTCTACGACCGTTTCGCTGCGGCGTTCGAGCTGGCCGGGACGCCGACTCACCTCATCATCCCGGCACTCGAATCCATCGACAGCGCGGCGATCGGAGCCACCCTTGACGCGTACACCATGGAGGCAGCCTGGGATATCCACGAGGAGGACCAGTCCCGGTATCCCCACCTCTCTGCAGCGCAGGCGGCAGTATCAGCCAAACATGTGGACCGCTTCGCCTTCCTGGCCGACGTCCTCTCTGCCGGCCTGCGCGCAACCATCGACGACGCCTAGTCTTCCAGGGGTCGTCACCGAAAATCCGAAGAACGACCCAGGAGTCCAGCCTTGATCATCGCCGATCCCATCGACCTCGTCATCCTCTCATCCAGCATTCTCTGCGGCGAAGAACTCCGGGAGACCGCCGGATTCGTCGCGATCCACCGCGGCCATATCGCACACGTCGGGACTGCCGACGTCGCGGCCGAATGGATTCCGCGCGCCGCACGGGTCATCGACGTCGGGGACGCGACCGTTTCTCCAGGGCTGATCGACGCCCACATCCACCCGATCCTTGGCGGGAGTATTGCCCGCGGACTCGACCTCAACGGGATTACCGACCTCGCTGCCCTCCGGACCGCCCTGGCGGACTATGCCGCAAATACCCCGCACGCTCCCGGCTCGGACTGGCTATTCGCCTGGGGCCTGGACCCGGTGGTGTTTGGCGACGACGCTGCCGATAACACGATCTTCGCCGGCATCCTCGACAACGAGCTGGTGTTCATCACGCTCTTCGACGGCCATGCGGCACTGGTATCGGACGCGGGCCTCGGGCTCGCCGGTGTCACCGGGTCGGAGGACCTGCCTGGCTCCGCCTATGTCGGTGTCGACGTGGCGGGGAAGCCGAACGGAATGCTTTATGAGATGGCCGCCCAGGACCTCGTCCACAAAATTCTCCCTGAACTCTCGTTCGAGCAACGGGTCGACGACCTCGACCGGCTCCTGAGGGCGATGGCAGAGTCAGGCCTGGTCGCCGGCCAGGTCCTGGACTTTGGCGCCCCGGACACACTGGAGGTCCTGGAGGCTCTGGAAGAGCGCGGCGACCTGGCCATCCGGCTGCGGATCTCCCCGTGGGTGATGCCCGGCGCCACACAGGAGGACCTGGAGGCCATGCTGGAAATGCAGGGCCGGCACGGCCGGCGCTGGCATGTACGCGGCATCAAACTCATGATGGACGGCACCATCGACAACGGCACCGCGTGGCTTTTCGAGCCCGACATGCACGGGAGGTCGCTCCATCCGCTCTGGCGTGACCCCGAGGAGCTTGCGGCGGCGATGAGGTTTTTCCACGCCCACCGGGTCCCGACTGCGACGCACGCCATCGGCGACAAAGCCGTCTCTTTCGTAGCGAAGACCATTGGCGACCTTCCGGTGAACGGCACCGTTCACCGGATTGAGCACATCGAGTCCATTCCCGACGCTGTCCTCGAAGAAATCATCGATGCCGGTGCCGCTACCAGCCTGCAGCCGACGCACTGCTCGCTCTACAGCCGGGCCGACCACACGGATAACTGGTCCCGCAGGCTCGGGACCGAGCGGGCCAACCATGCCTGGCGCACCCGTGACCTTCGCGACGCGGGAGCCATCGTCGCCCTTGGCTCGGACTGGCCCATTGCGCCGTTCGATCCGCGATCCATCATCGCCTCCGCACAGACGCGGCGTCCTGCCGGCCGGCCCGATGTCGCCCCCGTGCAGCCGCAGCAGGCGCTCACCGCGCGGGCAGCGCTGGAGGGGTACACCAGCCAGTATTGGCGGTCTGTCGGCGAAGCGGGAGGCCTGATCGAATCAGGAGCGCGGGCCGACCTCACGGTGTTCGGGCTCAATCCTCTGGTGACCCCTCCGGATGACTTCGCACGTGCACAGGTTGTCCTCACCGTCGTTGAGGGCGAGATCGTCACCGATCACAGCGATACCCTGCCGTCCATGACGTTGGCTAACGGCGCGTTGTCCACCGTTGAATAGCGACACGGGAGCCAGGAGGAACAGCATGGCAAGCACTACTTCTGAGCACAGCACGATTACCGTTGACAACTGGCAGGAGCCCGGCAGCCTGGCCTGGTCTTTCCTTCACATGGACGAGCTCTTTCCCACGGCCGGGATTGACGCTGCGTCCACGGACTCCGCCACCACAGAGCCCGGCGCATTGCTTGAGGATTCGTACGGGCTTCGGGGACTGGCTGTCCGGCTTCCCGGTGGCGCTGGCACCACCGTTGCCGAGATTCTGGCCACCACCAACACCGATGCCTGGATGGTGCTGCGCGGCAACGAGGTGCTCGTTGAGGAGTATTTCGGCGAGATGGGCCCTGGAACCAGGCACCTGCTCATGTCCGTCAGCAAGTCCATTGTGTCCTCGGTGGTCGGTGTCCTGGTGGCCCAAGGGAAGATCGACACGTCCGAACGGATAGACCACTACATCTCCGAGCTGCGCGCCAGCGGCTACCGGGGTGCCACGGTACGGGACGTACTGGACATGCGCAGCGGCATCAGGTTCTCGGAGGAGTATCTCGACCCCAGGTCCGAGGTGCGGCAACTGGACGAGGCCGTCGGCTGGGCACCGCGGCGCGGTGGAGCAGCCACGCTCAAGTCGTTCCTGCTGACGTTGGAGCGGGACCGTGAACACGGCGGTCATTTCGAGTACCGCAGCTGCGAGACCGATGTACTCGGCTGGCTGTGCGAAGCAGTGAGCGGTCAGCCGTTCGCGGAACTCGCCTCCGACGTCCTCTGGTCGCGTATCGGCGCCCGCCATGACGCCTACATCGCTGTCGACGCCGCCGGCACCGGCATGTTCGACGGCGGCATCTGCGCCACGCTCGGGGACATGGCCCGTTTCGGGGCCATGATCCGCGACGGCGGCGTTTCACTGGACGGCGGGCGGGTCCTTGAGTCCGGTTGGGTTGACGACATCTTCGCCGGTGGGCCCGATTCCGCAGCGGCGTTCACGGCGGGCGGCCATTCAGAGGCGATGCCAGGCGGAAAGTACCGCAGCCAGTTCTGGTTCCTCTCGGACGACCGCGATACAGCCTATTGCCTGGGCATCCATGGGCAGATGGTCTACATCAACCGGAAATCCGGGGTGGTGGGGGTCAAATTTTCCTCGACCGCACTGCCCGTTGATCCTGTCGCGGGCCCTGCGGCAGCCGCGATGTTCGAGGCCATCAGCAAGCGATTGACGGCTCCGCCAGCCCGCTGAAGCGCTGCCACGAGGGTGCCTAGCGTCCCGGACGTGCGGCCCACACGGTGCGGCTTCCGCGCATCGACAGGTCTGTGCGTCCGGCCAGGGTCCGTGCGCCATGCGGGTCAAGCAACTGGTCAATGGTGGCCACGTCCTCCGCCGAAAGTGTGTCTTCCAGGCCGGTGCGCATCCTTGACAGGAACGTCTGGGCGTTGCGCGCAATCAGTTCCCGGTTTTGATCCGTGGCATAGGTAAAGGTGCGCTGTTCGGCGATCACCATTCCGGCCTCCCGGATGGCCGGGGCCCAATCCGGGTGGGAGTTCCAGCCGGCGCGCGCCACCGCATCGTGGCAGCGCTGTTCGAGTCCCGGGGTGCCAAATCCCAGGTCGTCGGGCAGGTAGCGCGGCAATGTATCCATTTCCACGACCACCAGCAGGCCCTCCGGGGCCAGGGTCTTGCCGATCTGGCCAAAGACGTGGCCCGGTTCGCTCATGTGGTGCATTGAGGATGCCGCCCAAACCAGGTCGATGTCGGCAAGCCGAGGCCATGCGGTATCTAGGTCCACTTGAAGGGTGGAAACCCGGTCCGACAGCCGGTGCTTTTCAACCGTCGAGGCCAGCCGTTGGAGCATGAACTCGGACTGGTCGACAGCCACCACGTTGGCCTCGGGAAAGGTTCGCGCCAGGCCGAGGGTGCCGGTGCCCGTTCCCGCCCCCAGGTCCAGGATGGTTCCCGGATCCTTCTCGTGTTCGGCGGTCCAGTCGAAGATCTCCTGCAGGTGCTCGTGCAACAGCAAAGCATCAAGGTCCAGCATTTCGGCCAGGCCAGGCTCGTCCGAGTGCTGGTGGTCGTTGTGCCTGCCCTGCTGGTGGCCGTGGTGGTGTCCGCGTGAGTGCTGGGTTGTCATGGATCAACCGTAACCAGATAATGCCCCAATGGCATACACTCTTGCGTATGACGCAAGAAGTTTCCATGGATACGGTAATCCGCCAACGCATCAAGGGCTTGCGCCTGGCCAAGGGTTGGTCGTTGGATGCGCTTGCCGCGCGCTGCTTCCTGAGTCCGTCCACGCTTAGCCGCATTGAAACAGGACACCGCAGGATTGCCCTGGACCAATTGGTTCCCCTCGCCAAGGCGCTTGGGACCACGCTGGATCAGTTGGTCGAGTCCAGCGCGGACGAGGACGTTGTCATCCGCCCCGAGCCTGAACACCAGCGAGGGCTGACGACATGGCTCTTGTCGCGTGAGCACTCGGCCAGCGGCACCACCGTGGCCAAGATGCGCATCACTGCCGAACGCTCGAAGAAGGACATCGACTTGAGTGTGCATCCGGGCCGTGAGTGGTTCACCGTGTTGTCGGGAACCGTCAGCCTGGTGCTGGGGGAGCGCACCATCCTGGTCCATGAAGGGCAAGCGGCCGAGTTTTCCACGATGGTTCCGCACCGCATCGGCGCCCACGAAGGGCCGGTGGAGATCCTGACCATATTCGACCACGGCGGGGAACGCGCACATCTTCACTCGCCGGAGCGGTTGAACTAAGAATGCCCGCCGACTGACGGACCCCGAGGCGCTCCGCGAAAGCCTCGGGGTCCGTGGCCGGCCTATCCGGCTTGTTTTCTCGGGAGTCTGCATCTCCCAAGATCAGGTTCAGCGATCACTCGGCATGGCCGATCCGCTGGTAGGCCGCCGGGTTCACGCGGCGCAACACGACGGCCAGGATGACTCCTGCAGTGAAGACGAGCGGTGCGATGACCAGGAGTGTGGTGTTGATCGGATCACCGTCAGGGAGTCCGGTGATCAGTTCGGCATTGTCCGCCATCAGGAACGACACAACGCACATGATGAGGGTGGCCGCTACCGCCGAGGGGATGACGTACCAGCGCAGCCCGTTGTCCTTGCGGCGCGTGAAGTAGACAACCACGCCGACGCCGGTGAGCGCCTGCAGGAGCAGGATGCCCAGGACGCCCGGGGTGTTGGTCCAGATGAGGAACTGGGTGAACGGATCGAGCTGGAACAGGGCCGCGCCGATCACGAGGGCGAGAGCGAGCAGCGTCTGTTCGAGGCCGGCCGCCGACGGCGTGCTGTAGCGCGGGCTGATCCGGCCGGAGCGCTTCGGGAAGATGCCCTCGCGGCTGAGCGAGAGCGTGTAGCGGTTGATGGTGTTGTGGAAAGACAGCTGGGACGCGAAGATGCTGGTCACGATCAGCACACTCATGAGGTTCACGCACCACTCGCCGGCGAACGTCCCGGCCATGATGTAGGCGGTATCGCCGGTGTCCAGGTGCCCGGCGGCGAACTCCTGGATGGCGGTGGGACCGAAGGCCTGGACGATCACCCACACGGCAAAGGCGTAGAACGCGCCGATGAAGGCGATGGAGATGTAGGTGGCGCGGGGAACGCTCCGGTCGGGGTCGCGGGCCTCTTCCCGGTACAGGGCACCCGATTCAAAACCCATGAAGGCGGAGAAGCCGAGGCCGAGGACCGCAGCGAACTGCGGGGAGAAGATGGCATCGGGGGTGAAGGACTCAAAGCTGATGCCCTGTGCGCCGCCCTGGGCCAGGACGAACGTGGCGACGAGGGCGACGATCGCTGTCTCGAGGGTGAGCAGAACGGCCAGGACCTTGGCGCCGACGTCGATCCCTCGCCAGCCCAGATACCAGACGGCCCCGATCGCGACGATCGCGTAGAGCCACCACGGAAGTTCGACGCCGGTGAAGGACTTGACGGCGATGTTGGACTGGATGCCGAGCAGCCCGTAGAGGCCGATCTGGATGCCGTTGTAGCTCATCCAGGCCGTGAGCCCGGAGCCGAGACCGATCGCCCGGCCCAGGGACTTGGAGATGTAGCCGTAGAAGCCGCTGTAGGAGTGGACGTGCCGGGTTAGTGCCATGAAGCCGATGGCGAAGAGGGCCAGGCTCAGCCCGGCAGCGATGTAGATGGCGGGGGCGCCGACACCGCCCACCGCGAGGGCGAGCGGAGCGATGCCGACCACGATGGTCAGCGGCGCGGCCGCTGACACCAACATGAACACAATGTCGCGAGTGCCGATTGCGTTCTTCTTCAGTCCAGCCTGAGGGCTGGAAGTTGCGGGCGGCGCCGTTGCCGCTGTTTCATTAGTGAAAGCCATTCACTAATTGTTGACGTGGATCACATCCGGAGTCAAGGGGAGCGAGAGAAAGTATTCAAACTGTAGACAGACTGTATACAACTGGTCTACAGTCTTCATTCAGCACCAAATGAGTCACATCACGAAGGCCGGACGAGCCGTCCGGCGATATGAATCTCCTGCGCAACGGTGCGCACGAAACACATCGACCCCGTAAACCCGAGGATCCCCATGAGCAATGTGTCCCAACAGGAGCGAGCGGTGCGCAAGCACACCTCCCTTCCCGCAGTTGCTGCATCCAGCCTCGCCGGCACCGCCGTCGAGTGGTACGACTTCTTTCTGTATGGCACGGCTGCCGCCCTTGTCTTCAACAAACTGTTCTTCCCCAGCGCGGATCCCTTCGTCGGCACCATGCTGGCCCTGGGTACGTTCGCGGCGGGCTTCCTTGCCCGGCCGCTGGGCGCCGTTGTCCTTGGCCACCTGGGCGATAAGCACGGACGTAAATCCACCCTTGTCGCAAGCCTGCTGCTGATGGGTATCGCAACGGCCCTGATCGCTTTCATTCCGTCCTACGCCTCCATCGGCATCGCTGCGCCCCTCATCCTCCTCTTCCTTCGCCTCGTCCAGGGTTTTGCCCTCGGCGGCGAATGGGGAGGAGCCGTCCTTCTCGTCTCCGAGTACAGCGATGACAGCACCAAGCGGGCTTTCTGGGCTTCCTGGCCGAATGTCGGTCCTCCGCTGGGCAACCTCATGGCGGCCGGCGTCCTTGCCCTGCTGTCGTCAGTCATGTCGCAGTCGGACTTCCTGGCCTGGGGCTGGCGGATCGCTTTCGGTCTTTCCGCTTTGCTCGTGATCATCGGGCTGGTGCTGCGCCTCTACGTCCAGGAGACTCCGCTCTTCCAGGCTGCCCAGGCCAAGGCCGAGGCCGAGGCTGAGCACGCCAAGCCGGCCAAGCTGCCGCTGGCCGAACTCTTCCGCGGAAACTGGCGCGAGATCCTCATTGCCACCGGCAGCCGCATGGGCGAAAACGCGGGCTTTTACATTTACTCGCTGTTCCTCATCACGTATGTCACGGACATCCTCAAGATGGACCGGCAGACCGGCCTGACCGCCGTCATGATCGGCCAGGGAGTCGCCGTCGTGGCAATCCCGCTGCTGGCGATCTACGCCGACCGCATCGGCCGCAAGCCCATGATGATGGGAGCCTCCGCGGCAACCGTGGTGTGGGGCTTCGCCTTCTTCGCGCTGCTCGATACCCGCGAACCCGCGGCGATCATTCTCGCGGCGGTCGGCGGCCTGCTGATCTTCGCGGCCTACAGCTCGGTCATCGGTGCGTTCTTCTCGGAACTGTTCCCCACCAAGGTCCGGTACAGCGGAACCTCCGTGGCGTACAACGTTGCCTCGCTGATTGCCGGCTCGCTCTCGCCGATCATCGCCCTGGCCCTCTACAAGGCCTTCGGCACGGGCCAGGCAATCGCCCTCTACCTCGTGGGCATGGGCCTGATCTCGATCATCTCGGTTGCCTTCGCCAAGGAAACCAAGAACATCAAGCTCAGCGACCTTGACGCAGAGCTTGACGACAAGGTGGCACAGTCATGATTTAGTCAAAGTTCGTGGCGGCGCTTGGCCGCCGCCGCGAACAGCACACATGACCTGATGAAGGCACCAGAATCGAGGACCAATGAGCATTTTCCAGAAACCCACTCCGACGGCTCCGGAGACGGCCTACCTTTGGCTGCGAAGGGAAATCTCGTCACTTCCTTGGGACCAGGAAGCCTTCCTCAGCGAGAATGCGATCGCCGAGGCCGCCGGGGTTTCCCGCACCCCGGTCCGCGAAGCCCTCCTGCGGCTCGAAGCCGCCGGGCTTCTTCGCCGCGTCCCGCACAAGGGCGCGTATGTCCCGGCGCTGACCGCCCAGGACATCGAAAGCATGATGGAAGTCCGCCAGGTTATCGAAGACTGGGCAGTCCGCAAAGTCACGTCCCTCGGCCGCACGGGGCCGGAACTGGAGCTTCTCCTGCACGCGCAGGAGGAGAGCCTGGCCGACCCGGTGGCGTTCATCGAATGCGACATCAGCTTCCACAAGTACATCGTGCACGCGGCCGGCAATCCGGCCTTGGAGGAACTCTACGATTCCCAGCGGTTCAAGCAGCAACGCATGGGCGTCAAGGCCATCCAGGACAGCCAGGGCCGCAGCGACCATGTCGTGGCAGAGCACCGGGCCATTGTGGAAGCGATCCGGAGCCAGGACGCGCAGATCGCCTCGGCCGCTGTGCGGAGCCACCTCGACTCCACACTCACCGTCCTCAAAGCCATACCCACCCACACAAACCGAAGCTAGGCCCCCTGGCCGCGGCTTCGCCCGGAAACACAAGGAGCACCCATGGACATTGCACTCGTCCAGTTGTCCAGCCCGGACAACGAGACCCAGAGCCAGCGCATCGAGCGCGCAGAGGCACTCCTGCGCGAACAGCGCGGAGCGGACCTCATCGTGCTTCCGGAGCTCTGGAGCGCAGGCTACTTCCACTTCGAGCAGTACCCGGAACGTTCAGAGACGACGGACGGGCCAACGGTGGCCATGTGCGCAGCCGTCGCAAAGGACCTCGGGGCCCATGTGCACGTTGGAAGCATTGTCGAGCAGGTCGAGGGAGGGGCCCCCGGCAGTTCGCCGGTGCTGCGCAACACCTCGGTACTGGTTGACCCGGATGGCAATGTCGCCCACCGGTATTCCAAACTCCACGTTTTCGGCTACAAATCCCTCGAAGCCGATCTGCTCACCCCCGGAGATTCCCTTCCGGTCGCGGACACCCCGTTCGGACAGATGGCAGGAACCACCTGCTACGACCTTCGCTTTCCGGGACTCTGGTCCGAGCTGAGCCTTCGCGGCGCGGAAATAGTCGTCGTTCCCGCCGCCTGGCCGGCCGCGCGCCGGGAGCACTGGAAGCTCCTGACGTCCGCCCGCGCCGTCGAGCACCAGGTCTTCGTCCTCGCCTGCAACGCCGCAGGCATCCAGGAGGGCGTTGAGCTTGGCGGCACCAGCCGCGTTGTGGATCCCGCCGGCCGCCTCGTAGCGGAAGCCGGCTCCGGCGAAGAGGTGCTGCGTGTCAGCATCGACCCCAGCCTTGTCCAGACCACCCGCCGTGAGTTCCCGGTCATCGCCGACCGGCTCGCGGACTACTCGGGCCTTGCCCGCTGACCAGGAAATAAGACCCATGAAGACCAGCACAGAAACGTTGACGTTCGACGTCGCGGGCACCGGCGAGACGATCGACCTCACCGACTTCTACGCCGTCGTCGCCGGCTACACCGGCCGAGACGCTGCCGCCGTCCAGCACCACATCGATGAACTTGCCGCCATTGGCGTCGCCCCGCCGCCCTCGGTGCCGATGTTCTATCCCGTGGAGAGCGTCACGGTCAGTTCCGCCGCGGAACTGGCCGTCGCGGGGGACCAGACCTCCGGCGAGATCGAGCCGCTCTACATCCGCCACGGCGGACGCTACTACCTGGGCATCGCCTCGGACCACACGGACCGCCACGTCGAAACCCTCGACATCGGCGACTCCAAGCGGGCCTGCCCCAAGCCGGTGGCCGGCAGCGTCGTAGCGGTGCCGGAGCTCGACGGGCTTTCGCTCGACGAGTGCCGGGCCCGGACGTGGGTGGACGGCCGCCTGTACCAGGACGGCACGCTGGATAACCTGCGGACCCCTGCCAACGTCGTCGGACTCCTCCTGGAGCGGAACGGCATCGGCGAACGGGACTTCGTCTGCCTTGGGGGCACCCTGCCCGTCATCGGCGGCGAGTTCATTTACGGCCGGGAATGGCGGATCGAACTGGCCTTTCCCGACGGAAACACCCTTGACCACACGTACATCATCACGAAAGGACACTAGTCATGAGGACCGGAGACGAGTACATCAAGACGCTCAATGACGGGCGTACCGTACTGATTGACGGAGAAGCTGTAGAGAACGTTGCCGAACACCCGGCGTTCCGCAACGTCATCCGCACCATCGCCGAGCTGTTCGACATCGCAGCCGATCCCGCCAACGGCATGCAGTACCACAGCGAAGAAATCAACGGCACGGCCAACCGGGTGTTCAGCATCCCGCGCACCGCAGAAGAGCTGAAGCTGCGCCGCCAGGCCGTTGAGCGCTGGGCCAAGCACACCCACGGCTGGGTGGGCCGCAGCCCGGACCACGTAGGCACCTTCTTCGCAGCCTTCGGCGCCCACCCGGAGGTCTTCGAAAACCCAGACAACACAGAGCGAGACTTCGCCGGCAACATCCGCCGTTACTACGAGCGGATCCTGCGCGAGAACCTCTACGTCTCCTACGCGATCATCCCGCCGCAGGTTTCCCGCGCGACGACGGCGTCCGGCTGGGAAGGCGACTTCCTTCAGGTCGGCGTGGTCCGGGAAACCGAGGAAGGCCTGATTGTCCGCGGCTCGCAGATGCTCGCCACCGGCGGCGCCATCGCCGACGAAGTATTCGTCACCTGCATCAAGCCCCTGGGCCCGGATGATGTCGACTTCGCCATCAGCTTCGCGCTGCCGACGGCCACGGAGGGCCTCAAGTTCCTTTGCCGCCGCCCGTTCAGCCCGGCAGCTACCAGCGAGTTCGACTACCCGCTGACCAGCCACTACGACGAGCCCGACGCCCTGGTCATCTTCGACGACGTCCTGGTTCCCTGGGACCGCATCTTCATTGACCGCAACGTGGAGACCCTGCGCCGCCAGTTCTTCGAAACCGGCGCCCACGCACTGGGCAACTGGCAGGCCCAGACCCGCTTCACCACCAAGCTGCAGTTCATCGCAGCCGTGGCACGCAAGGTCACCCAGGTCAACGGCACGGACAAGATCCCGGGCGTCCAGGAGAAGCTCGGCGAGCTCGCAGCCCTGGTTTCCTCGGTCGAGTCCGCGCTGATTGCCGCCGAGTACACGGCCGAGGCAGACTCCTCCGGAATGCTGGTTCCAGGCAAGCGCGCCCTCTACGGCGTCATGGGCCTGCAGTCCGAAACCTACCCGCGCGTCATTGCGATCCTGCGTGACTTGGTGGGCGGCGGTGTCCTGCAGCTGCCCTCCAGCGTGGTGGACATGAAGAGCCCGGTGACGGCTCCCGACGTCGAGCGCTACATCGCCTCCCCGGGCGTTCCGAGCGAAGAGCGCATCAAGCTCTTCCGGCTGGCCTGGGACATCATCGGCTCCGAGTTTGCCGGACGCCACCAGCAGTACGAGCTTTTCTACGCCGGCGCTCCATTCGTCGTCAAGGGCGTGTACACCTACCGGAACTACGGCTACGAAGCGCAGGTCGCCGAGCTCGACGAGTTCCTGGCCAGCTACGGCGTGGACGGCCGCAAGGAGGAGAACTAGCCATGGCAAAGCCGGAGTTTGAATTCACCCCCACCTCCTCGGTGGAGTTCACGCCGTGCGTGCCGCATATCGAGGGCCTCTCCGAGGCCATCCTGGCCCGCGACGACTCGAATGACTCGGTAACCCGCATTCTGAAGTTCGAACCGGGCACGGACACTTCTCCCAACGGGGCCCTGACCCACGACTTCTGGGAAGAGGTCTTCATCTTCGAAGGTTCTTTCGTGGACCAGCGCCTGGGCCGGACCTTCCGCGCCGGTGACTGGGCCACCCGTCCGCCGGGAATGGAACACGGACCGTGGATCTCCGAGGGCGGGGCCAAGATGTTCGAGGTGCGTTACTACCAGGATGGAATGAACTGACATGGGTACCCCAGCAGTCTTCGCCGAGCCCGACGGGCTGGCCATGCGCCGGACCATGGGCCGCTTCCTCACCGGTGTGGCCGTGGTGACCACCGAGCACGGGGGCGAGCAGTACGGCATGACCATCAACTCGCTCACGTCCATCAGTCTCGACCCGCCGATCCTGATGATCTCGCTGAACTTCAACACCCGCACGGGAGACGCCCTGCTGGCCAGCGGAAAATTCGCGATCTCGATTCTGGGTGCAAAGCAGGAAGTCGTGGCCCGGCAGTTCGCCACCCGCGGCGGCGCCCGCTTCGAAGCCGGCGAGTTTGACACGACCGAAGGCGGGCTCTCGGTGATCTCCGGCGCGTTGTCGCAGGCCGAGTGCAAGGTGGTCCACCAGTACGACATCGGCGACCACCAGGTGTTCTTCGGCCAGGTTGTCGCCTGCCGTGACCGGGATGGCGAGGGCCTGGCATTCAACGCAGGCAAGTTTGGCTCGTTCCGCGACTTCAACCACGACGCCATGCCCTGGACGTTCTAGCCCGGAGTTACCTCGTGTGAGACGCCGGAATCCCCGTGTTGGCGGGGATTCCGGCGTTCTTCGTGGGAGTGTCTGGCTACTTGTTGTAGGTGGCGGTGTGGGGTCGACGAGTTCGGTGGTGTGGCGCTGTGTGGGTGTGGGCGGGGCTCGCAGGTCAAAGGTGGCGGCGACTCTTCTAAATGTAACCGAACGGTGTCACAATGGATGGACGCGGGAGGGAGCCATGAACACCATTGACACTGCAGCCGACGCTGGCCGACACGTCAAAGAACTGCGCAAGCGCCGCGGTCTCACACAGGAACAACTCGCCGCCGAGGCGGGGGTCTCGCGCAAGTTCGTTGCCGAATTCGAGACCGGCCACGACCGCGCCGAGCTGGGCAAAGCCCTGCAGCTCATGTACGCCGCCGGATGGTCCCTCCAGGCAACCGCCGAACCCGAACCTGCACCGTCACCCCTGCAAGCTCTCATTGACGAAGCAGCAGGCACGATCCGTCGCGAGCTAGTGAAGGGAGACCCGGAGTTTGCCCTCCGCATCCTCGGGAACACAGTCACCGCCATCGCCAGATGCGAGCAGCCGGGACGACTGCGCAAGCCCCCATCTCTGAAGGATGCGAAGTGGGACAAGCTCTTTGCCGCATCCCTCGGTTACGCACTCCGCAAGGCGGGCGGTGCCCTTCCCGTGTGGACAAACACGGCCCCGCTGGCCCCCGAGTGGTTCCCCTACGACTTCAGGACCACTACCGAGGCATACCTCGCCCTCACAAAGCGGGAAACCCCGCCGGAACTCGCCCGGGCAGGTATCTTCCTGCGCGAAAAGTCGCTGACCAGCGCATGACCGACAGCCACGAATTCGACCTGCCCACCATCAGGAGGCTCTTGGCAGAGCTGGGTCGCAGGCTCGCCGCAGAAGGCATTCTGGGCGACATTCGCTTAGTGGGTGGTGCGGCTGTGATGTTCGCCGGCTCCCACAGGCGCACCACGGCCGACATCGACGCTTCCTACATACCCAAATCGGATGTGGACAGGGTCGCGGCGACAATGGCAAAAGACATGACACTGCCCGCCGGCTGGCTGAACGACAACGCGAGGGCATTCATCCCGGACGGCGCCCGCTGGACCGAAATTGACGTGGGGGAGGGGCTGAAAGCCAGTATCGCGACCGACGAAACCCTTCTGGCGATGAAGGTCGCAGCCGAACGGGACCGGGACATCCCGGACATTGGCTACCTGGCCAGGAAGCTGGGGCTGGACCGGCCAGAAGAGGTGGTGGATGTGGCCTTCGGCCAGTACGGCGAACTGTCGATCCCGCTGTCCGGTAACCGGGCGGACTACATCATTGTCGTTGAAGAGGCCTTGGCGGCCACTGCAGGCGAGGACGACTGGAGGGATTGATCCGCCGGGCTTGAACGCCAAACGACGACGGCGGGAGGTGACTCCCGCCGTCGTCGTTCGGTGTTGCTGACTGCCTGGAGGCCGGACTTTAGGCTTCGTGGTTCAGGCTGAGCGTGAAGGTGCCGGGTCCGCTGGCGTGGACCGCGATGTTGCTCTTGGGGGTGTTGTGGCGCTCCGAGAGGTCGTGGATCAGGGCGTCCAGCTCGTGGTGCATGGTGGAGCGGTCCCAGAGCTTGTGGGTTACGGAGTTGGCAGTTTCAAACGTCATTGTTCAGTGCTTCCATTCGTGAATCCGGAGGTCCGGCTGCCGCACCGATGCGGAGCCGCCGTAGGGCCAAACCAGGAACGCCTGAGACCTCGGGGCAGCTCTGCGAGCTCACCGGTTTGGCCTCATTGCGTCCACCAGAATGGGTAAATCTTTGCCGCTGATCTGCCGTGCACGCTGTGCGTCGGAGTAGTCAGGGCTGCGTCGGCCGGGAATTTGAGTTCCCTGCCTTGCCTTTCCATAGTGCACAGCGCCGTGCGGGCGGCTCAAGCCAGATGGCGAAAATTGTGCGTGAGTCTCATCACAGGCGCCCGGCGTGATGCGAACAGCGACGGCGACGCCCGGGTACAGCGCGGACGGTTCAGCCCGGACTAAGGACGGGCCCGTTTCGGTCGAAATGGCAGAGTGGGCATGTGCATGCGGCTCAGGCCCCGGGCGGGAGCGGGTGTGACCGTGCACCGGCCCGCCGGGTTCTGGTCCCGCCGCGGCAGCGGCCCGTCCGTAGCGGGCGGCCAACGGCGCGGCGCTGAATCCATGGGCCAAGACACTGAGAAGTACGGTGGCCGTGATGACCCCCACGGCCTCATCAGATACCGGTCCGACGGCTTCCAGCGCCAGCAGTGCGAACACGAGGGAAGCCAGGCCGCGCGGACCGAACCACCCCACGAACAGGATGGTGTTCCGGTCGAGGCCTGCACCCATCGAGGCCAGTGCCACCGGAAGCATGCGCACCACCGTGAGGCTGAGTACCGCATACACGATGGTCAGGGGGACGAAGTGCGCCAGCATGGTCGGAACGGCGATGGCTCCGAAGGCCATCCACACGAGCAGTGACGCCAGGCCGCCCACCTGCTCGACGAAGACCAGTGCGGGCGGCGCCCGGTGACCGGCGCACGTGCCGAACGCCAGCCCGCCGCAGAACGCGGCCACGAATCCGTTGCCGCCCACGGCGACAGCGGAGGTGTAGGCGAGCAGGCTCAGGGCAAGAACTCCGATGCCGGCGAAGTCCTCGGCAGCGGTCCCGCGCCGGGCCGCCAGCTGCAGCAGCCACCCGCCCAGGGCACCCGCCGCTGCGCCGACACAGGCGCCGATGAGCAACTCGACCGCAGCGCTGCCGGGAGCGGCAGCACTCTCCAAGCCCGCTGCAGCGGCAGCCCCTGCGATCGCGACCATGACGACCGGCGTGGCGATGCCGTCGTTGAGGCCGCTCTCGACCGTGATCAGCTGGCGGATCCGCGACGGCACCACCGGATTCGTCACCACGGGGACCCCGAGAGCGGCGTCGGTGGGGGCCAGCGCCGCGCCGACGAGGAGGGCCAGCCACGGCCCGAAGTGGGGGAAGAACCAGACTGCCAGGATCCACCCGAGCGCGATCGTGAGGGGCAGGCCGACTCCCAGCAGCCGCACATAGCGGCCCACGTCCTGGCGCAACTGCTGCAGGGGCAGGCGGGCGGCGTCGGAGAAGAGCACCCAGACCAGGGTGATCTCGACCAGCGGAGTGACAGCCTCCGGGGGCGCGGAGCCATCGACCAGCCCGGACCAGTTTAGGGCCGCGCCGACAGCAATGAACACCATCGGAGCGGTCAGATCCGCACGCTGCAGCCGCGCCGAAACCAGCGCCCAGGCGAACAGGGCGGCAGTGATCAGGACGATGACTGTCAACTCCATGACGGACCTGTGTCCGCTTCGGTGTTCCCCACTTCGAGCGCGTCGGAACCGGCCATGCTCAATTTTAGGCTTGGTGGACCAGCCCTGGCACGTGTCCAAAGTCCGTAGGGGCCGGAAAGTGTTGCGGGCAGATTAGTTGCCGACGTCGACCGCCCGTGGGGCTGCGACCGAGCCCCGACGGATCAGCTCGGCCGTGAATTCCGGCGCGGCCGCAGGTGCCTTCCGGCCTTCGATCTGCCGGATCAGGGCCGACGCGGCCGCAACGCCCATGTCATACACGGGCTGCGCGATGACGGTGAGCGGGGGAGTGGTGAGACGTGTCCAGGCGAAGTCGTCATACATGAGGAAGGAGACATCCTCCGGAATCGACAGGCCAAGCTCTTGGATGGCTTCGACGACGCTGAGGCCGATCAGCCCGTCGGAGGCGATGATCGCCGTCGCCGGGTCCGGGCGTTGCACCAGCTCGCGGGTGATCTTCTTGATCGACTCGGCGTCGCCGGCGTTGAGGCGGATCAGATCGTCCGGCAGATCCAGGCCCGCCTCAACGAACGCGCGTTTCATGCCGTCGCGCCGATCCGAAATCTGGGACGAATCCAACACCATGCCGTCGCGGTACGGCTCGGCTGTCTTGAGCGTGGAGATGAAGGCGATCCTCCGGTGGCCGGACTTGATCAGGTAGCTCGTGGATTCATGGGAGATGTCCTCCATGTCCACCGACACGGTATCGACGTCGAGCCCCGGCGCCTTGCGGTCCAGCAGGACCAGCGGGCGGCCGGATTCGTGAACGCGCCGTAAATGTTGCGTTTCCACGGAGGACGCCGGCGCCACGATCAGGCCGTCCACACGCTTGTCCAGGAGCACCCTGACGGCATCGATTTCGGCCTCGGTGTCCTCGTCCGTGTTGATCAGGATGACGTTGAAGCCGCTGCGCTTTGCGGTGTCGGTAATGCCCCGTGTGGCCAGGCCGAAATGGGGGTTTTCGATGTCACCGACCACCACCCCGATGGTGTGCGATTTCCCCGTGTTCATGCTGCGGGCGAGCTCGTTGGGCCGGTAGTCGAGCTCTTCGGCGGCGGCCAGCACCCGCTCGCGCACGTCGTCGCTCACGGCACCGTAGTTGCCCAGGGCGCGGGCGGCCTGGGCCTTGGAAACCTGGGCGGCTCTAGCGACGTCGGCGACAGTGACATCGCGGCGCCGGGAAGCATCACTATTCATTACGGCCTTTCGTAGCGGACCCTTGACGCCCCATGTGGCTTCGATTACATTTCTAGCAATCGATGTGAGTCCGGTCTCAATCTTAGGGACTGAGACCGGACTCAGCAAGACTCGCATCGACAGTCCCGCACCACGGGGGCCCACTGCCCGCCAACCTCGCCCCTCACTCCCACGATTGGAAAACGCTGTGAACACAGGAAAGAAAATGCGCCCGGTGGCGCTCGTCGCCGCTGCGGTTGCCGCGGTCCTGGCACTGTCCGGCTGCGGCGGAACCTCCTCCGCCTCATCGGCGCCGGCGGACAACCCCTACAGCCTGATTGAGGCCGGCACCATTCGCGTCGCCAGCCTGGGTGACTCCAAGCCCTACACCTTCGCCGACGCCCAGGGAAACTTCACCGGCTTCGACGTCGAGCTCTTCAAGGACGTCGCCCACCGCGCCGGAATCGACAAGGTCGTCTTCACCGGACAGGACTTCTCCGGCTTGCTCGCCGCCGTCTCCAACGGCCAGTTCGACGCCGGCGTTGCGGCAATCGGCATCACGGACAAGCGCAAGCAAACCGTCGACTTCTCCGACGGCTACCTGGCCGGCTACCTGACCGTCATCACCACGAAAACCTCGGGCATCACCAGCGCCGACGGGCTCGCCGGCAAGCGCCTCGGCGTCGTGCAGGGAACGCTGCAGGAGGCCTACGCCGTCAAGAACTTCACGTCAGCGAACCTCGTGCGCTTCCCGGACAACAACACCGCAATCTCTGCCGTGAACAGCGGATCCATCGATGCGCACTTCCTGGACTACGAGGCCGCCAAGGCCTATCAGGAACAGTTCGGACTGGTCAGCGCCGCGGACATCCCGTCCTTCGACGCTCCCGCCGGGTTCGCCGTGGCCAAGGGCAAGACCGCCTTCAAGGACGCCCTCAACAAGGGCCTGGCCGCGGCCATGGAGGACGGCACGTGGAAGAAGCTGTACCAGAAGTGGTTCCCGGGCTCCCCGATGCCCGAGCAGTACCTGCCGAAGGCCGAGCAGACGGCAAGCCCGACGCCGAGCAAGTAAACGGCCCGGCAAGTAAACGGCCCGGCAACTAAAAGACACCACAACGGCAGGGACAAACATCCGGCACCCAGCCCGGCTGCCACCTGACCGGGCGGGCCGCACCGCGCGGCCCGCCCGGGTTCCACAAGCTACCTACGTCTGAGAGCAACCATGGACTGGTTAAGCACCATCACCCGCACCTTCTTCGACTTCGGCGCAATGGCCGAAGTCCTGCCCCAGCTTCTGGGAGTCGGTCTCCTCAATACCCTCATCATCTCCATCGCAGCAACGATCATCGGCGTCGCCCTCGGCATGGTGGTCGCCGTGATGGGGATATCACCCTCCCGATGGCTCCGGGTCCCGGCCCGGATCTACACGGACCTTTTCCGCGGGCTCCCGGCCATCCTGACCATCCTGCTGATCGGCCAGGGATTCGCCCGCTTCAGCCAGTCGATCTTCGGCCCCTCGCCCTACCCCCTCGGGATCATCGCCCTGAGCCTGATCGCCAGCGCCTACATCGGCGAAATCTTCCGCGCCGGCATCCAGAGCGTGGACAAAGGCCAGGGCGAGGCCTGCCGCGCCCTGGGCATGAGCTACGCAAAGTCCATGGCCCTCGTGGTGGTTCCGCAAGGCGTCCGCCGGGTCCTGCCGGCGCTGGTGAACCAGTTCATCGCGATCGTCAAGGACTCGTCGCTGGTCTACTTCCTGGGCCTGCTGGTCACCGAACGGGAACTCTTCCGCGTGGGCCAGGACGCCGCCGTCCTCTCCGGCAACCTCTCGCCCCTGGTCATGGCCGGCATCTTCTACCTGCTGATCACGGTTCCCCTGACCCACCTGGTCAACCACTTCGACAACCGCTTCCGCACCGGCCGACGCCGCCCCGCCGCACCCAGCAGCGGCCTCAAGGAAGTCAAAGAACTCGCCGCGGCCTCACCGCTGACCACCGGGAGCAACACATGAGCCTCGCAAGCAACACCGCAAGCACCAGCAACACCGCCAGCGCCAGCGCAGAACGCTGCCCCGGACATCGAGACCTTCCACGGCTCCAGCCTGGAACTGAAGAACCTGACCATGGCCTACGGCGACATCGAGGTGCTCCGCAACGTCAGCCTCAGCGTCGCCCCCGGCACCACCACCTGCATCATCGGGCCCTCCGGCTCCGGCAAATCCACCCTGCTGCGCGGCGTCAACCGCTTGCACGAACCCAAGAGCGGCGACGTGCTCCTGGCCGGCGAGAGCGCCCTGGAGGTCAAGCCGGACCTCCTGCGCAGCCGCATCGGCATGGTCTTCCAGCACTTCAACCTCTTTCCGGACCACACCGCCCTCGAGAACGTGGCCCTGGCCCTCTGGAGCGTCAAGGGCATGCCCAAAGCCGAAGCCCGGGAACGCGCCCGCCGCCGCCTCGCCGAGGTCGGCCTCGCCGAACGCGCCGACCACCGGCCCCGGGACCTCTCCGGCGGACAGCAGCAGCGCGTCGCAATCGCCCGCGCCCTGGCCATGGAACCGGAAGTCATGCTCTTCGACGAGGCCACCAGCGCCCTGGACCCGGAACTGGTCAAGGGGGTGCTGAACCTCATGGCAGGCCTGGGGCGCCGCGGCATGACCATGCTGGTGGTCACCCATGAGATGGGCTTCGCCCGCAAGGTCGCCGACCAGGTTGTCTTCATGGACGAAGGCGAAGTCGTCGAGTCCGGCACGCCCGCCGAACTCTTCGACAACCCGCAAAGCGAACGCCTCCAGCGCTTCCTCTCGGAAGTGCTCTGATGGAGACCCTGAAGGGAAACACCGCCGCGGCACCCATCCGCACCGCCGTCGTCGGATTCGGCATCTCGGGCAAAGTCTTCCACGCACCGCTGATCGCGGCGGATCCCGGTTACTCGCTGGACGTGATCGTCACGGCGGATCCGGGCCGGGCCGCGGAGGCGGCAAGGCTCTACCCGCACACCCGGATCGTCCCGACGCCGGAGGCCCTGTTCGCCCTCGCCGGGAACCTTGACCTGGTCGTCCTCGGCACGCCCCCGCTGACCCACTTCGACCTCGCCGCAACCGCCATGGCCCACGGCCTCCATGTGGTGGTGGACAAGCCGTTCGTCACGACGGCGGCCGAGGGCGAGGCGCTCATCTCCCGGGCGTCCGACGCCGGCGTGCAGCTCACGGTCTTTCAGAACCGGCGGTGGGATGCCGACTTCCTGACGCTCCAAAAGCTGCTCAGGGAAGGAACGCTGGGGGAGATCCGCAGCTTCGAGTCGCGCTTTGAGTGGTGGCGGCCGGACGGCTTCGGGAACTGGCGGGACACCGCCGCAGTGTCCGAGGGCGGCGGCATCCTCAACGACCTCGGCGCCCACCTGATCGACCAGGCCATCCAGCTCTTTGGCCCGGTCGCGGAAAGCTACGGGGAGACCGCGAACCACGGCCCGGCCCCGGATGGAGCCGACACCGAGGCCTTCGTGTCCCTGCTCCATGAATCCGGGGTCCGGTCACGGCTGTGGATGAACGGCATGGCAGCCCAGGTCGGTCCGCGCTTCCACGTCCTGGGCTCCGAGGCGGGGTACACGAAGTGGGGTCTGGACAGCCAGGAACCGGCGCTCGAAGCCGGCATGACGCCGTCGGATCCCGCCTACGGCGTCGACCCCGAGGACTCCTGGGGGCGCGTCGGCGTCGATGGAGCCACCGAGCCGGTAGCTGCCCGAACGGGCGCGTATCCCGAGTTCTACACCCGGCTGGCGGCGGCCCTCCGGGGCGAGGGCCCGCTTCCGGTCGACCCTGAAGAGTCACTCGAAGTCCTGAAGGTCATCGAAAAGATCCGCGCGTCCGCCTAGCCCTACCGCGCATCGCCCGCACCAGGCCACCCGCGCCACCTGAGCACCCATTACGCAAAGACCATTACGCAAAGAAAGGGAGACCCATGTCCTCCACACCCGCAACCAAACGCGTCGCCATCATCGGCGGCGGCATCCTCGGCGTCTCCACCGCCGTCCACCTGCTCCGCGACGGCGCCTCCGTCATCCTCCTGAGCGAACACGGCCTGGCCAGCGAGGCCACCGGCCGGTCGCTGTCCTGGCTGAACTCCGCAGGGGAACGGTCCACCCCATACCACCAGCTCCGGGTCGCCGGCGTTGACCGGTACCGCACCCTCTTTGCCGCGGACCCCGACCGGGACTGGCTGCAGTTCGGCGGGGGCCTCATGTGGAACGCGGCCGGACAGGGCGCCGCCACGGAAGCCCGCCACGACTACGAGGCGTCCATCGGCTACAACTCCAAGCTTCTGGCGCCGGGGCAGATTTCCGCAGCCACGCCCGGCATCGATCCGGACGCCGTGCCGGAGAACGCCATCTTCAATCCCGGTGAGGGCTGGGTCAGCCTGCCCGAACTGGTGGACTTCCTGATGGAGGAGTTCCACGCCCTGGGCGGCGAACTCGTACTCAACGCCGGCAAAGTGTCCGTCACGGTCGATGCCGGCCGGGCCACCGGCGTCGAGACGGCAGCAGGTGAAACCTACGAGGCGGACGCGGTTCTGGTGGCGTGCGGTGCCGCAACGCCCGCCGTCGTGGCACCCTTCGGCGTCGACATCCCCAACGGTTCCCCGGTCTCCATGCTGGTGCTGACCAAACCCGTGGAGCACGAGCTGAAGGCCGTGCTGAACACCCCGCGGGCCGCCGTCCGGCCGAACCCCGGAAACGCCCTGGCCCTGGACCATGACTGGTACGAAGAGCACATCACCGAACACGCCGACGGCTCCTTCAGCATCCCCGATGACGTGGTCCAGGAACTCGCCGACGAAGCCTCCAAGCTGATCGCCGGCAACCCCGAGCTCAAGCCGGCCTCATGGAAGATCGGTTACAAGCCCATCCCGGGCGACGGCGAACCGGTCCTCGGTGAACTCGGCCAGGTGCCCGGCTGCTTCGTGGCCTTCACGCACTCGGGCGCCACGCTCGGCCTCATCGCCGGCGAACTTCTCGCGGGCGAGATCATGACCGGCAAGAAGCACCCGATGCTCGCCACCTTCCGGCCGGGACGCTTCTCCTAGCCATTGCCATCAGCCGCCGAGCCGTGCCCGTCACGGCTCGGCTATGGTGGCTTCAACTGCGCGATGGTCGCAGGAACCTGAAGGAGCCAGTTGTCCGCCGAGATGTCCGCCGCGCTTGCCGGGCTAGTCCTGATCGCCGTCGAGCTCATCCGGTCGATTCCCGCGCTCCTGCGGGTGCAGCGCACCGGGACCAGCGACGGCGTCAGCGGCATGAGCCTGGGCGTGCTCGCCGGCACCGGACTGGGCTGGCTGGCCCTGGCGGTGATCGTCCAGAGCTGGTGGGTGCTGGCTGCCAACATCCTGTGGATCGTGATCCACGCCTTCCTCTGCCGGGAAGTGGCCAGGACCGGGGCCCGGAAGAGGCGCGAAATCGTCCTGGCCGGGGTCGGGTCGGCGGCGGTCCTTGCCCTCGCCACCATCGGAGCCCGGTTCTTCATGCCCGTGCAGGACGCCCTCGGGCTCATGTTGGGCGTATCGACGCTGTTCTACGCCATCCCGGCGGCGTACGAGGGGCTGGCCAGCGCGTCCACCCGCGGCCTGAGCCTGCTCTCCCTGGGCGTGAACACCGTGGAAGGCAGCATCTACTTCCTGGCCGGAATCGCCGTGCTGAGGATCGCCGAGGCGGGGGATCCGGTGTTCGGCTTCGCCTTCTTCGGGGTGGTCAGCATCGCCTCCAACGGGGTGCGGTTCGTCCGGGTCGCGTACCGGCGGATCAAACGGCTCGACCAGGTCTGGTCGCCGGCGGCCGCGCCCGTCGCCGCAGCCCGGCCGTAGTGTTGCCGCGCACTTGTTGCCTGCCGGTCATGACTGCCGGTGACAGGCATGAGAAGACAAAGCAAGACGACGTAGCCAAGTGCTGTGGCGAAAACCACCGTGCGGGAGCAAAATGCAAGACAAGGAGCTGAGAGGCCGAGATTTTGAACATGGGTGAACAGCACAATCTGCCGGCTGACTTTGGCCGGGCGGCGAAGATTCCGAGGTGAAGACGGTGGATGAATCCAATGCAAACGAGAATGTGGTCAACCGACTGATCGGTTGTATCAACGACCGCCGGGTTGAGCTCATGGACGAGCTGTTTCATGACGACGCGGTCATGCACTGGCCGCAATCCGGGGAACTCGTGCGCGGCGCCGAGAATCGGAGGGGAATCTACAACGCCTTCCCGCAACTGCCGACCATCACGCTCCGCAGACTGGTCAGTGGCGGAGACCTGGTGGTCGCCGAGGCGTCATTGGACTACGGCGGCCCGAAGTATGAAACGGTCTTCATCTTCGAATTTCGGGACGGCAAAATCGCTAAGGAAACGGCGTACTGGAGCGAGGCCTTCGAAGCGCCATCCTGGCGCGCCCAGTGGGTTGAAAAAACCTAGCGAGGAATCCACGGATGCGATAGATCGCCTCCGGGCGCAGTGGTCGCGTCGCCCGTGTCTAGGATGACATTGGGCAAGCGCTACGGAAGCCGCGACGGGCGCAGGAGTGTTGGGATGCCGGCCTGCCCGGGGTCGAGGGGCACGGGGCTGATCAGCACCGCCGGCCCGCGGCTCAGGAATCCGTCCGAGATTGGCTGGCAGCGCACGCCTCCCCGCCCGCGCATCGCGGCGTGCGCGCCCGGGGCGAGCATCCGGTCCATCCAGGCGCAGGGGTGGGCAGGCCGTCCGGCCCGGAGCCGAACCAGCTCACCGCGCGATTCGAGCGCGAAGTCCTGACCCAGCAGGGGCGCCAGGTGGGCGCCCCGAAGGACCACGTTGCGCCGGGTCAGGAGCGGGTCAAAGGGCCCGGCTCCCAGCTCCGCGGCCATCGCTTCGAGGGCCTCGACCGCGATGAGGGTGACGGCGGCGTCCATGTGCGCGGCCTTGCCGAAGAACCGGTCGCCGACGATACCCTTGCCGGCCACCACGTTCGACCCGGTCCGCGTCCGTGGTGGGGACCTGCCGCTGCACCGTCGCGGGCGCGGCCGAAGTAGGCGTGCGCCGGCGAGACGAGGAGATGGAGGACCTCGACGTCGTACCTGTAGCTTGCCGTCATGCCCTAAAACTATCCTCCATCGCACAGCCTCGGCACATGCAACGGCGGGCCGCCGCACCGACGCCGGCACCATCGTCAGGTAGCCGGGGCCATGCCCCCGTATGCTGAGTGCCGAATTCGCCGGAAACCTGCGTGCTCGCCGGAAGCTTCCCGCGAATTGGCAGCTTTCCGGCGAAATCGGCCGTGCACAACGGTGGCGGCGCCCAAACTGCTACGCTCCACGTATCGGCCCCGTCCGGTGCCGAGGGCGCAGCAACAGCTCAGTTGTGAGCGAGGTAAGCAGCATGACGGTTGCCGAAATCCAGGTGGACCAGCGGGTGATCGGGATTGACTCCCGGCGTTTTGCCTCGGTGGAGAAGGCGCTGGTGGAGCTGATCACGAACAGCGACGACAGCTACGCCCGGCTGGAAAAGGCCGGCGCTTCCGTGACCGGCCGGATCCGCGTCGGCTACGAGCGGCACCACGCCGGGGCCGTGCTGATGGTCAGCGACCAGGCGGAGGGCATGTCCTTCGAGCAGGCCGGCCGCATTCTCAGCTACGGCGGCGCACACAGCCCGCTCTCCCGCGGCGAGGGCACCGGCCGCGGGTACTTCGGCCGCGGGCTCAAGCAGGCAATCTTCGGCCTGGGCCACGGCTGGATCGAGACCATCCAGAACGGCCGGTTCACCCGCGTCGACGTCTTCCGCGGCGAGAACGGCCGCTACCTCTACGACGACGACGGCGCGGACCGCCGCGCCTTCCCCGCGGACTACGCCCGGCTGGGGATCTCCGCCAATGACGCCAGCGACGCGGCCGCCGGGCACCGGCACCGGAAATGCCGCAGGCAACGGCACCCGGGTGACGATCGTCGTCGACAATCCCCACGTCACCATCACCCAGCACGCCACCTTGCTGCAGTCGCTCTCGGACAACATCTACCTGCGGGACGTGCTGGACCGGCGGGACGTGGAGCTGGTGCACGGGCGCCCCGGCGCCGAGGACCACGGCAGCGAGAACATCCGCTACCGGGAGCCACCGGCCACCGTGCTCCTCGGCCCGGACCGGCCGGGCAGCTTCAGCCTCGACGGTGGGGAGTATCCGTTCACGCTCACGCTCAAGCGGGCCCAGGACGTGGAGCTGACGCTCAAGGGCGACGAACGCACCAGCGGCCTGGTGGTCGAGTCCGGCATGGCCGTGCTCGACTGCCAGCTGTTCGAGTTCGAGAACCAGGTGGGCACGGAATACCTCTTCGGCACGGTGCGGTGCCCGGCGCTGACCGAAATGCTGGGCCGGGGCAAGGCGATCATCAGCGACGAGCGGGAGGGCCTGAACCTCAAGGACCCCTTCGTCGCGGCCTTCTCCCGCGCCGTCAGCCGGATGATCGCCGACGCCGTGCAGGCCGAGAAGGAAAAGCTCACCCATCTGGAACGCGCCACCACGTCCGGGCGCACCGCCGAGATGATCGAGCACCTGCTGCAGCACATGAGCGAGGCGGCCGTCGTCGATCTGGGGCTGGAGACGGCGCCGCCGCTCCGGGAAGCGGACGGATCGCCGTCGGCGGGGGCACCGCCCGCGGCCCTGCGGTTCACCACGCCCTTCTACTACCGCCCGCCGGGGCACCCGTTCCATGTCGCGCTGCTGCTGGATCCGGCCCAGCTGCCCGACGGCGGGACACTCACCTTTGAGCTCGGGCTGCCTGGCTCCCTGCGCATCGACCCCGCCCCTGCCCCGGTCCCGGTCAGCGCGCTCGGAGACACCCGGAGGATCGAGTGGACCATGACGGGGGACCGGGACGGCGACCGCGGCGAGATCACCGTCCGGGCCGGCGACTACTGGGCGCTCTGTGAAATCGTCATCGCCGAGCACGCCTCCCACCGCAGCGCCGACCAGCCGCCGCACCACGCCATCGCCAGCCCTGCCACGGCACGGCAGGCGGCGGCGCACCGCGAGGTCCACCGCCCGAGCCGGGATCACGGCGTCGACCTCTTCACCGGCTACGACTTCCGCAATCTGCACAACAGCGCGGACCGTGCCGTCTACAGCGCCGCGGAGCGCAAGGTCATCATCAACACCGGCGCCCCGACGGTCCAGCTGTATGTCGACGGCCGCGGCCGCTTCCGGGATTCCGCCCGGCTATTGCTCGCCGAGCTCTTCCTGGACGTCATCTCCGACGAGCTGGCCACGCGCCGCGTGGCGCAACACGGCCATGCGGGCAACCTCGAGGCCTTCCACGCCGCCAAACGGGACATCATCCGCCGCTACGGCAGCGACATCCACCGCACGTTCCTGGGCTAAGCGCGGCCGGAGCGGTCTTGGGGCCCCGGTGGTGACCGTGCCGGCTCAGGGCACGAGCACGATCTTCCCTGTCGCCGCCGTGCTCCCCAGCAGCTCATGGGCGCGGCGAGCCTGGGAAAGCGGCAGACGCTCGGCCACCACCGGGTGAATCTCGCCGCGGCGGAGCATCTCGAGCAGCACGAGGAAGTCCGCCTGGAACCAGTCCTGGTGGTGGATGCGCAACTTCTGGATCCGGTAGGACAGCACCTTTCGGCGGGGTGACAGCCAGCCCCAGAGGGCGACGCTCCCGGTTGCCGCGTACCAGGCGATCACCCCCGGCCAGTTCTTGCGCCCCTGCGCGATGGTGGCGTAGCGGCCGAACACGACGAGCCGACCGCCGGGCCGCAGCGCGCGGAAGGAGCGCAGCGACAACGGGCCGCCGATCCCGTCGAGGGCGATGTCCACGCCGTCACCGGTAAGCCCGCGGACACGGGCCAGGAAGTCCTCGTTCTGATAGTCGATCGCGACCGCGCCCAGCCGCTCCACCGCGGCGCGGTCCCGGCCGGCGGCGGTCCCGTAGAGGCGGAGGCCGGCCAGCGCTCCGAGCTCGAGGATAGCGGTGCCCACCCTGCCGGCCGCGCCGTGAACCAGAACGCTCTCCCCGGGCTTGGCCTGGGCCGTCCGGTGAAGCAGCTGGTAGGCGGTCATGTACGGGAAGACGAGGCTCACGACCTCGGCCGGGTCGAGGTCCTCGGGCACCGCGACGGCGTACACCTCCGGCACGCAGACGCGCTCGGCGTTGGCGCCCCACACCGTCAGCACGCCGACGCGGTCGCCCACGCGCACCCGCGAGCAGCCGGGCCCGACTTCATCGACGATGCCGACGAGCTCGTAGCCGGGGGTGAACGGCGGCTTCGGCCCGCCGAGATAGGTGCCGGCGCGCAGTTGCGCGTCGGTGAACGAGACACCCGACGCCAGGACCCTGACGCGGACTTCGCCCGGGCCTGGCCGGGGATCGTCGACCTCCACCACCTGCAGGACCTCGGGGCCGCCGAAGCGGTCGATCACCACACGCTTCATGGGCTCACTCTACGCTCGGCGCGCAGCCCGCACACCGGGTCCATCCGGCACGGACGTCTCCGGCAACAGGCGCGCGAATTCGCCGGACCCCTGTGAGGTCGCCGTAAGCTTCCGGCGAATTGGCGGGCCTCCCGCGAACTCGGCCGTGCCGGACCACCAGCGAACCCATTGACACCCCCGAAACGCCGGACTATCCTACAACCAAATGGTTGTAGATCAGCTCAGGGAACCGCTCAGCGACGAAGAACTTGACCGCCTGTTCCAGGCGTTCGCCGATACGACCCGCCGGGACATCGTGCGCCGGGTGACGGTGGGGGAGTACTCGGTCTCCGGACTCGCTGCCCTCTACGCCATGAGTTTCGCGGCCGTCCAGAAGCACGTGGCGGTGCTGGAACGCGCTTCCCTTGTCTCGAAGGAGAAGCGGGGAAGGGAGCAGATTGTGCGGGCCAATCACGACGGACTGCAAAAGGCCCGCCGGCTGCTCGACGAGTACGAGGTCATCTGGCGGCAGCGGGCCGAGCGGATCGCAGACCTGCTCGCCGAAACGGCCGCCGCCGGAAAACGCAATCAGGCAACACAAACCAGCAAGGCACAAACCAGCAAGGCAGAAACCAACAAACTGAAGGATAGGAACGGTTCGTCATGACGGTTATCAGTTCAGTCAAGAATCTTGAGGCGCTGAGCCTCACCGTGGTCGCCGAGTTCGACGCCGGCGTGGAGCGCGTCTGGCAGATCTGGGAAGACCCGCGCCAGCTCGAGCGCTGGTGGGGCCCGCCCACCTGGCCGGCCACCTTCGAGAAGCACGACTTTGTCCCCGGCGGCGAGGCCAGCTACTACATGACGGGACCCGAGGGGGAGAAGGCCCGCGGCTGGTGGCGGTTCGTCACCATCGACGCCCCGCGCCGCCTGGAGTTCGACGACGGCTTCGCGGACGACAACGGCGACCCCGTGGCCGACATGGGCACCATTCACGGAATTGTGACGCTGGAGCCAATCGGCGGCCGAACCCGGATGACCGTCCTGTCCACCTTCGACGCGGAGGAGCAGATGGAGCAGATTGTCGCCATGGGCATGGAAGAGGGCATGAACCAGGCGCTGGGCCAGGTCGACGCGATCCTCGCCGAATCCGTCAACGCCTGAGCTGCAACGCGAGCGGACGACGGCGGGAACCTCCCGCCGTCGTCCGCAAAGCCCTGTTCAGCCCGGTGCGTGCGGCGGTAGGATGCCCTGTGACTTTCACTCATGGTTACGCTGCCAACGGCGACCTCCGCATGTACTACGAGGTCCACGGCCACCCGCGGGCCGGCGAGCCTCCGCTGCTGCTGATTCCCGGCGGAGGCTCCAGCATCGAGACCAACTTCGCCGGCCTCATCCCGGCGCTGCTTGCCGAGAGCCTGCAGGTGATCGCCGTCGATGAGGAAGGCCACGGCCGGACCGCGGCGACCGACCGCCCGCTCACCGCCGAAAACTCCGCCGACGACGTCAAAGCCGTGATGGACGAGCTCAACGTGGACTCCGTGGACGTGCTCGGCTTCAGCGCCGGCGGCCACACCGCGCTGGCGCTGGCCATGCGGTATCCGGCCTCCGTGCGGTGCCTGATTGCCGCCTCCACGTTCATCAGCCGGGACGCCGTCAGCGACGAGTTCTGGGACGGCATGGCCAAGGGAACCCTCGACGAGATGCCGGAGGCGCTCAAGGACGCGGACCGCGCGCTCAATCCGGAGCCCGGACACCTCGAGCGGCTGTTTGAGCTGGACCGCCAGCGCATCCTGACCTTCCCCGGATGGCCGGACGACGACCTGCGCCGCATCACGGCCCGCACCTTGGTCCTGAGCGCCGACCGCGACGTCGTCAGCCCCGAACATGCCGTGCGGATGTCCCGCGTCATTCCCGGGGCGCGCCTGATGATCGTGCCGGGCACCCACGGCGATTACTTGGGCGAGCTGGCTGCGAGCGGCGGCGACCTGAGGGCAATGCGGACCACCATCCCGTACCTGCTGCGGTTCCTGGAGGAGTAGGCGGCGATTAAGGCTCTGCCGGCGTCGAGGTCTTTTCTGGCATGGAGGTCTTTTTCGGCATGGAGGTCCAGTGCTGCCGGTGCAGGCGCTCAAAACCCTCCAGGAGCAGGTCGAGCGCGAACTCGAACTCGAACTGGTCGTCGCAGCCCTGACCCACCACGGAGTCCTCGTGCGCGGACGCCGTGGCGACCTTCAGGATGTTCGGATACCGCTCGGCCATCTCGCGGAACATGGCGGCCTGCGCCTCCGGCGGAAGATCGGCCGGCCTCCGCTGTCCCGCCGGCGGAGTCGTCGAACAGCTCCTGGGTGAACCCCCACATGCGGCTGCCCAGGGCGTGCATGACGTGGTGGGTCAGGTCCACGGAGAAGCCTCCGGCCAGGAACATGCCGATGAAGGAATCCATGTAGCCAAGGACCGCCGGCGTCTTGTTGGTGCGCGATTCCAGGACCTGCCGGGCCCACGGGTGGCGTAGGAGTGCCGTCCGGGCCGAGAGCACCCTCAGCCGCACGGCGTTCTGCCAGCCGGCACCGCGGACTGGAGGGTCGATCTCGCTGACCAGCGCGTCCACCATGCCGTCGAGGAGTTCCTCCTTGTTGGCCACGTGCTTGTAGAGCGCCATCGGCACGACCCCGAGCTCCTGGGCCAGCCGGCGCATGCTCAGCGCCTCGATCCCCACCTCATCGGCCAGTGCGACGGCGGCCGTCAGCACGCGGTCCCGACTCAACGGGATCCGGCGCGTGCGCTCCGCTTGCTGGGTCATCCGGCCACCTTTCCCTAACGGTTCCCTATTGACAAGTGTACGCCGTACACCTAGCGTTGCCCGCATCAGGTGTACGCCGTACACCGCGAGCCGGCAGTCATCCCAGCCAAGGACCACACCGTGACAACACAAGCCAGCAGCGCCCCCGTGACCCGCGTCCGCCGTCGGCCCCAGTGGCCCGTGGCCGCCGGATTGATCCTGCTCAGCCTTATCCCCGTGATCGCGGGTGCGGCGCGGCTGACGGAGCTGACCGGCGGCGCCGCCGTCACGCCGCAGAATGCCCGGTTCTTCGCCTCGCCCGTGCCCGTGGTGACGCACATTGTCAGCGTCACCACCTACAGCCTGCTCGGGGCGTTCCAGTTCCTCCCCTCGCTGCGGGGCCGCCGCGGCTGGCACCGCATCGCCGGCCGCGTCCTGGCGCCGGCGGGTCTGCTGGCCGCCCTGTCCGGTTTGTGGATGACCCTCTTCTATCCGCTGCCGCCCGGCGATGGCCCGGCCCTCTTCGTCCTTCGGCTCGTCTTCGGCTCGGCCATGGCGGCGAGCATCGTCCTGGGAATCGCCGCGATCGTGCGCCGGGACTTCGTGCGGCACGGCGCGTGGATGACGCGCGGCTACGCGATCGGCGTCGCCGCGGGAACGCAGGCGCTGACGGGCCTGCCGTGGATACTGCTCGTGGGCCCGCCCGACGAACCGACCCGGGCAGCGCTCCTTGGATCGGCCTGGGTGATCAACGTTGCGATAGCCGAGTACGTCATCCGCCGCCGCGCGGCCGCCGTCGTCGAAGTCGCCGGAAGCGTGCCAGCTCGCCGTACTCTTCCGGCGAAGCGGAGAGTTTCCGGCGAGTCCGAGGCGGAGCGGCGCGCCACACGGCCGCCGGAAGCCGCGCCGCTAGACTCTCGCGCATGACAATTGTGGACGATCAGGGCCGCCCGGAGCCTCCCCTTGCCGCCGATGAAGCCGGGACCCTCCTGGGTTTCCTGGACTACCAGCGGGCCACGCTGGAGTGGAAGTGCGCCGGACTGGATGCCGCCGGCCTCGGGGCGACCACCGCTGCTTCGTCCATGACGCTGGGCGGGCTGCTGAAGCACATGGCCTATGTGGAGAGCGAGTGGTTTTCCCGCTCCCTGCACGGGCGGGACCGGGAGGCTCCGTTCGACACCGTGGACTGGAAGGCCGACCCTGACTGGGAGTGGCATTCCGCCGCCGAGGACACGCCGGACCAGCTGCGCACGCTGTGGCAGGACGCCGTGGACCGGTCCCGGGCCCGCGTCGCGGAGGCACTGGCCGGCGGCGGCCTCGACCAATTGGCCCGGCGCTCATGGCCCGACGGTTCGGCGCCGAGCCTGCGCTGGATCCTGTGCCACATGATCGAGGAATATGCCCGGCACAACGGCCACGCCGACCTCCTCCGCGAAGCCGTGGACGGGCAGACGGGGGAGTAGGCCCCCTTACGCGTCCGGGATCTGCAGCACGTCCATGGCGGCCAGCAGGTAGGGCGCGGGATCGGGCTCGCTGCCGGCGGCCCACTGCATCCAGGCCTCGAAGGTTGCCCCGAGATAGGCCGCGCAGAGGTAGCCGGCCATGTCCTCGCGGACGCCGAGCGCGATCAAATACCGGCGGCCCCGCTCGCGCTGGGGCGCCAGGGCGGCGTAGCTCCGGCTGGCCAATTCCGAATGTTCGGCGATCAGGCGCAGGCGTCCGCGGGTGAGGGCGAGGTCGGGAAGCGCCGCCGCCCCGGCCACGGCCGCCGCGCTCAGCCCCGCCCGGATCTGCCCCGCCCGGATCTGCGCAGCGCCCAGACCTGTCCGGAGTCCGCCGAAGGAAGCGCCGGCAGCCGCGCCGGCGGACGCGCCATCGGACGTGTCGTCGTCGCCTGCCCCCTCGAGCGCCCCATCCAGTGCCCCGTCCAGCGCCCGGCCCGCGGCCTCCGCGACCGGCTCGATGCCGCCCCAGACGAGGTCTGCCTTGCTGGCGAAGTAGCGGTAGAGGCTCTTGCGCCCGATCCCGGCCGCTCCCGCGATGTCCTCCATGGACGTCTGCTCGTAGCCCCGCTCGGCGAAGAGGCGCAAAGCGATGCGGGCGACGGCGTCGGGGTCGATCGTCGCAGGCCGCCCGGTGGCGCGCGCGGCGGCGGGCTGGGGGTCCTCGGAGAGTTGGCCAGTAGTCACCCTTACATAATGACACAGAGTGTCATAAGGTGGGGCTGTCAGCCTCGTCAACGTCTGGAAAGGACATCATGGGCAACGAAGCTTCATGGCAGGAAACCGTCACCGCGGGCCGCTTTGCGGGCAAGACCGTCATCGTCACGGGCGCAGGATCGGGCATCGGGCAGGCCACGGCCCTCCGCGTCGCCAGGGAAGGCGGCCGGGTGATCGCGGCCGACATCAGCAAGGAACGCCTGGACGCCCTGGTGCAGGAGAACGCCGGCCTGGAGCTGGTGCCCGTGCCCGGTGACATCTCCACCGAGGAAACCATTGCCGCCATCCTGGCCGCGGCCGGCGGGCGCGTGGACGCGCTGGCCAACGTCGCGGGAATCATGGACAACTTCACGCCGATCCACGAAGTGGACGACGAAACGTGGGAGCGGGTCTTCCGGATCAACGTCACGGCCCTCATGCGCCTGACGCGCGCCGTCGTGCCGCTCATGCTCGAGGCCGGCGCCGGTTCCGTGGTCAACATCGCCTCCGAGGCCGGCCTGCGCGGTTCCGCCGCCGGAGCCACCTACACGGCCTCCAAGCACGCCGTCATCGGCCTGACCAAGAACTCTGCCGTCATGTACGGGCCGAAAGGCCTGCGGTTCAACGCCGTGGCCCCCGGAGCCACCATCACCAACATCGAGGCCCCGTGGGGATCCGAGCTCGGCGCCGCGCGCCTCCAGCCGCTCATGGGCGTGAACATCCCCGCACCCGCCACCGCGGCACAGCTCGCGGCCTCGATCACCTTCCTGCTCAGCGACGACGGCACCAACGTCAACGGTGCGGTCCTCGCGTCCGACGGCGGGTGGTCGGCCGTCTAAGCGACCCGCCCAACCACCCGTTGCGCTATCAGTCTTGGCGGTTATGGACGCCGAATGACGCAAGACTGACGACCAGGACGGAGAGCGCAATCCCGCCGTCGTCGTCCGTGGGCAATTTAGTAGGCTTTCACCCGCTGTTCGACGACGAGGTGGACCAGGGCGAACACGCCATCCCGGTCGATGGCGGCCAACGCCGCCTCGAGGGCGGCCGGCACGTCCCGGTCCTCGGTGACCGTGATGCCGAAACCGCCGAAGGCCCGGGCCATCATGCCGAAGTCTGGGTTTTTCAGCTGCGTGCCCGATACCCGGGACGGGTAGTGGCGTTCCTGGTGGGTGCGGATGGTGCCGTACTCCTGGTTGTCCATCACGATGATGAGCGGCGTGGCTCCGTACTGGGCGGCCGTGGCGAGCTCCTGGCCGTTCATCAGGAATTCCCCGTCGCCGGCGATGGTGACCACCCGGCGTTCCGGATTGGCCAGCGAGGCGGCGATGGCCGAGGGCACCGAATACCCCATGGAACCGTTCCGGGCGCTGATCATCGAAGCGTAGCGCCGGGTGGGGAAGTACCGGTGCGCCCAGTTGGTGTGCTCGCCCGCCCCGAACGTCACCATGGCGTCCTCCGGCAGCAGCGGCACGAGGTTCGCCATGAGGGTGTCCATCTTCGCGGGCCCGTCGCCGGGGGTCGACGGCGGCAGGCTGGCGAAGGAGGACTGCTCGGCACGCATCCGGGCCGTCCACGCCTTCCACTCCTCCTTGACCGGGAGGTCGAAGTTCACCAGATCCCGGACGAAGGCCTCCGGCTTGGCCAGGATCTGGCGGGAGACGGGGCCGGAGCGGCCGCGCAGCGAGGGATCGATGGTGACCAGGAAGTTCTTCTTGTTCCAGTCCTGCCTGCAGACAAAGCCGTCCGTGATCACGTCTCCCGGGACCGTCCCGACGAAGACGAGCAGATCGGTTTCCTCCAGGAGGTCGTAGGTGGGGCGGGGCCGGCCGTAGCCGATCGGCCCCACGTAGCTGGGGGAGTCGAAGGAGACGGTTCCCTGCGTGCGCCATTCCGCCGCGGCCGGGATGTGGTGCTTTTCGAGCCAGCGGGTGAGCTCCCCGGCCGCTTCCTGGGTCCAGTCGTTACCGCCGGTGACAAAGAGCGGCTTCTTGGACTGTGCCAGGGCTTCGGCGAGGGCGCCGGCATCGGTGCTGCTCATGCCGCCCGCGGCCACCGGGATGGGCGGGTGCAGGGCCGGATCAATCTGGGCGCGGATGATGTCCTCCGGCAGGCCCACCACCACGGGCCCGGGACGGCCGCTCATGGCCGCGAACATTGCCTCCGCGACAATCTCGGAGGCCCGCTCGGGGTGGTCGAGGACCATCACGCGTTTGGCTCCCGTGTCGAACCACGCCTTGATGTCGAACTCCTGGAACGCCTCGCGGTCCCGGTGCGCGAACGGAATCAGCCCGACAAAGAGCAGCATCGGGGTGGAGTCCTGCCAGGCGGTGTGCAGGCCCACGTGGGCGTTCGCGGCCCCGGGTCCACGGGTGACCATGGCGACGCCGGGACGCTGGTTCATCTTGCCGTCGGCCTCGGCCATGTAGGCGGCGCCGCCTTCGTGCCGGCAGACCACGGTCTCGATGTCAGAGCCGTGCAGCCCGTCGAGGACGTCCAGGAAACTTTCCCCCGGGACAACGAAGGTGCGTTCAACCCCGTGCGCCACGAGCGAATCAACAATCACGTGGCCGGCGGACTTGAGCGTGCTGCTGCCGTTGAGGTTGTCCAGGATAGCCGCTGGGACCGTCTGTAGGGGTTTGATGGTGTCGCCTTCAACTGGGTGCGTGTCGGTTGCGGTCATGGTGGATGCGGACTCCGTTTTCATCACTACTTGTCTTCTTGGGTTGGGTTGGTTGGCGGGCATGGCATGTCCACTGAATTCAGCGGAGCGGTTGGTGGTGCCTAGTCTGTTTCCGGTCCGGTACAGAAGAAGCAGCCGTCTTCGCAACTGTCGCTCGACGCCGGCGGGTTGACTTTGTGTGCGGCTGGCGGGTGGCGCTCCTGCAGAGTGCTAGGGCGGCCGGGGCTCAGCGGGTTTCGTGGCTTCATGGAGGCTTTCAGGTTGAATGTCGGGTTGTGGGGCCGGCCGGCGCCGGGATGTTTGATTAGCGATGTTCCATTAGCGGATTGGAGTCCGGTTGGCCAGCACGGGCGCGGCGCCCGTGAAGCCGTCGCGGGTTTCGGCGATATCGTGGATCTGTTTCCGACAGGCGTACCAGCCGCCTACCATCAGCGCGCAGGCCACCAAGGTCACCAGCAGCGTGAGCGGGGAGTCGATGAAGACCATGACGAGTACGCCGAGCAGGAACACCAGGGAGAGGTACCCGGTGTAGGGGGCGCCGAACATCCGGAAAGAGGGGCGTTCAAGCCAGCCCTTGTCTGCCCACCGTTTGAGCTGGATCTGGCAGAGCACGATGGTGGCCCAGGTGACGACGATGCCCACGGAGGCGACGTTCAGGACGATCTCGAACGCCTGGCCGGGGACCAGGTAGTTCAACGGGACCCCGAGGAGGGAGACGCCGGCGGTGATGGCGATGCCGCCGTAGGGGACGCCGGCCTTGTTCATCCGCTGGGCGAACTTCGGGGCCGATCCGGCCACTGACATGGAGCGCAGGATGCGGCCGGTGGAGTACAGGCCGGCGTTCAGCGAGGACAGGGCGGCCGTGAGGACCACGAGGTTCATGATGACGTCCACGCCCTGGATACCGATGGATCCGAAGAACGTCACAAACGGGCTGACGCCTTTTTCGTACGAGGTGTAGGGCAGCAGCAGGGCGAGCAGGATGACGGAGCCGACGTAGAAGACGGCGATGCGGAAGACCACGGAGTTGATGGCCTTGGGCATGATCTTTTCGGGGTTTTCGGTTTCGCCGGCGGCGGTGCCGATCAGTTCGATCGAGGCGTAGGCGAACAGCACGCCCTGCATGAGGATGATCATGGGCAGCAGGCCGTTGGGGAAGATGCCGCCGTTGTCGGTGATGAGGCTGAAGCCGACTTCCTGGCCTTCCACGGGGGTGCCGAACATGACGAAGTAGGTGCCGACCAGCAGGAACGCGACGAGGGCTGCGACCTTGATCAGGGCGAACCAGAACTCAAGTTCGCCGAACACCTTGACGGAGGCGAGGTTCAGGCAGAGGACCACGATGAGGGCGATCAGCGCCCACGCCCACTGTGGTACGGCCCCCATCCAGGGGATGTATTTGCCGAAGAAGTTCATGTAGAGGGCCGCGGCGGTGATGTCCACGATGGTGGTGGTGGCCCAGTTGATCCAATAAAACCAGCCGGAGATGAACGCGGCTTTCTCTCCGTAGAATTCGCGGGCGTAGGACACGAAGGATCCTGACGAGGGCCGGTGCAGCACCAGTTCTCCCAGGGCGCGCAGGATCAGGAACGCGAAGAAGCCGCAGACGGCGTAGGCGATGACCAGCGACGGGCCGGCCGCGTTGAGCCGGCCGCCGGCGCCCAGGAACAGGCCGGTTCCGATGGCCCCGCCGATCGCGATCATCTGGATCTGCCGGGGCTTCAGGCTCTTGTGGTAGCCCGAGTCCTCCGCGTGGATCAAGGCATCCGAAGCGTGGGCGTGGCCACCATCGGCCTGGTACAAGCCAACCTCGTCATTGGGGTTGTTGGACATGGGTGTTCCTTTCGATCTGTCAGAGATCTAAATGGGGTTGTGGAGGGAGATTGTGGGGACAGCCAGGCGTCAGATCAGAAGATCGACCACCCGGTGCGGTCCGACAGGTCGGCGAGAGCCGCCGTGCCTGCCAGGGAATTTCCTTTGGAATCCAGCCGCGGGCTCCAGACGCAGATGGCGCACTCGCCGGGGACGATCGCCAGGATGCCGCCGCCCACACCGCTTTTCCCCGGAAGCCCCACGCGGTAGGCAAACTCGCCGGCTGCGTCGTACATGCCGCAGGTCAGCATGATGGAGCCGATGCGCTTGGCCTCGCTCCTGGAGATCACCGCGCCTTGCACTCCACGACCGTCCTGCGCGAGGAAAAGGCCCGCCTTGGCCACCTCCACGCAGGTCATCATGATTGAGCACTGCCTGACGTAGTTCTCAACCACGGCCTGTGCGGGCCGCCGCAGGTTGCCGAATTCCTTCAGGAAGTGCGCGAGCGCCAGGTTGCGGCTGCTGCTGGAGAGTTCACTCTTTGCGGCCATCTCGTCGATGAAAGGACCCGGTTGACCCACCTGGCCGGTGAGGAAGCGCAGGACCTGAGCGGCGGCGTCGGGAGCTCTTTCCATTAGGTGGTCGGTGACCACCAGGGCGCCCGAATTGATGAAGGGGTTCCGTGGGATCCCGTGCTCGACTTCAAGCTGGACCAGGGAGTTGAAGGACGTCCCTGACGGCTCGCGCAGGACCCTGGACCACAACGAGCCGGAGTCATCGGCGCTGAGCGCCATCGCCAGGGTGAAGACCTTAGAGATGCTCTGGATCGAGAACGGAAGATCGGCGTCGCCGGAACTGAATACTTCCCCGGACGTCGTGGCAACCGCGATGCCGAAACGGTCGAACGGCGGAGACTGCAGGTGGGGAATATTTGCGGGAACTGACCCCGCTTCCGTCCGGGGCCGGTGGCTGCGGACAATGTCATCCAGGAGCAGGCCAAGCGGCGGCGAATCAAGTACTGTCATCATTTCTTGCCCAGGTGCTCCTTCTGCGTGCCGGCCCACTCCTGAACATGAAGCAGGGCGACCAATGAATCGCGGGGATTGCTGAAGTTCAGACCGGTGACCCGGCTGACCTTTCCGATCCGGTAGTAGACGGTGTTCTTATGCAGCTGCATCCGCCTCGCGCATTCGGCCACGTCCAGGGACGCGTCGAAGAATGCACGCAGGGTTTCGGCCAGTTCCGCATCGTCGCGGAGGAGGGCCCAGAGGCTGCGGTGCCGGAAGGCCGCCGTCGTGAAGTTCTCCACGGCGTCGTGGAAGAGGATCTCTGCCTCAAAGTCATCCACCGTGGCCACCGCGGCCTCGCCGGAACGGCGCATGCAGCCCAGCAGTGCTTCGGATATTCCCGTCACGGAATGGATCGAGAGCAGATCCGGGACCGGCGGTCCGACGGCGGCAAAGGGGCTGATGCCGAGGTGCTTGGTGGCGTCCTTGACGATCGACTCGGCCAGGCTCCGCAGCCCGGCCTCGGCGTTGGCGGACTGGAGCCCGGGAATGATCATGGCGGTGTCGCCGTGAAACTGTCCCACGATGGCTGACGGTTTGTAGGCGGCCGCATGGATCGACGCGAGGTTGGCCAGCTCCCCGTGCTTGAGCGCGGCGTCGTCCTCCTGGGCTTCACGCGCGGACAGGCCAATCAGGATCAGGGCCGCGGGACTGTCAGCCGGGATCTTCTCGCTGTGCGCGCTCGCCGCAGCCTCCGCCGGACCCGAAAGAATTCGTGCAATCCGGTCCTCGCGCATGTGCACGGACTGCTGGTTGCGGTACCGGATCAGCTCGGCGGAGGCCCGCGCGGCCGAGCCGGTGAGCACGTAATCGACGTCGTCGCCGAAGCCGGCACCGGTTTCCTGGAGCCAGATGTAGCCCATGATGCGGTCGCCGGCGAACAGGGTGATGGCGACGCGCTCACGCAGGCCGTCCTGGGGCCGGGCGGGCACCCGGACCGGCAGGCGCGTCCGGTGCAGCTCGCGGTAGGCGCCGAGGTCCTTGAGCAGGAGTTCGTATTTGCGCGGACCGCGCCGGGCCAGAATGGAGGCCTTGCGGAGTTCGTCAATGGCGTTGGTGACCGTGGAGTACGCGAGGACCTTGTTGGCGGCGTCCTCGATCACCACGTGGCTGGAGGTCAGGCGGGCCGTGGTCTGGGCGATGGCGAAGAGGTCTTCTTCCAGCAGGGTCAGCACTTCGCGCTGGTAGCTGGGTGGCTGGATCCGGTCCTTGGCGATGGACAGCAGGCGGTCCCAGTCCGCGGCCGGGTCCACCAGCAGCAGTCCGGTCCCGGCGGCGCGCAGCAGTTCCTCGGCTTCCGCCAGTTCCTCCGGGCTGCCCTTGACGGCCAGGACCAGGGGAGGGTTCTTCAGCAGGCGCCGCACTGCCGGCAGGGCGGAGCGTCCGCGAACGCCGATCAGCAGGACAAAAGCAGTCCCGCCGTCGGAGGTCTCGTCGTCGGCGTCAACGATCACAAAACGTTCGATCGCCGCATCCGTGCGGGAGGGCCGGAGCATAAGGCTGGCGAAACCCAGCGGGAGGTCCGCGAGGATGTCGTCCACTGTAGCTGCGGCCATGGGCTTCCTTCTGACATTGGCACCCGCCCGGACGGCTCTGTCCGGACACCTCATGCTACCGAGCGACGTTGCGCCGAAAATATGGAAACTGGATCCTAAGTTACGCGGCCCGTTTTAGGTCCGGGGACCAATGAGATCGGCGCCCGGCTGTTGCGCGTCACCTGACAGTTCCATCCATTGCTCCAAAACTGCCGTTGTGACCCTCAAAAGGGCATCTGCGGAGCAATCGATGGGGTTTGTTCCTTCTACGGTCCAACGATAGGGGTACTGGCAGTGACTCCCGGGCCATCAGCGGCCGCGCTTAGCCTTGAGGACGTGGGTGTGGCCGCCAGCCCGCGCCCGGCCGAACGACGGCGCGGGCGAGCACCCGGGCATCGCACTCTAGGCACCCGCGATTCGACAGGAGACCAGGACATGAACATGCGTCAGCGGAACAGGGGCGTTCCCGGGGCAACGGCGCCGGCCTCACCACGGCCGCGCCTCCTGGTCTCGTCGGCCGCCCTGCTCTGGGGATTGCAGTTCGCCTTCCTCAACCCCGCGCTCGCGCTCCTGCTGGTCGCGCTGTATGACGCAACCCCCGCGGATGTGGGGTGGGTCCTTGCCGTCTACAACGCGGGCGGCTTCGTCGCCGCCCTCCTGGTGCCGGCCTACGCCGACCGCGTGAACAACTACCTGCGGCCCCTGCTGGTCTGCGCCGGACTGACCCTGGCGCTCGCCGGCGTGCTGGCCGGCACCACCTCACTGCCGGTCGCCGTCGTCGGCCTGATCGCCCTTGGCGGCCCGGCGGGAGTCGGCGTATCGCTGTTGTTCGCGCACCTCAAGCATTCGGGGGCGCCGCAGGCGGACGTCATGAAAACCCGTGCCGTCGTCTCCGTCGCCTGGGTGGCCGGGCCGCCGCTGGCAACCCTGATCATGGGAACGCTGGGCAACCGCGCCATCCTGCTGGCCATCGCAGCGGTGGCCGTGCTCAACGTTGCCACCACGGCCGCCATGATCCGCCGGAAACCCCAGATGCTCAGCGAGCCGAAGGACCCGGCAGGCCAGGACGACGACGGGCCGCCACTTTCCAGGACAGGCGTCGCCGCCGTCGTCCTCGCCTTCATCGCCCTGCAGGCCACCAACAGCGCCGCGGTCTCCATCATGGGCCTGTTCGTCACGGGCCGGCTGGGCCTCGAGGTCCTCTGGGCCGGCATCGCGCTGGGCGTGTCCGCGGCCCTGGAGATCCCGGCGCTGCTCGTGATCGGGCGACTGAGCGCCCGCTTCTCCAGTCGCGCACTCATCACGTCCGGATGTCTTGCCGGGATTGCCTATTACGCCGCCATGGCCTTCGTCGCGGACCCCGTCGGCCTCATCGCGTTCCAGATCCTCAATGCGTGGTTCTTTGCGATTGTGGCCGGCGTGGGCCTGACCCTGTTTCAGCAGATCATTCCCCGCCCGGGGCTGGCTTCGGGTCTCTACATGAACACCCGGCGTGTCGGCGCGATCGTGTCCGGCCCGATCATCGCCCTCGGATCGATGACCGCGCTCGGGTACCAGGGCGTCTTCGCGGCCTGCGCCGCGCTGGCCGTCCTGGCGCTGGCGGCCATCGCGCTGACCCGGACGCTGAAGACCGCCGCCCCGGACCCGGAGGCCGCCCAGCGCGTTTCGGTGTGAGCGCCAACCGCCCTTCCCGCCGTTCGCCCGGCACCCGCGGGCGCATTCGCCCCGGCCCGGCTTTCAAGAAATGATGGGGCCATGGAGAATACTGACGTGCAGCCCTGGGTGAAGAATTACCAGCCGGGTGTCCCGGCGGAGATCGAATTGCCCACGGAGTCGCTCGTGCACATGCTGGAACGGTCCGTGGCCGAGGCCGGGAGCGCGCCCGCGCTGGAGTTCTTCGGCCGCCGCACCAGCTACGCCGACCTCGGCGAACAGGTGGACCGCGCCGCCGAGGGGCTGCGCCGCCTCGGCGTCCGCGCCGGCGACCGGGTGGCCCTGATCCTGCCCAACTGTCCGCAGCACGTCGTCGCGTTCTACGCGGTGCTGCGCCTGGGCGCCGTCGTGGTCGAACACAACCCGCTGTACACCTCCCGGGAACTGCGCCACCAGTTCGAGGACCACCAGGCGCGGATCGTGATCGCGTGGGACAAGGCCGCGGCGGCGGTCCGGGACTTCCCGGACGACGTCGAGATCGACCACGTTGTCTCGGTCAACCTGCTGGAAGCGTTCCCCGCCGTCAAGCGCCTCGCGCTGCACCTGCCGGTGAAGAAGCTGCGCGAAACGCGTGCCTCGCTGACTGCGCCGGCGCCGGGCACCACGCCGTGGAAGGACCTGCTCAGCCACGGCCGGATCGACCCCGCGCACCCGCGGCCCTCGGTGGGCGACCTCGCGGCGATCCAGTACACGTCGGGCACCACCGGCCGGCCCAAGGGCGCCATGCTGACCCATTTCAACCTGTACTCCAACGCGCTGCAGGGCGAGGCCTGGATGCACGGCGCGGAGTACCGCAAGGAGGTGTTCTACGCGATCCTGCCGATGTTCCACGCGTTCGGCATGACGCTCTACCTCACCTACGGCATCCGCAAGCAGGGCCTGCTGGTGCTCTTCCCGAAGTTTGACCCGGACCTGATCCTTGCCGCCATGAAGAAGTCGCCCGCCACCGTCTACTGCGCCGTCCCGCCGATCTACGAGCGCACCGCCATGGCCGCGAAGGAAAAGGGCATCTCGCTGCGGTCCTGCAAATACTGCATTTCCGGCGCCATGAACCTGCCCGACCACGTCGTGGAGCTGTGGGAATCCGTGTCCGGCGGGCTGCTCGTGGAAGGCTACGGGATGACCGAGTCCTCGCCGGTGGCCATGGGCAACCCGTTCTTCCCCACCCGGCGCACCGGCACCATCGGCGTGCCGTTCCCGTCCACGCTCATGAAGGTCGTGGACATCGACAACCCGGCCGTTGAGGTGCCGCAGGGCCAGCCGGGGGAGCTGCTGATCAAGGGCCCGCAGGTCTTCCACGGCTACTGGAACAACCCCGAGGAAACCGCGAAGGCGCTCACGCCGGACGGCTGGCTGCGCACCGGCGACGTCGTCACCGTGGACGCGGACGGCTTCACCAAGATCGTGGACCGGGCCAAGGAGCTCATCATCACCGGCGGCTTCAACGTCTCGCCCACCGAGGTGGAGGCCGCGCTGCGGCTGCACCCGGACGTCGCCGACGCCGCCGTGATCGGCAAACCGCTGGAGCGCGGCGGTGAGATGGTGGTCGCCGCCGTCGAACTCGCCCCGGGTGCCGACCTCGACGAGGAGGCGCTGCGCACGTACTGCCGCGAGCACCTGGCCGGGTACAAGGTCCCCAAACGGATCGTGGCGATCGGCGACATGCCCCGGTCGATGCTCGGAAAGATCCTGCGGAAACAGGTCCGCGAACTCGTGCTGCCGGAGCTGTGAGGAGAACAGATGCACGCTGAGATCGACTTCACCGCACGCGTTCCGCGCCCCGGCGATCTGGAGGTGGCCTGGATCCACGGATCAGAGTCCGCGAAGCACAACACGGACCCGGACATCCAGGTCCACGCCTACGACGAGCACACCTTCATCCTGCGCCAGAACATGGCGGTCAACTATGAGGCGCCGTTCATGTTCCTGCTGTTCGGCAACGCCCGGGCCGTGCTGATCGATACGGGCGCGACGGCGTCCGCGGACTTCTTCCCCCTGCGCCGGGTTGTCGACGGCCTCATGGACGCGTGGCTCGCCGCGCATCCGCGCGACGGCTACGGCCTTCTTGTCCTCCATACCCATCCGCACGGCGACCATGTTGCCGGGGACGCCCAGTTCGCCGGCCGCCCCGACACCGTCCTGGTGGATGCGGACCGGGACAGTGCGTGGGAGTTCTTTGGGTTCTCTGGCGGGTCTGGTGCCTCGGCGACGTTGGCGGCCTTGGCGGTTCAGGCGACGTTGGCGACTCCGCCGATTCAGGCGACTCGGCCGTTCCGCCGGCGCGGGTGGATCTCGGCGGGCGCGTCCTGGAGTGCTGGCCCAGCCCGGGACACCACAACGCGGCCGTCACGTTCTACGATCCGTACACCGGGTTCCTGCTCACCGGAGACACGGTCTATCCCGGTCGGCTGTATATCCACGACTGGCCCGCCTTTGTCCGCACCATCGACCGGCTCATCGGGTTCTGCAGCACGCGGCCCGTCAGCCACATCCTGGGCTGCCACATCGAAATGTCGCGGGAGCCCGGCGTCGACTACCCGATCTTCACCACTTACCAGCCGGACGAACCGCCGCTGCAGATGACGGTGGACCAGCTCCGGGAGATCCGCCGGGCCATCGACGAGGCCGGCGGACGCCCCGGCCGGCACGTGTTCCCCGGCTTCATCCTCTGCCTCGACGAGGACTGAGACGGCGGCAGCCCACCCCGGCCCTGAGCGGCAAGCGCGCCGGGGCCCGCCTACGCGAGTGGGCACTTCGCGGCAATGTTTGTGAAAAACACTGCCGCGAAGTGCCCACTCGGCGCACAACTCGGGGCCGCCCGCGCCGTGGGCGTCAAGCAACTCGGCCGATTCCCACTTCGCAACGCAGGCCGGTCTGACGTTGCCCGTGGCCGGCAGCCTCCTGACGGCGTTCCAGGCGATGGTCTCCGCGGGCCACGGCGATCTTGACCACACGGGGATCTGCCTCGGCATCCGGGGGTGATCCGGCAGCTGATGGTGCACGGCGCTTTTGTGCCGGTTGACTCAGGGCCCGTTGACTCAGTGCCAGGGACTTAGTGCACTGCGAGGTTGTTCGCGTCCTCGGGCCCGACGAAGTTGCATGAGCCCGGATGACGCACGGGCAGCGAGCAGGTGCGCCCGGTGGGCAGGTGGACGTTGGCGCACCGTCCGGCCATGGCCACGTCTTCCCGGACATGTGTGACGTGCGTGCTGCTCAGTGCCTCGGTTGCTTCCTCGCGGCTGGTTGGCTCGGGGCTTCCGGATGCACTGTGCTCTTGGCTGTTCACGGCTGCAACTCCTCGGGATCTGTTGTGCAGGAAGGATGGGAAGGATGCTTAGTTTTGTCCGAAGTCCCCAGCCTCGCACGGCCGGGTTAACGCCGGGTTACGGGGGTGTTAGGTTCCCGTCTCGGCGCGGTGACAACCCCTTCGCCCCCACCCGCCTGTTCCTCATACTGGAAGGGCAGATCCGCGATGCCGGCAGGCGAGGACGGTGGTGGCTGATGAGCAGCGGGGTGAGCGGTTCCAGCAGCGCGTTCCGGCGCCGGGTGGAGCGCGCCGCGGAACTCCGATCGTCCGGGCCTCGGGCAGCACCGCCCAGGAGAATGATGCGCTCAACGCCGCCGAGGAGGAGCTCCGGCAGCAGCGCGCCAAGATCGACGACGCCGCCAAGGCCGAGTACCTGATCCGCGACGCCATGGCCCAGGGCAAGTTCGACAACCTCAAGTACGCCGGCAAGCCCATCCCCGGGTTGGGGGAGGCGTATGACCCCGACTGGTGGGTCAAGGGCCTGATCCAGCGGGAGAACATCTCCGGCCTGGGCCCCAAAGCGATCCTGCTCCGCACCGAGGACGCGGAACTCGATGCCCGGCTCGATGCCCAGTTCAGCGAAAAGCAGGTGCGTGAGATCGTGGAGGACTTCAACGCCCGGGTCATCGACGCCCGGCGGCAGCTGCAGGGCGGGCCGCCGGTGATCACCAAAACGCGCGACGTCGACGTCGAACTGGACCGCTGGCGGGGGCGCCGGGCTGCCGCGGCCGCCGCTGCCCCGCCCGAGCCGGAACCGAAGCAGTCCTGGTGGCGCCGGCTCTGGAACGGGGCGGGCTAACCGGCTCTGGCTAAGCGCTGTCCGGGGCGTGCCCGGTGGAACCCCGGACCACCAGCTGCGTCGGAACGAGGTGCAGGCGCTGCGGAAGATCCGGAGTTTCCCGCCGTTCCAGGATGAACCTGCCCGCCTGCAGTCCCACGGCAAAGTTGCCGTTGTCCACCGAGGTCAGGGACAGATGGCGGATGCGGGCGAGGTATGTGTTGTCGTACCCGACCAGCGAGAGGTCGCCCGGTACCGTGAGGCCCTGGTCGGCGGCCGCTGAGAGCGCGCCGATGCAGGCGAGGTCGTTGAAGGCGAAAATCGCGGTGGGCCGCTCCGGTCCGGCGAGCAGGCGGCGCGCGGCGTCGTATCCGCTTTCCTCACTCATGCCGCCGGCCACCACCCAGGGATCCAGCCCGGCATCCCGCATCGCATCCTCGTAGCCGGCCCGTCGCAGCCGGCCGATCTCGCCGGGGCCCTGAAGGTGGGCGATGCGCCGGTGCCCGAGGGCGACGAGGTGCTCGGCCGCCTGGCGGGCGCCGGAGGCGTCGTCGTCAACCACGATGTCCGCTCCGGGCAGGGCGGGCTCCCGGGTGCCGGCGAGGACCACCGGCACGCTGGCGATGGCGGCCTCCAGCGCGGCTTCCTCTGAGGTGGTGCCGACCACCACAATGCCGTCGATGCGCTGCTCCAGCAGGGTTTCCACGGAACGGCGGCCCACCCGGTGGTCGGTGTAGGAATCGACGAGGACGGGGGAGACGCCGGCTGCGTGCAGCGTCGCGCTCAGGCCCTCGAGGAGTTCGACAAACCAGGGATTCCGGAGGTCGTTGAGCAGCACGCCGACAGTGCCGCTGTGCGGGCTGGAAAGCCCGCGGGCAAGCTGGTTGGGCCTGTAGTCGAGCTCGGCCATCGCGTCCAGGACGGCCTGCCGGCGGCCGGCGCCGACGTTGGAGGATCCGCCCAGCACCAGGGACACGAGGGATTTGGACACCCCGGCGCGCTCGGCGACGTCGCGGATGGTGGGCCGGCGGGGCGGTTGGCCGGGGGCCGGCGGGTGGTTCATGGCGCTCCTCCTCTGGATGCCGTCCCAGCATAAAGGGGTTGACGAGGGTTCCCGACATCGTCCATTATGGACCGGTCCAAGTAGTTGTCCAATAGTGTTTGTCCAGCAGTGAGGAATTGTTATGAGTGCACCACAGTCGCCGAAGTCGGCCCGCCCCGAGACAGGAGGCTGACGTGCTGCGCTTCGCCCTCCTGGGGGCCGGTTTCATCGGCTCCGTTCACGCCGCCAACCTCGCCGCCCATCCCGGCGTCGAATTTTCCCGCATCTATGACATCGACCAGAACCGAGCCAAGGCCCTGGCTGACACGCACGGAACCCGCACCGCCCGGGACCTGGACGAGGTGTTCGATCCCGAACACATTGACGCGGTCTTCATCGCCTCCTCCACCGACACCCACGCCCAGCACCTGGTCCGCGCCGCCGACGCCGGCCTGGCCGTATTGTGCGAGAAGCCGATTGACCTGGACCTTGACCGGGCCCGGGAGGCCGCCGCCCACGCAGCCGGCCGCGCCGTCCCGGTCATGGTCGACTTCAACCGCCGCTTCGACCGCGACTATGCCGAACTCAAGAGGGTCATCGACGCCGGTGAGATCGGCGACGTCGAACTCCTCCAGCTCACCACCCGGGGGCCGGCCCTGCCGCCGCTGTCATACATCGCCACATCAGGCGGCCAGATGCGAGACCAGACCGTGCACTTCTTCGACCTCGCCCGCTGGCTCACCGGGCTGGACCCGGTGGACGTTTTCGCCGTCGGCTCGGCCCTGTCCGATCCCCGCCTGGCCGAGTACGACGACGTCGACACCTCCGCGGTCACCCTCCGGCTGCCCACCGGTGCGCTGGTACAGATCGACAGCGTCCGGCGCACGGGCTACGGCTACGACGAGCGGATCGAGGTCATGGGTTCCGCGGGCCTGGTCGAGGCCGGACGCCGCCGCACCGGAGCCGTGTCGCGGTACAGCGCCGGTCAGGTGGTTGACGACGGGCTGCACCCCGGCTGGTTCGAACGCGTCCAGCCCACCTACGCCGCCGCCCTGGCCCACTTCGTCGCAGCGGTGGAAGGCGGAACGACCCTGACGCCCTCGCTCGACGACGGGCTCAAGGCCCAGGCCATCGCGGAGGCTGCCACCCGCTCCCTGCACACGGGCCGCTCGGAGCGGATCGAGTACACGGCCATGACTGCCTCCGGGCACGTTAACGGCGCCCACACCACGGCGGCCCGCTCATGACCGGGAACCGCTCGCTCCCCGTGTCCCGGGTTCCGGACTCCCGCGACGCACCCGCGCTGCGCTGGGGGATCATGGGTCCGGGCTGGATTGCCGAACGCTTCACGGAATCCGTCCAGGCGCACACCTCGCAGGTGATTGCCGCGATCGGATCCCGCTCGCTGGACCGTTCCGAAGCTGTTTGCCGGACGGCACGGCATCCCCCATGCCTTCGGCAGCTATGAGGAGCTGGCGGCCGCCGACGTCGACATCATCTACGTGGCCACGCCGCACAACTTCCACTACGAGGCCGCCCTCATGGCGCTCGACGCCGGCAAGCACGTCCTGATCGAGAAGCCGATCGGCATCAACCGCGAGCAGGCAGCCGGGATCGCCGGCCGGGCAGCCGGGGCCGGCCTGTTCGCCGCCGAAGCCATGTGGACATTTTTCCTGCCCAAGTTCGACGTCATCCGTCAAGTGCTCGATTCCGGAATGCTCGGGGACCTCACGACGGTCTTCGCCGAATACGGTGAGCACTTTGACCGCAGCCACCGGATCTTCGACCCGGCCCTGGCAGGCGGCCCGCTGCTGGACCTCGGGACCTACCCGCTCGCGCTCATCACGTCCATCCTCGGCGAACCGGACCGTCTCCTGGCGCTCGGCGAACCGCACGAATCCGGAGTCAACGCCCAGCTTTCGGCCGTTATGTCCTTTGCCGGCGGACGCCAGGCCATGATGAACACCCAGTTGCACAACTTCACGCCGACTTCGGCCACCATCGTGGGCACGGAGGCTTCACTGACCATTGACGGGCCCTTCAACATGCCCGGTAACTTCAGCGTCCGCTTCCCGGACGGCACCCGGCTGGCCTATGAAGAGCCGGCCGGAGCGCACTTTGAGGGCCTGCACTACGAGGCTGCCGCCGTCGCCCGTGCCGTTGCGGCAGGGCAACTCGAGGTCCCGCAACGGCCGCTCGCCGAATCCATCCGGACCATGGCCGTCGCCGACGCCATCAGGAACCAGCTCGGAATCGTGTTCCCGGGCGAAAGCCCACAGCGAGGACGCGGTGACTGACTTTCGTGCATCGTAGGTTGCCCACCGAATCCACCTGCGCCGAATGTCGTTCCGAGAGGATATTGAAGGTTCCTCATCTCTTCGCAATGCCCAGGTCCAAATGGATTCGGTCCAGACAGTTATCAGATGTGACAGTAGAATCCGCCCACCCACCAGCCGGGATCCATGGCGCACTGCCGCCGAGGCGAAAAGGCCGAGCTAAGGAGAGCAATTGTGAAGCCGTCACGGACCCATGGCGGTGCATTTTGTTAGTATCTCTACGTGTTAGATGATGCGTACGGCCGTCGTCCCGACGGGGCGGTCGGTGCCGCGCGTCGCGCAGTGTACGGCCGGGCAGGATGGTCAGATTTTCCACGGACTTTTGGCGACTGGCAGCCCCGGGCAGTGGTTTTCGACTGCGATGGGCTGCTGATGGATACCGAATCCCTGTGGATTCAAACCCAGCGTCTTGTCAGCGAAAGCCATGGCGTCCTCTTCGACGCCGAGCTACAGCACCGTCTCGTGGGCCTCCCGGCCAGCCGCATCGGGCCCTTGATTGCCTCTCGTGCGGGAGAGGACCCGAGATTACTTGTTGAACAACTACTCGAGGTCAACATGGCCATGGTGGCTCAATCTGCCGTGCCGATGCCGGGAGCGCGATCTTTCGTCGCGACTGTCTCCTCGCGAGTCCCGGTGGCAGTGGCCAGCAATTCCGCCCGGCGCATCCTGGATCAGACGCTGCTTCGTGGCGCGTTCGACGGAGGGTTCAGCGTCACGATTTCCGCAGACGAAGTCGCCAATCCGAAGCCGGAACCCGACGTGTATCTGGCCGCCGTGGACGCCCTGAATTTGTATCCGAAGGATTGTCTTGCGTTCGAAGACTCCGAGGCCGGTGCCTCCGCCGCGCGCTCGGCGGGGATGAAAGTCATCGCAATACCCACATCTCCTGACCAGAACCCAGATGGCTGACCTGATTCGAGACTCTCTGGAAGCATCCGACCTTCTGAACTGGGTGGAGGGCTGGGCCTAGGACAGCGTCCTGCCGGCGCTCCAGATCCGCCTTGGTAATCGGAATCGCAGCCGAGCTGCGAGACTCCGACATTATGCATGGGTGCAGATTCCCGTCCGCGTTCCATTTCCGGCGTCGGAGGCGCCGTGCAGAGTCGGGAGCCTCGGCACGCCGCAGCACAGGTGCAGCCGCCAAATTGTTGGCCGCTCCAGGCCCTCGTCTAAAGGAACTAATGTGGAGACATCGGGGGGCTGCTACGTGATTGGCGGATTGCGCCCTGGTACGTCTGCTTGAGATGTTCGACGGTGGCGTCATAGTGCCGGCTCGCGTAGGCGGCATACAGAATATCGATTACCAGCAGCTGCCCCCACTTGCTCGTCACAGATTCTCCGTAGAGTTCACCGCCGCTGGGAACAGTGGCGGTGTAGAGGAGAACATCCGCGTATTCGTGCAGCGGGGAACCCTCGGTCCCTGTGATGGCAATAGTCGCCGCCCCGCGCTTTTGGGCCAAGTGCATCGCATCGATGATGGGGGTACTTTGGCCGGAGTCGCTGATTCCGATCAGCAAATCCCCGGGCTCGATGATGGCCGCCAGCATGACCTGGATCGTCGTGTCCCGGTAGAGCATGCATTTCTTGCCGGCCCGGGTGAAGCGCATGACAGCTTCTTCCGCCGCGATGCTGGATGATCCCATGCAGCAGAAGATCACCGTGTTGGAGGCGTCGATGATGTCGACCGCGCGCTCGATTGACTTGATATCTTGCCGGTTCGCGGTCCGTCTGAGCGACTGTATGCTACTTCGTTCGACCTTCCCGGCGATATCTTCTGTTGAGTCTCCGCGGTTGACGCCTTCGTAAACGACCTCGGAATTCGTTGACTGTGCGCCGATTGCAGCTTTGGAGATGAAGGTAGCTTCGGCCAGGCCGAGCATCATGGATTTGTACCCATCGATGCCCAGTTCTTTCACGAACCTGGACACAGTAGATTCTCCGACGCCGGCAGCGAGGGCGAGTTCGGTGATAGTCATGGCCTGGGCCTGCTCGGGGGACTTCAGCACTGCCTCGGCTACCAGACGAAGCGAGGGTGGCAGGTACGGCAGCCGCCCCGATATTCGGTGCAGCAGTCCGCCTCCTGTAGAGGTCTCCGTCATTGTGCAGTCTCCGGTCTAGGGCTATATGGCCAGCGCGTTCAGCAGGTTTTCCACCGCGGCTTCGGTGGCTCGATCCACGCTTTCCTTAGTGTATCCACCGATGTGCGGGGTGGTGATGACCCTCGGATGCGAAATCAATCTGCTCGACGACGGCGGTTCCGAGCTAAATACGTCGGTGGCGAGGGTGTCTACCCGTCCGGAGTCCAGGGCTTGCAGCATTGCTGTGTCGTCTATGAGCGACGCCCGGGCAGTATTGATAACGATGGCGCCATCCCGGAGCAGTCCTATCGCCTCGACGCCGAGGACGGGGAGGCCTGCCGGCGGCATATGAAGCGATACGATCTGGCTTGATGACAGGACAGTCTCCAATGGCGCCCAGGAAAAATCGGGAGACGGAGCGAAGGAGTCCAGGGGGTATTCGTCGAACGCCAGCACTTTCATCCCCAGTCCCAAAGCCAGGGAGGCCACCCGGCGACCAATCTGGCCGCAGCCGATGACACCCAGCGACCTGACCGGAGATTTCCCGGCCCGGGCGGCGTTCCCAGTTCCCTGATTTCAGTTGTGCATCGTGCCAGGGGATGTTGCGGCAGCCGGCCAGGATGAGGGCAATGGTCAGTTCCGCGACTCCCTGGGAATTTGCTCCGGGCGCTGTCAGGACGCTTATGCCAAGACGGGCTGCCGCCTCCTGGTCGATGGAGTCAACACCAACACCATTCCGGGAGATGGCCCGAAGCTGCGGGAGTTCTTCGAGCAAGGCACCGGAGAGGGGCTCCGTCCCGGCCAGGTAGCCGACACAGCCGATCAGCGAGGATCGGATCTGGTCCTCGGTGGGGACGTCTCCGGGGGCCGGAAATACGAGATCGTATCCGGCGTCTTCCAGTAGCCGGAGGGCAGGGTGCCCCCCGCCCGAAAGCGAGCGGGGGGTTACTGCGATGCGGCCCTTCCGGCCGGTGTCTGTTGTTCCGTTCAATGGCATGGCGCTCAGGCCTGCCAACGGGGATTGTCAATGAACTCCGGATTGCCGTCGCGTTCGACGCACAGCTTGCGGAATCCCTTGGTTTCGATGGTCCCGTAGTCATGGCCGGCGTGTCCGGGGAAGGCGAAAAAGGTTACGAGCGGCTCGGTATCGGACACATTGATGCTGCGGTGGGCGTAGCGGCGCGGGACGTATACGGCCTGTCCCGGGGTGAATTCGGCCGCCTGCCAGTCGCCTTCAGGGTTTTCCATGAGCATGTAGCCGCGTCCGCTCAGGCAATAGTAGATTTCCGCGGTGTCCAGGACTTCATGAAAGTGTCCCTTGGTCATGTGGTACTCGTCGCCCACCTTGCCCGGATACGTGATGCTTGTTCCATATGCCACGTCGCCGTTGGTGGAGGGGACGCCCATGTCGAAGAACTCGTACACGAGCGCGTCCTCCTTGGCGAGCTGGGCGGTGGCTGCCTCCTGGTCGGCGTACATCTCTGACATCGCAGACAGGCGGCGCTGCAGCGGGGCCTTGGTGGTTGAGAGTCCGGTGGTGACGTTGAAGTCGGTGACGACTGCTTCGACAGTCGTTGCGGGGGTGGTGTTCATGAGGGGTTCTCCTTCTGGGATACGGTGTGGGCAATGTCGGAGAGGCGGTCAAAGTCCGCTCCGCGGGTGGGAATGTCTATGTTGAATACGTCGGCGATCACGCGGGTCCAGCCGTGGATGAAGTACACCCAGCCGTCCTCCACCTGGACCTGAAGCTCCGGCTGTTGCGCCCGGGCCTGGTCCAGGAAGACCAGATCGCCGCGGTAGTTGAAATCCCAGGCGATGGCTCCCTGGGGGAAGGTGACACTGTCGGTCAGCGGCGAGCCGGGGCGGTCTTTGCCCAGTCCGGTTGCGTTGATGATCAGGGATCCGGGCGATGCGTTGGCAACGACGTCGTCGTTGATCGATTCATCCGTGGCCTGGACGTACGTGATCGGCAGCGTGCTGCCGATCCTGACGTGCATTTCCCGCATTTCCTCGAGCCGGAGACTCCGGCGGTTGGTGACAATGATTTTCTTGGGACCGGGCAGGCCAGCGGCGGCGCGCTTGTGCAGGTACAGGGTGAGGGCCAGAGAGGACCCGCCGGCCCCGAGCAATACCAGGTCTGCCGATGAGTCTTCCCAGTAGTCCTCGGGAAGGATGGCTTCCAGGGCCAGGCCGCTGGTGACGGCGTCCATGGCGTTGCCCCAGAGGTGTGTGGACCGCTTGCTGATGCTGCTGATCTCGTGCAAGAGCTGCGCGTCGGGGCCAAAGTCGTCGAAGACGTCGCGGGCGGCGCTGACAATGTCCAGCTTGTGGGTCGTTACCAGTGCCCCGAGCGACATCGGGTCGGATTTAAGGAATCCGACGACGTCCCGGTAGGCCTCCCGTGGCGCGCCCAACGGCAGATCAATTCCTTTGAGGGTCGCATTCAGGCCGAGTTCTTTGGCCCAGGCCGGGAAGACTTTCATGATGGAGGATTTGTTCGTCGTGACACCGATGAAGTACATCGTCGGTTCGACGGCGGGCAGTAGCGTCACAGGGCGCTCCCTTAGAGTTTGGTGGTCGGTGGGGTGGTGGGTTCGTGGTCTTCCCAGTCGCAGGCGCGGGCGACGGCCTTCTGCCAGCCCGCGTACAGGGTGGAACGTTTTTCTTCTGACATGTCGGGAACAAAGGCCCGATCGAGTGCGAACGTGTCCCGCAGTTCGTCTTGGCTGTTCCAGAATCCGCAGGCCAGGCCCGCGAGAAGCGCGGCTCCCCGCGCGGTCGACTCCACTTGGCGTGGACGGAGGACCGGGACGTTCACCATGTCGGCCTGGAATTGCATGAGGAAGTTGTTGCGCACAGCTCCGCCGTCGACCCGGATTTCCGAGACGGGGAGGCCGGCGTCGGCTTCCATGCAATTAATGACGTCCTTGATCTGGAACGCGATGGATTCGAGGGTGGCCCGGATAATGTGGTTCCGGCTCGATCCCCGGGTGAGTCCGAGAATGGCCCCGCGGGCATAGGGATCCCAGTAGGGTGCAGCCAGACCGGTGAACGCGGGAACAACGTACACCCCGCCGGAATCCTCCACCCGCATCGCGGCGTATTCGCTGTCGGCCGAATCGTAGATGACCCGCAGCTCATCCCTCAGCCATTGGATTGACGCCGCGGCCACGAAGATCAGTCCTTCGAGCGCATACTCGACCTTGCCGCCGATACCCCAGGCAATCGTGGTCAGCATGCCGTTCGCCGAGCTGACGGGCTGGTCGCCGGTGTTCATGACCAGACTGGCACCCGTGCCATAGGTAGCCTTGACCATGCCGCGGTCGAAACACGCCTGGCCGAACAATGCTGCCTGTTGGTCTCCGATTGCCGCGGCGACCGGGATATGGGCCCCGGCGAAGATCCCGTCGCAGGTGTATCCGTAGATCTCGCTGCTGGGACGAACTTCGGGGAGGATGAGCCGGGGCACGCCGATTTCGGTGAGCAGTTTGTCGTCCCAGTCCAGCGTGTTGATGTTGAACAGCATCGTCCGGGCCGCGTTGGAGTAGTCCGTGACGTGCGCTGCCCCGGCGGTCAGGTTCCAGATGAGCCAGCTATCGATGGTGCCGAAGCACAGTTCGCCGGCCTCTGCCCGGGCTCGTGCGCCAGGCACGTTGTCCAGGATCCACGCAATCTTGGTGCCGGAGAAGTAGGCGTCTATGACCAGGCCGGTTGTGGAACGGACATGGTCCTCCAGGCCCTGCTCCTTGAGGCCATCGCACACGCCTGCTGTTCGCCGGTCCTGCCAGACGATCGCGTTCATGATGGGTTTGCCGGTGCTACGGTCCCAGATGACTGTTGTTTCGCGTTGGTTGGTCACGCCGATGGCACCGATGTCGTGCGGGTCGATGTTAGCCCCCAGCAGGGCGCGGCGGGCCACGGCGAGCTGCGTGTTCCAGATTTCCATGGGGTCGTGCTCCACCCACCCCGGCTTGGGGTATATCTGGGTGAATTCCTGGCTGGCTTCGCCTACGATCTCCACGTCTGAGTTGTAGATTATTGCCCGGATGCCAGTCGTCCCGGCATCCAGCGCCATGATGTACTTCGTCGTCATCGCCGGTCCATTTCTGTGCGCGTTGCGGTTGGTGCAACGCGTCAATTCGATTCGAAAAGGATCATGGCCTTCATCCCTTGGCCCGATCCTGCGTAGGCCATGGCCTTCTCGATGTCATCCAGTGTGAATGTCTGGCTGACCAGTGGCGAGAGGTCCAGGCGGCGTTCTCCGACGAGCCGAAGGGATTCGGCGTAATCGGAGTTGCTTGACCCGGTCGTTCCCGTGAGCGTCAGGCCCTGGTAGTGGACCCTGTTCGTGTCCAGCGGTACGGTCTGCGCCTTGCCGAGCCCGGCAAAGAAGTTCACGCGTCCGTGGGTCGCCAGCAGTTGGACCGCCTGCGCCTGTACTTCGGGTTTGGACACGCACGTCAGGGCAACTTCTACGCCACGGCCTCCGGTCTCTTCATCCACCACGGTGGCAAGGTCGCGTTCCGTGAGGTTGACCAACACATCGGCACCGACGGAGGCAGCGAAGTCCAGACGCGGCTGCCTGTTGTTTGAGACGATGATTTTCCGGGCACCATAGAGTTTGCTCAGCATGACGTGGCAGGCGCCGATGGGTCCGGCGCCCATGATCAACACCGTGGTGCCAGGCTCCACGCCCAGCTTGCTGACAGCGTTGTAGCAGCACGAAAGTGGTTCCACCAGGGCCGCTTCTGCGTACGTCACGCTCTCGGGCAGGTGGAATACGTTGCCCCGGTTGATGGCGGAGCGGGGTATGCGCACGTATTCCTGGAAGCCGCCGTCCATGGTGATGCCGAAGGCTTCGTAGAAGGGGCACATGTTGTTCAAGCCCACGAGGCAGTTCGCGCATCGTCCGCAGCCGACGTTCGGCGTGACGCTGACCCGGTCGCCCACGGCGTAACCCTCGACTTCACTGCCGGCCTCGGTGATTTCCCCGGCGAATTCGTGGCCGAGCACGCGTGGGGTGCCGTCCTGAAGTTTGAAGTGCCCGTTGGCGGCAATCCGCCGGTCAGTTCCGCAGATCGACGCCGCCCGGACTTTGATGATGATATCGCCGGCGTCCGCACTCGGCTGAGGAATTTCGTCGACGGTGATGTTGCCAGGGGAATGAAGGCGTGCGGCTTTCACAGGTTCCGCACCTCCGCCTGCGCCTCGTCCGAAACAGCGAACAGCACTTTGTTGTACCAGATCGCACGGTCGGTGAGCTGCCTGAATGTTGCGGGCGCGTCCTCGAGCGGCAGGACATGGCTGATGAGTTCGTCCACGTGGAGATCACGGCCCAGATGGGCGATGACCATGTCCCATTCGCTGCGGCCCTTGGGCGCAACCTTGGCGTTCCACGTCCCGTAGAGCCGCAGTTCCCGGCGAAGGAGAGAGGAGACGGCCGCCTTGGCCAGATGCAGGTCCCCGCTCAGGTCGCCGAGAAGGACCACCTGCCCCTGGACTGATGCCGCTTCGATTGCCTGGACGAGCGCCTTCGGATTTCCTGTCGCCTCGATGGCGATCTGCGGCCCCCACCCGCCGGTGGCGGCCTTGGCGAGTTCGGCCGTGTCACCGGTTTTGGCATCGAGTGTCTCGAAGCCGAGACCTGACATGATTTCCAGCTTGCGGTCATCGATATCGGCCACCAGGACACGGGAGCAGCCCAGAATCCGCAGCCACTGCGCGGCCAGGGCGCCGATGGGTCCGGCTCCGATCACCAGGGCCGTGGCATGGGTGGGGATCTGCACCTTCAGCATGGCGTGCAGGGCCACTCCGGCAGGTTCCACCATGGCCGCGTGGGTGAGCGGCATGTCGTTCGGAACGCGGAATATGCTGCGCTCCGGCACCCACATCCTCTCGGACATGGCCCCGTGCCTGCGGGAGCCGAAGTAGTCGTATTCGGTGCCCAGGGCATATTCGCCGATCTCGGACATGGGGTCATCGTGCCTGTGCAACAGAGGAAAGACGGCCGCGCGGTCCCCGGGCGTAAGGCCCGGGCTGTGCGGGGCTTCCTCGACGATGGCCGAGAACTCATGTCCGAGCACCAAGGGGTAGTGATACGCCTTGCCGTGCCCGTAACGGAGCACGTCGGATCCGCAGACTCCGACCGCGCCGACGCGCACCAGCACGGGGTTGTCCCCGACTGGTTCTGGATCCGGGATGTCCGCGTATTCCAGATCGTTGAGTCCGTTAAGGATGGCAGCTTTCATGGTGTCTTAGACCTCCATGCCGTAGCGGTGGGCCTTATGCGTCGGGTAGAGCGCGATCTGCGGGATGGTGACGTCAGGGGTCCGCGTTGCCACGAACAGGGTGATTTCAGCGACGTTGTCCACCTCGATGCAGCTGGCGTGGATGCCGTCTTTGAGTTCCTTCTCGTCGAGCCAGCCGTCGATATAGGCGGGTACGTCGCCGTCGTAAAGGCCCTTGTCGATAATTTCGGTCATCGGGGTCTTGACGTGGGACGGGTTGATGACGGTAACGCCGATCTTCTTGTCCTTGCCCTCGAGCAGGATGTTCTTGCTGAAGCCCATCAGGCCGTGCTTGGACGCGCGGTACGGGCTGTGCCCCGGTCCAGAGGCGACGCGCGCCGAGGACGAACCCATGTTGATGATGCGGCCGCCGTTTTCCTGCTTTTCCATGATCCTGAAGGCCTCCCGGCACATCAGGAACACGGCCGTCAGGTTCGGGGTCATCGTCTTGTTCCACTCGTCAAGGGTGACATCCACTACCGGCGGGGCCAGGGAGTCGCGTCCGGCGCTGTTGACGATGAGATCAACGCTTCCCCACGTGTCCTTGGCCCAGGCAAAGAGGTCGATGACGGACTGTTCGTCGGTGACGTCGGCGAGGATGGAGTGCACCTCTCCGCGGCCGTAGCCGCGAATGCTGGCTGTTACCTTTTCCAGCCGTTCTTCGTCGATGTCCACGAGCAGGACCTTGCTTTCGTTGGCTGCGAAGATCCGGGCAACGGCCTCGCCGATACCGGACGCTGCTCCGCTGATGACGGCGACCTTTCCAGCCAAGGCAACTCCGGGCTGGGGGACGTATGTTTCACTCATTTTGTTTTCTCCTCTTGGATGATGGAACTTGCAGGAAAGTGTTGGGGTAGGCCCGGGTCCCGGCGGGACTCGGCGGGCGTCACGATGATTCCGCGTGTGATCGGACCGCATCGGCTGCCAGTTCGGCAGCCCGCGCGGCGTTGGTGCGGATTTCATCCCACCGCCGGCTGGCGACGGCGTCGCGGGTCGCGATCCACGAGCCGCCACACGCGACGACGGAAGGCTGGCCCAGCCAGGCTGCGACCGTTTCGGGCGTGATTCCTCCGGTCGGCATGAAGGACACGTCCGGGTATGGTGCGCTGAGCGCCCGGACCAGCCGGATTCCTCCTATGGCTTCGGCCGGGAAGAGTTTCAGCAGTCGCAGCCCAAGGGATCTGGCTGCCTCAATTTCCGTCGGCGATGTCACGCCGGGAATGATCGGCACGGAGCGTTCCCGGGCGCGCCGGACGACGGCGGCGTTGAGGCCGGGGGAGACGATAAAGTGCGCGCCGGCGTCCGCGGCGGCGTCCACATCCTCTTCGGACAAGACGGTGCCGGCCCCAACCAGAAGCCCGGGCACGTTTTCGACCATGCGCGCAATCGCTTCGGCGGCCGCATCCGTCCTAAAGGTGACTTCCGCGACGGGAAGACCGGCTTCGACCAGTGTCCGGCCGAGCGGGATGGCGTCGTCGGCGTATTCGATCTCGATGACGGGGACAATTGCGAGCCGGCGAAGCGTCTCTTCCAGATCCTCAGCGTTCATGACTGATGCTCTCTTCCTGCAGGACAGCGTCTGTCCTAGGTGGGGTGATGCTGTAGGGTCGTCCGACGGTCGGGACCGTCCATTGAAGTTCTTCCGCTGTGCGGGTAAATTCGGCGGCGGCATCGTCGGGGTTGATGGTGTTGAAGTCGAAGAGTCCGAAGTGGTGCCCCACCATGGCGGGTATGCGCGCTGCCTTGCATAGGCTGATGGCTTCTTCAACCGTGAAGTTTCCGGGTACGCCGTTTGTCAGCCGGTGGCTGTCGCGGCCGTTGATGGGCAGCAATGCCAGGTCTACGCCGTGCTCACGGAGCAGTTGGGACTGGCCTTCGTAGGGGACGCAGTCGCCTGAGTGGTAGATCCGGAATCCGGCGATGTCGATGATGTAGCCCAGAAACACCGAGTCCCCGTGCTCGTCGGTTTCGAGTGTTTCGTGTGCGGCAGGAACTGCGGTGACAGTGATATCTGGAGCCAGTTCAACCCGGTCGCCAGCCGTGACCGGTGTGAATGACCCGGCAGGGACATGGCGGTCCAGAGCGATCCAGGCGCGCGCCCTCGGGGCAATGAACCGGGGGCTGTTCCGCGTCAGAAGTGCCTGCACGGTAGCCGGGTCCAGGTGGTCGGTGTGGGCGTGGCTGTGAAGAACCGCGCTGACCCCTTGGATTTCCGAGGGGTCCACGGGCACCGGGTGGAGACGGGTGTGGGGGAAGATGGTGCCGGCGTACTTGGTGGCGAGGCTGTCCGAGAGGTAGGGGTCCAGAAGCACCCTGCGTCCGGCATGTTCGAGTGCGAATCCGGCCTGGCCCAGCCACCAGAATTTGATGTCCTCGGATGGTGTGGCTGCCTGGGTCAGGTAGCCCAGGTCGGGTCCGTCTACCAGGGTGCGAATGATGGGCTGGGAGTTCATTGCCTCACCAGCCGCTCGGGGATGGTTTCGGGATCATGGTCTTCCGGGGGTGTCTGGGCTCCGGTCATGAGGGAGACGGCGTCGTTCATCGTGATCTCGGTCTTCTGCACGCAAGCGATCCGCCGACCGAGCCTCTGGATGTGGATTCTGTCGGCTACTTCGAAGACGTGCGGCATGTCGTGGCTGATGAGAATGACTGGAATTCCCCGGTCTCTGATCTCGGCTATGAGGTTGAGAACTTTGGCCGATTCCTTCACGCCCAGCGCGGCTGTGGGTTCATCCATGATGATGACGCGGCTTCCGAACGCTGCTGCGCGGGCGACGGCGACGCCCTGGCGTTGACCGCCAGATAGCGTTTCCACGGCCTGGCCGATGTTCTGGATCGTCAACAGACCGAGGTCGCCGAGGATCTTTGCCGTTTCCTGGCGCATGGTCTTGCGGTCCAGCATCCGCAGTCCCCATCCAAGGGGTCCCGGCTTGCGGAGCTCCCGGCCCAGGAAGACATTGGCCGCTATGTCGCGGGCTGGAGCCAGGGCCAAGTGCTGGTAGACGGTTTCAATTCCTGCTGACCTGGCATCAAGAGGGGTGCGGAACCGTTCGGTTTGTCCGTCGACCCTGATTTCTCCTTCGTCCGGCACCACTGCGCCGGACAGGCACTTGATGAGGGATGATTTCCCGGCGCCGTTGTCTCCGATCACGGCGAGGACTTCCCCTGGGTACAGGGTCAGGTCCGCTCCGGCGAGTGCGGTGACGTGCCCATAGCGTTTGACCAGGTTCCGGGCGGAGAGGATTGGCGTGATCTGCCCGGTCTTTGCCGGGTTGGTTGTCGTTGTCATCCTGCGACCTTTCGTGTCCACTGGTCCAGGCCGACGGCCACGATGACCAGGACGCCTGTGGTGAAAACCTGCCAGAGCACGTCAACACCGGTGAGTGTCAGACCGTTGCTGAACACTCCGATGATCAGGGCCCCGAGCAGCGTGCCGAGCACATGTCCGCGGCCGCCGAAGAGACTGGTGCCTCCGATGACTACGGCTGTGATGCTGGCAAGGTTCACGCCCTCTCCGGAGAACGGGCTGACGGAGCCGACGCGCCCTATCAGAAGCCATCCGGCGATGGCGCAGATTACACCGGCGACGATGTAGACGCTCATGAGCACCCTGTTGGTGCGGATACCGCTCAGGCGTGCGCCTTCGGCGTTGTCTCCGACGGCGTAGATGTGCTCACCCCAGGCGGTGCGTCGGAGGACGTAGCTGACGACGATGAATGCTGCCAGGACGAGGATCGAGCCGAACGTCACCGGCGCCCCCAGAACACGAAACGTCTGGCCGGGCCACAGGAGCAAGTCAGGCAATGCATTTGCCTTGATCGTCTGGCTGCCGGAGACAAACAGGTTCAGGGCAGTAAAGATGCTGAGGGTGCCGAGGGTCGCGATAAAGGGCGGAACCCGGAACCGGGTAACCAGGGCGCCGTTGAGGGATCCGCACAAGGCACCGGTGATCAGCGCCAGAAGCAGCGCCAGCAGCGGGGGAGTGCCGGCTTCGGCTGCCAGTTTGCCGGCAATGACGGTGCTGAAGACCATCGCTGCCGCCACGGACAGGTCAATGCCTCCGGTCAGGATGATCAGGGTCTGTGCGATGCCGACCATGCCGATGATCTGGACCTGTTGCAGGATCAGGGAGATGTTCAGGGGTTCAATGAACCGGGGTCCGACCGCGACGGTGAAGAAGATGCAGGCGAGGATCAGCACGGCAGTCGGCCCCAGCAGCGGGTGAGCGTGCATGGCCCGCTGAATGCGGCCCAGGAGCGGGACTTGCGGCTGGTCGACGAGGCGTTCCCCGACCCGGCGCGGGGGAGCCGGCGCGGTTGGCGGTGATGATACGGACTTCATTGTGTGTACCTTCGCTGTTCAAAGAGTTGGTGTCCTGGAGGAGCGGGGCTCATCCCCAGCAGTTCGCCAGACCCCAGGCCGTGTCCTTGGAGTCGACTCCGGTGGCGGGCTTGTCGCTGATGAGCGTCACGCCTGTGTTGGTGAAGTCCAGACCCTGGCTGGCTGTAGGCCTCGTGCCGTCCTTGACATAGGCACTGATGGCCTGAAGTGCGTCACCGGCCATCTTCAAGGGAAACTGCATTGACGTGGCGCCGATGGCCCCAGCCTTGACGTCCTTGACTCCGGGGCAGCCGCCGTCAATGGAGACCACCGTTACTTTGTTCTCGAGGCCCGCGGCCTTGATGGATTCGAAAGCGCCAGCCGCGGCCGGCTCGTTGATGGTGTAGACGAGGTTGATGGTGCGGTCGCGCTGGAGGAGCTTCTCCATGGCGGTCCGGCCGCCGGCTTCGTTGGCGTTGGTGACTTCGTGGCCGACGATGCGGGAGTCGGACTCGTCGCCGATCTTGGACTTGTCGGCAACGTCGATACCGAACCCTTGGAGGAATCCCTGGTCTCTTTGGACATCGACAGCGACCTGGGCGGGGCTCAGGTCCAGCATGGCAATACGCGCCTGTTTGCCGCTGAACTCTGTAGCGGCCCACTTCCCGATGAGTACCCCGGCTTGGAAATTGTCCGTGGCGTAGGTGGCATCGGCGGCGGAGGCCGGCTTGGTGGGGGAATCCAGCACGGCGACAAAGACGCCGGCGTCGCGTGCCTTCTTGATAGCGGGAAGGATGGCTTCGGAGTCCGACGGGGCGATCATGATGCCCTTTGCTCCCCGTGCGATCAGATTTTCAATGGCTTTGACCTGGGAGTCATTGTCGCTCTGGCCCTGGCCGGACAGCGCCTGCAGCTCAAAGCCGAGCTCCGATGCCTTCAGCTGGGCACCTTCGCGCATCTTCACGTAATACGGGTTGTCGTCGGTCTTGGTGATGAGCCCGACGAGCGGTTTGGAACTGCCTGACGCTCCGGAACATCCCGAAGCGCCGATGGCGAGTCCGGCCGCGATCAGGATAGCCGCAGCGGCTTGGATCTTAGGTGCACGCCTTCGTGTACGGTTCGTCATTTGCGAAGCCTTTCTCGGGTTCGTGAGCGTCGCGGCTCTGAACTTCGGGGTGCTGTTGATCACAACGTTAGCAGAAATTTTCAACCATGCAATCTCTTTTGGAAGAAAGTTCCCACCTCGGTAATGTTGTTCCCATGTGTGGAATCGTGGGATATGCAGGCAGGATGGGCTCGGCTGAAGCCGGGGTGGTGAGCCGGGCGGTAGGTGTGGTCCTCGAGGGGCTTCGACGCCTGGAATACAGGGGGTACGACTCGGCAGGAGTCGCCGTCCTGGCCGGGGGCGGTGTTCATGTGCGCAAGAAAGCCGGTAAGCTGGCGAACCTCTCAGCACTGGTGGAATCGGAGCCTTTGCCGGCCGCAACGGTGGGCATGGGGCACACTCGGTGGGCGACGCACGGAGCCCCGAGTGATGTAAACGCCCACCCGCATCTGGCTGATGATGCTCGGCTCGCCGTCATACACAACGGGATCATCGAGAACTATTCGCCATTGCGCAGCCGGCTGGCAACCCGGGGCCACGAGTTTCGTTCGGAGACCGATTCGGAGGTGGCGGCGGCTCTTCTGGCGGATAACTACCGCAGCCTGGGTGGGGATCGGGCGGGTGGCGACACTCTTGCCGCTGCCATGCGCCGGACCTGCGAGGAGCTGGAGGGGTCCTTCACGATCCTTGCGGTGCATGCCGACCATCCGGGCCTCATCGTGGCTGCCCGTCGGGATTCCCCTCTCGTGGTGGGCCTCGGTGAGGGCGAAAATTTCCTGGGATCAGACGTCTCCGGATTCATCGACTTCACTCGCCGCGCCGTTGAACTCGGGCAGGACCAGGTTGTCAGCCTCACGGCGGATGGGGTGACGATCACCGACTTCAGTGGTGCACCCGCTGCGGGGACCGAGTTCACCGTCGACTGGGAGGCCGCCGCAGCCACCAAAGACGGCCACCCTACCTTCATGACCAAGGAGATTCACGAACAACCCGAAGCTGTCCGCCGCACACTCGGGCGTAGGCTTGGCGCGGACGGAGCAGTCTCGCTGGGGGAGCTGGGAATCGCTGACGAAGTACTGGCGCGGATTCAAAAAATTGTCATCGTGGCCTGCGGTACGGCTTCTTACGGAGGCCAAATTGCTAAATACGCCATCGAACGCTGGTGCCGGATTCCCGTTGAAGTCGATCTGGCCCATGAGTTCCGGTACCGGAGCCCGCTGGTTGACGGCCGTACGCTCGTGATTGCCATCTCGCAGTCAGGCGAGACGATGGACACTCTGATGGCCGTTCGGTACGCGCGGGAACAGGGTGCAATAGTGCTCGCGATCTGCAACACGGTCGGTGCAACCATTCCACGTGAAGCGCACGGGGTGCTTTACACGCATGCGGGACCCGAGGTAGCTGTCGCCTCGACAAAGGCGTTTTTGACCCAAGTGACAGCCGCACTCCTGCTCGCTCTATACCTGGCGCAGCTGCGGGGCACCGGCGATCCGATGGAGATCTCAGCAGCAGCACTAGAACTGGTCGGCATGCCAGGAAAGATCCAGAGCGTGTTGGCAGGCGAAGGCCAAATCGAGGCTCTCGCCGCGGCAATGACCGACGTGACAGCGGTACTCTTCATCGGCAGGCATGTCGGGCACCCGGTTGCCATGGAAGGGGCCCTGAAGCTCAAGGAACTGGCCTACATCCACGCCGAAGGCTTCGCCGCCGGCGAGCTCAAGCATGGCCCGATTGCCCTCATCGAGGCGGGACAGCCGGTCATCGTCATCATGCCCTCGCCTGCCGCGAGCCCGGTCCTGCATGCGAAGATGATGTCCACAATCCAAGAGATCAGGGCCCGCGGGGGCCGGGTCATCGCCATCGCGGAAGAGGGCGATGCCGCGACCATGACCTTGGCGGATACTGTGCTGACCATACCGGCATCCAGCCCCCTGCTGGCGCCCCTGCTGACCACTGTCCCGTTGCAGCTCTTTGCAGCCCGCCTGGCCGGCGCCAAGGGGCTGGACATTGATCAGCCCCGAAATCTCGCGAAATCAGTCACCGTGGAATAGCGCGTAGCTACGGTAAAGAAATTTCCTCCAGAACTCTAGTGTTGGCGGGAAATTCCTGCTAATTTAATGCTATTGCCAATGCCGGCAAGACCCATTGCATCCCCAGCTGGTCCCGGCCACCGAAATCCTGCCGCCAGCCACTGCAATGGCATTCAGAGAGGCCCAACATGTTTCAACGGAGAAACCACCAACGGGGGAGTGCGGCCGTGGCCCTGCTTGCCTGTCTCATGCTGCTGACTACGGCCTGCGGGGCCGCGAAATCCGGCCAGACATCACAGACAGATTCCGCCGCTTCCGCAGCATTCACAACCAAGGTCACCGCCGATGTTGCGGCAGCAACTGCGCCGCAGACCCCTGCGACCAACCCCGTCCCTGCCAGCGCATCGCTCTCCGGCGGGGCTAAGAAGATCGTGATCATCCCCTGTTCCATGGCCGTGGAAGGGTGCGCCCGGCCGGCCCGTTCGACGCAAGAAGCCTCACGGCTCCTTGGCTGGGATGCGACCATTGATGACCCGGCAAGTGACAGCACCAAGATCTCCGCGGCTATTCAGCGGGCCGTTTCGCGGAAAGTCGATGCCATCGCGCTGACGTCCATCGACGCCGCTGCAGTCCAGGGAGATATCAAGTCCGCCAGAGATGCAGGGATCGCCGTCACCTGCAACATGTGCGGTAACAAGGATGATCTGTACCAGTCACTGATTCCAGCTCTGGACGCTAACAACAAGGCAGGCTATCTGCTCGGTGAGTTCGCGTTCCTCGAAGCACGCAAGCGCTTCAACTCCGCCCCCAAGTTCATCGTCCTGACGGACCCTGAATTCGACACGGTCAAGGCCCGGGTTAGCGGACTAAAACAGTTCATCGACGACTGCAAGGCTGCCGGAGCCGGCTGCGAGCAGGTCGCGGAAAGTTCTTTCCTGGCAGGTGAAATCAGCACCGTGGCCCCCGGTCGGGTGGCCCAGCTGGCGCGCAGCAACCCCCGGTACAACGTGCTGTTTGCAGGATTCGACGCGGCCATGCTGTTCTTCTCCCAGGGTCTGCAGCAGGCCGGACTGGCTGACTCCAAGAAGGCTTTCGGGATTTCCGTGGACGCCGACGTCGCCAACACAGAGATGATCCGCAAAGGCGGGTTCCAGGCGGCCTCCATCGGATTTGCCTTCGGCCGCGCAGGCTATGGCCAGGTGGACAATCTGAACAGGATCTTCAGCGACCAGAAGCCCCAGGACCAGGGCATCACCGGTAAACTCGTCACCGCCGAGAACGCCCCGGCCTCCGGCGGCTGGGACGGCGACTTCGACGCGGCAGGTCTTTACAAGGGACTGTGGAAGGTCAGCTGACATGAAGACCTCCGATTCGCCCCGCACCGTACTCACGGTGCGGGGCCTGTCCAAGACCTTCGTTGGTCAAAAAGCCCTCGACGCCGTGAACCTTGAGCTGCGCTCGGGTGAAGTCCACGCACTCCTCGGCCAGAACGGCTGCGGGAAGTCCACGCTCATCAAGTGCCTTGCCGGGTTTCATCACCCGGACGAAGGGGCCGAAATGACTCTGGACGGTGGGCATGTCTCCCTTCCCTTCGAACCCGCCCAGGCCGCAGCCATGGGTTTGGTGTTCGTTCACCAGGATCTGGGCCTCATTCCGAATCTGTCCATCACCGAAAATTTCGAAGCCTCAAGGCGATACGGGGCCGGGCTCTTCTCAAAGATCCGATGGTCCCGGATGAGAGAAAACACTGCCGCGGAGCTGGCACTCCTCGGGCACCCCGATCTTGACCCCGACACACCGGTCGGCCGTCTCCCGATAGCCCAACAGACCATTGTCGCCATAGCGCGGGCGCTGAGCTCAGCCGGCGAAGGGGCCAAGGTCCTCGTCCTGGACGAACCTACGGCTGCTCTGCCCGACTCGGAAGCCGCGCTGCTGTTCAAGGCAGTCCGCCGAGTCGTTGACAGGGGCGTGGCCGTCCTATACGTCACCCACAAACTCGAAGAGTTAGCCGCATTTGCCGACAGGGCGACAATCCTGCGCGATGGCCGGAACGTGGAAACAGTCGACATAGCCGACACAGACCGGGACCGACTGGTCCGGCTGATTGTCGGACGAGACGTCGAGGCCGTCCCCCACGCACATGCGCCCGGGTCCACCGGACGAGAGCTCATGGACGTCCGCGGCATATCCGGAAAACGGCTGCGGGACGTCTCCTTCAAGATCGGGGCGGGCGAAATCATCGGGATTGCAGGAATGCTGGGGTCAGGCCGGAGTGAACTCGCCCGGATTCTCTTTGGCGCGCAGGACCCGGTCAGCGGCACCATCAGCGTCAAGGGCAAAGAGTGCCGGTTCAGAACGCCCAGGGATGCGGTGGCACGGAAGATCGCCCTCATCCCCGAAAACCGCCGGCGGGACGGCGGGGTGCTCGACATGAGCGTCGGACAGAACCTCACGATGACATCAGTCGGCCGGTTCTGGCACGGCGTCAGGCTGTCAAAAGCCGTGGAACGAACATGGGTATCGCAAAAAATCCGCGAATACGACGTCAGACCGGCTTCCTCCGGGAGGCTGTTCCGGGTACTTTCCGGGGGAAACCAGCAAAAAGTCGTCATCGCCAAATGGTTGGAAACCAATCCCGACATTGTCATCTTTGACGAGCCCGTCCAAGGAGTGGACATCGGTGCCCGGGCGGAAATATTCGACCTCATTAACGGCGCGGCTGAGCGGGGGGCCGCGGTCGTGTTGATCTCCTCCGAAATCGAGCAGATGATTGCCCTCAGTCATCGGATCCTCACTCTCCGGCACGGACGGATCGTTGCCGACGAATCAACCACAGGCCTGACCGCCGGCAAGGTCACGCAGTCGATGTACTTCGACGGCGAAAGAACTAAGGAAACAACACCATGACTTCGACCCTAGACCCGACGTCCGCAACACCGCCGACCAGCGACCCCCGGAAAGCCCGGAAGCGTTTCATGAACAGGCGGCCTAACGAGCCTCTGCCATTGTTCTTTGCCCGGATAGCGCTGCCGCTGCTCCTGGTGCTTTTGATTGTCGTATTCTCCGTTGCTGCCCCCGATACCTTTGCAACGGTCGACAATCTCAAGACGGTGCTGAATCTTCAGGCGGTTCTGACGATTCTGGCAATTGGACTCCTCCTGCCGCTCATCGTCGGTGAACTCGATCTCTCCGTCGCTGCCAACCTCGGCCTTGGACTGGTTCTCGTGACGGGCCTGACATCCCAGCAGGGTGTCCCGGCGGTCGCTGCCATGATCATCGCCATTGCGGCCTGCACCGCCGTCGGACTCATCAACGGACTGCTGGTCAGCAAAGTCGGGATCAATTCCTTTATCGTCACCATTGGCATGAGTACAATCCTCACGGGGCTGATAGGCGCCTACACGCTCGGCAACGTCTTCTACGAGAACATCCCCAAGGAGCTCACAGATCTGGGGCAAGGCAACCTTCTTGGCATTCCGTTGCCCGTGGTCGTCGCGGCAGCCATTGGACTGATCGTCTGGTACATACTGTCCCAGACCCCAGCAGGACGTTTCCTTTACGCCATTGGCGGGTCACGGGACGCCGCACGGCTCTCGGGGATCGCCGTACCCCGGCTCACAATCGGCGCATTCGCCGGGGCGGGTGCCCTGGCCGGCATCGCCGGCGTAGTCCAGGCTGGAATCCTCGGAAGCGGCAGCCCTACAGTGGGGCCACCGATGTTGCTTCCGGCTTATGCCGCAGTCTTCCTCGGCGCCACCGCATTCCTCCCCGGAACGTTTAACGTCTGGGGGACCGTTGTTGCCGTCGTCACTCTCCAGGTGGGCACCACAGGACTGGCCCTCATTGGAGCGCCGTTCTGGATTGAACCATTGTTCACCGGTACCGCCCTCATCGCCGCCGTCGCCGCCACCAGGTTCCTGCGCGGCGAGGCCACCTAAGCCGGGCATGAAGGCCCAAGAAACCACCACATCAACAAGAAGGCGAATCACATGAACATCAATCTTGAGGGAAAAAAGGCTCTGGTAACAGGGTCCAGCCAAGGGATAGGCCTCGCCATCGCCAAGGGTCTCGCTGCGGCGGGGGCCACCGTGACGATCACGGGTCGCAACCCTGAGCGGGTGGAGAAGGCTGCCCAGAGCGTAAACAACCTCAACTTGCCGGGTCGACTGATACCGCTTGCGGTTGACCTCTGTACTGAGGAGGGAACTGCCAAACTCTTCGCTGTGCTTCCCGCTGTGGACATCCTGATCAACAACCTGGGCATCTTTGAGCCCAAGTCGTTCTTCGAGATCGACGACGACGAATGGATCCGGTATTTCGAAGTCAACGTCCTGACCGGAATTCGTACTGCCCGCCAGTACCTTCCCGGGATGATGAAAGACGGCTGGGGTCGCGTCGTGTTCATCTCGAGCGAATCCGCGCTGCAGATTCCGCCCGAGATGATGCACTACGGCGCAACAAAAACGATGCAGTTGGGCATTTCCCGCGGTCTGGCGGAACTTACTGCCGGGACCGGAGTTACCGTCAACTCTGTCCTGCCCGGACCCACATTCTCAGAAGGCGTGTCCGAATTCGTCGTGAAGATGGGGGGAGATTCCCAGCTCTCCGCCCAGGAACAGACGGATGACTTCGTAAGGGAACACAGGCCCACATCGCTGCTGCGGCGCGCGGCCACGACAGACGAAGTCGCCAACTTGGTCGTTTATCTCAGCTCACCCCAGGCCTCGGCGACTGTCGGTGCCGCTGTGTCCGTTGATGGCGGCACCCGGCGCGCGATCTTCTAAACCGCAGTGAACGCCCTACGCAGCTGTGGAGGGCGACAGGTACAGGCGCGTGGAGAGGGAACCCATGGCACAGCGCCGGCCCTCTCCACGCCCGGTCCTGTCTTGACTTGCCGGCAGCATGATGTTTGTTCCGAGAAGGTCCCTTCGTCAGCTAATCACCTGCGGGGAAGACCATGAAGCGGGCCCTGTGTTTGCTGGACGGGAAGGAATGGGACGCTCAAGATTTCGCCGCCAAGCCCAAGGACTGGAGGATGCGCCACAGAAGCCATCTGATATGCCTTGGCTGCGGTTCCCGCGCCTTCTTTCGGGATACTTCCAGACACGGGAGGCAGGCATTATTCGGCGCAAGGCCTCATCGGTGGGCCTGTCCCGTCATTTCCTACAGTTACGGCGTCTTCAGGTACCTGCAGTAGCGGGCCCCATTGCGGCGGCTGGCTCAGGAACGAGACCCGGAATTGCATATCTTCTACAGCCGCCAGAGCAGCGTGCCTATTCTTTCAATGTTTCAATTGCAGGCTGAGACGGTCCACGCCGTGCATGGCGTCTGCGGCCCGCACCAGGGTCAGGTGGGAGAAGGCTTGAGGAAAGTTTCCCGCCATCCGCTTGTCCTTCATTGAATATTCTTCGCTGAGCAGACCGAGCTCGTTGGATAGTCCCACCAGCTTGTCCATCAGGATCTCGGCGTCGGTCCGGCGGCCCGAGCGCGCATACTGTTCCACCAGCCAGAAGGAGCACGCGAGGAATGGATGCTCGCCCGGTTCCAATCCGTCAACTCCCGTCTCGGTGCGGTAGCGCAGCAGCAGGCCCTCAGCGGTGAGCAGCTCCTTTTCCAACTGGGCGACGGTGCCGAGCATGCGCTCATCGTCGTAGGCAAGGAAGCCAACCTGCGGCAAGGCCAGGAGGGCAGCGTCCGTCTGCTGGCCTCCGTAGGTTTGCGTGAAAGAGTTGAGGTCCCGGTTGAATCCGAGATCCATTATTTCCGCGGCTACTCGATCGCGGAGTCGCTCCCAAAGTTGGAAGGGTCCAGGCAGTCCGTGGTCCCGAACGGCCCTCACCCCGCCGTCAAAAGCAGCCCACATCATCACTCTGGAGTGCGTGAAATGCTGGGCGTCGCCACGCATTTCCCACAGGCCGAAGTCTTTGTCCTCGAGGTGATTTTCCACGGATCCGAGCAGCGCCCGCTGGAGCGCCCAGGAAAAATGGTCTTCTTTGCCCCCGGCGAGACGAAGCCTTTCAAGCGCCACCATCACCTCACCGACCACATCAGCCTGGTACTGGGACACGGCAGCGTTACCGATTCGCACGGGTCTGGCATTCTGGTATCCGGGAAGGTGGGTTAGCTCCTTTTCTGTAAGGTCCCGTTCACCCCCCACGCCATACATTATTTGCAGGTCCTCGGGATCGCCGGCGAGGGCGCGCAAAAGCCAGTTACGCCATTTCAGCGCCTCGGTTTCATAGCCATGCGTCAACATGGCCTCCAATGTCAAAGACGCATCGCGCAGCCAACAGTAGCGGTAGTCCCAATTGCGTGGCCCACCAAAATCCTCCGGCAGGGAAGTGGTGGGCGCGGCGACAATGCCGCCTGTCTCATAGTGGGTGAGCGCACGCAGCACCAGCAGCGAACGCTTCACTGCACCGCCGTATTTGCCGTCATCGCGGCAATTGCCGGCCCAGGTGGTCCAATAGTCCACCGCCAGTTCAAGGGCAGCATCGACATTGATGGCAGGCGGCACATCCTCATGCGAGGGGAACCACGTCAGTTCGAAGTCCACGTTCTGCCCCTGTGCAACCGTAAATTCCCCAGCATGCCGGTGACCTTCGGCCACCGGAAGGTAGTCTCCCCGTAGGGCCAGGGCGTCCGGACCAGACATGGCCAGCAGTATCTCCGAACCCCCGGCCGCGCCATCGCGGACCCGGCTTACCCAAGGCAAAACAGTGGCGTATTGGGGCCGGATTCTAATCTCCTGGCGCATCAGGACGGTCCCGCTCAGTCCGGTAACCCGTCGGAGGAGTGACGACCGAGCGTCACCCACCGGCATGAATTCCGTCACCAAGACCCGTCCGGCGTCGGTCTGCCACGTTGTCTGGAGTACAAACGTCGAGTCCACATAGTGACGGTCAATGACGACGGCCTCCGGCGGACTCGGCGCCAGCAGCCACCGGCCATGTTCCTCACTCCCGAGTAGGGCAGCAAAGACCGAGGGCGAGTCGAAACGCGGGAAACACAGCCAATCCACGCTGCCCTGCCGGGAAACAAGAGGTCCGGTGTGAAGATCGGAAAGCAGTGCATAATCCTCTATTGCGGCGGCCATGCTTCACTCAATCACGACGGGACGGAATCCAGATAGGCTCTGTCTTCCCCAGCGCTTGATTTCCACCGGGCTGCTTCCGCCTGTGCGGCCGTGCCGAGCAACTCGCAGGAGGACCGGGGGCGCGCAGTGGTTTGCTGCCGCCGACCTGTTAGAGCGGTCCCTCGCGAAGACCAAGTCCACAGACCGGGGCGACGGCTGAAAAAGTCTTCATTCGTGAGAACATCTCAGGCATGGTTGAGTCGAAGTCCAGGAGTGCAGTCGAAGAATGCCGGCTGTACAACGCGCGCAAACGGAATGATGAGCCATTGGTTGCCGTAGAACTCCACGTAGGAGTCGGAGGGGCAACGTGCAAAGGCTTCTTCGCGAGTCATCGTGGTGTTCCCTTCTACAATGTTCGAACGGGTAGGGCTTGACCCGAGCCGCATGATCCAAAGGCCCTCCAGCGCTGCGACTTCTGAGATGTCGGTGTGCTGTTGCTCATCATCATAGCAGGAATTTCCCACCAGGTCAGGATTTTAGGAAGAAATTTCCCGTCGAGACCAAATGCCTTCCCGAGAACGCCCCGTCTGGCGGCCACCGGAGGCTCACGCTGCGGGCTGAGCCTGCATCAGATGCAATAATCACCGTTCAACCTGGCGTCATCACCCCTATCGGCTGGGTCTCGTGAGTAATCTCAGCACTGGGGGAGTGGCCCGCGCCTGGGCATAGGTGTCCGCCGGCGATCGCTTGACGGCCAGTCTCTCGCACCTAGCGCAACGTCAGGAACTCGCGCTGTCCGCATGGCCGAGCCAACCGGCGGCGGACCACTGTGGAGCATCGGCGAACTTGCAAAGGCGTGCAGCGTCACAGTCCGGACGCTCCATCAACATGACGAGATCGGATTGTTGTCCGCGGCAAGAGAACGGCCACCGCCGCTACACGGAGCAGGGCCTGCGGCGGCTCGACCGACACCGGACGGCGCTACTCGATGGACGGCCGCTTTCGTTGCTGTTTCGTCGCCGCCCGCCGTTCCTTTGCTGCGAGGCGCCGGCGGTTCGAGCCCCGGGTGGGTTTGGTCGCCCGGCGTCGGGCAGCTTCGGGAGCAAGACCCTCTGCCACGAGGTCGGCGAGCTTGGTCAGGGCGATCTCGCGATTGCGCAGCTGGGAGCGCCGCTCGGAGGCGGTCACGGTGATCACCCCGGCGATGAGACGCGGGCCCAGACGCGTGACCAGCATCAGCCGTTGGCCGTCCGAAAGCGCCGCCGAGGCGGCGACGTTCCACGAGAGTTCGACGCGGCTGTCTGAGGTATTGACGTGTTGACCGCCCGGCCCGGACGAACGCGAGAACCGCCAACGCAATTCCGGCGCGGGAATCGTGAGCGCAGGCGATACCTCCAGATCCATGCAACTAGCGTCGCACGATATGGGCGAGACCGGCTGCGCTGAGAGCCGGGTTGGTGAACCTCAGCGGCACGGACCAGTCTCCGTCTATGAGCTCGCCGGCTCTTCACGCCGTTCGTGTGTCTGTCCGAAGGGGACATCGCGGCTTACAGCGACGGTGTAGCTGGTGTATCCGTGCTGGGTAACGAGGATGCCGTGGCGGCATTCCTTCATGGCGTGTTCGCGGGCGATCTCTACGGCGGCGTTCAGGTCGTTCTCGACGGTATCCGGGTCGTGGGCGGTGATTTCCAGGACGACGTCCGAGTGGCGCTTGATCATCGTGGTCTCTTTCTAGGCGGGATGTGCCGGGGTCCTCAGCGGGTACGGGTTTCCGGGGTCCGGGCATACCCGGGGAGGCGGAAAGCGGTGGTTCCAGAGGGGTTGCCCGACATTCTCTGATGGGGCGGTGGCCGGCCGTAGTGTCTGGCGGGCTGGATCGGCGGAAGCAATCTCCTGCGGATCTGTAGCCAGTGTGGATGATCGGCGGACCGGGCGCAATACTAAAGTCCGAAAAAGTCGGCTGTGGCGGTTCGGTGCCCGGCCCCTTTTTGAGTGCTGGCTTTACGCAACGGCCGCTATCAGGAGGCTCGGCTGGCGGGGGAGTGGCGACAAAGAGGACTAGAAGGAAGGATGTCGTCGATTGCTGGCGGTCCGGGCATTTGCCGTTGCAATGTGCCGTGGCCTCGCGGGCGCAATCGGCGTAGCCTGCGCTTAGGCGCGCATATCGCGGACCTGCACGTCGGCACGAAGCGGGCGATGCCCATGAAGAAGTTCGGAACCGAAGACAGTCACAGCCCGCGGCCAGAGGCTTCGGCCGAACCGGGGCGCCTGCCATCATCCCGTGCGCCGTTGCGCCTCGCCGGCACGCTGGCGTTTGCCGGCTTCGCGGTGTCCGTGGTTGCCGGGCTGCTCCATGCCGATACGGCCAGCGCCAACGACCATCCGGCAACGTTCGCGGAGTACGCCCGCAGCGGCATCTGGACGGCGGTCCACTTGGGCCAGTTCGCCGGGATGGCGCTTCTGATCGCGGGGCTGCTGGTTCTGCTGGTGGTCCTGAAAGCGCCGGACGGCCCCATGGCCTGGACGGCCCGGTTCGGCGCGGTGGCGGCCATCGCCGCACTGGCACTGTATGCCGCGCTCCAAGCCGTCGACGGCGTTGCCCTCAAGCATGCCGTGGACGCCTGGGCTACCGCGGCGGAACCGGCGAAGGCCGCCCGGTTCGCAACCGCCGAGGGCATCCGGTGGCTGGAGTGGGGCATGCGCAGCTACCAGAGCTTCGTTCTGGGCACGGCCCTGGTCCTGACCGGTGCCGTGGTTGTCGGGGCACGCCGCGTCTCCCGGCTGATCGGCTACCTCATGGCGCTCTCCGGGCTCGCGTACCTTGCGCAGGGATGGATCATCGGGGCCGAAGGGTTCTCCCCGGCCGACAGCATTCCCACGCTCGCGGGCATCGTCCTGATCCTGGTGTGGACCGTGTGGCTGCTGGTCAGCGCCTGGTTCGGCAAGGATGCGCCCGTCGCGCGACCCAAGACACGGGTAACGGGCCGCGCCCGGCCGAGTTCGCCGGAAAGCTGCCAGTTCGCCGGAAAATTCCGGCGAGCTGGCACGCTTCCGGCGAATTCGCGCGCCGGGGCCGGGAACACAGCGGGACCCGGGCCGTGGTCAGGGCAGCCGGTACCTGATGCCCCAGCTGAGGTTCCAGGTCTCGCCGGGGGCCAGCCAGCGCAGTCCTTCGCCGCTGTTGAAGGCATCGGCCGGTGCCGTCATCGGTTCCAGCGCCACCGCCGTCACCGGGCCGCCGTCGCTGGGGAAGACCCGGGTGGTGAAAGCCTGGATGTAGCCAAAGGACGCATCCATGAACAGTTGCACCTGGCTGCCGTCCGCGGCCTCCAGATAGTGCAGCGAGCCGCCGTCCGGCTCCCGGCGGACGTTGCTCCAAGCATCGTCAAGGGCGACGGCGCCGACAAGTTGCCCGGTCCGGAAGTCGTGCCGGGTTCCGTGGACATCCGTCGTGGCACCGGTCGGGTTCAGCCGGTCGTCGACTTCAATGTGGGTGTCGGCATTGATGACGAGCGTCAGGTCTTCCGTCGGCACGGCACCCAGCCGGAGGAACGGATGCGCCCCCACGGCGGCCGGGGCGGGCCGGCTGCCCGTATTGGTCAGGCTGTGGGTGACAAGAAGCCCGGTTTCCACGAGCTGGTAGCGGACCGCCGTCGTCAGTTCAAAGGGGTAGCCCCGTTCTGGTGTGACATCGGCAGCGAGCGTGATGCTGTCCGCCGTCCGGTGCGCGACTGTGTATGAGGCGTCGGACAGCAGTCCGTGCATGGCATTGCCGTTGCCGGGTTCCGTGATGTCCAGCTGTTGCGGGACGCCGTCGTAGGTCCACTTGCCGTCGGCCACCCTGTTGGGCCACGGCACCAGGACCCAGCCGGCGCACGACGGCGGAGCAGACTGGGCGGGGTAGTCCTGCAGGAGGGCGACGCCGTCGATTTCGAGGGCGCGCAGGCTGGCCGCGATTTCCGTCACGACGGCTCTTTGGCTGCGGCCTCCCAGCGTGGCCTGTAGCTCGTAGTGCTTACCCATCGGTGACATGGTCTGATTCGGCACGGACTGGTTCTGGACGGTCTGGTTCCGCACGGTCAGCCTGTCTGTGAGGTGGGTGCGGGGACGGTGCCGGTGGATGTTCCGAGGCCCGCGGGATCGGCCAGGAACTGCGTGAAGGCCAACTCCGCGGCCCCGATCATCATCAGATCGGAACCGAGCGCCGCCCGGTAGATTTTGACCTGGCCGGCGGGGCCGTCCATGGCCTGGGACAGCAGCATTGCGTGCAGCGACCCCGGAGCGAGCGCGTGCAGGGTTCCCAGGAAACCGTCAAGGACGATTGCTTCCGGGTTGAAAATGTTCACGGCATTGCGAAGGGCGATGCCCAGATACATGAGCTGGCGGGCGACTTCGTCGTTCACTTCGGTGCTGTTGCTGTTTCCGAGCGCCTGTTCGAGGTCGGCGGTGTCGCCGCTGCTCAAGCCGGCCAGTTCCAGGAGTCGGGACTGGGAGACCTCGGTTTCCAGGCAGCCCGTGGCACCGCAGTGGCAGGTGGTGCCTCCGGAGCGGACAAAGGTGTGGCCGAGTTCCCCGGCGTAGCCGGAGGCGCCTCTGAGCAGCCGTCCGTCCGCGATGATCCCGCCGCCAATGCCGCTGGCACCACCGTTGAGATAGATCAGGTTCCCCTGTCCGGGCTGGCACGGCGCCGGCGCCGGCGCCGAAAATCAGCTCGGCCTCGGCGCCTAAGGAGGCGTCGTTGGCGGCCTGACACGGGTAGCCGGTTGCCTCGCTCAGCATCCGGGCCACCGGCTCATTGCGCCAGCCCAAGTGCGGTGCGTGCCGCACGACGCCGTCGTCGCGGTTAACCAGGCCGGGCACGGCCACGCCGATGCCGGTGATCCGGTACGAGGCGTCCAACTCGGAGCGCATCCCGGCGATGACGGCCGAGGCGATGTTCACGGCTTCCCGGGCGCTCGGAATCCGTTCGGTTTCGAAGCGGATTTTCTTTTGGACTTTCCCGCCGAGGCTGACCAGACCGATGGTGACGGCGTCGATTTCCGGGTTGACGGCCAACGCCGCAATCGACGGGCTGGGATGGACTTCGGGACTGGGCCTGCCCACCTGCCCCTCGCCGGCGGGCGCCGTTTCATAGACCACGCCCAAGGAGACGAGCTGTCCGATCAGTGTCCCGACGGTGGAGCGGTTCAGCCCCGTGTGCCGGGTCAGTTGGGCGCGGCTGAGGACGCCGTGGTGATGGACGAGGGAGGTCAGCAGCGACAGATTGTTCCGGCGTGACGGATCCGGCTCGCTCGCCGCGGCGGAAGCATAGGTACGTGGAGGCATCATCGTGACACTATCAGCGGCCGAACACCGTGCGGTCCAGGAAGGCGTTGCGGAATTTTCCGGCCGGATCCAGCCGGTCGGCCAGCGCGGCGAAGTCGGCAAAGCGGGGATACAGCGGGGCGAGGCTGGCCGCATCGCCGTGGAACAGTTTGCCCCAATGCGGCCGGGCGCCGAACGGGGCCAGTTCCGCTTCAAGGAGCGGCAGGATCGCCCGGACGGCGGGCTCGTCCTGGCGCCAGGTGAAGTGCAGGCCGATCCCGTCCCGGCCGTAGTTCGGGCTGAGCCACAGCTGGTCTGCTGCGATCGTGCGGATTTCCCCGACCAGGAGCAGGGGAGTTACGATGTCGGAGAGGCTCCGCATCGTGCGGAGGGCCTCCAGGGCGTGCTCCCGGGGGATCAGGTATTCGCTCTGCAGCTCGTCGCCTTTGCTGGGGGTGAATTCCATCCGGAAGTGGGCGAGCCTGTCGGACCATGGCCCGGGAACGCCGAGCTGCTGGGTGCAGTTGCTTCCGGACACGCCGGGCAGCGGGTGCCGGGCGTGGGTGGCCGGCGTGCCGGCGAAGAATTCCGGCAACCCGGCGGGCAGTACCGCCTGGTCGGTGCGGGTCTTGAGCCAGGCCTGGCCCACCGTCGGCCCGCTCCAGTCGGTGAACAGGCTCACGCTGTACGCCGAGGACGTGAGGGCGTCGAAGCTGTCCAGGGCCTGGTCCCAGTCGAGGCCCTCAAAGACGCTTTGGGCGATGTCGAAGCTGGGCTCGATGTCCAGGGTCAGGCGGCTGACGATGCCGAGCGCGCCCAGTCCCACCACCATGCCGGCGAAGTCGGCGTCGCCGCGCCGGGCCGTGACCACGGTGCCGTCGGCGGTGACCAACTCAAGCGCCGCCACGGCGGTGGCGAGGTTGCCGTTGCCGTCGCCGGAGCCATGCGTGGCGGTGGCCACAGCTCCAGCCACCGAGATGTGCGGCAGCGAGGCGAGGTTGTGGAGCGCGAAGCCCTGGCGCTGGAGTTCCGCCGCGAGCGTTCCGTAGCGCGTGCCGCCGCTGACGGTGACGGTCATGTTCTGCGTGTCGACGCTGATGCCGGCGCCGAGCGCATCCAGCACCACCAGGGTCCCGGCGGTGTCGGCAATGTCGTTGAAGGAATGGCGGGACCCCAGCGCTCGGATCTTGCCGGCGCCGGCCACCAAGTCCTGCAGTTCCGCCATGCTCGCCGGGTGGGCGATCTGCGGCGCCTGGTAGCCGTAGTTTCCCGCCCAGTTGCGTTCGGTCACCATCTGATCGATCACGGTTGAATCCTTCACTCGAGGGCCTCAATGCAGTATTAGCGGCTTATGGGCGGCCTATCCGCGGTGCTATTTGCTGTCATTCACAACATAACAGCCGTCGGCGAAAACCGCTACGGTGCAAGTAGGATTGCTCAACTGCTCACCGAGCATGTGGTTGACACCACGGAAATCCATAATATGTTTGTCTCTAGAACAATTAATTCTGAACCCCGATTCAACATCAATCCCGACTCAGCAACCACACCTACCCTCGGAGCATTCAATGGCGATTCAGCCCACCCGCGACGACAAGTTCTCCTTCGGCCTCTGGACCGTCGGCTGGAAGGCCCGACCCGTTCGGCGCCGCCACCCGCCCGCCCTCGACGTGGTCGACGCCGTCAAGCGGCTCGCCGAGCTCGGCGCCTACGGCCTCACCTTCCACGACGACGACCTCTTCGCCTTCGGCTCCACCGACGCCGAGCGCCAGAGCAGATCGACCGCCTCACAGGCGCGCTGAGACACCGGCCTCATCGTGCCGATGGTCACCACCAACCTGTTCAGCGCCCCGGTCTTCAAGGACGGCGGCTTCACCTCGAACGACCGCGCCGTGCGCCGCTTCGCGCTGCGCAAGGTGCTGCGCAACCTCGACCTCGGCCGCCGAGCTCGGCGCCAAGACGTTCGTCATGTGGGGCGGCCGCGAGGGCGCCGAGTACGACGCGGCCAAGGACATCCGCCCGGCCCTCGAGCGCTACCGCGAGGCCGTGAACCTGCTCGGCGACTACGTCACCGACAAGGGCTACGACATCCGCTTCGCGATCGAGCCCAAGCCCAACGAGCCGCGCGGCGACATCCTGCTGCCGACGCTCGGCCACGCGATCGCGTTCATCAACACGCTCGAGCGCCCCGAGCTCGTCGGCGTCAACCCCGAGGTCGGCCACGAGCAGATGGCCGGGCTGAACTTCACCGCCGGCATCGCGCAGGCGCTGTACCACGGCAAGCTCTTCCACATCGACCTCAACGGCCAGCGCGGCATCAAGTACGACCAGGACCTCGTGTTCGGCCACGGCGACCTGCACAACGCGTTCTCGCTCGTCGACCTGCTCGAGAACGGCGGCCCGAACGGCGGCCCGGCCTACGACGGCCCGCGTCACTTCGACTACAAGCCGACCCGCACCGAGGACATCGACCGGCGTCTGGGACTCGGCCGCCGCGAACATGCGCACCTACCTGCTGCTCAAGGAGCGGGCCGCGGCGTTCCGCGCCGACCCCGAGGTGCAGGAGGCGCTCGCCGCCTCGCGGGTCCCCGAGCTCGCCGAGCCGACGCTGACCGCGGGCGAGACGCTACGACGACCTGCTCGCCGACCGCACCGCCTACGAGGACTTCGACGCCGACGCGTACCTCGGCGGCAAGGGCTTCGGCTTCGTGCGCCTGCAGCAGCTCGCCATCGAGCACCTGCTCGGCGCGCGCTGAGCCGTGACGGCTGCTCCCATGACCCTCGTCGCGGGAGTCGACTCGTCGACCCAGAGCTGCAAGGTCGTGATCCGCGATGCCGCGACCGGCGCGCTCGTGCGCACCGGCCGCGCCGCGCACCCCGACGGCACCGAGGTCGACCCGGACGCCTGGTGGCGCGCTCTGTCCGAGGCGATCGCCGATGCCGGCGGGCTCGACGACGTGCGGCGCTGGCGATCGGCGGCCAGCAGCACGGCATGGTGGTGCTCGATGCCGACGGCCGCGTCATCCGGCCCGCCCTGCTCTGGAACGACACCCGCTCGGCGGCAGGCCGCGGCCGCGCTCATCGCCGAGTTCGGCGCGGACGACTTCGCCGCGCGCACCGGGCTCGTGCCCGTCGCCTCGTTCACGGTGACGAAGCTGCGCTGGCTGCGCGACGCCGAACCCGAGAACGCGGCCCGGGTCGCCGCCGTCGCGCTCCCCCACGACTGGCTGACCTGGCGGCTGCGCGGCTTCGGCCCGGCCGGCTCGAGCCCGCTCGGCCCGGTGCTCGAGGAGCTCACCACCGACCGCTCGGACGCCAGCGGCACCGGCTACTGGTCCCCGTCGACCGGCGAGTACGACCGCGAGCTGTTCAGCGGCGCTCGGGCACGACGCAGAAGCACGCGCCGGGCTCAGGTGCTGCCCCGGGTGCTCGGCCCCGGCGACGCTGCCGGAGAGATCCACCCCGGTGCTCGGCTCCGCGGCTCGGCTCCGGCAAGTCTGGCTCAGGCCCGGCAGGATCGCCCGGAGCCCGGCGGGATCCAGCCCGGCAGGATCCGGGCCCCGGATCCTGCTCGGCGCCGGCGCCGGCGACAACGCCGGCGCCGCGCTCGGCCTCGACGCGAGCCCGGCGACGTCGTCGTGTCCATCGGCACGAGCGGCACGGTCTTCGCGGTGGCGTCGCGGCCCGATGCCGACCCCAGCGGCACGGTCGCCGGTTTCGCCGACGCCAGCGGCGACTTCCTGCCCATCGCCGCCACGCTGAACGCCGCACGGGTGCTCGACTCGGTCGCCGGCCTGCTCGGCGTCGACTACGACGAACTGTCGCGGCTTGCCCTTGAGGCCGAACCCGGCGCCGGCGGCGTGGTGCTGGTGCCGTACTTCGAGGGCGAGCGCACGCCCAACCTGCCCGATGCCACGGCCAGCTTCGACGGGCTCACCCTGGCCTCCAGCACCCGGAGCAACCTGGCCCGCGCCGCCATCGAGGGCATGCTCTGCGGGCTGGCCGACGGTCTCGACGCCGTGCGCGCGCAGGGCGGCCCGGCAACGCGCGTGCTCCTGATCGGCGGCGCGGCGCAGAACCCGGCGGTGCAGACCATCGCGGCCCAGGTCTTCGACCTGCCGGTGGTCGTCCCGAGCCCCGGCGAGTACGTGGCCCGGGGCGCGGCCGTCCAGGCGGCCTGGGCCCTCAGCGGCAGCCGGCCGGAATGGTCCGTTGCGGTGAACGCCGCTCCGGCCCCGGACTTCCAACCGATCATCCGGCAGAACTACCAGAGGGCGAGCAGCCAGATTGACCCCGGCAGCTGAGCCGCTCCTGGTGGGAACTCCGCTGCGCTGCCGCGCCGGCAAAAGCTGTCGGGGGCGTCGCGGTCGGGACGGAGGCTAGCCTCGCGCATCTCCGGCTCCGGGTCTCCCGGCGGCGGGAGGGGCCGTCGATTCCCGGACCACAAGATGCGTGGCGAGTTCGACCCGTTGTGAATCGAGCTGCTCGCCGTTGGCCTGGCGGAGGACGGCGCGCAGGGCGGCGCGGCCCATCTCCTGCAGCGGCTGCGTCACGGTGGTCAAGGCGGGGATGGACTGCTCCGCCTGGTACGTGCCATCGAAACCCACCAGGCTCAGGTCCTCGGGGATCCGCAGTCCGTGCCTCCGGGCTTCGGCTAGAACGCCGAGGCCGATGCTGTCACTCCCCGCGAAAATGGCTGTCGGGGGCTCGGGAAGTGCCATGAGGGCCTTCAGGCCGCGGATTCCGTGCTCCGGACGGAACTTGTCCAGCAGGACGTATTCGGGCCGCACTTGGACTCCGTCGGCCATGAGTGCCGCCATGTAGCCGTGGAGGCGTGCCTGGTTGCATTCCGCCGATTCCGGTCCGCCGAGGTACGCGATCCGCCGGTGACCGAGCTCGAGCAAGTGCTCCGTGGCTGCCTTCCCCCCGGCCCAGTTGGTGGCACCCACGCTGACAACCTCCGACGGCGGCGGGTTGAGCGGATCGATCACCACCACGGGAATGTGCCGCCGGCGGAAGGCGCTCAACTGGGCCGTACTGAAACCGGAAGTCACCACAATCAACCCGAGCCGGCCTTCATCCAAAATGCGCTGGGCCCGCCGCTCCGGGCTGAGTGTCATTGCGGGCGCGTGCCCGGTCACGTCGATCAGGATCTCGACATCAACCAAGGCGGCCTGCTCCAGCACTCCGTTCAGGACCTCGACGGAGTACGCCGAGTACAGCGAGTCGAACACCACTTCCACGATTGCAATCCGGCCCTCGGCATGTTTGCGCTGTTGCGGCGACTGGTAGCCCAGCTGTTCAAGTGCCGCCAGGACCTTGGTGCGCGTGCTCTCGGCAACGTCCTCCCGCCCGTTGATGACCTTGGAGACCGTGGGTGAGGAAACGCCGGCCTCCCGGGCGACGGCGGCAAGCGTTGGCTTGCCGTGACCCTGAACTACTGACACGTCGACTCCTGTACCTTCGAAATATTTCGATAAGAAGAAGTCTCGCTTTATTTGCCTGGCGGGTCAAGTCTATTTGGCCCACATGAACCAGGAATTCCATCCTGGAGCCTTGACTGTGACTGTTGTCACCACTACTTTTAGTTTCACAAGTCGCAGACTTTTACGAAACTTTTCGAAACTAGCTTCACCCCATCAACAGCGGCAGCGCAGCCTTCCTCGTGAGGGTTGGGCTGCCGCCTCTCACAACCGGGCCATCAGCGTAGACCCCGGAGGACGAATGGAATCCCAGATGAAAAATCGTACGTTTCGCAGTGCCGCGATAGCTTTCTCCGCAGCTGCAATTTCGATCAGCCTGGCCGCATGCGGTTCCAGCGGACCGGCAGGTACTGCCGGAAGTGCGGACTCGGCCACCATGTGGGGGCTGACGGGCGGCAACCAGCCTGTGCTGCAGAAGTCCGTCACGGACTGGAACTCCGCCCACCCGGATTCGTCCATCAAGCTGGATTTCTTCGCGAACGACGCCTACAAGACCAAGGTGCGCACCGCCGTCGGCGCCGGCCAGGGCCCTACCTTCATCTACGGTTGGGGCGGCGGCGTGCTGAAATCCTACGTAGACGCCGGGCAAGTCGATGATCTCACCGCGTTCCTGAAGGACAACCCCGACGTGCAGGACCGCTATCTTCCGGCGGTCCTGAAGAACGGCGTCATCGACGGCAAGACCTACGCCCTACCCAACAACAACGTGCAGCCCGTGGTGCTGTACTTCAACAAGGAAGTCTTCGAGCAGGTGGGCGCCGAGGCTCCCAAGACCTGGGACGAGCTGATGGCGCTGGTGCCGAAGTTCAAGGCCGCAGGTATCGCCCCGTTCTCACTCGGAGGCCAGTCCAGGTGGCCGGACCTGATGTGGCTGGAGTACCTCGTGGAACGCATCGGCGGGCCCGGACGTCTTCGCCAACATCGCCGCCAACAAACCGGACGCGTGGTCCGACCCCGCGGTCACCGAGGCGCTGACCAAGATCCAGCAGCTCGTGGACGCCGGCGGCTTCGTCAACGGCTTCTCGTCCATCGCGGCGGACAGCAACGCCGACCAGGCACTGCTGTACACCGGCAAGTCGGCCATGATCCTGCAGGGCGGCTGGATCTACCAGAGCATGAAGAAAGACGCCGCCGAGTTCGTCAAGAGCGGCAAGCTGGGCTACACCACCTTCCCCACGGTCTCCGGCGGCAAGGGAGACCCGGCCAACGTGGTGGGCAACCCCTCCAACTTCTGGTCCGTCTCCTCGAAGGCCACCGAAGGCCAGAAGAAAGCCGCCCTCGAGTACGTGAAGAGCGGCATGTTCTCGGACAGCAACATCCAGGGCCTCATCGACTCCGGAGCGGTGCCCGTGGTCAAGGGCATCGAAAGCAAGCTCGCCGCATCCCCGGACAAGGACTTCCTGACCTACGTCTATGGCATGGCCAAGGACGCCCCGAGCTTCACGCTGTCCTGGGACCAGGCCCTCAGCCCGGCGCAGGGTGACGCCATGCTGGCCAACCTCGACCAGATCTTCCTGAAGAAGATCACCCCGGAGCAGTTCGTCGCCACGATGAACGCGACGATCGGAAAGTAATCCAGTGTCCACCACATCCGGTTCCTCCCGGCGGGCCCTCCAACCGGGCCCGTCGGGATGGCTGGCCGCGCCAGCCCTTGCCTTCTTCCTGCTGTTCGCCATCATTCCGCTGATCGGCGTCTTGTTCCTGAGCTTCACCTCGTGGGACGGCCTGGGTGAGATCAAGCTGGACGGCTTGTCCAGCTGGACCACCGTCCTGACCGACCCCGTCACCGGCAACGCTCTGCTGGTGACGGCGAAGATCATGTTCTTCTCGTTCATCGTCCAGGCCCCGATCAGCCTGCTCCTGGGGGTCTTCACCGCCGGGGGACAGAAGTACCGCGCGGCCCTGGCCGTCCTCTACTTCGTGCCGCTGCTGCTGTCCTCGGCCGCCGTCGCCATCGCGTTCAAAGCCCTCCTGGACCCCAACTTCGGACTCGGAGCCGGGCTCGGCCTGCCGTTCCTGGCCCAGGACTGGCTGGGCGATTCGGACCTGGTGCTGTTCGTCGTGGTCTTCGTGATCGCCTGGCAGTTTGTGCCGTTCCACACGCTCATCTACCAAGGCGGCGTGCGCCAGATCCCCGCGTCGCTCTACGAGGCCGCGCAAATCGACGGTGCCGGACGGGTCCAGCAGTTCTTCAACATCACCCTGCCCCAGCTGAAATACACCATCATCACCTCCTCCACGCTCATGGTGGTCGGATCGCTGGCGTACTTTGACCTCGTCTTCGTCCTCACCGGCGGCGGTCCCGGCTACGCCACCCGGCTGCTCCCGCTGCACATGTACCTCACCGGGTTCAAAGCCAACGACATGGGCGCCGCGAGTGCCCTCGGCGTCATCCTCGTGGTGATCGGCCTGGCCCTCGCCCTGCTGCTGCAGAGACTGGGTGGCAAGAACCGCAACGCAAGCCAATTGGAAGGTGCCTGATGGCTTCCCTTACCCAGCTCCCCGTCCCGCCCTCGGCGCCCGCCCGCCCCGCCGTCAGGCCCCAGTCTGCGGACCAAAGGACCGGGACGGACACGCCCCAACTTCCTCGGCGGCCTCGGCGGCTGGCTCTGGCTGGCTATCATCATCGTCCCCGTCTACTACGTGGTGATGACGAGCCTGAAGAACCAGGCAGGCTTCTTCACCTCCAACCCGATGATGCCGCCCGCCGAGCCCACCCTGGACAACTACAAACTGGTCCTCGAGAACGACTTCACCAGATACTTTGCCAACAGCCTCATCGTCACGGTGGGCAGCGTCATCCCGGCACTCCTGGTTTCCTTCATGGCCGCCTACGCGATCGTCCGCGGCAAGAGCAGGTTCCTGAACTGGACAAACAACCTGTTCCTGCTGGGCCTGGCCATCCCGCTGCACGCCACGATCATCCCCATCTACTGGATGATCACGCGCGCCCACATGTACGACACCCTGCTGGCCCTGATCCTGCCCTCCATCGCTTTCGCCATCCCGATCTCCGTGCTGATCCTGTCCAACTTCATGCGGGACGTGCCCAACGAACTCTTCGAATCAATGCGGCTGGACGGCTGCTCCGACTGGGCCATGATGTGGCGCCTGGCGCTGCCGATGACCCGGCCCGCCGTGGTGACCGTCGGCATCTACAACGCGCTCGGAGTCTGGAACGGCTTCCTGTTCCCGCTGATCCTGACGCAGAGCCCGGAAACCCGGGTGCTGCCGCTGTCGCTGTGGACGTTCCAGGGCGAGTTCAGCGTCAACATCCCGGCCGTGCTGGCCGCCGTCGTGCTCGCCACGCTGCCGTTGCTGGTGGTCTACGTCATGGCCCGGCGCCAGCTGCTCAGCGGCCTCACCGCAGGCTTCAGCAAATAGCGCGCCCGGTGCCGCCGCCGGAGCTGCGCAACCGATCTCCACCCGTTTTCGAAAGGATTACCGATGACTGACCCGACGACCCTGCGTGTGGGGATGGTGGGCTACGCGTTCATGGGGGCCGCCCATTCGCATGCGTGGCGGACCGCGCCGCGGTTCTTTGACCTGCCGCTGCGGCCGGAACTGACCGCGATCGCGGGCCGGAACGCCGCCGGGGTGCGTGCCGCCGCGGACAAGATGGGCTGGGCGTCCGCCGAGACGGACTGGCGGGCGCTGATCGAGCGGGACGACATCGACCTGATCGATATCTGCACCCCGGGCAACACCCACGCCGAGATCGCGATCGCCGCGCTCGAGGCCGGCAAGCACGTCCTGTGCGAGAAACCGCTGGCGAACTCCGTGGCCGAGGCCGAACGGATGGCCGCTGCCGCGGACGCCGCCGCGGCCCGGGGCGTGTACTCGATGTGCGGCTTCAGCTACCGCCGCACCCCGGCCCTGGCGCTGGCCCGGCGGATGGTCGCCGAGGGCCGGCTCGGGCAGATCCGGCACGTGCGGGCCCAGTACCTGCAGGACTGGCTCTCCGACGCCGACGCGCCGCTGACCTGGCGGCTGGACAAGGCCAAGTCCGGCTCCGGCGCGCTCGGGGACATCGGGGCCCACAGCATCGACGCCGCCCAGTGGATCACCGGACTGACCATCACCGGGGTCTCGGCGCTGCTGGAAACCTTCGTCACCGAACGCCCCGTCGCCGGGGACCTCGTGGGCCTGGGCGGGCACGGCGCCACCGGCAAAGACACCGTGCGCGGGCCGGTGAGCGTGGACGACGCCGCGATCTTCACCGCCCGCTTCGCCGCCGCCCCTTCAGGGACCGACGGCGGAACCTCCACCACCGGCACCGGGCCGGCCTCCGGGCCGATCGGGGTGTTCGAGGCCACCCGCTTCGCCCTGGGCCGGAAGAACGCCATGCGCCTGGAACTCAACGGCACCGCCGGGTCGCTGGCCTTCGACTTCGAGGACATGAACGCCCTGTCCGTCTACGACGCCGCCGACGGCCCCGACGCCGGCTTCCGCAAGATCCTCGTCACCGAACCCGACCACCCCTACACCGGGAACTGGTGGCCCACCGGCCACGGCCTGGGCTACGAGCACCTCTTCACCCACCAGGTGGTCGACCTCATCGGCGCGATCGCCGCCAACCGGCCCCCAACACCGTCCTTCACCGACGCCCTCCAGGTCCAACAAGTCCTCGCCGCCGTCGAAACCAGCGCCCACAACAACAGCCACTGGCACACCGTCTGAGCGGAAACACCATGACACGACCCATCGCCCTCCCCGCCGCCCGCTGAGCCGGCCGAGGCCACGGTCCGGCAACAACAAACCAACAACAGAGGAACCCCATGACAATCGACCGCAAGACCGCCCTCGTGGTGCGCGGTGGCTGGGACGGGCACCAGCCCGTCGAGGCCACCGAGGAATTCATCCCGTACCTGAAAGCCAACGGCTACGACGTCCGGGTGGAGGAGTCGCCCAAGATCTACGCCGACGCCGACTACCTGGCCGGCGTCGACCTGATCGTGCAGTGCATGACGATGTCCACCATCGAAAAGGATGAGTTCGAGGGCCTGCGGGCCGCCGTCGAAGACGGCACCGGCCTCGCCGGCTGGCACGGCGGCATCGCGGACTCGTACCGCGACACCTCGGACTACCTGCACCTGATCGGCGGCCAGTTCGCCTGCCACCCGGGCAAGCACCCGGATGAGCGGACCGGCGGAGCAGCCCGACAACTACGTCCCGTACACGGTCAACATGCTCCCCGCGGCCGCAGATCATCCGATCACCGCCGGCCTCGGCGACTTCGACCTCGTCACCGAGCAGTACTGGGTGCTCGCCGACGACTACATCGACGTGCTGGCCACCACCACCCAGAAAGTCCGGGAATGGGACCCGTGGCACCGGGCGGTCACCTCGCCGGCCATCTGGACCCGGCAGTGGGGCAAGGGCCGGATCTTCGTTTGCACCCCCGGACACCGGGTCGACATCCTCGAGGACAGCAACGTCCGCACCATCATCGAAAGGGGCCTGCTGTGGGCAAGCCGGTGAACGCGCATGTGGAATCATCGGCTGCGGAGCCATCATCGCCCAGTATCTGGCGAACTTCCGCCGTCTCGAGGACATCAACCTCGTCGCCGTCGCCGACCTGGACCCCGCCCGGGCGCAGGCAGTGGCCGACTCGTACGACGGCGTCCGGGCGCTCACGCGTCGACGCGCTCCTGGCCGCCGACGACGTCGAGCTCGTCCTGAACCTGACCATCCCCGCAGCCCACGCCGAGGTCGCCCTGCGCGCGATTGCCGCCGGCAAGTCCGTCTACGGCGAGAAGCCGCTCGCGGCAACGACGGCGGAGGCCCGGCAGGTGCTGGACGCCGCGCGGACAGCCGGCGTCGCGGTCGGCTGCGCCCCGGACACCGTGCTCGGCACCGGGATCCAGACCGCCCGGAAGGCCATCGACGACGGTCTCATCGGCAAGCCCATCTCGGCGACCGCCACCATGGTCACGCCCGGTCACGAGCGCTGGCACCCGAACCCGGACTTCTACTACCAGCCCGGCGGCGGCCCGCTCCTGGACATGGGACCGTACTACGTCTCGGCGCTGGTCACCCTGCTGGGGCCGGTGGTCTCGGTGATCGGGGCGGCCAGCCACACCCGCGACGAGCGGACCATCGGCTCAGGCCCGCGCGAAGGCCAGAGCGTGCCGGTGGCGATCGATACCCACGTCACCGGCGTCCTGGTCCACGCCTCGGGGGCCTTGTCCACGCTGGTGATGAGCTTCGACGCCGTGAAGACCAAGAGCGCCAACATCGAGGTCCACGGCGAGCACGGTTCCCTGGCGGTCCCGGATCCCAACCACTTCGACGGCGACGTGCAGCTCTTCGCCCTCGGTGCGGGCGACTGGGAGACCCTTCCCGTCTCCGCCGGCTACGCGGACTCGGGGCGCGGCTTCGGCATCGCAGACCTCGTCCGCACCCCGGCCGGCCAGGAGCCCCGGGCCGGAGGTGCCCTGGCCTTCCACGCCCTGGACGTGATGGAGTCCGTGCTGGAGTCGGCGCACACGGGTGCGCCGGTCCGGATCGGCAGTACGGTAGCGCGTCCCGCGCCGGTGGAGCTCACCGCCATCGCCGCGCCGGCCGTGGCGGTTATCGCGTAGCGCCCGCTAAGCCGATGCACGGCCGAGTTCGCTGGAAAGCTGCCCATTCGCCGGAAACGTCCGGCGAACCCGCAGGTTTCCGGCGAATTCGCGCGTCGGGGGGACGCGGCGTCAGTCCGTGGCGGCGTGGTCGGCGTCGAACCCGGCCAGGAGGCGCCGAGAGGCTGTATCCATGTGGGAGCGCATGGCTGCCGTCACGGCGGCCTCGTCGCGGGATTCCAGCGCGCGGAAGATTTCGCGGTGCTCGGCCAGGGCCGCCGCCGCGTGCCCCTCGTCCGTCAGGGCACGGTCCACCCAGATGCGCAGCAGCGAGCGGATGCTCTGCAGCAGCTCCTGCAGGACCTGGTTGCCGGAGGCGGCCGCGATTTCCCGGTGAAAAGCGGCGTCGGCCTCCACGAACGTTGCGAGGTCGTCGAGGTTGCGCTCCATGGTGGCCAGATTTTCGCGCATCCGGTCCAGGGCGTCGTCGGTAATCCGCTGGGCCGCCAACTGGCCGGCCTGGACCTCGAGTCCGCCGCGCAGTTCCACGAGTTCCCGCGTGCGCGGGGCGCCCAGCATCAGGCCCCAGCTCAGTGTGCGGGGGAGGAGCTCGGAGATGCCGTCGCGAAGATAGGTTCCGGAGCCCGGGCGGACAATGACGATGCCGAGGATCTCGAGCGCCGCGAGGGCTTCACGGACCGCGGAGCGCCCGACCCCCAGAGACGCGGCGAGCTGACGCTCTGCCGGCAGGCGGGTCCCGACGGCGATTTCGCCACTCGTGAAGTAGCCAAGGAGCCGTTCGGCGACCTCGGACACAACCGAACCTTGCACCATGGAACCGAGCGCGGCGCTGATTTTGGCCGTCGAGGCGGCGGAGTTAACGGACACCTTCACAGCGTAACAACCAGAGCGCGCAGAGCCATGATGACGTCCGTCCATGAAATAAACATGTCAACCGGTTGACCAATTTGGGGTGAGCGCCGTATGGTTTTTATCACACGCTTAGTTGGGGCCTGGCCAGCCTCCGGAACTACGCGATGAGACCAATCCCCAAGCTTCCAGCGCAGGAGGCCACCGGGATCCCGACATCTAGGAGTCAATGTGGACACCACGCAATCAGTGGTCGAAAGATCTGCAATCAAGAAAGTGGCAGTGCGGCTGGTGCCGTTTGTCGCTCTCATGTTCTTCATCAACTATCTGGACCGCACGGCCATCTCCTTCGCCGGCCCCAACGGCATGAACACCGATCTCGCCCTCTCGGCGGCCCAGTTCGGCTTCGCCTCGGGCGTCTTCTTCATCGGCTACATCCTGCTGGAAGTCCCCAGCAACCTCGCCCTGCACAAGTTCGGCGCCCGCCGCTGGCTGGCCCGCATCATGGTCAGCTGGGGCATTGTCTCCTTGCTCTTCACCTGGGTGGGCAGTGTGGAGCAGCTCTACATCCTGCGCTTCATCCTGGGCGTGGCCGAGGCCGGCTTCTTCCCCGGCGCCATCCTCTTCCTCAGCCTCTGGGTCCCGTCGCGGCACCGCAGCAAGATCCTGGCCCTGTTCTACCTGGCCCAGCCGCTGACCACTGTCATCGGAGCCCCGCTTGCCGCCCTCCTCATCCAGCAGCATGGTCTCTTCGGCCTCGAAGGCTGGCGCGTCATGTACTTCGGTGTGGCCATTCCCGCCATCCTGATCGGCGTCGCCGCCTGGTTCTACCTCGCGGATTCCCCGGCCAAGGCCAAGTGGCTGACTCCGGATGAAAAGACCTGGCTGACCGGCGCACTGGAGAAGGAAAAGAACGAAACCGCCGCCGGCAACAAGCACGTCAGCGTCCGCACCGTCTTCGGCAACGGCCGGGTCTGGATGCTCGCCCTGATCTACTTCGGCTTCATCTACGGCCTGTACGCGCTCGGTTTCTTCCTGCCGACCATCATCTCCGGCTTCGAGGGCCTGTACGGCACCAAGTTCGACGTCTTCCAGAAGGGCCTGATCACGGCCATCCCGTACCTGCCGGCTGCCTTTGCCCTGTACTTCTGGTCCAAGGACGCCACCAAGCGCGGAGTCAAGACCTGGCACATCGCCGTCCCGGCCCTCGTCGGCGGCCTGAGCATCCCGCTGGCCCTCTTTGCGGGATCGCCGGCGGCGACGATCGCGATCATCACCATCACTGCGATGTCCATCTTCGCGGCCCTGCCGAACTTCTGGACTGTCCCCACCCAGTTCCTCACCGGGGCCGCGGCCGCCGCAGGGATCGCGCTGATCAACACCGTGGGCAACCTGGCCGGCTTCAGCGCCGGCTACGTCACCGGCTGGCTCAAGGACTGGACCGGCAGTTACAACGTGCCCATGTTCGTGGTGGGCGGCTTCATGATCCTGTCGGCTGTCCTCATGGTGGTGCTCGCCCGCAGAGGTGCTGCCAACGCAGCGGCCGCGGACCACACCCCTCAGGTCGGGGAGTCAGCGGCCGCGGAGTCAGCCGCCGCCCGCTAACGGACGCCGACCGCTCCGCAACGGCCCGCTCCCGGCGGGACCCACACGACAAAAAGCCGCCCGCCTCGGGCGCGCTCCCACCAAACCGGTGCCCGCCGCGTGCCACACGGCCGCGGCGGGCACCCACCAAGCAGCTTTCCCTCTTCCAGGAGTACCCCCATGACCCGCCTGTTCAATGACCCCGCAGCCTTCGCTGACGAAATGATCGAAGGCTTCGTCGCCTCCCACAGCCGCTGGGTCAGGCGCGTCTCCGGCGGCGTCGTCCGCAACACCCACAGCACCCCCGAGACCGTGGCGCTCGTGATCGGTGGCGGTTCCGGACACTACCCCGCGTTCGCCGGACTCGTGGGCCAGGGCCTCGCCCACGGCGCCGCGATGGGCAACCTGTTCGCCTCCCCGTCCGCCCAGCAGATCTACAACGTGGCGAAGGCCGCGAACAACGGCGGCGGCGTGCTCCTGGGCTACGGCAACTACGCCGGCGACGTCCTGCACTTCAACCAGGCCCAGGCCCGGCTCCGCGCCGAAGGCATCGACTGCCGCAGCATCGCCGTCACCGACGACGTCTCCTCTGCCCCGCTGGCCGAGCACGCCAAGCGCCGCGGAATCGCCGGCGACCTCACGGTCTTCAAGGTGGTTGCCGCCGCCGCCGAGGCCGGCTACACCATGGACCAGGCCGTCGAGATCGCCGAGCGCGCCAACCACCGTACCCGCTCCTTCGGCGTCGCCTTCACCGGCTGCACCCTCCCGGGCGCGGACCACCCGCTCTTCTCCGTCCCCGAGGGCCGCATGGCCGTCGGCATGGGCATCCACGGCGAGCCCGGCATCGACGAAACAGGCATCCCGACGGCGGACGAACTCGCCGAACTCCTCGTCGCCAAACTTCTCACCGAAGTCCCCGACGGACCTGAGGCCGACGGCGACTCCAGCACCCCGCGCCGTGTGGTCCCCATCCTCAACGGCCTGGGCAGCGTCAAATACGAAGAGCTCTTCGTGGTCTACCGCCGCGTCGCCCGGCTCCTCGCCGAGGCCGGGCTGGAAGCCGTGGACCCGCAGGTGGGCGAACTCGTCACGAGCTTCGACATGGCCGGCACCTCCCTGACGCTCTTCTGGCTCGACGACGAACTCGAGACCCTCTGGAACGCCCCCGCCGACGCCCCGGCCTTCCGCCGCGGCGCCGTCACCGCGGCCACCCTCGACACGGCCGACTTCACCGACTTCACCGGCCTCGACGACGTCGAAGCGACAATTCCGGATGCCTCCGAGGCATCCCGCGCCGGGGCCGTCCGCGTCCTGGCCGCGCTGGGAGCCGCGAAGGACGTCGTGGACGCCAACGCCGAGGAACTGGGCCGGATCGATGCGATCGCCGGCGACGGCGACCACGGCATCGGCATGGAGCGCGGCGTCCGCGCCGCCGTCGACGCCGCGGCAGACGCCGTCGCCCGCGGGGCCGGCGCAGCCACCACCCTCCACCTCGCCGGAGACGCCTGGGCCGACAAGGCCGGCGGCACCTCGGGCGCCCTGTGGGGCATGGCCCTCCGGGCCGTCGGCGATGCCCTCGGCAACACCAACGCCCCCGACGCCGGCGCTGTCGCCGCCGGAGTCGCGCAGGCCGCCGCCGCCATCATGGACTTCGGCAAGGCCGCGCCCGGCGACAAGACCCTCGTGGACGTCCTCGTCCCGTTCCGCGACGCACTGGCCGGCGGCGTGGACGCCGGACTGGACCTGGCGGAGGCATGGGGCGCGGCCGCGGCCGTTGCCCAGCAGGCCGCCGAGGACACCGCCCAGCTGCTGCCCCTCATGGGCCGCGCCCGCCCCCACGCCGAGAAGAGCCTGGGCACCCCCGACGCGGGCGCTGTCTCGATGGCGCTGATCGTACGAGCCATTCACAACACTTTCGCGGAGTCGAAAGCTGCAGAAACCAAAGTTATGGAGAAAGCATGAGCACCAAACTGCGCCTGGTCATCGGGTCCGACGACGCCGGATTCGAGTACAAGGAAGCCCTGAAGGCGGACCTGGAGGCCAACGGACTCGTGGAGTCCGTCCGCGACGTCGGCGTCGACGCCACCAGCCACACGCCCTACCCGTCCGTGGCCATTGCCGCCGCGGAACTCGTGGCCTCCGGCGAGGCCGACCGCGCCCTCCTGGTCTGCGGCACGGGCCTCGGCGTGGCCATCGCCGCCAACAAGGTCCCGGGCGTCCGTGCCGTCACGGCGCACGACAGCTTCTCCGTGGAACGGGCCATCCTGAGCAACAACGCCCAGGTCCTCACCTTCGGCCAGCGCGTCGTCGGCCTGGAACTCGCCCGCCGGCTGGCCCGCGAATGGCTCACCTACACGTTCGACGAAACCTCGGCCTCGGCCGAGAAAGTCACACTGATTAAGGACTACGAGGGTGTCACTTCCTGCTAACTGCGCCACACAGGCGGAACAGGCACAGTGGCCGCCAAGGCCGTTATAGGCGTCAGCCTGAAAATGTACTTCGGCTACCAGCGCACGCTGGACTACTGCCGCGAGGTCGCCGCCGTCGCCCTGGCACACCCCGCCGTGCAGAGCGGGGACATCGAGCTGTTTGTCCTGCCTGCCCTGCCGGCACTGCCCGAGGCAGCCCGGATCCTCGGCGTGGCCGGGGCCGGTGCCGGCGCGCAGGACATCTTCTGGGAAGACGAAGGAGCCTACACCGGCGAGGTTTCCGGCCGGACCGTCTCCGAACTCGGCGGACGCTACGCCGAAGTGGGCCACGCCGAACGTCGCCGGATCTTCGGCGAGGACGCCAGGACAATCGGACTCAAGACCGCCGCCGCCTACCGCAATGGACTCACTCCGGTGCTCTGCGTGGGGGAACTGCAGCCCGGCTCCGTGGAGGAAGCCATCCGGCACTGCACCGCGGACATCGACGCCGCCCTCAACCGGGCGCAGTCCCTGGGACCCGCCGCCCGGACCATCGTGGCCTACGAACCGCAATGGGCCATCGGCGCCCCGGAGCCGGCCACCCCGGAGTACATCAGCGCCGTCATCACCGGACTGGACGCGCACCTGCGCGCCCTGCCCGGCCAGGCCGAGAGCAGGGTCATTTACGGCGGCAGCGCCGGACCCGGCCTGATCAGCCGGCTGGACATGTCCGTCGCCGGGCTGTTCCTGGGCCGCTTCGCCCACGACCCGCAGGCGCTCAAGACCATCCTGGACGAAACCGCCGCACGCCTCGGACTCCTGCTGACGGCGGGAGGCCGGCCATGAGCTCCACGGTCGGCCAGGGTTCAAGCATCAGCGAGGGTTCAAGAATCGGGCTCAGCAGCTACGCCTTCTTCTGGCAGCTCTCGGACCGGGTCTCCGCGCCGCTGAGCCTCCACGAGGCGCTGGCCGAGACCGCGGCCCTGGGCGTGGACCTCTTCCAGATCTGCGACTACGCCCCGCTCGAATCCATGACGGACGCGGAACTGGACTCCGTCCGGGCCACGGCCGATGCCCTGGGGATTTCCCTGGAGCTCGGCACCAAGGGCATCCGGCCGGAGCATCTCCGGAAGTTCCTGCGGATCGCCGGGATCCTGGGCGCGCCGCTACTGCGGACCATGTTCAACGTCCCGGGCCACACGCCCGGACGCGGACGAGGCCGTGGCCGTCTTCACCGAGGTCCTGCCCGAATTCCAGGCCGCCGGCGTGAAGATCGCCGTGGAGACCTACGAACAGGTCCCCACCGCCCGCGTCCTGGAGGTCATCGCCCGGGTGGACAGCCCGTACCTGGGCATCTGCAGCGATCCCGCCAACACCGTGGCGGCGCTGGAATCCCCGCGCGAGGTGATTGACGCCGTCGCGCCGTATGTCCTGAACATGCACATCAAAGACTTTGCGTTCAGCCGCAAGGAGGGGTGGGTCGGGTTCACGTATTCCGGCGCTCCCCTCGGCGAAGGCCTCCTGGATTATGCCTACATGGCCGGGAAGCTGCAGCCCAAAGAAAGAAATATCAACCAGATCATCGAGCACTGGCTGCCGTGGCAGGCCTCCGAAGAAGAGACCATCCGCCTCGAAAAGCAGTGGACCCAGCAAAGCCTCGATTTCCTAAGGAGTAACTGAAATGTCAGCAGAACAATTGACCGTCGCCGTCATCGGAGCCGGAGGCAAAATGGGGCTGCGTGTTTCAGCCAACCTCCAGAAGAGCGCCCACACCGTCTACTACAGCGAAAACTCGCCGGCAGGCCAGGAACGCGTCCGCGCCGAAGGCCGGGAAATCAGCACCACCGAGGACGCCATCAAGGACGCCGACGTCGTGATCCTCGCCGTCCCGGACACCGTCCTGGGCGTCGTGTCCCACGGCGTGGTCCCGCAGATGAAATCGGGCGCCATCCTGCTCACCCTCGACCCGGCCGCCGCCTACGCCGGCCTGCTCGCCAAGCGCGACGACGTCGTCCAGGCCGTGGCGCACCCGTGCCACCCCTCGGTCTTCCTCGAGCGCACCACCAAGGAAGAATGGGCCGACACCTTCGGCGGCCAGGGCGCCCCGCAGAACGTGGTCGCCGCGATCGACGAGGACGCCACCGAGGCCGCCCGCGCCGCCGCCGAGGCCACCATCAAGGTCATCTACGCCCCCGTGATCGACGTCCACTGGGTCACCGTCAAGCAGCTCGCCATTCTCGAACCCACGCTCGTCGAGACGGTCGCGTGCATGATCGGCACCCTGCTCAAGGAAGCCCTGCACGAGACCGTGCACACCGCCGGCGTCCCCGAGGAAGCCGCCAAGGCCATGCTGTTCGGGCACGTCCAGATCGCCCTGACCAACGCCCTGCGCGGCTCCAACCCGTTCTCCGAGGCGTGCGAAATCGCCATCCAGTACGGCAAGGACACCATCATCAAGGACGACTGGAAGAAGATCTTCGACGACTCCGAGCTCGATTACGTCATCGCCAAGATGCTCAAGCTCGAGCCCGCCGTCCAGCGCTGACCCGACGCCCTCAATCGCGGCCCCGCGCACGCCCGAAGTTCGCCGGAAGCCTGCGAGCTCGCCGGAAACGTCCGGCGAGCACGCAGGCTTCCGGCGAATTCGCGCGTCGGGGCCGGGGTCGTTAGATGGTGCGGGGCGCTTTGGCCAGGTTCTCTGTGAGCTCGGCCGCGTTCTGCCGGACCACGTAGGCCGGGCGGTCCCGTTCCGCGCGCCAGCTCTCGGAGAGCGGGCCGATGTTGACGGTGTCGAAGCCGAATTCGTCATAGAGCCTGGTTACTAGCTCGGCCGCTTCCGGGAAATCGCTCGCCGTGGCCAGCGCACGGCGGTTGGGTGTGCCGGCCGGCGTGCCGTCCGTAGTGATCTGGGAGTACAGGATGTGGTTGAAGGCCTTGGCCACCTTGGACTGCGGGAGATGCTCCTGCAGCAGGCCGGAGGTGGTGGCCTCGCCGGCATCCAAGGCCGGGAAGTGCCCGTCGCGTTCCCAGTAGTAGTTGTTGGTGTCCAGGACGATCTTGCCCGCGAGCGGCTCCACGGGGACGTCCGCGATGGCCTTGAGCGGCACGGTGACGACGGCGAAGTCACCGGCGGCTGCCGCTTCGGCCGGTGTTGCCGCCCGGGCCCTCGGCCCCAGTTCCGCCACCAGGCCCGCCAGCGTTTCCGGCCCGCGCGAGTTGCTGATCACGACGTCGTAGCCGAGCCCCACGGCCTTGCGCGCGAGCTGGCTGCCAATGTGTCCCGCACCGATGATTCCGATTGTTGTCATGTCCGGGCCAACACCTTGGCTCGCGAAGATATTTCGCCGGGCTCCTGCTATGTGCCCGGTTCTTCGTCGATGTCCGGGCCTTCTGCCGGGTCCTGGGAGTGGGCCCGGTCGTCAAAGGGTTCCGCCGCTACGTCACCCTCGACGGGGGTCTCGCTGTGGGCGCGCTCCGTCGCCTGTGAGTCCTTGGTCATGTCCGCTCCTCTGCTGCGAATCCTCTGTTGCGAATCCTCTCGTGAACAGCCCCGCCGCCGGCTACTTTTTATCTAGCGCCCGGACCATCCGGGCTGTCAAGATCTCCCGGATCCTTGCCTGCTCAGTAGGGTGTCCGGCCGCCGGGGCGGCTGGAATACCGCTTCGATTCCTTGCGGGGGCGTAGTGCAAAGTCGCGGGAACGTTTGCTGGAGAGAGCCAGAATCAGCAGGATGTCCAGGGTCAGGCCGGGGAGGTTGTACGCCAGCGTGATGTCCGGACCACCGTGGAGGACATCGAACGCCTGTGTGCAGATGGCCACCGTGCTGAGCGTCATGACCACTGTCCGGGCCCAGTTCCGGCCAAGGAAAACAAACCAGGCCAGCATGGCATAGGCCAGGGCAAAGAGCAGGACCACTACCGTTCCGGCGGTGAGCGCCGCTTCGGCCTGGGCCTCCGTGACCGCCGGGCCGGTTCCGGGCTGCAGAAGCGAGTTCAGGTGCTCCTCCCGAAAGAGCACCATGGACAGGGCCAGCATTGCAGCCGCCACCGCGCGGCCGCCGACGAACACCGCACCGACAATCGTGGGCGCCGGACGCTTGTTCCGGCTGTCGCTCGGGGGCCGGGCGGACACGGCCGGCGCCGCGGCGACGTTCCTCAGATCGACGATCGGGAGATCGCCGTCGGTGGTGATGGTGTCGCCCCCGCCGTTTCGCGTGTGGTACCCGGTCGAAAAGTCGCGGATCACCCGGACCGCCGCCGCGGGGTCGGCCCCGGTGATGGCTCCGACGACGTGATCGCGTTCGGCGTCGGTGTTCTCATCGATCTTGTGGGTGATCTGCAAGGTAAACAGGGACAGCCCGACGCTGCGGTCATAGGTGCCGGCGGCCAGCCAGTCGACGGCCAGCCCGCCGGGCAGCAGCCAGCCGGGCGGGCAGCGCCAGAACCGGACGTGGTGGCGTTTGCCCGGGGTGCCGTCGACTTCCTGCTGATACGCAAAGTCCTGCTGGCGGCTGAACAGGAACAGGGGACTCACCGGGGCCTCGAGGTAGCTGCGGCGCAGGAGGGTGGAGGAGACGATCCTCCGGCTGCTGGCCAGCGTCACGTCATCGGCCAGTGTCCAGCCCGCGGCCTGCATCACAGCATGCACCTGCGGTTCGGATCCCAGCAGGGCCACGTTCACGGGATCGCCCAGCAGCCCGTCGCTGGTGCGCGCCCGGCCAATGAAGTAGTCGGGAACATACAGCCGGGTCAGGATCCGGTGGAGCCGGGGGAGCACCAGATAGGCCAGCAGGCCCCAGAAGATGAAGAGGAACCAGACCTGCGCCCAGCCCCACTGGAAGCTCAGTTGCACCAGCAGGGAGGTCAGCCACACGGCCGAGACGCCGCCCACCACGAAGAACACGGTGTCCAGCAATGAGTACGGCACCGCGCCGGCCGGGGCTGTGACCTCAACCGCTGCCTTGGTCATGGCCGCCATATTACGCTCACCAGCGACGATTGGCTTGAAAGATGAATCTTCTGGCCCAAAGGATGAGCGCGGCCGGATGTGACCGGCTCGTGGCCACCGTCGTGGATAGGGTGACAGTCATGGAACCACTACTGAAAGTTTTGCGGCATTGGGGCGCCCCCGCGGCGGCCGTTCTCTTCATCACGCTGTGGTGCGTGGCCGAGGCCGGCAGGATGGGGCCCGGCCTGAACACCTGGCCGGGGACGTGGCCGCTGATCCTCATGACAGCAGCCATTGCCGTCGCCGCCTGGAAGCCCTATGCGTCGCTCGGATTCACGGCAGGGCTGCTCGCGGGCCAGCTCGGGCACGCCATTCCCGCGATGTATGACAACGACTGGGCCATCTACCTTGGCTCGTTCATTGCGCTGGGGTTCATTGAGTGGACGGCAGGCCCGCGCACGCGGCTGATTGCGGCCGGTGCCAACGTGGCCTTCGCGGGAGTCATGACGGCGCTCATGCTCTCCTGGCGCTACAGCGACCGGCTCGGCTGGTACGAGCCGACGCACGCCGGGGACCGGTACACGTTCACGAAGTACGGCTGGCAGCTGTTCGCCCTCCTGGCCGTCATCGCCGGAGCGTGCGCCGCCGTCGGACTTCTGCTGGCGATGTACCAGGAGCGCGGGAGTCTCTTCCGGGCCCGGACCATGGCCCAGACCAGCCTCCGGGAAGCCGAAGTGGACCTGATCGTGGAGCAGGAACGGACGCGGATCGGCCGGGACCTCCACGATGTCCTGGCCCATTCGCTCGCAGTGATCGCGGCACAGGCGGACGGCACCCGCTACCTGAGCAAGGACCAGCCGAAGGCGGTGTTGAACGCCCTGGAAAACATCTCGACGTCGGCCCGGAGCGCCCTCGTGGACGCGCAGCGCGTCATCGAAGGAGTACACGACGACGGCGCGGTCACGCCCCAGCCCCGGCTCAGCGACGTCGGGCCGCTGGTCGCGCGCATGCAGGGCAGTCTCGCGATCGAGCAGAGCGAGTCCGGTGTGCCCGCAGAGCTCTCCGCCGGGCAACAGCTCGCGGTCTTCCGGATCATCCAGGAATGCCTTACCAACGCTCTGAAACACGGCGGCCGCGGCACCGCAGTGCGACTGCACCTGGACTGGAGCGGCCCCGGGCTGACCTTGCATGTGGCATCCGGGATCCGTGCCGCGGCCGGCAGTCCGGACCCCGCCGCCGACGTACGGGTGGGCCGCGGCCTCGCCGGAATGCGGGAACGCGCACACCTCGCAGGAGGCTGGGTGACAGCGGGCCCGGACGGTGAGCAGTACCGGGTGACCGTCTTTCTCCCTTACGGCACAAGGATTGCCGATGCCACCGTCACCGGCGCAGATTCACAACTGGTGCCCGTCGGAGGATCCGCAGCGCGCACGCAAATGTCGCTGGAGGAAGCCGGCCACCGTGGCTGATGCAGGGCCGGCCATCTCCGTGGCGATCGTCGACGACCAGCCGCTGTTCCGTGCGGGAATCCGGATGCTCGTGGAAAGCCAGCAGGACATGGCGATGTCCTGGGAAGCCGGAGACGGCGCACAGGCGGCGGCGTTCGCCGTCGAACGGTGCCCGGACGTGATGCTCATGGACCTGCGCATGCCAGTCTTGGACGGCGTCGGCGCGATGCAGCGGATCGTGCAGCAGGCAGAGGCAGCCGGGACCGGCATACCGAAGATCATCGCCCTGACCACCTTCAACCGGGACCAGGCGGTGGTCGACGCGGTGCATGCCGGGGCCAGCGGCTACCTGCTCAAGAGCGCCGAACCGGAGTTCCTGCTCGCTGCGATCCGGACCGTGTACTCGGGCTACTCTGTGATTGCGCCGGGATCTGTCCAGGCCTTGTTCCAGCACGCGGCCCGGACGCTGCCGGCCGGCGGCCCGGACCTGTCCGTGCTGGAAGTCCTCTCGGCCCGGGAGCGGGATGTGTTCCTGCTCGCGGCCAAGGGGCTGGCCAACGCCGAGATTGCCGGAAGCCTGTTCGTTTCCGAGGCGACCGTCAAGACGCACCTCAGGAGCGTGCTGGGCAAGCTGGGGCTCGGGACCAGACTTCAGCTTGTGGCGTTCGCCTATGAGCGGAGGCTCTTAGGCTGAGACCGGCGGCCGCGACCGGGGCCGCACGTCGCGGCAAGCCGCCTCACAGCAGGTCCGTCAGAAGCTCACCGTCTGGGTCAGGTAGCCGTAGTACTTCGTCCCGATCGGGTGGATGGGATCGCCGTCGAAGCCGTAGTCGTGGTGCCTCTTCGAGTACGCCCCTCGTCAGGTCCAGGTACTGCTCCATGACGTGCTCGGCTGAACCCGTGCAGGCCTTCTGGCTGATGCACAGGGCCACGGATCCTGCCACGGCCGGGCTGGCGAAGCTGGTGCCGTGGCTTACGTTGTAGCCGCCGGGCCAGGTGGAGAGCATGCACACTCCGGGGCCGGCGACCGTGTGGGCCTTGTCCTCGCTCGTGGTGGCGAAGTTGGAGAAGAATGCCGGCTGGTCATCTTTTTGCCCGTACTTCGAAAAGTCCTGTGTGCCACAGGTCGGGGCGGCGTCGCCGCCGGCCTTTCCGTCGAAGTCGCCCATGGCGGTGGCGGTCAGCACTTGGTCGTAGGTGGCCGGCACTGTGTTGGCGAAGTCCTCACCGGCGTTGCCGGCCGCGACAGCATAGGTGACGCCGGCCCGGACAGAGCGGCAGATGGCGTAGTGCATCGGGTCCGTGCCCTTGCCGCAGTTAGGCGTGTCCGCGGCGCCGCCGGCGATGCTGATGTTGGCCACGGCGATGTCGTTGCTTTCGTCATCGTCCTTGTGCGTGGAAGTCACCCAGTCGATGGCGCAGATCAGGCTCTCCTCGGAGATCAGGCCGGCGTCGTCAACCACCCGGACGGACCACAGCGGGGTGCCCGGGGCGGTCCCGATGACGCCGAAGCGGTTGTTCCGGGCGCCGATCACGCCCGCGACAAACGTCCCGTGCCCCATAACGTCCACGGGGGTCACGTCAACGGGGGAGCCGGACTGGCAGTCAACGCCGCCCTTGACGTTCAGGTCCGGGTGGGTGGCATCGATGCCGCTGTCGATCACGGCGACGTTGACATTGATCCGATCCGGCCCCCTGTCGAGGGCCTTCCGGACGTTGGAGTCCGTTCCGGCGATCCGCTCCCGCCAAAACGGTGTCTCCTGGCCGGCCGCGGACCCAAGATCCGGCGGTTGCTGGAATGTCCGGCCCGCAGTGACGAAGTCGACGTTGGGGTCGGCCTGAATGCGTTGCGCCTGGGACGCCGTCAGGGTGGCAGAGTAGCCGTTCACGGCGTTGCGGTAGACCTTCGATGCCGTGAATCCGTAGGCGCTTTGCTGGGCGAGCCGCCGCGGCACCGGCGTCCACGACACCGTCCTTGAGCACCACGATGTAGTTTTGCGCCGGGCCCGGCCGCGGACGAGGGGGCAGCCGCCACCAGACCGAAGCCGGAGACCAGCGCAACGACTGTCAGCGATGCCAGCGCACGCCGGAACCAGGATGTGTCCGGTCTGGGAAGGGTGCCCCGCCGGTGTCTGCGCGGGGCCCGCGCCACCGATGTTAGCTGCGGTTTTGACGCCTTGCGGCTGGCTTGGCTGAACATCGTGGCCTCCCATAAGCGAGTTCGCTAATTCGAGTGCCCCCCGCCCAACATCTTAGGCCTCAGGCCATGCGATACACAGGGACCTTTGGAAAAACTTGCGCCCATCGTGTGGCCGCCCCGAATCGGCGCCGGCCCGGCGCCAGGCATAGCAGTGCAGCGGACGACGGCGGGAAGTCCCGCCGTCGTCCGCTGCACTGATCGCTGCACTGGCCGCAGCGGCGGCCTCAAACGAGGCTGTCTTCCTTGCTGTCTTCCTCGACCTTGCTTTCATCGGCAGGGACCGGCGCATTCTCCGTTTCGCGGGCGGCGGCGTGGGCGGCCGTCGCGGCGTGCACGGCGTGCGCCGCGCGGACATGGTGGCCGAACGGGTTGAACCGGCTGAAACCGAGTTCGGCAAAGGCGTAGGCGGTCTCGGCGTGCTCGGACCGGTCGACGCCGGCGAGTTCGTCCTCGTGGCTGACCCGGAACCCGATCGTCTTGTGGATGGCGAGGCCGATCACCGCGGTCCCGAGGCCGGACACCGCCACCGTGATGAGGACCGCGACGGTCTGCGCGATCACCTGGTGGAGCCCGCCGCCGTAGAACAGCCCGCCGCCTGCGCCGTCCACCGGGAGGGCGATGAAGCCCAGCGCGAGGGTGCCGATGAGGCCGCCGCCGAGGTGGACGCCGACGACGTCGAGCGAGTCATCGAAGCCGAACTTGAACTTCAGGTCCACGAACACGGCACAGGCCGCACCGGCCACGAAGCCCAGGCCCAGGGCGGCGAGCGGGCTGATGTTGGCGCACGACGGCGTGATGGCCACCAGGCCGGCGACGGCGCCGGACGCGGCGCCCAGGGAGGTGTGGTGGCCGTGGCGGATCTTTTCCGTGACGAGCCAGCTGATCATGGCCGCGGCGGGGGCTGCCAGGGTGTTCACCCAGATCAGGCCGGCCTGCTGCACGGTGGTGGCGGCGCCGGCGTTGAAGCCGAACCAGCCGAACCAGAGGATGCCCGCGCCGAGCATGATGAAGGGGATGTTGTGGGGCCGGTGGCCGGGGTCCTTGCCGAAGCCGTGCCGGTTGCCCAGGATCAGGACCAGAACCAGTGCCGCAGTTCCGGACGCGATTTCCACTACGGTACCGCCGGCGAAGTCGATGACCTGGCCAAAGACGGCGCTGACGGCGCCGCCGGCACTCATGAGGCCCCCGCCCCAGACCATGAAGGCCAGCGGGCAGTACACGAGGGTGATCCAGACGGGGACGAACAGAGCCCAGGAGGTGAACTTCGCGCGGTCCGCGATGGCGCCGCTGATGAGGGCCACGGTGAGGATGGCAAACGTGGCGCTGTAGCCGGCCTTGATCAAGTCCGGCGAACCGATGACGTTGCTCAGGCCGAAGCTGGCGAAGGGATTGCCGAACACGCCGAGGACGCCCTTGCCGGTGCTCATCGAGTAGCCCCAGAGGACCCACACGACGCCGACGATCCCGACCGAGACGAAGCTCATCATCATCATGTTGAGCGAGGCCTTGGCCCGGGTCATGCCGCCGTAGAAGAGGCCAAGCGCGGGGGTCATCAGCAGAACGAGCGCCGCCGACACAATCATCCAGACGCTTCCAGCAGTGAGTTCCACCGGCGGGTCCCTTCTCGTCATTCTTCCGTACCGGGACACGTCGCCGCCGGCCCCCCGATCCGGGTTTAATCCTCGCGGAGCCATGTTTCCGGCAATGGGGCGAAAAGTTGCGGGCAAGTTACAGGAATCGCGGTGGCGTGAAGATCGCGTGACCGCCATGTTTCGGGAATGTAAACGGGACCTCTTGCGCCCGCCGGCCTGGCGCGGGCCGTCGGCGCCGGAGGAGGCGGAACGGCGCGGACGCCAGAGAATTCCGTGGGCCACCGGGCCGTGAGGCGCCGGCGCGGCGGATTTCCGGCGCCGTGTTGCCTCAGCGGGAGGGCCGCCGCGGCCTGCGGACACAGCCAGGAATGAATTCAAATGCTTGAATGTTCAATAAACATGGACTTTGGTATCTTCACTTTTGGCGAGCTTTCCCGCAACAGCAGCACCGGTGCCGCGCTGTCCCCGCAGCAGCGGCTGAAAGAGATCATCGAGCTCGCGAAGCTGGCCGATCAGGCGGGCCTCGGATTCATGGGGCTGGGGGAGCACCACCGGCGTGACTTCGCCCTCTCGGCCCCGGAAATCGTCCTGGCCGCGATCGCCCGGGAAACATCCAATCTCCGGCTGGGCACGGCCGTGACGGTGCTCTCCACGCAGGACCCGGTGCGGCTCTTTGAACAGTTCGCGACTCCAGCGGCCAGATCTCCGAGCCGGGCCGTTCATGGAGTGCATCCGCTCTTCGCCGAACCTCGACGACCGCGCCCGTTCGAGCCAGGATCGCCGGCGAATGCGGGACGACGCCCGGTTCAGATACAGCTGGAGTGGTCAGTGCTGACCAGAACTGCAGGACGAACTCCCGGTGGACATCGCCGCGTCCGCCCGGTGCGGAGAAGCTGCCGGTCTGGGTGATGACGATCGGCGGCACCAGCCGGCGTAGCGTCTGCGACCTCGGCCGGGGCGGGTGGGGCTTCCTCGTTCACCGCACTGCTGTCCATCGGGCCGGGCCGGCTGTCGCGGCACCTTGTGAGCTGTACGCGAGCGCGGCCGCCGGCGCGACGGCCTCGTCACGCCGGTCGCACTGCCCGTGCCGCGGCGCGGCGGCCTTCGCGGCCTTGTCGTAGAACACGCCGTGGACGTGCACGAGACCGGCCGCGACGAGGTTCTTCCTGAAGACCACTTTGATGGTGTCGCCGACGACGCCCGGATGACCGGGCCGAGCATGCCGAGATGCTGGTCGCGGCGCGCGCGGCTTGAGCGAGGCGAACGACGCGTCCGTGTACTCCCGGTACAGCGACTTCACGTAGGTGGGCCGATCCGGGGCCTACTTCGGAGAACAAAACGATGCCGCGGCCCGTAGACCACTTCCCCCGTTCCACCTTCGATTCCTGGACCGAGCCCGGCGGCGGGCTGCTGGTCGGGAGCCCGCAGCAGATCACCGAGAAGCTTCTGGAGATCCACCAGACGCTGGGGAACACCCGGTACCTGGCCCAGATCGGTCTGGGCGGCCTCCCGTTTGCCGAGACGGCCCGGTCCATTGAACTGCTCGCCACGGAAATCATGCCCGCCGTCAACCGGGAGGTCTCCGCCGGCTGAGCACGGCACCGCGTCAGCTAGTTGGTCCAGCGGGATCTCAAGGCAGCGGCGGGACGCGTTCCAGTCGCTCCGCGTGCCCAGGTGCCGGCTCAGCCGCTGCATTCGGGCGGCAATATTGGGCGCAGGCCCCTGTGCCAGGCGGGCCTGGAATCCGGTGATGACAGTGGGGTACAGCCGCAGCGTGCGGGGTTCGGTGCCTTCGGTTTCGAGCATGAACAGGAACGACTGGTCATTGCGCTCGTCGGGGTCCACGGCGTAGTCGTCCACGAAGTCGCCGGCGCTGTAGATGATCGGACGGTTCCGGTGGATCCCGACGCCGCGGAAGATATGCGGCGAGTGGCCGAACACGACGTCGGCCCCGGCCTCTATGAGGTCCCGGGCGAGCTCCTGGTGCCGGTCCGGGACGTCGGCGCCCCAGTTGCCTCCCCAGTGGGCCGACACGATCAGAAGCTGGACGCGGGCCTTGGTCCGCCGGACCAGGGCCAGTAGCCCGTCCAGGAGCGCCGCACCGCGCTGGCCCCGTCCTCCACGGGCACGTAGTAGATCCCCGGAGACGTGTCGCCGGCCTCCCAGTCGGGCTGGTTGTCCGTGAAGGCAATGAAGCCGACGGCGGCGGCGCCCACGCGCCGCACGGCCGGCCGCCGGGCCGCGTCCAGGTCCGGGCCGGCCCCGGCATGCAGGATGCCGTGGCCGTCAAGCGCCGGGAGCATTTCCCGGAACGCGTCCTCGCCGAAATCCAGGACGTGGTTGTTGGCCAGCGAGACGACGTCGATCCCGGCGGCGAGCAGGCTGGCGACGTTCTTCAGGTCCGAGCGGAAGTGGAAGACCTTGCCGGGCTCGGGCTCGCCGCCGGACGCCAGGACGCATTCGAGGTTGGCGATGCGAACGTCGGCCTGCCGGAGGAGCTCCAGCGTGTCACCCCACGGATAGGCGGGAGCGGCCGTTGCCAGGTGGCGGTTCACCAGCCGGCCCAGCATGACGTCTCCCAGCAGTGCAATCTGCATGGCCATCCGGCCCGTCAGGTCATGGCCAAGGGCTAGCTTTGGTAGCCCTCGACCTCGCTGACCGGCCGCACCTCCGCCTCGTCAGGGTTCTCGCCGTAGTCCTTTTTCGCGCGCCGCTGGCGGAGCAGGTCCCAGCACTGATCAAGCTGTTCTTCCACCTGCTGCAGCCTCAGGAGGTCCGGGGCTCCGGTCCCGGCCCCGGGTTGGGCCGAGCTTTCGCGGAGGCCGTGTTCTTCCTCCACCAGTGCCTTGATGCGCTCCAGGATGTCTTGGTTGTCCACGGTGTCCTCTATTCGTCCGATTTTCGTCCGACGGCGGCGGGGCCAGGCCCCTCCGCAGGTCCCTCCCAGCCTACGGAGGGGACGGGGCCGTGAACAGGGGCTCCTGCGCCCGGAGCCTCTGACCTAGCCGAGGAGTTCGTCCGTGTAGCACCAGCGCCAGTCCTCGTCCGGCTCAATGCTGCGCATGACGGGGTGGCCGGTGGACTGGAAGTGCCTGTAGGCATGGGTTCCCGGCGAGGAGTCGCAGCAGGCCACGTTGCCGCAGTGCACGCACATCCGCAGATGTACCGGCGTGGTCCCGTCCCGTTCGCACGCGGCGCAGAAGGGATCCTCCGGGACCGCCGGATCCGGGGCGGACTCCAGGTGCGGGCACACCCCGCCGGGCCGGGCGATCCCCTCGCCGCCGCGGCCGCCGGAGGCGTCCGGTTCCTCCAGGGAGGCATCCAGCATGGACTCCTCGACGTCCAGCCGGTCAAGGACGCCGACCAGGACCTCGTGGGCGTATTCGCCGCCGCGCCTTAGCTCCAGGACCTTGGCGCGTTCGGCGTCCAGCATCGCCAGCCGCAGCTGGGCGTAGCGCTGGCTGGGAGTGGCGGCCTCCGCGGACGGGCGGCCCAGCCGCTCCCACGCGGCCAGCCCGCGCTCCTGCGTACGCCGCTTCAGCATCGCCACGACTTCCGGGGGGTCGCTGTCCGAGCGCAGTTCCTGGAGCCGCTGCACGCCCGCCGCCGTGGCCAGCTGCATGAGCGACGCCTGATTGAGCGCGTCCTCGCGCGGGTCAGGTCCCCTCAGGCGCAGCACCCGGACCAGGGCCGGGAGCGTGAAGCCCTGCAGGGTGAGGGTGCCGGCCACCACCACGAGGGCCATCAGGATAAGGACGGACCGGTGCTCCAGCCCCGCCGGCAGGACCAGGACGGCGGCAAGCGTCACCACGCCGCGCATGCCGGCCCAGGAGACGATCGCGGGAAACTGCCAGGGCGGCGCGGGATCCTTGCGCCGGACCGCGGGAATGAGCCGTGGCAAGTACGTGGCGGGGAAAACCCAGATCGGGCGCAGCACCAGCACGGCCAGCAGCACCACGGCGCAGCCGAGCCAGATCCGTTCCGGGCCCAGCGAGTCATCTTGGACGCCCTCGATGATCGTCCGGACCTGCAGCCCGATCAGGAGGAAGACGGAGTTTTCCAGCAGGAACTGGACCGTGTTCCAGTTGCTGCGCTGGCTCAGCCGTGCGGCCCCGTTCGGCATGGACGGCGCCTTGGTCCCCATGATCAGCCCGGTGACGACGACGGCCAGGACGCCGGAGGCGTGGATCGCTTCCGCCGGGAGGTAAGCCACCAGCGGCGCGATCAGGGACGTGGAGGTATTGATGGCCACGTTGCGGATCCGTTTGCGGAGCCCGGTGAGCACGTAGGCCGCGGCAATGCCCACCGCCAGGCCTCCGCCGGCCGCAAGGAGGAAGCCGCCGGCGATCGCCGCGGCGGACACCGTTCCGGCGATTGCAGCGATCGCGGCGCGCAGGCACACCAGTGCCGTGGCGTCGTTGACCAGTGATTCGCCCTCGAGGATGGTGACAATCCTGCGGGGCATGCCCACCTTTCGTGCAATGGCGGTCGCGGCCACGGCGTCCGGCGGCGCGACGACGGCACCCAGCGCCATTGCCGCCGCCAGCGGGATCTCGGGAAACAGCCAGGAGACCACCAGCCCAATGCCGACGGTGCCGAAGATGACGTAGCCCACCGACAGCAGGCCGATGGCGCGGCGGTTGGAGCCGAAATCGAACAGCGATGTCTGGAGCGCCGCTGCGTAGAGCAGCGGCGGCAGCAGCCCGATCAGCACGAGCTCCGGGTTCAGCTCGATCGTCGGGACGAAGGGGAGGAAGGAACACACGACGCCGACCAGCACCAGCAGCAGCGGGACGGAGACGTTGATCTTGTGGCCAAGCGCGCTGCAGGCGCAGATAATGGCTACGAGGGCCAGCAGCCCGACGGCGACTTCCATTGGCCCATTCTGCCAGCCTGCCGCTCTCCGCCGGCGGTATTGCCCCAGCCGAATTGTCAGCTTGCTTATTACTTTGTCGCTTCCTAGAGTTGAAATTGCCAGCCCATTGAGACCGCAAGCCAACTGATTCTGTGCGCGGGTGCCGGACGGAGACGAACGCTGCCCGGGCCCTCGCCCCGGCACGAGGAGGACACATGTCACAGCACAATATTTCGGGGAAGAAAGTCGCGTTCCTGCTGACGGATGGTGTGGAACAAGTGGAGCTGACCAGCCCGTGGAATGCCGTCAAGGAAGCCGGCGGAGTGCCCACCCTGGTCTCGCCCAAGAGCGGGGAGCTGCAGGGCTACAACGGCACCGAGAAGGGCCAGAAGTTCGCCGTCGACCTCGCCGCCGGGCAGGCCGATGCCGCCGACTTCCATGCCCTCGTCATCCCCGGCGGCGTGGTCAACGCCGATCACCTCCGCGTCGACAAAGACGCCCAGGCGTTCACCCGGGCCTTCTTCGAACAGCACAAGCCGGTCGCCTCCATCTGCCACGGCCCGTGGCTGCTCATCGATGCCGGTGTGGTCCGCGGCAGGAACCTGACCTCGTATCACACGCTCCAGACCGACCTCAGGAACGCCGGAGCGAACTGGACCGACCAGGAAGTCGTGGTGGACCAGGGCCTGGTAACGAGCCGCAACCCGCATGACCTCCCGGCCTTCAACGCCAAGCTCCTTGAGGAAATCGCCGAAGGCGAGCACGCGGGCCAGACGGCCTAGCCGCCTTTCCGGCACCGCTTTCCGGAAGCTCCGCAGCGTCCGACGCCGGCGCGCACCGGCGTCGGATGCTGCCGTCGTCTTCTTCTGCCGGGCACCTACCCACGCTGTCCTTTTTGGGGCAGGATATGGCCTGTAACGTGCACCGTCGTCGCTGCCGCCCGACCGACGTCCCAACAGCGACGTCCCCAACAGCGACGTCCCCAACAGAATGGAGTCCCGGAGATGACAACGCTCAATCCCTACCTCGGCTTCCGCGACAACGCGAAGGACGCCATGACGTTCTACCAGTCGGTGTTCGGCGGGGAACTGACCATGAGTACCTTCGCCGAGTACCACGCCAGTGAAGACCCTGCGGAGCAGGAGAAGATCATGCACGCCCAGCTCAGGACCGATGCCGGCATGGTGCTCATGGGCGCGGACACGCCCAACAGCATGGACTACACCCCCGGTAATAACTTCTCCGTGTCCCTGAGCGGTTCCGACGAAGCCGAGCTTCGCGGCTACTTCGACAAGCTGGCCGACGGCGGCACCATCGCCATGCCGCTGGACAGGGCACCATGGGGCGACATCTTCGGCATGTGCAAGGACAAGTTCGGCGTGGACTGGCTGGTGAACGTCGGTCCCGAGGCCGCCTAGGACGGGCTGACGCCGGCGGCCCTGGGGTAGCCGGCGCCGCGGATCCCTTCGGCCCGGCCGGGAGTTAGCGCTATCCTGAAGGCGGCCAGGACAGTGCAGGTTCGAGTCCATCCTCCTGGCCGGGAGAGGCATGCAATGACCGAGAAGCTGCACCTCAGTCCGGAAGATGAATTCCCCGAGGACCTCAGCAAGGTCCCGGACAAGGATCTCCAGGTCCTCGACAGCCAAGTCCAGCGCCAACTGGACTACGAGTACGTCGCGGAGGGTGAACCGAACCCGGAGACGGAATTCCGGCACTATGACCTCGATGAGGAGTTCGACGAGCGGGACAAACGGGACACCTAATCCGCCAGGAGTATCCGGAGCGGGACAGCTGTTCTGCATGGCTTCCGGCGTCCAGGCAACATGCTCACCAGACTGCATTGACCAGTCCGCAACGAAACGAGGACCCATGACCCCGGCAGCTGACTCGTGTTCCCTCCCTTGTCCGCTCTGCCTGTTGCGCTCACGCACGGCATGACCGGCCCGGTCCGCATGGAGGTTTCGGCGGCGGGCCACACCGGCCACGTCTTCGCGTCGCGTGGGCCCGGCGGCCGGTCCGCGGCCCCCGTGGTGCTCATCCACGGGATCGGCGCGTCGCACCGCTACCTGCGCCGGCTGCATCGGCTACTGGCCGGCTCGACGGACACCTATTCCATTGACCTGCCGGGATTCGGGGCCACGCCCAGGCCCCGGCGCACGCTCTCGGTCGCCGACCACGCCCGCTACATCCTTGGCGCCATGGAACAGCTTGGCGTGGCCGAATTCGTGCTCGTCGGGCACTCGATGGGAGCACAGTTTGCCACTGAGGCAGCCCTCCAGGAGCCCGGGCGGATCCAGTATCTGGTGCTGATGGGGCCGGTGGTGGACCCCAAACGCGGCACAGTGGCGCAGCAGGCCCTGGCGCTGGGCCGGGACGCCCTGTTCTACGAAAGCGCCTCCCCCATCGTCGTGGTTTTCACTGACTGCCTGCGGTGCGGCCCCAGCTGGTACTTCAAAACCCTGCGGGTCATGATGGAGTACTCCTTGGCGCAGCGAATCACGGGCGTCACGGCGGAGGTCCTCGTGATACGGGGCGCCAACGACCCCGTGGCGGACGCGGACTGGAGCCGCCGGCTGGCCGGGCTCGCCCGCCGTGGGCAACTGATGGAGGTTCAGGGGACCGGGCACGCCGTTCAGCACGCCGGGGCACTCGAGGTGCGGGATGCGATTCTGGCTTTCGCGGGCCGTCGTGCGGCGGCGGGTGAGGCGCTGCCGGGGCACGAGGGCCAATGAAAGCCGGCGTGAACGTCGTGTGTCCGGGACATCCGCGCCTGGGGTCAGGCCTCGAAATGAGTCCGGGTGGGGCCCTGGCCGAGTGACTCGACCACCCCGGCCGCGACGGCGTGAAGCTTGATGTTCCGGGCGCTGGACGCCGACTTCAGGAGCTCGAACGCCTCGTTCTGGCTGCAGCGGTTCTGCGCCATGATGATCCCGACGGCGACGTCGATTCCGGTCCGCGTTTCCAGGCTGGCCTTGAGATTGGCGGCTGTATCGCTGCTGTGCGCGAACCGGACCGCGAGGCGCAGGGCCATCGACGTCTGGTGGACGAAATCACAGGCCAGTTCCGTGGCGCGGTCATCGAACCGGCCCGGCCGGTGCGAATACAGGTTCAGGGCGGCGCGGGTTTCGCCTTCCAGCAGGAACGGCAGCGCCAGGATGGACCGGAAGCCGTGTCCGCGCACCGTCGCGGCATACTGCGGCCAGCGACCATCGCGTTCAAGGTCCTCAATATGGACGGTTTCCTGCTCCCGGGAAGCCGTCATGCAGGGGCCATCGCCGTAGGCGTACTGGATCTCGTCCATGGCCTGCGCGGCGGGGCTGCTGCTGGCGACGGTGGCCGCCTTCCTCTGCCGCAGGAGCGTGATGCCGCACAGGATCTCGTCCCCGGGCTCTGACAAGCTGCGCGCCGACATCCGGGCGAGCTCGCCCAGGAACTCCTCGACGTCGGAGCTGCTGAGCACCAGTTCCTGCAGGTGCCGGTTGATTGAATTTGCGGTTGACTCGCTGGCCACTTATCTGTTGTGCCGTTTCACTCAGGTCAAGACGACCCGGCGGTGCTTCCCACCGCGGCAAGTGGCGGATACGGCAGCGGCCGGCCGGATCGAAGAACAATCCAACGGCTTGCTGCAAAACCGTACCGGGAGAGTATATACATCCGGACACGCGGGCTCCACACGGGGCCGGGGACCAAAGGCTCCTGAACCGTTCAGCCCGGGCACGTAGGCTGTGCGTTAAACGAATTGTCGTGAACGGATTCCGCATGCCAGACCTCGACGTCAAGAACTCACACTCCGCCCCGCTGGCGATCTCCCGCGCCGCGGCCCGGCCCGTGGCCGCCGTGTTGGACGAACTGGGTTCGGGCGAGAACGGACTGACCCGCGGCGAAGCAGACCGGCGCCTCACGGAACTGGGGCCCAACGCTGTGCGGACCCACACGGCCAGCGGGTGGTCGGTGCTGGGCAGGCAGCTGGCCAGCCCCATCCTGATCCTTCTGCTCATCACCGCGGGGCTTTCCCTCTTCCTCGGGGACGCCACCAACGCGATCGTCATCGGCGTGATCCTGCTGGTCAGCGTCGGGCTGGGGTTCAGCAACGAATACCGGGCCGAACGCGCTGCGGAGGCCTTGCATTCGCGCGTGACGCACCGTGCCGTCGTCGTCCGCGACGGGATGCCAGGCGAGATCGCCGTCACCGCGCTGGTGCCCGGCGACGTCGTCCACCTGGGGATCGGCGCGATCATTCCGGCCGACATGCGGGTGCTGACGGCGAAGGACCTCCTGTGCGATGAAAGCATCCTGACCGGGGAATCGCTGCCGGTCGCCAAGGACCCGGCGCCCGTGCCGCAGGATGCGCCGCTTGCGGACCTGAGCAGCTGCCTCTTCATGGGGACCGTGATCCAGTCCGGCAGCTGCGTCGCGGTGGTGGTCGCCACCGGAGGCCGGGCGGAATTCGGCCGGATCGCACTGGGCCTGGGCGAGCGGCAGCCGCAGACCGAGTTCCAGCTGGGCCTGAAACGCTTCTCCTTCCTGCTGCTGCAGGTGGCCATCGGGCTGACCTCGCTGATCTTCGTCGCGAACCTGCTGCTGCACCGGCCCGTGATCGAATCGCTGCTGTTCTCCCTGGCGATCGCCGTCGGCATCACCCCGCAGCTGCTGCCCGCGGTGGTCAGCACCAGCTTGGCCACGGGAACCCGGCAGCTGGCCCGGCGCAAGGTCCTCGTGAAGCGCCTGGTCTGCATCGAGGACCTGGGCGACATGGACATCCTGGTCACGGACAAGACCGGGACGCTGACCGAGGGCCGGATCAGTTTCACCGCCGCGCTGCCCGCCGGCCCGGGCGTCTCGCCCGCTGAACTGCTCACGCTCGGGCTGCTGGCTACGGAGGCCGACTACGCCGAGGCGAGGCTCTCCACGGTCGGCCTGAACCCGCTGGATGCCGCCCTGTGGGAATCATCCGACGCCGCGGCCTTCCGGCCCGAGCGCTACGAACGCCTGGACGTCATTGACTTCGACCACCAGCGCCGCCGGACCAGCGTGCTGGTGCGCGAAGCCGGCGGACCGGCCCGCATCATCACGAAGGGCTCGCCGGAAGACGTCCTCGCCCTGTGCGCGGGCACGCCGGCGGACGTGCAGGCAATGCTGGACAAACAGTTCGACGCCGGATCCCGGGTGGTGGCCGTCGGAACCCGCCCCGCGGACGGGCTGGAGGACCTGACTCCGGCTGACGAGTCGGACCTGGTCCTGGCCGGGTTCCTCATCTTCCTGGACCGGCCCAAAGCCAACGCCCGGGCCTCCCTCGATCAGCTCGAGGCGCTCGGCATCACGGTCAAGATCGCCACCGGAGACAACGCCAGGGTCGCCGAAAAGGTCTGCGACGAACTCGGCGTCCTCTCCGGCGGAACGCTCAGCGGCGCCGCGGTGGAGGCCATGTCCGACCAGGAGCTGGCCGCCGCGGCGCGGGAGGCCAGCATCTTCGCGCGCGTTTCGCCCGAGCAGAAGGCCCGGATCATCCGGCTGCTGCGGCAAAGCGGCGGCGCCGTGGGGTTCATGGGCGACGGCGTCAACGACGCCCTGGCCCTGCACGCCGCGGACATCGGCATCTCGGTCGACAGCGCCACCGACGTCGCCAAGGACGCCGCCGACGTCGTCCTGCTCGACAAGGACCTGGGGGTCCTGGCCGAAGGCGTCATGGAGGGCCGGCGGATCTTCGCCAACACCATCAAGTACGTTCTGATGGGCACCTCCAGTAACTTCGGCAACATGTTCAGCGCGGCTACGGCCTCCGTGCTGTTGAGTTTCCTGCCCATGCTGCCGGGCCAGATCCTGCTGAACAACCTGCTCTACGACGCCGGCCAGCTGGCCATTCCGGGGGACCGGGTGGACAAGGAGCAACTGCTCGCCCCGTCGCACTGGGACATCGGCTTCATCCGGCGCTTCATGTTCCTGTTCGGCCCCATCAGCTCCATCTTCGACTTCGCGACCTTCGCGCTGATGCTGTTCGTCTTCGACGCGGTTCCCGGCGAATTCCGCGCCGGCTGGTTCATCGAGTCCATCGTCACGCAGACGCTGATCATCTTCGTCATCCGGACCCGGCGGGTGCCCTTCTTCCGGAGCAGGCCGTCGGCGGGTTTGGTCGGCGCCTCCCTGGGCGTCGTGGCCCTCGGGGTGTACCTGCCGTTCTCGCCCCTGGCCGGCGTGCTGGGCTTCGACCCGCTGCCGGCCCCGTTCTTCCTCGCCTTGCTCGGGATGGCCGCGGTGTACCTGGTGCTGGTTGAAATGGCCAAACTCTGGTTCTACGCCCGTGCCGCACAGCAGCCGGTCCCGCCCAGGCCCGCGGCTGTCCGGCTCCGCGGCCGGTCCCACCGCATTTCCCGGCGGGCTGCACGCTTCAGCATCCCGGCGGCCAGGCCGCTGCTCGTCAACCGCGGCCCGGGCTGGCGCCGCAGGCGCAAAACCGGGCACAAAGGCCCTCACAGGGTTACGGCCGCGGGCGGATAGTTGAGGGAGCGGCCACCTGGTCCATTTCGGGCTCGCAGGGCCCGTTGGAACGCCAGTTTCAGCAGTGCAGGAACTGATGGGGCCGATGGCCGACGTTTCGACTGGAAAGCCATAACCCATGAGCATTTTTGTAGACAGGGTCGACGCCGGGAGGCAACTCGGCCGGCGTCTGGCGGAACTGCGCGGCCAGGACATTGTGGTCCTGGGTTTGCCGCGCGGCGGAGTCCCCGTCGCCTTTGAAGTGGCCGCCGCACTGGACGCTCCCCTGGACGTGATCGTGGTGCGGAAACTCGGGCTTCCTTACCAGCCCGAGCTCGCCATGGGGGCGATCGGTGAAGGCGGAGCCAAAGTCCTGGACGAGGAGGTCCTGGCCCATTCACGGGTCAGCGGTGAGGAACTCCAGGCTGTTGAAGAACGCGAACGCGCCGTGCTGGAAAACCGCGTGGCCCTGTTCCGGAAGGGCCGGACCCGGCACGACCTCACCGGACGCATCGCGGTGATCGTCGACGACGGGATCGCCACAGGCTCCACGGCCCGCGTGGCCTGCCGAATCGCCCGCAAGCAAGGCGCGGCCCGGGTGATCCTGGCCGTTCCGGTTGCCCCGGCGGAGACCCTCGCCGGCCTGAAGGAACCGGATGAAGTGGTCTGCCTGGCGACGCCCCGCCAGTTCACCGCCGTCGGCTACCACTACCGGGACTTCTCGCCCACTGACGACGACGAGGTGGTGCGCCTGCTCGATCTTGCGGCCAAACGCCTGGAGACCGCGCCGCCGCCTTCCCCGCGGGCGCCGGGGACGCGCGCGGGGACTGCCGCCGACGTCGACGAGGAAGTGGAAATCCCCTCCCGCGGGGTGCGGCTCCAGGCCCAGCTCCACCTTCCGGTGCCGGCGCGGGCCGTGGTGCTGTTCGCCCATGGCAGCGGCAGCAGCCGCCACAGCCCCCGGAACCGTTACGTGGCCGGTGTCCTGCAGCAGGCCGGTCTCGGTACGTTGCTGCTGGACCTGCTGACGCAGGCCGAGGAACGCCACCGCGCCAACGTCTTTGACATCGAACTCCTGGCCCGCAGGCTGTCCTCGGCAACGGACTGGCTTGCCACCCGGGCGGACACGGCCTCCTGCGCTGTGGGTTACTTCGGTGCCAGCACGGGCGCCGGGGCCGCGCTGTGGGCGGCGTCCGAACCGTTGGCGCGGATCGCGGCCGTCGTGTCGCGTGGAGGCCGCCCCGACCTCGCCGGCCCGCGGCTGTCTGCCGTGACCGCGCCCACGCTCCTGATCGTGGGGAGCCTGGACTACGAGGTCCTGGAGCTCAACCGCAAGGCAAAGGCCATGATGCGCTGTCCCAGCCAGCTCGCCGTCGTGCAGGGGGCGACGCACCTGTTCGAAGAACCTGGCACGCTCGCCGCAGCGGCCATCCTTGCCCGGGACTGGTTTGTCGATTACCTGCTGACCCCGGACGCTGGCAGCCAGCGGGCCGCGGGCGTCTGAACGCTCAGGCGTGAACGCTCAGAGGCCGTGCGCCTTGCGGCCTTCAGCCCTGTCGCGGATGCCCAGGAGCATCCGCCGCTCCATCAGGAACTGCACCGGTTCCAGCAGCGGGCGGAGGACCAGTCCCGCGGCCAGAGGGGAATAGTCGTACCGGGTGCGCGACACGAGCCTGCTGGCCTGGGATCCCACTGGCCGCAGCACGAACGTCCAGCCGACGTCCACCCGGGGACCGGCCGGCGGCACTCCGGCCGGCGACATCGTCCCCGTGCGCAAATCGATGGTTCCGCCCAGGCCCAGCACTGACTCGGACTGGAGAAGCCTGACAGTCAGGCCGCCGTCGGGGGAGAGCGGGACGGTGTCGCCGACCTTTAGCTGCTGCAGTTCAGGGCGAATCCTGTCCGCGCTGTGGATGCCCAGGCCCGCGGCGTTCTCAAGCCAGTCGTAGGAATACATCCCGCCGCGTCCGGCGCCCAGCTGGACGAGCCACGGCCAGACGCCTGACACCGGGGCCGCAATGGTAACGGCGCGGGTGCTTTGCATGCGCGGGGCGGGCACGATCTCGTCCCCGGCGAGCGGCCCGGCGGCCTCCTGGGTGGTGGCTCCCCAGAGCAGGAGCCGCGGCCGGACAGCCAGGACGTAAGCGGCGCCGGCCCCTGCTGCAGCGAGCGCCGCGAGCGGTCCGCGCATCCGGCCGGGAACGTGCGGACTGCTCACGCGACGGACCTCATCCGGTGGTCCGACGGTCGTCCGCTCCCTGGCCGACCACCACCACCGGGCAGTGGGCGTGGGCCGCGCAGGCCCCGCTCACCGAGCCCATGACCTGATGGAGGAAGCCGCCCTTCCCGCGCCTGCCCACCACGAGAAACTGGGCGTTCTGGCTTTCATCGACGAGGACCTTGGCCGGCGCCCCGAACTTGACCGAGCGGGTGAGCCCTTCCGGACGCGACTCGCCGAAGGCACGCTCCAGTGCCTGGTCCACGAGGCGTTTGGCGGTCTCCTCCAGCTGCGTGGTGGTGGGCGTGCTGTCCTCCGGCAGGTGGGATGCAAGGAAGAAATCGGACGTGCCCAGGCACGTGATGACCTCCAACGGGACGTTCAGACTCGTGGACATGCGCCCGGCGACGCGGAGCGCCGTCGTCGAAAACTCGGAACCGTCCACGCCCACGACAATGCGCTGATCACCGTTCATGGTCCCCAGCCTTCCCCCTGCTCCCGGGACTGCCTAGGGCCGAAAGTCACGCGGGGCTGGGCACCGTGCCGGCCTCCCCTTAGGGTGGAACGGTGACTGCCGGTGCCGGACCAGGCGCCGGACCACGTGCCTGACAATGTGCCTGACCATGACGGTCAGCAGAGCCTGCCACCCGAGGAGTTCCTGATGAGAGTTGCTGTGACCGGAGGAAGCGGAAAGCTGGGACGGAGCGTCGTGCGGCGGCTCAGCGAAGACGGCCACGAGGTGACCAACCTGGACCGGGCGGGCGGACGCGGCCCCGGGTTCACGGAGGTGGACCTGCGCAACTACGGCCAGGTGGTGGATGTGTTCCTTGGCCTGGAGGACCGCCACGACGGGTTCGACGCCGTGGTCCATCTGGCCGCGATTCCGGCCCCGGGGCTCGCCCCCGATGCCGCCACGTTCGAGAACAACATGCAGTCCACGTACAACGTGTTCCAGGCCGCCCGCCGGGCGGGGATCAAGAAGATTGTCTACGCCTCCAGTGAGACGGTGCTGGGACTGCCGTTCGACGTCGATCCTCCCTACATCCCGGTGGACGAGGAATACCCGGCCCGGCCGGAAAGCACCTACTCCCTGGTCAAGCACCTCGAGGAGCAGATGGCCATCCAGCTGACCCGCTGGGACCCGGAACTGAGCATCACGGGCCTGCGCTTCTCCAACGTGATGGACCCGGAGGACTATGAAGAGTTCCCCTCGTTCGACCACGACGCGGCCCTGCGCAAGTGGAACCTCTGGGGCTACATCGACGGCCGCGACGGCGCGCAGGCCGTGGCCCGCGCCCTGGAGCACGGCAAGCCCGGCTTCGAGGCGTTCATCATCGCCAACGAGGACACCGTGATGAGCCGTTCCAGTGCCAGCCTGGCCGCCGAGGTCTTCCCCAACGTCAAAGTGGTCAAGGAGCTCGGCGAGCACGAGACCATGCTCTCGATCGGCAAGGCCAAGCGCCTCCTCGGCTACGCGCCCGAGCACAGCTGGCGGAGCTACCACTCGAACCGGACCACCCCGACCGAAGACTGAAGCACCCGCCGCCCATCCACCGACCACTGAGGAGTTCCATGCAATACCGCACCCTGGGCAACAGCGGCGCCGTTGTCTCCACCTATGCGCTGGGCACCATGACCTTTGGCGCCGAGGCCACCGAGGAGCAGTCCCGCGCCATCCTGGACGATTACTTCGCGGCGGGCGGCAACTTCATCGACACCGCGGACGTCTACAGCTCGGGGGTGTCGGAGGAAATCATCGGCCGCTGGCTGGCCGACCGGGCAGAGGTCCGGGACCGGGCCGTCGTGGCCACCAAGGGCCGCTTCCCGATGGGCCAGGCCCCGAACGACGTCGGCACCTCCCGCCGGCACCTCGTCCGGGCACTGGATGATTCACTGCGCCGGCTGGGCGTGGAGCAGATCGATCTCTACCAACTGCACGCGTGGGACCCGATCACTCCGCTCGAGGAGACCCTCCGGTTCCTGCACGACGCCGTCAGCAGCGGCAAGATCGCCTACTACGGCTTCTCCAACTTCCTGGGCTGGCAGCTGACCAAGGCCGTGCACGTGGCGAAGGCCCATGGCTGGAGTGCGCCGGTGACGCTGCAGCCGCAGTACAGCCTGCTGGTCCGTGAGATCGAGTCGGAGATCGTCCCGGCCTCGCTCGACGCCCGGATCGGGCTGTTGCCGTGGTCGCCGCTGGGCGGAGGGTGGCTGTCCGGCAAGTACAAGCGCGACCAGCCGCCGGCAGGGGCCACCCGTCTCGGCGAAAATCCGAAACGGGGGATGGAGGCCTGGGCGGCCCGGAACGCCGATCCGCGCACCTGGGACGTGATTGACGAGGTGGAGGCAACCGCCGGGCGGCATGGCGCGAGCCCGTCCCAGGTTGCGCTGGCCTGGCTGGCGGACCGGCCCGCGGTCACCTCGGTGATCCTGGGTGCCCGGACCACCGAGCAGCTCGCGGACAATCTGGCGGCGGCGGACCTCCGGCTCACCGCGGGGGAGACGGAGCGGCTGACCGAGGTCAGCCGGCCGCGCGTCGGCGTCTATCCGTACGGGCCGATGGCCCAGGAGCAGCGCAGCCGGAAGCTCGAGGGCGGGCGCTAACCCCGCTAGCCTTCCAGCCGGCCGTTAACGAACCAACACGGGGTCACTTCGCGCCCGTCCGGCTGTTGCGGATGGGCGGGAAGTGACCCCGCGTTGTGGTTTTTCGGTGAAATCCGGCTTAGTGAACGAGCTCGCGGGTCACGCCGAAGGGCACCTGGTCCGACAGGGCCGCCGTGTAGTGGCCCGGCTTGTGCCGCGTCAGCAGGATGCCGTGTGTTCCTGTGGTCATGGCGACCCGCTGGAGGCCGCGAACGGCGTCGTTGAGGCGGTCGTCGAGGACCTTGCGGCTGTCGACCTGGATCTCAATGGTCTGGGTAACGTGGGTCATAGCACAGTCTTTCTTGGAGTTCTTTTCTTGGCCCCAATAGTTGCAGGAACAATAACGTCATATTTATGGGGCCGTCAAATCGCTTGAGGGCCCGGTTTTGACGGGGAAAGACGGTGCTGGCGGGCTGTTCGCCGTTGACCTGCGGTTACTTTGATCCGGGACCTTTGGCCCTAGACATCTGCCGGCGCGACCATGTGCCGGACGTCTCGCCCAAGCCGCCGCGCGGGCCGCCGTCCGGGTACCAGCCGGAATCCGCGTCTGAGTCCCGGTCTGAGAGCGGCCACGGTCCTCTGCCTAGGACCGTCCGGCTAACCGGGATAATCTTCAGCGGGAACTATCCACAACACGGCGCAAAGGCGGCACGGCGACATGGCAGAGGCCCAAACAGGTAAACCGCAGGGCTGGTGGCGGACCTTCCACGAGAAGTTCGTCGTGGAGGAGCGGTACATGAGCGTGCCGGCGCGCCGGAATCTCTACCGCACCGCCGTCGGCCTGATGATCGCGGGCGTCGTGCTGTTCGTGGTGATCCTGACCGGCGTGCTCCAGCATGGCGGCATCTCGGCGGCGGACGAGCCCGTGCGGTCGTGGCTCGTGACCCTGCGCGGGGAACCCGCCACCACCATCATGATCATCCTTGCGATCGTCTTCGGCCCCATCGGCCTGCCGATCATCGTCCTGATCGTGACAGTGGCCTGGGGTGTGCTCGCCAAGCACGCCTGGCGGCCGATGCTCCTGGCCGGCGCCATGCTGACGGGCGTGATCCTGGCCCAGGTCATTGGCCGGATCGTGGAACGGCATCGCCCTCCGGTGGAGCTGATGCTCTTCGGCGCCGACACCACATTCTCCTTCCCTTCCGGGCACGTCCTGGGCGCCTGCGATTTCCTGCTGGTCACAACGTTCCTGGTCTTTTCGCGCCGGAAGAACCCCGTGTCCGCCGTCGTCGCCTTCATGGTGGCGGGAGTCGGTATCTTCTTCGCCGGCATCAGCCGCCTCTACCTCGGCTACCACTGGCTGACCGATGCCCTCGGGGCCTTCTCGATCTCGCTCGTGGTGCTGGGCGGGGTCATTGCGCTGGACACCTGGCGGACGGCGCGGATCCCGGGCGAGCGGGTCACCGGCACGCTGTCCACCGCCGACGCCGGCACGGACTGAGCGCCGTCACGGACTGACGCCGTCAGCAGCGTAGAGCCGAATATTCTGCTGTCCCGTGCCCACCAGCTGCGCCACGGCCGGGACCCGGCAACCGGTGCCGGCACTGCGTCCGAGGATCAGTTCCTGACGGCCGCGTAGACGTTCAGGCTGCAGGAAAACACGATCCACGAGACGTACGGCAGCATGAGCAGGCCCGCGGCCCGGCTGATCGGGCCGAACAGGACCACGGTGGCCGCCGCGGTCACGGCGTGGGCGGCGATGACCAGGAGGGCGAGCCAGAGGGCGGCCGCGCCGATCATGGGGTACATGCCGAAGAACAGCGGCGCCCAGGCCAGATTCACGGACAAAAGGATGCCGTACACGGTCATGGCGCCCCGGCTGTGCCCCGAGAGAAGCCCTGAACCCTTGCGCCATACCAGCCACGCGGCCACCGCCATGGTGGTGTAGAGCATCATCCAGGCCGATCCGAAGGCCCAGCCCGGCGGAGTCCATGGAGCCTTGTCCGCCGCCGCGTACCACCCGCCGGCGTTGTTGATGATGGCCAGCGAAGCCACGTAGGACACCCCGTGGGAGACTGCGAGGAAGCCGAGGAGAGCTGCTGCCTGGCGGCCGGGGCCGGGCCGCGCCGGCGACGGCCGGCGATCGACGCCGTCTTCAGTTTTCGAATGCACCGATCAACAGTGACCAATGGCGTCGCGTCCGTCAAACTGCATGGGTCGTGGCGCCCGGCGCGGGGGAAGCCTAAAATCAGTCAACCACGCCGAAACTACATAGAGGTCCCGTCGATGAACGCTTCCGCCCATGATCTGGCTTCCCTTCTTCCGCCCGGTTTCACCTTGGGCGTCGCGACGTCGGCCTTCCAGATCGAGGGTGCGCTCGATGAAGACGGCCGCGGCCCGTCCGGGTGGGATGTCTTCGCCGCGAAACCGGGTTCGATCGTGGAGAACCACAGCCCGGCCGTCTCCTGCGACCACTACCACCGGATGCCCGGGGACGTGGCGCTGATGAAGGACCTGGGGATCGATTCGTACCGGTTTTCGCTGTCCTGGTCCAGGATCCAGCCCGGCGGCAGCGGCCCCGTGAATCCGGCCGGGCTGGACTTCTATGACCGGCTGATCGACCTGTTGCTCGCCAACGGCATTTCCCCCATGGCCACTCTCTACCACTGGGACACCCCGTTGCCGCTGGATGAGGCGGGCGGCTGGATGAACCGGGACACGGCCTACCGGCTGGGCGAGTTCGCCGCCATCGCCGCGGCCGCCTTCGGGGACCGCGTGACCCGCTGGGTGACGGTCAACGAGCCCGCCACCGTCACCACCAACGGCTATGTCCTGGGCATGCATGCTCCCGGCGAAGCGCTCATGCTCAAGGCACTGCCCAGCGTGCACCACCAGCTGCTGGGCCACGGACTGGCGCTCCAGGCGCTGCGCGCTGCCAAGGTGACGGGCGACATCGGCATCACCAATGTGTACTCTCCGATGGTTCCGGCCACGGCCAACCCGCTGGACAAGGTCAGCGCCGGACTCATGGACGTGGCGCAGAACCGGCTCTACGCGGATCCCGTGCTGCTCGGCAAGTACCCCGACATCATCCGGGCCGCCACGTTCTTCTCATCGTCCTTCAGCCCCTCCAGCGAAGACATGGAGCTGATCTCCCAGCCCCTGGATTTCTACGGCCTGAACTACTACATGCCCACCCGCGTCGGGGCGGGTCCGGGTGAGGGGGCCGTGCCGCCCGGCATGGCCGAGGCCATGGGGGACGACCTCAGCGGGACGCCCGGTGCGCCCCTCCACATTGCGTCGTTCCCGGACACCGAGACCACCGCGTACGGCTGGCCGATCAAGCCCGAATACATGTCCGTCGCCCTGGCCGAGATGGCCGAGCGCTACCCGGACCTGCCGCCGGTCTACATCACCGAGGGCGGGGCGAGCTTCGAGGACGTCGTGGTGCAGGATGCCGCGGCGGGCCGGCGGATCATTCCGGATGAACGCCGTGTGCAGTACCTGGCGGACCACATCGGCACGGCCCTGGAAGCCACGCGTCCCGGCGGCGCCGCCGAATCCGTGGACCTCCGGGGTTACTACGTGTGGTCCCTCATGGACAACTTCGAGTGGTCCGCCGGCTACAAGCAGCCGTTCGGCCTGGTGCACGTCGATTTCGATACCCAGGTCCGCACGCCGAAGGCCTCCTATTACTGGCTCCAGGAGGTGATCGCGGCCCGGAATGCCGCGCCCCGCCTCCGCCGCAGCCGCGCCGGCCGCCGTCGGACAGCAGGAGGTAACCGCCGACGTCGAGCCGCCCCGCGCGGCGGGCTGAGCCGTCCCAGGCGGATCCGGCTAGAGCAACTCCGGCGCAGATCCAGACTTAGAGCAGGTCCAGGTCCTGCAGGCCTTTGGCGAGTCCGGCGCCGTCGGGCGAATAGATCCACGGGACGGATGATCCCGAGTGGTCTCCGGTATCGGAGTGGCCGCCGGCGAAGACGGCCTCGCTGGCCGAGAGTTGCCGGATGCCGATCGCGGCCACCCGGTCCGGGTGCTCCTGCGCGAAGCCGGAGTAGATCTCTTCATCGTGCTGGCCGTTGTCGCCGAACAGCACCCAGCGCATGTTCGGGAACTCCTGGGCGAGCAGATCAAGGTTGCGCCGTTTGTGTTCCTGGCCGCTGCGGAACCAGCGGTCGTGGGTCAGGCCCCAGTCCGTGAGCAGCAGCGCGCCCGAGGGATAGAGGTTCCGGGCGATGAACCGGGCCAGGGTGGGCGCCGCGTTCCACGGCCCGGTGGACAGGTAGATCACCGGGCGCTTCCGGGTGTTCGACCTTGAGCCGGTCCATCAGGACGGCCATGCCGGGCGTCGCCATCCGGGCACGTTCGTTCAGCACGAAGGTGTTCCACAGCGCCAGGAAAGGCCGCGGGAGCGCCGTGACCATGATGGTGTCGTCAATGTCCGAGACAATGCCCAGCCTGGTGTCCTGGGAGATGACGAAAATCCTGGCCTCAACCGGTTCCGTTCCGTCGGCCTGCAGCGTCGCCGTATGCCAGCCCGGGGTCAACGCCACAGGAACCACGGTGTCGACCAGACCGCCGCGGTCCGCATGCACATGCGCGGTGATACCGCCGAGCTGGATCTCCACCTCGGTGAACTGGACCGGGACACTCGTGAAGGCGCGCCAGCCGCGGAAGTTCTGGTTGCCGTTCAGGGCAAGCCGCTCCGCCTTGCTGCCGGGCACGGGCTTGCTCGTGAGCACCACCCGGCCCAGTACCCGTACCCACTCCGTCGAGCCGTAGCCCTGATAGGCGACGGTCTGCGGGATGAACTTCCAGCGCCGGGCCGTCTTGAGGCGTAGCCCGTTGACAGTGTCCGATACCCAGTGGGCGAGCCGCAGGGCCCTGTTGCCGGACACGGGCAGCTGATGCGCTGGTTGCGACGCCAATTCCATGGCTCCACTCTCCCACAGTGCCGCAGTCCCGCCGTGCCTGTGACTTCCACAGTGACTGGCTGTCACCGCGCCGGAGTTGCGCAGTGACTGAATGGCACCGTGCCTGAGTATCACAGTGCCGGCGCGGTCCCGCGAAGCGGCGCCCGGAACGCCGGCTTACCAGGGCAGCGACTCACCCAGCAGCCGGCGCAGCGCGGCGGCGTTGCGCACGGCGTTGCCGCCGCCGTCGTTGTTGAAATACGCGAAGACGTCCTTCCCGGCCGCCCGCCATTCACCGATCCGCCCGGCCCACCACCGCAGGTCCTCGTCCGAGTACGATCCGCCGTACAGGACATGGGGGTCCGGGCCGTGCAGCCGGATGTAGACGAACGGGGCCGTCGCGCGCAGGACGCACGGGAGCCCGGCGCCGCTCATGATGCAGTAGGCCGCGCCGTGCCGCTCCAGCAGGGCGTACACGCCGGCGTCGTCCCAGCTCGGGTGGCGGAACTCCACGCTGACGCGGATCCACTCGGGCAGCGCGGCCAGGAAGTACTCCAGCCGGGCGTCGTCCCGTGCGAAGTCCGGGGGCAGCTGGACGAGCAGGACGGCCCGCTTGTCGCCGAGTTCATGCCAGCACCGCGTGATGCGCTCCACCCAGACCTCCGGGGCGTAGAGCTTCTTGCCGTGCGTCAGGCCGCGCGGCGCCTTGACGGACATGGCGAAGCCTTCGGGCAGGCGGCGGCGCCAGCCGGCGAACGTGTCCTCCCTGGGCCAGCGGTAGAAACTGGCGTTCAGCTCCACGGTGTCGAAGCGGGCCGCGTAGTGCGCCAGCCTGTCCCGGGCCGGCAAGCCCGGCGGGTAGAGGACGCCCTCCCAGTGGTCATAGCTCCAGCCTGACGTCCCGATCCGCACAGTGCCTGTGTGGCTCGGCGTCTGTGTGGTCAGTCCTGATGCCCGCCATGCCCGCTCCTCGGCGTCCCCGGCCCTGGCCCGCCTAGACCTCTCCGGCGCAGTCGCCGGCGCCCCGGTCCAGCAGCTCGTGGGCCTGGCGCTCCGTCACGCCGTCGTAGCCGATGTGACCGGCGCCGAAGCCCAGAGCGGAGACCTGCAGGGATGATGATCCGAAGTTCCGTTTCAGCATGGATGGATCCTAGTCCCTTCCTCGAACTCCCTCTACGTGCCGAGAGAACCGGTGTGGCACTGTAAGAGTCATGGTACGCATCGAGGATTACGCAATGGTCGGGGATCTGCACACCGCGGCCCTGATCAGCACCGAAGGTTCCATCGACTGGCTGTGCCTGCCCCGCTTCGACTCGCCCGCCTGCTTCAACGCCCTCCTCGACACCCCGGCGGCCGGCCGGTGGCTGCTGGCGCCGGAAGGCGGCGGCGAATGCACGCGGCGCCGCTACCGCAAGGGGACGCTGATCCTGGAAACCGAGTGGGACATGCCCGAGGGCAAGGTCAGGATCATCGACTTCATGCCGCCCCGCGACGAAGTGGCGGATATCGTGCGGATCGTGGTGGGCGTCCGCGGCACCGTGCGGATGCGCGGCGAACTGGCCCTGCGGTTCGACTACGGCCATATTGTGCCCTGGGTCCGCCACGACGAGCACGGGATCCACGCGGTCGCCGGGCCCGACGCCGCCTACCTCGTGACCGAGGCGCCCCTGCGCGGCGAACGGATGCATACCGTCAGCGAGTTCACGGTCACGGCCGGGGACCGCGTGCCGTTCGTGCTGACCTGGAGCCCCAGCCATCTCTCCCGGCCGCGCTCCGTGGACCCGGAAACGGTCCTGGCGTCCACCGAGGAGTTCTGGCACGGCTGGTCGGCCAAGTGCAAGGTCACCGGGCCGTACCGCGACGCGGTCCAGCGCTCGCTGATCACCCTCAAGGCCCTGACCTTCGCCCCCACCGGCGGCATCGTGGCCGCCGTCACGACGTCCCTGCCGGAGGAGATCGGCGGCACCCGGAACTGGGACTACCGCTTCTGCTGGCTCCGCGACGCCACCCTCACGCTGCAGGCACTGCTGGCCGTGGGCTACACGGAGGAGGCCGGCGCGTGGCGCGACTGGCTGCTCCGCGCCGTCGCCGGGGATCCCGCGGATCTGCAGATCATGTACGGACTCCACGGCGAACGCCGGCTGCCGGAGCTCGAACTGCCATGGCTCAAGGGCTATGAAAATTCTGCTCCGGTGCGGATCGGGAACGGCGCGGCCGGGCAGCTGCAGCTCGACGTCTGGGGCGAGGTGCTCGATTGCCTGTCCCTGACGCGGAACTCTCTGCTGAAGCACACCGACGACGCCTGGGACGTCCAGGTGGCCCTGATGGAACACCTCGAGACGGCATGGCGCTCACCCGACAACGGGCTGTGGGAAATGCGCGGTCCGCAGCGCCACTTCACCCACTCCAAGGTGATGGCATGGGTGGCGGCGGACCGCATGGTCAAAGGTGTCCGGGACTTCGGGCTGATCGGCCCGGCGGACCGTTGGGAGGAGCTGCGGGACACCATCCACGCCGAGGTCATGGCCAACGGATTCGACGCCGAACGCAACACCTTCGTGCAGTCCTACGGGCGGCCCGAGCTCGACGCGAGCCTGCTGCTGCTGCCGCGGGTGGGGTTCCTGCCGCCGGATGATCCGCGCATCATCGGCACGATCGACGCTGTCCAGCGTGAACTGACGCATGACGGCTTCCTGCGCCGCTATCTGCCGGCGCAGAGCGACGACGGGCTTCCCGGCGAGGAAGGGGTGTTCCTGGCCTGCTCCTTCTGGCTGGTGGAGGCCCTGATCGGGGCGGGCCGGCGCCACGAGGCCCGGGAGCTGTTCGAGCGCCTGCTGGCGCTGCGCAACGACGTCGGACTCCTCAGCGAGGAGTGGGGCGTCGAGGCCGGCAGGCAGCTGGGCAACACGCCGCAGGCCTTCAGCCACTTCGCCCTCGTGATGAGCGCGCTGGAACTGCACGACGACGGCGTCCGCCGCAGCGACACCCCGCTGCCCGCGGGGACGGCCGGGCGCCGCCCCCGACGGGCAGGGCACCCTGCGCACGGCGCCGCCCCGCGCCCGTAGGCCGCGCCCGCGACCCGGTCCCGTAACCGGTCCCTGGGCCCTTGCTGCGCCCGCGGACGGTCCCGACCGCCGCTGCCGGGACCGCCGGCGGGCGGGCGGGACGTTCAGCACTTCCCCTCCGACAGCAAGTAAGTACACTTACTAATATTCCGGCGGGGATCCAGCGGGAAATATACAGGGAACGAGGAGTGTGCAATGGCGGGATATTTTGAGCTCGTGGACGCGCCCGACGGCGGCTACCGCATTCGGATGATGGACGGGGCAGGAAAACTGATGGCAGTATCAGTCACGTTTCCCACCAAGAAGGCGGCTGTTGCCGGCGTCGCGCAGGCGCGGGAGATCGCCGGAACCGGCCTGATCAGGGACGGCAGCGCCGATGCCCGGTCCGCCGCGGCCGGCTCGACGCCCCGGGTGATCAGGCGGCCCCTCGGCGGCGCGGGCCGCTCAATGTCCGCAACCGGCGGCTCGCTGGCTGCGGGAAAGCGGGCGCGCGCCCGCCACTGAAACGCCCGCCACTGGTTCCCCGGGCGGCCGTCCTCGCGGCACGATGCGGCAGCTCGGTCACCCGGCGCGAGCTGCCGCCGCGCTGCTCCCGATGCAGCAGACCCGTGCCGGGCGGTTACAGTATGGCCATGGATCCGCGGGGGAATCGGGACGCCGGCCGGGACCGGAAGCAGCTGTTCGGCCGCCTGGCCGTGCCGCTCGCTGCGGCGGCCATGCTGCTCGCCGGCCTGGTCCTTCTCGCCCTGCCGGCGCCGCAGGAAGACTTCGGCTGGTTCGCCTATACCCCGCTGCCCGCCCGGCCCGTTCCGCTGCCAGGACTGATCTTCATGGGTCCCGAGGCCTGGGCCGGCGTCGCGCTGATCGGTGGCGGGCTGCTGGTGCTGGCGTTCTGGTCCGGCTACCTCACCGGCCGGCAGGCCAGGGACCGCAGCGACGATTCCGGCTAAGGCGGCACCTGCACACCCTCCCGCGCCCCTCCCGAGATGGCAGTTCGCGGCAGTCCGACCGCGAAACATTGCCGTGACGTGCCATCTCGGCGGTACGCTGGCCGGGCAACCATGCAACCGTCGAGGAGGACCGCATGAGCCAGCACCATACCCCCGGAAGGGTCGCCGTCGTCACCGGAGCAGGCTCCGGCATCGGCCGTGCGGTGGCCCGGCTCATGCTGGCCGAGGGCTACCGGGTGGTGCTCGCGGGACGGCGGGAAGAGCCGCTCCTTGAGACCGCCGCCGGCCACCGCCAGGCGCTCGCGGTCCCGTGCGATGTCACCGTCCCCGCCGACGTCGAGCGGCTCTTCGCCGCGGCGCTGGGGCAGTGGGAACGGGTGGACGTGCTCTTCAACAACGCCGGCGTGTTCGGCCCCGCGGCCTCGGTGGACGAGATCGAACTGGCGGACTGGGACGCGACCGTGGCGGTGAACCTCACCGGGTCCCTCCTCTGCGCCGCGGCCGCCGTCCGGGCCATGAAGGCCCAGTCGCCCCAGGGCGGGCGGATCATCAACAACGGCTCGATCGCGGCGCATTCACCCCGGCCGCGGACCGTCGCCTACACGGTGACCAAGCACGCGATCACGGGCCTGACCAAGAGCATTGACCTCGACGGGCGCGGGTTCGGCATCACCTGCGGGCAAATCGACATCGGCAACGCGGCCACGGATCTCATGGACGAAATCGGCGTCGGCTCCGGGGCCGTGCAGGCCGACGGCAGCCGCAAGGCCGAGCCGACCTTTCCGGTGCAGGACGCCGCCCGGGCCGTGCTGCTGATGGCCGGAATGCCGGCGTCGGCCAACGTGGGATCCCTCGTGGTCACGGCTGCGGGCATGCCGTTCATCGGCCGGGGCTGACGCCCCGGCGCGCCTGGGGGTCTTAGTCGGGGCCGCTTCGCTTTGAGAGGGAGCGCCTAAAGGGGCAGGAGGGCGGACAGGTCCGCGCGGAGCCCCGAGGCGGCAACTTTGCCGGCCGCGACGGCGTCTGCCCAGCTCAGCTGCCCGCTGACCATCGCCAGCCACGTGGCGGCGTCGCACTCGATGACGTTCGGGGGAGTGCCGCGCGTGTGCCGCGGGCCCTCCACGCACTGCGTGACGCCGAACGGCGGGACGCGCACTTCCACGGAGTTGCCGGGTGCCCGGGCGGTGACTTCCTCCAGTGAGTAGCGCACCGCCGTCGCGATCGTGGTGCGCGGGACGGCGCCGGTGCCCCCGGCGGCCGGTACTTTGGTTCCCGGCACGTTGACTCCCGGCGTAGCCGAGTTGGCGTCCTGCCATGCGGCGAGCGCCGCGCGGCCCTCGTCCACGGCGATTCGACGGCGCGATACAGCCACTTTCCTGCCTCCAGCCTGGCGATGTCACGGCCGCCGCTCGGAGGCCTCACTCCAGCCTATGCCACCGGCTCACGGGTCCCGAGGCTGTCTTCGGGTCCCGGGGCCGCGGCCGGCCGGGGTGGGGTCCTAGTCCAGCAGCGCGGCGACGGCCCGGCCGAGCCGGATCTTGCCGACCGGGCGGCCCCCGCCCAGGACGGGGTCCACCACCTTGTCCAGCACGCTGGACACTTCGGGGATTTCGACGGCGCCGGAGGCGGCGAGGAGCGTCAGCCCGACGAGCGTGGTGGCCCGGATGTTGCCGTCGAGCATCTTGATGGCGACGGAGACGCCCTGGCGGGTGGCCATGACCAGCACGCCCTCGGCGCCGATCTTGGCCAGGATGCCGAGCTCGTCCATGACGATCGTGTTGGCCTGTCCGCGGCCCTGGACGGCCCACGGGTAGTCCAGCATGGACGTGGCAATGGTGGCGGCGCGCGCGTTGGAGTTCTTGTCGCCCGGAGCCTTGGCCAGCTTCGAGTAGGCCCGGGCCAGGCCGATCAGGGAGACGGCGGCAACCGGCGCGCCGCAGCCGTCGATGCCCAGATGCGAGATGTGTTCGCCGCAATACTCCTCGATCACGGAGCGGATGCGCTGCTGCAGCGGGTGGTTGGGCTCAAGGTAGCTGTTCTTGTCCCAGCCGTTCTCGGTGCAGGCCCAGAGGAACGCCGCGTGCTTGCCCGAGCAGTTGAAGGCGAGCCTGGACTTGCCGCGCTCGGTCTGGACGAGCCAGTTCCGGGCGGTCTCGTCCTGCGGCCAGTCGGCCGGGCACTGCAGCTGGTCTTCCTTGGCCCCGGCCGCCTTGAGCATGCCCTCCACCACATCCATGTGGTCGAGGGACCCGATGTGGCTGCCGCACGCGATGGCCACCTGGGCACCCCGCAGGGGTACGCCGGACTGCATCGAGGCGAGGGCCTGCAGCGGTTTGAGCGTGGACCGGGCAAAGATGGGGGCGGTGATATCGCCGAGCTCGATCACCACGGTTCCGTCCGCGGCCAGCACCACGGCCGAGCCGATGTGGCGGGACTCCACGAAGCCGCTGCGTTCGATGACTGCCAGTTCGACCGCGGAGTCGACGGTGAAAGTTGCATGCGGGTTCAAAGGCATGCAGCAAGTCTATGGTGCCGGGTGCGGATACCCCGGTTATTCCACGGTCACCATCACGGACTGCCAGCCGGAGGCGCCGTCCGGCACCGGATCCGCCCGCTTGTCCGTTTGCACCTCGCCGGTGCCGTCCGTGGCGCGGACCTTGATGTAGTGCGGGCCGGGCGTGGCATCCCAGTCGAGGGACCACTGCCGCCACGTGATGAGCGAGGCCTCTTCCGAGAGCACTGCCTCGGTCCACGGGCCGCTGTCGATCTGCACCTCGACCTTGGTGATCCCGCGGGTCTGGGCCCACGCGGTACCGCCGATTGCGACCTTTCCGGCCGGGACCTTGGCGAAGGACTTCGGCACGTCCACCCGCGCCATGGTCTTGATCGGGCCGTGGTCGGACCAGCCGCGCTGGGTCCAGTACGCCTTGTTGTCGGCGAACCGGGTCACCTCCAGGTCAACCACCCACTTGGTGGCGGAAACGAAGCCGTACAGCCCGGGAACCACCATCCGCACCGGGTAGCCGTGTTCGAGCGGGAGGGCCTCGCCGTTCATGCCGATCGCCAGCATCGCGTCGCGGTCGTCCTGGAGGACCTCCAAGGGGGTGGAGGCGCTGAACCCGTCAACCGAGGTGGACAGCACCATGTCCGCGCCCTCCTTGGGGCGGGCCATCTTCAGGACGTCGCGGATGGGCATGCCCAGCCACTTGGCGTTGCCGGCAAGGTTGCCGCCGACCGGATTGGACACGCAGGTCAGGGAGACATGGGATTCGATCAGCTGGGCGTCGAGCAGGTCCTGGAAGGTGAGCCGGACCTCCTGTTCCACGAGGCCGTGGATGCGCAGTTCCCAGTCCTGGGCATTGATCTCCGGCACGCTGAGGGCCGTGTCGATCCGGTAGAAGTCCTTGTTCGGGGTCAGCCACGGCGTCACCCCGGGGGCCTTGGACTGAACACCGGCCGGGACCGCGGGGGCGGCCTTGGCCGGTGCGGGCAGCTGCAGCGACTCGCGGGCCGCGGCCACGTTGCTGCGGGCGGCGCTGAGCATCCGGCCGCCGGTGGCGGCAATGGCCGAGGCGGCCGCGGTGATGCCGGCGGCGGCGAAGAACCCGCGCCGGGTGGTCGCCGGGCGTTCGGGTTCCTTTGCGGCGAGGTCGGCCTCCCGGTCCGGCCATTCCTGCATCCGCCACAGCCGGGTGACCAGGAGCCGCAGCACCACGAGCCCCGCCACGGTGCCGATCAGGGACGGAATCGCATCGATGGGCTTGACGCTGGCCCGCGTCACGACGCTGCCGACGATCACGGCGCCCATCAGCAGCACGCCGGCCACGCCCAGCGCCCACTTCCGGTACGCCACAATGCCGAGCACGCATGCGAGGAGCAGGATCGTGACGCCCATGCCGACGAACAGCGCCGCCTTGTCGTTGGTGCCGAACGTGGCAATGGCAAAGTCCTTCATCCATGGCGGCGTGAAGTCGATGAACGTCGAGCCCAGCGCAATCAGGGGCGTTGCCCGCGCGGTGAAGAACGCGCCGATCAGTTCCGCGACGGACAGGACGACGGCGGCGGCGGCCACTCCGGCCACCGCGGCCAGGGCTGTGGCGCCGCGGGACCGCTTGCTGGGCTTCATGCTGGGCTTTGTCATACAGACCATTCGTAGCCGCACGCCCGCCGGATTTGTCTAGCGAGTGGACATGCTCACCGGTGACCTGGCGAAGGGACATGCTCCCCGGCCTGGCGAGTGGACATGCTCACCGGCCTCGGGGGACATGTCCAGCCCCAGTGCCCAGGCATGGACATGATCTCCGGCACCACGGGACATGTCCAGCCCTGGTCCCGACGCATGGACATGATGGCATTGTGCCCAGTGGCCGCGGCCGGGACTGGGCATGTCCGGTGGGAGCGGGTGGGCCGTGCCGTGGACTCAGAGACGATCTCGTGGCTGGCGGATGGACATGTTCCGCGGCCGCCTGGCCAGGGGACATGCCCGGCGGTTACCTGGCGAGGGGGACATGTTCCGCGGGCCCAGAGGGACATGTCCAGCCCTGGTCTCCACGAACGGACATGGTGGCATTGTGCCCAGTGGCCGCGGCCGGGACTGGGCATGTCCCGTGGATTTCCTGGGGGCTGGGCATGTCCGGGCACACGGTTGAGCATGTCCAGCGGCCGACACAGCTTAGGAGCCTGCGGGGTGCACAACGTACCCTTGGAGACTGTGAAGGTACTTGTCATCGGCCCCGGCGGCCGCGAACACGCCATTGTCCGATCCTTGCTTGCAGACCCCAACGTTTCCGAGGTCCACGCGGCCCCGGGCAACGCCGGCATCAGCGCGCTCGTCCCCACATATGCGATCGACGCGAACGACCCCGACGCCGTCGCCGCGCTGGCCGTCAAGCTCACCGTGGACCTGGTGGTGGTCGGTCCGGAGGCGCCCCTCGCCGCGGGTGTGTCCGACGCCGTCCGTGCCGCCGGCGTCCCGGTCTTCGGGCCCAGCAAGGCCGCGGCCCAGCTCGAAGCCTCCAAGGCCTTCGCCAAGGAAGTCATGGCCGAGGCCGGCGTTCCCACGGCCATGGCCCGCGTGGCCTCCAACGCCGAGGAAGCCGCCGACGCCCTCGACACCTTCGGCGCCCCCTACGTCGTCAAGGATGACGGGCTCGCCGCCGGCAAGGGCGTCGTGGTCACCTCCAACCGCGACGAGGCCCTGGCGCACGCCCAGAGCTGCTTCGACGCCGGCGGCACCGTGGTGATCGAGGAGTTCCTGGACGGACCCGAGGTCTCCGTGTTCGTCCTCTGCGACGGCCGCAACACCGTGGCGCTGTCCCCGGCGCAGGATTTCAAGCGCATTTTCGACAACGACGAAGGCCCCAACACCGGCGGCATGGGCGCCTACACCCCCCTGGAATGGGCCCCCGAAGGCCTCGTCCAGGAAGTGATCGACCGCGTCGCCCAGCCCACGGTCAACCAGATGGCCCACCGCGGCACGCCGTTCGTCGGTGTCCTGTTCGTCGGCCTCGCCCTGACCTCGCGCGGCACCCGGGTCATCGAATTCAACGTCCGGTTCGGCGATCCCGAAACCCAGGCCGTCCTCGCCCGGCTCAAGACGCCCCTCGGCGGGCTGCTCATGGCCGCCGCGAAGGGCGAACTGGACAAGGTGCAGCCGCTGCGCTGGTCCAAGGACACCGCGGTCGCCGTCGTCGTGGCCGCGGAAAACTACCCCGGCACCCCGCGGACGGGCGACCGCATCCGGGGCCTGAAGAAGGTCGACGCCCTGGACGGCGTCCACGTGATCCACGCCGGCACGAAGCTCGACGACGAAGGCCGCGTGGTCTCCGCCGGCGGCCGCGTCCTGGCCGTCGTGGCGCTGGGCACCGATCTGGTCGAGGCCCGGGAACGGGCGTACGACGGCGTCGAACTCGTCCAGCTGGACGGCAGCCAGTTCCGCACGGACATCGGCCGCAAAGCTGCCCGCGGTCAAATCCAGGTGACAGTGCCGGGAAACCCGGCCGCGTCGAAGGCGAAGGCATGACCATGACAGACCCCGCAGCCGCCGGCACCGCCCGGCCCGATGCCGCGCCCGACACCAAGCCCAAGGGCGGGCTGGACACCGCCACGCAGGACCTGCCGGGCTGGCAGCACGTCTACTCCGGCAAGGTCCGCGACCTCTACGTCCCCGCCGACGCAGCCATCACGGAACGCTTCGGCCAGGACTGCGTCCTGGTGGTGGCCAGCGACCGCATCAGCGCCTACGACCACGTGCTGGCCAGCGAGATCCCGGACAAGGGACGCATCCTGACCCAGCTGAGCCTGTGGTGGTTCGAACAGCTCGGCGTCGCGCACCACGTCCTCGCGGCCACGGTCGACGGCGGTGTTCCCGCCGCCGTCGAGGGCCGGGCGATGATCTGCAAGAAACTGGACATGTTCCCGGTCGAATGCATCGCCCGCGGCTACCTCACCGGCTCCGGGCTCCTGGAGTACCGCGAGTCGGGCACCGTGTGCAGCATCCCGCTGCCCGCCGGCCTGGTTGACGGATCGCGGCTGGAGGAAGCCATCTTCACGCCGTCGGCGAAGGCCGAGGTGGGCGAGCACGACGAGAACATCACCTACGACGCCGTCGTTGGCCTCGTGGGCGAAGACGTCGCGGGCAGGCTGCGGGAGCTCACCCTGGAGATCTACACCAAAGCCGAGGGAATCGCCCGCGGCCGCGGCATCATCCTGGCCGACACCAAGGTGGAGTTCGGCCTCGACGCGGCGACCGGCGTGATCACCCTGGGCGACGAGGTGCTGACCCCGGACTCCTCACGCTTCTGGGATGCGGCCACGTATGAGCCCGGGCGGGCCCAGCCGTCCTATGACAAGCAGTATGTGCGCGACTGGCTGACCTCGCCGGCATCCGGCTGGGACAAGGCCTCGGACACGCCCCCGCCGCCGCTTCCGGCCGACGTCGTGGCGCGCACGCGCAGCCGCTATGTCGAGGCCTACGAGAAGCTCACCGGCCGGACGTTCGCCTAGGGCGGCACGGGGGCCCCGCCGCGGGGCCATCGACCCCGGTGGCCGCCGTCCCCGGCGGCACGGCCGCCGCGGGGCTAGGCTTCCGTGGAGGCTGCCTCGGCACGCCGCTGGGCCAGCCGGATCTCGAGCACGGCATCCAGGGCCTGCTGGACCCGGTCCGAGGCTCCCGCCGCGCTGAACTCTTTCTGGGCTTCCTCGAGGTAGACCAGGGCCTCGTCGGACTCTCCGGCAGCCTTGAGGGCCTTGCCCAGCAGCAGCGAGACCTCGCCTGCCGTGTGCCGGGCCAGCGACTCCCGCTCCGCGTGGATCTCGCGCAGCTTCTGGACGGCGGCCACGATGTCTCCGGTGAGGTAGAGCCAGCGGGCCCGGATGAAGGCCACCTCCAGCTGGTCCGTCTTGTTGCCGCCCACAATCGAGAGAGCCAGTTCGGCGCGTTCGATCGATGACAGGGTTTCGGGTTCGACGATTCCCGAGGACAGGCGGACGGCCGCGGAGGCCTTATTGAACCGGGCCCACAGGTCGATGTCGTTGGCCGGGGAGAGCAGGCGTCCGGCCCGCTCGTGGTACTTGATCCCCTCGGGGTAGTCGTGGCGCATGAAGGCCACGTTGCCGATCACCCAGGCCACCTCCCCGGCGAGCTGGGACATGGAGTGGTCGTCCATCTGCTCGTTCATGGCCTGGCAGTACTCCCAGGCCTCATCCAGCCGGCCGCTCTCGGCCAGGGCGCCGATGAGCGCCCGGAGGGCGCCGATGATCATGGTGGAGCCCTTGGGCAGCCCGGCGCAGAGCCGCACGGCTTCCTGCGCATGCTCGACGGCGGCGGTCAGCTGGCCCTGCCCCTGCGAGGCCGCGGCGAGCATCTGCTCGGCCCGGACACCGAGCCCGGCCGACTCCGCGGCCATCGGGTGCTCCAGGAGATTCTGCACGACGTCCTTGCACTCCTGCCACAGGCCCTGCTTGATCAGGCACTCGGCCTGCATGTAGGTCATGTTCCACCACGCGCTGGTGTTCTTGGCCTCCAGGGCGATCTTGGCGGCGGCGGCGGCGTGGGTGGCGGCCACGGGGTAGTCCCGGAGGTCCCAGGCCTGCCGGGCATACAGTCCGGCGAGCACATATTCGGCGTCGCTGACGGACACCGGCTGGCTCCAGGCCTCGAGCGCTTTGGGGGCCAGTTCGAGCCGGCGGGCAAGCTCTTCGATCACATCGGCAGTGGGCTCGCGGCGTCCGGTTTCCAGCAGAGAAATGTAGCTGGGGGAGTACAGGTCACGGCCCAGCTCCGCTTGCGTCAGGCCCCGTTCGAGCCGTTCCGCGCGGAGCTTCTCCCCAAATCCGTTCCCCACGGATACCTCCTAATTCCGGACATTCTTTGTACTAAATGCTTGACAGTCTCTGTGGAAACCATTTTACAATGTGTGTCAACAAGGGTAGTGCTGACTTGGTTAAGGACCCCGACTCATATTGAGGAACTCTATGTTGAAGAAGATTGCAGCCGGCGCCGTCTTGGCGGGCGCACTGGCATTCTCCGCCGCGGCCCCGGCCGTGCTGTCCGCTGCTTCACTTACCGATGTCTCACACGTTGCCGCCGTCGGCAACTGGCCGGATCCCATGCGCACGGCCCAGGCGGTGGGCAACTGGCCCGACCCCATGACCCACTCGCTCAACGTCGGCAACTGGCCCGACCCGATGTAACACGCCCCATGTGGCAGCTGCCGCGCAACACCGGCCCGGCATCTGCGTCACGCATATCCACCACGGCTATCCAACACGGCCCCGGAAGATTCTCTTGCCGGGGCCGTGTTGCGCGCGGGGGAACATCCGACGCCGGGCAGGCCAGGAGTGCGGGAAACAAAAAGAGGACCCTCCGTGTGGAGGGTCCTCTTCTATCTCTGGTCGGGATGACAGGATTTGAACCTGCGACCTCGTCGTCCCGAACGACGCGCGCTACCAAGCTGCGCCACATCCCGATCCGCTGCTTCAAAAGCAACTTCACAAGAGTATCCGATCATGGGCCCGGATGCGAAATCGAGTGCGAAATCGGGCATGAAATCGGAAGTGCACGTGGGACCGGGCCGGTCGGCCGCCCGGCTGCCCGGCGCCGACGCCAGGCAATATCGCCCGAGCCGCCGGACCGGTCTCGGCCGGTCTCGGCGGGAGCGGTTCAGACCAGCGAGTCTTTCCAGGCGCCGTGGAGGCGGGCGAAAGCGCCGCCGTCGCCGATCAGCTGCCCGGGCGTGCCGTCCTCGACGACGCGTCCGTCGTGCACCACCAGGACCCGGTCCGCGGTCTCCACGGTGGAGAGCCGGTGGGCGATGATGAGGGCCGTCCGCCCGGCGCCTGACGTCCCGGCCGGCCCGGCCTCCCGTGTGCTGGCCTCCCGCGTGCCGCGCAGCAGCCCCGCGAGGCCCTGCTGGACCAGGCGCTCCGACGGGATGTCCAGCGAGGACGTCGCCTCGTCCAGGATCAGGACGGCCGGGCGGGCCAGGAATGCCCGGGCGAAGCTGATCAGCTGCCGCTGCCCGGCGGAGACGCGGCCGCCGCGCTTGTTGACGTCGGTGTCGTAGCCGTCGGGAAGTTCCGTGATGAAGGCGTGTGCCCCCACCGCCCGGGCCGCGTCCTCGATCTCCTCGCGGGAGGCTTCCGGCCGGCCCAGGGCGATGTTGTCCGCCACGGAGCCGCTGAACAGGAAGGCCTCCTGGGTGACCATGACGACGTTCCGGCGCAGGTCCTCGGTCGAGAGCTGGCGCAGGTCCACGCCGTCGAGCGTGAGGGACCCGGCGGAGACGTCGTAGAAGCGGGCGATCAGCTTCGCGAGGGTGGACTTGCCGGCTCCGGTCTGGCCGACGAGCGCGACCGTCTGGCCGGCGGGGATGTGCAGGTCCAGCCGCGGGATGATGACCGGGCCGTCGCCGTAGCGGAATTCGACGCCGTCGAAGTCGATGCTGCCCCGCGCGTCGTGCAGGGCCACGGGTGTCTTGGGCGGCCGGACGGTGGGGACTTCCTCGAGGAGGCCCGAGACCTTTTCCAGGGCCGCCTGGGCGCTTTGGAAGGAGTTGTAGAACATCGCCATCTGGTCCACCGGCTGGAAGAAGCGCTTGGTGGACAGCATCAGGGCCAGGAGCACGCCCACCGCGAGCTCGCCGCTGAGGACCCGGAAGCCGCCGGTGAGCAGCACGAGGGCGACGCACACGTTGCCGATCAGCACCAGCCCGGGCTGGAAGATGCCGTTGAGGTTGATGGAGCGGACGGTCGCGCGGCGGTAGTCCTCGGAGAGTTCGGCGTAGCGCGCGGCATTCTCGGGTTCCTTGCGGAACGTCTTCACCGCGCGGATGCCGGTCATGGTCTCCACGAAGTGCACGATCAGCCGGGCCGAGACCACCCGGGATTCGCGGAAGGCGATCTGCGAGTGCTTCTGGTACCAGCGGGCCAGGAAAAACATCGGCACGCCGGCGGCCAGCACCAGCAGCCCGCTGCGCCAGTCCAGGACGAACACCGTGATGGCCGTGAACGCCATGAACAGCATGCCCGAGGCCAGCGAACTCACGCCGGAATCCAGGAGCTCGCGCAGGGCCTCCAGGTCCGAGGTCTGCCGGGCGATGATGCGCCCGGAGGTGTATTTCTCGTGGAATTCCAGGCTCAGCCGCTGGGTGTGGCGGAAGACCCGGACGCGAAGATCCAGCAGCATCGCCTGGCTGAGCCGGGCCGTCGACGTCACGTACAGGGCGGTCAGGCCGGCAGCGGCGACGGCCGCGGCGAGGTACGCGACGCCGGCGAACACCAGGGGAAGGCTGTCGCCGGCGCGCAGGGCCGGGCAGGGCGTGGTCGATCCCGAAGGCGATCAGCGCCGGCCCGGCCACGCGGGCGGCCTGGGACAGGACGACGGCGCCGATCGTCAGCCAGAAACGGGCCCGGACGGGACGGATCAGGGAGCCCAGAAGAGCCAGGGAGCGCCGCCGGACGGCCTTGCTTTCGTTCTTGCTGAGGTGGGCGTTGTCCTCGTTGGCCGTGCCGAACGTTGCGCTGCTCATCGGGAAATCTCCTCGGACTGGTCCTCGAGGGCGGACAATTCTGAATCCAGGTCCCGCGGTTCCGTGTCCAGGCTGGCGATCACGTAGCGGTAGTGGCTGTTCCTGGCGAGCAGTTCGGTGTGGGTGCCGACGGCGGCGATCCGTCCGTCCTCGAGCAGGGCCACCCGGTCGGCCAGCGCCACCGTGGAGGGCCGGTGGGCCACGATCAGCGTGGTGGTGTCCGCGAGGACCTCGCGCAGCCGCCTCTCGACCAGTTCCTCGGTGTTCACGTCCAGGGCCGAGAGCGGGTCGTCCAGGACCAGCACGGCCGGTTTGGCGGCGATGGCGCGGGCCAGGGCGATGCGCTGGCGCTGGCCGCCGGAAAGGCTGAGGCCCTCCTCGCCGATCAGGGTATCCACCCCGTCCGGCAGGGAATAGGCGAAGTGGGCCTGGGCGACGTCGAGGGCTTCCTCCAGGGCCGCGTCGCGGCCTTCCGCCGACCCGGCGTCGGGCGCGCCGAGCAGGACGTTGTCCCGGACGGAGCTGGAGAACAAGGTGGTGTCTTCGAACGCGACGGCGACCACCGTGCGCAGATCCTGCACGCTGAACTCGCGCAGGTCCACGCCGTCGATGGTGATGGAGCCGGCGGTGACGTCGTAGAGGCGGGGGACCAGCTGGAGCAGGGCGCTCTTGCCGCTGCCCGTGATGCCCACGAGGGCCATGGTTTCGCCGGGCCGGATGTCCAGGCTGATGTTTTTGAGGATCGGCTTGTCCGGGGCGTCCTCGAACGCGAACGTGACATTGCGGAAGCTCAGGGCGCCCTTGAGCTCGGCCGGCCGGCGCGGCTGGTCCGGGCTGGTGATCGTGTTCTTCGCGTCCATGACCTCGAAGTGCCGGTCCACCGCGGACTTCGCGGTGAGGGCCATCGCCAGCAGCATGCCGCAGAATTCGACCGGCGCGGCAACCACCGCGGCGGTGGCGAAGAAGGCCACGAGGGACCCGATGGAGAGCTGGTCCGTGGAGGCCAGCACGACGCCGACGACGAGGCCGGCGCCGAGGGCGAGCTCGGGCAGGAGCGTCACCACCAGGCTGAAGGTCGCCAGGTGCTTGGCCTTGGCGATCTCCGTCTGCCGGAGTTCCTCGGCCTGTTCGTTGAAGTTCTGCAGCGCCTCGCGGCTGCGGCCGAACGCCTTCAGGACGCGGATGCCGTGGACGGATTCCTCGACCGTCGTGGCGAGGTCCCCGGCCTGGTCCTGGCTGCGGCGGGCCACCTTGCTGAACCGGGTGCGGAAGCGGAAGCCGTAAATCATGATCGGCACGGCGGCGGCCAGGAAGATCAGGGCCAGCTGCCAGCTCATGGAGAACATCACGGCGACGCCGATCACCACGGTGAGCGTGGTGACCACCAGCATGATGGCGCCGAAGGCCATCCAGCGGCGCAGGAAGTTCAGGTCCGTCATGGCGCGGGAGAGCAGCTGGCCGGAGCCCCAGCGGTCGTGGAAGGAGACCGTGAGGTCCTGAAGGTGCCCGTAGAGGGAGACCCGCATCCGGGTCTCCACCGTGGTGGCCGGGTTGATGACGAACTGGCGGCGCAGGGCCACGAGGCCGGCCTCGGCGATGCCCAGGCCCAGGATCACGAGCGAGGCGGTCCACACGGCGTCGGTGCTGCCCCCGGGCTGGAGGGATTCGTTGACCAGGACGCGCAGCACCTGGGGGATGGCCAGTGCCATCACGCTCGCCAGCAGCGCGCAGAGCAGGCCCATGACCAGCCGGGGCAGGATGGGCCTGACGTGCGGATAGAGACGGCTGATGGAGGTGAAGAATGAACTCTGCTTGGCCATGCCTGCTTCTTAAGACGCCCGTGCATAGATAGCACCGTTGAATGTAGTTTCCTGTAGCAACTACCCTAGGCCATGAAGTGACCGGATTCACACGCCAGTGGTCGGTCCCATGATCTCTCCCAGTCATTGCGATCCGCAATGGAGCCCGGGCGGTGCGCGTCCTGCCCGCGGGACATGTCCAGTCCTGGCGCCAATCCCAGTGGGACATGTCCAGTGGTGGCCGCGTGCGGTGGACATGATGCCCATATGTCCAGTGCCCGCGATCGGGGGAGGGCATGTCCCGCGGGTCGGGAGTCGCGACGAGGGGAGGGCATGTCCCGGGGACGTGAGTGCGCGGGGAGCATGTCCACCCGTGGGGTCCGGCGGCGCCCGCTCGGGCCTAGGCGCGGGAGGTCAGCGTGAGCAGGACAGCCTCGGGCCGGCAGGCGATGCGGACCGGGGCGAAGCGGGAGGTGCCGATGCCCCCGGAGACGTTCACCGGCGTCGTACTGCCGTTGCTTTCCCACGTGTGCAGGCCCCGGGCCCGCCAGGTGGGAAGGTCGCAGTTGGTGACCAGTGCACCGTATCCCGGGATGCAGATCTGCCCGCCGTGGGTGTGGCCGGCCAGCAGGAGATCGGCTCCGGCCTGGGTGAAGTGGTCGAGGACGCGCTGGTAGGGCGCGTGCGCCACGGCGACGCGCAGGTGCGGGTCGGCGTCCCGGCCCTTGGTGCCGCGCGGCCAGCCCGCGTACCGTTCGAGGCGCAGGTGGGGATCGTCGACGCCGGAAAAGTCGAAGCGGATGCCCTTGAGCACCAGGGACTGGCAGCGGTTGGTCAGGTCCACCCAGCCGGACATGCCGAACTCTGAGCGCAGCCGCGGCCAGTCGAGTTTCTCCGGGTCCTTGCGCTGGGCAGAGGGCCCCAGCAGGTAGGAGGCGGGGTTCTTGAAGCTTGGGCCGAAGTAGTCGTTGGAGCCGGGAACGAACACGCCCGGGAACTCCAGCAGCGGACGCAGGGCCGCCACGAGGGGGACCACGCCCTTGGCATGGCTGAGGTTGTCGCCGGTGTTCACCACGAGGTCAGGCTTCAGCTCCGCCAGGGACGACAGCCACCGGGCCTTCCGGTGCTGGCCCGGCACGAAGTGGATGTCGGAGAGATGGAGGATCCGGAACGGGCCGAAGCCGGCCGGCAGGATGGGAAGGGTTTCCTCCCGGAGCTCGAACTGGTTCTTCTCCCACAGCCCGTAGCCGGCGGCGGCCGCCCCTGCCGCCGTGCCGAGCGCTGCGGTCACGGCAAAGCCGCGTCCGATGCTTCGAACGCGGCTCGCCAGATCATTCCCCGGGATCATCGGCTACTTCTTTTTGGATTTCGTCGGAGCCGGTGACGGGTCGGCGGACGGTTCCGTGGCCGGAGCGGTACTCTGCTCCGTTGGAGTGGTGGCCCGTGGCGGCGCTACCGGGGCGGGCGCGTTCAGCAGGTTCGACGGCGGAAGCCGGGAACGGATCGGTGCCGTAGGACGGCGCCACCTGGGCCATGTAGTTGGAGAACTGCGGCCCGGCGATCATGTAGCCGTCGATGCCCTTGTAGAACTTGCCGTTGATCGTGACGTTCTGGCCGGCCCGCTGCTGGTTGCCCAGGGGATCGCCGAACCACGTGGCCGTTGCCAGACCGCTGGTGTAGCCCGCCACCCAGGTGGAGCTATTGGTGTCGTTGGTTCCGGTCTTGGCCGCAATGGGGAAGGTGGTCCGGGTCGAAATCCGCGGCTGGATGAGCGAGCCGGAGCCGCGGTTGAGCACTTCCTGCATGGCGTATGCGACGCCGTGGGCCACCTCGGGCTTGATCGCGTCCCTGCAGTTCGGCGTCTGGGCCGGCAGCTGGGCGCCGGTCGCGTCCGTCACCGAATCAATGGCCATCGGCTCGCAGTACTTGCCGTCGTTGGCGAAGGTGGCGAACGCGCTGGCCATGGTCAGCGGCGCCGTCTGGGTGGACCCGATGAGGTTGCCGAGGGTGGTCATCGGCACCTGGGGGTTGGGGTTGTCCGCGCTGGGCAGTCCGCCGTGGATGCCGACGGCGTCGACGATCTTCTGGATCCCGCAAAGGTCCACCTGGGACGCCGTGGCAAAGGTGATGGTGTTGATGGAGTTCGCCAGACCGTCGAGGACGGACATGTACTTGTAGTAGCCCTCCTCCGCGTTCTGCAGGTCGTGGCTGCCGTTGGACGCGTCATACCAGCCGACGGTCGGTGCCGGGCAGGTGTTCTTCCAGGGGAAGTACTGCGGGTATCGGCGCACGGCGCCGTTGAGCTGCGTGTTCATGGACTTGCCCTCATTGAGCCACTCCGCGAACGTGAAGGGCTTCATGGTCGAGCCGGGCTGGAAGCCGCCGAGACCGTTGAGGTCGTTGCCCTTGGCGTCCTGGCTGTCCACGTTGAAGTTCTGGGTCTGGTCGAACTTGCCGTCGGCCGGGAACCAGACGGTGTTCTGGGCCATGGAGATGATCTTGCCGGAGCCCGGCTGCACGGACACCAGCGAGGCGCCCCACTTGTCCGGGTTCGCGCCGGCTGACGCGTCCACCTGGGCCTGGGCCACGGCCTGGGCATTCGGATCCAGGGTGGTCTTGATCGTCAGGCCGCCGCGGAAAATCTTCCGCTCACGCTCGGCGGCGTCGGCCCCGTAGGCCGGGTTGTTCAGGAGCAGGTGCAGCACGTAGTCGCAGAAGTACGGCGCCGTCTGCGAATAGGCGCAGCCCTGGCGGGGCTGGGTGACCTTGGTCTCCACCGGCGTCGCGACCGCGGCATCGTAGTCCGCCTGCTGGATCTTGCCCTGGGTCAGCATGGCCTTGAGCACGAGGTCTCGACGGACCTTGGCGTTTTCCGGGTTCGTGATGGGGTCGTAGTAGGAGGGGCTGTTCACGACGCCGGCCAGCAGTGCCGCCTGCGGCAGGGTCAGGTCCTTGGCCGTGGTGCTGAAGAAGAACTTGGACGCGGCTTCGATGCCGTAGGCGTCCCGGTTGAAGAACACGATGTTCAGATAGCCCTCGAGGATCTGCTCCTTGGTGAACTTCTTCTCCAGCGCGATGGCCAGTTTCATTTCGCGGAGCTTGTCCCCGACGCCCTTGTTGACGCCGTTGAGGAGGACCTCGTCGCCCTTGCCTTCGGCCTCCAACGAGGAGTTGATGACGTTGTTCACGTACTGCTGCGTAATGGTGGACGCGCCCTGCTTGTTGCCGCGGGCCGTGCTGACGAGGGCGCGCAGGATGCCGGTGGTGTCCACGCCGCCGTGCTCGTAGAACCGGCTGTCCTCGATGGCGATGATCGCGTCCTTGATGTGCGGGGACATCTGGTCGAGCGACACACGGGTCCGGTTTTCCGCGTAGAGGTTGGCGATCACGCTGCCGTCGGAGGCCAGGATCGTCGTCGACTGGCTCGGCGGATCGACCTTCAGCTCTGCGGGAAGAGTGTCAAAGAACTGGATGGATCCGCTCGCCGCGCTGCCCGAAACGGCCGCCGCGGGGACCAGGAGGCCCGCCACCAGGACGCCGCAAATGGCGCTCACGCCCAGGAAAAGAAAGATCTTTCCGAGGGTGGTGGCCGTGTCGAATAAAGGGTTCTTGCCAGTCGCCATGTTTTCCACTTTACCGGCAACGACTAGGCTTTATGTCATGACCAAATGGGAGTACGCCACGATTCCGCTCATCATCCATGCCACAAAGCAGATCCTGGACCAGTGGGGCGAGGACGGCTGGGAGCTCGTCCAAGTTGTTCCGGGCCCTGACGGAAACGGCCTGGTTGCCTACCTGAAGCGGGAGAAGCAGTAGCCATGAGCACCCCCTCAGAAGCCACCCCGGGCACGCCGGCAAGCCCGGAAAACGTCTCCGAAGACACCGCCGCCGCGGTCGCGTCGTCCGCCGTCGAACAGCGTCTGGCCGAACTGGGCCTGACGCTCCCCGACGTCGCGGCCCCGGTCGCCGCCTATGTTCCTGCCGTCATTTCCGGCAACCACGTCTACACCTCCGGGCAGCTGCCGTTCATCAACGGCAAGCTCGAGGCCACCGGCAAGGTGTCCTCCGGTTCGGAGGGCGCCTCGGCCGAGTCCACCGTGTCCCCGGAAGCCGCGAAGGCCTACGCCGCCGTCTGCGCCGTCAACGCCCTGGCCGCCGTCAAGAGTGTCATCGGGGACCTCGACCGCATTACGCGGATCGTCAAAGTTGTCGGGTTTGTTTCCTCCGATCCCACCTTCACCGGCCAGCCCGGTGTCATCAACGGCGCCTCGGAGCTGCTGGGCCAGGTCCTCGGCGACGCCGGCCAGCACGCCCGCTCCGCCGTCGGGGTATCCGTCCTGCCGCTCGACTCTCCCGTTGAAGTCGAACTGATCGTCGAATTCGCCTAGAAGGCCGGTCACTTCTTTGCCTCAGTTAGCACGCCGCCTGTTCGTTCTGCCCCCCGATCTCGAAGGAGCAGCGAGCAGCTGGCTTGAACACGGCGAACGCACGCCCCGCGCCGCGCGTTTCGCCTCCTCGGTGGTCCTCCTGCGGGACTCGCCCACCGGCCTGGAGACCTGGCTCGGGTACCGGACGGGGTCCTCCCCGCTCGGTATCCTCGCCTTCCCGGGGGGATCCCTGGAGGCGTCCGACGACGACGCCGTCGGCTGGCTGGGGCCCTCGCCCCAGCACTGGGCCGAGCAGATGGGGACGGCCGACGTCGGGCTGGCGCGCCGCCACGTCGTCGGCGCCATCCGTGAACTGTTTGAGGAGACCGGCATCCTGCTGGCCGGCCCGGACCTGTCCACCACGGTGGAGTCGACGTCCAGCCCCGAGTGGATGCGTGCCCGCGAAGCCGTGGCGGACCAGGAGAAATCCTTCACCGAGGTCCTCGCCAAGCGCGGGCTCTCGCTGCGCACGGACCTGCTCAAGCCCCTGGTCAACTGGCTCAGCCCCGATTTTGCGCACCGCCGGTTCAACACCCGCTACTTCGCCGCCACCCTGCCCGTGAACCAGCAGCCTTCACTGCTGGCCAGCAAGGGCGTGTGGGGCCGCTGGGTGTGCGTCCGCCAGGTGGTGCGCGAGCGGGACACCACCGCGCTTGGCGACGAGGTGGGGCAGGAGAACACGGCCGGCCGAACCCTGGGCGAACTCCTGGTGCCCGGCTCGGAGATCATGCTCGAGAAGATGGCGAAGGCCAACGGCTGCATCGCCTACCTCAGCTACAAACGCAAGGCCCACGTCTACCAGCCGAAGCTCGTCGAGGAAGAGGGCCGGCTCATGCTCGAAGTCGAGGCCGCCAAGACCGTGGCCGGCGAACCCCAGCGGGAGCGCTAGGCCCGTAACGGGTAGGCTGAGCGGCCTTGGTCTGTTGGGGCCCGCGGGCGCCTGGGACATGCCCCTCGCTGCCCCGCACGGCTGGACATGTCCCGGGCTCTGCTGGCCAGCGATATGAGCTGTCGCCGCTGGGCATGCCTGCGGAGCCGTGACGAGCATGCCCTCCGGCTGCGCACGGAACATGCCCCACGCATGACGGGCACCGCCGCACGGACATGTCCCTCGCCTGCAGCGTGCGGGCCCGGGACATGCCTCCGTTGGCTCTGGCCATTGGACATAGCGGCATTATGTCCAGTCCTCGCCGCCAGGGCTGGGCATGTCCTGGCGTTGCTGCGGCCGGGAATGAGCATGTCCCTCGCTGCGCCGCGCAGCTGGGCATGTCCCCGCGGAGCGGCGGCCGCGGAACGACAGAAGGCCGGCCCCGTTGCCCGGGACCGGCCTTCATGCTTGCTGCTGAGGTTTCCTAGCGGGAACGCTGGCGCAGGCGCTGCATGTCGAGGATCACGACGGCGCGGGCTTCCAGGCGCAGCCAGCCGCGCTGCACGAATTCAGCGAGGGCCTTGTTGACCGTTTCGCGGGAGGCGCCGACCAGCTGGGCGAGCTCTTCCTGCGTCAGTTCGTGGGCGACCAGGACGCCGTCGGTCGCGGGGCGGCCGAAGCGGTCGGCCAGATCCAGCAGTGCCTTGGCCACGCGGCCCGGCACGTCGGAGAAGACGAGGTCGGAGAGGGAATCGTTCGTGCGGCGCAGGCGGCGGGCCAGGGCCTGCAGCAGCTGGGCCGAAACCTCGGGGCGGGTGCGGAGCAGCGCGTTGAGGCTCTCGTTCTTCAGGCCGGCGAGACGCGTCTCGGAAACGGCGGTTGCCGTGGCCGTCCGCGGGCTGGGGTCGAAGAGGGCCATTTCGCCGAAAAGTTCACCCGGGCCGAGGATGGCAAGCAGTGATTCGCGGCCGTCCGGCGACGTGCGGCCGAGCTTTACCTTGCCGGAGACGATGAAGTAGAGCTGGTCGCCCTGGTCGCCTTCCCGGAATACCGAGGCACCGCGTGAAAGGTCCACCTCGGTGAGTTCGTCCGTCAGCAGACGGAACGCCTCGTCGTCGAGCGTGGCGAAAAGGGGTGCGCGGCGCAATACCTCGATATCCATGAAATCTCCTGACTAGCTGTGTCGGCTGGGGCGCTTCAGCCATTCTTTCAGAATTTTGGCGCTTCTGTGACGTAGTTGGCACCGAAACGCCCGACGGGTCCGAATGCGAACGGCCCGGGAAGTCCCGCAGATCCCGGCAGACCCTCCAGAGCGGCGGCCGGTCGGCAAACGTTCAGCTTACACCGCTAGAATCGTGGCTGAACTGTCTGTGAGGAGCCCCGGTGTTTGGCTTGACCATTTTGGACCTGGTGTTGGTCGTGACGCTCTTGTCCTACCTGATCCATGGTCTTCGCAACGGCTTCCTCGTGACGCTCGGAGGCATCGCGGGCTTCGCGGCAGGCGCGGTCGCCGCCTTCGTGTCCGTTCCCATCGTTAGCGGGCTCGTGGAAGACAGCGGCTGGCGCCTGACGGCGATCATTGCCACCGCGGTCCTGCTGATGATCGTGGGGAACGGCCTCGGCACCATGATCGGGCGGCAAATCCGCAGCGTGGTGCCGTTCAGCCCGCTGCGGGCGGCGGACCGCCTCGTCGGCGGAGGCGTGAACGTGGTGGTGTCCGCCCTCGTAATGTCCATGCTGGCGTTCAGCATCGGGGCCCTGGGCGTGCCGTTCGTGTCCCAGCAGCTCGCCGAGTCCAAAGTCATCAGGTTCATCGACGGCGTGACGCCGACGCCGGTCAAGGCATCGATGGCGCAATTGCGGTCCGCCGTGATCGGCGAGGGCATACCCACCCTGCTCGACGGCTTCGGCCAGGGCCAGCCCGTCGCCGTCCCGGACACCAATACGGACACTCCGGCGCTGAACAAAGCCGCCGCGTCGGTGCTGAAGATCGCCGGAACCGCCTACCAGTGCGGCCAGAACCAGACCGGAACCGGCTTTGTGGTCGCCCCCGGGCGCGTGGTGACCAACGCCCACGTGGTCGCCGGAGTCGACGAGCCGGTGGTGGAGACGCCCGGCGGCCGGGCCCTGCCCGGGCGCGTTGTGTACTTTGACACCCAGCACGACCTCGCCGTCGTGGCGGTCGACGGCCTGCGCTCGGAGCCCCTTCCGCTGGCCTCCGACCTGCCGGCCGGCAGCGCCGCGGCCTTCGCCGGCTATCCGCACGGCGGCCCCTTCCAGTCCAAACCGGCCACGGTGCAGGACATCACCACCGTGCTCGTCCCCGACATCTACGGCAACAATGCGGCGCCCGAGGACGTGTACCGGCTCGCCGGCGACGTGCAGCCGGGCAACTCCGGAGGCCCGCTCCTGACCATGGACGGGCAGGTGGCGGGGGTCGTCTTCGCCAAGGCCACCACCGAATCCTCGCTCGGATTCGCCATCACCATGAATGACCTTGGCCCCGTTGCGGCCCAGGCGCCGGGTCTGGGCAGCGCCGTCTCGTCCGGACAGTGCGTCAAGAAATAGCCGGGTAGCCCGCCCGCGGGTCTGTCGCCCGAAGGGTAGCCCGCCCGCGGGCTACAGCCACTCCAGGCTCTGGCCGTGCGGGCCCGCGATGGCCGTCGGCTGACCGTCCTGCAGCAACAGGAACCGGCCGCGGAGCCGGGCGTCGTCCATTTCCGGAACCACGGTGGACCCGTCGGCCTGGGCGAGCACCGTGTGGCCCTCGTTCGAGAGCCAGTGGCAGCCCCGCTCCGCCGCAAGATCCGCCATGGTGCGGCGGAACCGGGCGCGGCCGCCGGCGTCGAGGTAGGCCATGACGGCGCTGTGGAACACCACCAGGGCCGCGTCTTCCGGAGCCCGGGCGGCCAGTCCCACGAGCTGTTCGTTGAGGTCGCCGGACACCAGCAGCGGCGGGCGTTCCCGGGCGATTGCGATCGCCTGGCGCAACCGTTCGAGGCGGAACTCCTGCTCCGGCCAGACGAGAGCTTCCAGCCAGGCGACGTCGTCCGGGTTGCGGACATCCAAGGGATTGAGGTCGATCCCGGCGCGCCAGACCACCTGGGGAAGTGCCGCCGGCAGCGGCACCGGCCCTGAGGTGACGCAGCGCAGGACGGGGTAGGTGCCGGGCCGTGCGCCGGCCGGAACCAGCCGCGTCGTCCTTGCGTCCTCGGCCTGCGCGGTGCCGGTGTTCCCGGCGCCGGGACCGCCCCTGGCGCCACGGCCCTCCGTGCCGGCTTCCGTGCCTGTGTCGGCCCCCGGGACATACTCGTAGCCGTAGCGGTCCGGGAACAGCGCCAGACCGGCCGAGGCGCCCACCTCGATCAGGGCCAGCGGCCGGCCCTCGGTGGCCGAGATCTGGGCGAGGGACGGCAGCAGGGTGGCGCAGCGTCCGGCCTCGTTGGTCTGGGTGGCACGCGAAAGCACGATGTCCGAGACCTCGGCCCAGTGCTGGTCCAGGAAATTCCGGAAATCACGGTAAGGGCTGATCTGTGCGCCGAGGAACCGGGCCGCGGCGAGGATCAGCAGCGGCTGGCGCTTGTGGTGCGGCCACAGATCGATCCGCCGGATCAGCTCGGCGTCCCCGGCAATGCCCACGGACCACTCGGCATAGCAGGGGGAAGAACCCGGCGCATCGAGCGTGCCGAAGTGCCGGTACCACTGCGCTGTGCCCGAATCTGTGGCCGATTCCCCTGACGCTGCTGCGGGCTCCGCGGGCGACATGCTCAGTCCTTGGCCGCGTGCAGTCCGGCGAGGTATTCCACCGCGAAGCGGTAGCCCAGGATCCCGGCGCCGGCGATCACGGCCTTGCTGATGTCCGACAGGTAGGAATGGTGCCGGAAGGGCTCGCGGGCGTGAACGTTGGTGATGTGCACCTCGACCGTGGGCAGGGCAACGGCGGATATGGCGTCCCGGATGGCCACCGACGTGTGCGTGTACGCGCCGGCGTTGAGCACGATTCCCACCGCCTTCCCGCGTGCGGCGTGGATGGCGTCCACGAGGGCCCCCTCATGGTTGGACTGGAAGCACTCGACGTCCAGGCCGTGCGCGGCACCGGCGTCTTTGGCGAGCTGTTCGACGTCGGCCAGCGTCGCCGTCCCGTATTTCTCGGGCTCGCGGGTGCCGAGCAGATTCAAGTTGGGTCCGTTGAGAACCAGGATGGTGCCGCGGCCGGCAGCGCTGGCGGGGGTGGCTTCAGTCATGTCTGCAAATCTATCGCGCCGCGGCCTGCCCGCGCTGTTCGTTACTGCCGCACTCTTCGTTACTGCGGATTTTCCCGCCGCGGCCGCGTCGACAGACAGGAACAACGACGACGGCGGCGCGGCCCACTTGGGGCGGCGCCGCCGTCGTGCGTGTGCCGGTGTCCGAACGGGCCGGCGCAGCGGACTATTTCTGCGGGCTCATTTTTTCAGTGAGTGCGCGATCTGGGTCATGACGGTGTTGTCGGCGAGGGTGGTGGCGTCGCCGACCTCGCGGCCTTCCGCGACGTCCTTGAGCAGGCGGCGCATGATCTTCCCGGAGCGGGTCTTGGGCAGTTCCGGGACCACGAGGATGGTCTTGGGTTTGGCGATCGGGCCGATTTCCTTGGCGACGTGGTTGCGGAGTTCCTGGACGATCGCGTCGCCGGTGTCCGTGGCGTCGGCGCGCAGGATCACGAAGGCCACGACGGCCTGGCCGGTGGTTTCGTCCGCGGCGCCGACGACGGCGGCTTCGGCGACGGCGGGGTGGGAGACGAGGGCGGATTCGATTTCCGCGGTGGAGAGCCGGTGGCCGGAGATGTTCATCACGTCATCGACGCGGCCCAGGAGCCAGATGTCGCCGTCCTCGTCCTTCTTGGCGCCGTCGCCGGCGAAGTACATGGTCTCGAAGCGGGACCAGTAGGTTTCCTTGAACCGTTCCGGGTCGCCCCAGATGCCGCGGAGCATGGCGGGCCAGGGTTCGCGGATGACGAGGTAGCCGCCGGAGCCGTTGGGCACGGACTCGCCGGCCTCGTCCACGACGTCGACGGCGATGCCGGGCAGCGGGACCTGGGCGGAGCCGGGCTTGGTGGCCGTGACGCCGGGCAGCGGGGCGATCATCTGCGCCCCGGTCTCGGTCTGCCACCAGGTGTCCACGATCGGTGCCGGGTCCGCCTTGCGTTCGCCGTTTTTGCCGGCGTTGCCGCCGATGACCTCGCGGTACCACATCCAGGCCTCCGGGTTGATGGGTTCGCCCACCGAGCCCAGGACCCGGATCGAGGAGAGGTCGTGACCTGGCCGGGATGTCCTTGCCCCACTTCATGAAGGTGCGGATCGCGGTGGGGGCGGTGTAGAGGATGGAGACCTTGTACTTCTCCACGATCTCCCACCAGCGGCCCTGGTGCGGGGAGTCCGGGGTGCCTTCGTACATGACCTGGGTGGCGCCGTTGATCAGCGGGGCGTAGGCGACGTAGGAGTGCCCGGTGATCCAGCCGACGTCGGCGGTGCACCAGTACACGTCGGTTTCCGGGTGCAGGTCGAAGACGGCCTTGTGCGTGTAGGCGCCCTGGGTGAGGTAGCCGCCGGTGCTGTGCAGGATGCCCTTGGGCTTGCCCGTGGTCCCGGAGGTGTAGAGGATGAAGAGCGGGTGTTCGGCGTCGTGCCCGACGGCGGTGTGCTCGGGGGAGGCGGCGCCGACGGTGTCGGCCCACCAGTGGTCCCGGCCCTCGTGCCAGTCCACCTCCGCCCCGTTGCGCCGGACCACCACGACGTTCTGCACGGTGTGGCCGCTGCCGTCGCCCTCGTGGGCCAGGGCCTCGTCGACGGCGGGCTTGAGGGCGCTGGGCTTGCCGCGGCGGTAGGTGCCGTCGGCCGTGACGACGAGCTTGGCCTCGGCGTCGTCGATCCGGGACCGCAGGGCCTCGGCGGAGAAGCCGCCGAAGACCACGGAGTGGATCGCGCCGATCCTCGCGCAGGCCAGCAGGGTGATGACGGCCTCGGGAATCATCGGCAGGTACACGGCGACCCGGTCGCCCTTGGCCACGCCGAGGGACTCGAAGGCGTTCGCGGCCTTCTTCACTTCCTCGGTGAGCTGGGCGTAGGTGTAGGTGCGGGTGTCGCCCGGCTCGCCCTCGAAGTAGATCGCCACCCGGTCCCCGTGGCCGGCCTCGACGTGCCGGTCCAGGGCGTTGTACGCGGCGTTGACCTCGCCGCCGACGAACCACTTCGCGAACGGCGGGTTGGACCAGTCCAGGGCCTGGGTGAAGTCCTTGGACCAGCTCAACAGCTCGCGGGCCTGCTTCGCCCAGAACGCGGGACGGTCCGCGTCGGCCTCGGCGTAATCGGCGGCGGTGACCACCGCGTTCGCGGCGAACTCGGCCGAGGGCGCGAAACGGCGGTTCTCCTGCGACAGGTTTTCGAAGGCATCGCCCTGGGGCGCCTGCATTGCCGTGGATCCGGGAGTCTGCTGGGACATGGTGAACCTCATCATTCATCGATCCGTGCTGCGCGGACGTTCGTGGTGCCTCCGCGCCGGGCCGCATGCGCGACGTCGGGCGGCGGCAGATCACGGCAGTACCGCGAGAGCTGTTCTGCAATAAACACTAATACGCGGGTCCGACCAAACGTGCGCCCCGTCACAAAGAGCACCGTGAGCGGTGTTTGTTAAGCGCCGAGTGGTTTGGTGGGCGCTGCGGAGGCCGGTCCGGCGCACACGCCCGGGATCGAAGAAAAACCAAGGAATTCTGCTGTGTCCGCCCTCGGCTTGTCAGCTAGTGATCGGCCAGTCACTTGGCTAGGCTGAGATGAAGTTGTGACATCCGATGGAGGCGACGGGACCCGCTGGCGGTCCCGTCCTTGCCTGCCGTTAGACGGCGCTGTCCAGAGTGCCGCCATGCTAAGGAGATACGGAATGAACGAGCAAGACAACGGGCAACTCCGGGCGCCCGCCCAGAGCCAGAGCGGAACGGCGCAGTCCGGGCCCGCCGGGTTCGGCGACGCTCCACGCTTCACCGTGGACAAGAAGACCGCGAAGAAGAACGAGGCCGTCCTCGGTCCGTTCACCATCCGTGACCTCACCGTCTTCGGCTCCACGCTGCTTCTCTTCATCGCCTCGCTGATTCCGATGTTTGCCGCCGCCTACAACCTGTGGAATCTGGGCAGCCTGTTCTTCCTGGGGCTGGGCATCGTGCTGCCGCTCATCGTGACCGCCTTGTTCGTGGCCCGCCGCCTCAGCCCGGCGACGAGGATCCGGATCGGATCCCTGTCGATCGACCAGTTCGCATCCGTCGTGGCGTCCTTCACGCTCGCCTTCTTCTTCCTCGCCGCCGCCGGGGCGTTTGTGCCGAGCATGCTGATAGCCCTCCTTGGCGCCGCGGGGCTCTTCGCGGCTACGGTGCTGGCCCGCTGGATCCCGTTCTTCGCCGGCGACTTCCAGGGCCGGGAGGAAACACCTGCCCACGTGGTGGCCCGCGAAGCTGTTGCCCCGGTGCAAAAGCCCCGTGCGCCCAAAGCTCCGAAGCAGCCCAAGCCGGCCAAGGACTCCGCGGACGCATCCAAGGCGGCCGCAGCCGGGACATCGGCAGGCTGGGCCAAGCGTCCGGCCACCGGCGGCCAGGCCGCCGCGCCGGCGGTATCACCCGTCGTGTCGTCAGCCGGAGCAGCGGCGGCCGCAGTAGCGGCCGGCGCAGCAGCGGCCGGAGCACGCGGCGGGCGCAGCGCCCGCCGTAGCGCCGGGCAGTGCTGCTTCCGGTGCGCCGGAGACCCAGCTCTCCGGTGTTGTGCCGGCAGCCGGCGCTTCTAGTCCCGCCCCGTCGGCTCCGTCCGCCGGGCTGACGTCGACGTCGGCTCCGTCCGCCGGGAACCGTCCGTCCGCGGACCGCTCCGTCGGCCGGCGGCGCCCGCCGCGGAACAGACCCAGGCCGCCGGCGTCGCTGCCGCTGCCGCTGCCCCGACCGCCGCCGCCGCCGGCGCAGCGGAGCAGCCACCGCCGCGCCCGCCGCCACTTCGCCCGCCGCGGCTTCGCCGACGGCGGCCGAGCAGACCCGCGCCGCCGACGTTCCGGCAGCCTCGGGCGGCAGTGCGCCCACCACGGTCAACCCCCAGGTCCGGCCGCAGGAGCAGGTCCGTGCGCAGGAGCCCATCGGTGCCACTGTCGATCCCGCCAGCCGGCCCGCGGAGGACGACGTCCACCCTGTGCACGAGGCCTTCTGGTTCGCCGTCGCACAGCCACGCACCGCCGTCGACGAGCGCACCGGGGCACCGGCGTTCGTCATTGAACCCGGCGGCTGGGTCCTTGCCCTTGAGGACCGCGGCGCCTCATTCCTGGTCCAGCACACCGACGGACGGCTCGGCGTGCTGCGGGACCTCAGCAACATCGAACGCGGTTAGCCCGGCCCCGTGACCACGGAATCCGGCAGTGCCAGGCCCGGGACCGCGCGGGCGCCAGGGGAGTCCCTCCTGGCGCTCAAGCGCCGCGCCCGCCGGATCAACCGGGCACTCGCGGAGCAGTACCCGTATGCCCACGCGGAGCTGGATTTCCGCAGCCCGTTCGAGCTCGTGGTGGCTACCGTGCTGTCCGCCCAGACCACGGACGTGCTGGTCAACCAGATCACGCCCCTGCTGTTCGCACGCTACCCGGATGCGCGGCGGATGGCGGAGGCGGAGCCGGCCGAGCTCGAAGCCATCATCAAACCCACCGGCTTCTTCCGCGCCAAGGCCAGAAACCTCCTGGCCCTGTGCAACCGGCTGGTGGACGAGTACGACGGCGAGGTGCCGGGCCGGCTGGAAGACCTGGTGACGCTGCCCGGCGTCGGGCGGAAGACCGCGAACGTCGTGCTGGGCAATGCCTTCGGCATTCCGGGCATCACCGTGGATACCCACTTCGGCCGCCTGGCCCGGCGTTTCGGCTGGACGGAGTCGGATGATCCGGTCCGGATCGAGTCCGACGTCGCCGAGCTGTTCGAGCCGAAGGACTGGACCATGCTCTCGCACCGCGTCGTCTTCCACGGCCGCCGCGTCTGCCACTCGCGCAAGCCGGCCTGCGGCGCCTGCGCCGTCGCGAACTGGTGTCCCAGCTACGGGATGGGCGAGACCGACCCGGAGAAGGCCAAGAAGCTGTTGAAGTACGAGCTCGCGCCGGGGCAGGAGGAACTGCTCGCGAAGCTGTTGGCCGAGACGCACCGCGCCGCCGAAATCCGGATGGAATCGCAGAGGAAGCCGCGGTGACCGCGCGCCAGGACCTCGTCGATCTTGTCGCCGCGGTGGAGGCGGGCACGGCGCCGGCCCCGGATCCGCGCTGGCGGGAACTCGCCGTCGAACCCGGCGAACGCGTCCGCAGGGCCGCGGTGCTCATGCTCTTTGGCGCGCTGGACAACGTCCCGGCGGTGTCCGAGAAGTTGCTGGCTCCAGCCGATCTGGACGTCCTGCTGCTGCAGCGGGCCCAGACCCTGGACGACCATCCCGGACAAGTGGCCTTTCCCGGCGGAGGCATCGACCCCGGTGAGTCCGTGGTCGCCGCGGCCCTGCGCGAGGCGGAAGAGGAGACGGGCCTGAACCCGGCGGGCGTGGACGTGCTCGGGGTCATGCCCGAACTGGCACTGCCCCGGGGGAATTTCCTGGTCACCCCGGTCCTGGCCTGGTGGGCCTCCCAGTCGCCGGTCCGGGTGGTGGACTACGGCGAATCGGCCCAGGTGTTCCGTGTTCCGGTCCGGGACCTGCTGGACCCGGACAACCGGGTCATGGCGACGGTCAGCCGGGCCGGCCAGACATTCCAGAGCCCCGCGTTCACCGTCAACGGCGTGGTGGTGTGGGGGTTTACCGGCATGATCCTGAACCAGCTTTTTGAACAGCTGGGCTGGGCGGTTCCCTGGGACCGTGCGCGGCTGTACGGGATCGATGTCTGAGGCCAGTACGACGCCGGCCTGCCGGCTGACCCGCTAGCCTGCTAGCCGGTTGCCGCGACGACGCTGCCCGCCAAGCCGCTGGCGGCCAGGGCGCTGGCCGCCAGTCTGCTGCCCTGTGCGGGAGCAACCGCCCGTGCTCCCGGCCTGTTGGTGGTGGCTCTCCTGTGTGTACCGGAACGATCCACCACCAGACCGGTCGCGGCGTTCTCGCGCACGGCGGTGATGCCCGCCGCCGCGCCTTTGATGGAGCTGAACAGCGGGGAAACGGCCACAACCGTCCCGTCCGCCGCCGTCAGCCTGAAGAAATAAGCCTTGTCTCCAGCTTGTGCGATCTCAAAAGTGCCAGCCAAACCGCTGCCTCCCCAATTTCCTTGCGTCGTTGCAATGGCCGGCGGAATCTACGGGAAATTTGCCGGCCTTTTTCGAGCCTAGTCCGGTGACGGGGACCACACAACGCTACCGACGGGTACGTTACAGATGGTGACCGAGGTCACTCACTTGGCGTTGTCGTACGAGTCCACTACGGCCACGCTGACCGGAAATTCCACGGGAATGCGGCCGAACAACAGCTCTTTGGCCGCAGTTGCGGAGTCCTCGATCGCCTGGATGCAGTCCCCGACGGCGCCTTCGGGGCAGTGCACCATGACTTCGTCGTGCAGGAAGAACACGAGCTGGCCCGCGGCCGTGCCGTCCGCCCGCATGGCGCGCAGCCGCCGTCGCAGTTCCGCCAGCCAGCACGCCGCCCAGTCGGCGGCCGAGCCCTGCACCACGAAGTTGCGGGTGAAGCGGCCGCGCGAGCGGGCGATCGAGTCCGCCCGGCGCTGCTCCTCCGCGGTGGTGGAATGCTGGCTCTGCAGCCAGCGCTCCGACGGCGGCGGGCTGCTCCGGCCCAGGCGTGAGGTGACGGTCCTTCCGGCTTCTCCGTCGCGGGCAGCCTGCTCGACGAAGCCCACGGCGCGGGGGTAGGTGCGGGCGAGCTGGGGCATCAGCCGGCCGGACTCGCCCGTGGTCGCCCCGTAGATGGCGCCGAGGAGGGCCACCTTGGCTTTTGCCCGGTCGCCGCCGAAACCCTGTGCGGCAATGCCGGCGTAGAGGTCCTTGTCCCGGGCGGCCTCGGCCATCTTGGAATCCTGCGCGAGCGCCACGAGCACCCGCGGTTCCAGCTGCGAGGCGTCGGCAACGATCAGTTTGTGGCCGGGATCGGCGTGGACCGCCCCGCGGACCTGGCGCGGAATCTGCAGCGCCCCGCCGCCGCGCGATGCCCACCGCCCGGAGACCACGCCGCCCACCACGTACTCGGGCTGGAACCTGCCGTCCTTCACCCACGTATCCAGCCACGTCCAGCCATTGGCCGCGTGGAGCCGGGCCAGCTTCTTGTAGGCCAGCAGCGGCACGATCGCGGGATGGCTGGATTCCTTCAGTTCCCACTGGCGGGTGGTCTTCACCTCGATGCCGTTACGGTGCAGGGCGCGCATGAGCTCCTGCGGAGAGTCCGGGTTCAGCGCCGGTGATTGCAGCAGCTGCCGTAGTTCGGCCGTGAGCGATTCGAGTTTGGCCGGCCGCTGGCCCGGAGCCGGGCGGGGTCCGAGCTGTTCCGCGAGAATCTGCTCGTGCAGTTCGGCACGCCACGGGACGCCGGTGTGTTGCATTTCGGCGGCGATCATGGCTCCGGCGGATTCCGCCGCGAGCAGCAGCTGGAGCCGTTGCCGCCGGGTGGCGTCAGCGGCGGTAGGGGTGGCGGTGGCAGCGCCGGAGGCCGTTCCCGCCTGGCGAAGCGCCTCCTGCTGGGCGGCATACTCGGCGCGAAGAGCCTCAAGCGACTGGCGGGGATGCTGGCCGGGGGCCGGGGCGTCGAAGAGCGCCCCCTGTTCCGGCGGCGGGGGAGGGGGCTGCAGGGCCCGCGGCGGCTGGTTCAGCTCGTCGTCCTGCGTCAGTTTTTCCGCCGCCTGTGCATAGCCGGTGTGGGCCGTGAACTCCGAGTGGGCCAGGATCGAACCGCACAGCGTGAGGTCGTAGCAGCGCTCGAGCTCCACCCCGGCGCGCAGCAGTGCGGGGTACCAGTCCTGCGTGCGGTGCCAGATCCAGCGCGGGTGCCGCTCCTCGAGCCCGCGCACGACGCCGGCCAGGTTCCCGGCGCTGACAATGCGGGGTTCCGGATTGGACGGTTCAGGGACGCCATCCGCCGTGAGTTCCTGGAGGGCCGCACCGTCGGCGTGGGCGGCGAGCAGCAGGTACATAGGGTCAATTCTGCCCTGCTCCGGGGCGTGGTCCGTGCGTGTTTGACAGCGGCGGCCGCAGGAATCCCCTCCGGCTTGTCCACATAGCCGACGACGGCGGTTACGCTGCGCTTCCGGCGCAGGCACAGTGGCAGCATGAACAGGCACCAGCAACCGGGTCCAGGCTCGCCGCCCGCGCGGGAGCCGGGGCCGTGGATGCCCGGGGAATCCGCGGAAACTTTGCTCGTCACCGGGGTCGATGTGCTGCGCAGCGAGGTGGAGCGCATCGTCGCCGCGGCCGGGGGCCAGTTGCGGACGGTGCAGGACGTGTCCGATGCCGCACCGTTCTGGGACGCCGCGGCGGCCGTGCTGGTTGGCAGCGACATCCGCGAGTTGCCACTCCGACGGAGGGCGCCTGCCGTGCTGGTCGGCCTCAAGGGTGACGGGGACGGGCTGTGGCAGCTGGCCGCCGCCATCGGGGCCGAACGTGTCGCGGTGCTGCCGGACGCCGCCGCCTGGCTGGCGGAATACCTGAGCCGGTCCCGCGCGCCGGAAGCCGGCGGACTCGTTCTCGGGGTCACCGGCGGCTGCGGCGGTGCCGGGGCCACGACGGCCGCCATCTGGATCGCGCAGGCCGCCGCCGGGCTCGGGGTCCGGGTGCTCCTGATCGACGGCGACCCCTGGGGTGGCGGCCTGGAACTGGCGTTGGCCGCCGAGGACGCCCATGGGCTCCGCTGGCCGGATCTGGCCGGGGCTGAGCGGCAGCATCGACCCCGCCCAGCTGGACGACGCGCTGCCGACGGCCGGCGGCTTCTCTTTCCTGTCGTGGCCGGGCACCCGGGACGGTGCAGCCGGTGTGGACGCAACCACGGTGGCCGGGGTTCTGGACGCCGCCCGGCGCGGCTGCGAGTTGGTCGTGCTGGACATCGGCCGGGGACGGGAGGCGTTGCGGTCCTTCGCCTGGGAATGCGACCGGATCGTCGTCGTGGTGCCGGCCCGGCTGCGGGCGGCCGTCGCCACGGCCCGGTTGTTGCAGGAGCTTCCTCCGGTGGAAACGGCGCTGGTGGTCCGGGCCAGTCCCGGCGCTTCCTTGGATGCGCCCCTGATCGCCGAATCCGTGGGGCTTCCCCTCCACGGGATCCTGCCGGAAATCAAGGGTCTGGCCGCGGCGACGGAACTCGGCCGTCTTCTGGAAGCCGGCCGGCAGCGCTCTGTCCGCCGTTTCATCGCCGGGCTCCTTGACCTGGACTGGGGTGACATCTGATGAGCGCCCATTCGGCTATGGAACCCGCCGAACCGGGTCCGCCCGCCCGCCGTGCGCCGGGCCGCCGCCGTTCGCCGGGATTTTTCGACGAGAAGCTGCTGGAGTCCGTGCGCGAGTCCGTCATGGCCGATGCCGCCCCGGTAACGCCGTCGCGGGTCGCGGCGGCGGTCCAGGCGAGCGGGCGGCTGCTCGGCACGGCCGGCGCCCTGGCCGCGGTGGAGAGCATCAGCGCCGAACTGAACGGCCTGGGCCCCCTGCAGCCGCTCACCCGGGATCCCGCCGTGACGGACATTTTCGTCAACGGGCCTGACTCGGTCTGGCTGGACCGCGGCAAGGGCCTGGAAAGGGCGCCGGTCGTCTTTTCCGGGGAGCCGCAGATCCGGGCCCTCGCCGCGAGGCTCGTGGCAGCCGGCGGCCGCCGCCTGGATGACGGTTCGCCGTGCGTCGACGTCAGGCTGGACGGCGGCTACCGGGTGCACGCGGTGCTGCCGCCGATTTCCACGGCCGGGACCCTCTTGAGCGTGCGGATCCGCCGGGCCACGGTCTTCTCCATGCCCGAGCTGCGGCAGGACGGCATGTTCGGAACCGGAACGCCCGGGGGACTGGTCCAGTCGGTGCTCGAACGCATGGTGGCGGCCAGGCTGAGCTTCCTCATTAGCGGGGCCACCGGCTCGGGGAAGACCACGTTGTTGGCCACGTTGCTGGGGTTGTGCCATCCCCGGGAGCGGCTCGTCCTGATCGAGGACGCCGCGGAACTGAACCCTGTCCACCCGCACGTCGTCTCGCTCGAATCCCGGCACGGAAACCTGGAAGGCGGTGGTGCCGTGGACTTGGGCGAACTGGTCCGCCAGGCCCTCAGGATGCGGCCGGACCGGCTGGTCGTCGGCGAATGCCGCGGCGCGGAGGTCCGCGAACTGCTGTCAGCCATGAATACGGGACATGCTGGAGGCGGCGGCACTATCCACGCGAATGCGGCGGCGGCTGTGCCCGCCCGGCTGGCGGCGCTCGGCGCGCTCGCGGGCATGGGCCAGGACGCCGTGCGCCTGCAGGTGGCGAGTGCGATCGACGCCGTCGTGCATGTCGAACGGACCGAGACCGGGCGTCAGGTCGCGAGCATTGGAATCCTGGAAGCGCACGAGTCGGGACTGGCTGTCACCATTGCGCTGGAAGTACTGAAGGGCCAGGTCAGCTGCGGGCCGGCCTGGCCGCAGCTGGCGGACCGGCTCGGGCTGGATCCGGGGATGGCCGGCGCAGCCACTCCCGCGCCTCATGTGGCGCGCACCGCTGCGCACCTGCCGGGGTCCGGCGACGAATCCCAGCCGTCACGGACCCCGCGATGACTGCCCTCCAGATCGCCGTTCTGGTTCTGCTTCTGGTCCCGGCCTTGTGGCTGGCATTTCCCGCCCCGGGCGCGGCAGCCCACCGTATCCGCAGGGCATTGCAAGGCGCGGGCACGCGGAGCTCCGCAACCCGCGACCAGCCGCGGTCCCGGCCGCCGAGGCCTGGCCGGAGAGCCGTCGCAGGGATTGGCACTTGGTTTGGCCGCTGGTTTGGCCGGTGGTTTGGCGGAGGGTCCGCCGGGGCAGAGGCCGTCCCGATGACCGTTGTGGTCCAGCAGTTGGCCGCGCTGCTGAAGGGAGGACGCATCCCCGCCCGGCTATGGGACGAATTGTGGGTGCTGTACGGCGGGGAGGCTGCTGCGGGACTGGCCCGAGGTCCACAGCGCGGCCCGCGGAACTGGCCGCGACGGGATCCGTGAAGTCTCCGGACCAGTGCTCCGCCCCGAGTCCCTCAGGATCCTCGCAGCCGCACGGGCGGCCGCCCTGCGCGGGTCCTCCGTGGCCGCGGCCATCCGCCGAGAAGTGTCCGGGGAAACAGCCAGCGAGGGGACCGGCGCCGCCGTCGCCAAGAGTGCCGTGGGCGTACGGGCCGGCCGCGACCTGCGGGTGTGGGGCGAGCTCGCCGCGTGCTTTGACACCGCGGAGGCCAGCGGTTGCCCGCTCGCCGACGTGCTGGCGCGCTTTGCCGCGCACCTGGAGACCGAGGATGACGCCGAGGCCGCCCGGCAGACCGCCTTGGCGGGGCCCCGGGCAACCGTCCGCCTGCTGACCTGGCTGCCGCTGTCGGGGTTGGGCCTCGGCCTGCTGCTCGGCGTGGACCCGGTGGCGACTCTCCTTGGAAACCCGTGGGGCCTCGCGGCGCTGGCCGCGGGTGCAGTCCTGACCACTGCCGGCCGGTTGTGGTCCTCGAGGCTCGTCCGGGCCGCGGCGGGAGCTCAAGCATGACTCCCCGGCCGCCGTGAGGCCCGAACTCGCCGGAGTCGTCGTGGCAACGAGCCTTGCCGGTGCAGCCGTTGTGGTCCTGGCTCACCCCGGTCGTGTCCGCCGTCGACTCCGCCGCCAATTTCTGGCCCCGGCGGACGGGACCGGCCGGCGCCGGACGGTTCACGACGCTGCCCGGCACGGACGGCAAGGTGGTCCCGTCTTTTCGGGTCTGCGGGACACCGCCATGATGCTGGAACTGATCGGCGCCATGCTGGATGCCGGAGCCGGACTTGGCCGTTCCCTGGAACTCGTCGCCGCCCTCGTGCCACCGGAACTTGGGCGGCAGCTTCGGCCGGTTGTGTCAGCGCTCGCCATCGGCGCGGACTGGGACACGGCATGGCGCAGTTCCGGTGCCCAGGCGTCCCAAATTCTTGTCCTGCGCGACACCCTTGCTTTTGCTGCGCTCACGGGCGCCCCGTCCGCAGCCCTCCTCTATGCCCAGGCAGCCCGGCTTCGCCGCGAACGGAACAGGGCCGCCGAGCAGCGTGCGGCGGCGCTCGGCGTGAAGCTCGTCGTGCCGCTGGGCCTGTGCTCCCTGCCGGCGTTTGTCTGCCTCGGCGTCGTGCCCGTGCTCCTGGGTCTGCTCCCGTCCTGACGCGGGCGGCCCACGCATCGTCGCAGGCCCAAGGTCTATTCAAGTTGCTGGGGGATACCGTGGGGCCCGGCACCGTCGGAGTGTGAGCGGTCTCGTTCGTCGGCTACTCACTGCGCTTCTGTGGCGCCTCGAAATCCAGGAGTTTCTGGGGTTTCGTACCGAGGGAACGTCAGGGGGCGGTCGTGGACTTCCCGGATACAAATCGGCCGCTTTGCGCAGCGCCGGGCCCGGCAGGCAGGTCGCCACGGGCCTTAGCGCGGTCACCAAGATGCAACTCGGCGCCGAGCACCGGCGACAGTCACATCGACGACGTCGCCGACGTCGCGGGGTACTTCCTCCCACAGCAACGCGTGGGTGAGGTTTCCGCACACCCAACTGAACCCGGGAGACTGCAGCCGCAGTCCGGACCGCAGTCCCTCGGGCTCAGTTCTGTGTCGGGCCGGGCAGGAGCGCCGCGGGAGCCGGGCCTTCGGCGTCCCGGGCGTCCGTGGCTGTCCGGGATGGCCCGTGAGTTCTCCCCCACAGCCCGCCAGTGGCGCCGGCCACGGGCCACGTTTTCCACTTGGCGGGCATCGGGGCTTACCGCGCAAGCGCCCAAGCCGGGAGAGTCGAATCAGCCGGCGATCCTGCCGGCGTCCCGTGGAAGGAAAGCAGATGTCAATCAATCAGGACACTCCCGCTGCGAATCGGCTAGACCCCGGGGAGGGCGGCGTTGCCGAGGTGTACGAGATCTATCCCGGCGCCAGTTCGGTTGTTCCCATCCAGCCGCATGGACACAGGAGGCCGCCCTCAGCGCAGGCGGGAATGGCCACCGCTGAATACGCCATTGCAACGCTCGCAGCGGTGGGGTTCGCCGGGGTCCTCGTGTTCATCATGCGCAGCGATGAGGTCCGCGGCTTCCTCCTGAACCTCATCCGGACGGCGCTTACGTTGCCATGAAGGGGGACTGGCGCGCCAGGGGGAACGGCGCCCTGCGGGGGTCCTCGCCAGCCCCGGAATGCCGAGGGGCGGTCACTGCGGAGTTCGCCGTGGCGCTGCCCTCCGTCGTCCTCCTGCTCGCCCTGCTGCTCGCGGGGTCGGCGGCCGGCGTGACCCAACTCCGCGTCGAGGAAGCGGCCCGGGGCGGGGCCCGGGCACTGGCGAGGGGCGCTGCGGCCGCCGAAGTCGGAGGGATCGTCCGCCGGCTCGCCGGCGAATCGGCAGGGTCGGAAGTCACGCTCGACGGCGAATGGCTCAGGGTCACGGTTTCCGGCCGCGTCCCCGGGGCTGTCGGGTCGCTCATTCCGTGGACCCTCAGCGCCAGTGCTTGGGCGCGTTCGGAGGCCCCCGGCGCGGCACAACAGGCCCGGTTGGATGGCACGCTCCGGCTCCCTACGGCAGGGCACATGAGCTCGCCGATTGGTGCGCGGGCCCACTGGTCCGTCGCCCCGGAATGTGCACTCGCCGCATGACCCGCACCGCTCCCGGCCTCGGGAGCGAGGCTCCGGGACAGTCCTGGCCCTGGGACTCGGGCTGGTCGTCATCATGGCTGCGGCCTTGCTGCTGCTTCTGGCCCAGTCGGCAGCCGCGGCGTCCAGGGCTGCGGCGGCCGCCGACCTCGCGGCGCTCGCTGCCGCGGACGCCGCCCGGGGAATCACGTCCGGCGAGCCGTGCGCCGTGGCCCGGCAGGTCGCGCTGCAGAACAACGCCACGGTGCTCGCCTGTTTTGAGGCCCCGGACGCGACAGTCCAGGTCCGCACCCGGCTCAGCGCCGGACCATTCCTCGGCGCGGCCACAGGGCTGGCCAGAGCGGGACCGCCTCCGGCGTCCGGGCACGGGCCCTCGCAGTGAGGGCCGCCGGGGCCCGCGAAAGGGCTCTTCAGCAGTGAGCGGCTGCGGTGCCCGCGACGGGAGGCCTGAAGCCGCGAAACTCCGCCGGAGCCGAGCCGCGACGCTGCCAGCCGACGTGCCGTCCAGGTGTCACCGCCCGGCGTGCCACGGCCGCCACGCTGACCTCCCGCTGAAGTGCGCTCTCAGGCGCGGAGCGGTTGGGCGGGATTTCCTCCCGAGGTGGCTGCCCGGCCGCGGCCCCGGACCCCGCCCCGGCCGCCGTCGTGGCGGAGTGGCCGGGGTTCATCAGCTCGCTGGCGTCGTTGAGCAGCACGTCGATCAGGGTGACGGCAGCGTCCTTGTCGAGCGGGTTGTTCTTGTTGCCGCACTTGGGTGACTGGACACAGGACGGGCAGCCGGACTCGCATTCGCAGGCCTTGATGGCGTCCCGCGTAGCGGTCAGCCACAACCTGGCCTTGTCGTAGCCGCGTTCGGCGAAGCCGGCCCCGCCGGGATGGCCGTCGTAGACAAAGATGGTGGGCACTCCGGTGTCGGCGTGGATGGCAGTGGACACCCCGCCGATGTCCCAGCGGTCGCTGGAAGCCACGAGCGGCAGGAGGCCGATCGCCGCGTGCTCGGCCGCATGCAGGGCTCCGGGGAACTGTGCTTCGATCAGCCCTGCACCGGTCAGCGAGCGGTTGTCCATGACAAACCAGACCGCCTTGGTAAACAGGTCCCGGGCGCCCAGTTCCAAGGGTTCTTCGCCGAGGATCTCATTGGAAATCAACGCCTTGCGCTGGAAGGAGACCACCTGGGTTGTCACTTTCACATCGCCGAAATGCACGGCCACGTCGCCCCACTGGGTGGTGCGCTCCGTTTCGAGGACCTCGATCTGGGTCACGTCCCGGGCGGTGGTGTAGTAGTCGGGATTCGCCCGGCGCACCACCACGCAGTGATCGTCCTCATTCAGGTCCTCCACCACGTAGCTGTCGCCCTGATGGACATAGATGGCGCCGGTATGGGCCTGGTAGTGGGTTTGGGGTGAATCCATGGTGCCGAGCAAGGAGCCGGTGTCGGCATCGACGATGCTCACCGGACCCCCGCCGTCGGCCCGCAGGTTCACCATGGCGGCGGCACTTTGCGGGTGGGTCCAAAACCATCCGGCCGGCCGCTTGCGCAGGTAGCCCTGCGCAACCAGCCGCTCCAGCAGCTTCTCGGAGGTGGCTCCGAAGAGCTCCAGTTCGGCGAACCCCAACGGAAGTTCCGCGGCGGCGGCGCAGAGGTGAGGGCCCAGGACATAGGGATTGGAGGGATCAAAGACCGTAGCCTCCACCGAGACGTCGAAGATCGCCTCGGGGTGGTTGACCAGGTAGGTGTCCAGCGGGTCGTCGCTGGCTACGAAGGCCGCGATCGCGTCCTGGCCGGCGCGGCCCGCCCGGCCGATCTGTTGGAACAACGACGCGCGGGTGCCCGGCCAGCCGGCGACCAGCACGGCGTCGAGACCGGAAATGTCGATGCCCAGCTCCAGGGCGGACGTGCTCGAGACACCCAGCAGTTCACCCGAGCGCAGCGACTTTTCCAAAGCCCGTCGCTCTTCCGGCAGGTAGCCCGAGCGGTAGGCGGCCACACGTTGCGGCAGGCTGGGGTCCACCTCATCGAGGAGCCGCTTGGCGATGGAGGAAATCGTCTCGGCCCCGCGCCTGGATTTGATGAAGGCAATGGTGCGGGTGCGGGAGGACACCAGGTTGGCCAGCAGATCGGCGGTCTCGGCGACGGCGGTCCGGCGCTCCTTGGCGCCGTTTTCGCCCCGGAGTTCCGTCAGGGCCGGCTCCCAGAATGCCACGGTGGTGGACCCGTGGGGCGAGCTGTCTTCGGACACGGCGCGGACCGGTGCACCGATCAGCCTGCCGAAGGACTTCCCGGGTTCGGACGCCGTGGCGGACGCCGCGATGAACACAGGTCCGGGATGCGATCCGCCGGGGCTGTAGTAGGCGCAGATCCGACGCAGCCGGCGCATGAGGTTTGCCACATGGGAACCGAAGACGCCGCGGTAGCTGTGGGCCTCGTCCACGATCACATAGCGCAGGCGCCGGAAGAACCTGGCCCACCAGGCATGGTTCGGAAGGATGCCGAAGTGCAGCATGTCGGGGTTGGCGAGGATGAAGTTCGCATGGTCCCGGATCCACCGCCGGGAGGCGGGATCGGTGTCGCCGTCGTAGGTTTCGGCCCGGACGGTGGGGAGTTTCAGCGCCCGGATCGCGGCCAGCTGGTCGGCGGCCAGCGCCTTGGTGGGGGACAGGTAGAGGGTGACGGCGCCGTCGTCGTGGATTTTCCCGGGATCGGCCAGGACCCTGAGCTCGGACCGGTGGATCGCGTTCAGTGCGGGCAGCTGATACGCAAGGGACTTGCCGGACGCCGTGCCGGTGGCGATGACCACGTGCTCTCCGGCGTGGGCGAGCTCGGCGGCCTGGACCTGGTGGCGGTAGGGCTCGTGGATGCCCAGGGAACCGTAGGCCTCCACGAGATCCGGGTGGGTCCAGTCCGGCCACGGCGCATGGACGGCCTGGCGGGCGGGGATCGTTCGCACATGACGCAGCTGTTCCGGGTCCGGACCTCGGCCCAGCAGCGGAATCAGGGACTCATGCGGGTTCACTCACACATTCTTTCATCCGGCCTCAAATCGACCGCGCTGCGGACACTGTGGTTTCCGCGTGGCAGACGGCCAAAGGGCACGCAGAACGGCTCGCTGCATGGGCGCCGGAGCAAGATCACGACGGAGCCGGATAGCTGCCCGCGGCAGCTTCCCGCGACAGCTCCTGGGCCGTCGTTCCCGGGTGGCAAGCGCGCAGAGCCTCAGCCCACCGACAGATCTGCGCCTTCATCCGACGTCGAGAGCATGAGCACGTGGCAGACCATGCGCCAGCCGAGGTGCGAATAGAGTTTTTGGCCGTCCAGCGAGGCGAGCAGCAGTCCGGAGTCGACGTCGTGTTCGAAGGCCTGGGCCGCCAGGGCCTTCATGATGAAGCTGCCCAGTCCCCGCCGCTGGTAGGCCGGCGACGTCATGATCTTGTCGAAGATGGCCGTGTGTCCCACCACAAATACTCGCCCGCTCGCTGCGACCTCGTCGCCTGCGCGGACCACGGCATGGTGGACGCCGTCCGTCCGGGACGTCTCCAACTTGAGGTCGTCGTCGGAAAGCCAGGGGTCCTCCGAGTCCTGGGTCTCCATGTCCACGATCATCATGGTCTGGGAAGCCGAGGTGACATGGAGGCCATTCTCCTGGCCCAGGAACGTGTATCTGGCCACATCATTGGTGAGGATCGTGAGGACTCTTGCCGGCACCTCAGCCGTCTTGGCCGCCAGATCCGCGAACTCCGAATCGGTGGGATCGTAGGCGAAATATTCCCATTGGTGGGTGGTGTCCGCGCGAAAAGCCGCCGGGAACCGTCCCTCCCTGCGCGTCTCATATCCGCGACAACCTGCCCAACCGGCCACCCAGATTTCCAGCAGGTGAGTGGTGTCTTCAACCATGGCGTCAAGACTCATGTGAAGAGCGTATTCCAGCCGTGCCACAAGCAACAGGGGCCGGGTTCGGGAACAGTACTTGCTTATCCAATTGTGACTGTCTCCCGGCTGTCCGTCGCACCCAGTACCCTTAAATGTGTGGCTTTGAACAGGATTGTGCTCTTTTACGGATTTACCCCCCTCGCTGACCCGGACGCCGTCCGGCTCTGGCAGCGCGCCCTGTGCGAAAAACTCGGATTGACCGGCCGCATCATCATCTCCAAGGACGGCATCAACGCCACGGTCGGCGGAGAACTGAACGCCGTGAAGCAATACGTCAAGACCACGCGTGAGTACAAGGGATTCCACGGCATCGACGTGAAGTGGTCCGACGGCGGCGCGGCCGACTTCCCGCGGCTCAGCGTCAAGGTGCGGGACGAGATCGTGTCCTTCGGCGCCCCGGGCGAACTCAGGGTCGACGCCGACGGAGTGGTGGGCGGCGGCACGCACCTCAAACCCGAGGAACTGCACGAACTCGTTGAAGCCAAGAAACAGCAGGGCGACGAGGTCGTATTCTTCGACGGCCGCAACGGCTTCGAGGCCCAGATCGGCAAGTTCAAGGATGCGGTGGTCCCCGACGTCGCCACCACCCATGACTTCATCAAGGAACTCGACTCGGGCAAATACGATGCCCTCAAGGACAAGCCGGTTGTCACCTACTGCACCGGCGGCATCCGCTGCGAGGTCCTTTCGAGCCTGATGGTGAACCGCGGCTTCAAGGAGGTTTACCAGCTCGACGGCGGCATCGTCCGGTACGGCGAGGCCTTCAAGGACCAGGGGCTGTGGGAGGGCTCCTTGTACGTGTTCGACAAGCGCATGCACCTCGAATTCAGCGAGGACGCCAAGACCATCGGTGCGTGTATCCGCTGCTCGGCTCCCACGAGCAAGTTCGAAAACTGCTCCAACCCAAGCTGCCGCACCCTCACGCTCTACTGCGCCGAGTGCGCCGCGAGTCCGGAAACCCTGCGGTGCCCCGACGGCTGCGCCGCCTGATCGGTTCGCGTCAGCTGGGTCAGCTCGGGTCGGACTGACTCCGCCCCTCCGCCGCTCCCGCCGCGCCAGCGGCGCAGGTGTCCCCGGACCGGGAGTGCCTCAGAGTCGGCTCACCCGGTAGGCGAAGTTGGCCGCGGCCCGTCCGGTCACCTGGATGGAGAGCACCGCATCCTTGGACAGGTGGACGACATTGACTCGTGACGTCCCGCAGCGCAGGCTCAGGTCCACCAGCGACTCCTGTCCATTGCGGACGGTGAAAGACACCCGGTCCGTGCTCCGGCACGCCAACGTCAGGGAATAGGTGCCGCCGGGCAGTTGCGTGGTCGACTCGGTGTGAACCGCCCCGGCCTCCACAGAACCAAAGCTGGTGTGAAACACCTGTCCCGCGGCGTCGGGCAGTACGTGGTCAACCCAGTCGTCCAGCTCTTCGCCCGTCACCGGCTCGTTGAGATGAGGGTCCTGCGGCAGGGCAGCGTCGGTGGGCGGCGACGCCGCAACAGAGGGCGATTCGTCGTCCCAGTGATCGGCACTAGTATTCATACTCACAGCCGGACAGGGCCGTCCCGAGAAACACCGCAACTGAAAGCACCACGGCGGCCGCCGGGGTGCGCCGTCGCGGCACCCTGCGGGCCGGCACAGTTGGCATACCCTGAGATTAGGACCGCCCGGGATCAAGCACCAGAGGTCAAAGGTCCGGGGTCGGGCGGGCCCGTCAGGAGGCGCTGAGCCGGACGATGCGGACCCGGCTGCGGGCGGTTCCTACCCGGAAGCGGCCAGGTGGTAGGCGTAGATGAGCGGGGCATCCACACTGGACGTGCTGAGCGTGACCTCGCCCGCGGCGGGCACCTTGATGCGGGCGGTTTCGCGGCTGCCGTTGCAGGCGGCTCCTGCTTCGGCCAACTGGCGGCCGTCCAGGCTGACGGCGAAGAACGCCTTCCCGCCGCCGTCGCAGGTCATGGTCAACGTGTAGGTACCGGCGGGCACGCCGGAAGCGGACCGGACGATCGGATCCCGGTTCAGGATCTTGCCCGCATCCTCCAGCACAGTCCCGGGGGCCGAGGGCAGGGCGGTGGCCTTCCACGCCGGGACATCGGCGCTCTCAATCGAACCGGCCGGGGAACATGCCGCTGCGGACAGCACGACGACGGCGGCCGCCGCACCGGTCAGCGTCCGCCGAACCAGCCGGGCGGCCGGGGCTTGGGAGGAAGGGAAAACCATGCCTCCAACTTACCGTCTTGCAGTGTCCCCTCCGGCCGCGCAGTGTCGCCCGGGGCCGTCTCCCGCGGATGTTGAGTGCGAACGCTTGACTTTGACGCAACGTCAAAGTTTAGAGTCGAAGGGACGGACCGGCAGCGGCCGGTCGGCGGTCGCGGGAAAGCAGTTTCGGCGGGACAGCAAGCCTGCGGGAACCGCACATCCATCCGGGACAGCAAGCCCGACGGAACGGAAAGGCGCAGACATGGACTGGTCCGTTCAACAGATCGCGAAAATGACGGGCACCACCGGCCGGACCTTGCGTCACTACGACGACATCGGCCTGCTCAAGCCAAGCCGGACCGGCAACAACGGCTACCGGTACTACGGCCAAGAGTCGCTGGTGCGTCTGCAGCGGATCCTGCTCCTGCGCGACCTGGGGCTCGGTCTGCCCGCGATCGCGGACGTGCTGGGCAACGAGGCGGACGCCGAGCAGGCGCTGGGCCGGCATCTGGCGTGGCTGCAGCAGGAACAGGACAGGCTGGGGCGGCAGATCGCCTCGGTCCGTCACACCATTGAGGCATTGGAAGCGGGAGGAAAGATCATGGCGGAGAAAATGTTCGACGGCTTCGACCACACCCAGTATCGGGACGAAGTCCAGCAGCGGTGGGGCAAGGATGCCTATGCGAAGTCAGACGCCTGGTGGCGCGGCCTGGGGACCGAGGAGAAGGCTGCCTGGAAGGAACAGTCCCGGCAGCTCGGCGCCGACTGGACGGCCGCGGCAGCGTCGGGCGTCCCGGCGGACAGCGCGCAGGCGCAGGACTTGGCCCGGCGCCACGTCGAATGGCTCCGGGGCATCCCCGGAACGCCGGCCGCGTCTCCCGCCGCAGGCGGCAACGGGGGAACAGGCGGCACCGCCGGCGCCCCGCCGGACATCAAGGCCTACGTGACAGGACTCGGTGAGATGTATGTGGCCGATCCCCGGTTCGCCGCGAATTACGGCGGTGCCGACGGCGCGGCTTTCGTCCGGGACGCCCTGCGGATCTATGCGGAGACCCGACTCTAGCCGGAGCCGCACAGGCCCGGGACTAAACTTGTCCGGTGACTTCCTCAGCGCACAACCCCGCCATGCAGTCTCCCTCACGCAGGCTCCCTCTGCGCCGTCCCCCTCAACGCCGTTCACCGCCGGCAACACTCCGGAGGCTCCGCGGAGCGACCTCCCGGGACTTCTCGAGGCCCTGGCCGCGGACCTGCGTGCCATTGGCTACACCGTGGACGGCGTCGCGGAGCTGCTCGGCGAGGCCGCGCACTCCGCCCTCAGCCGGGACCAGCTCATCCCCGCACTGATCGTCACCGGGCGCGCCTCCGGTGAGCCGACGACGGCGGCGCTCGCCGCCGTCGTGCGTCTCTGGCTCCTGGCCGAGCCGCAGCGCGCGGAGACCCTCGACGCCGCCCTCCCCGGCATCCGCACGGAAGGGCTGATGGAACTCGGGCTCGTGGAGCCGGCGGACGAGGACCTGATCCGGGCCAAGGTGGACCTGAGGCCGTACGGCTGGGACCCGACGGTAGGGGAGGACGGCGCCGGTCATGGCGGAGCGGACCTCTGGGTGGCCAGCGACCTCGCGGCCCACCAGCGCGCAGGCGTCCTCCGCCACGACCACGTCCTGGGGATCGGACAGGCCTCCACCACCCTGGTCCAGGTGACCGCCCGCCGGCATGTGGCCAGGGCCCTCGACCTCGGCACGGGCTGCGGCATCCAGACCTTCCACCTGCTGCACCACGCGGAGCACGTGACCGCCACGGACATTTCCGAACGCGCACTGGCGTTCACCCGGTTCAACCTCCTGCTCAACGCCGCCGAGCTGCACCTGGACCCGGCCGACCTTGACGCCCGCGTGAGCCTGAGGCTCGGGTCGCTGCTGGACCCTGTCGCGGGAGAGGAGTTCGAGCTGGTGGTGTCCAACCCGCCGTTCGTCATCACGCCCCGCAGCCTCGGCGAGACCGCCACGGACCAGTTCACGTATCGCGACGGCGGTCTGCCGGGGGACGAGATCGTTTCTTCGCTGGTCCGCGCCCTGCCCTCCGTCCTCGCCCCGGGTGGAACGGCCCAGCTCCTGGGCAACTGGGAGATCACGGCGGGTGCCGGCTGGGCCGACCGGCCCCAAAGCTGGGCCGGCCCGGCCGCCGACGCCTGGTTCATCCAGCGCGAGCAGGTGGGCCCGGAGCAGTACGCCGAGACCTGGCTGCAGGACGCCTCCGAAAACCGCGACCGGAAGCTCTACCAGGACTCGTACGCCGCCTACCTCGATGACTTCGCCTCGCGCAACGTCGCGGGGATCGGCTTTGGCATGATCTGGCTGCGGCGGCCCGCGGACGGCGCCGGGCCGGTGCTGTCCCGCTTCGAGGAGATCACCTACCCGATCGAACAGCCGGTGGGGCCGCACCTCGGCGCCGCCGTCGAACGTGCCGACTGGCTGGCCGCCCACGATCTGGCCGCCGCCCACCTGCTGGTCGCGGAGGACGTCACGGAAGAGCGGCACCAGCGCCCGGGGGCGGAACACCCCGGCGTCATCCTGCTGCGGCAGGGCGCCGGGCTGCGCCGCACCAACCTGCTCAGCACCGAGCTGGCCGGCTTTGTCTCAGCGTGCGACGGCGACCTCTCCGTCGGGCAGATCATCGGCGCCCTCGAGGCGCTGCTGGGCGGCTACGAGGGGTTTGACGGTGCGGAATTCCGGGCCGGTCTCCTCACCGAAGTCGGGAACCTGGTTCGCGACGGCTTCCTGCTGCCCGCCTGAGACGGCGGGCGCCGGGCCGGCCCGAGAGCCAGCCCGGCGGCTGCCGCGCCCGGCGGCGCCGCGGCCGGCGCCGCGGCCGTGCCCGAGTCCTCGCGGCCGAACCGCGGCAGGACGTACGCGGTGAGGGCCAGCGCCACCAGCACGCCGACGGCCCCGGTGAGCAGGAAACTGACGCGCACCGGCACCACTGCGCCCAGCAGCCCGCCCAGGGCCAGCGCGCCAATGGAGACGGCGCGCGTCATCCCGCCGACGATCGCCATCGCCTGGCCGCGCCCGCTTTCCGGAATCCGCAGGATCGCGATCGCCCCGAAGCAGGCGTTCAGGACGCCGCAGGCCGCTCCCGTCGCGGTGTAGGCCACCAAGAGCAGTTCCACGCTGGGGACCATGCCCGTGAAGACCAGGAAGGCCGAGGTCACGGCCATGGAGGCCAGCAGCACGCGCAGCCGGACCCGGGGCGTCCTGATCCTCCCGGCCATCGCCGCCCCGGCCGCCATGCCGAGGCCGAAGGCTGCGGCCAGCAGACCGTACTGCGTCTCGGTGGCGCCAAGTTCGCCGCGGGCCAGGAACACCTCGAGCACATTCGTGGCCTCGCCGACAACGATGAAGAACATCGCCCCCAGGACCAGGGCCCAGACGAGGCTGTCGCGGCGGATCAGGCGCAGCCCGTCGAGCAGCGCGGGCTTCGCCCGGCCGGCCCGTTCGGCCGCCGTGCCGCGGCGGGTCCGGATCAGCAGGGCGCCCAGCCCCATGGCGACGTAGCAGCCGCTGGCCACGGCGAACACCAGTCCGGCCCCGCCCCAGCCGCTGAGCAGGCCGCCCGCGGCGGGACCGGCCATGCCCGCAATCATGATGGTCGCCTGCATGGTCCCCATGGCCCGCGGGGTGCGTTCCTCGCCGACGATCCGGGGCAGGAGGGCCTGCCAGGTGGGACCGGCCACGGCCTGGGCCGCATCCAGCACGAACGTCATGGCAAACAGCACGGGCAGATAGTTCTCCACGTACTGCATGCCCAGTCCCATGCCGGCGACGGCGGCGGCGCTGACCGCGGAGGCCGCCGTCGCCAGCGTCCGGGAATCCCTGGTGTCCGCGAGCCGGCCGGCCCAGGGGGCCAGCAGGACCAGCGGCAGCGCTGAACACAGCAGGTAGGCGGCCACGAGCCAGGGCCCGGCGACCGGCGTGTCCCCGGCGGCGGCCGCGTTCTGCAGGTGCAGCATGACGCTGACGACGACGGCGCCCATCCCCGCCGTCGCTACGAACCGGGCGGTGCTGGCGATCAGGAAGTCGCGGTTGCGCCACAGGGGCTGCGCCGCTGCTGCGGGGCCGGCTGACTTATGAAGTGTCTGTTTCATAAATAGGAACCTAGTCCTGCTCCGAAATAGATGTCAAGCATTTCTTTCATAGTTTGGACCGGCTGGCTACACTGGAGGAGTGAATGCAGAAACCCCGACGGCGGAGTCCACGGCCCCGCCGGCCGCCAAGCGCCGGCACCGTCCGGAGAAGCAAGTGGAAATCACCGACCCGAAGGCGATCCGGGCCCTGGCCCATGCCGCCCGGCTGGAGGTCATTTCCGAGCTGTATTCCACCCAGGTGAGCCGGACGGCCACCGAACTCGCCGCGCAGACCGGCCTGACGCCCAGTGCCATGAGCTACCACCTGCGGGCACTGCAGAAGTGGGGCATCGTGGTTCCGGCGGCCACCGCCGGGGACGCCCGGGAGCGGCGCTGGAAGGCTGCCGGCACCGATTTCACCATCCATTCGCTGGGCGGAGTGGCCAGCCCGGAACTCGCCGTCCTGGACCTCGAGCTCGACGCCTACCGCCGCCGGGTCCTGGCGTACGCCAAGACCCGCAACGAACGGCGCGAGAGCGGCGACACCAGCGACGGCCCGTCCTCGGTGGTGCTGGCCAGCAACCTGCTGTACCTGACGCCGGAGCAGCGGGCCGAGCTGACGCGGCGCGTCTTCGACCTCCTGCGGGACTATGACCTCGAGGATCCGGACCACGTGCCCGAGGGCGCCGAGCGCATGGCCACGATGTGGTCGATGATCCCGGACGACCGCGGGCCGGCCGCCGCGAAACCCGACGCCGGCAAGGCCTGAGACCTCCATCCGGCGCCGCCTGAATCCTGGTCCGGAGCTCCCTCCTGGACCGCCGGACGCCCGGCTTCATTGCGGCCGGAACCACCCTCAGCGGGGCCGTCATTTCCGGCCGGATGCGCGGGATTCTGCAAAATATGGTGAACTAGGCGGGTATGGGCGCATCTGCCCGAGCCACCTTTTTCTGTAGGAGCACCGTGCCAAGCAAGGCCAAAACCGGCAAGAAACTCGTGATCGTGGAGTCTCCCGCCAAGAGCAAGACCATCGCCAAGTACCTGGGCGAGGGCTTCATCGTTGAGGCCTCCATCGGTCACATCCGCGACCTTCCGCAGCCCTCCGAGCTCCCCGCGGAACTGAAGAAGACCCCGCTGGGCAAGTTCGCCGTCGACATCGACAACGACTTCAAGCCCTACTACGTGGTGTCCGCGGACAAGAAGAAAAAGGTGGCCGAGCTCAAGGCCCAGCTCAAAGACGCCGACGCGCTCTATCTCGCAACCGATGGGGACCGCGAGGGCGAGGCCATCGCGTGGCACCTGCTGGAAGTCCTCAAGCCAAAAGTGCCGGTGTACCGGATGACCTTCGGCGAAATCACCAAGGAAGCCATCCACCGCGCCATGGACAACCTGCGCGACGTGGACCAGGACCTGGTGGACGCGCAGGAAACCCGGCGCGTCCTGGACCGGCTCTACGGCTACGAGATCTCCCCGGTGCTGTGGCGCAAGGTGGCCCGCGGACTGTCCGCCGGCCGCGTGCAGTCCGTGGTGACCCGCATGGTGGTGGACCGGGAGCGTGAGCGCATGGCGTTCAAGTCTGCCTCCTACTGGGACCTGACCGGCCAGTTCGGTGCCGACTCGGGATCTGCTTCTTCTTCAAAGCCAAGCTCGCTGCGGTGGACGGCGCCAAGGTGGCCAGCGGCCGCGACTTCAACGACGACGGCGAACTCACCTCGCGCAACGTCGTCCACGTCAACGAGGAACTCGCCACCTCGCTGGCAGCCGGCCTGCAGACGGCCGACTTCCGCGTCCGCTCGGTCGACACCAAGCCGTACACCCGCCGCCCGGCGGCGCCGTTCACCACCTCCACCCTGCAGCAGGAGGCCGGCCGCAAGCTGCGCTTCTCCTCCAAGAGCACCATGCAGGTGGCCCAGCGGCTCTACGAAAACGGCTACATCACCTATATGCGTACGGACTCGTCCGCACTGAGCGACGAGGCCGTCACCGCGGCCCGGCGCCAGGCCTCCGAGCTGTACGGCACGGAATACGTTCCCCAGTCCCCGCGGGTCTACACCAGCAAGGCCGCCAACGCCCAGGAGGCCCACGAGGCCATCCGTCCCGCCGGCGACTCCTTCCGCACCCCGGCCCAGGTGGCCAAGCAGCTCTCCGGCGACGAATTCCGGCTCTACGAGCTGATCTGGAAGCGCACGGTTGCCTCGCAGATGGCTGACGCCAAGGGCTCCACCGCCACCATCCGCCTCGGCGCGGTGACTGTGGATGGCGCGGCCGCCGGGCGCGACGCCGAATTCTCCGCGTCGGGCACCGTCATCACCTTCCCCGGCTTCCTGGCCGCCTATGAAGAGGGCAAGGACGAAAGCCGCGGCGACGACGACTCCGAGGAAGCACGCCGCCTGCCGAACGTGGCCAAGGGCGACGCGCTCACGGCCGCGGACATCGTCGCCGTCGGCCACGAGACCTCGCCGCCGCCGCGCTACACCGAAGCGTCGCTGACCGCGGAGCTGGAAAAGAAGGGCATCGGCCGCCCGTCGACCTACGCCTCCACCATCTCCACCATCCAGGACCGCGGCTACGTCCGGAAGCAGGGCTCAGCGCTGGTCCCGAGCTGGATCGCGTTCTCCGTGATCCGGCTCCTCGAGCAGCACTTCCACGACTACGTGGACTACGAGTTCACGGCCGACATGGAAGCCGACCTGGACAAGATCGCCAACGGCCAGGCGGCCGGACCCGCCTGGCTTAAGCACTTCTACTTCGGTGAAGACTCCGAGCCCGGCCTGCTGAGCATCGTGAACAACCTCGGCGAGATCGACGCCCGCGAGATCAACTCCATTCCCATCACGGACGCGATCACACTCCGGGTCGGCAAGTTCGGCCCGTACCTGGAAAGCTCCACCGCGACGGTGGATCCCGAGACCGGCGAAGTGGTCGAGGCGGCCCGCGCGAACGTCCCGGAGGACCTGGCCCCGGATGAGCTCACGGCCGCCAAGGCCGTTGAACTCATGGAGACCGCCGCCCCGGAGGAGCGCGTCCTCGGCGCGGACCCGCACACCGGGCACACGATCGTGGCCAAGAACGGCCGCTACGGCGCCTACGTCACCGAGATCATCCCGGAGATGACCGAGGAACAGCTGGCCAACCAGCCCGTTGAGTACTACAAGAACGGCAAGCCCAAGCCGGCGAAGAAGCCCGTCAAGGCCAAGCCGCGCACCGGTTCCCTGTTCGCGTCCATGAGCGTGGACACCATCACGCTGGACGAGGCGCTGCAGCTCATGAGCCTGCCCCGCGTGCTCGGCCAGGACGCCGACGGTAACCCGATCACGGTGCAGAACGGCCGGTTCGGCCCGTACCTGAAGAAGGGCACGGACTCCCGCTCGATCGGCTCCGAAGAGGAGATCTTCACCATCACGCTGGAGCAGGCGCTGGAGATCTACTCGCAGCCCAAGCAGCGCGGCGCCCGTGCCGCCGTGCCGCCGCTGGCCGAATTCGGCCCGGACCCGGTTTCGGAGAAGAACATCGTGGTGAAGGAAGGCCGCTTCGGCCCGTACATCACCGACGGCATCACCAACATCACCGTGCCGCGCAGCACCTCGGTTGAGGAGCTGACCCGGGAACAGGCCGTCGAACTCCTCGCCGAGAAGCGCGCCAAGGGCCCGGTCAAGCGCACGACGACGGCCCGCAAGGCACCGGCCCGCAAGGCCCCCGCCAAGAAGTAGTGCAGCAGCGCCGAATTCGCCGGAAACGTGCGGACTCGCCGGAAATTACCGGCGAATCCGCACGTTTCCGGCGAATTCGCGTTTGCGGACCGGGCGTGGACGTGATCGAGTAGGAACATGACTGAACAGCCCGCACACCTGGACAACCAGCCGCTGAACGAGCTCGAGGAGCAGCTTGCCCTGGGAGAGCAGCCGGACGCCAACCCGGTGGACGTGATCCTGGCCTTCCTCAACAACGAGGTCTATGTGGTCAGCTCCGACGCCCTCGAGGGCCCCGACTCGCAGGTGGAGCCGCTGGTCCTCGCGAACTCGTCCGGCAAGCCGGTCCTGGCCGTTTTCTCGCACCCGAGCCGTGTCACCGAGCAGTATCTCGCGGCCGCGCCGAACGTGCTCGGCACACAGGGCGCCGCGATCATCGGCAACCTCGGCGACGAGCTCGGCATGGTGATCAACCCCGGGGCCGCGTATGGCTTTGAAATCGATCCGGAGGGCGTGGCCAACATCCGCCGGGACTTCAAGCCTTCCGACGATCCCACGGACGATGCTGCCGGTACTGCCGGGGATACGGACCGCCCGGCGCAGGACGCGGATCAGGCCTAAGCCGCGACCCGGACGGTGGACTTCTTCGCGACTACCGCCGTCGCAGTTAGACCAGCCGCTTGCGCGGGGACAATAATGGCAGCATGCGTCTAGGCGTCCTTGACATCGGGTCCAACACCGTCCACCTCCTGCTGGTCGACGCCCACCCAGGCGCCCGGCCGGTCCCCTTCGCCTCGCACAAGCGGCCGCTGTCCCTCGTGCAGTTCCTCGACGCCGACGGCAACATCAACGACGCCGGGCAGCATGAACTCGTCGAGTTCGTCCTCGAAGCGTGGGAATTCGCGGCCAAGCACAAAGCCGACGACCTCCTCGCGTTCTGCACCTCGGCCATCCGCGAGGCCACCAACGGCGCGGAGGTCCTGGCCCGGGTCAAGCATGAAACCACGGTCACCCTCCGGGAGCTCACCGGCAGTGAAGAGGCGTCCATGACGTTCTTCGCCGTCCGGCGCTGGTACGGCTGGGGCGCCGGGCCCATCCTCAACCTGGACATCGGCGGCGGCTCCTTCGAGATGGCCCTCGGACAGGACGAGCTGCCCGAGCTGGCGATGTCCGTCCCGCTCGGCGCCAGCCGGCTGACCCGTGACTGGCTCCCGGAGGACCCGCCCTCGGCCAAGAGCATCAAGGAGCTGCGGCGCTACATCCGCTCCACGCTCAAGCCCGCCGTGCGCAAGTTCCAGAAGCTGGGCCGGCCCAACCTCGTGGCGGGCACATCCAAGACCTTCCGGTCCCTCGCCAGGATCGCCGGGGCCGCCCCCAGCGCCGCCGGACCCTACGTCAAGCGGGAGCTTCTGGCCCTCGACCTGGGGCTCTGGGCGCAGCGCATCTCGGCCATGGAGGTAGAAGACAGGCTCCACCTGCCCGGCGTTTCCGAGGCCCGCGCAGCGCAGGTCCTCGCCGGCGCCCTGGTGGCGGAAGCAGCCCTGGAAATGTTCGAATTCGCCAGCATGGAAATCTGCCCGTGGGCGCTGCGCGAGGGGCTCATCCTCCGCCGCCTGGACCAGTTGGTGTTTGAGGGACCGCTGGATCCCGCACCGCATGTGGCCCAGGGGCCGCCGGCGGAGCTCCAGTCGCCGGAAAAAACGTCCTGAGGCCGCCCGTGCCTGGCGCGAGCCCGCCCCGGTGTCGATCTGCAGGGACCTCGTTCGTGTAGTTGCTGAGAAGCCGGCACGCCGCCGGCTGAATCGACAAACTGATTCGACAAGGAGGCACAAAATGTCGCAGTACCTGCTCAGCATTTACCAGCCGGACGGCCCCGCCCCGGGACCGGAGGTCCTCGAACCGATCATGCGCGACCTCGCGGCCCTGAACCGCGAGATGCAGGCAGCCGGGGCCTGGGTGTTCGCCGCGGGACTCCACCCGGCAGAGTCCGCCACGGTCCTCCGGCCAAGCGGCGGCGAGATCCTCATCACCGACGGGCCGTTCACCGAAGGCAAAGAGCACCTTGGCGGCTTCACCGTCGTCGAGGCCGAGGATCTGGACGCTGCCCTCGGCTGGGCGCGGAAGCTGGCCCGCGCCACCACGCTTCCCGTTGAAGTGCGTCCCTTCCAGCACTAGCCGCCGGGCGGAGGGGGCTGCTGTGGGTGACCGTAGTGCCAGTGCCAGTGCCAGTGCCAGTGCCAGCGCCAGGGTCCGGTGCCACCGAGGCGGACATCGCCCGGGTGTTCCGGCACGAGTACGGCCGCGCAGTAGCCGTCCTGGCGCGCACCTTCGGGAACATCGATATCGCCGAGGACGCCGTCCAGGACGCGTTTGCGGCAGCGGTCCAGCACTGGCCCTCGGCAGGCGTCCCGCCCAGCCCGGCCGGCTGGATCATCACTACCGCACGGCACCGGGCAATCGACCGGCTGCGGAGGGAGGCCTCGCGCGAGGACAAACATGCGCAGGCGGCCCTGCTGGCGGCGGCACGGTCCGGAAGCGGACCCGCGCCGGCCGCGGAAGAGCAGTTCCTGGCAGAACGGTCAGGAGTCGACGACGTGGACGATGACACCTTGCGGCTGATCTTCACGTGCTGCCATCCCGCCCTCGCCAGATCCGCCCAGGTGGCACTCACGCTGCGGCTTCTGGGCGGATTGACGACGGCGGAGATCGCCCGGGCCTTCCTGGTGCCGGAGGCAACCATGGCACAGCGGCTGGTCCGGGCCAAGGCGAAAATCCGGGATGCGAAGATCCCGTACCGCGTCCCGCAGGGCGCCGAGCTGCCCGAACGGCTGGAATCGGTGCTGGCGGTCGTCTACCTCATCTTCAACGAAGGCTACAACCAGGGCCCCGCAGACGGCCCCGCCCGTGCGGAGCTCTGTGCGGAAGCCATCCGGCTTGGCAGGCTGCTGGCGTCCCTGATGCCTGACGAGCCGGAGGCAACGGGACTGCTGGCACTGATGCTGCTCATAGAGTCCCGCCGCGGCGCGCGATTCACCCCCGACGGCGGACTCGTGCTGCTGGCGGCACAGGACCGGGGACGCTGGGACAGCTCCCAGGCCGCCGAAGGCCAGGAGCTGGTCCGCCAGTGCCTGCGCCGGAACCGTCCAGGGCCGTATCAGCTCCAGGCGGCGATCAACGCCGTCCACAGCGATGCAGCGACCGCCGCGGACACCGACTGGGCACAGATCCTGCAGCTGTACGACCAGCTCCTGACCGTCGCTCCCGGACCGGTGGTGGCGCTCAACCGCGCCGTCGCCCTTGCCGAACTGCACGGGCCTGTTCCCGCGTTGGCGGCGGTTGAAGAACTGGGACTGGAGAACTACTACCTCTTCCACGCCGTCCGCGCCGACTTCCTGGTGCGCCTGCGCCGCTTTCCGGAGGCCGCCGAAGCCTACGGCCGGGCATTGGAGCTTGCCGGCAGCACCGCGGAACGCCGGTTCCTGGAAGGGAAGCTCCGGAGTCTCGGGGCCGGGGAGGCCGGAGACGGTGAGCATCCGGACCCGCAGGTGTCCTAGAACAGGTCGGTTAAACGAGTAACGCCGGGCGGTTGGAGCAGGACTTGGGGGAACTCTGCTGCAAACGCCCGGCGTACCGCCGGCTCCGGCGGAACCGGCTATCATCACTCGCACCTGTTGAGGCACTTTCCAAAGTAGTAGCCGTTTATGAGCGCTCGACGGGATTTACCTGTGCGTTGGCTGACAATCCGACGCCGTGCCGCCCTGGTTGGTGGCGGCGCCGCGACCGGCCGGTTGAACCGGAAAGGCGCGGGGTTAGCGGGGTTGCAAGGAGCGGGCTTAAACGGCAAAGGCACCGGCGGTCTGTCGCGCGAAAAATGGGAAAACCCGCTACAGACCACCGGTGCCACGCAGGCATCCGCATGCCTGCTGCATCACTCGCACCCTCAATGAGGTAACTACAACGGTAGGGGCCCAAGTTGTGCACTGACTGCAGTGAAGGTGTGAACTGGCTGGGAATCGCACCGGACTGCCATGATGGGGACATGAGCAACCGAATCGCATTCCTGGGCTGTGGGTCAATGAACGAGGCAATTCTGGGCGGGCTGATCGACGGCGGCGTCGACCCGGCCGATATCGTCGCCACGGTCCGGCGGGCCGAGCGCGCGGCCGAGCTGGCTGAGCGGCATCACGGGATCACGGCCATCGCGGGCGAGGAAGAGCCCGAGAACAACAAGCAGGCCGCCACCGGCTCCGGCGTCGTGATCCTCGGCGTCAAGCCCGTGGGCATCGCGGACCTGGCGCGGGAAATCAGCGATTCCCTCTCGCCGGACACCATCGTCATCAGCGTCGCGGCCGCCGTATCCCTGCAGCAGCTGGAGGCGGCCCTGCCGGCCGGCCAGCCGGTCATCCGCACGATGCCGAACACCCCGGCGAAGCTGGGCCGCGGCGTCGTCTCCGTCTCCGCCGGAACCAGCTGCTCGGCCGAACAGCTCCAGCACGCAAAGGACATCCTCGCCGCGGCCGGCACGGTGGTGGAGATTCCCGAAGACCAGGTGGATGCCCTCTCCGCGATCAGCGGCTCGGGCCCGGCCTACGCTTTCTACCTGGCCGAGGCCATGGCGGCGGCAGGGGTGGAGCTGGGCCTGGATCCGGAGCTGTCGCTGCTGCTGGCCCGCGAGACCGTCGCCGGGGCCGGCTTCATGCTGGCCGAGCCCGGCGCGGATCCCGCGGCGCTGCGCAAGGCGGTCACGAGCCCGAACGGCACCACGGAACGGGCCATCGCCACGTTTGACGAGCGGGGCCTGCCGGCGATCATCGCCGACGGCGCCCGTGCGGCTGCCGCCCGCGCCGCGGAGATCACCCGGCAGCTCGCCTGAGCCTGCCCGGGCGGACGCGGTGCGCCGGCGCCCCGGCGGTGACACCATCGCCGTCGGTGGCTCCGGTGGTGAGCTAGGGGCGTGCGGCGAACCGTTCCAGCAGGTCCACGTGGCCCGAAACAATGAGCATGTCCCGTGAGGAGACCTTGGTTTCCGGCCGCGCATAGGTGAAGTCCTCGCCCGGGGACTTCACGCCCACAATCGTGACGCCGTACTTGGAACGGACCTTGGATTCGTCGAGGGTGAATCCCACGGTCTCGCGCGGCGGGTACATCTTGACGATCGCGAAGTCGTCGTCGAACTCGATGAAGTCAAGCATGCGGCCGGAGACCAGGTGCGCGGCGCGGACGCCGGCGTCGGCCTCCGGGTAGATGACGTGGTTGGCGCCGATCCGGGTCAGGATCTTGCCGTGCGAGGGCGTGATCGCCTTGACCCAGAGGTGCTCGATCCCGAGGTCCACGAGGTTCACGGTGATCAGCACCGAGGATTCGATCGACGTGCCCACGCCCACGACGGCGGAACTGAATTCCTGGGCGCCGAGCTGGCGGAGGGCATCGATGTTGGTGGCATCGGCTTCCACGACGTGTGTCAGGACGCTCGCCCACTTCTGGACGAGGGTGCGGTCGCGCTCAATGGCCAGCACCTCCCTGCCCTGCTTGACCAGCTGCTCTGCGGTGGATGCGCCAAAACGGCCCAGCCCGATCACCAGCACGGGGGCGTTGTGGGCGGGGCGGTTGACGGCGCCTGAGGAACTAGCCAATGATCGGTCTCTCTTCCGGGTAGTGGTACAGCTGGCTGCGCTGGCGCAGGGCCAGGCCGGCGGCAAGGGTGACCGTCCCCACGCGCCCGGCAAACATGAGCACGGCGAGGACGTAGACCCCCGACGGCGGCAATTCGGCACTGAGGTTGGTGCTCAAGCCCACCGTGGCGAAGGCGGAAATGGTTTCAAACAGGACCCGGTCCAGGGAAGCCCCGCTGATGTGCAGGAGCAGCAGGGCCGAGACCGAGACGAGGGTGGCGCCGGCGACGATCACCGAAATGGCCACGCGCATGGTGCCCTCCGGGATGGTCCGGCCGTAGATCTTCACGTCGGAGTCGCCGCGGGCCTCGGCGGCGATCGCCAGGAACATCACGGCAATGGTGGTCACCTTGATGCCGCCGGCCGTGGATGCGGAGCCGCCGCCGGCGAACATGAGGGCATCGGAGAGCAGCATGGTGGTGGATTCCATGTGGTTCTGATCGACAAGGTTGAAGCCGCCTGACCGCAGCATGACGGAGGCAAACAGCGAATGCGTGATCTTGTCGCCGAGGTCCATGCCCCCGATGGTGCGCAGGTTGTCCCACTCCAGGAACCCCCAGAGGAGCGTCCCGGCGACCAGGAGGATGAAGGACACCTGGATGGTCAGCTTGGTGTGCAGGTTCCATTTCTTCCACCGCAGCCCGTTCTGCTGCAGCACCATGACCACGGGGAAGCCCAGGCTGCCCAGGAACACGCCGAGCATGAGCGGGACGAGGATCCAGAGGTCGGTTTCGTACGGGACGATCCCGTCGGAATGCGGGGTGAAGCCGGCGTTGTTGAACGACGAAATGGCGTAGAAGACGCCGTGCCAGAGGGCCTGCGGGAAACTCTCCCCGAGGATCAGGAAACGGGGGACCAGAGCCAGTGCCAGGGCGCCCTCGATCACCACGGACGTCACGATCACGATCCGGAGCAGCGTGCCGACCTCGCCGAGCCGGCCGGCGTTGTTCATGGCCTCCTGGGCGATCAGCTTGCCGCGGACACCGAGCTTCTTGCTGACCATGAGCGCCAGCAGCGACGCGAGGGTCAAGGTGCCCAGGCCGCCCACGAATATGCCGACCAGAATCACGAGCTGACCGAAGAAGGACCAGTGCACGGCTGTGGAGACCACGGTCAGGCCCGTGACGCAGACGGCGGACACCGCTGTGAAGAGGGCGTCGTGCAGCGGGGTGACCTGCCCGGTCGCGGACGATACGGGCAGGGAGAGCAAGGTGGTGAAGACCAGGATCACGACGCCGAACGCCGTGAGCGCCAGGCGGGCCGGCGAGCTGTTCGCGATGCTGTCAATGAAGTCGCGCAGGCGTGTGAAGATCCACAGGCCGTCCCGCTCCGGCATACCTGGCTGCCAGTTGGCCGGGCGCGTGGACCTCGACTGGCTTTGCGTCATTTTTTTCCTCGGTTGAAACTTCTTCCCCCAGTAGTAAACCACTAAACTCCGCGTAATGGCCGGGGGAGCACCCGTGCACGCGCGGGAAGCCGGGGACTGCTCGGGTAGCCTGTGATTGATGACATTCCTGCCCGGACTCGCTCAGACCGCGCTGCCAACGACGGTGGTGTGGGATCCTGCCATGACCGCCTACAACTTTGGCCACAGTCACCCGATGGCGCCCGAGCGCATGGAGCTCACGGCGAAGCTGGCCGGCAGCCTGGGCCTGCTTGATCTGGACCACGTCACGGTAGCCGCCCCGGAGGTTGCCGCCGACGAGGAACTGTTCGCGGTCCACAGCCCGGAATTTGTGGCCGCCGTGCGGCGCGTGAGCGAAAATCCGGACACCCCCGATGAAGCCAGGGGCCTGGGAACTGAGGATGACCCCGCCTTTGCCGGCATGCACGAGGCCAGCGCCCGGCTGGCCGGCGGCTCCCTGCTGGCGGCCGCTGCCGTCCTGGACGGCAGCGCGGTGCGGGCCGTGAACTTCGGCGGCGGTATGCACCACGCCTCGCGGGACCGAGCCAGCGGTTTTTGCATCTACAACGACGCCGCCCTGGCCATCCAGCGGCTGCTCGACGGCGGCGTCCGGCGCGTGGCGTACGTCGACGTCGATGCGCACCACGGTGACGGGACGCAGAGCATCTTCTGGGACGATCCGCGCGTCCTGACAATTTCGCTGCACGAATCCGGGCTGACTCTCTTCCCGGGCACCGGCTTTGCCAATGAAATCGGCGGCCCGAACGCGCAGGGCAGCGCCGTGAACGTCGCACTGCCGGCCGGCACCGCCGACGCCGGCTGGCTGCGGGCCTTCCACGCCGTCGTGCCGCAGCTCATTGGCGCGTTCGAACCGGAAGTCATCGTGAGCCAGCACGGGTGCGACTCGCACCGGCTTGACCCGCTCACGCATCTGAACATCAGTGTGGACGGCCAGCGCGAGGCCGCCACGGCGATCGGCAATCTCGCCGCGCGCTACTGCGACAACCGGTGGATTTCCACGGGGGGCGGCGGCTACAACGTGGTCAGCGTGGTGCCGCGGTCCTGGAGCCACCTCATAGCGATTGCCGCCGGCCGTCCAGTGCCTCTGCGCACCCCGGTTCCCGAGGACTGGCGCAGCTATGTCAAAGACAAGTACGGGGCCAAGTTCGGTGTGGAACCCCCGGAAGTGATGGGCGACGACGTCGACCTCTGGTGGCGGTCGTGGGAAGTGGGGTTCGACCCCAACGACGCGGTGGACCGCACCATCATGGCCACCCGCAAAGAAGTGTTCCCCCTCCACGGACTGGACCCCTGGTTCGACTAGCTCCCGGCCGGGAATGAGGCCACGTAGCAGGGCCGTAATTTGTGGATGCCATCTGGCGTATATGTCGCTAGTGTGGAGGGCATGGTGACAGACGACGTATTTGCCGTCATTGCTGAGGCAACCAGGCGCGACATTCTGGTAGCCCTCCGCAAGGGGGATAAGGCAGTGGGGGAACTGGTCCAGGAACTTGAGGCAAGCCAGCCCACCATTTCCAAACACCTCAAAGTCCTCCGCGAAGCGGACCTGGTGAGCATGCGCGCCCAGGGCCAGAAGCGCTACTACGCGCTCAACCCGAAGCCCCTCGCCGGGATTGCCAACTGGCTGCAGGCGTTCGACGTCCTCCCCGCCGCGGCAGCGGACGCAGCGCCCGCCCGCCGCCCGGAACCCAGCCCGGCAGCTGTCCGGGAAAGCCTGGCCGGACCGCAACCCGCAGCAGGGCTGGCCGCGGCGCAACCGGCCGGCGCCCCTGCTGCCGCGCAACCCGCCGCGCAGCCCGCTGCCGCGCTGGCGGGCCGTCCTGCCGGCAGTCCGCTGAGCCCTGCCGTCGTCATCCCGGTGGGAACGGCGGGCGAGGACAAGATGCCCCAGCAGATCGGGCGGACCGTGGGCCGCGCCGCCACCAGGGCCGCCGATCTCCTCGCCAACCTCCCCAAGTTCGGTCGCAAGAAGTAGCCCCGCAAGAAGTAACACGCCCTCCGCGCCCTGCACACACCGCCGAGTCGGCACTTCGCGGCAATGTTCCGGAAGAACACTGCCGCGAAATGCCGTCTCGAGGGGTTTCGGGCCGGCTACTGCCTGAGGATCCGCACGTGCTCCGGGGTGAGGTCCGCGACCCGGCTGACGCCCAGCAGGGCCATGGTGCGTTGCATGTCCTTCTCCAGGATCTGGAGGGCCCGGTCGACGCCGGCCCGGCCGCCGGCCATGAGCCCGTACAGGTAGGCGCGGCCGATCAGGGTGAAGTCGGCGCCCAGGGCCAGGGCGGCGATGATGTCCGCGCCGCTCATGATGCCGGTGTCCAGGATGATCGCGGCCTCGCTGCGGTCCGCCTTCAGCGCGGCGGAGACCTCGGGGAGCAGGTGGAACGGGATCGGTGCCCGGTCCAGCTGGCGGCCGCCGTGGTTGGAGAGCACGATCCCGTCCGCGCCGTGGTCCACGACCTTGCGGGCGTCCTCGACCGTCTGGATGCCCTTGACCACGAGCTTGCCCTTCCAGGTCTCGCGCAGCCAGTCGAGGTCGGCGAAGGTCAGGGTGGGATCGAACATGGAGTTGATGAGGTCCGCGACCGTGCCCGTGTACCGGGAGAGCGAGGCGAAGGTCAGCGGCTCGTGGGTGAGGAAGTTGAACCACCACGACGGCCGGTAGGACGCATCCAGGACGGTCTTGAGCGTCAGGGCGGGCGGGATGGTCATGCCGTTGCGGACATCGCGGAGGCGGGCGCCCGCGACGGCGGTGTCCACCGTGACCATGAGGGTGTCGTTGCCGGCCGTGGCGGCGCGTTGGATCAGTTCCAGCGACCGGTCCCGGTCGGTCCACAGGTACAGCTGGAACCAGTTGCGGCCCGCGGGTGCGGCGGCGGCCACGTCCTCGATGGACGCCGTGCCCATGGTGGAGAGGGTATAGGGAATGCCGGCGGCTTCGGCGGCCTGGGAGCCGGCGTATTCGCCCTCGGACTGCATCATCCGGGTGAAACCCGTGGGCGCGATGCCCACCGGTAGCCGGGAGGACCTGCCCAGGATGTCGGTGCTGAGGTCGATGCTGGAGACATCGCGCAGGATCCCGGGCCGGAACTCGATGTCCAGGAAGGCCTGGCGGGCGCGGCGGAGGGTGATTTCGGCCTCGGCGGCGCCGTCGGTGTAGTCGAACGGTGCCTGGGGCGTGCGGCGCTTGGCCATGTCCCGGAGATCCCAGATGGTGCTGGCGCGGCGAAGCCTGGCGGCCCGGCTGAACTCCGGCTTCTTGAACTGCATCAGGGGCGCGAGGTCCGCGTATTTTGGCACGCGGCGCTTCAGGGCAGCCGGGACGGCTCTTGCTCCCGTGGACGGGCCTCCCGCGGACGGGCCGCCCGTGGCGGGTTCAGCCGGCGTCGCGGTTGCCTCGGGGTTGTCCGGACCGATGGTTTGCGTCATTGCTGCCTCCTGGGGGTGGGACGGTGCCGACTCTGTGGCCTAACCACACTGTAGGGGATGCGGTCCGGCCACCCTGCCGCACCGGCGGCCAGGCTGGCCGGCGGCATAGCGGGCACGGCGGCCCGGTGCCGGAAACGCCGTTGGCGGCAGCGCCCGTGCTGGGCACTGCCGCCAACTGCTTCTTCGGTGAACCGCGCTCACGCCCGCAGGGCGAAAGGCAACTCTGAGTCAGCGCACCTCGATGTCCAGGGTCTGGAAATCATCGGCCGAGTGGCGGCCCACCAGCAACCGGAAGGTGCCGGGCTCAAACTGCCAGCCGCCGTCGTAGTGGCCGAACGCCTTGGCCGGGATACGGACCTCAACGCTCTCCGTTCCGCCGGGCGCGAGGTGCGTTCCGGCGTAGCCGGCCAGCCAGCGGACGGGACGCTCCACGGCGGAGTCGGCGCGGTCCAGGTAGACCTGGACGACGTCGCGGCCGGTGCGCGTGCCCGTGTTCCGGACCGGCACGTGCACCACGACGTCCTGGTTGGCGGGCACGGATGCCGGAGCGTGGGGGCTGCCGATGTCGAACGTGGTGTACCCGAGGCCGAAGCCGAACGGCAGGGCCGGCGCTGCTCCGCCGGCGGCCTGCTGCTTGAGCCACGCGCGGTAGCCGATGTGGATGCCTTCGGCGTAGACCACCTTGCCGTCGACGGGGGTGGTGTTGAGCACGGGAACATCCGCCAGGGCTGCCGGCCATGTGGTGGGCAGCCGGCCGCCCGGCTCCTCGGCGCCCAGCAGGATGTCAGCGACGGCGGTGCCGAATTCCTGGCCACCGAACCAGCCCAGCAGGACCGCGTCCACCTTCTCCAGCCACGGCATGAGCACCGGCGAACCGGAGTTGACCACAACAACGGTGCGCGGATTCGCCGCGGCGACGGCCTCTACGAGTTGGTTCTGCCGGCCGGGCAGGTCGAGGTCCTTCCGGTCGAAGCCCTCGGATTCGATCGCCGCATTGGTGCCGACCACCACCACCGCGACGTCGGCGTTCCGCGCGGCGTCCACGGCGGCGTCGATCTCCGCCTGGGGATCGGTGACCACCGTTTCCTCGCCGAGCAGGATGGCTGTGAACGGGATGACCTGCTGCTTGGGCAGCTGGTATTCGGCCTCGATCCGGACCTTCTGGCCGGCTGCGGTTTCCAGGGCGTGGACGGTCTTGGGCGGGTCGAACAAGGCGGCGCCGAGGACGTCGGTGTCGTCCTCAAGCTCGCCGTTGAAGACCTCGTCCCCGTCGAGGGCGAGCCGGATCTGACCCACAGTCCCGACGCCGAGGTGGTGCACACCGGCTGTTTCGGCGGTCCAGTCGGCCTGCATCCGGATGGCCGAGGTGCCGGCGGGAATGCCCACGCCGAACCAGATCAGGTGCGAGGCAAGCCGGTCTTCGCCGGAGATCTCCGTTCCGTCCGCGGCAAGGAACGTGACCCGGATTCCAGGCACGCCGGACACCGGGTTGTGCAGCGAGGTGCGCGGGAACGCCTGAATGCCTTCCGCCACCTTGGCGCCGCGGGCATAGGTGACGTCGACGTCGTCGGGCAATGCCTTCCGGAGTCCCTCCAGCGGCGAGACGGTGTATTTGGGCATGACGGTGGCGCTGCCGCCGCCCTGGGTCCGGGCCTCCTCGGCGTTGTGGCCGATCACGGCCACGCTGCCCAGCTTCGCGGCGTCCAGTGGCAGGAGGCCGCCCTCGTTGCGGACCAGCACCGCGCCGCGGACAGCCACTTCACGGGCGACGGCGGCGCCGTTCAGCTGGGCGGGCAGGTCCGTCACGGCCGGCGTGAATCCCTCGAGGGATCCCACGCGGGCCGCAAGCCGCAGGATGCGGGTGACTTTTTCCAGGATGGCGTCCCGGCTGACCCGGCCGTCGCGGACCGCTTCGAGCAGCTTGGGCCCCCAGTGCCCCACGGGACCGGGCATTTCCAGGTCCTGGTGCGCGTTGGCAGCTTCCACGGACCGGACGCCGGTCCAGTCAGACACCACAACGCCGTCAAAGCCCCATTCCGTGGAGAGCGGCGTCTCGAGGAGCTTGTTTTCGCTGGCCGTGGTGCCGTTGATGGAGTTGTACGAGCTCATCACGAGCCAGGCGCGGGCTTCAGTGATGGCGTCCTCGAAGGCGGCGAGATAGAGCTCGCGAAGCGGGCGCTCGGCCACGACGGAATCCGAGGTGAAGCGGTCCGTCTCGGCCTCGTTGGCGAGGTAGTGCTTCGGGGTGGCGCCCACGCCCATGGACTGCACACCGGCGACGTACCCGGCGGCCAGCGTCGCGGTGAGGCGCGGGTCCTCGCTCATGCATTCAAAGTGCCGTCCGCCCAGCGGCGAGCGGTGGAGGTTGATGGTGGGGCCAAGGACGGCGTGGACGCCCTTGCGCCGGGCCTCCTGTCCGAGTACCTGGCCGTAGCGGCGGGCGGTTTCAACGCTCCACGTCGCGGACAGGGCGGAGGACGACGGCAGCGAGACGGAGTCGTGGCGTTCGTCGAAGTCCTCGCCGCGGACCCCTGCGGGGCCGTCCGACATGACGACGCGGGTGAGTCCGATTTCGGGGATGGCGTGCGTGGACCACACATCCGCTCCGGTCAGCAGCTGGATCTGCTGCTCCAGGCTCAGCCCGGCAGCGAGCTCGCGGATCCGGGCCTCCGCATCCGGCGAATCCGGGGAGAGGGCCAGGGCGGCGGGGGACAGCGAGGGATTCATTTACTTGACTCCTTTGATGCGGGTGACGAGGATTGCGCCGATGATGCCGACGACGGCGCCGCCGAGGAACAGCGCGGGGTAGCCGCCCAGGGCGATGACGGGGAAGGCGACGGCGGGCACAAGGGACTGGGGGAGTGCCTGGGCAATGTTGAACACGCCGAAGGTCTTGGCGTTTTCAGACTGCGTGCCCGGCAGGAGGTCGGCGATGAGGGCGACGTCCACGGCGCCGAAGCAGCCCAGGCCCAGTCCTGTGATGGCCTGGCCCACCAGGACCTGGTCGGTGGTGCTGGACGTGGCGATGACGATCAGGCCCGCCATGATGATGAGGGCGGAGGCGATCACCATGCCTTTTCGCTTGCCGATCCTGTCGCTGAGCCAACCGCCGGCCACACTGGTAAGGACCGTGCCGGCGGAACTGATCAGCGTCGCCTGGAAAACCAGGGTGGTGACCTGGGACGGGGCCACGTGGAGCTGGTCGGTGAAGAAGTACGGCAGGTAGAGCAGGGCCGCGCAGTAGCCAACATAGACCATGAACTTGGTCAGCCAGGCCCAGCCCAGGCCAGGGTAGGTGCGGGGGTTGAAGTAGAACGAGCCCAGGATCTCCTTGAGGCTGAGCGGAGCGGGCTTCTCGGTGAGGACACGGTCCTTGAAGGTGAAGGCAAAGCCGATGGCCAAGGCAGTCCCGACGACGCCCGGGACGACGGCCATCTGCAGGGCGTTGTCGAAGAGTTGCGCGAAGAACGCCGCGGCCACCAGCCCGACCGACAGGGTCATGCCGATGAGCCCGGAGAGGCGGCCGCGCTCCGAGGGGGCGGCCTGGTCCGGAAGCGTGGCCACCAGCGCCGCGAGCGCCGCGTTGAACCCGAGCTGGGCAAAGATCCACGCGACCAGCACCCCCGGGACGCCCGTGGCCGACCCCAGGAAGAAGAGCGCAATGAGTCCGGTCAGCGAGCCGCCGATGATCCACGGCTTGCGCATCCCGAAGCGGGACGTGGTGCGGTCGCTCAGCCGGCCGAAGAACGGATTGGCGAGAAGGGCGACGACGGCGCCGACGCCGGCCACCAGACTCAGGGCGCCGGCACGCGTGTCCGGCGTCGTGATTTCGGAAACCTTGATGGCCAGGACCACGATGGCCGGCGCCAGCACGGCCATCCACAGGCCGGCGCTTGCGATCGGCATTCCGATCACGTAGGCGCGGGGAGCCTTGCTGATTGAAGGGTCCAGGCTGCTGGGAGCCTGGCGGGCGGCCTGGGCCGCTGATTCCTGGTTAATGGTCCTGACGGCCACATTGCCTCCTGACGAAAAGTGGCCCTCCGTTGGGCCCTGGGAATGATCGTAACCATAAAAACCGAGTTGGACTAGGTTTTGGTCGAAAAAAGTGAAATAAACTGGGCCAATGCCAATGTCGAAGCCCCGCGGACCGTACGCCAAAGGAGCGGAACGCCGCGAACAGATCGTCCGGACAGCTACGGATGTGTTCGCCACGGAAGGCTTCGAGGGCACTGCCCTGAAGCGTGTCGCCGAGCTCGTGGGCGTGAAGGAAGCGACACTCTTCCACTACTTCACGGGCAAGCAGGAACTCTTGACGGCGGTGCTGGCCGAACGCGACCGGCGCAGCCGGGAAGTCGGCGGGACCGGGGACGTGGGGCTGCCTTCCCTCGCCGTGGTTGCCGAGCGGAACCGCCGCGAACCGGGCCTCACCACGCTGTATGCCGTGGCCTCGGCGACCGCCAACGATCCCGGACACGATTCCCACAGCTATTTCCAGGACAGGTACGCGCAACTGGTGGAGGAACTGAGCCAGGACATTGTGCGCCGCCAGGATGCCGGGACTGTCCGGACGGACGTTGCGCCGGATGTCCTGGCCCGGCTGGTGATCGCAGCATTTGACGGCCTGCAGCTCCAATGGCTGTATGACAAGGACGTGGACATGGCGGACGGCCTGACTCAGCTTGTCGACGTCCTGCTGGCTCCGTCGCAGCGGCCCGGGCCGCACGCCTGACCCTGCCTGCACCGCCCGAGTTGACACGTCGCGGCAGTGCCGGGGCCAAACATTGCCGCGATCTGCCAACTCGGCGACTTGAGGCGACCCGGGACGGCGGTGCAGGCGAAATGTTACGCCCGGCGTTTGCCCCTGCCGCGGCTCCGGGGCTATGGTCGACGCTATGACTAACCGTTGGTATGCGTATTTTTCGTTGGCTCTGGAGGGGCCCGCGTCTAACTGACACGCATCCAACTTTCCTTCAGAGCCAACAGGGCAGAGATCATTCTCTGCCCTTCGCCATTTCTCCGGCGGGTTCTGATCAGGGCCCGCTCCGCATCCGGAACAGGACCCGAACATGAGCATCGAAGCAGTCGCCGACACCCAGCAGTCCACCTCGAACCTGCGCGTCAGCGAGTTCACCCCGCTGCCTAGCCCGCAGGATCTTATGGCGGAACTGCCGCTGGAGTCCCGCATGGCCGAGGTGGTGGCACGCAGCCGCGACGAGGTCCGCGCCATCATGGACGGCGTCGACGACCGGCTGCTCGTGATCGTCGGCCCGTGCTCCATCCACGACCCCAAAGCCGGCCTCGAATACGCCCGCCGGCTGGTGAGCCAGGCCGAGAAGCACCGCGAAGACCTGCTGGTCGTCATGCGCACCTACTTCGAGAAGCCGCGCACCACGGTGGGCTGGAAGGGCCTGATCAACGACCCCCGGCTGGACGGCAGCCACGACATCGCCGCGGGCCTCCGCGCGGCCCGCGCATTCCTGCGGCAGGTCACCGCGCTCGGCCTGCCCACCGCCACCGAGTTCCTCGAGCCCATCAGCCCCCAGTACGTCGCGGACCTTGTCGCCTGGGGCGCGATCGGCGCCCGCACCACGGAGAGCCAGATCCACCGCCAGTTGGCCTCCGGGCTCTCGATGCCGATCGGCTTCAAGAACGGCACCGACGGCGACCTCCAAGTGGCGCTGGATGCCTGCAGTGCCGCCGCGGCCGCCCAGGCGTTCCTCGGGATCGACGACGACGGCAGGGCCGCGCTTGTGGCCACCGCCGGCAACCCGGACACCCACGTCATCCTCCGCGGCGGACGCAAGGGACCCAACTACTCGGCCGCCGACGTTGAAGCCGCCTCCGCCAAGCTCGCCGCGAAGCAGTTGAACCCCCGGCTGATCGTCGACGCCAGCCACGCCAACAGCGGCAAGAACCACCACCGGCAGGCCGAGGTCGCCCTCGAAATCGGTTCCCAGCTGGAAAGCGCCGGAGCCGCTGCCGGGGCGATCGCCGGCGTCATGCTGGAGAGCTTCCTGGTGGGCGGGGCGCAGAACCTAGATGTCAACACCGACGTCAACGCCGCAGGCAAGGCTGACAGGCGCCGGAAAGGACGAGTTGGTCTACGGCCAGAGCGTCACGGATGCCTGCATGGACTGGGATGTCACGGCGTCGGTACTGGGCCAGCTGGCAGCCTCGGCCCGCACCCGCCGGACCCGCGCCTGAGGGCAGGGCCGGGGCGCCGGCGCGGAACATCGGCACGGAACATCGACACGGTGCATCGGCACGGTGCGCCGGCTTTGGAGGATTTCGGGATTCCTGCGGAAAGTGCGTGGGGATTCCTGCGGAAGTCTTTCACATTGGCACCATGAGCAACTAGAGTTGCTATCACATGGTTGTTTGATGGCTCAGCATCGGCACACCGCCATGTCATCAGGTGGGGCTGCCGTTCGCTTGAGCAAAGGAATAGGGAAATGTCTACGGAGGCCAACTTCTCCAAGGCCCGTTTTTTGACCGTGGCCGAAGTCGCGGAACTCATGCGGGTTTCAAAGATGACTGTGTACCGTCTCGTGCATTCGGGGGAGATGCCGGCCGTCCGCTTCGGCCGCTCTTACCGCGTGCCGGAAAACGCCGTCGAACAGTACCTCAAGGGTGCCGTCGTCGACCGGAGCGACGGCCACGCCGGGACTGGCTGACCAGTCCGCGGCAACTTTCACAGAGTCAATCGACTGCTTTGGGTCCCGCATGTGGCCCGCGGTCGTGGGGTGCCCCGCAGAGGCGGTACCCTGTTAAGGAACGTTTTACGTCATTGTAAGAACCTGTCAGTTGTTTCAGTCTGCTGCTTAGCCCGCGGACCCTTCCCAACAGGCAGGTACTGCATCTAGCCGGTAAGGAACTTTCGTGGGTTCAGTTATTAAGAAGCGTCGCAAGCGTATGGCCAAGAAGAAGCACCGCAAGCTGCTTCGCAAGACGCGCCACCAGCGTCGCAATAAGAAGTAGCAATACTTCGCACTGTATGAAATGCCCGTTGCCTTCCAGGCGGCGGGCATTTTTCTTGCCCTTTTCCGGCGGGTAGATTTCGCGCCGGGACGACGCCGGGACGACGCCGGGACGACGCCGGGACGACGCCGGGACGGCGCAGGTTTCGCGCCGGATTCGGACCCGGGCTACGGATTCGGACACGCGCTACGGAATCAGAGGACGGCGGCCCGGATCCGCGCCGCGCGCGTCCGAATCCGCCGCGGAAACGTTGCGGGGCTTAGCGGCTGGGGCCGCGGAAGCGGGAGAACCCCCGCCACAGGCCGTAGATGGCCCCTCCGACCGTGGCGGCCTTGAATCCCAACGTGGCGGCGCGCCGGCCCGAGCGGAAGTCGTAGACCGGCCAGTTGTGCTCGCGGGCGTAACGGCGCAGCTTGGCGTCGGGGTTGATGGCGACCGGGTGGCCCACCATGCTCAGGAGCGGGATGTCGTTGTGGGAATCGCTGTAGGCCCAGCAACGTTTGAGGTCCAGCCCCTGCTCCTCCGCGATTCCCCGGACTGCGACCGCCTTGGCCGGTCCATGGAGGATTTCTCCCACGAGCTGTCCCGTGTACGAGCCGTCAAGGATCTCGCCCACCGTGCCCAGCGCCCCGGTCAGGCCCAGCCGGGTGGCAATGACGGTGGCCACCTCGATCGGCGTCGCCGTGACGAGCCATACTTTGCGCCCGACCCGGAGATGCTGTTCGGCCAGGGCCTTGGTCCCCGGCCAGATCCGCGACTCAATCATCTCGTCATAGACCTCTTCGCCCAGGGCTTCGATGTCCTTCGCCGTGATGCCGGCGGCCAGCCGCAGGGCCGAATCGCGGACGGCATGGACATCATCCATGTTTTCGCCGCGCAGTATGAACATGAGCTGCTTCCAGGCGAAACCGGCAGCCTGCAGCAGGGTGAACGCGCCGCGCTGGTGCAGCTTGCGCGCCACGTGGAAAAGGCTTGCGCCCTTCATGAGGGTGTTGTCGACGTCGAAAAATGCGGCCTCGCCGTGCTGCGTCGATGCAGCAGGCTCGCTGGCCACAGCGACGTATTTCTCCTCGGGCATGCCACGAGTCTAGTCAATGACCGGCTCCGGGCCGCCCGCCGGGCGCGCGACGCGGCGGCAGGACTGCGGTGTGGCCGCTTGCGGACTGTGCCGCGCGTCGACGCCGAAGCAGCCGCCGGGCTACGGTGGATGCATGGCCAAGCCCGCGTCTTTCCCCGATGTAGTACTGATCACCAAAGCTGACTGTCACCTGTGCGCGGAGGCGCGCGCCGCCGTCGGCCGCGTCACTGCCGCGCTCGGAATCGGATGGACCGAGCAATCGGTGGACGACGACGCCGGGCTGCGCGAACGCTTCGCCGAGGAGATTCCGGTGGTGCTGGTGGACGGTGTCCAGCGGGATTTCTGGAAGATCGACGAGGCCCGCCTGACACGGACCCTGCAGCGGGTACTCGGCCAGCCGTCCTGACGGCCGGCTGCTTTGTTGCGTGATGCGCGGGGGCTCTAGAGTGGGAAGCACAACGCGACGCAATGGAGCAGATAGTGACTTCGCTGGATTCTTCTCCCGGGGCTGTTCCCGGGGGTGCCGGGACTGCCGCCAAGCAGATTCCGCCCGCGGCCGTGGCCCGGCTGACCATCTATCTGCGCGCCCTGACCACGCTGCTGGCTGACGGGGTGGACAGGGTCTCGTCCGAGTCGCTGGCCGAGGCCTCCGGGGTCAGTTCCTCGACACTGCGCAAGGACCTTTCCTATGTCGGCTCCTACGGAACCCGCGGCGTGGGGTACGAGGTCCAGTACCTTAACCGGAACATCGCCGCCGCGCTCGGGCTGACGCATGACTGGAAGGTCGCGATCGTCGGTGCGGGCAACCTGGGCAAGGCGTTGGCCCGGTACGGGGGATTCGAGTCTCGGGGCTTTGACATCGTGGCGATTTTCGACGCCGACCAGATGGTGGTGGGTAGCGAGGTCGGCTGGCTGCGCGTCAGCGACTCCGCTGACCTTGAAGCCGTCCTGCAGCGGACGGGCGCCAACATGGTGGTCCTTGCCTTGCCCGCCGCGGTCGCCCAGGATGTCTGCGACCGGGTGATTGCCGCCGGTGTGCGCAGCATCCTCAGCTTCGCGCCGGTGATGCTGCAGGTCCCCCCGGGGGTCAACCTCCGCAAGGTCGACATGGCAACTGAACTGCAGATCCTGGCCTACCACGCACAAAGGGCGCAGGATCCGGAGGACGCCGACTAGGATCGGCGAGGCCCTCCGGTTCCCGCGCCCGCTGGACAGTTACTCAGCTGGGTAGTTCTTGGCGTAGCTACTTGCCGAAGGGGGCCCCGGGCTGCCCGTAGGGGTTGGCAAAGGGCCGCCGCTTCTGGAAATAGGGCGATGCTGCGGGCAAGTACAGCAACACGATGGCCGCGATGCCGAGCAGGGCCGCCAGGGTGGCGAGGCTGAGCGGGAAGATGTTGAAGACCGACAGGGCGGCGAATACGGTGCCCAGAATGCGAGCCCAGTTCTTACCCTTGCGGACATTGATGGCGACGAGGGCGTAGAGTCCGGCGCTGATCACGGCGAACACCACGATGGTTCCGATCAGGAAACCCTTGATGGATTCGAAATCGACCTTCGTGCCGCTCGTGGCCATCTGCTGCTCGAACAGATCCCGGACGGCGGGAGAGTCCAGGGTTCCCAGCGACACCAGCATGGAGATGACCCACACTGCTCCGGCCGCCACGATCAGCCAGAACGACGTATTGACGAGCTGGGGCACTCCGGCGGGAGCCTGCGGCTGCTCGGACGGGTACGCGGCATAGGGGGACTGGCCGTACTGCGGTGCGCTCTGGCCGTAGGCCGGCGGCGTCTGCTGGCCGTACTGCGGTGTCTGCGGGGCGTTCTGGCCGTACTGCGGTGCGTTCTGGCCGTAGGCCGGGGGCGTCTGTTGGCCGTACTGCGGGTGCGTTTCTGGCCGTAGGCCGGGGGCGTTTGCTGGCCGTACTGCGGGGTTTGCGGGGCGTTCTGGCCGTAGGCCGGGGGCGTTTGCTGGCCGTACTGCGGGGTCTGCGGGGCGTTCTGGCCGTAGGCCGGGGGCGTTTGCTCGCCGTACTGCGGGGTCTGTGGGGCGTTCTGGCCCTGGTCCGGGGTGGATTCCCCGCCCGGCTCGGAACCGTTGGGAGGTGAAGGCTGGACTGGAGGGTTGCTCATGAAGCGGTCCTTTGCGTGTCGATCACTGAATCGGCCACCGGGACCAGCGATCCTGCCCTGCCCCCAGCATGGTTTAGCTCCACCGTACCGCGGGCCGACCGCCGTGCGGATCATTCCGGAGAGGTATTCTCAGCCCTCTCTCGAACACCTCTTTCGAACACCGGAGCGGGGGTCGCGGGCGGCCGCGGGACTGGCGGCCGGGACGCCCACGCGCTGCAGCTATCGGGCGGGCTCCCCAAGAAGCGGCAGCGCTAGATCCGGTCCCGTTGAGCAACAAACCAGGCCTGTGAGTTCGGCAACCACATGAGCACAGTTGCCACCAGGCTGATGATGAAGCCCGGCACGCTGCCGCCGCCCCGGCCGTCAGCAACGCCGGCACTGATAAGTGCCAGCAGCAAGGAGAGGCCGGCAAGAATTGTGAGTGCGAGGCGGGCCCATTCCCGGCCTTCCTTCATCTTCATGGCCATGATGATCTGGGCCGTGGCCAGTGCGAACGCCACCAATACCAGCAGCAGCACCAGGAGCCCGATCGCCGGCACAAAAGCGATGAGGACGAAGGAACCGAACAAGCCGATGATTCCGCCGAGGAGGCCCAGGAATCCGCCGATGACCCAGATCCAGTACGAGACCTTCAGCTCGGTAGGCATTGCCGTGACCTTGAACATGCCGGAGAGGCCGCCCGCGGGCAGTGCATCGCTGAAGTTCCTGGGGCGATCGGCAGGCATTTGGAAGCGACTTCCGCCAGCGGGCCCCGGCTGTCCCTGGTACCCGGGCGGCGGTGCCTGATAGCCCGGCTGCCCCTGATACCCGGCTGTCCCTGGTACCGGGTGGCGGTGCCTGATAGGCTGCCTGATCCCGGGCTGGTACCCGGGTGGCGGTGCCTGATACCCCGGAGTGGACGCCGGGTTCGCGGGGGGCTGTTCCGGGCCGGCGGGCGGGACGTTGTCCGAGGGCGGGGGCTGGGCACCCGGCTGCTGCGGCGGTACATCATTGGGGTTGCTCATGGCTCTCACTGTAGACCGCCGTTTCCCTGTTATCTAGGGAATTTGCGGCCCGTCCCGGCACCCGGTCAAGGGTGCCGCAGCCCGCGAAGTTTCTGCGGAAACACCGGCAGAATCATCGGCGGCAACTGCGGCAACTGCGGCAACTGCGGCGGCACCTGCGGCGGCACGCCGACAGGCGGCAACCTGCGGCGGAAACAACAGCGCCCCGCTTCATCGCGAGGACGAAGCGGGGCGCTGGAACCGGATGTCCGGCGTCGACCGGCCCGGGTGCTGCGGACCGGGCCCGGACGATACCGACCGGGCCCGGACCGTGCTGACTAGGCTGCGGGAGCGATGAACGCCAGTTCCAGGTTGATGGCAACCTTGTCGCTGACCAGCACGCCGCCGGCCTCGAGGACTGCGTTCCAGGTCAGGCCGAAGTCCTTGCGGCTGATGGTGGTTTCGGCGGTGAGGCCGGCGCGGGTGTTGCCGAAGGGATCAACGGCCACGCCGTTGAATTCGGTCTCGAGGGCCACCGGGCGGGTGATGCCCTTGATGGTGAGGTCGCCCTGGAGCTCGTAGGCGTCGCCCTTCGGGACGATGGTGTTGGAGACGAAGGAGATTTCGGGGAACTTCTCGACGTCGAAGAAGTCTTCGCCGCGGACGTGGCCGTCGCGGTTGGCATCGCCGGAGTCGAAGCTTGCGGTCTTGATCGAGGCGTTGACCTTGGAGTCGGTGACGTTCTCGGCGAGATCCAGGGTGGCTGCGGCATCGGTGAACTGGCCGCGGACCTTGCTGATGCCTGCGTGGCGGACGGTAAAGCCGATCTCGCTGTGCGAGGGGTCGAGGGTCCAGGTGCCGGTGGTGACGTTTGCGGGAAGTGCCATGGTGATTCTCCTTGAGTCGGGTGGGTACTGCGGTGGTTCGTCTGATCGTTAGTTGAAGCGTCATTGGTTGAAATCTCAACTAACTGCTTCACCCAGTATAAACATGCATTTGCATCTTTTATTCCAACTCCGGGGAACATTTTTCAAAACTCATCAGTTCTACCTCTCGTAGAAGATTTCAGATCGACCGGCATCTTTGAGAAACTGGTAGACATGCCCCAAGCCACTGTTCATTTGCTCCGCCACGGCGAGGTCCACAATCCCGATCGTGTCCTGTACGGCAGGCTGCCGGAATTCCACCTCTCCGAACTCGGCCTGGAGATGGCCCGCACGCTGGCAGAACACTTCAGCGAGCGGTCCGAACAAGGGGCCCGGATCGTCCACCTCGCCGCGTCCCCGCTGACCCGCGCGCAGGAGACGGCACAGCCGATCGCCGATGCCCTGGGCCTTGAGATCGCCACCGACGCCCGCATCATTGAGGCCGCGAATTACTTTGAGGGCCTCCACGTCTCCAAGGCGGAGCTGCTCCGGCCCAAGCACTGGGCCCGGCTGTACAACCCGTTCCGGCCGTCCTGGGGTGAGCCGTACAAGGAGCAGGCCGCGCGGGTCATCGCGGCGGTCCAGGATGCGCGCGTCCGGGCCATCGAGCTGGGCGGCGACGGGGCCGAAGCCATCCTTGTCAGCCACCAGCTGCCCATTTGGGCCACGCGGCTCAGCGCCGAAGGCCGGCCGTTGTGGCATGACCCGCGCAAGCGCGAGTGCACGTTGACGTCCCTGACGTCCCTGGTGTTCGACGACGCCGGCGGCCTCGTGCGGGTCGACTACAGCGAGCCGGCTGCCGCCCTGCTGCCCGGTGCCGCCAGCACCCCGGGAGCCTGACCATGGGACAGAACCGCCGCGCGGAGACTCCGCTGTCCCGCCGCCGCGTCCTGACGGCCGGCGGCGCCGCCCTGGCCGCAGTGTTCGGGCTGTCCGGCTGCGCCCAGGACGATGCCCTCGCCAAGCAGGCCAAGGCCGGGGACAACAAGAACTACGTGGCCGGCGACGGGTCCGTGACCGAGTTCGCCGTCGCGGACCGCAAGAGTCCCGTGGAGCTTAAAGGGACGCTGTTCGACGGCACCGCCGTCACCTCGGCGGACTTCCCCGGCAAGGTCACGGTGCTGAACTTCTGGTTCGCCGCCTGCGCGCCCTGCCGGGTCGAGGCGCCCTCGCTCGAGGCGCTCAACCAGGAGTTCAAGAGCCAGGGCGTGCAGTTCTTCGGCGTGAACCTGCGCGACGAGAAAGCCACGGCCGACGCGTTCGACAAGACTTTCAAGCTGACGTACCCGAGCTTCAATGACAAGGACGGCGCCGTGCTGCTGGCCGTCTCCGGCCTTGTGCCGCCCGGTGCTGTGCCCACCACCCTCGTGCTGGACAAGCAGGGCCGCGTCGCGTCCCGGGTCCTCGGCGAGATCCAGCAGGGCACCCTCAAGTCCCTCATCGCCGCCGCCGTGGCCGAGTAGCGCGGTCCGCACCGTGAACAGCCCCTTCGCCGAAGCCATCCTGAACGGATCGCTCCTGCTGGCCATTCCCGTCGCGCTCCTGGCCGGCTTCGTCTCCTTCCTCTCGCCCTGCGTCCTCCCGCTCGTGCCCGGATACCTCGGCTACGTCACCGGACTGACCGGCGTCGACCTGCAGAAGCAGCGGCGCGGCCGCATGCTGGCCGGGATCGGGCTCTTCGTCCTCGGTTTCTCCGTGATCTTCGTGCTCCTCGGCGGGGCATTCGGTCAGCTGGGCAGCCTCATCACCGGCTCGCAGAACAAGTGGATCACCCAGCTGCTGGGCGTCCTGGTGATCGTCATGGGCGTGGTGTTCATGGGCGGCTTCGGCTGGCTCCAGCGCGACGCCAAAATCCAGGCCAAACCCCCGGCCGGGCTGTGGGGCGCGCCCTTGCTGGGCATCACCTTCGGGCTCGGCTGGGCCCCGTGCATCGGCCCCACCTATTCCGCCGTCCAGCTGCTCAGCCTCTCGGGCGGATCGTCGGCGGCCAAAGGCGCGTTTCTGGCCTTCGTGTATAGCCTTGGGCTGGGGATCCCGTTCCTGCTGATCGCCCTGGCCGTGCGCCGCGGCATCGGCGTGATGTCCTTCTTCCGCAAGCACCGGCTCGCCATCCAGCGCACCGGCGGCGGCATCCTGATCCTGCTCGGCATCCTGATGGCCAGCGGCGTGTGGGGTACCTGGGTCTCCGGGTTGCAGTACTGGTTCCAAACCGATGTGAAATTGCCGATCTGATGAGCGAGCGCGTGAACGTAAAGAAGAAGTCCCCGAAGCCTGACGCCGTCCTGCCGTCGCTGGGTCCGCTGGGCATGCTCCGCTGGGCGTGGACGCAGCTGACCAGCATGCGCACGGCCCTGTTCCTGCTCTTGCTGCTGGCCGTCGCCGCCGTGCCCGGCTCGCTGTTCCCGCAGCGCCCCGCCAACCCGGCGATTGTCACGCAGTACATCAAGGACCACCCGGACTACGGGAAGATCCTGGACTCGCTGCAGCTCTACGACGTCTACTCCTCGGCGTGGTTTTCCGCCATCTACCTCCTGCTGTTCGTCTCGCTGATCGGCTGCGTGATCCCGCGCGCCATCGCGCACTACAAAGCGATGCGCTCCCAGCCGCCGCGCACCCCCGCCCGCCTGTCCCGGCTCCCCGAATACGGCACCCTGGTGATTCCGGCCGACGCCGGGATCCCGGCGTCGGACGCCATCACCAACGCCGCGGAGCTGCTGAAGAAGCGCGGATACCGCGTCGACGTCCGGGACCGCGACGGCGCCCGCCCCTCCCTGGGGGCCGAGCGCGGCTTCCTGAAGGAAGTCGGCAACCTCGTCTTCCACACCGCGCTGATCGGGGTGCTGGTCTCGGTGGCGGCCGGCGGCCTCTTCGGCTACAGCGGGCAGCGGATCCTGGTGGAGGGCGACACCTTCGTCAACACCCTCGTCGGCTATGACCAGTTCACGCCCGGCACCAACTTCCAGAGCAGCCAGCTCCAGCCGTATTCGGTCCAGCTGGACAAGTTCAACATCACCTTCGACCGCGAATCGAAGGGCAAGTTCGGACAGCCCATCGACTTCAAGGCCGAAGTGACCACGAAGGAGAACCCGGACGCACCCGCCAAGAAGGAAGTGCTCAAGGTCAACGACCCCCTCAGCCTCGGCGGCACCAGCGTGTACCTCACGGGCAACGGCTACGCTCCCGTGGTCACCATCCGCGACGGCGCCGGCAACATCGCCATGCAGGGTCCCGTGGTCGCCAAACTCCAGGGCGAGAACTACTACTCCTCCGTGGTCATCAAGGTTCCGGACGCCAAGCCGGAACAGCTCGCCTTCGCCGGATTCTTCCTGCCGACGGCCTTCGTCACCGACAAGGGCGTGTCCTTCAGCGGTGACCCGGAGCTCATCAACCCGCAGCTGACCCTGAACTCCTACTTCGGCGACCTCGGCCTGGACGCGGGCTCCCCGCAGAACGTCTTCGAACTCGACGTCAAGAAACTGACGCCGCTCAACGCCAGGAACCTGGACACCAAGGGCATCGTCCTGGCGCCCGGCAGCAGCTACACGCTGCCGAACGGCAAGGGTTCCATCAGCTTCGACGGCGTGAAGCGCTACATCGGCGTGGACATCCACCACAACCCCGGCCAGCTCTACGCCCTGATCTTCGCGCTCCTGGCCGTCGCCGGGCTGGTCACCTCGCTCTACGTGAACCGTCGCCGCGTCTGGGTCCGCACCGGCACGCACGAGGACGGCCGCACCATGGTGGAGTACGGTCTCCTGGCCCGCGGCGAGGACCACCGCCTGGCCGGGGAAGCCGCGGCCATCCGCCAACTCCTGTCCAGCGAATGGCTATTGGACGAGGACGCCACACCCGGTTCCCAGCCCGCTCCCAGCAGGACAGCGGATAATGACCGGGCGGATAGCGCCGCGAACGGCGTCGACGGCGCGCACGCCACCCCTGAACAACCCGCAGAAGACTTCATCCAGTCAACAGCCGGCTCCTCCGAGTCGAAGAAGGATCAGTAATGTTGTTCTCGATCAACGAAACCATGGGCCAGTACAGCGAGCTCTTCATGCTGCTGGCAGCCGGCACGTACACGGTGGCCTTCATCGCCTTCGCCTGGGACCTGGCCAAGAGCAGCAAGGTGCTGCGCGCGGTGGACCTCAAAGCCGCGGAACTCTCCGGACAGACGGCCGACGCCGCGCGCGTACCCGTCGGCGTCGGTGCGGGGGCCGCCGGAGGCGACGTTGACCGCGCCGATTCGGACGTGAGCGGACCCGCGGGACGCGCCGAGCGTCCGACGTCGGCCACCGGCCGGGGTGCCGCGGCCGGCGCGGGCCAGACCGCCGACGGCAGCATGCGCTACGGCGGCGAGCGGCGTGCCCCCGCCCGGGTGGCCGTCGCGCTGACCGTCCTGGGCGCCGCCATCCATGCGGCCGGCGTGATCACCCGCGCGCTCGGCGCGGGCCGGGTGCCGTGGGGCAACATGTACGAATTCCTCACCACCGGCGCGTTCGTCGCCGTGGCCGTCTTCCTGCTCGTGCTGATCCGCCGCGACCTGCGCTTCCTGGGCACGTTCGTGATCGGCCTGGCCATCATCATGCTGGTTGCGGCCTCCATCGCCTTCTGGACGCCCGTGGGCCACCTCGTGCCGGCGCTGCAGAGCTACTGGCTGATCATCCACGTTTCCATCGCCGTGATGTCCTCGGCGCTGTTCACCCTGACGTTCGCCATGTCCGCGCTGCAGCTCGTGCAGTCGCACCGGCAAAAGACCATCGCCGCCGGCGGTGCCGACAAGCTCGGGTTCATGCGCCTGGTACCGAACGCCCTGAGCCTGGAGAACCTGTCCTACCGGATCAACGCGATCGCGTTCGTCGGATGGACGTTCACGCTCATGTTCGGCGCCATCTGGGCGGAGAAGGCCTGGGGCCGGTTCTGGGGCTGGGACACCAAGGAAGTCTGGACCTTCGTGATCTGGGTGGTTTACGCCGGATACCTGCACGCCCGCGCCACCCGTGGCTGGACCGGAACCCGCGCCGCCTGGCTGTCGATCGTCGGCTACCTGTGCGTCGTCTTCAACTTCACGATCGTGAACCAGTTCTTCAACGGCCTGCACTCGTACTCGGGGCTGTAAGCCGCACACCAGCCCACGATTTGCCACGAATGGCCGCTAAGCTAACTACAAACGTGGTGTGACCACTATGACCCCGCCTGCCGGCACCATCCGGACCGGCCCTGGTCACCGTCGATCGCCGGTGGCCGGCGCTGGAGAAGACCATCGATCCGCGGTTCCTCAGCGTGCAGGAGCGGGAGACGATCCGGGACCTGAAGAGCTGCCGGTACTTCAGCCAGGGCGATCGCCCACGCCCTGGGACGATGCGCCCTCAACGATCAGCCGCGAGCTGGGCCGCAACACCGATGCCGGTGCTGGGTTACCTGCCGCACGGGGCGCAGCGGATGGCCGCCGCCCGGCGCGCACGGCCCAAGACCGCCAAGCTCGCTGGCGAGTCGGACCTGCGCGACTACGTGAAGGACAAACTGCTCCTACGCTGGTCTCCGGAGCAGATCAGCCACACCCTGGTCGAAGAGTTCCCCGACCAACCGGAGATGCGCGTGAGCCCAGAGACGATTTATCAAGCCCTCTACGTCCAGGCACGAGGCGGACTCAAACGCGAGATACAGGCCGCGCTGCGCACCGGCCGGACCCGCCGCAAACCCCACCGCACCGGCGAGCAACGCACCCCCCGGTTCGTGGACCCGATGGTCATGATCTCCGAGCGCCCGCCCGAGATCGAGGACCGCGCCGTGCCAGGCCACTGGGAAGGGGACCTCATCACCGGCGCCTACAACCAGTCCGCGATCGCGACCCTGGTCGAACGCACCACCCGGTACGTGATGCTCGTCCACCTGCCCGGCGGACCACACCGCCGAAACCGTCCGCGACGGACTCGTCAAGACCATGGCCACCCTCCCGGAGCACCTGCGAGGCTCCCTGACCTGGGACCAGGGCGCGGAAATGGCCACCCACAAATCCTTCACGCTTGGCCACCGACATGCCGGTCTATTTCTGCGACCCGGCCAGCCCCTGGCAACGCGGCTCCAACGAAAACACCAACGGGCTGCTGCGCCAGTACTTCCCCAAAGGCACCGACCTGTCCGTCTACGGACCCGAAGACCTCGAACACGTCGCCCAGGAACTCAACGGCCGCCCACCCGGCTTGGCGGCCATTCGTGTCAGGTGGGAGCGGTGTAGGGCGGCTGGGGCGGCGCGGCATGGCGTGGCGGGCGCTGCGTGGCGGGCTCTGCGTTGCGTCGGCCTCGGCCGCGGACCTGGGGCGTGTTTGTCCGGGGGGCTCTTTTGCGCAATGCGTGGGTGGGGTCAGTCGGTCGGGGTGCTTCCCGGGGCTGCGCGGGGCCGCACTCCATCGATTCGCCGCAGATGGCCGCTATGCCACCGTGCTTAGCGGCCATTCGTGTCAGATGGGAGCGGTGTGGGGCGGGCACGTTGACGTCGCCCCGGCTTCGGAACCGAGTCGGGAGTCCAGCCGCGCTCCGTCAGCGCCGCACGCACGCGGGTAACCGCAGCCGGCTCCATCCCAGGGGCGAACGGGGTCAAGTGCCATTGGGTCAGTACGACGACGCGCCACCCGGCATCCCTGGCGTTCTCATCCCGGAAGATGTCGCTGCGACGCTGGGCCGGACTGGCATGATGCCCGCCGTCGTACTGAATCGCGATCTTTTCTTGTTCGTAGGAGAGGTCCGGGTCCTGGATCCAACCGCCAGTCTCGTCGAACATGGGGACGTTGATTCCGGGTTCGGGCAGGCCATGTCGAATCAGAAGCAGCCGGAGTTCGGTCTCTTTGGGGGAGTCCGTGTCGGCGCGGATCAGGGAGCGGGCACGCATAGCGCGCCGGTAGCCCGCCCTGCCTTGCTTCCCGGCGAGGTAAGCGTCCAGCGCGTCGATGCGTGGTCAATGGATTTCTCCGCCGTAACAGGAAGTCCCCGGCAATCACCAATTCGTCGAGGCTCAGTATGCCGGCGAGATCGAACCACGTGCGCAGCGGGGAGGTGCAGCTCACCCTGACCCCGGGCACGATCTCCTCCGGTTCAAGTGACTGCTGATGGCCCACCACATTCTTATGCCGCACCGCCCGCTGGCCCGGCCGAGTAGTCAGATGGACGACAGCCAGGTTCTCTAAGGCCTGCGGCAGGGGAAAGCCCCACAGGACTGCCGCAGACAGATGGCTAACGACTGCGCCCGTCACGGCAGTCAGGGCATGCACTCGTTCCAGCAAACTATCGGGGGTGGCGGCCGCGGCGCGCACTCCGTAACAGGGACTGACGAGATCCAGGGCCCGGGTCCGTCGTCGGCCCAGCCCGGCAGTGCGGGCCTCGGCCACGGTGAAGGGCCGGTTTCGAAGATGCGGGGGAAGGTCACTGGGCTGGCGCATACGAGCATTCTGCGCCGGCGCCGAGGGGGCCCAGAGGTTATCCACAGAGCAGGCAGGGTGTGGGGGAGGAGTGGACCGTGTGAGCAGCATGCGCGGGCGCGGATGAGTGGTGGCCATTTGCCGCAGATGGCCGCTTTGAGGCGGGGATTCCGGCCATCCGGGGCGAATGGCCGCAGTTAGGATGGCCGTGTTGCCGTGGGGCCGGCCGACGATGGATGCGGGATGCGTGGGGCCGGCCGACGATGGCAGCGGGATGCGGGGAGCCGGTGCGGGGACACACACTGGGTCAGAACTGGAGGGCGAGGGCGCGGATGAGTGGTGGCCATTTGCCGCAGATGGCCGCTTTGAGGCGGGGATTCCGGCCATCCGGGGCGAATGGCCGCAGTTAGGATGCCCCGGCGTCGTTGGTCCGGGAGGAGGTCCGGAATGGCGCCCTACTTGACTTCGCGCTATTTGGCTTCGCGCTATTTGACTTCGCGCTATTTGACCTCGTCGGTCCCTTGCGTTCCCGCGTCGCCGGGCTCGTGCGCATCGCCTGCGCCTTCGGTGCCGCTGGCTTCCGCGGTGCCGGCCTCGGGCTTGCGTTCCTTGGCGTCGAACTCGTCCTTGAGCTTCTTGAACCTGTCGGCCTCGGCCTGGTTGCGGTGGCGGATTTCAAGGTTGCGCAGGAATTCGGGGTCGTCGTCGGGCGCTACGGGGTGGCTGTAGGCGACGGGGGCGATGTCCGTGGCACGCGGGCGCCCGATGAGGAACCAGAGGATGGCGCCGACCACGGGGAGGAGGATTTGTACCATGACCCAGGCGGTCTTGGAGATGCCTCTGGTCAGCCGTGCGTCAGTGCGGATGAGGTCGACTAGTCCGTAGACAAATACGGCCAGTATGACGATCGGAACCACTACACGGAGCATATGTTTAGTCTAGCCGTCAGGCGGCCCGACGGCGCCGGTCACCGGGTTACGGTGCAGGCCAGCCGCACCCCGGACGCGGGGAGTATTGCTGCCGAAGCCGGGCGGCCGTCCTGGCGGCTAAACTTGAGGGGTGGCTTTCCTCAAATACACCCTAATTCGGCTGGCGCTGTTTGCGCCCCTGTTCGTGCTCTTCCTCTACCTGCAGCTGGGGGTGCTCCTGGCCGCGCTGTGCGCCGGGATGATGGCCTTCGCCATCAGTTTCCTGTTTTTCCAGAAGCAGCGCGACGCGGCCACCGCGACGCTCCACCACCGGTTCTCGGGCAAGGCCAAGCCGCTGCGCGGCGCCGGCGAGGTGGCTGACGCCGAGGCCGAGGACCGCCTCGTGGACGCGAACCCGGACATTGCAGTCCGCGCCGACAACCGCCCCAAAGACTCCTAGCACCTCTGGACTCCCAGCACCCTGGGCCGGACCCCGGCCGGCGCCCGGCCGGCGGCCCGGCGCCCGATCTTAGAAGCCGTGGCTCAGGACGAGCCCGAGTGAAAACAAAGCGGCGAAGCCGAGGTTGATGAGCCCGGTCTGCTTCAGGACGGGGATGAGGCTCTTGCGGCGCCGTCCGGAGATCATCAGCCAGGACGGCATGAGGCTGGCGGGGATCAGCAGCAGCACGATCAGCATCCACGGCCGGGCGGGGGCCAGGACGATGACCAGCAGGATCGCGACGGCCAGCATCAGCACGTAGCTTTCGCGGGCGTGCTTGTCCCCGAGCCGCACGGCCAGGGTCTTCTTCCCGGCCTTCCTGTCGGTCGGGATGTCGCGGACGTTGTTGGCCATCAGCAGGGCGCACGCGATCAGCCCCGTGCCGATCGCCCCGATGATCGCGGCCAGGCTGAGCTGGCCCGCCTGGGTGTACGTGGTGCCCAGCGTTGCTACGAGACCGAAGAACACAAACACGAAGACGTCGCCCAGGCCGAGGTAGCCGTACGGGTTCTTGCCGCCCGTGTAGCCCCACGCGGCCAGCACGCAGCCGATGCCGACCAGGATGAGCCACCAGGCCTGCGTGATGATCACGAGGATCAGGCCGAACAGCATAGCCAGCCCGAACGCCGCGAACGCGGCCCGTTTGACATGCTCCGGGCTGGCCGCGCCCGAGCCCACCAGCCGGAGGGGGCCCACCCGGTCCTCATCCGTACCGCGGATGCCGTCCGAGTAGTCGTTGGCGTAGTTGACCCCGATCTGCAGGAGCAGGGCGACCAGCGCGGCCAGCACGGCGTTCAGCAGGATGAACGAATCCATCTCGTACGCGGCCGCGCTGCCGATCAGCACCGGCGCAATCGCGGCGGGCAGGGTGCGCAGTCGGGCGCCTTGGATCCATTGTGCGGCTGTGGCCACGGTCAGTACCTCGTTGGTTGGTTGAATACTCGTTGGTTGGTTGATCGGCCAGTCGGCCGGAAGCCGGAGGCGGCTTGTCTATTTTCCCTGATGCAGTGCGTCCAGCCGGACTGTCATGCCCATGCGGTCGGGTTTGCCGTTGGGCAGCATCAGCAATTCCGCGGCGGGGAAGACCGTTTTCGGGGCCAGCGCACCCAGTGCCGGTCCCCAGGTTTTGTTCCGGCGGTCGGCGAACGCCGCGATGCCGTCCGGCGTACTGTCGGCCACCGCCACATAGGCGGCGAGGGCGTGGCCCCACTCGGCGGAGGGGACTCCGGCCACAAAAGCCGCCCGCACGCCGTCGAGCTTCTCCAACTCAGCCTGCACATGCGCGGCCGAAACCTTGAGGCCGCCGGTGATGACGACGTCGTCGGCCCGGCCGAGCACGGTGAGCCGGCCCTCGGCGTCCAGTTCGCCGAGGTCGTTGGTCCGGTACCAGCGGACGCCGTCCTCGTCGGTGAAGGTCTCCGCCGAGAGGTCGGGGGCCTCCAGATACCCGGCGGCGATGGTCGGCCCGCCCAGCAGGATGCGGCCGTCCTCCGTCACGCGGACCAGGACGTCTTCGAGCGGGAAGCCGTCATACACGCAGCCCCCGCAGGTCTCGGCCGAGCCGTAGGTGGTCACCACCTTCACCCCGGCGTCCCGGGCGGCCGCGAGCAGCTCCGCAGACGCGGGGCCGCCGCCGAGCAGGATGGCGTTGAAGCGCCGCAGCACGGCCAGCGTCTCGGCCGAGGGCGCGTCCAGCAGCCGCTGCAGCTGGGTGGGCACCAGGGAGGTGAAACGGATCTTGTCCGTGAGCTCCAACGCCGCGGCCGTGAAGGCCTCGGGGGTAAAGCCGCCGGTCATGTCCATGACCCACGGGCGGGTGCCCGCAAAGAGCGAGCGGACCAGTACCTGCACCCCGGCCACATACTGCACGGGGAGGGCCAGCAGCCACTGGCCTTCGCCCTTCAGCGCAAAGGCGGTCGCCACTGACGAGGCCGCCAGGGCATCAACGGTGAGGACGGTTGCCTTCGGCGCGCCGGTGGACCCGGAGGTCCGCACGACGACGGCCGCGTCCTCGATGCCGGGCGTTGCGGGGAACGACAGCACCGGTGAGCCGTCCGGCCCGGCAGAGAGTTCGACGGCGGGTCCCTCGCCGTGGAGGGCAGCAGCCAGCGCCTTGAGCGCGGGTTCGATGTTCATGGCTCCGGAAGTCACAGCGCGCCTTAGAAGTAGTACGGAAATTTGGACCAGTCGGGGTCGCGCTTTTCGAGGAAGGCTTCCTTGCCCTCCACGGCCTCGTCGGTCATGTACGCCAGGCGGGTCGCTTCGCCGGCGAAGACCTGCTGGCCGGCCAGGCCGTCGTCGGCCAGGTTGAAGGCGAACTTGAGCATGCGGATGGCCTGCGGCGACTGGCGGGCGATGTCGGCGGCGTATTCCAGGGCGACTTCTTCGAGGCGTGCGTGGTCCACGGCCTCGTTCACCGCGCCCATCCGGACCATGTCCTCGGCGGAATATTCACGGGCCAGGAAGAAGATCTCCCGGGCGGACTTCTGGCCGATCTGGCGGGCCAGCAGTGCCGAGCCGTACCCGGCGTCGAAGCTTCCCACGGTGGCGTCGGTCTGCTTGAACTTTCCGTGCTGCCGGGAGGCGATCGTGAGGTCGGAGACGACGTGGAGGGAGTGCCCGCCGCCGGCTGCCCAGCCGTTGACGACGGCGATCACCACCTTGGGCATGGTGCGCATCAGCCGCTGGACTTCCAGGATGTGCAGCCGGCCCGCGCGGGCGGGGTCGATGGTCTCCTTGGTCTCGCCGTCAGCATAACGGTACCCGTCGCGGCCGCGGATCCGCTGGTCCCCGCCGGAGCAGAACGAGTGGCCGCCGTCCTTGGGGGAGGGGCCGTTGCCGGTGAGCAGGACCGTGGCCACGTCCGGGGTCATACGGGCGTGGTCCATGGCGCGGTAGAGCTCGTCCACGGTGCCGGGCCGGAAGGCGTTGCGGACCTCGGGGCGGTTGAACGCGATGCGGACGGTGGGCAGGTCCCGGACCACTTCTCCCTCGGCGGAGCGCTCCACCTGCCGGTGGTAGGTCATGTCCTGGAAGTCGTCGAAACCGGACACGGTGCGCCACCGGGTGGGGTCAAAGACGTCGGATACCTTGGCGGGGATTTCGTTGCTCACAGTCCGAGTCTAGTAATCGGCTCAGCTGATGCAGAACTCGTTGCCTTCCGGGTCCGCCATGGTGTGCCAGGAATGCGGTCCCTGGCTGGCGGTCCAGAGGAAGGTTGCGCCGCGCGCTTCGAGGGCCTTGCGCACCTCGTCTTTGTCCGCGCCGGCGAGCCGCACGTCCCAATGGATCCGGTTCTTGACGGTCTTTTGTTCCGGAACCGTCTGGAAGAGAATGCGGCGGGCGGGCGATGTGGCGTCGAGTTCTTCGGGCGGGCGGATGGCGGCTCCGGCACCCCACACGAGCTTGCCGTGATGCACCTCGGTGTCCGCCTCCGTGGCGAAGCCCTGCTCGACCATGGAACGGATGAATCCCTCATCCTGCGGCTCCACGGCCCAGTCCAGCGTCTCGGCCCACCAGTCGGCGAGCTCATGGGGGTTCCTGCAGTCCACGGCGATCTGGATGTTCAGTGTCATGGAAAGAAACCTACGACGCCGGGGCCCGCGCCGGAAGGTGCCCGGCCGCCGAAGTTCCCCGTCTCCAAGCAACGCGGGGTCATTTAGCGCCCATGCGGGCCCCGGGATGAGCCGTACGTGACCCCGCGTTGCTTCGGCTTCAGCCCTGGACCTGCTGCAGCTGTTCGAGGACTTCCGGCGGAATCGCGTAGATGAAGACCACCGCCAGAAGATTCTTGGAGGCGTGGACGAAGTAGGAGAACATCACGTTTTTGCCGGTCCAGACGTACACGAACACCAGGACGGCGCCCATGGCGAGGTAGGGCATCAGCACCTGCAGGGTCATTTGCTCCTGTCCCACGATGTGCAGGGCCGCGAAGAGGACCACGGACAGGCCGCAGCAGATCCAGAGGTTGACCCGCCGGCTCAGTTTGCCGATCAGCAGGTGGCGGAAGATGTATTCCTCGACGAACGGGCCCACGATCACCAGCAGGGGAACCATGAGCCAGGCCGGGACCTGCTGCATGAGCGCCTGGAGCCCGGCCTGGTTGGCGGAGGTCTGCACCGGCCCGCTGACGGCCACGAAGACCGCGGTGAGGATGAGCATCACCACCACGGACAGCGGCACCATGAGCGCGGTGAACCAGGGCCTCGTGGCCAGGACGCGGAGGTCCCGGGCTGCAACCCGCCGCGCGGCGGCCAGGGCCAGGACGCCGATGGTCGCGTAAAAGATCAGGTTCACCGCGTAGGACGCCACGGCAGGATTCGGCGAGATTCGCAGCAGCAGGGGCGCCAGCAGTTCGCCTGCCACGGCGAAGAATGCGGCCACCGCCACATAGAGCCCGGCGGTGATGAAATCGAGCCGGGAGAACCGGTAAAGCTCCGGTTGCGGCGCGGGTGGTGTGCGGAGAGCTGTGCCCATGCCCCCAGCCTAGCGCCGAGGCAATGTGACGCGGTCCAGTACAATATTCGGCATGCCTAAATTTTCTTTTCGGTGCGCCAAAGTCGTCCACCGAACCCGCGGCCTTCGCACTGCCGGAGCCGCCGTCGCTGCCGTTCTTCTCTGCCTGTCCCTGGCCGCCTGCGGGGGTGCCGCCCAGGGCCTGGGTTCCGGGGGCGAGAAACCCGTTGTCTTGACCACCTTCACGGTCCTTGCCGACGTGGCGCAGAACGTGGCGGGGGACAAACTGCAGGTCGAATCCATCACCAAGGCCGGCGCTGAAATCCACGGCTACGAGCCCACTCCTGGGGATATCCGCAAGGCGTCCAAGGCCGACCTGATCCTGGACAACGGCCTGAACCTTGAGGCGTGGTTCGCCCAGTTCGTTGAAGGCCTGGATGTTCCGCACACCGTGGTGAGCGAAGGCGTGGACGTGATGTCCATCAGTGAAGATTCCTACCAGGGCAAACCGAACCCACACGCGTGGATGTCGCCGGTCAACGTTCAGATCTATGTGGACAACATGGTGAAGGCGTTCTCCAAGCTTGATCCGGACAACGCGGCGGTCTTCGAAGCGAACGGTGCGGCCTACAAGGCCAAGCTGCAGACCGTGAAGGATGAAATGGTCCAGAAGCTTGCGACTGTCCCTCAGGCGCAGCGGGCTCTCGTGACGTGCGAGGGCGCATTCTCCTACCTGGCGCGCGACGCCGGCCTCCGGGAGGTCTACATCTGGGCCGTCAACGCCGAACAGCAGGCCACCCCGCAACAGATCACCAAGGCCATCGAATTCGTGAAGGCCAACAAGGTCCCCGCCGTCTTCTGCGAGTCCACGGTGTCGGATGCACCGATGCGCCAGGTGGTGGGCGCCACGGGCTCGACGTTTGGCGGGGTGCTGTACGTGGATTCGCTCTCCGAGGCGGACGGGCCCGTCCCCACCTACCTGGACCTCATCCGGCACGACTCCAAGATCATCACCGAAGGCCTGATGGGAGCGGCATCATGAGCAACCCGGCCATTCTGGTGGAAAACGTCACCGTCCATTACGGCGAGGTCCTGGCCCTCGACGCCGCGTCGCTGTCCCTTGATGCTGCCCGGATCTGCGGTCTGGTGGGCATGAACGGCTCCGGAAAATCCACGCTGTTCAAGGCGATCATGGGAATGATCAAGCCCGACGCCGGCCGCGTCCTCATCAACGGTGAACCGCCTGTCAAGGCACGCAAGGGGGGCGGAATCGGCTACGTTCCGCAGAGCGAGGACGTGGACTGGCAGTTCCCGCTGTCGGTCCACGACGTGGTCATGATGGGCCGCTACGGGCACCAGGGGTTCACCCGCCGCCCTTCCAAGGCGGACCGCGCCGCCGTCGACCTCGCCCTGGATCGGGTGGAGCTCTCCGAGTTCGCCAACCGGCAGATCGGCCAGCTCTCCGGCGGCCAGAAGAAGCGCGCATTCGTGGCCCGGGGGATCGCCCAGGGAGCCACCATCATGCTCCTGGACGAGCCGTTTGCCGGGGTCGACAAGCGCTCCGAAGCAACCATTACGCGCCTGCTGAAGGAGCTCGCCTCGGACGGCTGCACCATCCTGGTCTCAACCCATGACCTGCACGCCCTGCCGCAACTGTGCGACGAAGCCGTCCTCCTGATGCGTAAGGTCCTGATGCACGGCCCGCCCGAGGTGGTCCTGCAACCCGAGCACCTGGCCATGGCATTCGGCCTCGACGTCCTCAACCGCGACCTCCCGGAGCCGGAGCTCACTGACCGCGAACTCACTGACCGCGCCGTTTCGAACCCACAGGGCAGGAGCTGAACCATGGATCTCTTCGACATCCTGCTGGAACCGCTGAGCTATGACTTCATGGTCCGTGCCATCATCACCACTGCACTGGCCGCGATTGTGTGCGCCGTGCTGAGCTGCTGGCTGGTACTGATCGGCTGGTCGCTGATGGGCGACGCCGTCTCCCACGCCGTGCTGCCGGGCGTCGTGCTCGCCTACATCGTCGGGGCGCCCTTCGCCCTGGGGGCGCTGGTGTTCGCGCTGATTGCCGTGACCCTGATCGGGGTGGTCCGCAACACGAGCCGGGTGAAGGAGGACGCGGCGATCGGGATCGTGTTCACCTCACTGTTCGCCCTGGGCCTGGTGCTCATCTCCGTCACACCGAGCCAGACAGACCTGAACCACATCATCTTCGGCAACCTGCTCGGCGTCAGCATCCCCGACCTCATCCAGGTTCTTGTGCTGGGTGTGGTCGCCTTCACCATCCTGATCCTCAAGCGGCGTGACCTGACGCTGTACGCCTTCGACCCCACGCACGCCCACGCGATCGGCCTGTCCCCGAAGCGCCTCGGAGCCCTGCTGCTGGGCCTCCTGGCGCTGACCTCCGTGGTGGCGCTGCAGACCGTGGGCGTGGTGCTGGTGGTGGCCATGCTGATCATCCCCGGCGCGACGGCCTACCTGCTGACGGACCGGTTCTCCCGCATGCTCGTGATCGCGCCGGTCATTTCCGCAGTGTGCTCCATCGCCGGCATCTACCTCAGCTACTACCTCGACACCGCCTCCGGCGCCATGGTGGTCCTGACACAGGGGGCCGCCTTCGCCGTCGTCTATCTGTTCAGCCCCCGGCAGGGGCTGATCGGGACCCGGCTGGCAAAGGCCCGTCGCAAGAAGGCGGTTGCGCTGGCCGCCTGAGCCCCCGCCCGACGGCGGCAGGCACCTCAGTAATGGTCGACGGTGCCATACTGAGGACGCAAGCCGCCGCCGGCAGGCTGGGCACTTACTTGCGAGGACTCCTTGAGCGAACATCTCCGCCTTTCGGGCGTATCCCATGGTTATGGGGACCGCCAGCTCTTTGCCGGCGTCGAAATGGCCATCACAGCCGGTGAACATGTGGCGATCGTCGGCGAAAACGGCGCGGGCAAATCCACGCTGCTCCGGATCATGGCCGGACTCGAGGCCCCGGACGAGGGCACCGCCGTCAGCCAAGGCCGCGTGGGCTACCTTGCCCAGACTCATGGCCTGCCCGATCAGTTCACCGTCAGCAACGCGATCGACGCCGCACTGGAATCGCTCCGCGCACTGGAGGCCGAGCTGGACCGGCTGGAGGACGGGCTTGCCGGCGCGGAAGCGGACGAACTGGAGCGCTACGGAAACCTGCAGACGCAGTACCAGCTCAGGGAGGGCTACGCCGCGGAATCCCGGGTGGAGGCGGCGCTGGACAGGCTTGGCCTGGGCGGGCTGGACCGGATGCGGACACTGGGCTCGCTCTCCGGCGGGGAACAGGAACGCGTGGCACTGGCCTGCGTACTGGCCGATCCCGCGGACATTCTCCTCCTGGACGAACCCACCAACCACCTTGACGCCAGCGGCACGGCCTGGCTGGAGGCCCGGCTGGCGGCGCACCGCGGAACCGTGGTGGTGGTCTCCCACGACCGCGTGCTGTTGCGCAAAGTGGCCTCAACCGTGATTGAGGTGGATGCCGAACGCCGGACGGTCAGCCGGTATGGCAACGGCTATGAAGGCTACTTGCGGGAGAAGGCTGCCGAACGCCAGCGCTGGGCGCAGCAGTACCACGGGTGGCTGGACGCGATGGCTGCCGAACGGCTCCAGGCGGACACGGTCGCGGGGAAGATGGGGTACGCCCGCCAACGCGACGGCGACAAGATGGGGTTCGACTTCAAGGCCGGCACGTGGCAAAAGGCAGCCTCCAGCAAGGTCCGCAATGCCCAGGAGCGTCTCCGCAGGCTGGAGGCAAACCCCATCGATCGTCCCCCGGTGCCCCTGAGGCTGGCAATGGATCTGCGGGCGGACGTTGCGGCGGGCCCCGCTCTTGAAGCGAAGGGCGTGGCCGTGCCCGGCCGCCTGGAGCCCACGGACTTCAGGGTGGAGGCGGGCCAGAAAATCCTCATCACGGGCCCCAACGGTGCAGGCAAGTCCACGCTGCTCTCCGTCCTGGCGGGCACGCTGGAACCGGCCCAGGGCACCGTGGTGAGGCACGGCCGGATTGGCTACCTGCAGCAGGAGCTGGAACTCCCGCAGCGCCCGTCATTGCGGCTCTTGCCCGCTTTTGCCTCGGGCCTGGGCGGCAACATCGATGAGCACGCCGAGGCGCTGCTACGCCTGGGACTCTTCCGGACCAGCGAATTCCACGTACCGGTGGGCAGCCTTTCCGCAGGGCAACAACGCAGGCTGGCGCTGGCCCGGCTCCTGCTGGGCGGGTTCGGGACGATGCTCGTGGATGAGCCCACCAACCATCTGGCGCCCGTCCTGGTGGAACAGCTGGAAGCGGCCCTTTCCGATTTCGCAGGGACGCTGGTCATGGTCAGCCACGACCGCGCGCTGGGGGAGTGGTTCAGCACGTGCGCCCGTGAAAACAGCACCGGGAACCGCACCGGGCACGGCGACGGGGCCGGGAACTGGCTGCGGTACGCCATGCGGGACGGCGCCGTGGCGCAATAGAACGATACGCCGGGATTTGCAGAGCCCAAATAGAACAATATTCGGCCATTTAACAGATTGGGCGTCATTAATTAGGCATAGTGCCGGTCTGGTGTTGCCCGCGTCACGGTCCGGCCGGGAATTCTAGTACGATGGATGAGCCGCGCGAAGCTTTGACTTTGTGAGGTTCGGTACACGCTGCTGCCCCGCCGGGGCAAACCCGAATGTTGTGTAACCGAATCCCGGTCCCGTCCCGGCCATAATCCGACCTGCAAGGAACTGTTGTGCCACAAAGTACTTCCACCGAACTTCAGAGCGCGCCGGCGCAACCCGCCGTCGTCGACTCGACTCTCAGCGCCGAGGGCTACAAGAAGACCCTGAGCGGCCGCCACGTGACCATGATCTCGATGGGCGGCGCAATCGGCGTCGGCCTGTTCATGGGTGCCGGCGGACGCCTGGCCTCCACCGGCCCGGCGCTGATCTTCTCCTACGCCATTGCCGGCGTGATCGCCTACCTGCTGATGCGGGCTCTGGGCGAGCTCATCATGTACCGCCAGACCTCGGGCTCCTTCGTCAGCTACGCCGGCGAAATGTTCGGCAAAAAGGGCGCCTTCATCTCCGGCTGGATGTACTTCATCAACTGGGGCATGACCGGGATCGCGGAACTGATCGCGATCGGCCTGTACTTCCAGTTCTTCTTCCCCAACGTGCCGGTGGAAGCCTCCGCGATTGCGGCGCTCGCGCTGCTGGTGGCCGTGAACCTGTTCAGCGTCAAGGCGTTCGGCGAGTTTGAATTCTGGGCGTCCTGCCTCAAGGTCGGCGCCATCCTGATCTTCCTGGCCGTGGGCACCTTCATGGTGGTCACCAACGCCAAGGTGGGCGCGGGCCACGCCTCGGTGGCCAACCTCTTTGCCGACGACGGCGGGATGTTCCCCAAGGGCGCCCTCGTGATGGTTCTGGTGCTCAACGCCGTGATCTTCGCGTACAACGGCATCGAGCTCGTCGGCATCACCGCCGGTGAAATGGAAAATGCCAAGCGCGAAGTGCCCAAGGCGATCCGCGCCGTCGTGCTGCGCATTGTGGTGTTCTACGTCGGTTCCGTGCTGCTGCTGGCGATGCTGCTGCCCTCGGACCAGTACAAGGCCGGCGTGTCCCCGTTCGTCACCGTCTTCGGCCAGATGGGCCTCGGCTGGGTGGGCGACGTCATGAACATGATCGTCATCACCGCCGCGCTGTCCTCCTGCAACTCGGGCCTGTACTCGATCGGCCGGGTCTTCCGCACCATGGCCAACAACGGACATGCCCCGCAGTGGCTCACCAAGATGTCCAAGCGCCACGTGCCGTACGCGGCCATCCTCGCCATCGCCGCGTTCTACCTCGTGGGCATCCTCCTGAACATCTGGCTGGGCGGCTCGCACGCCTTCGACCTCGCGCTGAACACCGCCTCGATCGGCGTGATCTTCACGTGGGGCGCCATCTTCGCCAGCCAGATCGCGCTGCGCCACCAGAAGGGCCGCGTCTCCAGCCTGCCCATGCCGGGCTCGCCCTGGACCAGCTGGGCCGGACTCGTCGCGCTGCTGGCGATCACCGTGCTGATCGGCTTCGACACCATGACCAGCAAGACCGGCGAGGTCTTCCACCTGGGCCTGTGGACCCTGGCCACCGTTCCGTTCTTCGCCCTGATGCTGTGGCTGGGCTGGCAGAAGGTCAAGAACAACGCGCCCAAGAGCGAGCTCTACAGCTAGGACCCCACCGGTCGCGCACGGACGCGCACCGCGACCTGTACCGCTACGACCTGAACTACGACGACGGCGGCAGCCACCTTCAGGAGGTGGCTGCCGCCGTCGCGGTTAACGCTGCCTCGCGTCTTACTGCCGGCCCAGGGGTCGGCGATGCCGATGTACTGGGTGGTGGTGTATTCGGCGATGCCTTCGGAGCCGCCTTCGCGGCCGAGGCCGGACTGCTTGACGCCGCCGAAGGGGGCGGCGGCGTTGGAGATGACGCCGGCGTTGAAGCCGACCATGCCGAATTCGATCTGTTCCGCGACGCGCAGCAGCCGGTTGAAGTCGCGGCTGTAGACGTAGGAGGCGAGCCCGTATTCGGTGGCGTTGGCGAGCCGGATGGCGTCCTCTTCGGTGGCGAAGGTGGTCACGGGGGCGACGGGGCCGAAGATCTCCTGGCGCAGGATCTCGGCGTCGTTGGGGACGTTGGCGAGCACGGTGGGCTGGTAGAAGTAGCCCGGGCCGTCCGCAGGGGCGCCGCCGGTGACCGCGGTGGCGCCGGCGTCGACGGCGGCGGCCACCAGGGCGTGGACGTCGTCGCGGGCGCCGGCGTCGATGAGCGGGCCGACCTGGGTGTCCGGTTCGGTGCCGCGGCCGGTGGTCAGGGCGCCCATGGCCGCGGCGAACTTGGCGGTGAATTCCTGCGCGACGGATGCCTGGACGAGGAAGCGGTTGGCCGCGGTGCAGGCCTCGCCCATGTTCCGCATCTTGGCGGCCATCGCGCCGTCGCACGGCCTGGTCCAGGTCGGCGTCCTCGAAGACGATGAACGGGGCGTTGCCGCCGAGCTCCATGGAGGTGCGCAGGACATTCTGGGCGGCGTCGGCGATGAGGCGCTTGCCCACCGGGGTGGAGCCGGTGAAGGAGACCTTGCGGAGCCGGGGATCGGCGAGCAGCGGCCCGGAGATTCCGGCGGCGCTGGCGGAGGCCACGACGTTCAGGACGCCGGCGGGCAGGCCGGCGTCCAGCATGGTCTGCGCGAAGAGCTGGGCGGTCAGCGGGGTGAGCTTGGCCGGCTTGAGGACCATGGTGCAGCCGGCGGCGACGGCGGGCGCGACCTTGCGGGTGGCCATGGCGAGGGGGAAGTTCCAGGGGGTGATGAGCAGGCACGGTCCCACGGGCTTGTGCTGGACCAGGATCTTGTTCTTGCCCTCGGGGGTGGTGAGGTAGCGGCCGTAGTCGCGGACGGTTTCCTCGGAGAACCAGCGCAGGAACTCGGCGCCGTAGGCCACCTCGCCGCGGGCCTCGGCCAGCGGCTTGCCCATTTCCAGGGTCATGAGCAGGGCGAAGTCCTCGGCGCGCTCGGTCACGAGGTCAAAGGCGCGGCGCAGGATTTCGGCGCGTTCGCGCGGCGCGGTCCGGGCCCAGGCGGCCTGCACCGCGTCCGCGGCGTCGAGGGCGGCCAGGGCGTCCTCGCTCGTGGCGGAGGCCAGGGTGGCGAGCACCTCGCCGGTGGCGGGATCGTGGACGTCGAACGTGCCGCCGTCGGACGCGTCACGCCACTGTCCGCCGATCAGCAGGCCGGTGGGGACGGACGCGATCAGCGCCGCCTCCGGGCCGGGGAGATGGCAGGGGTGATGGCGGGTGAAACTGTCATGGGTCTCCTTGAGGAATGACGTATGGAGGGGCAGGCGTGCGCTGCCCTCAGTAGCTGGCGGGGGAGCCGGCAGGCTCAACCACCGGGTCCGGCGGGATGTATTCGGCGGCGAGTGCCTCGGAGCCGCGGGCCAGCAGTGCCACATCGGCGCCCACCAGCACGAAGGCTGCGCCGGCGGCCAGATAGCCACGGGCCGTTTCCGGGTTGAAGGCGTTCACGCCGGCGGGTTTGCCGGCCGCTGTGGCGGCGGCGAGGCAGTGTTCGACGGCGGCCCGCACCTGGGGGTGTTCCTGCTGGCCCAGCAGCCCCATGGAGGCGGCGAGGTCGGACGGTCCCAGGAAGATCGCGTCCACGCCGTCCACCGCGAGGATGTTCTCCACCGCGGCCACCGCGGCTTCGGATTCGATCTGCACGGTGACGCTGACGGTTTCGGAGGCGCGGGCGAGGTAGTCCGGGATCCGGTTCCAGCGCGCGGCCCGGGCCAGGGCGGAGCCGACGCCGCGGACGCCGTGCGGCGGGTAGCGGGTCGCGGCCACGGCGGCCTCCGCCTCGGCTGCCGAGTTCACCATGGGGATCAGCAGGTTCTGCACGCCGAGGTCCAGGTACTGCTTGATGAGCACGGTGTCGTTCACCGGCGGCCGGACCACCGGGTGGACCGGGTAGCCGTGCACGGCCTGCAGCTGGGCCAGGATGGATTCGAGGCCGTTGGGGCTGTGTTCGGCGTCGATCAGGAGCCAGTCCAGCCCGGCGCCTGCGCAGATTTCGGCCACGAGCGGGCTGCCGGAGCAGACCCACATCCCGGCCAGGGGACGGCCGGCAGCGCCGGTTTCGTTGCGCAGGGCGTCCCGGAACGTGGGCTCGGGTTCTACTCGAAGCGGCATGTGATGCTCCCTAACGGTCCGTAGTCGGCGTGGACGGTGTCACCCTTGTACACCCAGAGGGGCCGGGTGAAGGAGCCGGCGAGGATGATGTCGCCGGCTTTCATGCCGTCTCCGTGGGCGGCGATCTTGTTGGCGAGCCAGTGCACCCCGTTGGCGGGGTGGTCCAGGACCCCTGCGGCGACGCCGGTTTCCTCCACGGTCTGGTTCTTGTAGAGGATCGCGGAGACCCAGCGCAGGTCGACGGCGTCGGGACGGACGGGGTTGCCGCCCACCACCATGGCGCCCATCGCCGCGTTGTCGGCGATGGTGTCCACGATGGTCCGGCCCTCCATTTCGATCCTGGAGTCCAGGATCTCGAGGGCCGGAACCACGTAGTCGGTGGCGTTCAGGACGTCGAAGATGGTGCAGCCGGGGCCGGCGAGGTCCTTCTTCAGCACGAACGCCAGTTCCACCTCCACGCGGGGGTGGGTGTAGCGGTCCCACTGAACCGAGCAGCCGGTTTCCAGCACCATGTCATCGAAGATGGCGCCGTAGTCCGGTTCGGTGATGCCGGTGGCGGCCTGCATCGCCTTGGACGTGAGGCCGATCTTGCGGCCCACGAGCCTGCGGCCGGCGTCCTCGTTGCGGCGCCGCCACAGCTGCTGGACGGCGTAGGAGTCCTCGACCGTCATGTCCGGGTAGCGGGCCGTCAGCCGGGGGACCGGGGTCCGGGTCCGGCCGGCCTCCAGCAGTTCGTCGGCAATGGCCTCGATCGTCTTGGCATCCAGCATGGCTAGAGCTGCGCCCCGAGCTTGAAGCCGGTCTTTTCGCCGGCGTGGCCGTCCTCTTCCTTGCGGGTGTAGGAGAACCCGTCGGCCCCCACGGTCACGGCCATTTCGCTCTTTTCCTCGCGGACGATGACCGGCTGGGGGTTGCCGTCGAGGTCCAGGACCAGGGAGGCCTCGGTGTACCAGGACGGGACCACGGGGTTGCCCCACCAGTCGCGGCGCTGGTTGTCGTGCACGTCCCAGGTGATGGTGGGGTTGTCCGGGTCGCCGGTGTAGTAGTCCTGGGTGTAGATCTCCACGCGGTGGCCGTCCGGGTCCAGGATGTAGAGGTAGAAGGCGTTGGAGACGCCGTGCCGGCCGGGGCCGCGTTCGATCCTGTCGGAGATCCGCAGCGCGCCCATCTTGTCGCAGATCTGGATGATGTTGTGCTTCTCGTGCGTGGCGAACGCGACGTGGTGCATGCGCGGGCCGTTGCCGCCGGTCAGGGCGGTGTCGTGGACGGTCTGCTTGCGGTGCATCCAGGCAGCGTAGGTGACGCCGTCGGAGTCCTGGATGTCCTCGGAGACGCGGAAGCCGAGGTCCTCAAGGTACGCCCGGCCGCGCGGGACGTCCGGGGTGACCTGGTTGAAGTGGTCCAGCCGCACGAGCTCGCCGGCGGAGTAGAGGTCGTAGCGCTGGGTGAGGCGTTCGACGTGCTCCACCTCGTAGAAGAACTCGTACGGGAAGCCCAGCGGGTCCTCAACGCGGACGGAGTCGCCGATCCCCTTGGTGAAGCCGTCCTTCCGGCGTTCGGTGCGGCAGCCCAGCTCCTTGTAGTACGCCTCGGCGGCGTCCACTTCGGCGGGGGACTTCACCCGGTAGGCAAAGGCCGCGACGGCGGCGATGGGTCCCTTGCGGAGCACCAGGTTGTGGTGGATGAACTCCTCGAGGGAGCGCAGGTAGATCGCGTTCTCGTCTTCCTCGGTGACGTGCAGGCCCAGGAGGTCGACGTAGAACTCACGGGATTTGGCGAGGTCGGTGACCACGATTTCCATGTAGGCGCAGCGGACGATGTCCGGAGCCGGGACGGTGGGGGTGGGGACGAAGTTAGTCATGGGATTCTCTCTTCTTTGAAAGGGGTCTGGTTGGCGGCTGGCTGGAAAACTCAGGCGCCGAATTTGGGGGTGTGAACGGTGCCCAGGGTGATGTGGACGGCCTGCTGGTCGGTGTAGAAGTCGATGGAGCGGTAGCCGCCCTCGTGGCCCAGGCCGGAGGCCTTGACGCCGCCGAACGGGGTGCGCAGGTCGCGGACGTTGTGGCTGTTGAGCCAGACCATGCCGGCCTCGACGTTCTGGGAGAAGTTGTGCGCCCGGGTCAGGTTCTGGGTCCAGATGTAGGCCGCGAGCCCGTACCTGGTGTTGTTCGCCAGGGCGAGGGCTTCGTCGTCGGTGTCGAACGGGGTGATGGCAACCACGGGGCCGAAGATCTCCTCCTGGAAGATCCGGGCGTCCGGGGCGACGTCGGCGAACACGGTCGGGGCGATGTAGTTGCCCTCGGGGAGGTGCTCCGGGCGGCCGCCGCCGGCCAGGAGCCGGCCTTCGGACTTGCCGATCTCCACGTAGGAGGCCACCTTGGCGTAGTGCTCCGGGTGGACCAGCGCGCCGACCTCGGTCTTGGGGTCGTGCGGGTCTCCGACCACGATGTTCCTGGCCCGGGCGGCGTACTTGTCGCAGAATTCCTCGTACACGGCGCGCTCCACCAGGATGCGGGAGCCGGCCGTGCAGCGCTCGCCGTTGAGCGAGAAGACGCCGAACAGGGCGGAGTCGATCGCGGCGTCGAGGTCGGCGTCGGCGAACACGACGCACGGTGACTTGCCGCCGAGCTCCATGGAGAGGCCCTTGAGGTTGGCCGCGGCGTTGCGGAAGATCGTCTGGCCCGTGGTGGTCTCACCGGTGAAGGAGATCAGCGGCACGTCCGGGTGCTTGACCAGGGCGTCGCCGGCTTCCTCGCCGAGGCCGTTGACCAGGTTGAAGACGCCGTCGGGAAGCCCGGCATCCTTGAAGATGGTGGCCCACAGGGACGCGGAGAGCGGGGTGAATTCGGCCGGCTTGAGCACCACGGTGTTGCCGGTGGCCAGGGCCGGGGCGAGCTTCCAGGACTCGAGCATGAAGGGCGTGTTCCACGGCGTGATCAGGCCCGCGACGCCGATCGGCTTGCGGTTGACGTAGTTGATCTGGGCGCCGGGGACCTTCATGGCGTCGTCGAACTGGGCCACGATCAGGTCCGCGAAGAAGCGGAAGTTCTCGGCCGCGCGCAGGGCCTGGCCCTTGGCCTGGGTGATCGGCAGGCCGGTGTCGAAGGTCTCGAGCTCGGCGAGGCGCGCCTCCTGGGCTTCGACGGCGTCGGCGATCCGGTTCAGGATCGCGGGCCCGCTCGCGGGGCTTCATCCTCGGCCACGGGCCGTTGGTGAACGCTTCGCGGGCGGCGGCGACGGCGAGGTCGATGTCTTCCTTCTGGCCGGCGGCGGCGGTGGCGTAGTTCGTGTTGGATACCGGGTCCAGGACGTCGAAGGTCTCGCCGCCCACGGAATCAACGAATTCGCCGTTGATGTAGTGCTGGATGTGGGTGGGAAGGTCCTGCGGAACGTAGTGGGTGGTGGTAACAGGTGCAGTAAACGTCATTGTTGTCTTCCTAACTAACTGATAGTGCAACGCGGGGTCACTTACGGCCCATGACGGGCCTCTTAATGGGCGCTAAGTGACCCCGCGTTGCTTTGGGCGAGGTACGCGTCCAGGGTGGCGGAGCGGTGGAGGCGGGCGGCCTTTTCGATGTCGTCCGGGCTGGCACCGGTTTCGATGAGCTGCAGCAGCGCCTCGTGCTCGTCCACGGAGTCGTGGGCCCGTCCCGGGACGAAGCGGAACGTGGAGGACCGCAGCGACGCGAGCCGGTTCCAGCCCCGGTGGACGAGGTCCAGGATGTGAGGGTTGGGGCAGTGCTCAAACAGGATGCTGTGGAAGTCCTGGTTCAGCCGGGTGAAGCGGACGGGGTCGAAGTGCTGCAGGCATTCGCGCATCTCGGCGTTCACCGCCCGGGCCCGGGCCACGTCCGCCTCCCCGATCAGCGGGGCCGAGAGTGCCGTGGCGGCGCCCTCGACGATGCTCAGGGTCTGCATCGTGTAGAGGTACTCGGTGGGGTCGATCCCGGAGACGGTGGCGCCGACGTTCCGCTCGAACTTGACCAGGCCCTCGGCTTCGAGCCGGCGGATGGCTTCGCGGACCGGCACCACGCTGACGCCCAGGTCTTCGGCGATCTTCGCCAGCACCAGCCGGTAGCCGGGGGAGTAGGTTCCGTCCACGATCCGGGCCTTGACGGCCGCATAGGCCTGCTCGGACTTGCTGCCCGGGGCCCCGTTTCCGGCCGGTGTGCCTGCGGCGGTGGCCGTGTCAGTCATGTGCCTTGCCTGCTTCCCATTCCTCGTACTTGGCCCGCCATGCGGCGTTGAGCGGATAGAGGCCGTCCACGCTGTGGCCCTGCTGCACCATCTCGGCGATGAAGGTTTCCTCGCGTTCCTGGGCGATGGAGTCGTCCGCGAGCTCGTCGGCGAGGGCCGGCGGGATCACCAGGATGCCGTCGGCGTCGGCCACGATGATGTCCCCGGGCTGCACGGTGGTGCCGCCGCAGGCGATGGTGATGTCGGTGTCCCACGGGATGTGCCGGCGGCCCAGCACGGCGGGATGCGGGTTGGCGTAGTAGGTGGGCATGTCCATGGCTGCGACGGCGGAGAAGTCACGCACGCCGCCGTCGGTGATGATGGCCGCGGCGCCGCGGACCTGGGCGCGGAGGGCCAGGATGTCGCCGATGGTGCCGGTGCCCTTTTCGCCGCGGGCCTCCATGACCAGGATCTCGCCCTCGTTGACGGAGTCGATGGCCTTCTTCTGGGCGTTGAAGCCGCCGCCGTGGGTCTTGAAGAGGTCCTCGCGGTTGGGGACGTAGCGCAGGGTCCGGGCCAGGCCCACGATCCGCCGGTCCGGACGGGTGGAGGTCAGGCCGTCGATGCTGACGTTGTTCAGGCCGCGCTTGCGCAGCTGGGAGGACAGGGTGGCCGTGCAGACGCTTTCCAGCTTCGCCTTCAGTTCCGGGGACAGGACCGGTCCGACGGCGGCGGCCTCCACCGCCGGCAGCCCGGCCGCTTCACGCGAGCCGTAGGCTTCCTCCCGCTGGAGATCATCGGTCCTGGGCCGGGCGCCGAAGTCCGCGAACGGCGTCGAACCTTCCGCCACCCGGGTGACCAGCCGGCCGGTGGTCAGCTCAGCAGCGCCTCCCGCCGTCGTCGTGCTGACGTCAACGGTGCTGACTTCAACCTCGACGACGTCGCCCGGCTTGGCCACCGACGCCCCGGCCGGGGTGCCGGTGAGGATGATGTCGCCCTCTTCGAGGGTGAGCAGCTGGGAGAGGTCGGCGACGAGCCGGGCGAACGGGAAGAGCAGGTCCCCGGTGGTGTCGTCCTGGACCAGCTCGCCGTTGTGCCAGGTGCGGATCCGCAGCTTGGCCGGGTCGACGGCGTCCGCGGCGATGAGTCCCGGGCCCACGGGCGTGAAGCCGTCGCCGCCCTTGGACCGGAGGTTGGAGCCCTTGTCTGCGTAGCGGAGGTCGTAGACGCCGAGGTCGTTGCTGGCGGTGACCCACTCGACGTGGCTCCAGGCGTCCTCGATGCCCACGCGGCGGGCGGGCTTGCCGATGATCAGGGCGATCTCGCCCTCGTAGCCGAGGAGTTCGCAGCCGGCCGGGCGCTCCACGCTTGAACCGCTGAGGGCCAGGGAGGAGGACGGCTTGAGGAAATACGAAGGCTGCTCCGGTGTGCGGCCGCGCTGGGCTGCACGGCTGGGGTAGTTGATGTGCACCGCGATGACCTTGCGGGCCGCGGCCAGGATGTGGTCGGTGACCTGTTCCAAGAGTTACTCCTCATCGAGTACGAAATCGTATACGATGACTATGACCCAAGAATCGGAGATCGTCAACCCTCTGTTTCCGGGAGTTTTTGAGGCACTTGTAACCCAAGTCATATCTGCGTACAGTTTTGGGTCAAGAAGCAAAATTCAATTATCGAACGTCACGTTCTAATATAGAACACAAATGACGACAGATCGCCACACAACGAAGTGAGGAAAGCCCGTGCATTTTCACCACCACGGTTACGTATCCGGTGACCCGCGAGTCCAGCCGGCCGCCGGCGTCGGCATCGATCGGCCCACGCAACTTCCTGACGAGGTCGACGTGCTCATCGTGGGCACCGGGCCCGCGGGCATGCTCACGGCCGCGCAGTTGTCCCAGTTCCCGGGCATCACGACCCGCATTGTGGAGCGCCGCGGCGGGAGGCTCGCCATCGGTCAGGCCGACGGCATCCAGGCCCGGAGCGTCGAGACCTTCCAGGCCTTCGGCTTCGCCGAGCGGATCATCGCCGAGGCGTACCGCATCACCGAAATGGCATTCTGGAAGCCGGACCCCGCCGACCCCTCCCGCATCGTCCGCTCAGCCCGCGCCGTGGACGACACGACGGGCATCAGCGAGTTCCCGCACCTCATCGTCAACCAGGCCCGCGTCCTGGACTACTTCGGCGAGTTCATGGCGAACGCGCCCACCCGCATGTCGCCCGACTACGGCTTGGAATTCCGCAGCCTCGAGGTCTCCGATGAGGGCGAGTACCCCGTCACCGTCACACTCGTCCACACCGCCGGCCCCGACGAGGGCCAGGAGCGCATCGTCCATGCCAAGTACGTCGTCGGTGCGGACGGCGCGCGGAGCAAGGTGCGGGAGTCGATCGGCTGCACGCTCGCCGGCGACCAGGCCAACCACGCATGGGGCGTCATGGACGTGCTCGCCTCCACGGACTTCCCCGACATCCGCCTCAAGTGCGCCATCCAGTCCCACGACGGCGGCAGCATCCTGCTGATCCCGCGCGAGGGCGGGCATCTCTTCCGCATGTACGTCGACCTCGGCGAGGTTGCCGCAGACGACAACGGGGCCGTCCGCAAGACCACCATCGAGCAGATCATCGCCAAGGCCAACGCGATCATCCACCCCTACACGCTCGACGTGCGCAACGTCGCCTGGCACAGTGTGTACGAGGTCGGCCACCGCCTCACCGACCGGTTCGACGACGTCCTCCCGGAGGAGCTCGGCACCCGCACGCCGCGTGTGTTCATCACCGGCGACGCATGCCACACACACAGCGCCAAGGCGGGCCAGGGCATGAACGTCTCCATGCAGGACGGCTTCAACCTGGGCTGGAAGCTCGGGCACGTGCTTGAGGGCCGCAGCCCGGAGAGCCTGCTGTCCACGTATTCGGCCGAGCGCCAGGTCATCGCGAAGAACCTTATCGACTTCGACAAGGAGTGGTCGACGCTCATGGCGAAGAAGCCCGAGGAGTTCGCCAGTCCCTCGGAGCTGGAGGACTTCTACGTGAGCACCGCCGAGTTCCCCGCCGGCTTCATGACCCAGTACGCCCCCTCCGTGCTCATCGCCGAGCCCGCCCATCAAAACCTGGCCACCGGTTTTCCCATCGGCAAGCGCTTCAAGTCCGCGCCGGTTGTGCGCGTCTGCGACACCAACCCGATCCAGCTCGGCCACCACGCCACGGCGGACGGCCGCTGGCGCATCTACGTCTTCGCCGACGCGGCAGCGCCAGGACAACAGTCCGGTGCGCCGTCGCCGACCACGGATTTTGCCGCGTGGCTGGCCAACGCACCGGACTCGCCGCTCGCCGCCACCCCCGAGGGGGCGGACCGTGACGCCTGGTTCGACGTGAAGGTGATCTACCAGCAGGACCACACGAACATCGACATCAACGCAGTTCCGGCCGCCTTCAAGCCGGAGGTGGGGCCGTTCAAGCTCACCTACCTTGAAAAGGTCTACGGCACCGATCCGACGGCGGACATCTTCGAGCTGCGCGGCCTCAACCGCGGCGGCGTGGTGGTGGTGGTGCGCCCGGACCAGTACGTGGCCAACGTCCTGCCGTTGACGGCGACGGCGGAGCTCGCCGCGTTCTTCGCGCCCCTCCTGCGAACAGGGCTGTCCCAGTCGGTGTGACCCCGCCCGCGGTGACCCCGTACGCGCGGTCTGACGCGCCCGCTGCGCTCACCGCGGGCGGGCGCTCAGGCTTTCAGGTGCTCAGCTCTTCAGATGCTCAGCGAAGTGGTCCTCGATCCGCTGCCACGCCTCCGGCGCTGACTGCGGATCCGGCTTGATGCCCATGACACGGAAGAGCGGGCGCAGGGGCCTGGGGCCGGTCTCCACATCGTTGAGGAAGGAGTGCCCGGCGTGCGGGAACTCCTTGACGTCGTTCTCCACGCCCAGCCCGTCCAGCACGGTCGCGAGTTTCGCCGCTTCGCCGGGCAGGCTGCGGTCCTTGCCGCCGAAGTTCGCCACGATCGGGCAGGCGCCTGCCAGGGCCTCCGCGGGGTTCTTCGGGCGCCGGCCGTAGTTGACGGCCGCCGCGTCGAAGCGGTCATTGGCCAGGAGCAGGGCGAAACTGCCGCCCATGCAGAAGCCGATCACGCCGATCTTGCCCGTGGTCCGGCCGGATTCCTTCAACCAGTCCCGGGCTGTCGCCAGATCGGTGAAGGCCCGGCCCTCGCCCGACGCCAGCGCACGCATGGTGGCCACGAGGCAGCGGCGGGCGCCGCCGTCGCTGAACAGGTCAACGGCCAGCGTCAGGTAACCTGCCGCCGCCATCCGGTCCGCGTGACGGACGATGATGTCGTTGAGGCCGAACATCTCGTGGATCATCAGGACCGCCGGAAAAGGCCCCTCACCCTCCGGCGCCGCCAGGTAGCCCCGCAGCACCGGCGAGCCTCCGGCGGCAGCGCTGGCCTCGCTCAGGTCGACGTTGCTGAGATCCCGGCTGACGGGCTTGCCCTGGTTTGCCGCTGTCCGTGCCATGGCTGTCTCCTCCGTCGGCTGGTTGGAGCCATTCTTGCAGGATGTTCGCCCGGCGGCCCGGAATCCGCCCGTCCTGGCGCCCACGGAGCGAAACCCTGGCACCACGGAGCGGGCACAAAAAACGGCGCCGGACATCCCCCAAAGGAAAGTCCGGCGCCGCAACCTTTGAAGGACTAGTCCTTCTTGAAAGCGTCCTTGACGTTTTCGCCGACCTTCTTCGCGTCGGCCACAACCTGGTCCCGCTGGCCCTCGGCGCGGAGCTGGTCGTTGTCAGTGGCGTTTCCGGCAGCTTCCTTGGCCTTGCCGCCAAGGTGCTCCGCTTCGTTCTGAATCTTGTCTCCGATACCCATGGTGCAGGCCACCTTTCGTTTCCGGTAGAAAATCAACGTCCATTCAGACTAACACAAAGCATGCTTACTATTTCAAGGGGTTGCGAGCGGTGAACTTTTCCCGGCAGGCGGGCCTTCGGGCTAGGCTCGAGGGCATGGACCACAAGACCACTCTCACGCAGCACATCAATGCTCCGGCGGACTCGGTCTGGGCGGTGGTGTCGGACATTCCCGGATCCGCCGCAACCCTGTCCGGCGTCGATTCGATCCAGATGCTCACCGACGGGCCCTATGGCGTGGGCACCCGCTGGAAGGAAACCCGCACCATGATGGGGCGCTCGGAAACGGTGGAAATGTGGGTTTCCCACTGCGAGGCGCCGTCAGAGGGCCGGGCCGGCAGCACCACGGTGAAAGCCCTCCAGGGCGGCGCCGACTACACCTCCCGGTTCGCCCTGGCGGAGCGCGACGGCGGCACGGATCTCACCCTGACGTTCGGCGCCGAGCTCATCAAGCCCACCCGGTTCAGCAAGGTCATGCTCACCGTGTTCGGCCCGCTCGGCATGCGCATCACCCGCAAGGCGCTCGCGAAAGACCTGGCGGAAATCGCGGCCAAAGCCGAGTCCCTCTGATGGTCCGGCACGCCGCGGCGGCCAAGGCCCCCAAGGTCACCGCCGCCCCGCCTCGCGCCGGTTCGGCCGGGGGAGCTGCGGGACGATCCTGCCCCGGACTTCCGGCGCGGCGAACGGTACGACGGCGTCCGGTTCAGCCGCGCGTCGGCCGACGGCCTGGAGCTCAACGGCACGGACTTTGCCGAGTGCGAATTCACGAGTGTGTCCTTCAATGAGACCCAACTGCGCGGCGCCACCTTCCGCGACTGCATCCTCACCGAGGTCTACGCCCCGGTGTTCACGGCCGCCCGGACCAGCCTGCGCGATGTGGAGATCGGCAACCCCCGCTGGGGATCGGCGGAGCTCTACGAAAGCGGCTGGCAGTCGGTGCGGATCGACGGCGGCAAGCTCGATTACGTGAACCTGCGCGGCTCCAAGCTCACGGACGTCCAGATCAGCGACTGCATCATCAACGAGCTGGATCTGGGCTCCTGCACCGCCACGCGAGTCGCCTTGAAGAACTGCACGATCGGCACCCTGGACTTCACCGGCGCCCGGCTCAAGGACTTCGACCTCCGGGGCACGGACTTCCGTACGATCAGTGGCCTGGGCAGCCTGACCGGCCTGGTGGTCGACGACTACCAGCTCACCCTGCTGGCGCCGCTGCTCGCGGCCCATCTGGGCGTCGTCGTCGCGTAATCCGGCGGCATCCGGTTGACCCGCTTGCCCCGCCGTGTAATCTTTATAGAACGAACGGTCGGTAAATTAGTCTGCTGCCGGCCCCGCTTTCTTGGTGAAGGATGTTCTCATGGTCGAGGCTTTTCTTGTTGGCGGTGCCCGCACCCCGGTCGGCCGCTACGGCGGCGCCCTTTCCGCAGTCCGCCCCGATGACCTGGCCGCACTGGTGGTTCGCGAAGCTGTGGTCCGCGCCGGCGTCGACCCGGACACCGTCGACGAGGTAATCCTCGGCAACGCCAACGGCGCCGGCGAAGAGAACCGCAACGTGGCCCGGATGGCCACCCTCCTGGCCGGGCTGCCCCTCCACATCCCCGGCATCACCGTGAACCGGCTCTGCGCTTCCGGCCTCAGCGCCATCATCATGGCCAGCCACATGATCAAGTCCGGCGCCGCCGACATCGTGATCGCCGGCGGCGTCGAATCCATGAGCCGGGCGCCCTGGGTCCAGGAAAAGCCGCGGACGGCTTTCGCCAAACCGGGCGAAATCTTCGACACCTCCATCGGCTGGCGCTTCGTCAACCCGTTGTTCGCCAAGGGCGAGCTCGCCCGGGACGGCAAGATGACCTACTCCATGCCGGAGACGGCGGAGGAAGTGGGGCGGGTTGACGGCATCTCCCGGGAGGACGCCGACGCCTTCGCCGTCCGCTCCCACGAGCGCGCCCTCGCTGCCATTGCCGCCGGCCGCTTCGCCGACGAAATCGTCCCCGTGACCGTCAAAACCCGCAAGGGCGAGACCGTCGTGGACACCGATGAAGGTCCCCGCGCCGGCACCACCATGGACGTCCTCGCCGGGCTGCGGCCCGTCGTCAAGGGCGGCTCGATCGTCACCGCCGGCAACTCCTCCACCCTCAACGACGGCGCCTCCGCCATCATCGTGGCCTCTGAGGCAGCGATCCGGAAGCTTGGCCTCACGCCGCGCGCCCGCATCATCGACGGCGCCTCGGCCGGCTGTGAGCCCGAAATCATGGGCATCGGCCCGGTCCCGGCCACGCAGAAGGTGCTCGCCCGTTCCGGGCTCAGCGTCGGTGACCTCGGCGCCGTCGAACTCAACGAAGCATTCGCCACCCAGTCCCTGGCCAGCATGCGCCGGCTCGGCCTGGACCCGGACATCGTCAACCGCGACGGCGGTGCGATCTCCCTGGGCCACCCGCTGGGTTCGTCCGGTTCGCGGATCGCCATCACGCTGCTGGGCCGGATGGAACGCGAAGACGCCAAGATCGGCCTCGCCACCATGTGCATCGGCGTCGGCCAGGGCACGGCCATGCTGCTGGAGCGCGTGTAGTGGCGGCCCCGGTGATCGACACGGCCGGCTTCGGCACGCTCCTGGTCGAAGAACGCGAGGACCGTGTGGTGGTGGTGCTCAACCGCCCCGAGGTCCGCAACGCGATCGACCAGCAGATGGTCGACGAACTCCACGCCGTCTGCGCCCATCTCGAGCAGCACCCCAAGGTCCTCATCATCGCCGGCGCGGACGGGGTCTTCGCCTCCGGCGCCGACATCGGGCAGCTGCGGGAACGCCGCCGGGACGACGCCCTGCAGGGGATCAACTCCACGATTTTCGTCCGGATCGCCAAGCTGCCGATGCCCGTCATCGCGGCCCTGGACGGCTTCTGCCTCGGCGGCGGCGCTGAACTGGCGTACGCCGCCGACTTCCGGATCGGCACGCCGTCGGTCCGGATCGGCAACCCCGAAACAGGCCTCGGCATCCTGGCCGCGGCCGGTGCCAGCTGGCGCCTCAAAGAGCTTGTCGGGGAGCCGGTGGCCAAGGAAATGCTGCTCGCCGGCGCCGTGCTGCGCGCCGAACGTGCCCTCGCCGTCAACCTCATCACCGAAATCCATGAACCGTCCGAGCTGATGGCCGCGGCCCACAAGCTCGCCGACCGGATCGCCACGCAGGACCCGCTCGCCGTCCGGATCACCAAGTCCGTGTTCCACGCCCCGGCCGAGGCGCATCCCCTCATCGACCAGCTGGCGCAGGGGATCCTTTTCGAATCCCAGGCCAAATTCGACCGCATGCAGGCCTTCTTGGACAAGAAAACAGACAAGAAATCTGCCGACAAGAAACCAGCCAAAGAATCCGAGAAGAAGAAATAGACATGGGCAACTCCGAACTCCCCGCCAACCTTCCCGCAGATAATCTCCCCGGCAGTGACCTTCCCGACAGTAACCTTCCCGACTTCGTCGGGGTTCTCGGCGGCGGCCGCATGGGCGCCGGCATCGCCCACGCCTTCCTGATCAAGGGAGCCAATGTCCTGGTCGTTGAACGCGACGAGGCCTCGGCCGAGGCCGCCCGCGAGCGGGTCGAGTCCGCCGCTGCCAAGAGCATCGAGCGCGGCGCCGTGGACGCCAACCTGGACGAGATGGTCTCCCGGCTCGACGTCACCGTGGACTACGACGACTTCGCCGGCCGCCAGCTGGTGGTGGAGGCCGTTCCGGAGGACTGGGACCTGAAGGTCACCGCCCTGCGCGGCATCGAGGAACGGCTCGCCGACGACGCCTACCTCGCCTCCAACACGTCATCGCTGTCCGTCAACGGGCTGGCCCGCGAGCTGAAGCGGCCACAGAACTTCCTGGGCCTGCACTTCTTCAATCCGGTGCCGGCGTCGACGCTCATCGAAGTGGTCCTCGGCGAACAGACCTCCGACGCCCTGGCCCAGGCCGCCCGCGGCTGGGTCGAGGCCCTCGGCAAGACCGCCGTCGTGGTCAACGACGCCCCCGGTTTCGCCTCCTCCAGGCTGGGCGTCGCGATCGCCCTCGAAGCGATGCGCATGGTGGAAGAGGGCGTGGCCACCGCCGAAGACATCGACAACGCCATGGTCCTGGGCTACAAGCACCCCACGGGCCCGCTGCGGACCACCGACATCGTGGGCCTCGACGTGCGCCTCGGCATCGCGGAATACCTGCAGTCCACCCTGGGCGAGCGCTTCGCTCCGCCGCAGATCCTCCGCGACAAGGTGGCCCGCGGGGAACTGGGCCGCAAGTCCGGCAAGGGCTTCTTCGACTGGAACGGCTGACCCCGACGGCGTGGGCCCGGCGGGCCCGACGCCGCCGGGCCTGCCGTCACCACGGAGCCGGGGCCGCCGTGCCGGACGTCACACCGTCCCTCTAGGATGGTCCCGTGAACCGCATTCATCCCACCACGCTCACCGGAAAATACGTCGTCCTGGAGCCGCTGAGCCAGGCCCACCATGACGGCCTCGTTGACGCGGTGCGCGACGGCGACCTGTGGAAGCTCTGGTACACCGGCGTCCCCGCGCCGGAGGCGATGGCCGCGGAGATTGACCGCAGGCTCGCCCTCCAGCAGCAGGGATCCATGCTGCCGTTCGCCACGCGGCTGATCGATCCGGCCACCGGCGCCGCCGGCGCGGTCATCGGCATGACCACGTACATGAACATCGACGCCGATACGCCGCGCGTCGAGATCGGATCGACCTGGAACGCCGCGTCCACGCACGGCAGCGGCACCAACCCGGACTCCAAGCTCCTGCTGCTGCGGCACGCTTTCGAGACGCTCGGGTGCCCGGCGGTCGAATTCCGGACGCACTGGCTCAACCACCAGTCCCGCGAGGCGATCGCCCGGCTGGGCGCCAAGCAGGACGGCGTGCTGCGCAGCCACTCGCGCAGCAGTGACGGCGCGCTGCGGGATACTGTCGTGTTTTCCGTCCTCGAGCACGAGTGGCCCATGGTCCGCAACGGCCTCGAGGCCCGGCTGGCCAGGCGGCGTCAGGGTGCCGAGTAGGCCTTGGCCTTGTTGAGGGACGCGAAGTACGCCTCGTAGCCCTTGGCGTTTGGGTGGAAGTTGTCGGGACTGGTTGGGTCTGTGAGGTGGAGATTGATCCACGGGGCTGCAGAGTTGACGCCGTGACCGGCGAAAGCGGCCCTGACGTCGACGTACTTCGCTCCGGTGTCCCGGGCGGCGGCGGCGATGGACCCGTTCAGACCGTCAGCCAGGCGTGTGGCCTTGTAGATGAACAGGGACAATCGGATCGGTCTGACCGGGGGCGACCGGATCGTAGAGGTAGGGGTAGCCTGTCACCACAACCTTGGCGTTGGGCGCGGCGGCCTGCACACTACGGATCATCGCGATGACGTCACGGGCCAGTTCGTGGCTGGAAATCTTGCCCGCCGCGAAGGCGCTGGCAGCGTCGCACTGAGGAACCGCGGCGGGAGTGACCATGGCGGCGCCGCAGTACGCCGAGGATTGCCCCAAACCGGAGGTTGTTGCCGCCGGCAGTGATGGTGACGAGCTCGGTGGTCTTGTTCAGCTGCCTCAGCTGGGTGTTCACGACGTCCTGGGTCGTCTTGCCGCTGCAGGCCGCGTTGGTGACCAGCTTGATGGCTTTCGCGTGGGCAGCGGCGAGTTCGGAATAGGTGTTCTCGCTGCGGTAACAATCATCCAGGTACGGCCCCGCCCCCTGCCCGGCGGCGTAGGAGTCTCCCAGCGCGATGTACATGGTCTTGTCCACGGCCTGCGCCGGCACCGCCGCCAAACCGGCCGCCATTGCGAGGGTGGCGAGACCGGCCGCCAGAGCCGTTCGCCGGCGTCGAAGGTTCAGACGTTCCCATGGTGTTCTCCTCAGTAGCACGCTGGTTTCAGTGTCCAGCCGTGAATCGCGTCGCGAAGAGGTGTCAGTCCCGGCGGCAGGCGAGCTGAAGAGGAGCCCGGCGGCTACCGGGTTCACCGCCACCTTATGCGGAAGCGTGAACCCGCACCCATGCCAATCGTCCCATTGTGTATAACTTTTGTGAATCCTCTCCGTGGATCGGCGCCGGTGCGTGTGCTTAGCTGTCAGGATGACGATTCCTGCCGCGTCCGGTGGCCACGCCAAAGGGATGGCGGTGCCCGGAGCGATGCGATTGGGACGGTGCGGTCAACGCCTGGCACGTGGCCGGGGACGTGTACCGCATGGGACGCCGGGAATGGCTGACCGAGACCGGCTGGCAGCAGGCCTACGACCACGGCATCCGGACCGTCGTCGACCTCCGCAACGCAGACCGAAATCCGACGCCGGGAGACCGACCCGCCGGTGAGCGGAGGCAGCCCTGGCGGCGTTCGACGTCGTGCACGCCCCCACCGAAGACCCCGCCAACAGCGAATTCCGCGAGACTCTGCGTGCCATACCTGAACGACCCGGCGTCCTATGCCGACAACGCCAGGCTGTTCCCGCACCTGCTGGCCGGCGTCTTCAAAGCAGTGGCCGCCGCGGAGGGCGGGGTGATCATCCATTGCTCCGCCGGGCGCGACCGGAGCGGCATGATCGCCGCCATGCTCCAGGACCTCGCCGGCGCGGGCGAGGAGGCCATTGCGCGCGGCTACGAGCGCGCCATGCGGGGCATCAACGAGCACCACCGGCGTGTCGGCGGTCCCGCATCCGCATGAGCGGTATCCTGCCCGAGGAACGTTCTCGCGCCCCTGCTGGAATCCGCGGCTGGAAAGCCTGCTGGGTTCGTTCGCCACGTGAACACCGCGGATTACTTGCGCCACAATGGCGTGACGGACCGGGAGTTGACTGCCATTCTGGCCAAGCTCGGCAGATAGGGTAGCGGAGTGAAGACTCCGAAGTTCCAGCCGATGATGCGGGCCGCCGCGGCCCTCGCGATTGCGCTGGCCGGCGCCTTGCCTGCCGGTGCGTTGACCGCCGTCCCGGCGCTGGCCGAAACCGGCACCCCGACGCCGGCACCGGCTGACCCGTCGACGTCGCCCTCGCCGGTCCCGACAACGACGCCGGTCCCGACGGACTCTTCTCCGTCTTCCCCGGCTGACTCTTCGCCGGCTGACGCTTCTTCGGCACCCGCGGCCCCGCTCATCAGCGATGCCGGGCTCGCCGAGGCCGTGCGGCGGGACCTCGGCATGACCCTGGCGGAATTCAACGCCGCAGGGGCGCTGGCACGGCGGGCCGCCGACGCCGCCCCCTCCCTGCGCGCCCTCCCCGGCTACGTGGGGATCAGCCTCGGCGGCGGCAAGATTTCGGTCGAGGGCAACAGCCCGGAGCTTCGGGCCCGCGTGGCCGAACTGAACCGCGTGGCCGAACTGAACCAGGCCGGCCCGGCCGACTTCGTGCTTGCCGCCCCCGCGGCCGCCGCCGTGGTCCCCTCGGCCGCGGAGCTCCTGGCCTCCAGCACCCAGCAGCTGTTCGAGGCCTATGTCCGCGAGGTCGGTGCCGCCGGGCTGCAGGCCGTCACCTACACCAGCGGCCACTTCGTCATCCGCACCGGCGGCACCACCACGGCGCAATCCGTCCCGGCCTCCGACGCCGTTCCCGCCTCCGGCTTGGATGTGCAGCCGGCGACAGCACCGGGCGCGAAGCCAAAGATGTCCGCGGCGGAGTTCGTGGCCCGCTACGCCAACGTGGCGCTGGAACGAGGATCGCGGATTTCCACGGAAGAGGACCTCTTTGGCGGCCAGGGCTACATCATTGACGGCCGGACCGTGTGTTCGGCCGGATTCGGCGCCTTCAGCCCCGCGGGCGAGCCCCTCGTCCTGACGGCCGGACACTGTGCCGCTGACGGCGCCGCGAAGCAGGCCGAGATTGAAGATCCTGCCGGGGCGCCGGCGGCCGGCGGGGCCGGTTCGGGCGCGGCCGCCGGGGCCTTGGGGACATTCGGGTTCAGCCAGTTCGGCGGTCCGGGCAACTCCAAAGTGGCGGCGGACGGAAGCAACGTCGGCACGGACATCGCCGTCCTCCAGGGCATCAGGAGCGGCCTGGACCTCCAGCCCGCCGTCACCCGGTGGGACAACCCCGCCGATCCCGGGCCCACGTCCGTGAAGATCGTCGGCACGGTGGCACCGTTCCAGGGCCAGCCCGTGTGCCGGTCCGGCCGGAGCCTCGGGTGGTCGTGTGGCACCGTGGACTCGGTGGGAACGTGGGTTATCGCCGGCCCGAACTCGCTGCCGCCGGACTACGACAACGATCTCCGGGCGCTGACCGGCTTCGACTCCACCACGGTCAAGTCCCGCCCCGGAGACTCCGGCGGCCCGTGGATCAGCGGAAACTTCGCGGTCGGCATGCACACCGGGGCGGAAAGCGACGGCGGCGTACAGACTCGCGCCATCGCGACCACGCTCGAGGACGCCGCCGGCCGGATCCCCGGCGGTGTCCAGCTGCAGCTGTTCCTGACCAAGCCGACGCTCACGGCGGCCGCCAACGGAACTGTCACAGCCGGCGAGCCGATTGCGGGGCACGTGGATGCCGGTTCGGCCTCCGTGGTGGCTCCGAATTCCAAGGTCCGCATCACCGTTGAAGGCGCAGAAACCAGGCCAGAAGTCCGGCCAGCCGGTGGAAGTGCCGATTGACGCGTCGGGAAACTGGCAGTTCCCCGCTCCGTCGTCGGCCGGGTCGTTCAAGTTCTCCGCTGAAACCGTGAACGGCTTCAGCCGTTCCGGGGCCGTTTCCCTGTCCGTGGACGTATCCCGGCTCGCGGCTCCGGCCATCACTTCACCGGCGGACAGCCAGGCGGACGGCCCGGCGCTGACCGCCATTGACACGATCGAGGGCACCGGGGAGGCCGGCCGCACGGTGCGGCTTTCCGGCGACTTCACCGGGACCGGGCTGGTCGCCGCGGACGGCCGCTGGAGCATCAAGGTGGCCGATCAGCCGGTCTTCGGAAAGGTCTCGGTCACGGCGGTGCTCACGGCCCCCGGGGAGGCGGACAGCCCCTCGGCCACCGGCAATTACACCGTCATTCCGCCGGCCCCGGCGGTGTCGAGCATCCGGGACGGCAAACACCTCCGCCAGGACGCCCTGCCCTCGGACATCTCCGGAACCGCCGTTGACGGTGCCGAGGTGAGCGTGTCCGTGGACGGGGTGCCCGTCGGATCCGCGCAGGCCGGCTCCGCCGACGCAGGGGCCAGGCGGCAGGGGCCAGGGCGGCCCTTCAGGCGCGGATTCCGCGGGACCTGGCCGGCGGCGCCCGGTGGAGTGTCCCGTTCCCCGCGGGCCTGGCCGCCGGAGCCCACACGCTGACGGTTACACAGTCCATTGACGCTGTCGCCTCGCGTCCGGCCGAAGTGGCGTTCACTGTCGACGCCGCGCCCGTTTCCGCCGGTACCCCGGACGAGACGCCGGCCGCCCAACAGCCAGGAACTCCGGCCCAGCTGCCAGCCGCCCAGCCGCCAGCTGCCCACAGCCAGCTCGCCCAGCCGGCTAGCCCCGCACAGGTTCCCGTCCCGCCGTCGGACGCCTCAGTCACGGTGGGCGGCACGGCACCGGACGTCACGCCGTCCGGAAGTGCAGACCAGCTGGCCAGCACCGGTGCCGGCGGGCTCCTGCCCGTCGCCGGCCTCGGTGCCGGCGCCCTGCTGCTCGGCGCGGCCTTCGTGGCGTTCGGCCGGCGTCGGGCGGTGCGCTAGCCGGCGGACTCCAGGCCCGGGCTCGCTGGAAAGCTGCGGGGTCGCCGTACGGCTACGGCGACCCCGCAGGTTTTGGGCGAACCCGCGGGGTCGGGGCAGAACAGCGAGCCGTGGCTACTGGAAGTCAGCCAGCCAGAGATCCGGGCCGAAAACCTCGTATTGAATGTCCTTGGCCGGTACGCCACCAGCAATCAAGGCGCTCCGAACCGACTTCAGGAACGGCAGGGGACCGCAGAGGTAGTACTCGGCGTCGTCGGGGAGGTCCACCTGGCTGACATCCATGAAACCGGAGAACACGGATCCGGATGCCTCTGCGGCCTCGGCGGGAGTCAGGAACCACGTCTTCAAGGTCCCATCGGCCAGTTTCGCGAGATCCTCCGTGACCTGCGCGCGGAGCGGGAAGGATGCCTCGCTGTCATCGGCGTGCAGGAGCATCACCTGGCGTCGGGAACCGGACTGCACGAGGTGGGAGAGCATCCCGGCCATGGGAGTGATGCCGATCCCGGCGCTGGCCATGACCAGGGGGCGGTCCGTGTACTCCAGCACGACGTCGCCGAACGGTGCCGAGAGCACCACCTCGTCGCCCACCTGGACATCGTTGTGGAGCAGCGTGGACATCTCGCCGTCGGGAGTCTCGAGTCCATGGACCCGTTTGACCGCGAACTGCCGGTGCTGCCCGTCGTCGGCCTTGGTCAGGCTGTATTGCCGGGGCTGCTGCACGCCGTCCGGCATGGTCATCTTGATGGTCACGTACTGCCCCGGCAGGGACGGCTTGACGTCGCGCTCGTCGGTCCGTTCGACGACGAACGAGACGACGTCGTCCGTCTCCTGGATCCGGCGCACCACCCTCCACGTCCGCCAGATGGTCTCGGGGGAGAGGTGCACGGCGTTGTACAGCCCGCGCTCCTTGTTGATGAGCAGGTTCGCCATCAGCCAGTAGACCTCGTCCCAGGCGGCGGCGACCTCGGCAGTGACGGCATCCCCGAGGACATCCACGATCGCCCACATGAGGTGGTCGTGGACAATCTGGTACTGGTCCGGGCTGAGGCCCAGCGAGACGTGTTTGTGGGCCACCCGGGAGAGCAGATGGTCAGGCACCTGATCCGGTTTCTCCACGAGCATGCCGGCGAATGCCGCGATGGATCCGGCGAGTGCCTGCTGCTGGCGGCCGTCCGCCTGGTTCCCCCGGTTGAAGAGTCCGTCCAGGAGATCCGGCTGTGCCTCGAACATGTGTTTGTAGAAGCGCTTGGCGATCTCCTCGATGTGCTCGCCGACCACGGGCAGCGTTGCCTGGATGACGGGAAGTGAAGTGTCTGAGAGCATGGTGGATCCCTTCCGGTGCGACCGGTGATACCCGGCGGTGCCGGGCGACTCAGCACTTCCACGCTAACAGCCCGGGCAGCAGGCCTTCCGGGCCGATCGGCTCTACATCAGCGGGGGAGGCGGGTGTAGGCAGGTCCAGGCCCGGGTTCAGCCCGGTGTCCCCGGCCCGGGGTCGCCGCAAAGCTGCGGGCTCGCCGTACGGCTACGGCGACCCCGCAGCTTTCCGGCGAACCCGCAGGTCCGGGGCGGAACAGCGAGCTGCGAACCCGATGACTTCGTCCGGTCAGGCCTTGCGGTCCAGCAGCAGGTTGGTGATCCGCAGCGTGCAGAGCCGCTGGCCGGTCTCGTTGGTGATCAGCACTTCGTGGGTGGTCAGCGTGCTGCCCAGGTGGATGGGGGTTGCCGTGATGGTGATGGTCCCCTCCCGGGCCGACTTGTGATGCGTGGCCGAGACGTCGACACCCACGGCCGTCTTGCCCAGGGTGCTGGCGTGGATGACGGCGGCCCAGGAACCCACGGCCTCGCCCACGGCCAGCGAGGCGCCGCCGTGCAGCAGGCCGAACGACTGCCGGTTGCCCTCCACCGGCATGGTCGCCACCACCCGGTCCACGGACTCCTCGACGATCTTCACGCCCATCTTCTCGTCGAGTTCCCCGAGGGTGATCTTCCACAACTCGGTGCTGCCGGTCTCGGGCGTCATAGCGTCTCCTTTGTTGCCGGCCGGCGGAGGGCCCGGCCGGTCGGTGCCGCCGCGGCTAGTGTGCGGCAGGCCTCATTCATGTACTCTAGATCATATTACCGAACGGACGGTCAGTAATGTTCCGGCCGTGTTGATCTTGCTCCCCCGTTGGAAGGACCCGTCAACGATGACCACCACAGCCGCACCCACAGTAGACACTGTAGAGATCGTTCCCAGCTTCATCCGGGGTTCCTGGTGGACTCCCGACGCCGCCTCCGCCGCCGGCGCGGCGCCGGTCCTGGACGCCAGCACCGGCGAGCTCCTGGCCAGGGTGAGCACCGAGGGGCTCGACCTCGCCGCCGTCGTGGACTACGGCCGCACCACCGGCCAGGCGGAACTGGGCAAGCTGACCTTCCACCAGCGCGCCCTCAAGCTCAAGGAACTGGCGCAGTACCTCAACGGCCGCCGCGAGGAGTTCTACGAACTCTCGGCACAGACCGGCGCCACCAAGATCGACTCCATGATCGACATCGACGGCGGGATCGGCGTGCTGTTCACGTTCGGGTCCAAGGGCCGGCGTGAGCTTCCCAACTCCCAGGTAGTGGTCGATGGCCCCATGGAGGTGCTGTCCCGGGACGGCTCGTTCGCCGGCGAGCACATCTACACCCGCATCCCCGGCGTCGCCGTGCAGATCAACGCCTTCAACTTCCCGGTGTGGGGCATGCTGGAAAAGCTCGCCCCGGCCTTCATCGCCGGTGTCCCCACCATCGTCAAGCCGGCCACGCCCACGGGCTACGTGGCTGCGGCCGTGGTCAAGGCGATCGACGAATCCGGCATCCTGCCCAAGGGCTCGCTGCAGCTCATTTCCGGCTCCGTCCGCACCCTGCTGGACCACCTGGACTACCGCGACCTCGTGGCCTTCACGGGCTCGGCCTCGACCGCCAACACGCTGAAGTCCCACCCCAACGTGGTCAAGGGCGGCGTCCGCTTCACGTCAGAGACCGACTCCCTCAACGCCGCAATCCTGGGCCCGGATGCGGTCAAGGGCACGCCGGAGTTCGACGCCTTCATCAAGTCCCTCGTCACCGAGATGACGGCCAAGGCGGGCCAGAAATGCACCTCGATCCGCCGCGCAATCGTCCCGCAGGACCTGGTGGCCGACGTCGTCGCCGCCGTGGGAGACCGCATCCGCGAACGCGTCGTGCTCGGTGACCCCCGCGCGGAGGGCGTCACGATGGGCGCCCTGGCCTCCCTCGAGCAGCTCGCCGACGTGCGCGCCGCCGTCCAGTCCATGCTCGACGCCGGCGGCGAGCTTGCCTACGGCACGCTCGATGCGCCGAAGGTCACCAGCGCGGACGGGAGCGTCGGCGTCGTCGACGGCGGCGCCTTCATGTCCCCGGTCCTGCTGAGCTGGACCGACCCGGAGGCCGAGGAGGTCCACTCGCTCGAGGCCTTCGGCCCGGTGTCGTCGGTGATCGGCTACACGGACCTGGCCGACGCCGTCCGCCTCGCCGCCCGCGGCGGCGGCTCGCTCGTCGCCTCGGTCTGCACCAACGATCCCGCCGTGGCCCAGGAGCTGGTCACCGGGATCGCGGCCCACCACGGCCGCGTGCTCATGCTCAACCGCGAGGACGCCCGCAGCTCCACCGGCCACGGTTCCCCGGTCCCGCACCTGGTCCACGGCGGACCGGGCCGCGCCGGCGGCGGCGAAGAGCTGGGCGGCATCCGCTCGGTGATGCACCACATGCAGCGCACCGCCATCCAGGGTTCGCCCAACATGCTGACCGCCGTCACCGGCGTCTGGCACACCGGCGCGGACCGCAACTTCACGCTCGAGACCGAGGGCCAGCACCCGTTCCGGAAATCCCTGGCCACGCTGCACATCGGCGACGCCATCCGCTCCGGGCTGCGCGAAGTCACGCTGGAAGAAATCACCAAGTTCGCGAACTCCACCGGCGACACCTTCTACGCCCACACGAACCCGGAGGCCGCGGCGGCCAACCCGTTCTTCCCGGGCATCGTGGCACACGGCTACCTGCTCCTGGCATGGGGCGCCGGCCTGTTCGTGGAGCCCGCACCGGGCCCCGTCCTGGCCAACTACGGCCTGGAGAACCTGCGCTTCATCACCCCCGTGGCCGCCGGCGATTCCATCCGGGTCACCCTGACGGCCAAGAAGATCACCCCGCGCGAAACCGACGAGTACGGCGAGGTGGCCTGGGACGCCGTCCTGACCAACCAGAACGACGAAATCGTGGCCACCTACGACGTCCTGACCCTCGTCGAGAAGTAGCCCTCCGGACGCTCCCTCACGTCCGGCGGTTCCGCTGCCGACGCTCCCTCATCCCGTGAGGGAGCGTCGGCTGTTGGGCTGCCGGAGGTGAGGGAGCGTCCCGTGTCCGGAGGCGGAATTTGCAGGTTCTTTCCGGCCCGCTCCGGCGTAAAATCTTGCTCGTAGGAGGTGGCGAAATGTCCCTAGTACTCAGTAAAGCCACAACAGTCCTGCCAGTCGATGATGCAGAGCGTGCCCGGCATTTCTACGCGGACACTTTGGGACTCCCGCACCGTGGCGTGGCAGATGACGGAAGCGAAATGTTCGGCTCAGAAGGCGGCCCGATGCTGCAGCTGATGCCAGTCAAGGATGGCAAGCATTCAGAGCACACCACCCTGAGTTTCGAAGTCAGCGAGATCGAGCGCACGGTCCAGGAGATGGAAGCCAAGGGCGTCGCGTTCCAGGACTACGATCTCCCGGATCTCAAGACCGAGAACCACATTTGTACGACAGATTCCGAGAAGTGCGCCTGGTTCATGGACTCCGAGCACAACATTCTCTGCGTGCACGAGAACATCACCACGGCAGCCGACTACCAGCTCTGAGATCCGGTCATGCCCCGAACGGGGGCGGACGGAATCGCGGCGGGCAGAAGGACGGCGCTCCGGCTCAGCGGGGCGCCTTTTCTGTGTCCGTGGATTGGCGCCGCCGGCCGGGCGGGGGCACATTGATGCGGACACGCCGGTATTCGTCGGCGAAACGCGTGTCGCGGCCGTCAAAGTGCCCCCGGACCGCCCGGGCGGGATCTGCGCCGGGCCACAGCCGGGGCAGGGGCGTGAGAAACGGCAACCGTTATGGGTCGCGGCGGTCTTCATTGGGGTCCTGGGCCGTTGCGTCCCCGTCCGTGGCCCGTCGTTTGTCATGTACCCGTTTTTCACCTCTGCGCCGGCCAAAAGACATCAGCGCGGACAGGACCGCCAGGACGACGACGATTCCGGCGATGATCAGGATGAGCTGAACCAGTTCCATTGTTGTGCCTCTTCCCTTTGTAATCCGTGCTGCCGGGTCTCTGCCGCCCTGCTGGCTTTGAATACAAGGTGGCAGCCGGGTGGGGTCGGCGCGTGTTGGCCCCCTTGGCTGCGCGACCGGGTGGTGGAGCCGGTGATTGCCCCCGGGCTACAGCATTGTTGCGCCGCGGTGGGGCTCTATGGCGAGGATGGTGACGTCGATCGTGCCGGGTGTGAGGCCGGTGTGGCTTATGTTTTCACGTACGCGTCGTCGAACTGTTTCGGCGACGTCGAGGGCGGTGTAGGCGATGTCGGTGGCGATGTCGAGGTGGACGCGTGCGGTGCCGCCGCTGATTGTCGCCGTGACGCCGTTTTGACGGTACGTGCCGTCCTGGCTGCCGGGATTGCGGAGGTTTTGCAAGGCGGCGGGACCGAGCCGCGCCAGGAAGCCTTGGATCGTGGGTTCAAGTCTGAGGACTCCGGGTGTTTCCAGTGTGGTGCGTGTGGCGATGGAGGCGATGAGCTGGCTGGTGATGATGGAGCCCTTGGAGGGATTGGTCAGACATCGTAAAGGTCCTCAACAGTGATGTTGACGGTTCCGGCGCCAATACCGACGCCGGCCGGAAGCGCGTTGCTGATCTCGTGTCGCAACGCCTCCATTGTTCGAGGGATGATCGATGCCCGGGGCGGCGGCACCCGAAGATTGACGATGAGGCGAGGACCGGCGGTTGGTGGCGGTACCGGTGGTTCCGGAGGGGTGGTCTTCACCGGCGAGAGTGGCGGTGGCGGAGCGTATTTCGATGCGGCAGCGTCGTGAGTGGACGCCGGGGATCGCTGCCGCCGCGACGCGGATGAGGGAGCTCAGGGCCTGTTCGCTGATCTCCGTGGTGCCGTTGTCTGCGCTGCGCAGGAGGATTCTGCTGCCGCGGCGGACTTCAGCGCGAGCCACATCCATGATGGCGTTTTCGATCCCGGGACGGGGTTTCAGTGCGGGATCGTGAAGGTCGCTTTCGCGCAGTGAACGGGTTGCTTCGCCGAGTCTTTGCAGTCGGGTCCTGGCAGTTTGGCATTGTTCGCAATGTTCTTCGTGTGCGGTGGGTGGCCGGTCGATGGTGGCCCAGATGCGGTCGATGCTCCGGCCGCAGCCGAGCCGGGGGATGTCTTCTAGCGCCATTCGCTCATCCCTTCTGCTATCTGGTGCCGTGCCGGGCGAGTGTGCCGCGAACTGCTGTCGGGCTGATCTTCAGTGTGACACCAATCTCGGCGTAACTGCGTCCGTGCATTTCCCGCAGCAGCCAGCAGGCCCGCTGTGCCGGGGGAAGCGTGTTTAGGACTGCGGTCAGGCCATCCTGTTCGGCGGACCATTCAGCCTCATGGGCCGGATCCGAACCGGCCGGCACCGCGCGGGCGCAGGCTTCGGGCATGGTGTCCATGTCCTCAGGTTGGATGCAGTTCACGGCATGGGCGGACCGCTTACGCAGCAGGTCCAGGCATTTGTTCGTCGCCAGCCGGTAGATCCAGCCCCGAATGCATCGACGTCAGCGAGCATGGGAAGACCGCGCCAGCTCGTTGTCAGAGTCTCCTGCACGATGTCTTCGGCTTCGCCATGGTCGTTGAGCATCCGATACGCCAGCCGAAAGATTTGGTACTGATAGGTGAGCACCAGGTGTTCGAATGCTGCCAGGTCGCCGTCCTGGGCACGGGCGACGATGCTCCCTTCGTCCAGGTCCGGTTCGAAGCCGGGGCCATGATCACCCATGCGCTGTCCATCCCGTCCGGTGACTTACCGGTATCTGGCCACAATATGCCACAGCCGGGCAACGCCGGGAACCATGCCGAGGTTCCGTTGCCCAGTGAGGAAAATAATCTGCGCCATCACGTGACGATTCCCGTCGGGTTTCGTCTTTATCGGTGTAAGTACGATCACCAGTCCACGAGGAGATGTTTTCCATGACAGAGACACCCAAGACCCCCGGAACTGCCAGCGGCGTCATGGCCACACCCGACGATCAGATGCGCGGCGGCGCGCTGGAACAAGTGAAGGCGAGGGACGCACTGCACACCGATCGCGGCGACACAACGATCGAGGAAACCGTAGTGCAGAAGCTGGCCGGCATAGCGACCCGCGAGGTTCCCGGTGTGTACGCCATGGGCAGTGCTGGCCGGCGGGCGTTCAGTGCACTGACGGAACGCATTCCCGGTTCCCAGACCAATGTCAGCGGCGGCGTCAGCGTGGAAAAGGGCGAACGTCAGACAGCCATCGATGTCTCCATCGTCGTCGACTACGGGTTCTCCGTGGTGGAGGTCAGCCAAGCCATCCGCCGCAACATTATTCAGTCCGTTGAGCGCGCCACCGGGCTGGAAGTGCTCGAAGTGAACATCAATGTCACCGATGTCCACCTGCCCGACGAAGAACACGAAGACCAGCAGGTCCAGAAGACCCAACTGCAGTGACCACCCGTCACAGAATCCTCCGCCAAGGGGAACGGGACGATGAGGAAGAAGGATGGCTATGTCTACTACACGTTGGTGCGTGACGATAGGACTAGTACTGGGAATCGTTCTGGGCTTCGGCGGCTGGCTGGCGCTGCTGTCCGCGGTGATCCTCGGATTTATCGGACTGCTGGTCGGCCGGGTCGCGGAAGGAAAACTCGACGTGCAGGCCCTGTTCGGTAGAGCATCGAGCCGATGAACCCGCCAGGAGCCCACGCCCTGCCCTTGCCCGGGGACGGGGCCGGGGGCGGGTCCTTGCCCGGGGCCGGGGACGCCGGCCCGGACTTCGTCGAGACGGGCACGCGGGGGCAGACCGTCCTGGCGGCCAGGGTGATCGAGAAAATCGCCGCCCAGGTCGCCAGCGACGAGTCCTCCGCCGGCGGTTCCTCCGGCGGATTTCTGGGCATCGGGAACCGTGCTGACCTCTCCGCCCGGCCCAAGGCATCGGTGGAACTGGCCGGGAACATCGCGACTCTAAGGGTCGAGGTCGGGATGCTGTACCCGGTGCCGTTACGCCAGGCCACCGAGGCTCTGCGCGGCCGGATCAGGACCAGGGTGACGGAGTTGACCGGAGTCGACGTCCGAGAGGTTGACATCAGGATCTCGTGGCTGACCACCGACACCAACGGACGAAGGAGGTTGCTATGAGCCGGCACGGCCAACGGTCCTCGCGCCTGCGGCACCGGCCCAGCCGCGCCGTCCCGTCACTCATCGTCGGAATCCTGCTTCTGGCCGTCGGCGTCGCCTTGGTCTGGCTGACCATCACCCGGCTGGTCAACGGCACCTGGCCCACCCTGCTGCAGGGACCGCGCGACTGGCTCGCCGCGCTGGCGTGGAACGACCCCGCCGTCCGGCAGATCGGGATAGCCGCCATCGTGGCGGGGGTGATCCTGTTGCTGTGCGCCATCGTTCCCGGGGGGTTCAATGCCCTCACAATCGATGATTCCCGCAGTGGCGCGGGGGCCGAGGCGCCGCCGGTGCAGGAGCGGGAAACAGTGATGACCCGCCGCGCCGTCGCCCGCCTGGCGAAAGCCCGGTGCCTGCAGATCGACGGGGTCGGCTCGGCCGCAGCGACAGCCACCACCCGGCGCGTACACCTGAGCGTGAAGACTTCCCTGCACGAGCCGGGGGACCTGCGCACCAGGATCATCGAGGCTGTCCGGGCCCGTCTGGAAGAAACCGGGCTCTCCCCGGTTCCGCAGGTGACCGCCACGGTCCGGTCCAGAGACTAAGACTATTCGCGCACCCGCTCGCCGCGACTATTTGAAGGATGGTTTCCGATGAGACAGACCGCAGGGACCCTGAACCGGATCTGGCTGGCAGTTCTCGGCATCCTTGTCCTGGCCGTCGGCACTGCTCTGCTCCTGCAGTCCAACGGGGCACTGCATGCTCTTTTGAACACCGCCCGCTTCTGGGAGTCCGTCGTCACCGGTGACCTGCACGCGTTCTTTGCGCAGCCGTGGGTGGCGGCCACCTTACTGATCATTGGCGTCATCATTGCGGTGCTCGGGCTGCTGTGGATCATCGCCCAGATCCCAAGGAAGAACACGGCAGGCGCCTACCGCCTCCATGACGACGGCAGTCAGGGATTCACCCTCTGCGACCCGTCCGTCCTCGCCGCCGCCGTCGAAAACCGGATCAACACCCTCCCCGGTGTCATCAGTTCCGCGGTCCTGCTGAGAGGAACAGCCAGAGCCCCCGACCTGAGCCTGAGGGTGACGGTCAATGACAGGGCCGACGTCCAGGACCTCATCCACCGCATTCAAACATCCACCCTGCCGGAGCTCTCCTACGCCCTGGAAGCGCCCCTGCAGCGCAGCCAGCTGCAGATCGACATCAGCGGGCGAACCCAAAGCACGGGAACCGTGGTGCATTCCACCGGCACTGTCGTCCAGTAGCCGCCATCAAGGACCGTCGGGACCTTCGGGGCCGTCCGGCCGGGACCATGGGGACACGGGGCGGGACAGGAGCACGCCGTCGACCGTCAGGTCCACCCGCTCATTGAAGAAGCTTATGAGGCCGTGGATCTGTGCGGCGTCGAGGAACCGCCGGTCGTAGCTCCACGCGATGTTCCGGCCCTGCGGGGAACCCGGGCGGCTCCAGTATCTGGCCTGGCCCTTGTACGGGCAGACCGTCCGCGCAGCGTGTCGACGACGGTGATCCGGCCGAGGCTCGCGCGGACCCGTTTGGCAGTGGGCTCGTACCGCAGCTGGGGGAAAGCGCCCAGGAGCACCTTGGATAGTCTGGTGGCCATCCTCCCAGCGGGGCCCGGGCGCGGGGCGCGGTCAATGGGATCTCGCGGGGCCGCCGAATCACCTACTTCCCGCGGGATGTGGAGGCCATGGGGACGCAGCGGGGTGAGCGCAACAGGGCGCAGGAAGCGGGGCCTACTGCGGGACGTGGAGGCCGTGGAACGCCATGGTGATGACGTCGTCGGCCAGCTTCTCCGGGGACAGCGAACCGCCGGGCTTGTACCACTCGACGATCGAGTTGATGGTGCCGAACAACAGGCGGGTGACGGTGCGGGGGTCGATGTCCTGGCGCAGTGAGCCTTCGTCGCGGGCGGCCGAGATGAGGGTCGCCACCTTGTGGTCGAACGTGCGCCGGCGCTCCAGCGCGTTCCGCTCGATTTCGGTGTTGCCGCGCAGCCGCAGCAGCAGCGTGACGAACGGCAGCCGTTCCACCAGGACCGAGATGGTTTCACGGACCACGAACTCCAGCCGGGCCTCGGCAGAGCCGGTCTGCGCCTCGGGCCGGTCCAGGATGGCCTCGAGGCCGCCGAGGGCGTGGTCCAGCGCGAGCTTGAGGAGATCGCCCTTGGACGGCACGTGGTGGTAGATCGCGGACTTGGAGATGCCCAGGTTCTCGGCGAGGATGCCCATGGAGGTGGCGTCGTAGCCGTGGCGGTTGAAGACGTCGACGGCGATCAGCAGGACCGACTGCTGGTCGTAGCCGGGGCGGCCGCGCTTGGTGGTTGCTTCTGAGGTGGGCATACTCGCTAGTTTCTCATGAACGGTCGGTCAGCCCGGCCAGCGTGGCCGCGAAGGACACGCCGGCCGGGCTGACCAGGTGGCTGAACAAGCGGGGCCGGGTCAGCCCTTGGGGCGCATGTCGTAGATCCGCCGCAGCTTGCCGTTGGACCGCTCCAGCGAGCCGGGTTCGACGACGTCGACCGTGCAGGAGGAGCCGACGTGGATCTTGATCTGCTGCTGCAGGACCTTGGCGGCGGCCGTGCCGCTCTCGACCGTGACAGTGTCGCGGCGCTCGATCTTGACGGTCATCTGGTCCATCCGATGGCCCTCGGGGCGGCTGAGTTCCAGCTGGAAGTGCGGGCTGAGCTCCGGGATGCGCAGGGCGATTTCCTCGATCTGCGACGGGAACAGGTTCACGCCGCGCAGGATGATCATGTCGTCGCTGCGGCCGGTGATGCGGCCCATGCGGCGGTGCGCCGGACGCGCGGTGCCCGGCAGCAGCCGGGTGAGGTCCTTGGTGCGGTACCGGATGATCGGCAGGGCTTCCTTGGTAAGCGAGGTGAAGACCAGCTCGCCGGGCTCGCCGTCGCCCAGCACCACGGAGGGGTCGAAGGCGTCGATGATCTCGGGCCGGAAGTGGTCCTCCCAGATGTGGCTGCCGTCCTGCGTTTCCACGGCTTCGCCGGCGACGCCCGGGCCCATGACCTCGGAGAGGCCGTAGATGTCGCAGGCCTTGAGGTTCATGGTCACCTCGAGCTCGTGCCGCATTTCCTCGGTCCACGGCTCGGCGCCCAGGACCGCGTACTTCAGCGAGGTGGAAGCCGGGTCGATGCCCTGCTTCATCATGGCGTCGGCGATGGTCAGCAGGTACGTGGGGGTGGCCAGGATGGCGTCGGGCTTGAAGTCCTGGATCAGCGTGATCTGGCGCTCGGTCTGGCCGCCGGAGATCGGGATGACGGTGCAGCCGAGGGCCTCGGCGCCGGCGTGGGCGCCCATGCCGCCGGTGAACAGCCCGTAGCCGTAGGCGTTGTGCACCTTCATGCCCGGCCGGACGCCGGAGGCGCGCAGCGAGCGGGCCACGAGCTTGGCCCAGTCGGCGAGGTCCTTCTTCGTGTAGCCCACCACGGTGGCACGGCCCGTGGTGCCGGAGCTCGCGTGGATGCGTGCCACCTCGTGCTGCGGCACGGCGAACATGCCGAACGGGTACTCCAGGCGCAGGTCCTCCTTGGTGGTGAAGGGGAACTTGCCGAGGTCCGAGAGCTCGCGCAGGTCCGTGGGGTGGACGCCGGCCTCGTCGAACTTGCGCTTGTACAGGGGGACGCGGTCGTAGGCGTACGCCACGGTGTGCTGCAGGCGGCTCAGCTGCAATGCCTCGAGCTCGTCGCGGGAGATGGTTTCTTCGCGGTCCAGGACAGCATCACTGGTGGGGGCGACGGTTTCTTGGGTCATCTGGGGTTCCCTGTTTCTATTTCTTGGAGATGGTGCGGCTGCGGCCGCGGAACTCGGCGACGAGTTCGCCCGCAGGGGCTTCGGTGGGGAGTTCGCCCGGGACCGTGGCGGCGGGAGCCGAGCCGGCGGATGCCGACTGCGGCGCTGCAGGCGTGCCCTCGCCGGGATCCGCGGCGTAGATCTGGATGTCGTAGAGGCCGCTGCGTCCGGTGCTGGCGCGGCGGTTGGCGACGGCGGTCAGGACCTGGCCGCGGAAGGCCGGCTTGAGGAAGTTGATATCGACGCCGGATGCCACGGTGATGTTTCCCTCGTCGGCCGGTGCCGGGCTGGCAGGGTTGCAGGCCAGCGCGAAGGCTGTGTCGCCGAAGGCGAAGATCATTCCGCCGTGGGCCATGCCGAATCCATTGAGCATTTCCTGCCGGAGCGTCATGCGGATCGTGGCATGTCCGTCGTCCAGCGCCACAACTTCGATGCCCATCCACTCCGAGGCGTAGTCGTCTTTGAGGATGGGGTGGGTGTCACCGGAAATCGTCAGTTCAGCCATGCGTCATTGCCTCCAGCTTTATTTACCGAATGTTCATTAGGTAATCCCATTTCGGTGCCCGCTGTCAAGAGCCGGCGACCTCTGCGCCCGTTCTGCAGACACATTTCGGGACCGGTCCTGGGGGTGGCCTCCGGGTGCCGCATGGAGAAACCGCGGCAACAAGTGAAAGTATGGAGGGACGGAGCACCACCCACGACACGACCTAAGGGCGGATCATGGCCAAGGGGATATACGTCAGCGCGACCACACCGGGATCCGGGAAGTCGCTCATAGCGCTGGGGCTGGCGGACACGCTGCACCGGCATGCGGACCGCATCGGCTTCTTCAAGCCCGTGGTTCACGGCAACGACGCCGCGGCGGACCCAATGGTGGCACTGATGAAGGCCCGGTTCGATCTTGATGACCAGCGCTGCCGCGGCGGCCTGACGTTTGCCGAGGTCCGCGGGCTGCTGGCGGAGGGAAACAGGGCCGAGATCGACGCCCGCTGCGTGGAGATCTTCGCCGAAATGTCACGCCACTGCGATGTGGTGATTGTGGAGGGGACGGACCTTACCGGCCAGGATGCCGCCGTCGAATTCGACCTCAACGCACGCCTCGCGAACAACCTGGCCGCCTCCATCGTGGCCGTGGTGGGCGCGAAGGGGCGCTCTGTCGCGGAGGCGGCCGACGCCGTCGAAGTTGCCCGGAAGGAACTCCTCGCCGAACGCTGCACGCTCCTGGCGATCATGGTGAACCGGGCCGACCCGGAGGACCTGGACGCCATTGCCGCGGCCGTGCGCCCCGGCGCCTCGGGCCGGCCCGTGTACGTCCTGCCGGAGCTGGAATCGATCGCCAGGCCGACCACCGGCGAGGTCGCCTCCGCCCTTGGTCTTGGCCAGGTGGCCGGGCTGCCGGACCTGGAACGTGACGTGCACTCGGTCAAGGTGGCGGCCATGAACGTCGCCAACTTCCTGCACGTGCTCGACGACGGCGCCCTGGTGATCGTTCCCGGTGACCGGGCCGACGTGCTGGTCGCCTGCCTGGCGTCGTCGTTCTCGCCCGAGTTCCCGGTCCCGTCCGCGCTGATCCTGACCGGCGGCCTGGCTCCCGATCCCACCATCTACTCGCTGCTGGCGCAGGCCCCGTTCCCGATCTTTGCCGCCCCGGACGACACCTACGTGACCGCCAAGCGGGTCTCCGAGGTGCGCAGCGAGATCTGGTCCGGGCACCGCCGCAAGGTGGCCTCCGCCCTGGGCCTGTGGGCCAAACGGGTGGACGAGGCGGAGCTGCTGGAGCGGCTGCACCTGCCGCGGCCGGAACGGATGACGCCGCTGAGGTTCCTGCACGACCTCATTGAGCGGGCCCGGCTGCAGCGCCGGCACATCGTCCTGCCGGAGGGGAACGACGTGCGGATCCTGCGTGCCGCCGAGATTCTGCACCGGCGGGACGTCTGCGACATCACCATCCTGGGCAACGAGTCCGCGGTCCGGGAGCTGGCCTCCACCCAGGGCATCGACCTCTCCGGCATGAACATCGTGGACCCCGCGACGTCGGAGCTGCGCCAGCAGTTTGCGGAGAAGTACGCGGAGCTACGGGCGCACAAGGGTGTGGACCTCGCCCGGGCCCTGGAAGTCATGCTGGACGGCAGCTACTTCGGCACCATGATGGTGCAGCTGGGCGTGGTGGACGGCATGGTCTCCGGTGCCGCGCACACCACCGCCCACACCATCCGTCCCGCGCTGGAGTTCGTGAAGACGCGCGACGGCGTGAAGATCGTCTCCTCGGTGTTCCTGATGCTGATGCCGGACCGGGTGCTGGTCTACGGCGACTGCGCGGTCAATCCGGAGCCGAACGCGGAGCAGCTGGCGGACATCGCGCTGGCCTCGGCCGAGACCGCAGCCCAGTTCGGCGTGGAGCCGCGCGTGGCCATGCTGTCCTACTCCACGGGCGGATCCGGGACTGGCGAGGCGGTGGACAAAGTCCGGCAGGCCACCGAAGTCGTGAAGGCCCGCCGCCCGGATCTCGCCGTCGAAGGCCCCATCCAGTACGACGCCGCCGTGGATGCCGCGATCGCGCAGTCCAAGATGCCCGGCTCGTCCGTCGCCGGGCAGGCCACCGTGTTCATCTTCCCGGACCTCAACACCGGCAACAACACCTACAAGGCCGTGCAGCAGTCCTCGGGGGCGGTCGCCGTCGGGCCCGTCCTGCAGGGGCTCCGCAAGCCGGTCAACGACCTCTCGCGCGGCTGCACGGTGGAGGACATCGTCAACACCGTGGCCATCACGGCCATCCAGGCGCAGTCCGTGGAGCCCGCCACCGAGCCGGCACCCGAACAGCCCGTCGAAGCCAAGGCTTAGGAGGCCTCCATGCTCGTGCTCGTCATCAACTCCGGCTCGTCCTCGCTCAAATACCAGGTGCGCGACGTCGAGGCCGGCAGCGTGCTCACCGAAGGCCTGGTCGAGAAGATCGGGATGGGTACCGGCGGTGAGGGCGACGGCCAGATCGAGGGCCCGCGCGACCACGCCGAGGCCCTGGAACTGGTGGACGCGGCCATCCACGCGGCCTTGGGGGACCGGGCGCTCGACGCCGTCGGCCACCGCGTGGTGCACGGCGGGGAGCGCTTCGCCGAGCCGGTGCTGGTCAACAACGAGATCACCCGGGCCATCGAACGGCTGAACCCGCTCGCGCCGCTGCACAACCCCGCCAACGTCCTTGGCATCCGCGCGATCTCGAAGAAGTGGCCGGAGCTGCCGCAGGTGGCCGTGTTCGACACCGCCTTCCACCGCACCCTGCCCGAGCACGCCTGGCGCTACGCGGTGCCGGACGAGCTCTACACGAACCACGGGATCCGCCGCTACGGGTTCCACGGCACCTCGCACGAATACGTGGCGCACCGGGCGGCGGCGCTGCTGGATGTTCCGGTGGAGGAGTTCGACGCCGTGATCGCCCATCTGGGGAACGGCGCCTCGGTCACGGCGATCCGCGGCGGCCGGTCCATCGACACGTCCATGGGATTCACTCCCCTCGAGGGCCTGGTCATGGGCACCCGCTCCGGCGACCTCGATCCGTCCATCCTCGTCTTCCTGGGCCGGGCCGGCTGGTCACCCGAGGACCTGGATTCGATGCTGAACCGGCAGTCCGGGCTCAAAGGCCTGGCCGGAAACAATGACATGCGCTCGGTGGTGGAGGCCGCGGAAGCCGGGGACGCCAAGGCGGCCATGGCCCTGGCGGTCGCGTCCTACCGGCTCGCGAAGTACATCGGCGGCTACCACGTGGCCGTCGGCGGCGCGAAGGCCCTCGTGTTCACGGCCGGGATCGGCGAGAACTCGCACCAGTTCCGGACCCTTGTGGCGCAGCGGCTCGGTGCCCTGGGCGTGGAGCTCGACGCCGGGCTGAACCGGGAGCGGTCCAAGGAACCCCGCGTCATTTCCGCCCCGACGTCGGCCCTGCCGGTCCTGGTGGTCCCCACCGACGAGGAACGGGCGATCGCGGAGGCGACGGCCGCCGTCGTCGCCCAGGCATCGGTTGCTCCGTAAGCGTGCCCTTTTGGCTGCCCAAAACGGCGCTCTACGGAGCAGGGCGATGGGTAGCGTTGGGGGCATGACTGAACCCAAGCCCCTCCCTCCGCTGCCCATCCGCACCGAACGGCTGGTGCTGCGGCGCTTTGAAGCCGCCGACCTCGACGCCTTCCACGCCTACCATTCGCTGCCCGAAACCGCCCGGTTCCTGCCCCGCGAGGCCAAGAGCTACACCCAGTCGATGGAGACCGTGGGACGGTACGCCAACTTCGAGTTCGAAAAGGAGGGCGACTGGGTGGCCCTGGCCATCGAGGCCCAGGACTCGCCCGGGCTGCTCGGCGAGGTGGTGCTGAAGTGGCTGGAGGGGTGCGGGCAGGCCGAGATCGGCTGGAGCCTCGCGCCGGAGGCCCGCGGAAAGGGGTACGCGGCGGAGGCCGCCGGCGCGATGCTGAAGCTCGGCTTCGAGGACCTGGGCTTCCACCGCATCGACGCCAAGCTCGATGCCCTGAACACTGCCTCGGCGGCGCTCTGCGAACGGCTCGGCATGCGCCTGGAATCACGGCAGGTGGACAAATGGCACTACAAGGGCGAATGGGCCACGGAAGTGGTGTACGCCATCCTCGCGGATGAATGGAAGGCCCGGCAGCAGGTATCCGGCGGCTGAACGCGCCGGGAAGTACCGGTCTGATGGGACGCCTGATGGAACGCCGATCTGACGCAGATGGCCGGAATGAAGTCCTCATTCCGGCCATCTGCGTCAGATCGAGTGCCGTTCGGGTCCCCGCGCTTAGGGTGCCGGCGGCGCGGTGGATGCGGGCGCTGTGTGAGACCGTGCCCGACGCCGGTGCCGCGGCGCGTCGGTTGCTGCTCTGCCGGCACCGTGGCACCGGAGCCCGGAGCGGGACCGGACTGCGCAGGCTGCGCGGTCTGGGCCGGTGCCGGTTCTGCAGTCGTGCCGGCCGGAGTGGAGACCGACGTCGATGTTCCACCGGTCGGTGGGCCCTGTTCCGGAACGCCCGGGGTCGGTGCCGCAGTGCTCCCCGACGTGGCGCCGCGGCGTCGCCCCCGGCGTCGCGGCCGTGCCGGAGGACCCGGCCGGCGTGGCGCTGGGGTCGGCCTTGATGACCGCCATGATCTGTTCCTTGTACGCGCTGAGCCGGCCCTGGATCTCCGAGAGCGGCTGGTTCCGCAGATCCTTGCCGTAGGCGGCGATCTCCTGCCACAGCGCGTTGAGCCTGGCCGTGCCGTCGCTGCTCAGGGGCCCGTCGAGCGTGAGCACCAGTTGGCTCGCCAGGGCGTAGGTCAGGCACCGGACGCAGTTGTAGTTGGCCGACGCCGAGAGGTTTTCCGGGACGATCACATCGGTCTGGCCCACGATCAGGACCACCTGGAAGCCCACCGCCACAGCGGCGCAGTCCGCGCAGCTTGCGAAAGCGTAGGCCTCATTTGTCGTGTCCACGGTGTCGCCGTCGTCGGCCCAGACCAGGGCGAAGGCGACGTCGTAGACCACGGAACCGTCAGTGGTGTTGACCGCGAGGGACTGGTTGCCGTCCTCCCCGGGCGCGGCCGGCTTGTCGAACGGGAAAACCCAGGAAGGAGCAGTCGGCGCCGCCGCGGTGCCGGCCGTTCCGGCCTGCCGGGGCACCAGGACCATGCTCAGTTGCGGCTCGTCGCGGGTGGGCTTCCGGGCGCCCTCCGGCCACAAGGCCACGGTCCGTCCCGACTGGCCTTCTGCCATCCGGCCCGTGGCCGCGGCCGGGAAGACTGCCGTGGTGGCGTCGGCCAGGGTGCCGCGCTCGTAGGGCTGGACGGGGCGGTAGGTGTCGGCGCCGGGCCACCAGGCCCAGGCGAGACCGGCCGCTACGGCCGCGATCGCAACGATTGCGGTGGCGCGCTGCAGGGCCTTGCCGCGGGTCTTGTGCCACAGCCCGGTGACCAACTGGCGGACCAGGCGCAGCAGAATGTACACGATGCCCAGCACCGGCAGGGCCAGGCAGGCGAGCGCAATCACCCGCACGGCGGCGTCGGCGACGTCACCGGTGGAGATGCTGTGGGAGAGCATGGCCTGCTGCTTCAGGCCGTTGTCCCAGGCGGTGCCCAGGACGCGCGGCAGGGTCAGCACCATGGTGGCCATGCTGAAGACCAGCAGGGGAACCGTGACCAGCACCCAGATGGTGACCACGGTCCGCGCCCAGGGCTTCAGGAGCCGGGCTTCGGGATCTGTTCTGCGCCACGGAACCAGGGCCAGCAGGGTGGGTTTGATGCGCTGGAACAGGTCCGGGACGCCGGTGGCGTCGGCCAGGATGTGATAGCCGTCAAAACGGACCATCGGCATCAGCTGCCGGACCATCTGCAGGATCTGGGTGACCACCACCAGCAGCAGCGCGTCGAAGCCGGTGGCCCACCAGATGCCCATGATCGCGACGGCCACGATCGCGTTGAAGTACAGTCCGCCAAGGTCGGTGCGGAGGCGGCCGCCCCGCCCGAGCCGGTAGGAATCGGTGACGTCCGTGTAGAACGCGGGCCACATCAGGTACAGGCCCGTGCCCATCGCGCCGGGCGTGGCCCCGCCGCGGCGGGCGGCGGCAGCGTGGCCGAACTCATGGAAACCGGCCGACAGCACCGTGACCACCAGGATCAGGAGCACCAGGCCGGGGTTGGCGAATGCCTCATGCGTGGCCGAGGCGAGCCCCTTGACCATCAGCACCCACCAGCAGGTGGCCAGGAACGCAACGGTCACGGCCGCCACGATCAAGGGATTGAACAGCCTGGCGAACGGCGCCGTGAGCTTCCGGGTGCGGTCCGGATCGGTCACCGAGTACCGGAAACGCATGCCCAGCAGCGGATCCGATTTCTTCACCTCGGGCTCGGAACCGTCCGCCAGCCGGAGCAGTCCGAGGGGGAGGAGCTGGGAGGTGATCAGCGTGCGGACGTTGTCGGCACTGACCAGCCGTCCGAAGCTGTTGCTGGCGTGCCCGGCGATTTCTTCCGGTCCCCGGTGCCCGTCGATCGCCTCGAGCACGAGGTAGAGCAGGCGGGTGAGCTGGATGGTCTGGCCGTCGGCGCGGCGGACCAGGGACGGGGCTTCCTTGTAGCCGGAGCCCTTGGCCTCGCCGATCAGCTGGACGCCGGCGGCCCGCACCGGTACAGACGGCTCCTTGACTGCCACCGACGACGCCGGGAGGCCGGCAGTCATCAGCGGCGGTGCCGGCGCCGCCGTCGGCGGACAGGACCGGAGGGCCGTCCTGTCCGGACGGCCCTCCGTGCACAGTGCTCATCTAGGTGCTACTGCTTCAGGTCGGACTGCTGGTCGGCCGAAGCCGTGGCGTCGCCATGGATGTCCTGGTTGATGATGGCATCCTGCTGGGCGACGGCGATACGCGTTGCTGTCGATGGAGCCGATGTTGGCGCCGACGGCCGCGTCGATCGGCGCGGCGACGTTGGCGTTGGCGGCCACGGCACCGTTGATGGGCGCTGCGATGCCGGCATTGGCGTCCAGGTTCACGTCGACGTTGAGCAGGTTGCCGTTGAGGGCGCCCGCGGCCCGGCGGCCCCGGCAACATCCGTCGGCAGCGCGCCGCCCAGATCCGGGGTGGTTCCGCCGGGCAGCTGCCGTCGGGAGCGACTCCGCCGTCGGTGGTGCCGGCCGGAACAGTTGCGGCCGGAATCCACGGCTCGCGAGGATCCGTCGTCGCCGGATCCGTCGTGGCGGGAGGCAGCCGGCCGGCGCGGTCGGCGTCGGTGCCCGGGCCCTGGTCGATGACGCTGTCCTGGGCGGAATGCTGCCGTGGCATCGCCCGTGACGCCCTGGTTGATGATGGTGCCCTGGTCGGCGAGAGCCTGGGATTCGGACCCGACGGAGAGCACGTTGGCCGAGGCACCCGCGTCGATCGGGGCGGCGACGTTGGCGTTGGCCGCGATGCCGAGGTCGATCGGCGCCGCGGCGCTGATGCCGAGGTTCAGGTCCGCGTTCAGGTCCAGGACGGACGCAACTTCCTTGTCCGGAAGAGCCGTGCCGCCCTGCGCCATCAGCTCATCATCAGTCAACGGGGTCATTCCCTGCTCAACGCTCATAACAAACTCCATCTCCGGCACCCTGTGCCCGGTCAAAGCCCTACGACGCCCCGCCCCCAGCGGACGGGTTCCACGTCGAAGTGCCCATCATGCCAGTAAATAGTAAGCATGATGACCAATTAGGCAACAGGCGGCTCCCCAAGTTCTGGCGCAGAAGCCCCGGGCCTCGCCCAGTCGACGGATGGCCGCTATGAGAGCTCTCATAGCGGCCATCTGTGGCGAATGGGCGCGTTAGGGCGGAACCTGCCAGCGAATCCGCGTCCGGCCGACGCGCCAAGCCGGGTGTTACTTCAGCCCGGCTCCCGGCAGCAGCTTGGTGGCGCCGAGGGAATCGGCCACGAACGCGTAGTCCCAGGCCCGTTCGCGCCACTGCACGTACCGGCCCGAGGCGCCGCCGTGGCCGCCTTCCATCTCGATCTTCATGACAATCGGTTCGTTGCCGGTGTTCACTTCGCGCAGCCGCTGCACCCATTTGGCGGGCTCCACGTAGAGCACGCGGGTGTCGTTGAAGCTGGTGACCGCGGCGATCTTCGGGTACGCCACGGCGCGGACGTTCTCGTACGGCGTGTAGGACTTCATGTAGGCGTAGACGTCCGGGTCCGTGATCGGGTTGCCCCATTCCTCCCACTCCAGGGCCGAGAGCGGCAGTTCGGGGTCCAGGATGGTGGTCAGTGCGTCCACGAACGGGACGGCCGCAACTATCGCGGCGTACTTTTCCGGGGCGAGGTTGGCGACGGCGCCCATCAGCAGGCCGCCCGCGGAGCCGCCCATCGCCGCGATCCGGTTCGGGTCCACCCAGCCGGATCCGGCGAGCCAGTCCGTGGCCGCGATGAAATCGGTGAAGGTGTTCTTCTTGTGCAGCTTCTTGCCGTCGTCGTACCAGTGCCGGCCCAGCTCCCCGCCGCCGCGGATGTGCGCGATCACGAACACGATGCCGCGGTCCAGCAGGGAGAGCCGGGGGATCCCGAAGCCCGGGTCCATGCTCATCTCGTAGGAGCCGTAGCCGTAGACCAGGCCGGCCGCCGTCGAATCCTGCCGGATCGAGGCGTGACGGAGGACTGACAGGGGAATCTTTGTCCCGTCCCCGGCGGTGGCCCATTCCCGGGTGGCGACGTAGTCCGACGGCGTGTAGCCGCCCAGCACCGGGCTCTCCTTGCGCAGCAGGAGTTCACCGGCCGGACGTTCCGGGGTGGGGAGGACAAAGTCGTAGACCCGGGACGGGGTGAAGTAGGAGGTGTAGCCCATCCGGATCACGGGGGCCTCGTAGTCCGAGCCCGCGACGCCGGCCGTGTACAGCTCCTCGTCGAAGGCCGGTTCCACCGCGGCGCCCTGCCCGGGGGTGCCCAGGCCGGCCAGGGGCAGGACCTGGACCCGTTCAATGGTGTCCTTGCGGACGGAGACCACCGCGTGGGTGGACGTCACCCCGGCGCCGTTGACGCGCACCTGGTCGGAGTGTTCGACGACGGTGCTCCAGTGCTGCTCGGCGAGCGGCTTGCCGAGCTCGGCCGGGTCGACGAGGGAGACCATGGAGTTGATGGCGTCCTTGTTGTGGGTGAGCAGGATCCGTTCCTGGCCCAGGCCGGAGGCGTCCGGCAGCAGGAACGGTTCGGCCTCGTACAGGATGCGCTCGTCGCGGGAGATCACGGTGCGGAGTCCGGCGTCGGGGTCATCAAAGCGCAGCAGGCGGGTTTCGCTGAACTCGGAGCAGCCGATGCTCAGCACCAGGTGGCGCCGGTCTGCGGAGAGCTCGAAGCCGAGCCACATGGCGACGTCGTCCTCCTGGTAGATGACCTCGTCCTCGCTGACGGGCGTGCCGAGCACGTGGGACTTCACCTGGTAGGGCCGCCAGGAATCGTCCACCACGGTGTAGAAGATCCGGCTGCCGTCGGGGGAGAAGGAGATGCCGTAGAAGATGTTCTCGATCACGTCAGGCAGCAGCGTCGCCGGTGCGGAGGTCCTTGATGCGCAGCGTGAAGCGCTCGTCCCCGGCGTTGTCCACGGCGTAGGCATAGAGGGTGCCGTCGATGGTCGTGGCGGCGCCGCCCACAGCGAAGAACGGCTTGCCCTCCGCCTCGAGGTTGCCATCGAGCAGGACTTCCTCGCCGGGGATGACTGACGCCGGCTTCGACGGCCGGGGGAGTCCAGTCCGCGACGCGGTCCCCGGTGTCCTGGCCCCGCACGCGGCAGTGGATGCCGTACTCCTTGCCCTCGACCGAGCGGGTGTAGTACCACCAGCCGTCCTTGCGGTTGGGGACCGAGAGGTCTGTTTCCTGGGTGCGGCCCTTGATTTCCTGGAAGATGGCCTCGCGCAGCGGCTCCTGGTGCGCGGTCACCGCCTCCTGGTAGGTGTTTTCCGCCTTGAGCAGGTCCACGACCTCCGCGGATTCCTTGTCCCGCAGCCATTCGTAGTTGTCCTCGAACGTGTCGCCGTGGTGCGTGCGGAGGGCGGGGATCTTCTTGGCGACGGGAGGCTGCGGGGACGGCTGCACGGGAGTCTGGGTCATGGAACCCAATCTACCGAAGAGCGGCGCCTCAATTGCCGTTCTGCAGATTGTTGGCCGCCACATAGCGGGCGAGCGTTCCCGAGCCCAGCGCGGCGGAGAGCGCGGCGGTCGCGGCGGGGTCCTGCAGGACAATCGACTGGCCGTCCCGGCTGGTCCCGGTGCCGGCGGTCGGAAGCGTGAAGAACACGCCCCGTCCGGGGGCCGTATGGCGGAGGCTGAAGGCGAGGTCTTCCAGCGACGCCAGGGTGAAGCTTGCGTCCACGGTCACGTGCGGCAGCACCGTAGTGATGAGTTTCCGCACGGTATCGCGGTCCGCCAGCCCGCCCTCGGCGGCCAGCTTGGCCATCATGGCTTTCAAGAAAGCCTGCTGGTTCCGGACCCGCTGGTAGTCGCCATCGGCGAAGGCATGGCGCTCGCGGACAAAGGCCAGGGCCTGCAGCCCGTTGAGCCGGTTGACGCCCGCCGGAAAATGCACCTTGTCATCCACGGTGCCAGTGAAGGACTGCTTGACGTCGACGTCGACACCGCCGAGCGCGTCCGTCATGGCCGCGAACCCCTGGAAATCAACCATCACGGTGTGGTCGATGTGCGCGCCGAGCAGCGCCTCCACCGTCTGCGTCATCAGGGGCAGCCCGCCCAGTTCAAGTCCGGCGTTCACTTTCGCGGTTCCGTGGCCGGGGATGTCCACCCACAGGTCGCGCATGATCGAGATGCCGTAGACGCTCTGCCGGTCCGCCGGAATGTGGATCAACACGAGGGCGTCCCCGCGCTGGTCGGAGGTGCTGCCGGCGGCCGCCGCTGCCCGCTCGTTGACCCGGCTGTCGCTCCCGATCAGCAGGATGTTGAGCGCGACGGCGGGCGGTTCCGGCGTCGGGGTGGGGCTGGGTGTGGGGGCGGGCGGCGTCGAGGGCGCGGCGGCCGGGGTGGCGGCCGGCACCGCGCCTCCGGCCGGAGCGGGGGCCACGGGCCGGGGCCGGGTGAGAACGTAGGCGACGGTAGAGACGGCGATCGCGAGGACGAGCAGTGCCCCCAGGAACAGGATGGTCCGGCGTCGCCGGCCGCCCGGCCCCGGGGGACGAGGGAGGGGACGGGGACGCCGCGGAAGCCGCGGCTGCTGGCTCCGGAGCGTTCCCCATGAGCGGACGCTACCACTGCCGCCCGCCGCGGACTATGGGTCCAAGGTCCTCCCCGTCCGCCTCACATGGCGGGAGTCAGTTCCCGTTCTCGAACTTGTTCGCCGCGACGTACTCGCCCAGGGTGTCCGAGGCCATCGCCGCGGAGATGTCCTGGATGGCATTCGGGTCGGTCAGCACGATCGACTGGCCGTCCGTGGACGTGCCGATGCCGCCGGTCGGCAGGGTGAACATGACCGTGTTCTGCACCCGGATGTCCTTGAGCTCGAGCCCCAGCCCTGCCACGGCTCCCGAATCCAAGGATTTGTCGACGGTGACGAACGGCGAAACGGCGCCCACCATGTTGTTGATCGTGATCGGGTTGCTCAGCGTCTGGCCGGCGATCGACTTCTTGATGATGGCCCGCAGGAACTCCTGCTGGTTGCGGACCCGCTGGTAGTCGCCGTCCGCGTACGCGTGGCGTTCCCGCACGAAGGCCAGAGCTTCGGTTCCATTGAAGGTGTGCTGGCCCGGGGCGAAGGACTGGCCCGGCAGCGCGGTCGAAGTGAAGGGCACCTTGATGTTCACGCTCACCCCGCCCAGCGCGTCCGTGAGGCCCTTGAAGCCCTCGAAGTCGATCATCGCTACGTGGTCGATGCGCTGCTGGAAGATCGACTCGATGGTCTGCACCATCAGGGGCGTGCCGCCAAGGGCCAGTGCCGAGTTGATCTTCGCCTCGCCGTGCCCGGGGATGTCCACCCAGAGGTCGCGCATGATGGACATGGTGTAGATGTTCTTGCGGTCCGCCGGGATGTGCATGAGCATCAGCGTGTCCGCGCGCTGGTTCGTGGGCGTTCCGCCCGCGGCGTCAGACTCGGTGGCGCCGCGGCTGTCGCTGCCCATCACCAGAATGTTCATCGCGGTGTCCGTCTTCTTCGGGCGCGTGGACTCCTCCGGGAAGGCCTGGTCAATCTTGCTGGTACCGGAGTCGAAGGTGCGTGCGAGGTTGAAGAGGTAGCCGCCAGCCACGACGGCGACGAGCGCCACCACCACGGCGACGGCGATCAGCACCTTGCGGCCTCGGCGTTTCTTCACGGGCCGCCGCCGCTCGCTGAATTCTTCCCTGCCGGCGTCGTCTGGGCTGTCGAAGGGGTGTGTCATGTGTTCCTCTACGTCGGCCGGGCCCGGTGCCCGGAGTCAATCTGGACCAGTGCCAGGTGCCGGACGGGCGCACTGGCGGCCTCCAATACAGTACACCGGGCCCGGCAATCAACACTTCCCGCCGAACAAAGCGGCACATAACGCGAGGTTTCCCGGATATGAAGCGCACTGTTGCCTACGTCACACTCCCTGCCTAGGCTGAGGGCGGTCGCAGCGTCGCGGCCAAACCGGTCGCAGCGTCGCGGCCAAGCAGTATTGCACGAACAGGGGAATCGTTTTGAACCACAAACTCCGGGTTCTTGTCAGGCTTGACCTCGATTGCGGTCAGGCGGAAGTAGCAGCGCAGGGACATGTGACGGCCCAGAGCCTCCAGGCCCTGTACGTGGTGGTCAAGCGGGCAAACCACCTGAAAGAAGGACTCCACCTGGTGTTGGATGTCAGCCACGCCCGGGTCGAGCCGGCGGCCCTCGAGCAGCTGCGGGAGTGCTCGGCCTCCCACCACCTGCCGGCCGCCATAGATCCGCTGCAGTCCGAATGCCAGCTCAGCATCGTGGCACCGGCGGAAAATGCGCCGGCTCCCCGGGTTCGAAGGTTGGCGGCCTAGCAGCGTGCGGTTTCCGCGGAAGGCCGCCGCTTAACGGTCGCCGCCTTGCGACCCGAAGGTTGCAAGGCGGATCCGTGAGACAGCTTCCTACTTATAGTGCTGTCGGCGCACCCTCTCGGCGATCCAGATGGGCGCGAACGGCAGACATGCAGTGGGCGGTGACGGGTAGTCCTTGAGCACCCTTGGGCGCTCACCGATGTCGATGGAACGGGCGCGGTGCTCGGCGTGCTCGATCCCGATCTGAGCCAGGCGGTGGTTCATCGCCCACTGCAGGCGATCAGGTGGCGATCCCTCGATCTCCGCTTCGCATGGCCGTCGAGCAGTCCTGCGAGCTCGAGGCCGCTGTCGCGAGCTGCGCCCAGCTTGCTGAGCGTTCGCCCCGTGACCGGGCCGGAGCGTTAGGGGGTGCCCGTGCGGGGTCGCCTGCGGCCGCCGGCGCCCTATCGCGCGACTACCTACCTGAGCGCCGTCCTGAGTTCCTTGGGGATTCCCCGTCCTTGACGCATCTCCGGCCTTCCGCATATCCTGAACGAACGGTCGGTAATTATTTATCGGAAATTCATAGGAGCAACCATGGCATCGCAGACCCTGCAGTCAGTGCCCGCCGAGCCATCGCCGGCACGGCATGAACAGAGCCTCGAGGACGCGGCCCGGCGCGACGCCGAGGGCCAGGCCTACTTCGACAAGGTCATGGCGGAAGATTCCCGGATCGAGCCGCGCGACTGGATGCCCCCGGCTTACCGCAAGACGCTGCTGCGCCAGATCTCGCAGCATGCGCACTCGGAGATCATCGGCATGCAGCCCGAAGCCAACTGGATCTCCCGCGCCCCGAGCCTGAAGCGCAAGGCCATCCTCATGGCCAAGGTCCAGGACGAGGCCGGCCACGGACTCTATCTCTACTCCGCCGCCGAAACCCTCGGCCAGCCGCGTGATCAGATGATGCAGGACCTGATGGACGGCAAGGCCAAGTACTCCTCCATCTTCAACTACCCGGCCCGCACCTGGGCCGACATGGGCGCCATCGGCTGGATGGTCGACGGCGCCGCGATCGCCAACCAGGTGCCGCTCTGCCGCGCGTCCTTCGGCCCCTACGGCCGGGCGATGGTCCGCGTCTGCAAGGAAGAGTCCTTCCACCAGCGCCAGGGCTTTGAGATCCTGCTGGAACTCTCCCACGGCACCCCCGAGCAGAAGCAGATGGCCCAGGACGCGGTGAACCGCTGGTACGCCCCGGCCCTGATGATGTTCGGCCCGCCGGATGACGATTCGCCCAACTCCAAGCAGTCCATGGCCTGGAACATCAAGCGCTTCAGCAATGACGAGCTCCGCAACCGGTTTGTCGGCATGATGATGGAGCAGGTCAAGGTCCTGGAACTCACCCTTCCGGACAAGGACATCCGCTTCAACGAGGAAACCAAGAAATGGGAGCACGGGCCGCTGGACTGGGATGAATTCCACGAAGTCCTCGCCGGCCGCGGCCCCTGCAACGCCCAGCGCCTGGAACGGCGCCGCGAGGCACACCAGAACGGCGCCTGGGTGCGCGAAGCCGCCGCGGCCTACGCCGACAAGCAGCGCCGCAAGCAAGCAGAGAAGGAATCCGCAGCATGACAACCCCCGAACCTCACGCAGGCAACGTCTGGCCGATCTGGGAAGTGTTCGTCCGCTCCAGCCGCGGCCTGTCCCACGTCCACGCAGGATCCCTGCACGCACCGGACGCGGCCATGGCCCTGCGGAACGCCCGCGACCTCTACACCCGCCGCAACGAAGGCGTGTCCATCTGGGTGGTCCCGGCCGACGCCATCGCGTCCAGCGACCCCGATTCCAAAGGTGCCTTCTTTGAATCCCCGCAGGGCAAGGACTACCGCCACGCCACGTACTACACCAAGAGCGAGGGCGTGAAGCACCTGTGAGCACTACACCTGAAACTGCCGCAGCTGCGGCACCCGCAGAAACAGAAACGGCCGGCCACGGCGACATCTCCGTCGGCGTCAAGACCTCTGGCGGCAGTGGGGAGGCCACCGCCAGCGCCACCCGCATCACCCCCGGCAACGCCCTCCGCCCCGAAGACATCGCACTGGCCGTCAGCCGCGGCACCGCCAAGCCGAGCGACGACGTCGCCGAGTTCGCCCTGCGGCTGGGCGACGACGCCCTGATCCTGGCCCAGCGCCTGGGCCACTGGATCTCCCGCGCGCCCGAACTCGAAGAGGACATCGCCCTGGGCAACATCGCCCTGGACGAGCTCGGCCACGCCCGGTCCTTCCTCAGCTACGCCGGCGGACTGGACGGCCGGAGCGAAGACGATCTCGCCTACTTCCGCCGCGAGCACGAGTTCCGCTCGGTGGAGCTCTTCGAACAGCCCAACGGGGACTTCGCCGTCACGATCGCCCGGCAGTTCGTGGTCAGCTACTACCAGTTCGAGCTCTACCGCCGGCTGACGTCCTCGACCGACGCCACCCTGGCCGGCATCGCCGCCAAGGCGGCCAAGGAAGTGGACTACCACCGGGACCACAGCGCCCAGTGGGTCCTGCGCCTGGCCCATGGCACCGAAGAGTCCCGCCAGCGCATGATCCATGGGTTCAAAGTCATCTGGCCCTACGTGGATGAGCTGTTCCGCGACGACGAACTCACCGGACGCCTCAGCGAGGCCGGCGTGGCGCCGCAGCCTTCGAGCCTGCGCGCGGACTTCGACCGGCTCACCGGCGAGGTCCTGGCCGAGGCGGAGCTCGAAGTCCCCAACGTGCAGCCCGCACCCGGCGGGGGCCGGCGCGGCCTGCACTCCGAACACCTCGGCTACATCCTCGCCGAAATGCAGGTGCTCGCCCGCGAGTACCCCGGAGCCAGCTGGTAAGCACCATGGAAATGTTTGTGTCCGATCCGGAAACCGCGGAGCGCCGCCAGGCCGCCCAGGGCAACACCGCCCAGGAGAAAGCCTGGGCGGTGGCTGCCACGGTCTGCGACCCCGAAATCCCGGTCCTCACCATTGCCGATCTCGGCATCCTTCGCGATGTCCAGGTGACGACGGAACCAAGCGCTGACGACGGCGGGATGGTTCCCGCCGTCCAGGTCACCATCACCCCGACCTACTCCGGCTGCCCCGCCATGGACGCCATCCGGGATGACCTCACCGCGGCCTTCCACCGCGCGGGGTACCCGAGCGTCCGGGTGGAGCTTGTCCTCTCCCCGGCCTGGACCACCGACTGGATGAGCGAGGACGGCAAAGCCAAGCTGGAGAAGTACGGGATCGCCCCGCCGTCCGGCCATTCTGCGGCCGTCCGGCACGCCGGCCCGGTCCGGCTCTCGCTCGCCGTCAAATGTCCCCAGTGCTCATCGCTGAACACCAAAGAACTCACCCGCTTCGGTTCCACGTCCTGCAAGGCCCTCTATGTGTGCCAGGACTGCAAGGAACCGTTCGACTACTTCAAAGTTTTGTAAGGAACAGGTGCCTCCATGACTGTTGTCCGCCAGACCGCCGCGGAGTCGGCCGCAGCCACCGGCCGCCGTCGGGCGTCCTTCCACCCCCTGACGGTGGACGAAGTCCGCCGGCTCACCGACGACGCCATCGAGGTGACCTTCGCGGTCCCGGCCGAGCTCGCCGGACAGTTCGACTACCTGCCGGGCCAGTACGTCGCCCTGCGCACCACCCTGCCCGACGCCGACGGCCAGCCGCACGAGATCCGCCGCAGCTACTCGATCTGCGCCGAACCGCGCAGCTTCGAGGACGGCAGCAGCGAAATCCGCGTGGCCATCAAGAAAGACCTCGGCGGACTGTTCTCCACGTGGGCCAACGCCGAACTCAAGGCCGGCGACGTCCTGGACGTCATGAGCCCCATGGGCGCCTTCGTCTCCAAGCACGGCCGCGACGGCAAGCCCGTGGAACAGAACGTCATGAACTCGATGAACCATCCGGAAGAGCTGGCGGGGGAGCCCGGCTCGTTCGTGGCGATCGCCGCCGGTTCCGGCATCACTCCCGTGATCGCCATCGCCCGCACCCTGCTGGCGGCCCACCCGGAGACCCGCTTCGACCTCATCTACGCCAACAAGGCCGCCATGGACGTGATGTTCCTCGAAGAACTCGCGGACCTGAAGGACAAGTACCCGGCCCGGCTGGCACTGCACCACGTGCTCTCCCGTGAACAGCGGATCGCGCCGCTGCTCAGCGGCAGGATCGACGCCGAGAAGCTGCAGGCGCTGCTGGGCACCGCCATCCACGCTGACGACGTCGACGAATGGTTCCTCTGCGGCCCGTTCGAACTCGTCCAGCTCTGCCGGGACACCCTCGCCGCGCGCGGCGTCGCCCCCGAGCACGTCCGCTTCGAACTGTTCACCTCCGGCAAGCCGGACCGCCCCGAGGGCAACATCGGCCGGCCCGTCATCGCCGACGAGTCGCAGGCCACGTACAAGATCACGTTCAAGCTGGACGGCCTGCAGGGCGAAGTGGCGAGCCCCACCCACGCCCGGGAATCCATTCTCAACGCCGCCCTCCGGGTCCGGCCCGATGTGCCGTTCGCCTGCGCCGGCGGCGTCTGCGGCACCTGCCGGGCCAAGGTGGTCACCGGCAGCGTCACCATGGACGAGAACTACGCCCTGGAGCAGGACGAGCTCGACAAGGGCTACGTCCTGACCTGCCAGTCCCACCCCACCACCCCGGAAGTCACGGTCGACTTCGACGTCTAGTCGCGCCGCCTTTCCAATCCAAGGAGCCCCATGATTTCCCTGACCATCGCCGACGGCGTCGCCGAGGTAGTGCTCGACGCCCCGCACAAGCTGAACTCCCTCGACGAGCAGGCGCTGGCGGATCTGTCCCGGGCGTACGACGACGCCGCTGACGCCGCCGCGCGCGGCGAAGTGCGGGCACTGCTGCTCCGCGGCGAGGGACGCGCCTTCTGCGCCGGCCGTGACATTGCCGGCGTGACCCCGGAGAGCGACGACGCGCAGGCCTACCTGGGCGGCCTCGTCCAGCCGCTGCTGAAGAAGATGAGCGCCTTCCCCGCGCCCACGTTCGCCGCGGCCCAGGGCGCCTGCCTCGGCGTGGGGCTCGGCCTGCTGCTGGCCACGGACGTGGTCTACGTGGCGGAGAACGCCAAGTTCGGCTCACCGTTCGCCAAGCTCGGCGCCACCCTCGATTCCGGCGGCCACTGGTACTTCACCGAGCGCCTCGGCATGCACCGGACCCTGGACCTGATCTACACCGCCGAGCTCATGAGCGGCGCCGACGCCGTGGCGCAGGGCCTGTTCAGCCGGGCCATGCCCGCCGCGGAACTGCTCGGGAACACCCGGTGCCATCGTGGCCACCGTGGCCACCGGCGCCACGGGTGCCTTCAATGCCAGCAAGGAGCTCGTGGCGCACATCCGGGACCAGCGCCTGGGGCTGTGGGAGGCCATGGAAGAGGAGAACGCCGAGCAGGCGCGGCTGTGCAAGAGCGAGGACTACGCCGAGGGATTCCGCGCCTTCCAGGAGAAGCGCACCCCGGTTTTCAAGGGCTGACAGGCGGCCCGGCGGAGGTTCCCGGGCGCGGGACGTCCACTACTTGTCTTTGCTTCGAAGCATTCTCATTTCCGGAACCCGCTTGTAATGTTCGGTTATGACTCTGGGGAAATCTGTAACTAAGGCTGTCATACCCGCTGCGGGACTGGGAACGCGCTTTCTGCCTGCCACGAAGGCAATGCCCAAGGAAATGCTGCCGGTGGTCGACCAGCCGGCCATCCAATACGTTGTGGAAGAAGCCGTCCGGGCCGGGCTGACCGATCTGCTCATGGTTACCGGGCGCCAGAAGCGTGCGCTGGAGGACCACTTCGACCGTGAGCCCTCGCTGGAACACGCCCTCGAACTCAAGGGCGACTTCGACCGGCTGGAGGCTGTCCGCCATGCCTCCCGCCTGGGCCCGCTGCACTACGTGCGCCAGGGAGACCCCAAGGGGCTTGGCCATGCGGTCCTGTGCGCCCGCCAGCACGTGGGCGACGAGCCGTTCGCCGTCCTGCTGGGCGATGACCTGATCGACGAGCGGGACGAACTGCTGACGGCCATGATCGACGTCCAGTCCAGGACCGGAGGCTCCGTCATCGCCTTGATCGAGGTGGACCCGGCGGAAATCAGTGCCTACGGCTGCGCCGACATTTCGGTGGTGCCGGGCCAGGACCATGTTCGGGTCAACCGCCTCGTGGAGAAGCCCGACGTCGCCGATGCCCCGTCCAATCTGGCCGTGATCGGCCGGTACGTCCTCCATCCGGAAATTTTCGACGTCCTCGAGGAAACCCCGCCCGGCCGCGGCGGCGAGATCCAGCTCACCGACGCGCTCCAGACCCTGGCCGTGTCCGACTGCGAGGGCGGCGGCGTCTACGGCGTGGTCTTCAGCGGCCGCCGGTACGACACCGGAGACAAACTGAGCTACCTCAAGGCGGTCATCTCGATCGCCGCCGACCGCGTGGAGTTCGGCGAAGAGCTCCGGGCGTGGATGAAAGAGTTCGTGAGCTAGCGCGTATCCAGGTCTTCGAACACCAGGAACGTCTGGGTGTCCAGGACCCCGGGCATGGACTGCAGCTGGTCGAAGATCACCCGGCGCAGGTCAATGTTGTCCACCGCGCGCACCAGCAGGATGACATCGAAGTCCCCGCCCACCAGCGCGATGTGGTGAACCTCGGGGATGGCGCGCAGGAGTTCGCGCAGCTCGCGCCAGGAATGCTGGCGCACTTTCAGCGTGACATAGGCGGACGACTTCAGGCCGGCCTTGATGGGATCCACCAGGGCGGTGAACTTGGTCAGGACGCCTTCGCCCGTGAGCCGGGCAATCCGGGTGTAGGCGTGGGCGCGCGAAATGTGGACGTTCTCCGCCACCTGTGTCACGGACATCCGGCCGTCCCGGGTCAGCTCCGCAATGATGTTCCGGTCCACATCGTCCAGCGGCACCGCCGCCTGGTCTGGCTCAAGCTCTGCCATTCGTCTACAACTCCCGCCGGTAATCCAGCTCACACTTACGATTTGTCTTCCAGATTAGGGCAAATTCGTGGACTTCTCCACGATTCGCGGCGGGGCTGGATACGAAACATGGGCTGAAGGCATACTGGGAAAGATTAGTGGCTACAGAAGGACGGACCAATGACGATCTCCGCAGACCACGCTGCGCACCAGCCCGTTGCAGCGGAGCCGGGGCCGGCGCATGCCGCACCGCAGGGCGCGCAGCACGATCCAGCCAGCGAGGCCGTGCGCAAGTTCGGCATCACGGTTGAGGACTACATGCTCCCGGCCCGCCACCAGATCCAGATGGTCGGCCCCGACGGCACGCTGAACCCCCACACCGAGCAGGGCACCCAGCCCGGGCACGAATACACCCTGCCCGGCGATGCCGAACTCCTGGCCGCCTACGAGCAACTCGTCGTCGGCCGCCGCGTCAATGACCAGAACTCCGCACTCGTCCGGCAGGGCCGCATGGCCGTCTACCCGTCCAGCCACGGCCAGGAGGCCTGCCAGGTCGCCGCGGCGCTGTGCCTCGCCGAGGGCGACTGGATGTTCCCCACCTACCGCGACTCCGTGGCCGTGATGGCCCGCGGCGTGGACCCCGTCCAGACCATGACGCTGTTCCGCGGCGACTGGCACGGCGGCTACGACCCCACCAAGCACAAGGTCGGCATCCAGTGCACCCCGCTGACCACCCAGCTGCTGCACGGCGTCGGCGTTGCCCACGCCGCCAAGCTGCGCGGCGAGGACACCGTGGTCCTGGCCATGTGCGGCGACGGCGCCACGAGCGAGGGCGACTTCCACGAGGCCCTGAACTTCGCCGCCGTCTTCCACCTGCCGGTGGTGTTCTTCGTCCAGAACAACCAGTACGCGATCTCCGTGCCGCTCGCGCACCAGTCCGTCGCGCCGTCGCTCGCGCACAAGGCCGTCGGCTACGGCATGGCCGGTGAACGCGTGGACGGCAACGACGTCGTCGCGCTGCTCGCGGTCCTGGGCCGCGCGGTCAAGCTCGCCCGGGAAGGCTCCGGCCCCCTGCTCGTGGAGGCCCACACCTACCGGATGCAGGCGCACACCAACGCCGACGACGCCACCCGCTACCGGCAGGACAGCGAAGTCGCCGAATGGGTGGCCAAGGACCCGCTGAGCCGGATGACGACCTACCTGACGGACCGCGGCCTGCTCGACGACGACGGTGCCGCCAGGATCGCCGACAAGGCCGAGGCGGTTGCCACGCAGCTGCGCGAAGGCCTCAGCGAAGAGGTCCCGGTGGAGCCGCAGGACCTCTTCAAGTACGTCTTCTCCACCCCCACCCCGCAGCTGAAGGAACAGTCCGCCATGCTCGCCGACGAACTCGCCCGCGACGCCGCATCCACCGCAGCTGCATCCACCTCTAAGGAGGCCGGCAAATGAGCCCCACCATCACCACGTCCTCCGAGGCGAACGGCAACGTCAGCGCCGCCACGGCCCGCGCGGCCGCCAAGGCTGCGGCCGTGGCCGAGCAGACCGGCCCGCAGACCATCACCCTGGCCAAGGCCCTGAACACCGCGATGGCCGATGCCATGCACGCGGACCCGTCGGTCCTGGTCTTCGGCGAGGACGTCGGCATGCTCGGCGGCGTCTTCCGCATCACGGACGGCCTGACCAAGACCTTCGGGCAGAGCCGCTGCTTCGACACCCCGCTGGCCGAATCCGGGATCGTGGGCATGGCCGTGGGCATGGCCATGAACGGGATGCGCCCGGTCATCGAGATGCAGTTCGACGCGTTCGCCTACCCGGCCTTCGAACAGATCGTCAGCCACGTCGCCAAGATGCACAACCGCACCAAGGGCGCCGTGAAGCTGCCCATGGTCATCCGGGTCCCGTACGCCGGCGGCATCGGGGGAGTGGAGCACCACTGCGACTCCTCCGAGGCCTACTACGCGCACACCGCGGGCCTGAAGGTCTTCACCCCGGCCACGGTGGCGGACGGCTACCGGATGCTCCGCGAAGCCATCGACTCCGACGACCCCGTCATGTTCATGGAGCCCAAGAAGCTGTACTGGTCCAAGGACCAGGTGGACCTGGACGCGCTGCGCGCCGAGCACGCCGCGAACACCGAACGGGGCACGTCCTCCGAAGGCCGCGCCGCCGTCGCCCGCCCCGGCACCGACGCCACGCTGATCGCCTACGGGCCGTCCGTCCCGACGGCGCTCGCCGCCGCGGCCGCCGCCGCCGAGGAAGGCCGCTCGCTGGAGGTGATCGACGTCCGTTCGATCGTGCCGTTCGACGACGAGACGGTCTGCGCCTCGGTCCGCAAGACCGGCCGCGCCGTGGTCATCGCGGAGGCCCACGGCTTCGCGTCCGTGGCCTCGGAAATCGTGGCCCGGGTCCAGGAACGCTGCTTCCACCACCTGGCCGCGCCGATCCGCCGCGTCACCGGCTTCGACGTGCCGTACCCGGCGCCGAAGCTCGAGCACTACTACCTGCCCGGCGTGGACCGCATCCTCGACGCCGTTGACGACCTCCAGTGGGAAGACTGACCATGAGCGAACCGAAAGTATTCCTCCTGCCGGACCTCGGCGAAGGCCTCACCGAGGCCGAGCTCGTCAACTGGCTCGTGGCCGTGGGTGACGAGATCCGCGTGGACCAGCCGATCGCCGAGGTCGAGACGGCCAAGTCCATGGTGGAGGTGCCCTCGCCGTACGCCGGCACCGTCGCCGTGCTGCACGGCGAGCCCGGCCAGACGCTCGACGTCGGCAAGCCGCTGATCTCGGTGATGCCTGTTGGTGTGCTGCTGGTGGGGCCGCCGCGGATGATGCCGCCCCCGCCCCTTCGCCGGACAGCATTCGTCCTGCGGACGATGCTGCCGGCTCCGGACAGGCCCGATGCCACTCCCGGGGCGGCATCATCCGCGTCGGCTGGTGTCGCTGCTGACTCACCTGGCTGCTGTTGCTGCCGAGACCTACCGCGAGGAGGAGAAGGCTGGGTCTGGGAATGTCTTGATCGGTTATGGGACTCCGGGCGGGCATGGGGTTGCCCGGCGGACACGGGCTCCTAAGGGGGCTGCGGGGGCTGCTCCGGTGGCCCGGTTGTCGGAGGCCGAGAAGGCTGCCGATGACCTGTTGCTCCTGCGCACCCGGGTTCCCGGGAAGCTGGGGGCCGTTATTTCTCCGCTGGTCCGCCGGATGGCGCGCGATCATGGGGTCGATTTGGGGGGACTCCAGGGGTCGGGGGCCAGCGGGCTCATCATGCGGCGGGACGTTGAGGCGGCCATCAACCCCGCGCCGGTGGTTGAGCGTCCGGTGGTTGAGCCTGCCGAGGTGCCGGTACCGGCGCTTTCGGCGGGCTCGACCACCGCATCCGGGGCCACGGATGCCCGCACCGGGCTCGGCATCTCCGGCCGCACCGCCGTGCGGGGCGTGCGGAAGGCTGTCGCGGCGAACATGACGCGCAGCCGGTCCGAGATCCCGGAAGCCACGGTGTGGGTGGATGTCGACGCCACGGCGCTCGTGGAGATGCGCGCCGCGCTGAAGAAGTCGGATCCGCACAACACGCCGGGCCTGCTGGCGTTCATCGCCCGCTTCGTCACCGCCGGGCTGAAGAAGTACCCCGAGCTCAACACCAGGATCGTCACCACCGAGGACACCACCGGCGGAGCCAGCCAGGAGATCGTGGCGTTCGACGGCGTCAACCTCGGTTTCGCGGCGCAGACCGACCGCGGACTGATGGTGCCGTCGGTGCGCAACGCGGACAAACTCAGCGCCCGCGAACTGGACGCCGAGATCCGCCGGCTCACCGCCGTCGTCCGCGAGGGCAAGGCGACCCCGGCGGAACTGGGCAGCGGCACGTTCACGCTGAACAACTACGGCGTGTTCGGTGTGGACGGCTCCGCCGCGATCATCAACCACCCCGAGGTCGGAATCCTCGGCGTCGGGCGGATCATCGACAAGCCCTGGGTGGTCAACGGGGAGCTCGCGGTCCGCAAGGTCACCGAACTGACGCTCACCTTCGACCACCGCGTCTGCGACGGCGGCACGGCCGGCGGCTTCCTCCGCTACGTCGCCGACGCGATCGAGAACCCGGGCACGGCGCTCGCGGACATGTGAGGCTTGCCCGGGGAACTGGAGCCCGGGGAACAGGAGCCCGGGGGAGCCCGGGTGTTGGGGCGGGGACCGCACGGTCAGTTTTGTGCGGTCCCCGGCCTTTTCTCCGCCTTCTTCTCTGCCCTTTTCTCTGCCGACGCCGCAAGCCGCCGTCGCCAGCCACGACGCCGGCACGAGCAACAACCATAAGAACGGCGTGTAGGCATTGAGGGCGAAGGCTGCCGGAATCGTGAGCAGGAAGACCAGCGCCACAGCAATCCGCGCATAAAAAATGCGCCGGTGGACATGGGCCGCCATCTCGCGGTCCATGAGTCCGGCGTGCTTCGCATAGCCCCAGATGCCCGCCAACATCAGGTAGACGGCGGCGATGTTGGCGGCGTACAAGACACTCGGCCACGGAGTGGGGTCGTCCCCGTAGTCGCTGAGCACCGACGTCGGACCGGGCAACATGGCGATGAAGAACAAGAGGGCCAGATTCAGCCAGGCCAGGTTCGCGTTGAAGCGGCGGATGAGGGCAAAGTCGGAGTGGTGGGACATCCACGTCTTGGCGATGATGACAAAGGACAGGGCGTACGCCAGCAGCTGCGGCAGGGCCGCAATCAAGGCGTCGTCCACCTGATCCGCGGGAATTCCCTCGGGCAGTTTCAGGTCCAGGGCCAGGAGGGTCAGGGCGATGGCGAAGACGGCATCGCTGAAGAACACCATCCGCTCCAGGGACGTGCCGGAATTCAACGGGAGCCACCCCCAATCGTTCGGCGGAGCAACGAGCTCATCGACGGAAGTAGCCCACAGGCTACACCGCGGCGCGAACCAAGACGAGGGCTTCCGGGCACACCCGCCACCGGCGCGGGACGGGCACGCCCTGAAGGGAATTGCCAGCCAGCACGGGTAGAATCGAGGCCTGTACAGCGCACCAACAACACCGCACCAACAACGCCGGAAAAGCGTCGGAATTACGGAGATTCAATGTCACGATGGCTCGAAGTCGGTCCGGACAACTACGTACTGACAACTCAAGGTTCCCAGCTCAACACGGGTCTCGTGGTCGGCAGTGAGCGCGCCATGGTGATCGACACCGGCGGCGGGCCCCGGCAGGGACGCGAGATCCTGGCCGCCGTGCGGGAAATGACCGGGCTGCCGCTCGTCGTCGTCAACACGCACGCCCACTACGACCACTTCTTCGGCAATGCCGTCTTCGCCGGCGACGGCGTCACGGAGTTCTGGGCCCACGAGAACTGCGCCGCGGAAATCGAGGAGAACGGTGACGAACAGCGCCGGTTCGTGGCCCCGGCGGAGCCGGAGATGGCGGCCGGTGAGGGCGCCGACGTCGAACTGGTGGTTCCCAACGCGATCGTGAAAGACCAGCCGGTCCTCGTGGACCTTGGCGGACAGACCGCCACCTTGTTCTATCTGGGCCGCGGCCACACCGACGGCGACCTCCTGGTCGGCACGGCGAGCACGCTCTACGCCGGCGACCTCGTGGAACAGGGCTCCCACCCGTCCTTCGAGGACTCATTCCCGGAGGACTGGGCCGACGCCCTCCGGCACCTGTCCGCGCTGCGGCACCGCTACGAATTCCTGATTCCCGGCCACGGCGAGCCGTGCAGCGACCAGTTCGTCAAGACCATGGCCAACACCATGACCACTGCGGTCCGCCAGGCAACCCAGGCCACCCGTGAAACCCCGGACGACGCAACCAAGGCCATCCCGATCCTGCCGTACGGGCCCGAGCAGTCGCGCTGGTTCATCAAGCGTCTGCAGGACACGCGCGCCCACCGCTAGGCTCAGGATTGGGCATCCGATGGTAAGGGTGCTCATCACTGCCCCTAGACTTGTTCCTTGAACGATGTCAATCGAGCACTGCAGCGGTCTGCGCTGTGATCCCTGGGGGGAACGAACATGCCAGAACCGGTCGAAAACAAGACCGCCGACGCCCTCGCTGAAGCTGAAACAGCTGCAGAGCAGGCCCAACTCCCGCGCCGGAGAGACCGCCGCCGCGGCGACGACTCCGACGCCTGGACAGGAACCATGCCCATTATTTCCAGCAACCAGGCCGAACAGCGCCCGACGGCCCCCAGCAGTTCCTGGGCGGAGGCCGCCGCTGCAGCCGACGCGCCCGCGAAGCCGCAGCCCGCGAAGCCGTCCAACGATCCCATTCTGAAGCCGCCTGCCCCCGAGGCCGCTCCTGCAGTGCCTGCGCAGCCGACCCGCTCGACGCGATCGGCCAGCCGGGCCGCGGCCCTGGCCGACGCCCCGGTGCCCGACTTCATCAGCTCCCCGGGTCTCTTCGTGCGCGAGCAGAAGCCCCGGCCCGTCGGCGGGTTCCGCGGCGCCCTCTACAAGCTGACCGGTGGCGGGCTGAACCTGGGCCCGAGCGCCCGGCAGCGTGAGGAAGACGAGCTGGCCCGGCGCATCTCCCGCCAGCTCCAGGGCAGCTACAACACGGCTGTCCTGAGCCTCAAGGGCGGCATCGGCAAGACCTCCACCACGGTCGGCGTCGGACTGACCCTGGCCGAGTTCCGGGGCGATCCGCCGTGCGCGATCGACGCCAACCCCGATTCCGGCGACCTCGTGGAGCGCGCCCTCGGCGAGGGCATCTACCAGCAGCAGAGCCCGCGCACCATCACGGACCTGCTCAAGAATATCGAGTCCGTCGATTCCCTCACGGCCCTGGCCCGCTACATGCACCATGCCGGCAGGCTCCACCTCATTGCCGGCGAACAGGACCCCGAGGTGTCGGATTCGCTGACGGCCGAGGAATACCTGCGGATCCGCAAGCTCATCTCCGCCTACTACTCGGTGGCCCTGATCGACTGCGGCACGGGCGTGACCCACAATGCCATGAGCGGCATCCTCCAGTCGGCGGACAACCTGATCATCGCGGCCGGTTACGCCGTCAGCGGCGCCAAGCGGGCGCGCAGCACCCTGCACTGGCTGGCCAGCCACGGCTACGAAGACCTGGCCCGCAACGCCGTCGTGGTCATCACGGACAAGGACGAGGTCTCCACCCGCGTGGACAAGGACGCGATCGAGGAACACCTGTCCGGCATCTGCCGCCAGCTGATCGCGGTTCCGCACGACCGCGGAGTGGCCGACGGCGACCTCGTGACCCTGGACGTGCTCCGCCCCGAGACGCGGCGCGCCTACCGGGAGATCGCCGCGGCAATCGTCGACGGGTACATCTAGAGGCACCCGTGCGGCCCTCCGCGGTACATTTAGGCATGGCCAACAACTTCGTCGGGCACGACGCCGCCCTGCACCTCCAGGATCTTCTCCTGGGGACCGACAATGTCGAGGACTTCCTGGGCCGCCTCGCCGAATTCTCGGCAGGTGCCTTGAGCCGCGCAGCCGACGCCGACATTGACTGCGGCATCACGCTGCGGCGCCGGAAGCGGACCATGACGGTGGCGGGCAGCAGCCCGCGGGCGGTCACCTTGGACCGCATCGAGCAAAGCCTCGGTGACGGCCCCTGCATCGAGGCCCTGCGGACCAACGACGTGATCCTGCTGGCGGACGTGGACACCGATCCCCGCTGGCCGGAGTACCAACGCCAACTCGCAGCGCATGGCTGCCGCAGCATGCTCGGCGTTCCGCTGGAAATCGGCGAGGACGCCGTCGCGGCCCTGAACTTCTTCGCGCCGGGCACTGGACTGTTCACCGAGGACATCATCGAAGTCGCGGCCGGATTCGCCGATCTCGCCGGCCGCGCCCTCCGGCTGGCCGTCCGGCTCGGAACCTTCCAGTCCCGGGCCGAGGACCTGCAGGCTGCCTTGGAACACCGTACGTCCATCAACCTCGCGTGCGGCGTGATCATGGCCCAAAACCGCTGCTCCCAGGAGGAGGCCATGGCCATTCTCACCCGGGTGTCCAGCAACCGGAACCAGAAGCTCAGGGAAGTCGCCGCGGACGTGCTCCGGAACCTCACCAGCGAGGAAGTCCGCACCCACTTCGACGCCTAAGGCAGGGACCGCCCCGGCGGGTGCCTAGGATGAAGGGGATGACCACCACACGCCTCGCCCCCTTCAGCCTCCGCAGCATCGCCGTTCCCGCGTTCGGGCCGGCCCTCATGTTCAGCCTGGGCGAAGGCGCGATCCTGCCGGTGGTCGCCCTGTCCGCCCGCGACCTCGGCGCCTCCGTGGCCGGTGCCGCGCTGATTGTCACGCTGATCGGACTCGGATCCTGGTTCTTCAACCTGCCCGCGTCAATGATCACCCTGAAATTCGGGGAGCGCTGGGCGATCGTGGGAGCCGCGGCCGCCAGCGCGATCGCCCTCGCGGCGGCGGCAGTCGCGCCGCTGTTTCCCGGCGGACTCTGGGTGCTGGCGGCGGCGATGGTGGTGGTCGGCATGGCCGCCAGCGTCTTCAGCCTCGCCCGGCAGAAATACCTGACCGAGGCCGTGCCGGTCATGCTCCGGGCGCGGGCCCTGTCCACGCTCGGCGGCGTCAACAGGATCGGGATCTTCATCGGACCGTTCGTCGGCGCCGCCGTGATGCAGTTTGCCGGGATCAGCGGGGCCTACTGGGCCGGCGTCGTCGCGATGGCCGCCGCGGCGGCCGTATCCGTCACCATCCCCGACCTCGAGGCGAAGCCGCTTCCGGCCGACGGCGTTCCTCCGCAGCAGCCCACCCTGCGCAGCATCGCGGTGTCCCACGCCGGCGTCTTCCTGACCGTGGGGGCGGGGGTTCTGCTGCTGAGCGCGCTCCGGGCCTCGCGTCAGGCGGTCATCCCGCTGTGGGCCGACCACCTGGGCATGGACCCCACCCAGGCCTCCCTTATCTACGGGATCTCCGGTGCCATCGACATGCTGGTGTTCTACCCGGCAGGAAAACTGATGGACCGCAAAGGACGGCAATGGGTGGCCGTGCCCTCCACGCTCATCATGGGGGTAGCCATGGTGCTGATCCCGCTCAGCACGGGCTTCGTCTCGCTCATGCTGGCGGCGCTCCTGATCGGCTTCGGCAACGGGATCAGTTCCGGCCTGAACATGACGCTCGGGGCTGACTTCTCGCCGGACAACGGCCGCGGCCAGTTCCTCGGCATCTGGCGCTTCATGGCCGACGCCGGCGCCACCGGCGGGCCCGTGCTCCTCTCAGCCGTCACCGCCGTCGTGTCGCTGGGGGCCGGCGTGGCCGCCACCGGTGTACTCGGCTTCGCCGCCGCCGCGGTCTTCGCCGTCACCATTCCGCGCCTCAAGCACCGCAGGAACTACTGACGGGCCGGGCTGCTGCACCAGCTGATCCACGACGTACGCCGCGTCCCGGCCCACCCCGCCGACCAGGCCCGAGGTCAGGGCGTATTGGAAGGGCATGCCCACAAAATACAGCCCCGGCATCCCGGCAACGACGCCCCTTTGCGTCGTCGGCCAGCCCGACGGCGGAAGCTCCAGCCCGTCGATCCAGTCAAGTTCCGGGCGGTAGCCCGTGGCCCAGATGACGGTCCGCACGCCGGCGGAGGTGCCGCCGTCGTACGCCGGCAGGCCGTCCACGGTTCCGGTCATCCGCGGCATACGGACCACGCCGGCACGTTGAAGGTCCTTTGCGGAGACCCGGATCAGGGGCGCGCCGCGTTTGTGGAAATTGGCGGCGACTTTGCGTCCGATCGGCGTATGGGTTGTCAGCACGGAATGGATAAAATGCCAGTACAGCCCGCCGGCGTAGCGGAGCAGCGGATCCGGGATATGGGGCGTGGGGCGGCCCGAGATCAGCACGCGGTGCGAGGCGGCAAGCTCCAGGGCAATTTCCGCGCCGGAGGTCCCGGCGCCGACCACCAACACGTCGCCGTCGGCGATGTCAGCCGGCCTGCCGTACTGCGAACTGTGCAGCTGCCCGATGCTGGCGTCCAGGCCGGACGCGAAGCCCGGAATGCGGGGGACAGCATTCGCCCCGGTGGCGACGATGACATTGCGGGCCCACAGGGTTCCCGCGGAGGTCTCGACGGCGAAGCCGCCACCGGCGCGGCTGACGCGTTCCACCCGGGTCCCGGTCCGCACGGGCAGCTGGAAACGGGCTGCATAGTTTTCCAAGTACGCGGCAAATTCGTCTTTGTCCGGGAAGATGTTCCGGGCTGCGGGGAACGGAAAACCCGGCAGCCCGTCATGCTGGGCCGGGGTGAACAGCCGCAGGGTGTCCCAGCGGCGGCGCCAGACGTCGCCCACCCGGGCCGCGGCGTCCAGGATCTCAAACCTCATCCCCGCGCCGGCAAGGTGGTAGCCGCAGGCCAGGCCGGCCTGGCCTGCGCCGATGACCACTGCGTCGAGCTGCTGATTGGACTGATCCTGCTTGTTGAAATGATCCTGCTGTTTGAACTGATCCATGACCGGCTCCTTGGTTCGAGTGTCGCGCAATCGCTTCCCTCATTCACTAGAATACCGTTCTAGTGAATGGAGCGATAGTCTAATCTCATGGAAAAGACGACGCGACGGTCAATCCAGGCCGCGGGTACAAGGGACGTCATCGTGGACGCGGCCGCCCGCCTGTTCACCGCCGACGGCTACGTGCAAACCACGATCGACGGGATTGCCACCGAGAGTGGCGTGGCCGTGCAGACGGTCTACAACTCGGTGGGCAACAAGGCGGCCGTGCTCTCGGCCGTACTGGACAGCGCGGCCGCTGGCTCCGGTGCGCAGGGGGGCGTCCTGGAGTTCATGCGGGACCGCACCCGGCAGGCATCCGATTTTGAATCCCTCATCGGCGTTCTGGCCGACTGGTTTGTTGAGGTGCACCCTCGCACTGCGGGCATCGTCGCCGTCATTTCCCAGGCTGCAGCGGTAGACGGCACGGCGGCTCGCCTGGAGAAGGACCGCGGTCTGCAGCGGCTGCGGCGCTACGAGGAGGCCGCCGCGGCGGCGAGGGCCCGTGGCGGGCTCAGTTCCGGCATGTCCGACGCCGAAGGGGCCGCTGCGATCTGGTCCCTAGGCCACCACCAGGTCTACCGGACGATGGTGCAGGACGCTGGATGGTCGGTGCCGGCCTACCGGGAATGGCTTGGCAAAGCGCTGGCCGCGGCCTTGGCCTGAGTTCAGGCCTCCCGCTCGACAGGTGTTGTCGTGAAACCGCAGTGGTGAAGTTGACCGTCTAGAACCTGGCTGCGTCCCGCCGTCGTGCGTCCGGCTTCCGGGCGGCAAGGCCGAACAACCAGACGCCGGCTACGGTGGCGAGGTAGCCCGCGATAATGATCAGCGAGGTGCCGGCCCAGAAGTAGCTGGTGGTGCTGACCTCCTGCCCGCCCGGGCCGATGCTCAGCAATGTAAAGGCTGCCACCCCGGCCGCGGCAAGGCCAGTGAGGACCGGCAGCACGACCCACAGCCTGGCTGAGGCCCAGTGTTGGTTGTAGCCGTCCCAGACGTTCCAGCCCGGACCCCGGCGGATGATCAGCCAGCCGGCCGGGAGCATGAAGGCCCCGACCACCAGGAAGGCTGCCACCACGTCCGCAGGCCGGTGCCACTGGTTGATCAGCGTGGACACGCCCGGTGGCGACGGCGAAGCTGCCGCCCAGATAGCCGGCCAGCGGCCGCCAGCGCGGCGAGACCATGAGGAAGACGGCAGCGGCGGCCGAGGCCGCCATGGTGGTGTGACCCGAGGGCAGTGAGTTCAGCTCCAGCGTCTCCACACCGCGGTACGGCCGGACGGGAAGCCAGTCCTTCAGGATCTGGGTGGCAAGATTGGCGCCCACGCAGGCCGCAATCGCGATCCCGGCCGCAGACCAGCGGCGCCGCAGGATGGTGACGAAAACGACCACGACCGACGCGATCACCACCGAGAGCGCCGGCAGCCAGTCCAACAGCTTCGTGGCGGCCTTGCCCGCGGTACCGCTGAGTTCCACCGCTTCCACGAGGGCCGATTCGTCAATGAACTGGCCCGTCGTGGTGCGGACAAAGAAGACGTAGGTGGCGGCCAGCGCGGTGACGCAGGCAATCGTGGCCAGTACGAACAAGGCTGCCGTGCCCTTGCCGGGGGACCGTCGGACACGCGGATCCGGCGCTGTGCGGGCCCGACTCTTTGGGGCCTTCTGTGGGGCCTGGGTCTTCAGGACCTGCGTCTTGGGCACCGGTGTTTCCAGGCCCTGCGTCTCCGGGACCCGTATTTCAGAAACGGGGGCAGACGGGTCCCATGAGGTGCGTCCCTGCCGAAAAGTCATGCCATCAAGGCTCCCACAGAATCCTGCGCGCCAGCTGAAGGGCGCGGTGCGCGGCACGGGGAGTGGTGCCCGGCCGGTAAACGAGTACTCACTACTCGTGCCACGCCGTACCGGGATTTATAGAGTCGGCTGTGCCGGCGCGGATTGTCCCCGGTAGTACGCTCCTTGAGCGGGGCCGGCGAAGACGAGATTCCTGGACCAGGGACTCACCCCCAGTCGTCGCCGGCCCAATCAAGGACTCCCTTCCCGGCTTCCCAGACCGACGCCCCCACAAAGCTTCACCACGAAGCTTCCCAGTACAGTGGCATCATGCCCGCCCTCCTCACGGACCCCCTTCTGGATGCAGCTGCCTCCCTGCCCGGCCTCGATGAACTCCTTGCCGGTGCCCACGTTGTGAGCCTGCCGATGCGTGTGAAGTTCCGGGGCATCCTGCAGCGCGAGGCCCTGCTGCTCCGCGGGCCGCTGGGTTGGGGCGAATTCTGTCCTTTCCCCGAGTATGACGACGCCGAGGCTTCCCGCTGGCTCGCGGCCGCGATCGAGGCCGGTTGGTCCGGGTTCCCCACGCCGCTGCGGGACCGCATCCCGGTCAACGCCACAGTCCCTGCCGTCCCGGCGCACCGCGTGGCCGAAGTCCTGGCCCGCTTCGGCCGGGTGGACGCCGTCAAGGTCAAGGTTGCCGAACGCGGCCAGAGCCTCGACGACGACGCCGCCCGCGTGGCCGCCGTCCGGGAGGCGCTGCCGGACGCCGCGATCCGGGTGGACGCGAACGGCGGCTGGGGGACGCCGGAGGCCGTCACGGCACTGAAGCGGCTCGCCGCCGTCGGGCTCGAATACGCCGAACAGCCCGTGCCGGATATCGCGGGCCTCGCCGAGGTCCGGCGCCGGCTCCGGGCCGCCGGCGTTCCCGTGCTGATCGCCGCGGATGAGAGCGTGCGCAAGGAGGACGACCCCCTCAAAGTGGCGCGCGCCGGCGCCGCGGACCTGATCGTGGTCAAGGTCGCCCCGCTCGGGGGAGTGCGGCGTGCCCTTCAGATCGTGGCGCAGGCCGGGCTGCCCGCCGTCGTGAGTTCGGCGCTGGACACCTCGGTGGGAATCCGGGCCGGGCTGGCCCTCGCCGCCGCACTGCCCGAGCTGCCCTACGCCTGCGGCCTGGGGACGGTGTCCCTGCTCGCCGCCGACGTCACGGACGATTCCCTGCTTCCCGACGACGGCGCGATCACCCTCCGCGACGTCCGCCCGGCGCCGCAGCTCCTGGCCGAGCACGCCGCCTCGCCGGAACGCCGGGACTGGTGGCTGGACCGGCTGCGGCGCGTGCACGCGGTGCTGGCCGCCCGGTAAGGCCCGTTCGGTAAGCTCCGGCAGGGCAAGTCCGGCAGGGAACCGCGCCGTTCACCGGCTCTTCACCCGGGGGACGGGTCCGCGTAGCCCGCGGCTGGAAGGGTGGGCGCGACCGCAACTCACCCCCCATGGAAGGTCTCTCCATGTCTGTCACCTCCGGACGCACGTTTTCCCTGCTGCCCATGCTCGGCCACACCAAAGGCAAGCGAAGCCCCGTCACCTGCGCGCTGAAGTGCGACAACGCCTGCTCGGGCGAGGTCTGCAACACCAGCACCAACAGCTACTTCCGGGACATCGCCTCCGCCACGATGTCCCGCCGCGCCGCCCTGGGCTTCGGCGCCGCCGGCGCGCTCGCCGTCGTCCTCGGCAACGCGGTGACGTCCGCCGGCACGGCAGTGGCCGACGGCGGCCCGGGCCTCGCCGCCGCCGCGAAGGACGGATTCGGGGCCTCGAAGCTGAAGTTCAGCGCCATCGCGCCGGTGGACGCGGCCGTGGACAAACTCACGGTCCCGGCCGGGTTCACCTGGCAGCCGGTCATCCGCTGGGGCGACCCGCTCTTCAACGACTCCCCGGCGTTCGACGTCGACCACCAGAGCGCCGCGGCACAGGCACGCCAGTTCGGCTACAACAACGACTACACGGACATCCTGCCGATCGACGGGTCCAAGGACCGCCGGGCCGTGCTCTTCACGAACCACGAGTACACCAACGAAAACATCATGCTCCCGGCCGGGTTCGACGCCGCCGAGACCCGCGCGATCGGCCGTGCAGCCCACGGGCTCAGCGTGGTCGAGTTGGAGCGGAAGAACAAGAACAAGCCCTGGAGCTACGTCAAGGGCGCCGGACTGAACCGCCGCTTCCTGACCGACACCACGCTACGAACTCGACGGCCCCGCCGCCGGATCCGCCCTCGTCAAGACCGCGGCCGATCCCTCCGGCCGGGCCGTCAAGGGCACCCTGGGCAACTGCTCCGGCGGCACCACCCCGTGGGGCACCATCCTCTCCGGCGAGGAGAACTTCAACGGCTACTTCGCCGCGCCCGGGACCTCCGACGCCGACAAGCGCTACGGCCTGACCAGCAAGCCCACCGCGCGCCAGTGGGAACTGGATGACCCGCGCTTCGACACCCGCAACCCCGGCTACGAGAACGAGGCCAACCGCTTCGGCTGGATCGTGGAGGTCGACCCGTTCGATCCCTCCTCCACACCCCGCAAGCACTCCGCGATGGGCCGCTTCAAGCACGAGGGCGCCAACGTGATCGTCGCCAAGTCCGGCCACGTGGTGGCCTACATGGGCGACGACGAGCGCTTCGACTACCTGTACAAGTTCGTCTCGGCCGGACGAAGTACGTTGAGGAGCGACCGCAAGCACAACATGACTCTGCTTTCGGAGGGCGACCTCTACGTCGCCAGGTTCACCGGCAACTCCCCGGCAGCCGGGATCGACGGCTCGGGCAAGCTCCCGGTCGACGGCGCCTTCGACGGCGCAGGTGTTTGGCTGCCCCTCGTGGTGGGCGGACAGTCCAAGGTGGCCGGGATGTCCGTGGAAGAGGTGCTCGTGTACACCCGCCTCGCCGCCGACAAGGTGGGCCCCACCAAGATGGACCGCTGCGAAGACGTCCAGCCCAGCCTGCACACCGGCAAGGTCTATGTGGTCTGCACGAACAACGCGGACCGCGGCAAGCCCGGCAAGGAAGGTGCCACCGAGGTCAACCCCCGCACGCTCAACCGCGACGGCCACATCGTCGAAATCACCGAGACCGGGGACCAGACGTCCACCACGTTCGGCTGGAACCTGCTGATGGTCTGCGGTGATCCGGCCAAGAACTCCGCCGCCTACTTCGCCGGGTTCCCGGCCAGCCAGGTCTCGCCCATCTCCTGCCCGGACAACGTCGCCTTCGACTCCGTGGGCAACCTGTGGATCTCCACCGACGGCGCGCCCTCCAGCATCGGCTACGCCGACGGGCTCTTCAAGGTGACCCTGGACGGCGCGGAACGCGGCAAGGTGGAGCAGTTCCTCGCCGTCCCGCGCGACGCCGAGACCTGCGGCCCGGTCATCCACGACGACGAACGGACCGTTTTCGTCGCCGTGCAGCACCCGGGGGAGGAAGGCACGTTCGCCGAGCAGCACTCCTACTTCCCGGACTACGTCGCCGCCGGCGCGACGCCGAAGCCCGGCCAGGCGCGCGCCCCGCGCCCGTCCGTGGTCCAGGTGTTCCGCACCGACGCCTAACCACCTTCCGACGCTCCCTCACCTTTCGCGGGTTTCGGGCTGACGCTCTCTCACCTTTCGCGGGTTTCGGGCTGACGCTCTCTCACCTTTCGCGTTTCGCGGCGGGAGGTGAGGGAGGGTTGCTGTTTGGGGGTAGGAGGTGAGGGAGGGTTTGCTGTTTGGGGGTAGGAAGTGAGGGAGCATCGGGGGGAAGGTGGGAGCTGATAATTTGGGACTGTGAATAATCCGGCCGAATTGGTTGTCCCCAGAGTCCAGGCTGCAATTGCCACCGCGTTCGGCGAAGAGTTCCGGCAGGCGGACCCGGTGGTCAGGCCCTCCCAGTTCGCCGACATCCAGATCAACGCCGCCATGGCCCTGGCCAAGAAGGCCGGCCTGCCGCCGCGCGACGCCGCGGCAAAGATTGTCGAAGCCCTGGACCTGGACGGCATCTGCACCGGCGTGGAAATCTCCGGGCCCGGCTTCATCAACCTGAGCTTCGACGGCACGTGGATCGAGGAACTGCTCAACGCGGAGTCGGTCCAGGCCGCGTCCCCGGCCACGGCGGTCACGCCGGCCGCAACACCGCAGCGCGTCGTCGTCGACTATTCCTCCCCGAACGTCGCCAAGGAAATGCACGTTGGCCACCTGCGCACCACCGTGGTGGGGGACAGCCTCGTCAAGGTGCTCGACGCCCTCGGCGACACCGTGATCCGGCAAAACCACATCGGTGACTGGGGCACTCCCTTCGGCATGCTGATCGAACACTGGCTGGAGATCGGCGAGGACTCCCCGGAAGCCGCACTGCTGGTGGATGACCCCAGCGCCTTCTACCAGGCCGCCCGCGCCAAGTTCGATTCCTCCGCTACCGACGCGGACGGCTTCGCCACCCGCGCCCGGCTCCGCGTCGTTGCCCTGCAGGGCGGCGACCCGGAGACTTTCGCCGTCTGGCAGCGGCTCGTCGCCCAGTCCAAGCGCTACTTCAACGCCATCTACTCCATGCTGGGCATCAGCCTCACCGACGACCACATTGCCGGCGAAAGCTCCTACGACGCGCATCTGGCACAGCTGTGCCAGGAGCTGGAGGAACGTGGCCTCGCCCGGATCAGCGACGGCGCCCTGTGCACCTTCCCCGAGGGCTTTTCCGGCCGCGACGGGCAGCCGCTGCCGCTCATCATCCGCAAGTCCGACGGCGGCTACGGCTACGGCACCACGGACCTCGCCACCATCCGCTACCGGGTCCGCGAGCTCGAGGCCAACCGGGTCCTCTACGTTGTGGGCGCCCCGCAGAACGTCCACCTGCGGATGGTCATGGCCACCGCCCGGGACGCCGGCTGGCTTCCGGACACGGTCGAGGCCGTGCACGTGCAGATCGGCAACGTGCTCGGCGAGGACGGGAAGATCCTCAAATCCCGTTCAGGCGCGCCGGTGAAGCTCATGGCCCTGCTCGAGGAGGCCGTGGACCGCGCCCGCGCCGTCATCGACGCGAGCCGGCCCGAGCTCAGCGACGAGGAGCGCGCCGTGACCGCCCGCCAGGTGGGCATCGGCGCCGTCAAGTACGCCGACCTCTCCACCGGCCACGACACCGAGTACGTCTTCGACTTCGACCGCATGCTCGCCCTCAGCGGCAACACCGGGCCCTACGTGCAGTATGCGGCCGCCAGGATCCGCTCCATCCTGCGCAAGGCCGGTGTGCTGGAACAGTTCACCGACGGCGGCTCTCTGGATGCCGATGCCCCGGCTGCCGGGACCAGCGGGCCCGGGACCGCCGGGCCCGCTACGGCGATCGCCGTCATCGAACCGGCGGAACGCGCGCTGGCCCTGCACCTGCTGGAGTTCGACACCACGCTGAACAAGGTGCGGGACGCGCTCGAGCCGCACCGGCTCTGCGGTTACCTCTTCGAGCTCGCGCAGCTGTTCACGTCCTTCTACGACCAGTGCCCGGTGCTCAAGGCCGAGGATTCCGTCCGTGACTCCCGGCTGGCCTTGTGCGCGCTGGTCCTGCGCCGGCTGTCCGGCGGCCTGGAGCTGCTGGGCATCGAGACGCCGGAGAACATGTGAGTCCGGCGGATTCCGCTGACGAGTCGTCCACTCCCGGCGGCCTGTTGGCGGTGGAGGCGGCGCGCATCGCCGTCGACACACTGCTCGACGCCGGGGTGCGCCACGTGGTGGTGTCCCCGGGGTCGCGCTCGGCGCCCATGGCCTACGCCCTGGCCGAGGCCGAAGCCGCCGGACGGGTGGAGCTGCTGGTCCGGATCGACGAGCGCTCTGCCGGCTTCACGGCCCTCGGCCTGGCCCTGTCCACCGGAAGCCCGGCCGCCGTCCTCACCACGTCCGGGACCGCCGTCGGGAACCTCCTGCCGGCCGTCATGGAGGCCAACCACGCCGCGGTGCCGCTCGTGGTCCTCTCCGCCGACCGGCCGGAGGAACTGCGCGGAACCGGCGCCAACCAGACCACAGTGCAGCTGGACCTGTTCGGCGAGCACGTCCGCTTCGCCGTCGACGTGCCGGCCGGCAGCGACCCCCAGCGCGCCGTGGAAACCGCCCTCAGCGCCGCCACCGGAGCCTTCGAGGACACGCCTCCCGGCCCGGTCCAGCTCAACCTGGCCTTCCGCGACCCATTGGTCCCGGCCGCGGGCGACGGCCTGCCCGCCGCGGCCGGACGCGGCATCTACCGGGCCGCCCGGAACCCCCTGGCGCTGGACTTCCCGGCCGCATCAGCGGCACTGCCGGAGCGGCGCACCGTGGTGCTGGCCGGGCACGACGCCGGTCCGGTCGCCGAGGCTTTCGCCCGCGCGCACGGCCTGCCGCTGCTGGCCGAACCGTCTTCGAATGCCCGGTTCGGCCCTAACGCCGTGGGACCCTACCGGCTGCTCATTGACCACTTCGGCGCGGACTCGGCCCAGCCGATCGAGCGTGTGGTCCTGTTCGGCCGGGCGACGCTTTCCCGCCCCGTGAGCGAGCTGCTGGCCCGGGCCGACGTCCCCTCCGCCCTGTACCAGCCCGTCCCGGTGGCCTGGTACGAACCCGGCCGCCGCACCGAACTGCCGCTGGAAACCCTGACGGACCTGGCGGAGTTCGCCGGCCGCGGATCGACGGCGTGGCTCGATGCCTGGCTGCTGGCCGGGGCCGCCGCGCAGCACGCCGTGGACCTGGTCCTGGCCGCGTCACCCGCCGCGACCGGCCCGTCCGTCGGCGCCGAGGTCTGGAAGCACGTTCGCGGGCAGCTGGTGCTCGGCTCCTCGAACGGGATCCGCGACGTCGACCTCGCCGGGGCGCCGCCCGCAGAACCGCAGGCCACCATGTTCGCCAACCGGGGCCTTGCCGGGATCGACGGCACCACGTCCACCGCCACGGGCATCGCGCTCGGCGGACGCCAGGAAACCACCGTGCTGATGGGCGACGTCACGTTCCTGCACGACGCCGGCGGGCTCCTGCTCGGCGCCGGGGAGGCCGAACCCCAGCTGCGGATCGTGGTGCTCAACGACGCCGGCGGTGCCATCTTCGGGCTCCTGGAGCACGGCGCGGTGGCCGCGGCGGGGCGCTACGGCAACGCCGTCGAACGCCTCTTCGCCACCCCGCAGCGGGTGGACCTCGCCGCGCTGGCCGCGGCCTACGGCGTCGCGCACCACCCGGTGGGCACGACGGCGGAACTCGCCGAGGCACTGTCCCGCCCGGTGGAGGGCCGCAGCATCATCGAAGTGCGCACGGACCGGCACCGGCTCGGGGAACTGCACCGCGCCATCCGGGCCGCGGTGGCCACGGCCGTGGAAGGCCTCCCGCAGACCTAGCCCCATTGTGCCGGGCACGACGCGCTCCGTGCCCGGCGCTGCGCAAATAACCCACCGACACCCGAATACGGCACGTCAGGTAATTTGCGCGTCGACAAACGGAATGCGCGTCGGGTTGTCCACACCCGGGCGGCCGGCCATGGTGCCCCGCTCCCTTCCTGCGATCTTCGTTCCATGAACGAATTACCGAGACTGATCCTGGCCCGCGAGCATGTCCAGCAGGGGCTTACTCCGAAAGAGCTCGCCAAACGCTGCCGGTCGGGCGCGCTCGTTCGCGTGCGTCAAGGCGTCTACGTCGATGGGAAGGCGTGGCGGGCGCTGCAGCCTTGGGAACAATACCGGCTCCGGGTTAGCGCTGCGGCGGAGACGTTCACGGCGCCGACAGTTTTTGCCAGGCACTCCGCCGCGTCCGTGTGGGGAGTTCCAACCATTGGGCAGCGTCATCCGGTCCATGCGCTGACGCTCCAGAACGGTGGCGGACGCTCGCGTGCGGGAGTGCGGCGGCACTACGCACCCCCGGACAGTCTCAAGGTGTTCCGGCGCGACGGCCTTCTGGTCACCGGGAGGGTCCGTACGGTGCTGGATCTGGCTGCTTTTACACCGTTTGCCGAAGCTATTGTTCCTTTGGACCATGTGCTCAGGCCGGACTCAGCGCTTGGGTTGCCCGCGCTCTCCAAGGAAATGCTGCTGGCGGGTGTCGACGGCAATTACACCGCCGCGGCTGCGCGGCGAATCAGGACTGCCGTGGAGTTCGCGGATCCGCGGTCCGGGTCCCCTGGGGAGTCTTACAGCCGCGGGCTCATGTGCGTAGCCGGATTCCAGCCGCCGGAACTTCAGCACGAAGTCCGGGACGGCGCCGGTCTCGCGGGCTACACGGACTACTACTGGGACATCGTACGGCTGGTCGGCGAGTTCGACGGCGTGGAGAAGTATCTGAAACCCGAATACCTTCGGGGCAGGACCGCATCGCAGGCCGTCGTGGACGAGAAGGAGCGCGAAAACCGGATCCGGGCCACGGGGCTCCGGGTAGTGCGGTGGGTCTGGCCGGACCTCATGGAGCCCGGCCGGCTGGAACGGAAGCTAGCAGCGTTCGGTGTGCCCCGCCGTCGAGCACGTTCCGCAGCCTGGCCATGACAGGAAATCTGTCCCACGATGCGCAAATGCCCTGTCGCTACCGGAATTCCGGTAGCGACAGGGCATTTGCGCATCGACAGGAAACTTCCGCGTCGGGCTACAGCACGCGGCTCAGGAACTCCTTGGTGCGGGGGTGCTGCGGGTTGGCGAGGACTTCGCGCGGGTCGCCCGATTCCACAACGACGCCGCCGTCCATGAACGTCAGGCGGTCACCGACTTCGCGGGCGAAGCCGATCTCGTGGGTCACCACGATCATGGTCATGCCGGACTTGGCGAGGTCCTTCATCACGTTCAGGACGTCGCCCACGAGCTCGGGGTCGAGCGCGGAGGTGGGCTCATCGAAGAGCATGAGCTCCGGGTCCATGGCCAGGGCCCGGGCAATCGCAACACGCTGCTGCTGGCCGCCGGAGAGCTGGTTCGGATAGTGGCCGGCGCGGTCGCCGAGTCCCACGCGGTCCAGCAACTCCAGGGCCCGCTTCCGGGCCGCTGCCTTCGACTGGCCCTTGACCTGGACCGGGGCTTCCATGATGTTCTGCAGCGCCGTCTTGTGCGGGAACAGGTTGAAGCGCTGGAACACCATGCCGATCTCGCGGCGCTGGGCGGCGATTTCCTTGGCCTTGAGGTCATGGAGCCTGCCCTTGACCTCGCGGTAGCCGATCAGCTGCCCCGCCCACGGAAATGCGTCCGGCGCTAATGGTCTCCAGCAGGTTCACGCAGCGGAGCATGGTCGACTTGCCCGAACCGGACGGGCCGATCACCACCGACACCTCGCCCTGGTTGACGTTCAGGTCGATCCCGCGCAGCACGTGGTGCTGGCCGTAGTACTTATGAAGGCCCTCGATCTGTACCAGCGGTTTCTCAGTGGTGATCGTCATTTCGCCTCCTCCTCGGGGAAGTCCATCTTGAGTGCCGGCTCGGCGTCGGCGCTTGGGGCCACCGCCGCTGCAGCCTTGGCCGCTGCTGGGTTCACCGTGGCGGGGGCCCGGTTGTCCACGCCCTTGCCGTAGTAGGCCTCGATGAAGTGCTGGCCTACCATCAGCAGGCTGGTGATGATGAGGTACCAGATGGCCGCCACGATCAACAGGGGAACCGGCAGGTACGTCCGGTTCGCCAGGGCGTTCGTGGCAAACGTCAGGTCCAGGGTGAACGGCACGGCCAGGACCAGCGAGGTGGTCTTGAGCATGCCGATGGTTTCGTTCCCGGTGGGCGGCACGATCACCCGCATCGCCTGCGGCAGGATGATCCGCCACATGATCTTGGTCTTGCCCATGCCCAGAGCCTCGGCGGCTTCCATCTGGCCCTGGTCCACGGACTTGAGCCCGGCCCGGAAGATTTCCGCGAGGTAGGCGGATTCATTGAGGCCAAGGCCCAGAATCGCCGCCACCGTGGCGGTCACGACCGTGCTGGTGTCCACGCTGAACATCTCCGGCCCGAACGGGACACCGGCGCTGATCTTGGGGTAGAGAACGGCGATCAGGCCCCAGAAAATCAACTGGGTGTAGACCGGGGTGCCGCGGAAGAACCAGACCCAGGTCCAGCTGGAATAGCGGAATACAGGGTTCTCCGACTGCCGCATGAAGGCCAGGAGGATCGGCCAGAATGATGGCCAGGACCATGGACGCAACCGTCAGGACCAGGGTCCAGACGACACCCTGTACGACCTTGACGTCCAGGATGTAGGCGCCCACGACGTCCCAGCGGAAATTGGGGTTCGTGAACAGGCTCTGCAGGAAGAGAGCCAAGCGCGCCGATAATGATGACGGCGCTGATCCAGCGGCCGGGGTGCCGCACCGGCACCGCCTTATTTAGTACCGGTGCTGCGTGGCTGTCCTGATGGCTGTCCATCTGTACACCTGATTTGTTATTGGTTGTGGGGATACTCATTAGCCGACCGCCGGATTGACCTCGGACTTGGTGATGGCGCCGTCGGCGTTGCCCCAGCCTTCAAGGATCTTCTTGTAGGAGCCGTCCTCCATCAGTTTGGTGAGAGTCTTCTGGACGACGTCGGCCAGGGCAGTATCGGACTTGGCGACGGCGATGCCCTGGGGAGCGGAATCGTAGACATCGCCGAGCTTCTCGAGCTGGCCGCTGGTCTGGGTCAGCGCGTAGCCGATGATGGGGGAGTCGGCCGCCATCGCATCGATGCTGCCGTTGACCAGGCGGGTGGTGATATCCGTCTGGGTCTTAAGCGTCACGATGTTGATGGGCTGCTTGCCCGCGTCGACGCACTTCTTATTGCGGCCCGAGAGGTCCGGATCTTCCTGGACGGTACCGGTCTGGACACCGATGGACCTGCCACACAGGTCATCCAGGGAGACCTTCTTCGGGTTGCCCTTCTGCACGGCCCAGGCGGTGCCCGCGTTGAAGTAGCTGACCATGTTGACCGCGGCCAGCCGCTCCGGGTTAATCGTGAAGGAGGAGATGCCGAGGTCGTACTTCGGGCCGAGGGCCGGAAGGATGCCGGTGAATTCGGACGTCTGTACCTGGACCTTCAGGCCCAGCGCGGCACCGATCGCCTTGGCGATGTCGACGTCGTAACCGATGGGGGTCTGGCCGTCGGTGGCGAGGAATTCCGCCGGTGCGTAGGAGGTGTCCGAGCCCACGGTCAGCGTGCCCTTTGCCTTGATCGCCTCAGGCACCATGGCTGCCAGGGCGTCGTCCTTCTGGACCGTGCTGGGGTCAAAGCTGGCCGCGGCACTGCCGGAAGCGGTGGCCGCTCCGGAGGTGCCGGTCTCGGAGGCGTTCGTGCAGGCCGACAAGGCCAATGCGCTCACAGCAAGGACCGTGGCGGCCTTCAGCGCGGGGTTGCTCAGGAGCGAACGGGAAATCTGCATTTTCTTACCTTTTGTTGCCGGAGGGATGGTAACGAGGCCGGTTATAGTGTAGCGCCGAACATGAGATGTGCGTCACAGAAAACTAAGTTTCACTATTGGATAACAAAACCAGACCCAAAAGCAACGTCCAGAATGCTCGATCTGTCTGGAATCCCGGATTTCTGCCGAATGTGACGGCGCCGGCCGGTAGCTGCTGATGCCGAGCGACTCCAGCATCGGACGGAACTTCGCCCACGTCTCGGCGAGCTCGGTCTCGGGCACCGAACCGTCCACCACGCCGCAGCCCGCGTACAGCCGGACCGTCTGCGGGGATTCGATGACCGCGCCCCGCAGCGCGATGCCCCACTCGCCGTTGCCGGCCGCGTCGAGCCAGCCGACCGGCCCGGCATAGGGGCCGCGGTCCAGGTGCTCAAGCTTGCGGATCAGGGCGCCGGCCACGGTGGTGGGCGTGCCGCAGACGGCGGCGGTCGGGTGCAGCGCGTTGATCAGGGCCAGGCACGTGGGGACGTGGCCTTCCACTTCGGCCAGTTCGGCCTTGACGTCCGAGGCCAGGTGCCAGACGTTGGGCAGTTCCAGGATGAACGGCTCGCTGTGAGCGTTCATGGCCTCGGAAAACGGGGCCAGCTGCGTGGTGAGGGACTGGATCGCGATGTCGTGTTCGTGCCGCTGCTTCTCGGAGCCGGCCAGCACGCGCTCGGCGAATTCCAGCGGGGAGCCGGCCTTGCCGTCGGCGTCGCGGCGGTCCAGGGTGCCGGCCAGGACGCGGGCCTGCGCGGTGCGGCCCTCCACCTGGATCAGCATCTCCGGCGTGGCGCCCACCAGCCCGTCCACACCGTAGGTCCAGCATTCGCGGTACCGGGCGGACAGTTCGCGCAGCACCTGGGCGGCATTGACGCCGGTGGGGACGGTGGCCACGACGTCGCGGGCCAGCACCAGCTTCTCGAGGGCCCCGGTCCGGATCTCTTGGACCCCGGCGGCGACGGCGGCCATCCAGTCTTCCTCGCTGAGCGAGCCGGTGTGCAGCGTTGCGCCGGCAGCCAAAGGCGAAGGGCGTACGACGGCGCCGCCGCCTGCGCGGCGCCCGGCGCCGGGTCGTCCGCCACGGTGCCGGTCCGCCGGCGAACGGCGCCGCGGAACCGGTGCTGCCGGCCGCTGCTGGCGGCGCCGGCGCTGCCAAGCCAGCGGTCCAGGGCGGCGCGGGCGCCCGCTTCGGTGAGTTCGCCGTCGTCGAGCGTGAGCTGGGTCAGCCAGGCCTGGCCGTCGCGGAGCCCCACGACGATTTCGGGGACCAGCAGGCGGGACTCGTGGGCGGAAACTTTGGAGAAGGCGAAGGAGCCGAAGGCGACCGGGCCGGTGCCGGGGCAGTCCACCGCGTCCTCGATGTCCGCCTCCAGGACCAGATGGCGCCACCAGATGTCCGCTTCCAGGAACCGCTCGGGGCCGGTGGCGGTGAACCGGGCGATTTCGCCGAAGCCTACGAGCCCGGCCTCGCGGCGGGTCCAGCAGAGGACATCGTCCCGGACCAGAAACGACGGCAGGCCCCCGGGGAAAGTTTCGGCATCGAGGGGGACTGTCAAGGTGCGGAACGTGCTCGTCATGATGGCATAACACTAGCCCGTGATCGCCCCGGCCGTGGATATACGCGGATCTCAGGGCGTCCACGCGGCGGCCGCGGCCGTTGCCGCAGGTGAAAGCGGCGCCGGTTGGCGGCCCGTTCGTGGGGGAGCCGATCATTTGAGACAATGACATGGTGAACCGAGCATCCTTGGATAAGCGTCCGGACGAAGTAGCCACGATGTTTGACGACGTCGCCCCCAAATACGACGTCGTCAACGATGTCCTGTCGATGGGGCAGACGCGCCGCTGGCGCAAGGTAGTGGTGGAGGCCGTGGGTGTATCGGGGGGCCAGCGCGTGCTGGACCTCGCCGCCGGCACGGGCACGTCCAGCGAGCCGTACGCCGACGCCGGCATCAACGTCATCGCCTGCGATTTCTCCCTTGGCATGCTCAAGGTCGGCAAGCGCCGCCGCCCTGACATCGACTTCATCGCCGGGGACGCCACCCGCCTGCCGTTCGCGGACAACACCTTTGACGCCAGCACCATCTCCTTCGGCCTGCGCAACGTCAACGAGCCCAAGAAGGCCCTGGCCGAGATGCTCCGGGTCACCAAGCCCGGCGGCCGCCTGGTCATCGCGGAGTTCTCCCAGCCCGTGGTGCCGCTCTGGCGCACCATGTACACCGAATACCTCATGCGCGCCCTGCCGGCCATCGCCGTCAAGGTCTCGTCCAACCCGGACGCCTACGTCTACCTCGCCGAGTCGATCCGTGCCTGGCCGGACCAGGACCACCTGGCCGCGTGGCTGCAGGAGGCGGGCTGGGAATCCGTGACCTACCGCAACCTCAGCGGCGGCATCGTTGCCGTGCACCGTGCCCAGAAGCCGGCCGGCCCCGCAACGGACCCCGCCGCGGGCGCGACGGCACTGGCAAACCACACCGGACCCGTGGCCAAGCTGCGCCGCAACATCACCCGGCCCGGGCGTTAGCCGATCCGCGTCGTGAATGTACTGATCGTCGGAGCAGGCCCGGCCGGATCCACCGCCGCCTACTACCTCGCCAAGGCCGGCATTGACGTCACGGTCCTGGAGAAAACCAGCTTTCCCCGCGAGAAGGTCTGCGGCGACGGGCTCACTCCCCGTGCGGTCCGGGAGATCCAGAAGCTGGGACTCCCGCATCCCGAAACCGAGGGATGGCGGCGGAACAAGGGCCTGCGCCTGATCGCCGGCGGCCGCACGATCGAACTGCCCTGGCCGGAGGTCGCCGACTTCCCGCAGTACGGACTGATCCGGACCCGCCTCGGCTTCGACGAACAGCTGGCCCGCCACGCCCAGTCCGCGGGCGCCGTCGTGCTGGAGCGCCACAGCGTCACCGAAGCCCTGCGCGCCGAGGACGGCCGCGTCACGGGCGTCCGCGCCGCGCTGCTGGATGATGCCGGCCGGAAGACGGGCGAAACGCGCGACTTCACCGCCGACGTCGTGCTCGCCGCGGACGGCAACTCGACGCGCACCGCCGTCTCGCTGGGCATCAGCAAACGCGACGACCGGCCGCTCGGCGTGGCCGTGCGGACCTACTTCACCTCGCCGCGGCACGAGGACGACTGGATGGAAGGCTGGCTCGAGCTTCCCGGCCGCGACGGCAAGCTCCTGCCCGGCTACGGCTGGGTGTTCGGCGTCGGCGACGGCACCTCCAACGTGGGCCTGGGCATCCTGAACTCCTCGAAGGACTTCGGCAAGCTGGACTACAAACAGGTGCTGCGCGAATGGACCGCCGGCATGCCAGCCGAGTGGGGCTTCACCCCGGACAACCAGGTGGGGGAGATCCGCGGCGCCGCGCTGCCCATGGGCTTCAACCGCACACCGCACTACTCCCCGGGCCTGCTCCTGCTCGGCGACGCCGGCGGCATGGTGTCCCCGTTCAACGGCGAGGGCATCTCCTACGCCATGGAGTCCGCCCGCTTCGCGGCCGAATTCATTGCCGACGCTGCCTCCCGGTCCGCCTCCGCCGGCTGGAGCGAGGCCGACGCCGATGCACACCTTGCGCGGTACGCCGGCTACGTGCAGCAGCAGTGGGGCTCACACTTCACGCTGGGCCGGGCGTTCGCCGCCCTGATCGGCAAGCCGGCCGTGATGAAACTGGCCCTCCGGACGGGCATGCCCATCCCCGTGCTCATGCGGTTTGTGGTGCGGATGCTGGCCAATCTCACCGATCCTGCCGCCAAGGGCTTCGAGGACCGGGTCATCCGGGTCCTGGAATCCCTCGTTCCCGCCACATCCAACCAGGCCACGCCCACCACGGACAGCGTTCCGCACTCCGGCACCAACTCCGCGGTTTCCGCAACAAAAGTTAGGGTTAACCCGTGACCAACTCTGCACCCCACAGCTGGACGCACGCCGGACACGGCCTGCCGAGCTCTGAACCCAGCCTCAACACCACTGCCATCGCCACCGGCCTCCAACTGCCGGCAGGCTTCGCGGCCATTGCGGGCGACCCCGAACTGGGCCCCGCGATCACCACCAACCTGGCGCGGGTCGAGAAGAAGCTGCGCGAGGCCATTGCCAACTCCGATCCGCTGGCTGACGCAACGTCGCGTCACCTCGTGGAAGCCGGCGGCAAGCGCATCCGCCCGCTCCTGACCCTGCTGTGCGCCCACCTTGGCGACGCCTCCCTGCCCGCCGTGGTGCAGGCCGCCGTCGTCGTTGAGCTGACGCACCTCGCCACCCTGTACCACGACGACGTCATGGACTCCGCGCCGTTCCGCCGCGGCGCGCCCACGGCCCACGAGGTCTGGGGCAACTCCGTCGCCGTGCTGACCGGCGACCTCATCTTTGCGCGCGCCTCCATCCTCGTCTCCGAGCTCGGGTCCCGTGCGCTTGGCATCCAGGCGCGGACCTTTGAGCGGCTCTGCCTGGGCCAGCTGCACGAGACCGTGGGTCCCCGGCCGGACGAGGATCCCCTGGCGCACTATCTGTCCGTCATCGCGGACAAGACGGGCTCGCTCGTGGCGGCCTCCGGCCAGCTCGGCGCCATCTTCTCCGGCGCCGATGAGGCCTACGAGCCCCTCCTGGTCGAGTACGGCGAGAAGGTGGGCGTGGCCTTCCAGCTCGCCGACGACGTCATCGACGTCACCGGGATCAAGGTCAAGTCCGGCAAGTCTCCGGGAACCGACCTGCGCGAAGGCGTCCCCACCCTGCCCGTGCTGCTGCTGCGCAGCGCCGCCCGCGACGGCGACCAGTCCGCCGTCGAACTGCTGAAGCTGATCGACGGCGACCTCAGCTCGGACGAGGCCCTGGCCGCCGCCGTGGCCGGACTCCGGGAACACCCCGTCACCGCAGAGTCCTGGGTGGTGGCGCGCGCGTGGGCCGATGAGGCCATTGCCGCCCTTGCCCCGCTGCCCGAAGGCGTCGTCAAGGCCTCGCTGACCAGCTTCGCCCACGCGGTAGTGGACCGCAGCAGCTAAGGCAGGTCTCCGCCGTCGACGCCGGTTCACCGCCGGCCCGGGCCGGCACTGCCGGCTGGGCGCTGTCTCACCGCCGGCACTGCCGGCTGGCGCTTCGGTTGCCGATTCTTAAACGGAATGGCCCCGGTTCCTCACAACGTTCGAGTCTTCCGTTGTGCCGAACCGGGGCCATTTCTCCGTTCGCATCAGATCCACCGGAGGCATTTGGTGAACCCAAGAAAGAGACTATGACAGATTTGTAATGCTGTCTAGGGTTTTTGTAAATTCATTGTCACAGGTTTTCGGAGACTTCTTAGCTTTCTTTGGCAGCCGGGACGGAGTCTCCCCAGCGTCTGGTCGGGCGGGCGACGTCGGCAGCGCGTCGGGGCATCGCCGTGCAGGCCGCTCCAAAGCCGGGGAGAGTCGGCGCCGAATGTTTCCACATAGGCGCCTAGACGGCTGTCGGCGGGTCCGGTCCGAGAGCTGTGCTGGGTTCATGGACCTCACCAGTTATCTGCACGTACGCCGGCATCCGTGGCCCGGACCGGGACGCTTGCTGCAGGCAGGCTTCTCTGAGCGGAGTATCAGGAATGCGATTGCTGCCGGGAGAGATGGCGAGCGCTGCGTCACGGCGTCGTGGCACTGCCCGGGCGCGGACGCCTGATCTGGTCTGCCGCGGTTCTGGCCAACGGCCTGCTGAGCTGCTGCCTCTGCGGCCGCACCGCACCACGGGCTTTGGCAGCTCCACGCGCCCGAGCGGCTGCATCTTGTGTTGCCGGCACGGCGCGGCCGCCGGTGCAGTCATCCACCGCGGCAGCGTGGTGCCGCCGGAATTTCCGCGGCCCGTGGCCGGACTCGACGGACACCCTGCTCCATGCGCTGCGACTGCCTGCCACCTGTGGAGGCCGCCGTCATGGTGGAAAGTGCTCTGCTGCAGGGCCGCACGACAGCTGCCTTACCTCAGGCAACGGCTGCCGGGAAACCGAAACGGGGCCGCCCGTGGCAGTCCTGGACGTTGGTCGACGGCACGGCTGACTCGCGATAGAAGTGGTGGCCAGACTGCCTGTTCCGGAGCCGTGGCATCTACACTCAGACGCAGGTTGACCTGCCCGGGATCGGCATTGTGGACTTCCTGCTGGAGGGGTTCCTGATCGTGGAGATCGATGGAGGTGCCCATCTTGAGCCGCGCGCAGGTCAAGAAGGACCGGGGCCGGAACAACGCCAGCACGCTGACCGGCTACGCGGTGCTCAGGTACGGGTACCACGACGTCGTCTACAACCCGCAGAAGATCGTTGACGAGGTGTGGCAGGTGCTGCGCGGGCGGGTCATTCGCTGAATTTCCCCACGTTTCGGTGTCCGGGCCGCGATTGGACCGGCGATTCGGCCGCGACACGCGGGCGGCCGGGGCTCAAACGTGGGGAGAATCCGCCGCCGCCGCGGCTGGGGGAGGCTGCGGGTAGCCGGCCTGAGGCCTAGTCTTCGTCCTCGTCGTTGAAGGCCCACTCGAACATGTCGAAGACGAATTCCGAGAAGGTCCCCTCCTCGCTCTTCCACTGGCCGCGGGCGTTGTTGCGGCGGTACACGATCGGATCCGGGATGCTGAGGTCCCCCACGCGGAAGCCCCAGGTGAACTGCTCTTCCTCGTCCTCAAGGAACATGAGGAAGCCCTCGTCATCGACTTCGAGCTCTTCGGGGTCCCAGAAGTAGTGGTAGGCCTCCATGAGGTCCTCGCAGCCGCCGACGGCCAGGTAGAACTCGCGCAGCACCAACGGGATCTCGAACTGGTGTTCGGCGAGGGCGGCGTCGAGCTCGTCGGCCTGGAGGCCATCTTCTTCCTGCCATTCGTCTTCGAGATACTTCGGGACAAGCGCGCGGAATTTCTCGAGGAACATGTCAGTCATGGTCTTATCCTAGCCAATCCCTAGCCGTCGTTTTCCGCCGTGTCCACGCCCAGCCGGTGCCAGCCGCGGACCGCCAGGGGAACGTACCAGTGCCGCCGCCAGGCCGTGACCCGGAAAGCGAAGACGCCCGCGGCGACGGCGGAGGCAGCCACCGCCGTGAAGGTCCCCGTGAGGGACAGGATCACGGTCGACGCCGCCCCGGCGAACGCCGGAAGCGCGTAGAGGTCCCTGGGGTCGAAGAGCTGCGGCACCTCGTTGGCGGTGATGTCCCGCAGCAGGCCGCCGCCCACCGCCGTCGTGACACCCAGCAGGATGGCGGCCACGGGGTTCATCCCGGCGGCCAGGGCCTTGAGCGTGCCGGTGATGCAGAACAGGGCCAGCCCGCCGGCGTCGAACAGGACCAGCAGCGAGGTGAAGCGCTGGACACTGGAGAACAGGAAATACACCAGCACCGTGGCCAGCAGGGGAGGCGCCAGATACGCCGGGTTGGTGAAGGCCGCGGGCGGGCCCGCGTTGATGATGATGTCGCGGATGACGCCGCCGCCCAGGCTCACCACGCGAGGCCAGGAGCAACGAGCCGATGATGTCGAACTGCTTCCGCGCCGCGAGCAGGGACCCGGAGACCGCAAAGAAGAAGACGCCGGCGAGGTCAAGCCAGACCAGGACAATGCTGAAGGAGAAGGTCACGAAGCGTCCCGGTCGATAACAAGGGGGCGGATAGGGCGGCTCCAAGGTTACGCTAACGGCTATGAATAGCCCCATCCTGATCGCCTGCGCCCACGGCACGTCCAGCCCGCTCGGAGCCGCGGAGGTCAACGCGCTCCGGGACGGCATCGCCGGGCTCCGGCCCGGACTGGACGTCCGCGAGGCCTACGTCGACGTGCAGGATCCGGACCTGCCCGCCGTCGTGGCGGGCCTCCCGGCGGGGGAGACCGCCGTCGTGGTTCCGCTGCTGCTCAGCGTCGGCTACCACGTCAAGGTGGACATCGCCCGGGCCGTGAAGAGCCGGCCGGACACTCTTGCCGCCGCGCCGCTGGGGCCGGATCCGCGGCTCGCGGCGCTGCTGGACCAGCGCCTGCGCGAGGCCGGCGTCACGGACAACGACGCCGTGATCCTCGCCGCCGCCGGTTCCTCCGACCCCAACGCCGCACGGAATGTCGAGGAACTGGCAGACCAGCTCCGCGCCCTGCGGTCCAACCGGATCGTGGCCGCCTACGGCGCCTCCGCCAAGCCCTCGGTTCCCGACGCCGTCGCCATGCTCCGCGAGGAGGCCGCCGGCGGTGCCGGTGCGGGGGAGTCGGCCGGAGCGGTGGACCTCGGCGGACGCGTGGTCATCGCCTCCTATCTCCTGGCGCCCGGCTTCTTCCATGACCAGCTGGCCAAGGCCGGCGCGGACCTCGTGACCGCGCCGCTCCTGCCCTCGCCGGTCCTTGCCGAAATTGCCCTGGAACGCTACGACGCCGCCCTTGCCGCAGCCTCTCAGTCCCTGGCCTGACGGTCCCGGCCGATGCACAGGCGCACTGCTTGTTCAAGGCCTTACGGCGGTTCGTGACGAAATGTTTCCCTAGGTGACTCTTCGTTTCTGACCCTTTGTGACGGCATTACGGCCACCCCTACAGTCGATGCATGACTGATACAGCTCTAGCCGGAGCGTCTACGGACGAGGCTGCCGCCGGCCGCACCAAGCGCCCCTCCCGTCCCGCCGCGAAGCCGCACGGGCAGTGGAAGGTGGACGGCACCGCGCCACTGAACGCCAACGAAACGTGGAAGCAGGAAGACAACGGCCTCAACGTCCGCGAGCGTATCGAGTCCGTCTACTCCAAGCACGGCTTCGATTCGATCGACGGCACGGACCTGCACGGCCGCTTCCGCTGGTGGGGCCTCTACACCCAGCGCAAACCCGGGATCGACGGCGGCAAGACGGCCACGCTTGAGCCGCACGAACTCGAAGACAAATACTTCATGCTCCGTGTACGGATCGACGGCGGCGCGCTCACCACCGAGCAGCTGCGCGTCATCGGCCAGATCTCCGTGGACTTCGCCCGCGACTCGGCCGACCTCACGGACCGCCAGAACATCCAGCTGCACTGGATCCGGGTGGAAGACATGCCCGAGATCTGGCGCCGGCTCGAGGGCGTGGGGCTGTCCACCACGGAAGCCTGCGGCGACGTCCCCCGCGTGATCCTCGGCTCCCCGGTTGCGGGCATCGCCAAGGACGAGATCATCGATCCCACGCCCCTGATCCAGGAACTCGCCGAACGCTTCATCGGCGACCCCGAGCTCGCGAACCTGCCGCGCAAATTCAAGACCGCCATCACCGGCCACCCCAGCCAGGACGTGGTGCACGAGATCAACGACGTCGCCCTGGTGGGCCTGGTCCACCCCGAACTCGGCGTCGGCTACGACCTCTGGGTGGGCGGCGCACTCTCCACCAACCCGATGCTGGGCAAGCGCCTCGGCGCCTTTGTCCGGCCGGACCAGGCCGCCGACGTGTGGCTCGGCGTTACCAGCATCTTCCGCGACTACGGCTACCGGCGCATGCGCACCAAGGCGCGCCTGAAGTTCCTGTTGGCCGACTGGGGACCGGAGAAGTTCCGGCAGGTCCTCGAGGACGAATACCTCGGGTACAAACTCAGCGACGGCCCCGCCGCGCCCAAGCCGTCCACGCCCGGCGACCACATCGGCGTGCACGAACAGAAGGACGGCAAGTTCTTCATCGGCGCCACCCCGCTGGCCGGTCGGCTCTCCGGCGGCCAGCTCGTCAAGCTCGCGGACACGCTGGAAGCCCGCGGCTCACAGCGCCTGCGCACCACCCCGCACCAGAAGCTCGTGGTCCTCGACGTGCCCAAGGACGAGGTCGAACCGCTCGTGGCCGAGCTCGACGCCCTGGGCCTGTCCGCCCGGCCGTCCGTGTTCCGCCGCGGCACCATCGCCTGCACCGGCATCGAGTTCTGCAAGCTCGCCATCGTGGAAACGAAGGTCACGGCGGCGACGGCGGTTGCCGAGCTGGAGCGCCGCCTGGCCGACCTCGCCGAGAGCAAGCAGCTGCCCCAGGCTCTGTCCCTGCACATCAACGGCTGCCCCAACTCCTGCGCCCGGATCCAGACGGCGGACATCGGCCTCAAGGGCATGATGCTGCCCACGCCCGACGGCGACCCCACCCCGGGCTTCCAGGTCCACCTCGGCGGCGGGCTGGCGTCCAACAACCGCGAGGAGGCAGGCCTCGGCCGCACCGTCCGCGGCCTCAAGGTCACGGCCGGCGAGCTGCCCGACTACGTCGAGCGCGTGGTCCGGAAGTTCGTCGCGGACCGCTCCGAAGGCCAGAGCTTCGCCGAGTGGGCATTCGCCGCGGAAGAGGGTGATCTGCAGTGACCGCTGCACTCCGCACCCACGAGGAGCTCAAGGACCTCGCCGAGGCCGGCGCCGCCGAACTCGGCTGGGACGCCCCGGCCCGCGATGTCATCGCCTGGGTGGTCCGCAATTTCGAGCTGCCCGCGGTCGCCGTCGCCTGCTCCATGGCAGACGCCGTCCTGCCGGCGCTCGTCGCGGACCAGCTCCCCGGCGTCGACGTCCTCTTCCTCGAAACCGGCTACCACTTCCCGGAGACGTACGCGACGCGCGACGAGGTCGCGGCCAACCTGCGCGTCAACGTCGTCGACGTCCTGCCGGAGAACACCGTGGAGCAGCAGGACCGGCTCCTGGGCAAGGACCTCTTCGCCCGCGACCCCGCCCAGTGCTGCGCCCTGCGCAAGGTGGCGCCCCTGCGCCGCACCCTCGCCGGCTACGAGCTCTGGTTCACCGGAGTCCGCCGCGACGAGGCCCCCACACGCACCAACACGCCGCTGATCACCTGGGACGAGGCCAACGGCCTGGTCAAGGTCAACCCGGTGGCCGCCTGGACGTTCGACCAGCTGGTGCAGTACTCCGACGACAACCTCCTTCCCGTCAACCCGCTGCTTTCACAGGGCTACCCGTCCATTGGCTGCCAGCCCTGCACCCGCAAGGTGGCGCCCGGCGATGATCCCCGCGCCGGCCGCTGGGCAGGAACCGACAAGACAGAATGCGGACTACACGTATGAGCACTTTCCTGACTGAGGAGCCCACGCAGGTGACCAACGCTCCCGTTTCCACACGCCTTTCCAGCCTGGACACCCTCGAGTCCGAGGCCATCCACATCATCCGCGAGGTCGTTGCCGAGTTTGAGAAGCCGGCGCTGCTGTTCTCCGGCGGCAAGGACTCCGTGGTGATGCTGCACCTGGCCACCAAGGCGTTCTGGCCCGGCAAGGTTCCCTTCCCGGTGCTGCACGTGGACACCGGCCACAACTTTCCCGAGGTCATCGACTTCCGTGACCGCACCGTGGAGCGGCTGGGCCTCAAGCTCGTCGTCGGCTCCGTCCAGGAGTTCATCGATTCCGGTGAGCTGGCCGAGCGTGCGGACGGCACCCGCAACCCGCTGCAGACCGTCCCGCTGCTGGATGCGATCCAGCGCAACAAGTTCGACGCCGTGTTTGGCGGCGGCCGCCGGGACGAGGACAAGGCCCGGGCCAAGGAACGGATCCTGAGCCTGCGCGACGAGTTCGGCCAGTGGGACCCCCGCAACCAGCGCCCCGAGCTGTGGAACCTGTACAACGGCCGGCACACCGTGGGCCAGCACGTCCGGGCCTTCCCGATCAGCAACTGGACCGAACTGGATGTGTGGCGCTACATCGAGCGCGAGAACATCGAGCTGCCGGGCCTGTACTACGCCCACGAGCGCGAGGTCTTCGCCCGCGACGGCATGTGGCGCGCGGTGGGCGAGGTCTCCCAGCCGCGCGACCACGAGGAAGTCATCACCAAGACGGTCCGGTACCGGACCGTCGGTGACATGTCCTGCACCGGCGCCGTGGAATCGGCCGCCGCCACCGTGCGCGACGTCGTCATTGAGGTTGCCGCCTCGACCATCACCGAACGTGGCGCCACCCGGGCCGATGACCGCATCTCCGAGGCCGCCATGGAAGACCGCAAGAAGGACGGCTATTTCTAATGAGCACGGAAACTTTCCTCCCGGGCCCGGACCTGGCGTCCGCGGCGCTGCCCACCACGCTGTTCCGCTTCGCCACCGCCGGCTCCGTCGATGACGGCAAGTCCACCCTGGTGGGCCGGCTCCTGCACGACTCGAAGGCGATCCTCGCCGACCAGCTCGACGCCGTCGCCCGCACCTCCGCGGACCGCGGCTTCGGCGGCGAAGGGGCCACCGGCACAAGAGCGATCGACCTCGCCCTGCTGACCGACGGCCTGCGTGCCGAGCGCGAGCAGGGCATCACCATCGACGTCGCCTACCGCTACTTCGCCACGGACCGCCGCAGCTTCATCCTCGCGGACTGCCCCGGGCACGTGCAGTACACCAAGAACACGGTGACCGGCGCGTCCACCGCGGACGCCGTCGTCGTGCTCATCGACGCCCGCAAGGGTGTCCTGGAGCAGACCCGCCGGCACCTGTCCGTGCTGCAGCTGCTGCGCGTGGCGCACGTGATCGTCGCGGTGAACAAGATCGACCTCGTGGACTTCAGCGAGGACGTGTTCCGCGAGATCGAGGCGGACGTCCAGCAGGTCGGGCGCGAGCTCGGGCTCGGAGCGGATGGCATTACGGACCTGCTGGTTATTCCGGTGTCAGCGCTCGACGGCGACAACGTCGTCGACCGCTCGGACCGCACCCCTTGGTACGACGGCCCGGCGCTGCTGGAGGTCCTGGAGACGCTGCCGGCCGCCGACGAACTCGAAAGCCACCTGGAGAGCTTCCGCTTCCCGGTCCAGCTGGTTGTCCGGCCGCAGGGCGCGCTGGCTCCTGACGCCGTCGCCGGCGGGCTCGATCCCGAGGCGTACCGCGACTACCGTGCCTACGCCGGGCAGATCACCGAGGGCTCCGTGAAGGTGGGGGACCAGGTCAGCGTCCTGACGCCGGGCCAGGCCCCGCGCACCACCACGGTCACCGGGATCGATTTCGCCGGCCGCGAGCTCGCCGAGGCGGCAGCCCCGCAGTCCGTGGCGCTGCGCCTGGCCGATGAGTTCGACGTCGCCCGCGGGGACACGATCGCCGCGGCGGGCACGGTGCGCGAGGCCTCCGCCGACGTCTACGCCGCCCTGTGCTGGCTCTCGCCCAAGCCGCTCCGGGAAGGCGCCAAGGTGCTGGTCAAGCACGGCACCCGCACGGTCCAGGCCCTGGTCCGGAACGTGACGGGCAAGCTGGACCTCGCCAGCTTCCAGCTGGAACCGACCACCACCCTGGAACTGAACGACATCGGGCATGCGCAGCTCCGGCTCGCCGCCCCGCTTCCGCTGGAGAACTACCTGCACCACCGCCGCACCGGGGCGTTCCTGGTGATCGACCCGCTCGACGGCAACACCCTCGCGGCCGGCCTGGTCAATGACCACCCGGGCGACCACGAGGACGAGCGCTACTCGATCTAGGTCATCTGTTACACGGGCGCAGCTTGTTTCCCGGCCCGACGCCATATGCCGCGGGCCGGGAAACAGGCTGCCGTCTTTTGAGGCCGAATGTGACGTTGCGTGAACCCGCGTGACCCCCGGTTTCCGGGCCGTTGAACCGCGAATATGACACTCCCTATGGTGAATGAATGAAGACAACGGAACGGTTCCCCGGCCTCCCCCGCAGGGACTTCCAGGGGCGATGTCGCCGGCGCTGACCACGCAGCCCGGCCCTTCCGCACACACCCCAGAACAGGACTTCACCCATGTCACGCACCCCCGAAAACCCCACACCCGGCTCGCAGCCGGGCGGCCAGCCCGGCAGCAGCCCGGCACGACCCGGATCGTTGCTGGCGAGACCGGCAAACCCAAGCGCAAGCGCACCCTGGAGATCGCACTGGCCGCAGGGCTTGTGCTCCTGATCGGCGCCGGCGCCGCCGTGGCCTCCACGCTGTCCCGCGGCCCGGAAACCGCCTCGGCGGCGGCCGTGGACACCAGCCCGGCCACCGAGCTCCGGCTCGGCTACTTCGGCAACATCACCCACGCCCCGGCCCTGGTCGGTGTCAGCAAGGGGTTCATCGCCAAGGAACTCGGGCAGACCAAGCTCAGCACGCAGGTCTTCAACGCCGGGCCCGCAGCGATCGAGGCCCTCAACGCCGGCGCCATCGACGCCACCTACATCGGCCCCAACCCGGCCATCAACTCCTACGTCAAGAGCAACGGCCAGTCCATCAGCATCATCGCCGGCGCCGCGGCCGGCGGGGCCCAGCTGGTGGTCAAGCCCGGCATCAACTCGGCCGCCGACCTCAAGGGCAAGACGCTCGCGTCCCCGCAGCTCGGCGGCACCCAGGACGTGGCCCTGCGCGCCTGGCTCGGCAAGCAGGGGTTCAAGACCTCCACGGACGGCAGCGGCGACGTCGCGATCAACCCGACCGAGAACGCCCAGACCCTCAAGCTGTTCCAGGACGGCAAGCTCGACGGCGCGTGGCTGCCGGAGCCCTGGGCCTCCCGCCTGGTCCTCCAGGCCGGCGCGAAGGTCCTGGTCGATGAGAAGGACCTGTGGGACAAGGGCGAATTCATCACCACCGTCCTGATCGTCAACAAGAAGTTCGCGGCCGAGCACCCTGCCACCGTGCAGGCGCTCCTGAAGGGCCATGTCGAATCCGTGGACTGGCTCAACGCGGCCTCGGCGGCGCGAGAAAGCCACCGTCCTCAATGGCGCGCTCAAGGCAGCGTCCGGATCGGCACTGCCGGCCGACGTCATCGACCGCTCCCTGAAGAACATTGTCTTCACGATCGACCCGCTCGCCGGGACGTACAAGAAACTGCTCCAGGACGGCGTCGACGCCGGCACCACCAAGCAGGCCGACATCAACGGCATCTTCGACCTCACGGCCCTCAACGCCGTGGCCGGCAAGAAGATCTCCGCCGAAGGGCTCGGCAAGGACTAGCTCCCTGGCCTCCAGCCATCCGCCACAACAGTAAGGACCTGACCATGCCAGTCGTACTGGAAAACCTGGGCAAGCGCTTCGGCAGCGGCGCCCCGGTGCTGGACGACGTCAACGCCACCATCGGGCAGGGCGAGTTCGTCGCCCTGCTCGGTGCGTCCGGCTGCGGCAAGTCCACCCTGCTCAACATCATGGCGGGACTGGAGGCCCCGACGTCGGGCGCCCTGGAGGTGCCCAGCGACGGCGCCGCCTTCATGTTCCAGGACGCGGCACTGTTCCCCTGGCTGACGGCCCGGGAAAACATCGAGCTGGCCCTGAAGCTGCGCGGCGTCGGCAAAGCCGACCGCCGGGTCCGGGCGGGGGAGCTGCTGGACCTGGTGCACCTGGGCGGCGCGGGGGACAAGCGGCCCCACGAACTCTCCGGCGGGATGCGCCAGCGCGTGGCCCTGGCCCGGTCGCTGGCCCAGGACCGGCAGCTGCTCCTCATGGACGAGCCGTTCGCGGCCCTGGACGCGATTACACGCGACCTGCTCCATGACGAGCTGGAACGCATCTGGAAGGAAACCGGCCGGACCATCGTCTTTGTCACGCACAACGTCCGCGAGGCCGTCCGGCTTGGCCAGCGCGTGCTGCTGCTCTCCTCCCGGCCCGGCCGCGTGGTGCAGGAATGGCACGTCAGCGAAGAGCACCGCACCGATGCCGGACTGGCCGGCCAACTCACCGGCGTCATCACCGCCCGGCTACGCGAGGAGATCCGCCGCCATGCCAAGTAACCAACTCCCCGTGGCGGAAGCCCCGGCCGAGACCCGCAAAGTGCACGCCGCACTGACCCGTTCCTCCAGCGGCAAGGAAGACCTCCGCGAGCTCGAAGCGGGCCTCGATTCCCTCCAGTCCGATGCCGTCCGCAAGGCCCGCATCGACTGGAGCCGGATCCTGCTGCCGGTGGCTGCGCTGGCGGTGCTGGTCATCCTCTGGCAGTTGTACGTGTCCCTGGGCTTCAAGCGGCGCGACATCGTGCCCGGCCCGCTGGATGTCCTCGGCCAGATCGGAACCCTGTGGGGTGAGGGCAAGCTGCAGGAGGCCGTCTGGACCTCGCTGCAGCGCGGCGTCGTGGGCTTCCTGATCAGCGTGGTCATCGCGACGCCGGTGGGGCTCCTGCTGGCGCAGGTGGCACCGCTGCGGCGCGCCTTCGGGCCACTGATCTCCGGGCTGCAGGTGCTGCCGTCGGTGGCCTGGGTGCCCGCGGCCATCCTCTGGTTCGGCCTCACCGACGCCACGGTGTATTTCGTGGTGTTCATGGGGGCCATCCCCTCGATCATCAACGGCCTGATCTCCGGCGTGGACCAGATTCCGCCGCAGTACCGCAGCGTCGGAAAGGTCCTGGGTGCGTCCCGGCTCCAGCTTGCCCTGCAGATCATCCTGCCGGCGGCCCTGCCCGGGTACCTCGGCGGCCTCAAGCAGGGCTGGGCGTTCTCCTGGCGCTCGCTGATGGCCGCGGAAATCATCGCCGTCGGCGGCACGATCGGCTTCGGCCTGGGCTCCATGCTGGACCAGGGCCGCGTCCTGTCCGACATGACCATCGTGATGTCCGCGATCCTGCTGATCCTCGCCGTCGGCATCCTGATCGAACTGCTCGTCTTCGCGCCGATCGAAAAGCGGCTGCTCCGCCGCCGCGGCCTCCTCGCCGGCAGCACCCGCTAGCCGCAGCCACCCCCCGACACCACGCCTCCAAGCAACCCCCTTCAAGCAACGCGGGGTCACGTACGGCCCATATTCCTCAGGTTTATGGGCCGTACGTGACCCCGCGTTGCTTTTGCCGCGGCGCCTTGCCGCCACTCCTTGTCAGGGCTCCTTGCCCGGGCACAGGCGCAGGCCTACACTCACGGCTATAGGCCGGTCTGCGGCCCATTCCAAGACTGATTCCAAGACTGAATTCGTAGGAGGTCGCTGTGGCAGCAAAATTTGGCGTGCTGGCCCTGGTCGAGGCCAAGCCGGGGAAGGAACAGGACGTCTGGGACTTCCTCAACGGGGGCCGCGAGATCGTGCTCAACGAGCCCGGCACCCGGACCTGGTACGCCTTCCGGGTCAACGAGAACACGTTCGGCATCTTCGACACTTTCGATACCGAGGAGGACCGGCAGGCCCACCTCAACGGCGCCATCCCCGCCGCCCGGCGAACACGGTCCGGCCATGCTCGCCAAGGACCCGGACATCAAGCTGATCGAACTCATCGCCGTGAAGTAGGCCGAGGCCTGTGCTCCTGCGGGGCGGGGGCACATTGACACGGACACGCCGTCATTCCGGCCCGAGATGACTGCTCCGGCCGTCAAAGTGCCCCCGGACCGCTCCCAGCCTGCCCACAAAAGCCCGCCAACTATGTGACGCGGCGTTACCTTGCGTGAACTGGTGTTTCCGCACCGTTGTTCCGCTATGTGACGCCGCCCTATCGTCGATGCATGGCAATTCAGGACATTTACCCCACGGCGCTGCGCCTCCTCGGCCGTCCCGTGCTGGTGGTTGGCGGCGGGCCCGTGGCCGCGCGGCGCGCCAAGGGACTGCTCGACGCCGGCGCCCGCGTCACCGTTGTGGCCCCGGTTGCCTGCCCGGCGCTGGCCGACCTCGCCGACGCCGGCCTCCTCGCCTGGGAGCCCCGCCCGTACCGTGCGTCCGACGTCGACGCCGTCTGGTTCGTCCAGACCGCCACCGGCGACGCCGCCGTGGACGCGCAGGTTGCCGCCGACGCCGAGGCGCAGCGCATCTGGTGCGTCAACGCCTCCGACCACGAAGCCTCCGCCGCCTGGACGCCCGCCGTCGCGGTGGTCGACGACGTCAAGATCGCCGTCAACGCCGGGGGAGACCCGCGCCGCGCCATGGCCCTGCGCGACGCCGTCGCCACCGCCCTGGAAACCGGCGACCTGCCGTTGCGCCGGCGCCGCCCGACCGCCGGCTCCGTGGCCCTCGTGGGCGGCGGGCCCGGCGACACCGGACTCATCACCGTCCGCGGCCGCCGCCTCCTGGGCCAGGCCGACGTCGTGGTCGCGGACCGCCTCGGCCCGCGCGAGCTCCTGGCCGAACTCGCGCCCGACGTCCGTGTGATCGAGGTCGGCAAGACCCCCGGCCACCACCCGGTCCCGCAGTCCGAGATCAACCGGATCCTGGTCGATGAGGCCCTGCAGGGCCACCGCGTGGTCCGGCTCAAGGGCGGGGACCCGTACGTCCTGGGCCGGGGTGGCGAGGAAGCAGAGTTCTGCCGGCAGCGCGGCGTGGACGTTGAGGTGGTCCCCGGCGTCACTTCCGCGATTTCCGTCCCCGCCGCCGCCGGCATCCCCGTCACGCACCGCGGGCTCGCCAAGGGCTTCAGCGTGGTCACCGGCCACGAGGAGCTCTCCGAGGTCCCGGCCCGCGCCGACCACACCGTGATCCTGCTCATGGGCGTGGGCCAGCTCCGCGAATCCGCGGCCTCCCTGGCCCGCGCCGGTTTGCCAGCAGGCACGCCGGTTGGCATCGTAGAGAATGGATACCTGCCCGACCAGCGGGTGACCATCGGGACGCTCGGGACCATCGCGGACCAGGCCGAGGCCGCCGGTGTCGCGAACCCGGCCGTGATCGTGATCGGCGACGTCGTCCGCGTCAGCCCGTTCGCGCCGTCGCACTTCAAGACCGCGGACTTCAGCACCACCACCCCGAACACGCCGCGCCCCGCCAAGACCCGAGTACTGACCCCGTAGCCCCCACCCGACTAGCTCGCAGCAGAGGCCGTTATGAGCCCTCATAACGACCCTTAGCTGCGAGTCAGTTGGGCCGTGACAGAAAAAGGAACACAGCCGTGTCAACTAGCACCACCGTAGGAACCGCCGCCCGCCCGCTGCGCGTCGCCGTCGTCGGCTCCGGCCCCGCCGGCGTCTACGCCGCGGACATCCTGACCAAGAGCGAGGCCGTCAAGAGCGGCGAACTCACCGTCAGCATCGACCTCTTCGACCGCTACCCGGCACCCTACGGCCTGATCCGCTACGGCGTTGCCCCCGACCACCCCCGCATCAAGGGCATCGTCAACGCCCTGCACAAGGTCCTGGACCGCGGCGACATCCGCTTCTTCGGCAACGTGGACTACGGCACGGACCTGTCCATCGATGACCTCCGCACCCACTACGACGCCGTCATCTTCGCCACCGGCGCCATCAAGGATGCCGACCTGAACATCCCCGGCATCGAACTCGAGGGATCCTACGGCGGCGCCGACTTCGTCTCCTGGTACGACGGCCACCCGGACGTGTCCCGCGACTGGCCGCTGGAGGCCAAGGAAATCGCCGTGATCGGCAACGGCAACGTGGCCCTGGACGTGGCCCGCATGCTCTCCAAGCACGCCGACGACCTCCTGGTCTCCGAAATCCCGGACAACGTCTACGCCGGGCTGAAGTCCTCGCCCGTCACCGACGTCCACGTCTTCGGCCGCCGCGGCCCGGCCCAGGTGAAGTTCACGCCGCTGGAGCTGCGCGAACTCTCCCACTCCAAGGACGTCGACATCATCCTCTACGCCGAGGACTTCGAGTTCGACGCCGAATCCGACCGGCAGATCCAGAGCAACAACCAGACCAAGACCATGGTGGGCACGCTCACCAACTGGATCGCCGAACAGCCCGAGGACCTCTCCGAGCTCAAGGCCTCCCGCCGGCTGCACCTGCACTTCCTGCACAGCCCGGTGGAGGTGTACGACGGCGCCGAGACCCCCGGCCGCGTCGCCGGGATCAAGTTCGAGCGCACCGAACTGGACGGCACCGGCAACGCCCGCGGCACCGGCGAGTTTGTCGACTACCCGGTCCAGGCCGTGTACCGCGCCATCGGCTACTTCGGCTCCGCCCTCCCCGAGGTCGAGTTCGACCACAGCAAGGGCGTTGTGCCGAACGACGGCGGACGCGTCCTGGATGCCTCCGGCACCCACGTTCCGGGGATCTACGCGACCGGCTGGATCAAACGCGGACCGGTGGGACTGATCGGCCACACCAAGGGCGACGCCCTCGAAACCGTGACCTACCTGCTCGAGGACCGCGAAAACCTGCCGCTGGCCGCGGCACCGGCCCCGGAAAAGGTCGTCGAACTCCTGGAGAACCGCGGCATCCAGTACACGAGCTGGGAAGGCTGGCTGGCCCTCGACGCCCACGAGCGCGGCCTCGGCGAGACGGCGACGGCGGCCGGCGCATCGCACGGCGTCGAGGTCACCCGTGAGCGCATCAAGGTGGTCCCGCGCGAGGAGATGGTGGAGATCTCCCGCGGCGGAGTGGCCGCGGAGGTCTAGCCTCCACGCACAGAGCAACGCGGGGTCACTTCGCGCCCATCCCCGGGGGATTATGGGCGCGAAGTGACCCCGCGTTGTTTGCTGTGGGGGAACCCGGGCGGTAGTCAGTAGGCTTACCGTCATGGATGAGCACGTTTCGCCCGGGGCCGGCCAATGAGGCTCCGGCACAGCAACGCGTCCGGCCGCGGGTACCGCCGGATCCCCGCCGGGACCGGCTTCAGCTACAGGGACCTGGACGGGTCCACGCTGCCGCCCGGTCCCGTCCGGGACCGGCTGGAGCACATCGGTATTCCGCCGGCCTGGACGGACGTCTGGATTGCCCCGTACGACAACGGCCACATCCAGGCCACGGGGCTGGACGCCGTCGGCCGCCGGCAGTACATCTACCACCCGAGCTGGCGCGAGAAAAAGGACCGGCTCAAGTTCGACCGTGCCCTCCAGCTCGCCGAAACGCTCCCCACCGCACGCCGCCTTGTGACCCTGGACCTGCGCTCCGAGGGACTCACCCGGGAGCGCGTGCTGGCGGCCGCGTTCCGGATGCTGGACAGCGGCTCGCTCCGGGTCGGGTCCGAGCGGTACACCAACGAGAACGGCAGCCACGGCCTCGCCACCCTGCTGTGCGCCCACGTCCGCGTGCGCAAGGACGAGCTCAGGCTCAGTTTCCCGGCCAAGAGCGGCAAGACCTGGGAATCACGGATCGACGACGCCGACCTCGCCGCCGTCGTGCGCCAGCTCAAGCGGCGCGGCGGCAACGCCCGGCTGCTGGCCTACAAGGAAGGCAGGCGCTGGCACCCGGTGTCCAGTCCGGACATCAACGAATACGTCAAGGAGCGTACGGGGGAGGACTTCACCGCCAAGGACTTCCGCACCCTGCGGGGAACGGTGGCGGCGGCCGTCAGCCTGGCCCGGAGCGGGCCGCAGGCAAAGGCGGCCGCCCGCAAACGGGCGGTGAGCCGGGCCATGGTCGATGCGTCCGCGGTGCTGGGCAACACGCCGTCGATCGCCCGCAAGAGCTACGTGGACCCCCGCCTGCTGGACCATTTCGCCGCCGGGGAGGCGATCGACCCCAAGCGGCTGGATTCCGCCGAATCCGAGGTCCGGGCCCTGTTGTACCAGGAAGGTGCCGTGGTCCCCCTGCCGGCGAAGGCGCTGCCCGATTAGGGCACTGCCGGCGGCTTTCGTTAGAACTGCCCGTTGATGAACCCGATGATGATCGCCGTCCACCAGGACAGCTGCGAGATCAGCAGGCAAGACACCAAGTGCACCCGCTGGCCGGCCGTCAGGTCCGTGAACGAGGAATCGGACGGCAGCCGGGCCAGCCGCCGCATGAGCGGGATGAGCAGGATCCCGTTCAGGCTGAGCACAAGGACGGCGGCGAGCTTGACGTCTGTCATCGGGTTGTTCAGGTGCGGGGTCAAGAACACGCCGGTGGCCAGCAAGCCGGCCAGGCCGCCCCAGATCAGCGGTGTGGCCGCCCCGTCGAGCCGGATGATTTCGGCCAGTTCGCGTCGGCCGATGAGCCACAGGAAGCCGTGCCAGTCCACCAGGATGATGGCGCCGAAGGCCACCACGAGGAACAGCACGTGCAGCACGACGGCGATGTTGTGGACAAAGGTGTCCACATGCACCGCGGTGGACAACGTGACGGACAGCAGCCAGGCGACGGCGGCCGCAGCGGACAGGGCGAACACGAGGCGCCGCGTGGACCGCTCGGATTCACGGTGCCGTCTGATGGTGCGTCTGCTGACGGGGATGTAGCTCATGACATACCTCTGCGAGACCTGCCACCGGTGGCCGTCCCAGCCCGGCCCGTGGAGTAGCTCCACGATAGCCCCGCGGGTGCCCTCCAACAAGGAAACCGGAACCGCGACGTTCGGCTACATCCGTCCGAAGCGGGCGCGCACCAGGGCGAATCCGCCGTAGGCTGCCCCGGGACCGCCACACACCCCTGCGGGCCGGAACATCGCGTTCCGGCCCTCAGCAGTTGCAGACTCGCTCAGGCAGGAACGGCTCACGCAGGAACGGCAGCAGCGAGGACCTTGGCCTGTTGCTTCGGGCGCCTGGCCCGCAGGATCAGCTTGAACAGCTCGCCGAGGAGCAGCAGCAGCACGGCCGGCACCAGGCAGACCACCCACTGCGAACCGGTGAGCGGGACGGTGCCGAACAAGTCCTGGAGCACCCGAATCTGGGTGATCAGCATCGAGCCCACGACGGCCCAGGCGAACGCCCAGAGCAGCTTCGGGTTGGACACCGTGGAGGGCCCGAAAGCGCTCTCCTCGGGGAAGCGCAGGTTCAGGGCGACGGTGATGTTCATCAGCCCCAGGCCAACAATGGCCATGCTCTGGCCGATCTCGAGTGAGCCGTACGTGGTCTTGCCGATCTGCACGATGACCAGCGTCGCGGCCGCCATGAAGAGCCCGACGACGAACAGGCGCACCATCATCGACCGGACGATGATCGGCTCATTGAACGGCCGTGGCTTGCGGTCCATGATGCCCGGCGTCGCGAGGTCCAGGCCCATCACGGCGCCGATGGGGGCCACGATCGCCATGTGGATCCACAGCACCTGCGCCGGGCTGAGCAGCGCCGTGCCGGCGATCGCGAAGGCCGACGACCCGATAAAGGCGAGGATGAACATGAACAGGTTGGCGACCTGGATCCGGATGAACTTCTGCAGGTTGTCATAGACCAGCCGGCCCTGCTCGACCGCAGTCACGATGGTGGCGAAGTTGTCGTCGGCCAGGATCATCTTGGCCGCGCCCTTGGCGACATCGGTGCCCGTGATGCCCATCGCGATCCCGATGTCCGCCGCGGCGATGGCCGGTGCGTCGTTGACGCCGTCGCCGGTCATCGCGACGACGTGGCCCTTGCGCTTGAGCACCTGGACCAGCCTGACCTTGTGCTCGGGCGCCACCCGGGCGATCACGCCGATCCCGTCCACCTGGCTGTCGGCCTCGGAGTCGCTCATCGCAGCGAACTCGGCACCGGTGACCGCGCGGCCCCTGATGCCCAGCTCGTCGGCGATGGCCGCCGCGGTGACGGCGTGGTCGCCGGTGATCATCCGGACCCGGATGCCGGCGTGCTTCGCCTTGGCGATGGCGGCCACCGCCTCAGCGCGCGGCGGGTCTACCTCGCCGATCAGCGCCGAAATCTCCAGGTCCTGCATCAGCTCCATCAGGTCGCCCGAGGGCTGGAACGTCGCAGGGTCGAACTCGCGCTGCGCCAGGGCCAGGACCCGCCTGCCCTGGCTGGCGATGCGATCGTTCGCGGCCAGCACTTTCGCCCGCATTTCCTCGGTCAGGGGCTCGGCGCGGCCGCCCGGCATCCGCGCGGACGAGGACCGGTTGAGGACGACGTCGGGCGCCCCCTTGACGTAGGCCCGGATCACAGGCCTGCCGTCGGCGCCGGGCATGCGGTGGAAGGTGGCCATGAACTTGTAATCGGAGTCAAAGGGGACGGACCCCACCCGCGGGTTGTTCCGGCGGAATTCCGTGACGTCCACGCCGCCCTTCTGCGCGAGCACGTACAGCGCCGCCTCAGTGGGGTCTCCGATGACTTCACCGTCCTGGATGTCGGAGTCGTTGCACAGGGCGCACGGGAACATCACGTAGTCAAGGTCGCGTTCGGCGTCGCCGGTGGTCCGTTGGACCTGGCCTTCGAAGCTGTAGCCTTCACCGCTGACGGTGTAATGGTGCTGCACGGTCACGATCTCCCGCACCGTCATCTGGTTCAGGGTCAGGGTGCCGGTCTTGTCCGAGTTGATGGCCGACGTGGAGCCGAGCGTCTCAACCGCAGGCAGGACCTTCATGATGGCATTCTTCTTGGCCATGTTGACCGAGCCGACGGACAGGATCGTGGTGACGACGGCGGGCAGCGCATCCGGGATAGAGCCAACCGCCAGCGCCACGCCGATCCCGAAGAGCACCGCGAAGGATTCGCCCTGGGCCAGGCCCATGATCACGATCGCGACGAACGCGAAGAGGGCCATGATGATGATGAAGATGGTGAGCCGGTCCACCTGCTTCGTGAGGGGGGTCTTCTCCTCCTTCTGCGCGGACAGCATGTTGGCGATGTGGCCGACCTCCGACCCCATGCCCGTGGTGGTCACGAGGATCTCGCCGTGGCCCCGGGTCACGTTGGTGTTCATGAACGCCATGTTCACGCGGTCTCCGATGCCGACGTCGTGCCGGCCGATGGCCGCGGTGTCCTTCTCGACCGCGACGCTCTCGCCGGTCAGGGCGCCCTCCTCGATCTGGAGGGTCGCCGCCAGGATCACCCTGCCGTCGGCGGGGACGCGGTCACCGGCGTCGACCACCACGATATCGCCGGGCACAATTTGCTCGGCGGCGACCTCCGCCATGACGCCGTCGCGGCGCACCTTGGCCATCGCTTTCATCATCTTCCCCAGGGAAGCGGCGGCTTCTTCGGCCTTGCCTTCCTGGTGGTATCCCAGCCACGCATTGAAGAGCGTCAGCAGGGCAAGCCCGATTGCCGTCCCGTATTCCGCAATCAACAGGCTGACCAAGGCGGCGACCACGAGCACGATTTGCATGTAGTCCCGGTAGTGCTTGAAGAACCGTTTCCAGACAGGTTCCTGCTTCGCGGCTGCCAATGCGTTCGGGCCGTACTCCTGCAGCCGCTGCTGCGCCTCGGCTTCGCTCAGGCCGCTTGCCGGGTCCACCCTCAGCTCGGCTGCCACCTCCGCGGGTGCCAGCGCGTACCAGGTCGCATCTGCTTCGGTCGCGGCCAACCCTGCCGCTGCTCCGGGATTGTCGTTCATGACTTCCTCCTCATGCCGGGGCGCTGTTCAGAACGGAGTCGGGATGTGCCGCACGGCCAGCGTCGGCTCGCTGTAGTCGCCGGCCTTCTGGCGCTTCGGAAGCTCGACGTCGAGCCCTGGGTACGGCTCGTAGGGCACCTGGCTGAGAATATGGCTGATGACATTGAGCCGGCCACGCTTCTTGACGTCGTTGTGCGCGACGTACCACGGCGCCCATGCGGTGTCGGTCGCCTCGAACATGGCGTCCCTGGCGCGTGAGTAGTCGTACCAGCGGCTGTAGGACTTGAGATCCATCGGCGACAGCTTCCAGGTCTTGCGAGGATCGTCCATGCGGCTCTTGAGCCGCCGGGTCTGCTCGTCCGCGCTGACCTCGAGCCAGTACTTGAGCAGGATGATTCCGGAGTCGACCATCGCCTTCTCGACCATGGGGGTCATGTTGAGGAACCTCTGGGTCTGATCCGGTGTGCAGAAGCCCATCACAGGCTCGACGCCGGCCCGGTTGTACCAGCTGCGGTCGAAGATGACCACCTCTCCGGCCGCCGGGAAATGCCCCATGTAGCGCTGGAGGTACATCTGGGACTTCTCCCGCTCCGTCGGTGTGGGGAGCGCCACCACGCGGAACACCCGGGGGCTCACCCGCTCGACAATGCGCTTGATGGTGCCGCCCTTGCCGGCCGTGTCGCGACCCTCGAACACGATGCAGATCTTGGCTCCGGTGGACTTCACCCACTCCTGCAGGGCGACTAGCTCGCCTTGGAGGACGGCCATCTCCGCCTCATATTCCTTGCGGCGCATCTTTGTCCTGGACGCACCGTCCTGACCGTCGGCGCTCTTGTTCTTTTTCTTCTTCTTGCCCACTATCGACCTCCTGGCGGCATACTTGCTGGGGCAAATCACAGCACTGGGACACCCGACGCGACTGTTATTCGATGAGACCGGCACTTTCGTCCCGGGGACTGGGGCTGAAGTGCAGGAACCCTTGTCGCGGGCACCCTCGTATAGCGTCCTACCACTCTTAGTGTTGACCGAGGTCGGAGCCCGGTCTACGGCACTAAGACCCTATTGAGGTGCAGTGTGAAGCCCGTTGACGTGCAGTGAGGCCGGCTGACTTGCAGGGTGGAGCCGGCCCCTGCTGCTGGGCGCAGGGGCCGGCCGTCTGAACCCGGCCATGAAGAGGGCCGATGATGGCAATCCGCACGGTCGCCGCGAGCCTGGCCGCGAGGCCGGTTCACGAATGGCGGACGCCACTGAGACAGAGCATCATCCGGCCACCTTGGAAAAACCCTAGGAGATTACTCCCGGAGCCACTCCGCACAGGAATTCAGGTTCCGGGTGACGCTTTCGACGGCGGCCGCCTCGTCGCGGGCGGCGATCGCCTCCACCAGTTCGTCGTGGCCCTCAAGCGGCAAGCCGTTGAAACCTCCACGCCGCTGCTGCCGGAGTAGGTCATTGTGGAAAACAACGCCGAAACTGACATACAGCTCATGCAGCAGCGGGTTGACGGACGCCTGCGCCACCCGCACATGGAAGTCCCAGTCGGCCCGCGCCCACGCGGGGTAGTCTTCGGCCAGCCAGGCGACTCGGCGTGCGGTGAGCAACTCGCGCAGGGCGGCGACGTCGTCGGCCGTTGCGTGACGGGCGGCGAGCCGGGCCGCCTGGGTGTCCAGCCCGACGCGGACCTCGAGGATGTGCTCTTGGGAGTGGTCCTCGTACATCCGCTGCGTGGCGCCTGCGATCTCGCTGATGGCCCGGACGTACGTGCCGTCCCCGCGGCGGACCTCGAGCATGCCGCTGTGGGCGAGCGCCTTGACGGCCTCACGCAGGGTGCCGCGGGACACGCCGAACGCGGCCATGAGCTCCGGTTCGGCCGGAATGCGCTGCTGCAGCGGCCACTCGCCCGAGTGGATCAGCGCCCGCAGCTTGGCCGTGATTTCCTCCGCCAGCGGAGGCCGGTGCGAAGCGGTGAGTGTCATTGCCGGGCTCCATCCAGGGAGAGCGGAGTGGGCCGCTGTTCTGTGGGGCGCGGTTCCTTGGGTTTGGCCGTCAGGAGATGGCCAACGACGATCTGGCCGAGGGCCACCGCCAGCAGGAGGGTCAATGGCAGCGTCCAGGAGTTGGTGGCGCTGTGCAGCAGGCCCATGCCGAACGGCCCGAGGGTCGCCAGCAGGTACCCGGCGGACTGGGCCACCGTGGACAGCGCGGTGGTCTCGGCGGTGGTTCGGCCGCTGCGGCTGATCATCACCATGACCAGCGGGAAAATGCCGAGCCCGAATCCCAGCAGCACCGCAGTCAAGGGGGCCCAGGCCGTCGGCACGACCAGCATCGCGAGGACGCCGAGGGCCATGGTCACGGTGGCCAGGTAGAACGCGGTCCGCAGCATCCGGGGGCGTGAGCCGATGGCCACCAGCACCATGCCGGCGGGGACGGAAACGAGTTGCATGAGCCCGAACATCAGCCCGCTTTCGGATGCGGAGAGCCCCGTCGTGGCCAGCATGTAGGGGAACCAGCTGAGGACGGCGTAGGCCAGGAGCGCCTGCACCGTGAAGCCCAGCGTGATCATTGCGCCGGTACGGGTCCGCAGCAGGGGCCACGGGGAAACCCGGGCGGCCTTGCCGGCGGATGCGTTGCGGTGGGCGTGCACCGCGATCGGGAGGAAGCCGAGGCAGGCGGACAGGGCCAGGATGCCGATTGACCCGACTCCCGCGGACGGCGAGCCAAGGGCTTGTGCCACCGGAACGATCAGCACGGCGGTGACGGTGGCGCCGGTGGTCATGGTCAACGTGTAGATGGCGGTCATGAGGGATGTGCGGTCCGCGAAGTGGACCCTGATGAAGGACGGCATGGCCACGTTGCAGATGGCCAGCCCGGACATCCCGGCCACGGTTCCTGCGAGCAGCATACCGGTGGAGGGAATTCCCCGGAGCAGCAGCCCCGCGGCCAGCATCACGAGCGAGAGCAGGATGGCTTTTTCCAGCCCCAATTGCCGGGTCAGCCAGGACGTGGCCGCTCCGGCCACAGCGAAACACAGCGTCGGGATCGAGGGGAGCAGGGCCGCGATCAGCGGGCCGTAACCCAGGACAGCCTGCAGGTCGTGGAAGAGCGCGGCGGATCCGGTGATGCCGGCGCGCAGGTTCAGGCCGATCAGCACAAGCGCCACGACGCCGGCCACGATCACGCCGCGCGGGCGGCCGGTACCGGGGGGAGCTGTCTGGGGAAAAGCGGAAACCGCCGTGCTGCTAGCCATATCTAAAGGTTAGACGTTTGATGTTTGGGTCTCAGCCTTTAGTGGCGAATATCTCCGGAAGTGACCCGCGTTGCCTGGGACGGAGGGGAGAGGCGTCAGCGCGGGTGCCGGGCGTTGAGCCGCTGCACCGCCAGCGCGAGCCAGAGCTGCACCCGGTCCGGGGTCTGGGCGGGGTCATATCCGGTGAGTTCGGTGATCTGCGCCAACCGGTAGCGGACCGTGTTGCGGTGCAGGGTGAGTTCTTCGGCGACGGCCGCCACCGAGCCGTTGTTGTTGAGGTAGCTCTCCAGGGTGGTCATGAGTTCGGCGCCGTGCGCTACGTCAAAGGTCCGCAGTGGGTTGAGCGATTCGTGGGCCATGTCCGCCAGCGGAACGTCTTCGCTGGCCAGCAGCAGCGAGGTCAGGCTCAGCCGCTCGGGCTCGTTGACCGGCAGGCCGTGGCTGGCCGCGTCGCGGGCCTCGAAGTAGCTCCAGCGCAGGCCGTTCGGCTTGGTGTAGGCCCCGCCGATGCCGATGGTGGCGTGGATCCCGGCCTCGGCGAAGTGGTCGCTGAGGCTGCGGGCGCGGGCGCTGGCGCCGCTGCCGTCGTCGGGCATCACGACTACCAGGTCCTTCCCGACGACGGCGCTGACCGCCGCCTCGAGCGGCTGGGGCAGGGACGAACTCACGAGCTGTTTGTGGTGGGCCGCCGATTCGGCGAGCAGGACCACGTTCTTGCGGGTGCTGTTGATGCCGACGCCGGCGAGGCGCCGGGTGGCTTCGGAAGTCTCCAGTGTCCCGTGGATGACGTCTTCCAGGACCTGGCCGGCCAGCGCCCGCTGGGCCTGGCGCTGCTTGACCATGTTGTTGAGTTCGACGCTGATGAGGTTCTGGGCGTAGCCCACGATCCCCGAGTCCTCGAACGGCTGCTTGACCCACAGCGTGCAGGCATCGCGGCGGCCCGTGGGGATCGGGTAGGAGGCCCAGCCCTCGGCCGTGGGGGCGGGGTGGCCGGGCACGCTGTTGAACAGCTGCGCCGTGAACTGGGTCAGGACGATCTCGGTCCGCAGCATCGACCCCAGATGCTTGAGGAGCTCGGCGAGGCCGCCGCCGGTCAGCAGCGCCCGGGCCAGGATCTGGTGCCCGGCGATGAGCCGCTCGAGCTTGACCAGGTGGTCCGCCGACTGGGCATCGGCCACGAGCTTGCCGATCGCGATGAAGGGGGTCTCGTAGGGAACCTCCACCACCGGCAGCCCCCAGCGGTTGGCCTCGGCGATCAGGGCCGGCGGCACGGCGTCGTGCGTCAGGCCGACCCCGAAGCCGATCCCCACGGCCCCGGCCCGCTGGACCTGACGCACGAAGCGGCGCTGCTCCGCGGCGCTTTTGAGCCGCATGCCCGTGGTCAGGATCAGTTCGCCGCCGTTGAGGAATCGCTGCGGGTCCTCCTGTTCGGTGACGGCCACCCAGAGAATGTCCTGGTGCCAGGTGGTCTCGGCGAGGCCGGCCTTGGTCAGATGGAGGGACGGAACCCCCAGCAGTGCGGCGAGTGAAATGGCCATGGAATCAGGATAGCCGGGTGCTGGTCAAGCGCACTAAAGCATTGCGGGGATGGTGTGCAGGTGCCTATTCCCTGGCTTGCCCGGCTGGCATAGGCTCGTGACCAGTCACACATCCGTCATTGGCAGTAAGAAAGAGGTTGTACACCGTGGTTCAAACCTTGCAGAACTTCATCAACGGCGAGTTTGTCACCCCCGCCGGCACAGGGTTGCTGCCCATCGTGAACCCCACCAACGGAGACGTGGTGGCACAAGCGCCGATCTCGGTGCAGGCCGACGTCGACGCCGCCATGACGGCTGCCAAGGACGCCTTCAAGACCTGGAAGCACACCACGCCCGGGCAGCGCCAGCTCATGCTGCTCAAGCTCGCGGATGCCGTCGAGGCCAACAGCGACGAGCTCGTCGAAGCCCAGCACCGCAACACCGGCCAGGTCCGCTCCCTGATCGCCTCCGAGGAAGTGGCCGCCGGCGCCGACCAGCTGCGCTTCTTCGCCGGCGCCGCCCGCATCATGGAAGGCAAATCCGCAGGCGAGTATTTCGAAGGCCACACCTCCTACGTGCGGCGGGAACCGATCGGCGTCGTCGCGCAGGTTGCCCCGTGGAACTACCCGTTCCTCATGGCCATCTGGAAGATCGGGCCCGCCCTGGCCGCCGGCAACACCGTGGTCCTCAAGCCTTCGGACACCACCCCGGAATCCACCCTGGTGCTGGCCCGCCTTGCCGCCGATATCTTCCCGGCCGGCGTGCTGAACGTCGTCCTCGGCACCGGCGAGACCGGCGCCATGATGGTGGAGCACAAGGTCCCCGGCCTGGTTTCCATCACCGGTTCCGTCCGCGCCGGCATCGCCGTCGCCTCGGGCGCCGCCAAGGGACTCAAGCGCGCCCACCTGGAGCTCGGCGGCAAGGCCCCGGCCATTGTGTTCGCCGACGCCGACCTCAAGAAGAGCGCCGCGGCCATCGCCGAGTTCGCGTTCTTCAACGCCGGCCAGGACTGCACGGCGATCACCCGTGTCCTGGTCCAGGATTCGGTGCATGACGACGTCGTCGCCGCCATGGTCGAGCACACGAAGACCCTGCACACGGGCTCGCAGAACGACGAGGACAACTACTTCGGTCCGCTGAACAACGTCAACCACTTCAAGGCGGTGACGTCCGTCGTCGAGCACCTGCCGGCGAACTGCAAGATTGAGACCGGCGGGCACCGGGCGGGGGAGCAGGGCTTCTTCTTCGAGCCGACCATCGTCACCGGCGCCAAGCAGAGCGATGACATCGTCCAGAAGGAAACGTTCGGCCCGGTCATCACGGTGCAGAAGTTCAGCACCGAAGACGAGGCCGTGGAAATGGCGAACGACGTCGACTACGCGCTGGCCTCCAGCGTCTGGACGACGAACCACGGCACCGCGATGCGCCTGAGCCGGGACCTCGACTTCGGCGCCGTCTGGATCAACACGCACATTCTTCTGACCGCCGAAATGCCGCACGGAGGCTTCAAGCAGTCCGGCTACGGCAAGGACCTGTCCATGTACGGCGTAGAGGACTACACCCGCATCAAGCACGTCATGAGTGCGCTCGACGCATAACGCAGATGCATAACGCTGTCGCCTAACGCAGCCGCCTAACGCAGCCGCACCACTCAACCTGACGCATAACTCGCGCGCTTCACCCGCACGCTTAGAAAGGCTTTCCCATGACCACCACCGCACATGACATCACCTACCGGCTCGAGCAGAAACGCCGCGTCCAGGCCGACTTCCCGGGCCCCAAGTCCGTCGCCCTGACCGAGCGCCGCAAGGCGGTCGTCGCCGCCGGCGTCGCGTCCAGCGTTCCGGTGTTCGTGGCCGACGCCGACGGCGGCATCATCCACGACGTCGACGGCAACTCCTTCATCGACCTCGGCTCCGGCATCGCCGTGACGAGCGTCGGCGCCTCGGACCCCGCCGTCGTTGGCGCCGTGAAGGAAGCCGTGGAGCACTTCACCCACACGTGCTTCATGGTCACGCCCTACGAGGGCTACGTGGCCGTCGCCGAGCAGCTGAACCGCCTCACCCCGGGCGACCACGAGAAGCGCACCGTGCTCTTCAACTCCGGCGCGGAGGCTGTCGAAAACGCCATCAAGGTGGCCCGTCTCGCCACCGGCCGGGACGCCGTCGTCGCCTTCGACCACGCATACCACGGCCGCACCAACCTGACCATGGCACTGACCGCCAAGGCCATGCCGTACAAGACCAACTTCGGCCCGTTCGCGCCCGAGGTCTACCGCATGCCGATGAGCTACCCGTTCCGCGAGGAAAACCCGGACATCACCGGTGCCGAGGCTGCCAAGCGCGCCATCACCATGATCGAGAAGCAGATCGGCGGCGAGCAGGTTGCCGCGATCATCATCGAACCCATCCAGGGCGAGGGCGGCTTCATCGTCCCGGCCGAGGGCTTCCTGCCGGCACTGGCCGCCTGGGCCAAGGACAAGGGCATCGTCTTCATCGCCGATGAGGTCCAGTCCGGCTTCTGCCGCACCGGCGAATGGTTCGCCGTGAACCACGAAGGTGTTGTCCCGGACATCATCACCATGGCCAAGGGCATCGCCGGCGGCATGCCGCTCTCCGCCATCACCGGCCGCGCCGACCTCCTCGACGCCGTCCACCCGGGCGGCCTCGGCGGCACCTACGGCGGCAACCCGGTGGCCTGCGCAGCCGCGCTGGCCTCGATCGGCTCGATGGAGCAGTACGGCCTCAACGCCCGTGCCCGGCACATCGAGGAGCTCGCGCTGGGCAAGCTGCGCGAACTCGCCGCTGAAGAGTCCGTGATCGGTGACGTCCGCGGCCGCGGCGCCATGCTGGCGATCGAACTGGTCCAGGCCGGTTCCAAGGAGCCGAACCCGGAGCTGACCAAGGCCGTCGCCGCAGCCTGCCTCAAGGAGGGTGTCATCATCCTCACCTGCGGCACTTACGGCAACGTCATCCGGCTGCTGCCGCCGCTGGTCATCAGCGACGAGCTGCTGCTGGACGGCCTCGCGGTCCTGGCCTCCGCCATTAAGGCCAACGCTTAGCCTCCTACCCAAGGGGCTGCCGGGAAGGTGACCCAACCCGGCGACCCGTCCCGCCCGATCAACGGAGAGCCCGGACACATCGTCCGCGGCTCTTCCGTTGTTTGGACCCCGGTGCAGCGTGCTCCTCAGCCGCGTACGGCGGCCCTGCGGTCGCTGTCCACTCGGAGCGCCTACTTCCAGCCGGTCGCGTCCAGCTGGATGGCGACCACATAGAGGTGCTGGCCCTGCTCGATCTTCTCCACCTCGTAGACGCGCACCTTCGTCTCCGGCACCGGGTTCATCGGACGGCCGACGCCGATTCCATAAGTCAGCACGCCCTCGAAGTCCCCGGCAGGAGCGTAGCTCGTGAGCGCCTTGTACCCGATCGCCGGGGCCGGGGCGCTCGTTACGGTGCTGGCCGTGCCGTCCGCGGTGTGCGCCTGGGCGCCGCGGAAGGTCACCTGGAGAATGCTTCCCGTGCCCGGCATCGGGATGGGCTGGCCGCTGGCGTCACTGATAAGTTCGGGGACCACCTCGATGTCGTAGCTGGGGAATCCTCCGTTGAACCGGAAACTCAGCTGGTCATAGGGCGGAGTGTCCGCGGGGTGCTGGCCCGCGCCGATGGCATGCAACGTCGGCAGCGGAGCCGCCGGCGGCGGCGCGATCGGTACGGGGTTCTTGTGGTCCGTGTGCAACGAGGCTGTGGGTCCGGGCACCGTCCACTCGTGGGTGACAGTGGAGGAGATCACCTTGTCGCCGGGGTGCGGCGGTGCCGTTTCGTCAGCATCGCCGGTCGCTGAGGGCGACGCCGACGCGCTCGCCGTCGCCGGTGGCGGACGGGGACTGCGACGGCGGCTGGCTGCTGGCGGAGGGCTGCGGGGCGGGCGGCGTGCAGGCGGTCAGGACCAACAGAAGCGTCAGAGCTCCCATCCCGGCATTCCGCACCGCAACATTCCCCAGCCGGGTCCTGCGGTGGCAGATGGCATTCATGATGGTCTCCCCTCGACCATCCCAGCGTAGGCGGGGAAGATTGTGCTGCTCAGGGCCATAAGTCACCACCGTTTCTTGGGTCCCTGGGCTAGAGTCGTTCCTACCACTGCAGGAACGCAGACCGGCCGACGTCGCCCGGAAACCCCCGGTGCGAGGCTGGCGTCTGCCACAGACCCATGAGGGGTTCATACATGCGATACGTAGTCGGCTACACGCCCACCGAACGCGGCGCGGACGCCGTTGCCTTGGCCGCGGCCATGGCCCGGGCGCAGGGAGCGCAACTTGACCTGGTCTATGTGGTGGACCGGCGCACGCCAAATGTGGCCAACCCGGAAGGAGTCCGGGCCAGCGCCGAGGAGCAGCACATCAGCACGGCGGAACGCGAGGGCATGGCACTGGTCCCCGAGGGCATGGAAGCCCACTTTCACGTCCGCCAGGCGGACTCGTTCGCGGCGGGCCTGATCGACGCGGCACTCGAGTACCGGGCCGGCCTGATCGTGGTCGGCGCCGCGAGCTCCGGCCTGTTCAAACGGCACACCGTGGGCAGCGTGGCCAACGCACTGCTGCACGCGGCCCCGGTTCCGGTGGCACTGGCGCCGCGCGGCTACCGCCGGACCGAAGCCATCAGCCGCCTGACCCTCGCCGTGGGCCAGCGTGCCGGAGCAGAGGCGGCGATCGACGTCGCGATCGAATCCGCCCAGCGCCGCGGCGTGCCGCTTCGGCTGGTCTCCCTCGTGGAACTGGACGTCGAGGGGGACGGCGGGGAGAACGTCAATGCAGCCCACATCCACGCGAACACGGTCCTCGCCGCCGCCGCCCACCGACTGCCGGAGGGCCACCACGTCAGCGTGGAGGTCGCCCACGGCCGCACGATCGAGGAAGCGATCGATGACCTGGAATGGGACGACGGCGAGGTCATGATCGTGGGATCCTCCCGCCTGGCGGAGAAGCACAAACTCTTCATCGGCAGCACGGCCAACAAGGTGTTGCGGGCGCTTCCGGTTCCGATGGTGGTGGTCCCGCGCGACTACCAGCGGGTGGATGCCTTCCCGGAGGTCTGATTCCCGGAGGTCTGGTTCGGGGCCGCGGGGCCAGGACCGCCCAGTACGCCGGAATGCTGCCGGGCGGTCCGCCGGGCTCCATCGGCACGGTTTTCAGGACGGCGGGACCCTCCGCGAGGAGGGTCCACCGCCGCGCGGGGAACACCCGGGCGCGCTGTCCGGCGCCGAAGTGGCCGGGTTTCGGCAGGGCAGAAATGGCCTGGCGGAGCGGGCCCGGGATCCGGTGGCCCGTGGCGCCCAGGCCCCGAAGATAGCTCAGCGCGCTGCCCGGGACATTCGTCTCCACCAGGTAGATCCGTCCCCTGGCGCCGAGGAGCGCTTCGATCGAGCCTGCAAGACGTGCCTGACGCCGCCGGCTCAGGACGTGGAAAACGCCACGGACAAAGACGTTGACGTCGCCAAGTTCGCGCGCGAGCCCGGCCGCGGCGGCCGGCCGCGTGGCATTCAGGCTCCGGAAAGTTAGGCCCGGAACGTGCGGGTGGGCGGAATGCGCTGCGGCCACCGCCTCCGGTGAGACGTCGACGCCCAGCACCGAGGGGAAAATTTCGGTGAGCCGGCGTGAGATGGCGCCGTTCCCGCAACCGAGATCGACCACGGGAAGGCTGGTGTCCATCAGGCCCGCCATGGTCTCCAGGTGGTGCCGGATCTCCTCGTTCCCGGCGCCTGAGGCGGCGTCCCAGATGATGGGTTCCCTGAGGGATCCTTTCGACACTCCGCGCCAAAAGGCATCCCAGCGCCGGTCAGGGCGCCGTGGACGGTGCAGGGACAGTGCCGCGACTCGGGCTGCCAGCCGGAGCGTGTCAGCCGCCCTGCCCGCCCTGCCGGCGACCGCGTTGCTCTTGGCCGCATTGTTCGTGGCTCTTTTGTGCGTGGCTGTTGCGGCGTTGTGCGTGCCCGCCGGGTCCGCGCCGCTCATGCGGCGGCACCGTCCCTGTGCGCCAGGAGGTCCGTCATGTCCGCCACGGACAGCGGACGGCTGAAGAAGTACCCCTGGCCGAATTCGCAGTTCAGCTGCCGCAGTCTCTCCGCTTGCTCCCGGTCCTCAATGCCTTCGGCGACGGCGCCCAGTCCGGCCGAATGGATCAGCTGCAGGATGGCCGCGACGAATGTCTCCTGCTGCCGGTCCGTGGTCAGCCCGTCCAGCAGCGACTTGTCGATCTTTGCCTGCGCGGCGGGGAGGGTGCGCAGGTAGCTGATGGACGAATAGCCCGTGCCGAAGTCGTCGATCTCGATCCGGACGCCGAGGTCATTGAGCGACTGCATGGTGGCTGCCACTTCCGGGCCGCCGCGCATGATCGCGGTTTCGGTGATCTCGATCGAGATGTGGCAGGGTTCGACGCCGTGCCGGACCAGCAGACTCTCGACATAGGGCGCCAGGTCGACGTGGTGCAGGTCCGCCGGTGAGAGATTGATGTGGGTGCTGAAGTCCGCCGGAAGCCCTGGATCGGACTTCCAGCGGCCGGTTTGCGCGATGGCCTTCCCAAGCACCCAGTGGCCGATTTCCACCGTGAGCCCGGCCTCGTCGGCGGCGTCGAGGAACGTATCGGGTGCCAGCAGGCCCAGGGTGGGGTGACGCCAGCGGATCAGGGCCTCGGCGCCGGCAATCGTACCGGTGCGCAGATCCATGATCGGCTGGTATTCCAGCTCGAGCTCGTCCGTGGCCAGCGCCGTCCTGAGCTCCGCCACCAGGTGGACCCGCTGCTTGGCGGCCTCGTGCATGGCCGCGGAAAACACCAGGAGGGTGTCCCGGCCGCGTTTCTTGGCCTCGTGCATGGCGATGTCGGCGTCGCGGATGAGTTCCTCGCTGCGGAGCCCGGGTTCCCCGAGCCGGACACCGGTTCCAGCAGTGAGGGCGACGGCGACGCCGCCGGCAACGATTCTGTCCTTCAGCGATTCGCCGAGCCGGGACGCGATCTGCAGCACCGCGTCCGGTTCCTGGTCCACGACGAGCACAGCGAACTCATCGCCGCTGAGGCGGGCGATCAGGTGGCCGGCTCCGGCCGCCGCGACCAGCCGCAGGGCCGCCTCCCGCAGGACGGCGTCCCCCGCGGCATGGCCGAGGCTGTCATTGATGAGCCGGAAGGAATCGAGGTCCAGCAGGATGAGCGCGGGCTGGCGGTGCGCGCCGGCCCCGGCGACGGCTTCGGCCACTTTTTCCTGCAGCAGCGAGCGGCTGGCCAGCCCGGTCAGCTCGTCGGTGTTGATGACGCGCCGGAGTTCGGCTTTGGCCGCTTCCAGGAGTGCGGTCCGCTCGGCGACCCTGACTTCCAGGTCCTCGTACATGCTTTGGAGCTCTTCGGCGAGCAGGTTGATGCCGGTGGTGACGGCGTCGATGCCGTCGCGTGCCGGTGAAACCTGCAGGCGGTTCGAGAGATCGCCCGAGGACAATACGACGATGCCGTCTACGAGTTCCTCGAGGCGGCGGTCATCATCATGCCCCGTCATGGCCCTGGGAGGTCAGCCAGCTGACCGCCTCATTGCTGTTCGTGAAGAAGCGCGTCGGAACCGGCGCCGAGTTCACGCCCAGGAAGAAGTTGGCAAGGACCCGGTCCACGGCGGACGAGCCGAGGAGCGCGATTGCCGAGGCGTCGCAGCGCTTGGCGAACACGGCCCGCGCGGCCCGGCTGACGGACTCCGTGGTGGCCATGTCGATCAGGAGCGGCGTGGGCCGGCCCCCGCACAATTCATTGACCCGATCCATGGCGAACTGGGCGTTGGGAGCATCAATCACGACGCCCCGGGCCCATTCGAGGCGCAGGATGCCGTTGCTGTCGAAGCCCAGGGACGAGATATCCCGCCCGTCCGGAGTTTCAAGATCCTTTTCTGGCACCAGCAATCCTCAATTCCGCCCCAATGTGTCCATTCATGATGACACTAACGCACGGCGGTCCTGGTGCGCAGACGACTAACCGGCCGGGGCAGCAGAGCTAGGCGGCGGCGCGGGCCCGTTTCCGCGTCACGGAGTTCTTCCGGGCAGTGAGCAGCATGTCCACGGTCAACACCAGCAGCGCCAGCCAGACGACGCCGAAACCGATCCAACGGTCCAGAGTCATCGTTTCCTTGAACACGACGAGCGCCACAATGAACTGCAGGACGGGTGCGAAGTATTGCAGCAGGCCGATCGTGGTCATCGGCAGCCGGCGGGCGGAGGCCCCGAAGAACAGCAGCGGCACGGCAGTGATGACGCCCGAGGCCGCCAGCAGCCAGAAGTGACCGGCACCATTGGAGGCCAGGCTTGCCGCCCCGCTGACCGCGAGGACGATCATGGTGGCCGCAGCCAGCGGAGCCAGCACGATCGTTTCCACGCTGAGGCTCGTGATCGCGTCCGCCCGCGGGCCAACACGCTTCTTGACGAACCCGTACAGGCCGAAGCTCAGGGCCAGCGTCAGCGCAATCCAAGGCAGCTTGCCGTAGGAGACCGTCAGCACGCCCACGGCAATGAAGCCAATGCCGACGGCGGCCCACTGCAGCGGCCGCAGCTTCTCCTTGAGGACGAAGACCCCCAGGAGCACGGAGACCAGTGGGTTGATGAAGTAGCCCAAGGAGGCCTCGACGGCCTGGCCGGTGGTCACGCCGTAGGTATACGTCAGCCAGTTCACCGCGATCAGGACCGCTGCGATGGACAGCGGGCCGATCACCGTGCGGTTCCGGAACGCGGCGGCCAGCACCCGCCAGGACCGTGTGACGGTGATGAGCAGGACGCAGAACAGGAGGGACCAGACCACCCGGTTCGCCACAATTTCGATCGCGCCGGCCGGTTGGAGAACGTAGAAGTACAGGGGCAGCAGCCCCCACAGCCCGTAGGCGCCGATCCCGAACAGGATCCCCGCCGTCGTGTCCTTATCTACCGGCGCCGGGCCTGCTGCACGTGCCGGGGCATGCGGGGCGGTCGGCGGGGCGGGAGAGAAGGATCCTTCAGGTTTAGGCACAAGACCAATAACACCATCTGCACGGCGCCTATTCCTACCAGCCGGACCACGAGCGAGCCGGCGACATTTAGAATAGGGGCCTGTGCGCTGTTTTGCTGGCGCTGTCCCGAAGACTCAGAAGGGCTCCCGGTGTCCAACTCGGCCGAATCCACATCCACTCGTCCCCTCCGTGTCGCGATTGTCGGCGCCGGTCCGGCCGGCGTCTACGCCGCGGACATCCTGACGAAGTCCAATGAGGTCAAAGACGGCGACTTCGAGGTCAGCATCGATCTCTTCGAGGCATACCCGGCCCCCTACGGCCTGATCCGCTACGGGGTGGCTCCTGACCATCCGCGGATCAAGGGGATCGTCAACGCCCTGCACAAGGTCCTGGACCGCGGCGACATCCGGTTCCTGGGCAATGTCACCTATGGCCGGGACCTGACGCTGCATGACTTCCGGGCCTTCTACGACGCCGTCATCTTCTCCACCGGGGCCATCAAGGACGCGGACCTGGACATTCCCGGGATCGGCCTCGAGGGTTCCTTCGGCGGGGCGGACTTCGTCTCCTGGTACGACGGCCACCCGGATGTGCCGCGGGACTGGCCCCTGGAGGCCAAGGAGATCGCGGTGATCGGCAACGGCAACGTGGCCCTGGACGTGGCCCGGATGCTGGTCAAGCACGCCGATGAACTCCTGGTCACTGAAATCCCGGACAACGTCTACCGGGCGCTCAAGGACTCGCCCGTCACCGACGTCCACGTCTTTGGCCGCCGCGGCCCGGCCCAGGTGAAGTTCACGCCGCTGGAGCTGCGCGAACTCAGCCACGCCAAGGACGTGGACATCGTCCTGTATCCCGAGGATTTCGAGTTTGACGAGGCCTCGGACGAGGCCATCCGGAGCAACAACCAGATCCGGACCATGGTCAACACCCTGACGAACTGGCTCGTCGAGGAGCATGCCGAGGCCGAGGAGCCGTCCTCGCGCCGGCTGCACCTGCACTTCCTGCACAGCCCCGTCGAGATCCATGACGACGCCGCCAATCCCGGCAAGGTCACCGGCATCAAGTTCGAACGCATGCAGCTGGACGGCACCGGGAACGTCAAAGGCACCGGGGAGTTCCTCGACTACCCGGTCCAGGCCGTCTACCGGGCGATCGGCTACCACGGTTCGCCGCTGGACGAGCTGGAATACGATGCTCGCCGCGGCGTTGTCCCCAACGAAGGCGGCCGCGTCCTCGACGCCGAGGGAAACCCGGTCCCCGGCATCTACGCCACGGGCTGGATCAAGCGCGGGCCCGTCGGGCTGATCGGCCACACCAAGGGCGACGCGCTGGAGACCATCGGCTTCCTGCTGGAGGACCGGCTGACCCTGCCGCCGGCGCAGAACCCGGACCCGCAGGCCATCATCGACCTGCTTCAGGAGCGGGGCATCCAGTACACGACGTGGGAAGGGTGGATCAAGCTCGATGCCCACGAGCTCGCCCTCGGTGCCGAGTGGTCCGCGGCCGAGTCCGCCAACGGGATCGAGCGGGAGCGCATCAAGGTTGTGCCGCGCGAGGACATGATCGAGATTTCCCGCGACTGAGTGCCCGTTCGCGGCGCAGATTTTCCCACGACGCGCTAAAAAGCTGGCGCACAGGGTATTCCGGTGTCGACAGCCCCTTTGCGCATCGCGGAACCGATTGCGCAGCGCGTAACCGGCCGACTGGCCCTGCTGCCCGCCGGCCTGTGCGGCAGGCGCCAAATCTGGCGGGGACCTGGAACGCCCCGTAGACTGGGCCGGACGAGGCGGCCTCCGGCACGCCGTCGAGCCCGTCCGGTGGGAGTTCAATGAGGAATCTGGTCCATCCGGCAGCACTGTTACCGCCAGCAGGCGGCGTCACAGCAGCGCTGCGCCAGCAGCATGCCAGCGCGGGGCACGAGGAACTGGATTCGCGGGGGCTCGTTTTCCCCGAAAACCTGCACCTGCCCGGACTCAGCAGCCTGATCCAGGAGTCGTGGCGGCGGTCGGCGGAACTGCACGCCAACCCGGACAACCCCGAGGCGCCTCTTGCCATGGACCGCGACGAGCTCGAAGAATACCGCCGCCAGCATCCGCTGGCCGCCATCATGCCCGTGATCCACAAGCTCCTGGTCCTGCCGAGCCATGACAGCGGGATGCTGGTGGCCGTGGGGGACGAGGTCGGCAGGTTGCTCTGGGTGGAAGGCGACGCCGCCCTGCAGCGCCGGGCCGAAGGCATGATGTTTGTCCCGGGCGCCGACTGGTCCGAGGCGACAGTGGGCACCAGCGCCCCGGGCACCGCGCTGGCCCTCGGCCGGGGCATCCAGATCTCCGGTGCGGAACACTACAAGCGCTCGGTGCATCCGTGGAGCTGCACGGCCGTGCCGTTTCACGATCCGGATTCCGGCGCCCTGCTGGGGGTCGTGGACATCACCGGCACAGAGTCGGCCGTGGCCCCGCACACGCTGTCCCTCGTTGAGGCGACGGTCGCCGCGGCCCAGGCACATCTGCGGGTGGAGCGGCTGCAGCTGGCCGCCGCCCGCCAGTCCTCGCCGTCCCGGCGCCGGAGCTCGGCCGCACCGAAGACGGCCGGGGCGCCGGCCGCCAACAGCCTGTACCGCAACAGCCTCCAGCTGCTCGGCCGGGACCAGGCCCTGCTCAGCATCGACGGCCGCACCGTGGCCCTATCCGCCCGGCACAGCGAGATCCTGGCCCTGCTCAGCACCCACCCGGAAGGGCTGAATGCCGAGGAGCTCTGCGCCCTCCTGTACCCCGGGGAGGCATCCACCATGACGCTGCGCGCGGAAATGGTGCGCCTGCGCAAGGTCCTTCAGCAGCTCAATCCCGGTGCCGTTCCGGAGTCCCGCCCGTACCGCCTGCCGCTGGACCTGGTTCCGGACTCCGGACAGGTGCTGAACTGCCTGCAGCGCGGCGCGCACCGGATAGCGCTGGAAATCTACCGCGGCGCCGTGCTGCCGCGCTCCGAGGCGCCCGGCATCGTGGAGCTGCGGGCCAGGGTCTCCGCGCTGATGCGCGAGGCCCTGTTGACCGACGGCAGCGCCGAATCGCTGCTGAAGTACGCCGAGTTGCCTGAGGCAAAGGACGACGTCGACGTCCGGACCGCCGCGCTCAAGCTGCTGGCGCCCCGCTCGCCCAAGCGCGCCGCCGTCGTCGCCGATCTGGAACGGCTGGACAGGGAACTGAGCGCCTGAGCCGTTGCAACCTGCCGGGACATCCAGTTGGTGACCGGGCTCACAAGGTTGCAACCTGACTGCAACCTTCCGGCTTCTACGCTGTAGGCAACGGCGAGCGCCAGTAACTGGGCCGCCATAAATCTTGCACAGCAAAGGAGCTAGCAATGACTGTTTACGCCCAGCCCGGTACCGAGGGCTCGAAGGTCACCTTCAAGGACCGCTACGAAAACTGGATCGGCGGCGAATGGGTTGCCCCGGTCAAGGGCCAGTACTTCGAGAACATCACCCCCGTCACCGGCAAGGTCTTCTGCGAGGTCGCCCGCGGCACCGCCGAGGACATCGAGCTGGCGCTGGACGCCGCCCACAAGGTCGCACCGTCCTGGGGCAAGACCTCTGTCGCCGAGCGCGCCGCCATCCTGAACAAGATCGCCGACCGCATCGACGAGAACCTGGAGATGCTCGCCGTCGCCGAATCCTGGGACAACGGCAAGCCGATCCGCGAAACCCTCAACGCGGACATCCCGCTCGCCGCCGACCACTTCCGCTACTTCGCCTCCGCCGTCCGCGCGCAGGAAGGCCGGCTGTCCCAGCTCGACGACGACACCACCGCCTACCACTACCACGAGCCGCTCGGCGTCGTCGGTCAGATCATCCCCTGGAACTTCCCGATCCTGATGGCCGTCTGGAAGCTCGCCCCGGCCCTCGCCGCCGGCAACGCCGTCGTCCTGAAGCCGGCCGAGCAGACGCCGTCCTCGATCCTGGTGCTGATGGAACTCATCGGCGACCTGCTGCCGGCCGGTGTCCTCAATGTGGTCAACGGCTTCGGCGTCGAGGCCGGCAAGCCGCTGGCCTCCAGCCCCCGCATCCGCAAGATCGCCTTCACCGGCGAAACCTCCACGGGCCGCCTGATCAGCCAGTACGCTTCCCAGAACCTGATTCCGGTCACGCTGGAGCTCGGCGGCAAGAGCCCGAACATCTTCTTCAACGACGTCGCGGACACCAATGACGCGTTCTACGACAAGGCCCAGGAGGGCTTCACGCTCTTCGCCTTCAACCAGGGTGAAGTCTGCACCTGCCCGTCCCGCGCCCTGATCCAGGAAGACATCTACGATTCCTTCATGGCCGACGCCGTGGCCCGGGTGGAGAAAATCATCCAGGGCAACCCGCTGGACACCGAAACCCAGCTTGGTGCCCAGGCCTCCAACGACCAGCTGGAAAAGATCCTCTCCTACATCGACATCGGAAAGCAGGAGGGCGCCAAGGTGCTCACCGGCGGCGCCCGGGCCGAAATGCCCGGAGACCTGGCCGGCGGCTACTACGTCCAGCCCACCATTTTCGAGGGCCACAACAAGATGCGGATCTTCCAGGAGGAGATCTTCGGCCCCGTAGTGTCCGTGACGCGCTTCAGTGACTACAACGACGCCATGGGGATCGCGAACGACACCCTCTACGGTCTCGGTGCCGGCGTCTGGTCCCGCAACGGCAACGTCGCCTACCGTGCCGGCCGCGAGATCCAGGCCGGCCGCGTGTGGGTCAACAACTACCACGCCTACCCGGCAGGGGCGGCGTTCGGCGGGTACAAGTCCTCCGGCATCGGCCGCGAGAACCACTCGATGATGCTGGACCACTACCAGCAGACCAAGAACCTCCTGGTCAGCTACAACGAAAACAAGCTCGGCTTCTTCTAAGCCGCACTGACCCGGGCGGGGCGGATCGCGAATGATCCGCCCCGCCCGCACCACTTGTGCACCTACGGGGAAGGACGCCTGCTCACTGCACACGCCTTTTAGCTACACCCAAGCTTGATGACGCAAGGATTTCGCTATGACGACGACAACGACGACGACGAATGCAAGCAGCTGTAGTTACCGAATTCGGCAAGGACCTGCAGATCCAGACCCTCCCCGTACCCGTGCCGGGCCGCGGCGAGGCACTGGTCAAGGTGCTGACCACCGGGGTCTGCCACACCGACCTGCACGCCGCGGAGGGCGACTGGCCGGTCAAGCCGTCCCCGCCGTTCATTCCCGGCCACGAAGGCGTGGGCGAGGTCGTTGCCCTCGGCGAGGGCGTCACCGACCTGGCCGTCGGCGATCTGGTCGGCAATGCGTGGCTCTGGTCCGCGTGCGGCGACTGCCAGTACTGCCGCACCGGCTGGGAAACCCTGTGCGAGGCGCAGCAGAACGCCGGCTACAGCGTCGACGGCTCCTTCGGCGAGTACATGCTCGTCGACAGCCGCTTCGCGGCCCGGATCCCGGCCGGCTCGGACCCCGTCGAGGTGGCCCCGGTGCTCTGCGCCGGCGTGACCGTCTACAAGGGCCTGAAGATGACCGAGGCCCGGCCCGGCCAGTGGGTCACCATCTCCGGCATCGGCGGGCTCGGCCATATCGCCGTCCAGTACGCCGTGGCCATGGGCCTGCGGGTCGCGGCGGTGGACATCGCCGATGACAAGCTCGCCCTGGCCAAGAAACACGGCGCCGAACTGACCGTCAACGCCCTGCGCGAGGATCCCGCCGACGTCATCCAGCGCGAAACCGGAGGTTGCCATGGAGTCCTGGTCACGGCGGTGCACCCGTCAGCATTCGGGCAGGCGATCGGGATGGCCCGGCGCGGCGGAACGATCGTGTTCAACGGCCTGCCGCCGGGGGACTTCCCGGCGCCGATCTTCGAGATTGTGCTCAAGGGCCTGACCGTCCGCGGCTCCATCGTGGGCACCCGGCAGGACCTGGAGGAAGCACTCGAGTTCTATGCCCAGGGCAAGATCCACCCCACGGTCTCCACGCGGGAACTCTCCGAAGTCAATGCCGTCCTCGACGAGATGAAGCACGCCAAGATCGACGGCCGCGTGGTCATCAAGTACTGATCAAGGAAGGACTCTGATGCCAGCGACAAAGCTCGACGCCGCCGTGACCCTTCCCGGGGAGGACTTCTCCCGGGTGGCGCTCACCCCGGAGGCGGTGGAACTGCTGCTCAAAATGTGGGTCCAGCACGGACCGCTGATGTTCCACCAGTCCGGCGGCTGCTGCGACGGTTCCTCACCGATGTGCTATCCCGCCGGGGAGTTCATCACGGGGGACTCGGATGTGTTGCTCGGCCTGTTCGATATCTCCGACGGAATCCAGCCCCAGCCGCTGGAATTCTGGATGTCGCGGGAGCAGTTCAACTACTGGAGCCACACGCACCTGACTGTCGACGTCGTCCCTGGCCGGGGGAGCGGTTTCTCGGTGGAAGCGCCGGAAGGCAAGCGGTTCCTGATCCGCTCGACGCTGATGGAAACCTGGCCCGTCTAGGCGGTCCGGATGGTCTGAAACGGAGCAGCTACGCGCCAGCGGGCCGTGCAGGGATCCTGCACGGCCCGCTTTTGCGTCTCACTATGTGGGATAAAAATGGCCGTCCAGTGGATGGACACTACTATGGATAGGTCTGTTTCCAAACCAGTTATCGAGATTGCGGACTTTCCTATGAACCTTTTCCGGACCAAATCCATCGAGCAGTCCATGTCCGACGCCGATGAACCCGGACGCAAGTTGAAGCGCTCGCTCAGCACGTGGGACCTCATGATCATGGGGGTCGCGGTTGCCGTGGGCGCCGGTATCTTCTCAGTCGGCGCCAAGGCCGCCGCGAATTTCGCCGGCCCGGCCGTGACGATCTCCTTCGCGATCGCTGCCGTCACGTGCGCGCTCGCCATCATGTGCTACGCCGAGTTTGCCACGGCCATCCCGGTGGCAGGCTCCGCCTACGTCTTCACGTACGCGACCATGGGGGAGGTCCTCGCGTGGATTATCGGCTGGAACCTGATCCTCGAACTCTTCACGGCCGGCGCCGTGATCGCGAAGTACTGGGGCATCTACCTCAGCAAGGTCTTTGCGCTCATGGGCGTGGACATTCCGCCGTCGATCTCCCTGGGCGGCGTTGATCTCTACTGGGGCGCGTTCCTGATTGTCGCCGTATTCACCGTGCTGCTGGTCCTCGGGACGAAGCTCTCTGCCCGCGTCGGCAACATCTTCACGCTCATCAAGATTGCTGTGGTGCTCTTCGTGATCGTGGTCGGCTTCAGCTACGTGAAGTTCGAGAACTACGCCCCGTTCGTCCCCGCGTCCGAGCCCACCGGAGGCACCGGAACCGCGGACGTCCTCAAGCAGTCCTTCTTCGGCTTCCTGACCGGTGCGGCCCCGGCCCAGTACGGGACCCTCGGCATCTTCGCCGGCGCCGCCCTGGTCTTCTTCGCCTTTATCGGCTTCGACGTCGTCGCCACCTCGGCCGAAGAGGTCAAGAACCCGCAGAAGACGCTGCCCCGCGGCATCTTCGGCGGCCTGGCGATCGTCACCGTGCTCTACATCCTGGTGTCCCTGGCCCTGACCGGCATGGTGTCCTACACCCAGCTGGCCGAGGCCAAGAACCCGACGCTCACCACCGCCTTCGAGGCCGTCGGCAACACCGACGCCGCCAAGGTCATCGCGTTCGGCTCCCTCGTGGGCCTCACCACCGTCATCATGGTGCTCCTCATGGGACTGTCGCGCGTGGTCCTGGCCATGAGCCGCGACGGCCTGCTGCCGCGCTCCTTGTCCAAGACCAGCACCATTCGTGCGACGCCGGCCCGCCTCCAGATCATCTGCGGCGCCGCAGTGGCCCTCGTCGCCGGGCTGACCAACGTGGACCTGCTGGAGGAAATGATCAACATCGGGACCCTGTCCGCCTTCGTGATGGTGAGCCTGGGCATCCTCGTGCTGCGCAAGAAGCGCCCCGACCTGAAGCCGGCCTTCCGCGTCCCGTTCGGCAAGGTCCTCCCGGTTGTCTCGGCGGTGCTCTGCCTTTACCTGATGACGAACCTCGCCGTGGAAACCTGGATCTTCTTCGCCATCTGGCTCGTGATCGGTCTCGCGATCTACTTCGCCTACGGCCAGCGTCACTCCCGCCTGAACGAAAAGTTCGCGGCCGCCCGCGCCTCCGTGAACGGGCCCGGCAAGGAGAACGCCGCCATCAGTGGAGAGCCGGCGCGTCCGCGGACGGACGACGAGGACGCGCTCAGCCGCTCCTGATCTGGGAGGGACCGATCCCGACAATTTGAAGTCGCCGGAAACGTGCGAATTCGCTGTAAACTTCCGGCGAATTCGCACGCTTCCGGCGATTTCGGCGTTTGGCCGTCCGGTCTCGGCGTGCGCGGAGGCCGTGGAGAGCCCCGCCGCTACCTAAGATGGAGACATGGCCCGCCCAGCAAGACCGGAACGCAAATCAGAGTTGTTGTCGGCGATTCTCGACTACCTCATGGACAAGACCCTGGCGGAGTTGACGTTTCGGAGCCTCGCCGACGGTCTGGGCGTCAGCAGCTACGTTCTGGTTTACCACTTCGGCCATCGCGAACAGCTGATCAACGAGATCATCCGCGGCATCGAGTCACGGCTGGACAGCATCCGCGCCACTGACGTCAGGGACATCGACCGGGACGCGTGGCGGGCCTTCCTCCTGGAGTCCTGGCAGTGGACCATGGCGCAGCGCAACCGGCACCTGGCCCGGCTGGAATTTGAGGCGACGGCGCAGGACGTGGTCGCGGCGGTACCGCGCGGCACCGCTCAGGAGCACTTCCGGATGCTGCACGAGAAGTCCCGGGACTGGCTCATCATCCAGGGGATCCAGCCAGAGTTCGCCGACACCGACGCCCGCCTGTTCACCGCCGCGTTCTATGGGCTGCAGTTCGACTTCGTCGTCAATAACCAGCCCGAGGAAGCCACCAAGGCCTTTGAACTGATGATGCTGGTCTTCTTCAACAACCTCGACAGGCGCCTCGCCACCGACGGCCAGCACATCTGAGCTGCATGTCAGGGAGCCGCGTAACGGCCGACCCACTCCACGAGGGGACGCAGCTCCTCCCAGCGCCGTGCCACTTCCTCCACTGCTTCGGGTCCGGCAAGCCAGCCGGGCTGGCCCACGTTGACTCCGGCAGTGAGGGATTTGTGCTTGAGCAGTTCCGCCCGCGGGTGGTCCTTGTCGAAGCCCCGCGGCACGGTCTTCAGGCGTTCGCCCTCCACCGCGAACCCTGCCGCCTCGACCTTGCGCACGATCTCCTGCAAGGCCTCCCCGCTGGCGGGATCATCCACGGCGCCGCGAAAGCGCGCCAGCTGGGCCGGGGTGTGGGTATGGCAGCCGCCGCCGATGAGCAGGCCGTCGGCGCTGAGCTGGACATAGAAACCCACGCCTTCGCCAGCGCGGCGAAGGCCCCTTGCGCTGTCTTGTAGGGGGACTTGTCCGGCGAGAAACGGACATCCCGGTTGGGGCGAAAGAGTTTCGCCGGGCCGAAGCGTGGCTCCAGCTCGGCCAGCAGCTGGGTCAGCGGTCCCTTCACCGCGGCGTCGTAGACCGGCTTGTGCTCCAGCCACCAGTCCCGGTTGTTGTTCTGTTCAAGATCGGCGTAGAACCGGAAGGCGTCATCCGGAATGCCTGCGAATGCGGTCATTCCCAAATCCTATGGATCTGCTGCCCATGGTGGCGAGGGGCACGCGTGCCCATGTGGATAACGGCAAAACGCCCCGCCACGGAGGGTCCGTGGCGGGGCGTTTCACCGGCGCAGCCGGTCTTCAAAGCAGCCGGTCTTCAAAGCAGCCGGTCATCGAATCGACCAGCGAGGCAACAGGGCGATTAGACCTTGTTGGCGGCCTCGGCGTCGGACTCAACCTGGCCGGCACCGAGGTTGGCGCGCAGCTTGGCGCCGAACTCGGCGTCGACGTTGGTCCAGTACGCGATGGCGCGTTCCTTGATGTCGGCGTTCTTGACGCCGCTGACGGCGCCGGTGACGGTCTCGAGCAGGCGGGCCTTCTCGCCGTCGTTGAACACCTCGCGGTACAGCGTGCCGGCCTGGCCGAAGTCGCCGTCCTCAGCGTGCAGGGAGTGCGCGGAGAGCGTGAGCTCGCCGTCGTTCTCCCAGCCGCCGCCTGCAACGCGCAGGCTCCACGGCGGCCGGGCCGCCGACGGAGTTCGGTGCGTACACCGGAACGGACGGGGCGTTGAAGTGGTAACGCCCGCGCCGTCCTGGCTGTAGTTGTTGACCTGGTTCTTGGGCGCATTCACCGGGATCTGGGCGTGGTTGGTGCCGACGCGGTAGCGGTGTGCGTCCGCGTAGGAGAAGATGCGGGCCTGCAGCATCTTGTCCGGGGAAGCGGCGATGCCCGGCACGAAGTTCGACGGCGCGAAGGTGGCCTGCTCGATCTGCGCGAAGTAGTTCTCCGGGTTCTTGTTCAGCTCCATGGTGCCGACCTTGATCAGCGGGTAGTCCGCGTGCGGCCAGACCTTGGTGAGGTCGAAGGGGTTGAAGCGGTACGTCTTGGCGTCCTCGTACGGCATGACCTGGACGTGCAGGTCCCAGGACGGGAAGTTGCCGGCGGCAATGTTTTCCTGGAGGTCGCGGATGTAGAAGTCGCCGTCGGCGCCGGCCAGGGCCTCGGCCTCGTCGCCGGTCATGGACTTGACGCCCTGGTTGGACTTGAAGTGGTACTTGACCCAGAAGCGCTCGCCCTCGGCGTTGATCCACTGGTAGGTGTGCGAGCCGTAGCCCTGCATTTCACGCCAGGAGGCCGGCAGGCCGCGGTCGCCCATGAGCCAGGTGACCTGGTGGGCGGACTCGGGGGAGAGGGTCCAGAAGTCCCACTGCATGTCGGCGTCGCGCAGGTGGGTGCCCGGGAGGCGCTTCTGCGAGTGGATGAAGTCCGGGAACTTGATGCCGTCGCGGATGAAGAACACCGGCGTGTTGTTGCCGACGAGGTCGTAGTTGCCCTCGGTGGTGTAGAACTTCACGGCGAAGCCGCGGGGGTCGCGCCAGGTGTCGGGGGAGCCCGCCTCGCCGGCGACGGAGGAGAAACGGATGAGCATGTCCGTCTCGGTGCCGGGCTGGAACAGTGCGGCCTTGGTGTACTTCGAGACGTCCTCGGAGGTCTTGAAGGTACCGAAGGCGCCGCCGCCCTTGGCGTGGACGACGCGCTCCGGGACACGCTCGCGGTTGAACTGCGCGAGCTTCTCGATCAGGTAGTGATCGGTCAGGATGATCGCGCCGTCGGCGCCGACGGACTTGGAGTGGGCGTCGGACGTGACGGGAGCGCCGGACTGTGTCGTGGACACGGCGGGCACAGAGATGTTCTCAGTCATCATTCTCCTTTGGTTGGGTTTGTTAGTTTCGTTCGGAGGGAAGTTGTTGGGTGCGCTGGCAGTCCTGGCAGATGCCCTGGTACAGCACGTCCGCGATCTGGATGGTCATCGGCTTCGCGTTCGCGTCCCAGTGCGGGGTCAGGCAGGGCGCATGGCCCACGGCGCATTCGACGTCCTCCACGCGCCCGCAGCTGATGCAGACGGCGTGGTGGTGGTTGTCTCCCACCCGGGTCTCGTACAGCGCGGGGGAGTGCGGGGGCTCGAAACGGCGCAGCATGTGCAGATCCGTGAGGTCGCCCAGGACCACGTAGACGGACTGGGCGGTCAGGTCCGGCAATTCCTGCCGGGCGGCGGCAAGGATCGCCTCTGCCGGCGAATGCGGGTGATGTTCGACGGCGGCCAGCACGGCCAGGCGCTGTTTGGTCACCCGGCGGCCGTGGGCACGCAGGGCGGCTGCCCATGCGTCGTGGGTGCCCGGGGAATCCGTCATGGTCTCATTCAAGCACTTATTATGACTGCCTCACAATAAGGCGCGGCTAACAATGTCCGGCCGTGTCACAAGGCACCCCGGGCCGCCACTAGAGTTGCCCGGTGGAGAAATTTCTGGCGGACATCACGCCGTTGCGTGAAAGTCCGGCCTTCCGCCGTCTGTGGCTCGGGTCCGCCGTCTCCGCACTGGGCAGCCAGCTGACCCTGGTGGCCGTCAGCCTGGAGGTCTACCGGCTGACCCAGGACAGCCTCTACGTGGGCCTGCTGAGCATCTTCGCCCTCGTGCCGCTGGTCTTCGGCGGCCTCCTGGGCGGCTCGATCGCCGACGCCCACGACCGCCGCACGGTGGCCCTCCTGGCCTCGTCCGTCCTCTGGCTGACCACCGCCGCGCTGGCCCTGCAGGCGTGGCTGGAGCTGGGCAACGTGTGGCTGCTCTACGCGCTCGTGGCGGTGCAGAGCGGCGCCCAGGCCATCAACCAGCCGGCCCGCAGCGCGATCATCCCCGTCCTGGTGCGCAAGGAGTTGCTGCCGGCCGCCAACGCCCTGAGCATGATGATTTTCGGCCTGACCATGACCGCCGGCCCGCTGCTGGCCGGCGTGCTCGTGGCGTGGATCGGGTTCGGCTGGACGTACACGATCGACGTCGTCAGCTTTGCGTTTGCGTTCTGGGCGCTCCTGAAGCTGCCGCCCATGCCGCCCGGGAAGCATGCCAGGCCGGCCGGGCTGCGTTCCGTGGTGGAGGGGTTCCGCTTCCTTGGCACCCGGCCCAACCTCCGCATGACGTTCGTGATCGACCTCGTGGCCATGATCTTTGCCCAGCCCCGGGCGCTGCTGCCCGCCATCGGCGCGCTGATGATCGGCGGCGGCGAGGCCACGGTGGGCATCCTGCTGGCCTCGATGGCCGTGGGGGCGTTCCTGGCCGGCCTGTTCTCGGGGCCGCTGGGCGGCGTTCGCCGGCAGGGCACCGCCGTCGTGTGGTCCGTGATGGGCTGGGGCGCCTCGGTCGCGGCCTTCGGCCTGGTGGTTGTCCTGGCGGGTCATACCGGAAACGGCGGCGTGACGGTGTGGCTGCTGCCCGCCGCCCTGTGCTGCGCCCTGGCCGGCATCGCGGATTCCGTCAGCGCCGTCTTCCGGACCACCATCCTGCAGGCCTCCACCCCGGACCACCTGCGCGGTCGTCTGCAGGGCGTGTTCGTGGTCGTCGTGGCCGGGGGACCCCGGATCGGGGACATGCTGGCAGGCGGCGCGACTAAACTTTTGAACGAGGGATGGGTCCTGCTGCTCGGCGGCGTGCTGTGCATCGCCGTGGCCTGGACGGTGGCCCGCCTGCAGTGCGGATTCCTGCGGTACGACGCGCGGAACCCGGTACCGTAGCGGTTCGTTTTCCTTGGTAGGTCATTGAATTACAGGACATGAAGTACAGGCATCAGGAGGACCAGTGCATCAGCATCACAACGGACTGAAGACCGCGGCTCTTTTCGGAGTCCTGTGGGCGGTGCTGCTGGGTCTGGGGGCTTTCATCGCCGCCGGGACCCGCAGTGCCGCGCCGATCTGGATCATGGCCCTGATCGGCGTCGGCACCACGGCCTACGGGTACTGGAACAGCGACAAGCTGGCCATCCGTGCCATGCAGGCCTACCCCGTCACGGAGGCCGAGGCGCCCCAGCTGTACCAGATCGTCCGGGAGCTGTCCGGCCGGGCCAACCAGCCGATGCCGCGCATCTACGTCTCGCCCACCATGGCGCCGAACGCCTTCGCCACCGGCCGGAACCCGCAGAACGCGGCCGTGTGCTGCACCGAGGGCATCATGCGGCTGCTGGACGCCCGCGAACTGCGCGGCGTCCTGGGCCATGAACTGATGCACGTCTACAACCGGGACATCCTGACGGCGTCGGTGGCCGCCGCCGTCGCCGGCGTCATCACCTCGGTGGCGCAGATGATGCTGCTGTTCGGCGGCGGGGACCGCCGCAACGCGAACCCGTTCGCCGCGATCGCCATGGCGCTGCTGGCCCCGTTCGCCGCCTCCCTGATCCAGATGGCCATCTCCCGCACACGGGAGTACGACGCCGACGAGGACGGATCCGTCGCTGACCGGAGATCCGCTGGCGCTCGCCTCCGCCCTGCGCAAGATCGAGCAGGGCGTGCAGCTGGCGCCGTTGCCGCAGGACCAGCGGCTGGTCAACGCCTCGCACATGATGATCGCTAACCCGTTCAAAGGCGGAGGCGTGGCCAAGATGTTCTCCACCCACCCGCCGATGGCCGAGCGGATCGGCCGGCTGGAGCGGATGGCCGGCCGCCCGCTCAGCTGAAGCTAGCTGCGGGTCTGGCGACGCGCGAATAGTCTGGCGACGCGCAAAAGGGCTGGCGACACCGGAATACAGGTGTCGCCAGCCCTTTTGCGCGGCGTGAGGAAACTTGCGCCGCGGACGCGCCGCTAGCTGCGGAAGTTCACGAACTGCAGGTCGGCCTCGTCGAAGCCCTTCAGCAGGTTCATGGTCTCCTGGAGGTCATCGCGGGACTTCGACGTCACCCGGAGCTCGTCGCCCTGGATCTGCGACTTGACGGACTTGGGGGCCTCGTCCCGGATCAGTTTGTTGATCTTCTTGGCGAGGTCCTGGGCGATGCCCTCCTTGATGGAGGCCTCGAGCCGGAATTCCTTGCCGGAGGCGTAGGGCTCGCCCGTGTCGAGGGACTTCAGCGAGATGCCGCGGCGGATGAGCTTTGACTGCAGCACGTCGAGCACTGCCAGCACGCGCTCCTCGGAGTTGGCCTTCATGAGGATCTTCTCGCCGCTGAAATCAACCTCGGCGCCGACGCCCTTGAAGTCGTAGCGCTGGGCAATTTCCTTCTGCGCCTGGTTCAGCGCGTTGGCGACTTCCTGCTTGTCTACCTTGCTGACGACGTCGAACGTGGATTCGCCTGCCATGACTGTCCTCCTGATGGTTGCCGGGTGCCTGATGTAAGGCCGGGATGTCTGCATTCCAGCCTAGTACGGATGCCCCCGATCTGGAGGCCGGCCGGGCGGGGCGACGTTTCACAGTCAGCTCATAGCTCAATCACGGCGGGAACGAAGCCGGGCTCGAAAGAGTTGCAAGGGTTGGAACCGACGCTGAAAGGCAAGAACATGCACCATAAAGCCGTCCGCTACGTCACCCGCACCACCGCCGCCGCTGCCAGCACCCTGGCCGTGACGGCGAGCTCCGTTGCCGCCGCCGCGCTGGCGGCCTCCATCATTCTGAGCCCGGCCGCCGATGCGTCGGCCCGCATGGACGGCGTCCACGCCGATCTGGCCCGTGCCGTCCAGCTCAACCAGGTCACGCCGGAGCAGGCGGCACGTTTCGAGGCCCGACTGGCCGGACGCATTCTCGGAGACGCCTGAATTTCCGGGGATTTTTGCCCTTTTTTGGCCCATTTTTGATCCTCTGGAGCGCCGATTCGATTCTTCGGCCGAAGTTCTGTAAAGTTGTCTTGCCCGCGGGTGCTGGAAGCGAAACGAACTGGAAACAGGCGTTCCGGGACTGGAAACCGCGAGTGATCTTCTTTTGAAGTTCGGCAGATTACCCGAGCGGCCAAAGGGGGCTGACTGTAAATCAGCTGGCAACGCCTACGGGGGTTCGAATCCCTCATCTGCCACCCTTGGAAAAGCCTCCGGAACCGATTGGTTCCGGAGGCTTTTTCTTTTGTCCGGGGTCACTTCGCTGTAGGTCCTTCGAGCCGCGGCTCAGTCGTTCGGCGGATTCGGAATGGTCACCGTTGTGCCGGCGGGCGGAATCCATTCGCCGCCGGTCAGCAGGTTCAGGTTGGCGATCCGCAGCGCATAGAGCGGGACGCCGTAGCGGCTCGCGATGCCCGCGGGGGTGTCTCCGGCGCTCGACCTGTACAGGAACTGTCCCTGCTCGTCCTGCCCGGTCACGCTGCCACCGGCCCCAAGTTGTGGCACGTCCACGCCTCTGAGATCGATAACCTGCCCCGCGGCAACGGACGTCGATTCGTTGAAGCTCTTGAGGATCTCGGGAGTCATCCGGAAGTGGGCGGCGATGCCCTCCCAGGTGTCGCCGTCGACGGCCGTGTACCGCATCGGCCGGAGGAACCCGTTCGTTTCTGTCGTCCCCAGCAGGCCCTCGGCCGCCGGGGACGCGCCGGGGATGGCACCAGAGATGGTGCAGGGATCGCGGCCGCCGGCCGCCCCGCCGGGGTTCCGGCGGAGGGGTCCGCGCCGGAACCGCATGCTGCCAACAGGATGGCGAGAGCCACGGCGAGAGTCGCGGCAAGAACTGCGGTGGCGGCCAGGAAGCGCTTTGCGCCGGAACCGTGACTCACGTTGGGTGTCCTGTCATTCGGGGCCTCCCCCCGAGGCCCGCTGGCGCCGATTATTCCATACGTTTGAATAAACCTCCTGTTTCCGCTGGGCCCGCTCGCCGGGTTCGGTATAGTGCCGGTCATGGACGACAAAGCGATCTTGCACAATTACCTGCGCACCCGGCGGGCCAGCCTCCTGGCGAAGCTCGAAGGCCTCAGCGAGTACGACGTGCGCCGGCCCCTCACTCCGACCGGAACCAACCTGCTGGGCCTGGTCAAGCATGTGGCCAGCGTCGAACTCGGCTACTTTGGCGAGGTTTTCGGCCGGCCCAGCGAGCTGGCGCTGCCGTGGTTTGCCGACGACGCGGAGCCGGACGCCGACATGTGGGCCACCCCCGGCGAGACGCGGGAGCAGATCATGGAGCTGCACCGGCTCTCGGCCGCGCACAGCGACGCCACGATCGATGAACTTGGCCTCGACGCGCCCGGCGTAGTGCCGTGGTGGCCGGACGAGCGGAGGGATGTGACCCTGCATCAGATCCTCGTGCACATGTGCGTGGAAACAGCCCATCACCTCGGACACGCGGACATCCTGCGCGAACTCATCGACGGCAGGGCCGGCCAGCGCCCGGGCGATCCGAACCTCTCGCAGCGCACACCCGAGGGATGGGCCGTTCACCGGGCCCGCATCGAAGCGGCCGCCGTCGCCGCCGAAGCACCGACTGCCGGACGCTAGGAGCCCGAAGGCTACCCGGAGAAGCGGAATGATCCTTCCCTCCGGGAGATCCCGCAGGCTAGCATGGCGGCATGTGTCGGTTGCGTCGAATCGGTCTGCTGGTTGTTGCCACGCTGGTTGCCGGAATGGCGCTAGCGGCACTCACGGGGTGCTCCGGTCCGGCCCTGAAATCGTTCGCCGGAAGTTGGGGGCAGACCGTCAAAGGTCAGCCCAACCTCACGATCACCGACGACGGCTCCTTCCAGGGAACGGACGGCTGCAATCGTTTGACAGGCAAAGGATCGATTTCGGGCGATTCCTTCGACTTCGGCCCGATCGCATCCACCCTGATGGCCTGCAGCGACGTCGACACGTGGCTATCGCAGGCGCACACCGCCAAAGTGGACGGTACTGTGCTTGTCGTCTACGGCAACAGCGGTAACAAGATCGGAACCCTGGCCAAGCAGTGACCTCTGTTGGCGTTCGTGTTCCGGCAACACTCCGCTTTTCTGCGAGCAAAATCTCAGTTTTCGGGGCGGGGCCATCGTAGGGTTGTCGGGTTCGCCGTTGAAGCCGTTGAAGAAGAAGGAGCATTCGTGAAGTCGTTTGCCTGTGGTGATGTGGTTCCCGGTTGCGAAGCCCGCTGGGTGTGCAGCACGGACGATGAAATTCTGGTCAATGTGGCCGCCCACGCCGCGTCCGCGCACGGGCTGGAGGCGCTGCCGGCCGACGTCGTGCAGTCCATCCACAAAGCCATCGTTCCCGTTAGTTGAGTCACGGGGCAGGCGGCCTCCCTCCCGGCACCGGGGCCGCTCCGGGCCCGGGCTGGAAAGAGCACCTGGCGGCCGCCTGCCGCGGCGAAGGCCTTTCCGCGGCCTACCAGCCCATCGTTGATACGGCCCGCGGCACCGTAGTGGGGTACGAAGCCCTGGCGCGGTTTCCGGGCTTCGCGGAGAAGAATCCCGAAGTGTGGTTTGCCGCCGCGCGCACGCATGGCCAGTCGGCCGAGCTCGAGGCAGCAGCCTTGCGGGCAGCGCTCGCGGCACGTCCCACCTTGCCTGCCGAACTGCTTCCTGACCCTCAACGTCTCGCCCGAACTGCTGATGACGGAGAGCATCCGTGACATCTGGCGCGGGCAGGGAAACCTTGGCGGACTGGTGGTCGAGCTGACGGAGCAAACCCCGATCGACTCCTATCTGGAGCTGGAGCCTGACCTCAACCAGCTGCGCTCGGCCGGCGCGCTGATCGCCGTCGACGACGCCGGAGCCGGCTATGCGGGACTCCGTCACCTCCTTGCCCTGCGGCCCTCGCTGATCAAGATTGACCGGGAACTCATCCAGGACGTCGACCGCGACGAAGCCAAGCGCGCCCTGATCTCCATGCTCGGAACCTTTGCCAGCCGCGTCGATGCGTGGATCCTGGCCGAGGGAGTGGAGCGGGTGGAGGAACTGGACGCCCTCGTCGCCCTCGGCGTACCGCTGGTGCAGGGGTATTGCCTCGCCCGGCCGGGGCCGGCGTGGGAGCAGATCGACCTTGACCTCGCCCACCGCCTGGCGTCGAAACCGCCGGTGACGCACCAGAGCATTATTCGGGACATCGTGGAACCGGCGACGACGGCCACCAGCACGGCGACGGCGGCGGCCGCGTTTGATGACAACCCCGCCCTGCAGTCCGTTGTGCTGATGGGGGAGCACCTGCGGCCCGTTGCGGTGCTCGACCCCAGCTGCGGCTGCGCTGGGGGTGGTGAGCCCGGGAATGCGGGTCAATCTGGACACGCCGCTCAGCGAGGCGCTGGCGCGTTCCATGACGCAGGACCCAGGGCAGCCGGTTTGACCCCCTGCTGGTGACGGACAACGCCGGCCGCTTTGCCGGCGTCGCCCGCATGGAACGGATGATCACGGCCCTGGCGGCGGACGGCTAACCGGCTGCCGGACCCGGATTGTCTGCCGCGTCCTGGCCGGTGGACTGTCCCTCCAGCAGCTGGTCCGTGGCGGGATCCGGCAGGCCATCGAAGTAGCGGTCCAGGACGTCGCTGAACACGGACTCGCCGGGGGCGGCCCGCAGGAACAGCGTCATGGAGGAGTGCAGCTTCCGTGCGTCGATGCCGCCAAAGATGTGCACCGCGGACCGCCCCTCCACGGCAGCCACCGCGGCAGCGGCCTCCACCAGGCGGGGGCCAAGGACGTCGTGCCGGGAGTAGGCACGTGCCTCGTCCAGTGATGAGATGGCATACTTGCGGGCGGTCTCGCTGCGGCCCAAGCCCGCGAGCTGGGGGAACACGAACCACATCCAGTGACTTCGCTTCAAGCCCGACCTCAACTCCGCCAGGGCGTGCCCGTAGGTTCCGCCGGCGTTTTGGGCGGTCACGAACCGTTCAAGATCGTAAGGGTCTTCCATTCTCGCTAGGCTACGTCGCCGGGGCGCGCCGCGACAGGGCGCGCGCAGACCGTCGCAGGCCGCCCGCCAGGCCGCCCGCAGACGAAGGGGTCCTTCGGCCGGGGCTAAATTGTCGGTCCCCGGCGTATCGTGTCCCCCATGGCGAGCGTCTTGGAGATGGCCGGAGTTGTGAAGCGTTTCGGGCCGGTGGTTGCCCTGAACGGGTTGGACTTTTCCGTCGAAGCGGGCGAGGTCCACGGCTTCCTTGGCCCAAACGGTTCAGGCAAATCGACAACCATCCGCCTGCTGCTGGGCATGCTGCGCGCCAACGCGGGCTCCATCCGGGTGCTGGGCCTTGACCCGTGGCGCGACGTCGCGAGCCTCCACCGGCGCCTGGCTTACGTCCCCGGGGATGTGGCGTTGTGGCCCAACCTGACCGGCGGTGAGGTGATCGACCTCCTCGGCCGGCTGCAGGGCGGCCAGGACGCGGCCCGGCGGGACCAGCTCCTGGAGCTATTCGACCTCGACCCGACGAAGAAGTCCCGGGCCTACTCCAAGGGCAACCGGCAGAAGGTGGCCCTGATCGCCGCCCTGGCCACCGACGCCGAGCTGTTCCTGCTGGACGAGCCCACCAGCGGCCTGGACCCGCTCATGGAGGACGCCTTCCGCGGCTGTGTCCGGGACCTGCGGAACCAGGGCCGCACGGTACTGCTCAGCAGCCATATCCTCAGCGAGGCCGAGGCACTCTCGGACCGCGTCAGCATCATCCGTGAGGGCCGGGTGGTGGAGACCGGGCGGCTTGAGGAGCTCAGGCACCTGACCCGGACCTCCGTCACCGCCGACGTCGCGGCGGTACCGGCGGGCTTGGATACCCTGCCAGGGGTCCACGACGTCGTCGTCACGAACCACCGCGTCAGCGCCCAGGTGGAACCGTCCGGGCTGGCCCCGCTCATGCGGGCCCTGACCGACGCCGGACTCCTCGGGCTGACCAGCCAGCCGCCCACCCTCGAGGACCTCTTCCTGCGCCACTACGGCGCGGCGGTAACCGTGGCAGCGGCCGGCTCGGGCAGCAGGCGTGCCGGTGATGCGTGAAACGTTGGCGGGGACGGGAGTCCTGATCAGGCTCGGACTCCGGCGCGACCGCTGGCTGCTGCCGGCGTGGATCGCCGGATTCGCCGCAACAACGTATTCAACGGCCGTGGCCGGTGCCGAGCTCTACCCCGATGTCGCGAGCCGGGTCGAGGCCGCGACTGCCGTGAACGCCACGGCCTCGCTCGTGGCCCTGTTCGGCCGGGTCTACGACCCCACGTCCCTCGGCGCGCTTTCGCTCATCAAGTACACGGCGTTCATGGCTGCCATCCTGGCCGTCCTCATGGTGTTCATCACCGTCCGGCATACCCGCAGCGACGAAGAGTCCGGGCGGCTGGAGCTGCTCGGCGGGGGCAGGCTGGGGCGTGACGCCCCGCTCGCCGCCGCCCTCGCCATCAGCTTCGGTTCGAGTCTGGTCCTCGGGCTGGTCACGGCGGTGACTTTGGCCGCCGGCGGGCTTCCGGCCGCAGGCTCGCTCGCGTTTGGACTCGGCTGGGCCGCCACCGGCATGGCGTTCAGCGCCGTGGCCGGGGTCACCGCCCAGCTGACGGCCAGCGCGCGGGCTGCCACGGGAATGAGCGTCGGCGTCGTCGCCGTGACCTATGCGCTGCGGGCGGTGGGGGACCTCGCCGAACCTGGGCCGTCCGCCCTGTCCTGGCTTTCACCGATCGGCTGGAACCAGCAGATCCGGGCCTTTGCCGGGGACCAGTGGTGGGTGCTCGCCCTGCCGCTGGCGCTCTGCGTCGCGCTCGTGCCCGTGGCTCTGGCGCTCCGTGCCCGCCGGGACCTCGGTTCCGGCCTGCGCGAGGAGCGTCCCGGCCCGGCCCGCGGTTCGCTCCGCGGCGTCTGGGACCTCGCGGTGCGGCTCCAGCTCCGGCTCCTTGCGGCGTGGGCGGTGGCCTTCGTGGTGTTCGGTGTGGTGATCGGATCGCTGGTCGGCAACGTGACGGATCTGTTGAGTTCGCCCAACGCCCAGGACCTGATCAGGATGCTGGGCGGAACCCAGGCCATGACGGACGCCTTCATTGCCGCGGAGATCAGCATCATGGGACTGCTGGCCGCCGCCTACGGGCTGTCCGCGGCCAGCCGGCTCCGCGACGAGGAGACGGATGGGCATGTGGAGGCGCTGCTGGGCACGGCCACCACCCGGCCGCGCTGGGCGAGCAGCCACTTCGCCCTGGCGCTGGCCGGCGTCGCCGTGCTCATGCTGCTGGCCGGATTGTCGGTCGGGGCCGGCGCAGCCGCGGTGCTGGCCGACGGAAACCAGCTCGGACGCGTCACGGTGGCTGCCGCCGCCCAGATCCCCGCGGCCTGGGTCATGACATCAGCCGTACTGGCCGTGTTCGGCTGGGCGCCCCGGCTCACCGGGACTGTCTGGGCCCTGCTGCTGCTCTTCGTTGCCCTCGGTGAGTTCGGCGTGCTGTGGAACGCCCCGGAGTGGCTGATGGAGCTCTCCCCGTTCCGGCACACGCCGTTGCTTCCCTTGGACTCCGACGCCCTCGGGCCCCTGCTGGGCCTCACCGTGGCTGCCGCGGCGCTCGCTGCGCTGGGCTACTCCGGCTGGCGCCGCCGGGATCTGGCCACCTGAGCGGAACCGACCCGCCACTGTTCGCCAGCCAAGGGCGGCGGTACGATCAACATCGAGAGTCCTTGGCGCACCTCAGAAATGACGGGGCGCCGCTCTCGGGCCGAGTCGGAGGGCGGATGCAGGACGCATACGGGCTATATACCCCGACCACACTGGTGGAAATCGGGCTCCTGCTGGCGACATTTGTCCTCTGCTCCCTGATTGGCACCGAGCGGCAGGTCCGGCAAAAGGTCGCGGGCTACCGCACACACGTACTCGTCGGCTTGGGATCGTGCACCTTTACCCTTATCTCCGCCTACGGCTTCGCCTACGCCTTGGCGCCCGGGGCCACCATGGACCCATCCCGTATTGCGGCCCAAATCGTCAGCGGCATCGGCTTCCTCGGCGCCGGGGTGATTTTCAAGGGTCGGAATGTTGTCCGGGGCCTGACGACCGCCGCGAGTATTTGGGTTTCAGCCGCCGTCGGCATGGCGTGCGGGGCCGGAATGCTGTCCCTGGCCGTTTCACTGACCGCCTTCCACCTCATCACGTTGTACGTCGTCTCTCCCGTCATCAGGAAGATACCGACCCCGGACGCCCACCGGGTCCTGCACCTGGGCTACGCCGACAACCAGGGCGTGCTCAGGCAAGTGCTGGAGATCGCCACCAACATGGGCTTCAGTTCGTCAATCCTCAGCACCAATAAATCGGGCGATGAACAAAACCCGATCGTCCTCATGGACATCCGCTTCCACGGGCACCTTCCGCTGCGGGAGCTCGTCCCCTATCTCCTGGACGTGCCCGGCGTGAAGAGCGTCACCGTCCACGGCGCCGACTCGAACGAGGACGACGATGACTCCAGCGCCTGACAGCGTGCCGCGACGAGACCCCCGGGTGGACGCCTTCATCGGGGCGCTGCCGGCCTGGCAGCAGGAGATCTGCCGCCAGGTGCGCGAACTCGTCCATGCCGCCGACCCGGCGGTCGCCGAGACCATCAAGCGCACCACGCAGCCCTACTTCGTCCTCGACGGCAACATCTGCGCCCTGCTTGCGGCCAAGGACCACGTCAACGTCTTCCTGTACGACGGCGGGATTGTCCCGGACCCGGACGGGATCATCACGGGCGGGCACGGGAACAAGACCGCACGCACTGTCGCGTTCCGCCAGGGAGAAGCTATCCCTCAGCAGGCCCTCACGGCGATGTTCCGGCAGATCATTGCGGACAACCGGGCCGGCGGCTGGCGGAAACTCAAGCCGGGCCGGTGAAGCCGGCCACTAGCCCGGCCATTGGCCCCGGCCGGACCAAGCCTCACCAGGCCTCACCAGGTCGCAGCAGAACGGCCGTTCCCGAGCTGCCGTGCGTTTGAAGCCGTGCGGAATGACCGTTAGAGTCTCCGGATGACCGAGAACAGCATCGCATTGACGGGTACGGTGCGCGTGCGGGTGCTGCACAGGTCCGACGCCGCCCGCCTGGCCGAGGCCTATCTGCGGAACCGCGAGCACCTCGCGCCCTGGGAGCCTGTGCGGGCGGAGGAATTCTTCACCGCCGACGGACAGGCCGCCAGCATCGAGTCCAAGCTCGGGTTGTTCATCGCGGGATCGGACGTGCCGTGGGTTCTCGTGGACGGTTCCCGCATCGTCGGGGTGATGAACCTCAGCGGGATTGTCCGCGGTCCGTTCCTCAGCGCCCACCTCGGCTACTGGGTGGACAAGGACATGACCGGGCAGGGGATCGGCTCGGCCGCGCTGGAGTTCGCCGTCGAAGCCGCCCGGACCGAGCTGGGGCTGCACCGGCTGCAGGCCGCCACCCTGCCGCACAACGCCGCGTCACAGCGGATCCTGAAGCGGGCCGGCTTCGAGGAGATCGGTTTGGCCCCCCGGTACCTGCGGATTGCCGGTTCCTGGCAGGACCACGTCCTGTTTCAGCGGATCCTGTTCTGATGGCAGCCGTTCCCACTGGACCCGTTCCGGTTGCACCCGCGTCATTAGGTGCCCTGCACCATGTTGAACTCTGGGTGCCTGACCTGCAACGGGCCAAGGACCAGTGGGGCTGGCTCCTGGGCCGGCTGGGCTACGAGGCCCACCAGGACTGGGCCCACGGGTGCAGCTGGCGCCGCGGACCCACCTATATCGTCGTCGAGCAATCCCCGGCCCTGAGCGGGACCGTGCACGAGCGCACCGCGCCGGGGCTGAACCACCTCGCCTTCAGCGCGGGGACCCGGGAGCAGGTGGACGCCACGGCCAGCGAGAGCCTCCAGCACGGCTGGACCGAACTGTTTCCGGACAAATATCCGCATGCGGGCGGTCCCGGCCACTTCGCCGCCTATCTCGTGAACACGGACGGCTACGAAGTGGAGCTGATCGCGGCAGACTGATCGCGTCGGTGCCCTACGGGTTGGTTGACGGAGGCGCCTGTTCAGCCTTGAGTTCCTCGCCGTGGGCGATGATCGCGTAGATGATCAGCACGTCGACGGCGATGACGATGACGGACCACCACGGCTGCTGCGGAATAAGCATCAACTGAACGACCGCGCTGACGCCCGCAAGGATGACCGCAACGATCCGAGCCCACGCTGCACCGGAGAAGAGCGCGACGGCGGTGAGGATCAGACCCGCACCGATTGCCACATTCCACCAGCCCCACCCCTTCGCATCGAAGAGGAACAGCGTGCCGGGGGTCGACAAATAGTAGGTGTCGGGCCCGGTGAGCGCGACGAGACCTTGAAGGCCGCTGAAAACGCCGTTGATGATCAGAATGACTCCGGCGAAACGGACCCAGCCGGTCCAGCCGGTCGCAGTGACAGGGTGATGGGCAGTACTCATAGTGCCGACCGCTTTCCGTTGAATGCTCTGCCGTCGGCCTCATGGTCGGCGCAGTCGTGTCGTGAAACTAGTACAGATTCCGATTATGTTCCTCACTGTTCGGGCCGGTCAATCGCTACAAGAACTTTGGTGCCGCCGCGGCCGTCGGCTCGGGCCCATTGCGATTGCCCCGGATCCGGGTACTTTGAAGCCATGACCATCATCCTTGTCGGCGGCGGCCCGGACACCGTGACCACTCCCGTTGTCTTCGACCGGTTCGTCAGGGAGCTCCGGAGCCGGGCGGACGGCAGGGTTCCGCGCATCGCCGTGGTTCTTGTTGACCATGAGGGCAGTTCGGAATATTTTCTGCCCGCCTATCTGCAGCCGCTGGAATCCCGAATCGCCTGCGAGGTGGTCCCGGTCCTTCTCCGCTTCAACAAAGGCGCGGTTCCTTCCGGGGTCGACGACGTCGACGGAATCGTGGTCGGCGGCGGACCGACGCCGGGCTATCTGGAAGGCCTGCTGCCATTTGCTGAGAACATCCGCCGGGCGGTCGCTGACGGTGTGCCGTACATGGGGTTCTCCGCCGGGGCGATGGTGGCGCCGGCGCGGGCGATCGTCGGCGGCTACCGGATCCGTGGCACCGAAGTGTGCCCCGCGGAGTGCTCGGAGGGCCTCGAGGAACTGGAGATCCGCGACGGGCTGGGCCTGGTGCCCTTCGCCGTCGACGTCCATACCGCGCAGGCCGGAACACTCAGCCGGGCCGTTGGCGCAGTCGCGGCAGGTCTCGTGGACCGCGCAGTCGCCGTAGATGAGAACACCGCACTGATCCTGCACCATGCGGACCTGCAGGAGCTCGAAGTGATCGGCACGGGAAACTGCTGGACCATCCGCGGCGCCGGCCCCAAAGCCACCGTCTCGATCCTGTCCGCACGCAGATAGCCCGCGGCCGTCCGGGCTCCTCGGCGCCCTACCCCTCAGCACCCATACCCCTCGGCATCCATACCCCTTGGCAGCATTGTTACTCACGGGTAACATTGCCTCATGCACCTCCTGTTCCGCACCCTCTTTCTGCTGTTCACGTCCTCGCGCCGTCCGCCACTGAGCATCTGGGACAGCTCCTCGCTGCCGCTGCGGGTGCTGCCCACGGATATCGACATCGCCATGCACGTCAATAACGGCATGTACTTCTCGCTCATGGACCTCGGACGCTTCGACCTCATGGCCCGCAGCGGAATCTGGCAAAAGATGCGCCGCCGGGGCTGGACCCCGGTCGCGGCGGGGGAAACCATCGCCTTCCGCCGTTCGCTGCAGCTTTGGCAGCAGTACACCATCGAAACCAGGATCATCGGCCTCGACTCGAAAGCCATCTACTTCGAGCAGCGGATGGTCGTGGACGGCGAGGTGTACGCGCGCGCCTATATCGCCACCCGGCTGGTCAGTAAGGGCAAGCCCGTCAGCCAGGAGGAAATCATCCGCGAATTCGGCGCCCCGCCGGCGGATCTGGAACTGCCCGAGTGGATCCACGAATGGCGCGAAACCAACGCCCTGCCCGGTGCCAGGCGTCCGGCCCCGCACGCCTGGAGCTGACGGACCCAAGCTCCTGCGCGGATGTGCCAACAGCGAAATGCCGGGGACAATCCCGGGCTGCTCCCGTACCGTTGACTCATGGCTACCGTAGACATCACAGGTGAACAGTTCGCATCGACCGTCGAGGACAACGACATCGTTCTTGTCGATTTCTGGGCCGAATGGTGCGGCCCGTGCAAGCAGTTTGGCCCCACGTATTCAGCAATCTCCGAGAAGCACCCGGACGTTGTCTTCTCCAAGGTGGACACCGAAGCCGAGCAGCAGCTCGCTGCCGAGGCCGGCATTACGTCGATCCCCACGCTGATGGCCTTCCGCGAAAAGGTCCTGGTGTTCTCGCAGCCTGGCGCCCTGAATGCCCAGCAGCTGGAGCAGGTGGTCGACGCCGTCAAGGCCCTGGACATGGAAGAAGTCCACGCCCATGTGGCACGCTCCCAGGCCGAGGCTGCCGCCGCGGCGTCCAAGCAGGACGGGACCCAGATCCCGGAAGCCTAAGCCTCCACAGCCTTAAACAACGCGGGGTCACTCCGCGCCCATAAATCCTTCAAGGATGGGCGCGGAGTGACCCCGCGTTTCTGTTGGAGGGGGCTCAGAGCTTTTCGAGTTTGACCGGCTCGGCCAGCAGCGCGCTGAGGGACTCGTTCAGGTCCTGGACCGCCGTGCCCTTGGAGTGCTTGTCCAGGTCTTCCTGGCTGGCCCACCGCTCGGTCAGTACAAGCTTGTCCTCGCCGGCCTCGGTGAGCTCGTAGCGGATACAGCCGGGCTCGTTGACCACCTCGTCAATCGCGATGTCCAAGGCGAGCTTCACGCGGAAGAATTCGCCGTCGTTGGGGATGAAGGTGGCCAGGAGATCAATGGGTGCGCTCATGCCAATTACCCTACCGGGCGTCCGCGCCGGCGCCGGAAGATGACCGGAAAATTTCATAGGACTTCCAAGCTTTGCTCTTCTTTTGCCTCCGCTCACAGGGTAGCGTCGCATCATGCTTGCTTACACAGGCGGGGACACTGACGTCCCGCTGCTCGAGGAAACCATTGGCGCGAACTTCGAACGGATCGCGGCGCGGTTCCCGTACCACGATGCCCTGATCGAGGCAGCCGCGGTGCCCGGCGAGGAGGCCCGGCGGTGGAGCTATACCAAGTTGAACGACGACGTCGACCGCCTGGCGCGTGCGCTCCTGGCCCTGGGCGTCGCGAAGGGCGAGCGGATCGGCATCTGGAGCCCCAACTGCGCCGAGTGGACCATCCTGCAGTACGCCACCGCCAAGGCCGGGGCGATCCTGGTCAACGTCAACCCCGCCTACCGCAGCCACGAGCTCGAATTCGTGGTCAAGCAGAACGGCATGCGCATGCTGGTCACCGCGCCGTCGGACAGGAACAGCGACTACACCGCCATGGCGCGGCAGGCGCTGGCGGCGTGCCCGGAACTGCGCGAACTTGTCTTCCTGCCGGCCGCCGGCGCGGACGGGCTCATTGCCGGCGACCCCGAGAGCGAGGCGGAGCGCACGTACGCCGAGCTGCTCAAGCGGGCCGACGACGTCGGGCACTCCGCGCTGCAGGCGCGCATGGCAGCGCTGGACGCGCACGATCCCATCAATCTGCAGTACACCTCGGGCACCACGGGGTTCCCGAAGGGTGCCACGCTGACGCACCACAACATCCTCAATAACGGCTACTCGATCGGCGAGCAGCTGGGCTACACCGAGCACGACCGGGTGGTGATTCCGGTGCCGTTCTATCACTGCTTCGGAATGGTGATCGGGAACCTGGCGGCACTCAGCCACGGCGCAGCCACCATCATCCCCGGGCGGTCGTTCTCGCCGGCCGGGGCGCTGGAAGCCGTGCAGGACTTCGGCGGAACCTCCCTCTACGGGGTGCCGACCATGTTCATCGCCGAGCTCGCCCTGCCGGACTTCGCCTCCTATGACCTCTCGACGCTGCGCACCGGCGTCATGGCCGGATCGCTGTGCCCGATCGAGGTGATGAACCGGGTCATCACCGAAATGAACATGTCGGACGTCGCCATTTGCTACGGCATGACGGAGACTTCGCCGGTGTCCACGATGACCCGCAGCGTGGACACCATGGCGCAGCGGACCGAGACCGTCGGCCGGACGATGCCCAACCTGGAGAGCAGGATCGTGGACCCGGCCACGGGGGAGGTGCTCGAGCGCGGCGGGATCGGCGAACTCTGCACGCGCGGCTACGCCGTGATGCACGGGTACTGGAACCAGCCGGACAAGACCGCCGAGGCAATCGACGCCGAAGGGTGGATGCATACCGGGGACCTCGCCCGGATGGACGCGGACGGCTACATCGTGATCGAGGGCCGGATCAAGGACATGGTGATCCGCGGCGGTGAGAACGTCTATCCGCGGGAAATCGAGGAATTCCTCTACACTCACCCGGATATCCAGGACGTGCAGGTGATCGGCGTCCCGGACGCCAAGTACGGCGAGGAGCTGATGGCCTGCCTCATCCTGAAACCGGAGCCCCGCCGCTGGATGCCGCCGGCCTGGCCGAGTTCTGCCGCGGCAAGCTGGCGCACTACAAGATTCCGCGCTACGTGGACGTCCGGGAGAGCTTCCCCATGACGGTCTCCGGCAAGATCCGCAAGGTGGACATGCGCCGGGAGGCCGCGGCCCGCCTGGGGCTTTAGGCCGCGTTGCTCGTTGGGTGGCGAGGTCGGAGGGCTGTTTCGTGGCGGGGCGGTTCCGTCCGGGGGCACAATGGGCGCATGTCCGCCGGGCCGGGGTCACAGGCCACCGTGTCCGGTGCATCCCCGGCGAGCTGACGGTCGTCGACGGCATCCCAGTGACCGCACCGCCCCGGACCTGGCTGGATCTGGCAGCGGTGCTGCCGCTCAACTACCTCATTGCCCTGGGCGACCAGCTCATCCGGGCCACCCCGGCCCGGCCTCGAACTGAGATCGGAACCCTACGCCTACGAGGACGGCCTGCGGCTGCTGATCCGCCAGCATCCCAACATGAAGGGTGTCGAGAAGGCCAGGCTCGCCCTGGAGGAGATGCGGGTGGGAGCAGACTCCTTCCCGGAGACATTCCTGCGGCTGGCGCTGCTGGACGCCCGCCTGCCGGAGCCGGAGCTGCAACTAAGGCTCGATCCGGATGACAGGCGCTCGCCGGCTGCCGACTTGGGTTACCGGAGATTCCGGATCGCCGTGCAGCTACGACGGCGCCCCTCACCTCACCCGGGAACAGCAGTCCCGGGACAACCGGCGGGACGAAGCGTTCCGCAGCGCCGGGTGGGCCTATTTCAAAGTCAACGCCGACGACCTTGCCGAGGGATTCGGCGGCGTCATCGCCCGGATCAAGCGGGCCCAGCTGCAGTCCGCCTGACCCGCCTGACCCGCCCAAGCCAACGCGGGGTCAGATCGCGCCCATAAAGGGGCTCGGATGGGCCGTAAGTGACTCCGCGTTGGTCTTGAGCGGGTTGGTTTAAGCGGGGCGGGCCGGTCAGTGGCCGCGGTGGTCCTGGATGGTCATCCGCGGGCCGAAGGTGGGCTTGCGGAAGCCGCTGAGGCCGATCATCCGGACCACCCGCTGCCGGTGCCCCGCCCAGGGGGCCAGCAGCCTGAGCATGCCGGCGTCGTCAGTGCGGCGGCCGGTCAGGGCCGCGCCCACGTAGGCCGCAAGGTGGTAGTCGCCCACCGCGATCGAGTCCGGGCAGCCGTGCGTGCGCTGCACCACCTCGGCCGCCGTCCACACTCCGATGCCCGGTATGGTCTGCAGCTTCGCCGCTGCCTCCGACGGCGGGGAGGGCGGCGAGCCGTTCCAGTGCCGCGGCAGAGCGCAGCGCCCGCATGACGGTTGCCGAGCGCTGCGGCCCCACCCCGGCCTTGTGCCATTCCCAGGACGGAATGCGCAGCCACTTTTCGGGCGTGGGCTGGAGCATGAGGTTAGCCGGTGCCACCGTCCCGGCGCCGGGCGCGGCCGTCCCGAAGCGGTATGTCAGGTAGCGGTAGCCGCGGCGGGCCTCGATCACGGTGACCTTCTGCTCCAGGATGGTCGGCACGAGCGAGTCGATGATCCGGCCGGTGGCGGGCAGCCGCACCGTGAGGTTCCGCCGCCGCGCCTCGATGACCATCCGGGGGAGCGTGGCGTGGAACGCGGGCTCGTCGAAAGCTGTCCAGTCGTCGTCGCGGCCCAGCAGACGGGGGACGGAGCCCGCGGCGGCGGCGGCCCCGGGACCCCAGGCCTGCGCGTCGACTGCCGGGTCCGCCCGCGGCCCGGCGGTTGCCAGGCGCAGCGTGGCCGGTCCGTCCGGCGTCGTGAACGCAAGCCAGACCCCGTCCGGGGCGGTGCGGATGGACGGGTCGCCGTGGCCGCGCAGGAGCGTGCCGATGGTCTGCATCAAGTCGAACGGGCCCCCCGGATGCCACCGCAATGAGGCGTCCGCCGCGGCGGCAAGGCCGGCGGGGACGTCTGCAACGGTCATTCGAACATGTTCCCATGTCCGCCTGACAGCGGCCGCATCCCGGTCGACGAAGCATGGGCCGTAGGGCCCTTAACCTCCGGTGCTGCCGGGGTTAAACTCCGGCTGTGGCGTGGAGCGTCCACGACCGCCTCTTGGCCCGAATCCTTGTTCTTAGGAGAGTGTGATGGCTGGTGGAGTAGTACATTTCGAAATCCCCGCAGACGACGAGGGCCGCGCACGGGAGTTCTACAGTTCGGCGTTCGGCTGGGAAGTCAGCTCCGTGCCGGAGATGAGCTACGCCATGATCAAGACGACGCCGACGGATGCAACGGGCATGCCCTCCGTTGCGGGCTCGATCAACGGCGGCATGTTCCGCCGCGAAGGAGACCTCACGTCCCCGGTTGTCACGGTGGACGTTGATGACATTGACGCGGCGTTGGAGAAGATCAATTCCTTGGGCGGCAGCACTGTCGCGCCACGGCAGGCAATCGGCACCATGGGCTGGGCCGCCTACTTCCGGGACACCGAAGGCAATGTCGTCGGTCTCTGGCAGAACGCCCCGCGTGAGGGAGGCGCCGGCTCTTCTGCGGTGGTGCAGCGGCGAATGACATCGGCGCCTGACGCCTCTGGCGGGCGCCTGAGATCAGTGCATCCCCGTGGTGAGCCACAGCGCCACGACCGCCAGCGGGACGGTCAGCACGACGGCGACGACGCCGGCCACGGCGAAGCCGCCCCAGCGGATGTCCACGTTGAGTGTGCGGAGCCGCTCGTGCCACAGCAGCGTGGCCAGCGAAGCCCACGGGGTCACCAGCGGGCCCAGGTTCACGCCGATCAGCAGGGCGGCCAGCCGGGCGGGGGAGCCGCCCACCGGTTCCAGGGCCAGGTAGGCGGGCAGGTTGTTGACCGCGTTTGCGGCCACGGTGCCCAGCCCGGCGATCTGCAGGAGCGCCGGCAGGGTGTCGCCCGTGCCGGCGATCCCGGACAGGAACCGGGTCAGCCCGTTGGCGTGCAGGGCCTCCACCACCATGAACAGGCCGGAGGTGAGCATGAGCGGCCGCCACGGAATCATGGACCAGCGCAAGGCGGAGCGGCGCCGCCAGAGGAAGAGCAGGAGCAGGACGGCGGCTGCCGCGATCGCCGGGATCTGCACCGGAACCCCGGAAACAAGCGCCGGCAGCAGGACCACCATGACGCCGGACGCCGCGTACAGCAGCACCCGGTCCCGCACCTTGTGGACCGGCTGCGGCCCGTACTTGCCGCGCATATCCTTCCGGAACGCCAGCCACAGCAGCACCAGCGGTACCAGGATGCCCACCAGCGCCGGAGCCCACACCAGGGAGGCGAACGCGGCGGGGCTGAGCTTGAGCCGGTCCTGCGCCAGCAGGTTGGTCAGGTTGGAGACCGGCAGCAGCAGCGAGGCCGTGTTCGCCAGCCAGACGGTGGTCAGCGCGAACGGCAGCGGCGGAATGCGGGCGTGAATGGCCAGCAGCACGACGACGGGAGTCACCAGCACCGCCGTCGTGTCCAGCGACAAGAACACCGTGGAAACGGTGGCGAGGGCGATCACGAGGAACCACAGCAACAGGACCCGGCCGCGGCCCAGGGCGGCCAGCCGCTCGGTGACCACCCGGAACAGCCCGGCCTCGTCCACCAGTTCGGTGACCAGGGACATCGCCACGACGAACGCCAGCACCGGCACGGTCCGGGCCGCGAGCTCCTGGAAGGCGGGGACCGGCAGCAGCCCGGACGCGAGCGCCGCGCATCCGGCCAGCAGCATGCCGGCGGGCAGCGCATAGCTCTTGAGCCTCTTCAGCCGGGCGATCCTCTTCACGGGCCAATCGTCGCACCTCGGGGTGCCGGAGCCGCGCCGACGTGCCTGCCGCGCCGGAGACGGTAACTTTGTACCTATGAAGTACGCCCAGTCCGTTCTGGACCTCATCGGCCACACGCCGCTCGTCAAACTCAACCACGTGACCGACGGCATCGCAGCCACCGTCCTGGTGAAACTCGAATACCTGAACCCCGGCGGTTCGATCAAGGACCGCATCGCGGCCAAGATGATCGAGGAGGCGGAACGAACGGGCAAGCTCCTGCCCGGCGGCACGATCGTGGAGCCGACCTCGGGCAACACCGGCGTCGGCCTGGCGCTCGTGGCGCAGCAGAAGGGCTACCGGTGCATCTTCGTGGTGCCGGACAAGGTCGGCGAGGACAAGCGGGCCGTGCTCCAGGCGTACGGCGCGGAAGTGGTGGTCACGCCCACCGCCGTCCCGCCGGACAGCCCGCAAAGCTACTACGGCGTCTCGGACCGCCTGGTCACCGAAATCCCGGGTGCGTACAAGCCCGACCAGTTCTCCAACCCGGCCGCCCCGGCGAGCCACTATGAATCCACCGGGCCGGAGATCTGGAACGACACCGACGGCCGGATCACGCACTGCGTGATCGGCGCCGGCACCGGCGGCACCATCACCGGCACCGGCCGGTACCTCAAGGAAGTTTCCGCCGGACGGTCCGAGGCCGACGGCGGCGTCGTCAAGATCATCGGCGCCGATCCCGCCGGCTCGGTGTACTCCGGCGGGACCGGCCGGCCGTACTTCGTCGAGGGCGTCGGCGAGGACATGTGGCCGGCCAACTACGACAAGTCCGTCCCGGACGATGTCATTGCCGTCAGCGACGCCGATTCCTTCGCGATGACCCGCCGGCTGGCCCGCGAAGAAGGCCTGCTGGTGGGCGGATCCTCCGGCATGGCAGTCGTCGCCGCGCTGCAGGTCGCCAAGGACCTGCCCGCGGACGCCGTCGTCGTGGTCATCCTGCCGGACTCCGGCCGCGGCTACCTGGCCAAGATCTTCAACGACCAGTGGATGCGCTCCTACGGCTTCCTGGCCAGCGGCGACGAAGCGTCCGTGGGTGAGGTCCTCAAGGCCAAGACCGGTGAACTCCCGGACCTCGTCCACATCCACCCGAACGAGAGCGTCCGGGATGTCATCAACATCATGAACGAGTTCGGCGTCTCGCACATCCCCGTCCTGTCCCAGGAACCGCCCGTGGTGATGGGCGAGGTGCTCGGCGCCGTGGACGAGCGCACGCTCACGGCCAAGCTCTTCCGGGGCGAGGCCAAACTCTCGGACAAGATCTCCGAACACATGGAGGCCCGGCTGCCCGTGATCGGCTCGCTCGAATCGATCTCGACCGCCCGCGAACTCCTCTCCGACGCCGACACCCTCATGGTGACGTTTGTCGGCGCTCCGGTGGGGATCCTGACCCGCCACGACCTCCTCGCGTACCTCAGCAACTGACCAGTTCAAGGAGTCCCATGTCTCTGCCAGAAAGCTCTTCCTCGAAAACCCCGGGTTTCAACACCCGCGCCGTCCACGCCGGCCAGGCCTTTGAGCCCCGCACCGGCGCGGTGGTGCCGCCCGTGCACTTCTCGTCGACGTATGCCCAGGACGGCATCGGCGGGCTGCGCGCCGGCTACGAGTACGGCCGGGGCACCAACCCCACCCGCGACGCGCTGCAGGAGCAACTGGCCGCGCTGGAGGGCGGGACCGCCGCGTTCTCCTTCGGCTCGGGCCTGGCCGCCGAGGACTCCATGATCCGCGCCCTCACCCGCCCCGGCGACCACATTGTGCTCGGCAACGACGCCTACGGCGGAACGTACCGGCTCATCAGCCGGGTCCTGGGGGAGTGGGGCATCGGCAACACCCCGGTGGACATGTCCGATCTCGACGCCGTCGCCTCGGCCGTCGCGGCCGGTGGGACGGCCGACGGCGGCGGCAAGACCCGCCTGGTGTGGGTGGAGACGCCCTCGAACCCGATGATGAAGATCACCGACATTGAGGCCCTCGCCAAGGTGGCGCACGACGCCGGCGCCCTCCTCGTGGTGGACAACACCTTCGCCTCGCCGTACCTGCAGACCCCGCTCGCCCTCGGCGCCGATGTGGTGGTGCACTCCACCACCAAGTACATCGGCGGCCACTCCGACGTCGTCGGCGGCGCGATCGTGGTCAACGACCCGGACCTGGCGGAGAAGATCGGCTTCGTCCAGTTCGCCGTCGGCGCCGTGTCCGGGCCGATGGATGCCTTCCTCACCACCCGCGGCCTGAAAACCCTCGGCGTGCGCATGGACCGGCACAGCGACAACGCCCAGGCCGTGGCCGAATGGCTGCTCGAGCGCCCCGAAGTGGAGGCCGTGCTCTACCCGGGCCTGCCCTCCCACCCGGGCCACGAACTGGCCAAAAAGCAGATGAAGAAGTTCGGCGGCATGATCTCCGTGCAGTTCAAGGGCGGCGAGGCCGCGGCACGCAAGGTGGCCGAATCGACCACCGTGTTCACGCTGGCCGAGTCCCTGGGCGGGATCGAATCGCTCATGAACTACCCCTCCGAAATGACGCATGCCTCGGTCAAGGGCACCGAACTGGCCGTGCCGGTCAACCTGATCCGGCTCTCGTGCGGCATCGAGGACGTCGAGGACCTCATCGCCGACCTCGACGCCGCGATTTCCTCCCTGGAAACCGGCAGCTAGGCCTCGCCTAACGGCAGAACCCGCCAACCCTAGCTTTCTCTAAGAGAGTCAGCTAGGGTTGGCGGCATGGCACTCCGATCCGACTGGTCCCAGCGGACCTGCAGCATGGCCCGCGGCCTCGATATCCTCGGCGACCCCTGGAGCATGCTCGTCCTGCGCGAGGTCTTCTTCGGCAACGGCCGCTTCGAGGCCATGAAGCAGCGGCTCGGGGCGGCCGATTCCGTGCTCACCAAGCGGCTCGCGGGGCTCGTGGACGCCGGGCTCCTTACCCGGCGGCCCTACGACGACGGCGGCCGCACCCGCCAGGAGTACGTCCTCACCGCCAAGGGCGAGGACGCCCTGCCGGTGCTCAACGCCGTCGTGATCTGGGCCGAAAAGCACCTCCCGGCGCCTTCCGAGCAGGCGCACATGTTCGTCATCCACAACGGCTGCGGGGCGAGGACCTCCTCCGCCGACACCTGTACGGCCTGCGGGGAACGGCTGACGGCCGGGAACACGAGCTGGCACAGCCTCACCCGCACCGCGGACCCCGTACCCCTGGCCTCGGCCGGCACCCAGGCCCCTGTCCAGACCCGCACGCAGAACGGAACCGCCGCATGAGCGCCCCCGAAACCACCATGACCCCCACACCGGTCCGCCGCCGGATCCACCCGGCGTGGACCGTGGCCGCCGTGGCTTTCCTCGCGCTGGTCGGCGCCGCCGGGTTCCGGGCCGCGCCGGGCGTGCTGATGGTCCCGCTGCAGAACGAGTTCGGCTGGTCCACTACCGTGCTCTCGGCAGCGGTCAGCATCAACCTCGTGCTCTTCGGGCTCACGGCACCGTTCGCGGCGGCGCTCATGGAGCGCTTCGGCGTCCGCGCCGTCACGGCCGTGGCCCTCGTGCTGATCGGCGCCGGCAGCGCCCTGACGGTCCTGGTGAACCAGTCCTGGCAGATCCTGCTGACGTGGGGTCTGCTGATCGGACTCGGCACCGGGTCCATGGCGCTGGTCTTCGCCGCCACCATCGCCAACACGTGGTTCGCCAAGAGCCGCGGCCTGGTGATCGGCATCCTCACTGCCGGCAGTGCCGCCGGACAGCTCGTGTTTCTGCCCTTCATCGCGCTCCTGGCCCAGGACCCGGGCTGGCGGCAGGCCTCGCTCCTCATCGGTGCCGGCGCGCTGGCCGTGGTGCCGCTCGTGCTGAAGTTCCTGAAGAACTCACCGGCCGAGATCGGGGTGCTGCCCTACGGGGCCACGCCGGCCGCCGACGGGACGGCCGAGTCCGACGCTGCCGCGCCCGAATCTACTGTGCCCGCAGCCGCCGAGCCGCACCGCAACGCCGCGGTCCGGGCCCTGCAGGTCCTCAAACGGGCCAGCAAGGTGCGCACCTTCTGGGCCCTCGTGGCCGGCTTCGCGATCTGCGGCGCCACCACCAACGGGCTGATCGGCACCCACTTCATCCCCTCCGCCCATGACCACGGCATGCCTGAAACCACCGCGGCGGGCCTGCTCGCTGTCGTCGGCCTCTTCGACATCGTCGGCACCATCGCCTCCGGCTGGCTCACGGACCGCTTCAACCCCCGGATCCTGCTCGCCGTGTACTACCAGTTCCGCGGGATCGGGCTGCTGGTCCTGCCGCTGCTGCTCAGCGCCACGGTCCAGCCCAGCATGATCGTGTTCGTGGTCATCTACGGCCTGGACTGGGTGGCCACGGTGCCGCCGACCGCCGCGATCTGCCGGCAGGTGTTCGGCGCCGACGGGAGCGTCGTGTTCGGCTGGGTGTTCGCGGCCCACCAGCTCGGCGCGGCCGCCGCGGCCCTGGCAGCCGGCGTGGTCCGTGACGCCACCGGCCAGTACACCTACGCCTGGTTTGCCGCCGCCGCCATGTGCACGATCGCCGCCGTCATCAGCGCCACCATCCGCAAGGACGCCCGGAAGACGGACACGGTCCCGGTTCCGGCGTAGCTGTTCTGTAGACTGACCCGACAGCGAGGGCGCGATTCCGCCGCCCGGACGGAACCGACCAAACGGCCAGCGTCTACACCAGCAGCCCGATTGGGGTAATCATGTCAGTGCTCGATTCCGAAGACAGCCCGGCCCAGACCGCACCGAAACCGCTAGGCGCGCGACTGCCCGTTCCGCAGCTGCTCCGGCTCTCCGTCATCCTGGCCGTCGCCGCGGTGGGCTACTTCATCTGGGTGTCGCTCGGCGTCTGGGCCAAGCAGGGCCTGGACTTCAGCGTCTACTGGTTCGGCGGCAAGATCCTCAACGACGCCGGCGCGGCGCCGTCGGCCCTGTACGCGGGCAACGTGGACTGGGCCGGCGGGCCGACGCTGATGTTCACCTACCCGCCGTTCGCCGCCCTCATCTTCGGCCTTCTCGCCCGGCTGCCCCAGGCGGCGGCGCTGACCCTGTTCAACGCCGCCGGCGTGGTGGTGGCGATCCTGGCCGCCGGCCGCGCGGTCCGGTACTGGAACGCCAAGGCCTCGTGGCGCGCCACCTTCCGGTCTCCGGGAAACTGCTGGGCCGCCGCTGCCCTGGTCCTGGCGGTGCTCAATCTCGGTCCGTGGCGCGAGACCCTGGTGTTCGGCCAGATCAACATCCTGCTGATGGGCCTGATCGCCGCGGACCTGCTGGCCCGCAACCCGCGCTGGACCCGCGGCTTCCCCGGCAGCGGCTTCCTGGTGGGCGTCGCTGCCGGCATCAAGCTGACGCCCCTCGTGTTCGGGCTGTACTTTGTGGTCCGCAAGGACTGGCGCGGGCTGCTCAACATGGCTGCCGGGTTTACGGCCACCGTGGTGGTCGGCTGGCTGCTGCGTCCCGTGGAATCCCTGCAGTTCTGGCTCCGGATGCTGCCGGACACGTCCCGGATGGGGGGAGCGGGCTATGTGGACAACCTCTCGATTAAGGGCGCGCTGCTGCACTTCGGCGTCCCGGAGGCGCACGTCACCGTGCCGTGGCTGGTGCTGAGCCTGGTGGTGGTGGCCCTGGGCGCCGGCGTCGTCAAGGCTGCCAGCGATCAGGGCGCCCGTGTGGTCGCCGTGTCGGCGACGGCGCTCACCATGTTGTTGATCAGCCCGGTCTCCTGGTCCCACCACTGGGTGTGGGTCGCGGCGGTCTTTCCGGCGTTCGCGTGGACGCTGCGGGAAACCCCGTACCGCTACGCCGGGCTGCGCTGGACCATGGGCGGCGTACTGGGCATCTCGATCCTGGTCTTCCTGTTCTCACCGAAAACCATTGGCACGGCCCTGGGCGCGGAAAACCTCGATATCCAGACGCCCGGGCTGTGGATCATGGCCTCCAGCGCCGGGGTCTTCTGCGCCGTGGCCCTCCTGGTGTGCTGGCTCGTCGCCCTGCGGCGGGAATCGCTCGCGCCGGAGCTTGAGCTTGCTTCCGTGCCAGCCGCCGACCGGGACGTCCGGGCCTCCGCGGTCTCCTCGTAGGTACCGCCGGCCTCGCCGAGGCGGCAGTTCACGGCATTCTTTCCCGGGCAAAGTCATATGGTCGTAGCGACGCTCTGATTCATGGAGCGTCTTATGGTCAAGTTATGTCCTCCGAATATCCCACACCGAGTTCGTTGATCTGGTGGTGGCCGGATCCAGTCAGTCGGCGGTCAGCAGGGCGAGGGCTGTTGCCAGTTCGGCGGCGGCGCCTTGGAGGAGGCAGGCCGTCTCGCGTGCCCGGGCGTTGCGTCCGGACTGGAGGTCGGCATCAATGAGGTCGGCCATGAGTTCGATCCGGCAGGCCCCGGCCATGGATGCGGACCAGGACAGGCTTTGGGCGGCGAGGCGCGCGTCATCCCAGTCCCCGGCGGTCAAGGCTCGGTGAACCTTTTCGACCCGGTGGGGAAGCATGAGCTGGAATGTACTGACGAAGTCGTGGAACCTCCAGGATTGGAGTGTTCCTGCGCTCTCCTGAAGTCGGTTGCGGTCCAGAACGCGTGCCGTGGCGATGCGGGCACGGTACCTGCGGGGTCCCTGGTCCGCCCCGGAATTGTCCTGGTCGTTCACGCTCGCGCTGGTCGTGGCGTGACGTGCCGGAAAGAACCGGAGCGTCCACGCGGCTGACTTGGCGTTGAGTCCCATGATGTCCCCCTAACCCGGCATCCTGTTCCGACCCGTCGGACAGGCTGAGTGCCGCCCTCCGGCTCGGTTGCGATGGCACCACTCTACGAAGGCGCTCTAGGGAGAACACGAGTGCTGGATACGCGAAAACTCAGCAGTCACCACCTGTATTACTGGCCTCATACGCGGGCTTAGCGGAATGCGGGGAGTCCCGTGATGTGCTGGCCCAGGACCAGGGTGTGGACCTCGTCGGTGCCCTCGTAGGTGCGGACGGATTCCAGGTTGGAGGCGTGCCGCAGCGGGGAATAGTCCAGCGTGATGCCGTTGCCGCCCAGGATGGTGCGGGCCTCCCGGGCAATGCTGAGCGCCTCCCGCACGTTGTTCAGCTTGCCGAGCGAGATCTGCTCCGGACGCAGAGTGCCGGCGTCCTTGAGCCGGCCCAGGTGCAGGGCCAGCAGGGTTCCCTTTTGGATTTCCAGGAGCATGTTCACCAGCTTCTCCTGCGTCAGCTGGTACCCGGCCAGCGGCTTGCCGAACTGCAGCCGCTCCTGGGCATAGGCCAGGGCTGCCTCGTAGGAATCCCGGGCGGCTCCCATCGCACCCCACGCGATCCCGTACCGGGCCTCGTTGAGGCAGGAGAACGGTCCCCGCAGCCCCCGCGCCGCCGGCAGCAGCGCCTCCGGGCCGAGCCGGACGGCGTCGAACGTGATGTCGCACTGGATCGAGGCGCGCATCGAGAGCTTCTGCCCGATCGGCGTCGCGGTGACCCCTGGGGTGCCGGCGGGGACCAGGAAACCGCGCACGCCGTCGTCGGTCATGGCCCACACCACCAGCACATCCGCCACGGACGCGAGCCCGATCCAGCGTTTGGCGCCGTCCAGGACCCAGCCGGCGTCGTCGCCGGAACCGTCGCGGCGGGCAAACGTCTTCATCGACGCAGGGTCGGAACCGGCCGTGGGCTCGGTCAGGGCAAAAGCGCCGATCACCTCGCCGGCGGCCATCCGGGGGAGCCACTCCTGTTTCTGGTCCTCGGAGCCCCATTTGTGGATGGCCGTCATGGCGAGGGAGCCCTGCACGGAGACGAACGTGCGGATGCCGGAATCGCCGGCCTCGAGCTCCATCGCCGCGAGGCCGTATTCGACGGCGGAGCGGCCGGGGCAGCCGTAGCCCTGAAGATGCATGCCCAGCACGCCGAGTTCGCCCAGTTCCGGGGCGAGGTCCAGGGGGAACACGGCATCCTCATACCAGCCGGCGATGCCCGGACGGATCCGCTGGTCCGTGAAATCGCGGACGCGCTCGCGCACGGCCAGCTCCTCTGCGCTCAGCAGCGAATCGATCGCCAGGACATCGGACACATCGGAAAGGTTGGCCTCGTTGCTCATGCCAGCATCCTACGGCGGCCCCGGCTTCAGTGCCCGCGCTGAGACCGGTGCCCGCGCTGAGTCCGGTGCCCTGCCGGGCCGCAGGCCTACACTGGTGCCATGGAAACCGCATCTGTGCTTGCCGTCTGCCGGGTTCACCAGCTGCTCGAGGATCCCGGGCAGCGTCGGGGTCACGGCGATCGACAAGCGCTCCGTGGCCGGCCCGGTGCGGGTCCACAGACTCGGCCTGCACGGTGACATCCAGGCGAGCAGGATCCACCACGGCGGCGAGGACCAGGCCCTCTACGCGTATTCGCAGGACGACGCCGACTACTGGGCCGATGAGCTCGGGCGGGAGATGCCGCCGGGCATCTTCGGCGAAAACCTGCGGATCACAGGCCTCAACGCCTCCAATGCCGTGATCGGCGAACGCTGGAAGATCGGACTGGACGTCGAGGTGGAAGTCACCTCTCCCCGCGTCCCCTGCGCCACATTCCAGCGGCGGATGGGCGAGCCGCACTGGGTCAAGAGGTTCACCGAGGCGGGCAGGGTGGGCACCTACCTCCGGGTGGTCCGGACCGGCAGCATCGAAGCCGGCAACCACATCCACCGGATCTTTGTCCCCGCCCACGGGGTGACCATCGCCAAGTGGTTCACCGATCCCACCTTGGAAGACATGGAGGCCCTGCGCGACGCCGACGCCGACGGCGAGATCCGCCTCCAGCCCGAGTTCCACGAGGGATTCGAGAAGCTGCAGCGCCAGCTCGGGGTCTAGGCATAATGCGCCGGTGTGCGCAAGCTCACCGACCGCCGTCGGCCCCTCAACTACCACTGTTCTGATTCATGCCCTACACTTGAAATATCCCCCACTCCGGAAATCCCTTATTCCTGCCCAATTCTTGAGGCAGGACTGGCAAGTGTTGGGGCCCGCAACTGTGATGCGGGCATTTTCATAGGGAGAGCCGGCAAAAGAAAACGCTGTACAGACTGCTGGGATAGCAGCCAAGAGATGCAGCGGGAAGTCCTGCCACGGGATTGCGAAAGCGCCGGACTTCTATGTGACCCGCCGGTCAACCGTACGCCCGGCAATTCGTGTCACGCGTACTGCGGCTCCGCTCACCTCGGGTTGTGCCGCTTGGCCCCTATGGATGAGGAAATTTCACCTATGCCCGAAAATCAGAACAACTCCGTCGACACCGAACTCGCCACCGAGAATAGCCAGGCCGACGTCGAGACTTCTGAAACGGCTGCCCCCGCAGCCGGCTCCGCCCCGGAATTCACCGAGGCTCCTGCGAACTTTGAGGCTCCGGCCGCCGAAGCTGCCCCGCAGGCTGACACCAAGACCGAGGCCACTTCCGCCCCGTCCAAGGACGAGGACGCCGAGGAAGAAGGCGTCAAGTTCGTCGACCTCGGCATCGACGGCCGCGTCCTCGCCGCCCTGCAGGACGTCGGCTACGAGAAGCCGTCCCCGATCCAGGCAGCAACCATCCCGCTGCTGCTCGAAGGCCGCGACGTCGTGGGCCTGGCCCAGACGGGTACCGGTAAGACTGCAGCATTCGCAGTACCGGCACTGTCCCGCCTGGCCGAGCTCCACGACCTCAACGGCCCGTCCCGCAAGACCCAGGCCCTGGTGCTGGCTCCCACCCGTGAGCTCGCCCTCCAGGTCGCCGAGGCCTTCACCTCCTACGCCAAGCACATCGACGACTTCACCGTCCTCCCGGTGTACGGCGGCTCCGCCTACGGCCCCCAGCTCGCCGGCCTGCGCCGCGGCGCCCAGGTTGTTGTCGGTACCCCCGGCCGCGTCATCGACCACATCGCCAAGGGTTCCCTTGACCTGTCCGAACTCCAGTACCTCGTGCTGGATGAGGCCGACGAGATGCTCCGCATGGGCTTCGCCGAAGACGTGGAGCAGATCTTCCAGCAGACCCCCGCGGGCCGCCAGGTTGCGCTGTTCTCCGCCACGATGCCGAGCCAGATCCGCCGGCTCTCCAAGCAGTACCTGAACAACCCGGCCGAGGTCCAGGTCAAGTCCAAGACCACCACGGGCGCCAACACCCGCCAGCGCTACCTGCAGGTCATGGGCCCGCACAAGCTCGACGCGCTGACCCGCATCCTCGAGGTCGAAGAGTTCGAGGGCGTCATCGCCTTCGTGCGCACCAAGATGGCCACCGAGGACCTCGCCGACAAGCTGCGCTCCCGCGGCTTCCAGGCTGCCGCCATCAACGGCGACATCCCGCAGCAGCAGCGTGAGCGCACGGTCGAGGCCCTGCGCGACGGCAAGATCGACATCCTTGTCGCCACCGACGTCGCCGCCCGCGGCCTGGACGTCGAGCGTGTCAGCCACGTGGTCAACTACGACATCCCGCACGACACCGAGTCCTACGTGCACCGCATCGGCCGCACCGGCCGCGCAGGCCGTTCCGGCGACGCGATCCTGTTCATGACCCCGCGCGAGAAGTACCTGCTGCGTTCCATCGAGAAGGCAACCCGCCAGCCGGTGGAGCAGATGCACCTGCCCACCGCCGAGACCGTCAACACGCTGCGCCTGGGCAAGTTCGCCGAGCGCATCACGGAGACCCTTGCGTCCGAGGACGTCGCAGCGTTCCGCGACCTCATCTCCTCCTACGAGGAAGAGCACAACGTGCCGGCCTCGGAGATCGCTGCCGCACTGGCCGTCATGGCCCAGGGCGGACAGCCGCTCCTGGTCAAGGAACTGCCGGCAGCGCCCGAGTTCCAGAAGCGCGAGCGCTCCAAGGACGGCTTCGGCTCCCGCGGCCCGACCCGCACCCTGACCGAGGGCAACGCCACCTACCGGATCGCCGTCGGACGCCGCCAGCGCGTCATGCCGGGTTCCATCGTTGGCGCCATTGCCAACGAAGGCGGCATCTCCTCGGCCCAGATCGGCGGCATCGACATCCGCTCGGACCACTCCCTCGTGGAGCTCCCGGCGGACCTGAGCGCCGATCAGCTGAAGGCCCTGTCCCGCACCCGGATCGGCGGCGAACTGATCCACCTCGAGCTCGACAACGGCCGCAAGCCCGTCCGGCGACCGTGGCGCCTACCAGGGCAACCGCGGCGGCGACCGTGGCGGGGACCGCGGCGGCTACTCCGGCGGCAGCGGCAACTTCAAGGGCAACGGCGGCTTCAAGCGCGAATTCCGCAAGGGCGACGGCGAGCGGTCCTCCGCTGACCGTGGCGGCCGCTCCTTCAGCGAGCGCTCCGAGCAGCGGAGCTTCGGCGCCGACACCCGCAAGCCCCGCACCGAAGGCGGCTTCAAGCCCCGCAACAAGTGGTAACCACTAGCACCATCTGGAGAACGGGCCGGCTCCCTGAGCCGGCCCGTTCTGGTTTAAGCATTCCGCTCCCGTGTTCGCTTCGTCACACCCGCCGCGGGCCGGCCGCTCCGGGGAGCCGATATTGGCCTCCCGGACCGCCCTGGGAGCCCGGATTTCCGCCGTTTTCGGCCGGTCCGACGTCGTCCGGCCGCCGATTTGTTGGTGGGCGAATCTTCCGGTAGAGTATTTACTCGTTGCCCCCCTAGCTCAGTGGTAGAGCGCGTTCTTGGTAAGAACGAGGTCACCGGATCGATTCCGGTGGGGGGCTCTGAATGAGGGCCTGTGTCAAGGCGGTTTTTGACCGGCTTAGCGCAGGTTTTCCTCATTTATGGCGGTGTAGCTCAGTTGGTTAGAGCGCACGACTCATAATCGTGAGGTCGGGAGATCGAGCCTCCCCACCGCTACAGGCAAGACCCCCGGAATCCTTGAGATTCCGGGGGTCTTTCTGTCTCTCCGGAACCTGGGTGTCCCCGCCACAGCAGGCTGTGGTTATTGCGGGCGGTATGGACACCGAAACCGTGACAAGCGCCTCGTTTCGCCGTAGCTTTGCCTCACCTGACGGATGGGGATATCAGTGGACTTCTTGGGATCGATCATGGCCCCGTTCAAATGGCTGGTCTCAGCCATCATGGTGGGCTTCCATGACGGACTCAGCACCATCGGCATGCCGGCGGCCAGCGGCTGGACCTGGACCCTGTCCATCATCGGGCTCGTGCTGGTCATCCGCGCCGCCCTGATCCCGGTGTTTCTGAAGCAGGTCAAGGCCCAGCGCCGGATGCGGCTCCTGCAGCCGGACCTGAAGAAGCTCCAGGACAAGTACAAGGGCAAGACCGATCCGCTGTCCCGCCAGGCCATGGCGCAGGAACAGATGGCGCTGTACAAGAAGCACGGCACCAACCCGTTCTCGGCCTGCCTGCCCATGCTGATCCAGATGCCCTTCTTCTTCGCGCTCTTCCAGGTGCTGTCCGGCATCAGCACCGCAGCCGGCCAGGATGAGGGCATCGGGGCCATGAGCGCCGAACAGGTCAAGCAGTTCGACGAGTCCACCATTTTCGGCGCCCCGCTGTCCGCCTCGCTGCTCCACGGCGGCGGCGATCAGACGGCGGTGTGGATCCTGTCCATCGTGATGATCCTGGTCATGACGGCCTCGCAGTTCATCACGCAGAAGCAGATCCTGGCCAGGAACATGTCCGAGGATGCGGTGGCGAGTCCGCTCATGGCCCAGCAGAAGGTGCATTCTCTACAGCCTGCCGGTCGTCTTCGGTGTGGGCGGCATCGTTTTCCCCATCGGGGTCCTGATCTACTGGACCACCACCAACCTCTGGACCATGGGACAGCAGTTCTTCGTCAGGTGGGACAGAATGGGTCCATGACGCGCATCGCAATCATCGGCGGCCACGGCAAGGTGGCTTTGGAACTGTCCAGGATCCTCGCAGCGGACGGGCAGGAGGTCACGTCCTTCATCCGCAACCCGGACCACGCGGCCGACGTCGCGGCCACCGGCGCCACGCCGTCGCTTCTGGACGTGGAGAACTCGACGACGGCGCAGATCGCCGATGCCCTGCGGAACCACGACGCCGTGGTGTGGTCTGCCGGGGCCGGCGGCGGCAGCCCCGAGCGGACCTACGCCGTGGACCGGGACGCCGCGATCCGCTCCATGGACGCGGCGGCGGAGGCCGGCGTCGGACGCTATGTCATGGTGTCCTACTTCGGCGCAGGACCCGATCACGGGGTCCCCGCGGACAACGGCTTCTACGCCTACGCCGAGGCGAAGGCCGCCGCGGACGCCTACCTGCGCGGTTCAGGCCTTGACTGGACCATCCTGGGCCCCGGGACCCTCACGGACGGACCCGGCAACGGGATGATCGACGTCGACCCCGCCGACACGTCGGACGGCACGGAAACCGCCCGCGCCAACGTCGCCCTGGTGGCGGCCGCGGTCCTGGGGCTGCCCGCCACGATCGGGCGCACCATCGAGTTCCGGGACGGCACCCTGCCGCTCGCCGCGGCCCTGCAACTCGAGGCCTAGCAGCCTTGGCCGGCGCGTTGTCCTAGGGCCGCACCAGGCGTCATCGTGGGGATGCTGCCGGCCACCGTGCTGGCCGACAGCAGCGTGGCTACGCTTCCGAGGCCCGCGGATTCCCGGACGGCTGTTGCTCCGCACGAGGCCGACCGCCGGCACCACGGCCGGTTAGACGGTCAGGGCGTTACTGCGCTGCCTTGGGCGGCAGACCACGTGATCGTTCCGTGTTGGAACCGTTGGCTGCATGTGCCGCTGACCGTGGCGCAGCGTTCCGCTGAAGCCGGGTAGCCAAGCCGTCCCCTCTCGTATCCAAGGCTGCCCCAGGTGGCGCGAATGGCGCCCCAGGTGGCGAAGGCGCCGACGCCCGGCGCCAGTGGATGGTGCCGCCCTGGAACGACTGGAAGCAGCCGCCGTTGACCAGGCCGCACTTTTCGTTGCCGGTCGGGTAGCCGAGTTTGCCTTTTTCGTAGCTCAGGCTCGCCCACGTGGCGCGGATGGCGCCCCAGGTGGCGAACGGCGCCCACGCCCGGCGCCCAGTGGATGGTGCCGCCCTGGAACGTCTGGAAGCAGCCGCCGCCGAGCAGGCCGCAGGTTTCGCTTGCCGGTCGGGTAGCCGAGTTTGCCTTTTTCGTAGCCCAGGCTTGCCCAGGTGGCGCGAATGGCGCCCCACGTGGCCATGGCTCCGGTGGCGGGCGACCAGTGGATGGTGCCGCCCTGGAACGTCTGGAAGCAGCCGCCGTTGACCAGGCCGCAGGATTCGTTGCGGGTCGGGTAGCCGAGTTGCCGGTTTCGGAGCCGAGGCTTGCCCAGGTGGCACGGATCGGACCCGAGGTGGCGAAGGCGCCGGTGGCGGCGGACCAGTGGATGGTGCCGCCCTGGAACGTCTGGGAGCAGCCGCCGTTGACCAGGCCGCACGTTTCGTTGCCGGTCGGGTAGCCGAGTTTGCCCGTTTCGTAGCCCAGGCTTGCCCAGGTGGCGCGGATGGCGCCCGAGGTGGCGAAGGCGCCGGTGGCGGTCGACCAGTGGACGGTGCCCCCTTGGAACGCCTGGAAGCAGCCGCCGCCCAGCAGGCCGCAGGATTCCTTGCCGGTCGGGTAGCCGAGTTTGCCCTTTTCGTAGCCCAGGCTTGCCCAGCAGGCGCGAATCGGACCGGAGACGGCGAAGGCGCCCACGCCGTGGCGCCCAGTGGATGGTGCCGCCCTGGAACGCCTGGAAGCAGCCGCCGCCGCAGCAGGCCGCAGGATTCGTGTGCCGGTCGGGTAGCCGAGCTTGCCTGTTTCGTAGCCCAGGCTTGCCCACGTGGTGCGAATGGCGCCGACGGCGGCGAAGGCGCCGGAGGCGGTGCGACCAGTGGATGGTGCCGCCCTGGAACGCCTGGTAGCAGCCGCCGCCGATCAGGCCGCAGCTTTCGCGGCGCCGTCGGGTAGCCGAGTTTGCCCCTTTCGGATCCTAGAGCCCGCCAGGAGGCGCCGATCGCGCCGGCCGTGGCCAACGCGCCGGTGCTGGGGTCCAGTGGACAGCGCCGCGCTGGAAGCTTCTGGTGGCATCCGCCGGCCCTAAGCCCGCAGGCCACGGCGGACAGTCGGGCTTCCCAGCGCGGGCGTGGCTGCAGCGACAGGGTCGATCGCTTTGCCGGCTATCGAGCGTATGCGACTCGACGGTGACGCTTGCGGAGGTGGACGTGATCGCGTCAATTCTTACCCGCGTGCCGGCATGGGTGGTGAACGTCTGTCCGGCTTGCCAGGTCTGGCGGGGATTGTAGTAGCCGGCGAACGGCCTGGAATCCGGCAGCAGAATCAGCGAGCCGGCCCCCAACTGCTGGACAATCTTGACGCCGCTGTTGAGGTTCACGGCCTCGGCGGTGTCATAGCTGACGGGCAGCCGCAACTCCAGGAAATAGACTTCGCCGCTCACGGGATCCGTAAACTTCACAGCCCGCTTCGCGTCGGTACCCGCCCAGCCTTCAGGGTGAATTTCTTCAGGCCCGTGAGAGTCCCTGCGTCAACGATTTCGTCGCCGCGGCCGAACCCCCCATAGGCCCAAAGGGTTGAGCTGATGGCGGGCTGGGTGCGTTGGGAGACGCCCATCAGATCCAGGCTGTCGCCGTATTCACGGATGCTGCAGCTGGAATCGGCGAAGGTCCCGTCCGGGTTGGTGGCGACATCCTGGGCGCCGCTTCCGCACTGGAGGCTGTTGGCGTGCATGAGTCCGAGCACGTGCCCGAACTCGTGCGTCAGGACGCTGTTGGTCAACGTCGCCGGGAGCGGCATGATGACCCGCCCGCTGAGTGCCCTGATAACTCCAGCCGGCGCCATACGCGCCGTCGGACAGTGTGGGCGTGGACACGAAGACGACGAGGGCGGTAGTAGGGGCTGGGAGTCCACCCGAGTTCCCCGGCAATCGTGCTCATCATGTCCGGGTAACGCTGCGTCGAGGTGGCCTTGCTGGTGCGGCTCTCCACCTTGGCCACGGTCATCGACAACCGGCCGTTGGACATGGTCTTCCAATAGTTGCTGCTGGTGGTGATGGCGGCCTGTGCCGCTGCTGGCGGAATGGTTGCCTTCTTGTCGGCCAACTGGACCAGGACCAGGCGCACGTTGATGTCGCCGGAGCGGGAAAGCGAGAGGACTCCGTGGTCAGTGCCGTCGCTGAGGCGCCGGCGGGGGCGCCCTTCTTGCCGACCGGGGGCGGGTTCTCGAAGATGAACGGCTCGTCGGAGCCTCCCACCGGGAGCGACTCCACGGTCGTGAGCGGCGGGCTGACGCTGGCAGGGGCGGAGGGACGCGGCGCCGGCTGGACGCGCCGCGCGGGAACGGGGCAGCGATGGACGCCGGGGCGCCGTAAGGACCGGCGTCGGCGTTGCCGGCGAAGCAGGTGGCGCTGGTGAGCGTAGGGGAAGCGGTCGCGGCGGGCGCCGGCGACTGCTCGCGGGGCGGGCGCCGTGAAGATGAAAGCCGGGACCGAGGCCAAGGCCAGGCAAACGCGGCAAACAACGCAGTCTTCATCCGTAAAGAGTTCACGTTATCGTTCATGAGACGGCCGCCCAGCCGACGTGTCAGCGGAACGGCCGCAAGAGACCAAAGTGAGGTCAGTCTACGGATGGCAGGCCGCAATAACGGGGAACCTGCGGCAAACTGCGACTTGCGTATCCAGATCGATGCCGAACTTGAGCAACCGCTCTTGGAAAAGGACTAGGTACGCCGAGCAAGCCATCAGCCGGCCGGCGCCAGCTCCAGCGCATTCGCCTCGACGTAGTCCAGGGCGTGCCGGACCGCGCCGACCGTGACGATCGCGTCGCCCAGCGGCGAGACCGTCACCCGCGGGGGAGTGGCGGTGAAGCGGGGGAGCAGCGCCGTGATGCCCGGGAGCAGGGCTCCGGCGGATTCGGCGACGGCGCCGCCGATCACCACCTGCTCGGGGTTGATCAGGCTCGCGATCGAGGCGATGACGCGCGCCATGCGCTCCGAAATCCGGTCCAGGATGGCCAGCGCCGCCGGGTCTCCCGCCGCCGCGTCCTCGAAGACGCGCGGCGCGCTGGCAGGGCCGCCGGCGGACGGGCCGCCGCCTGCCGCGGACCACTGCCTCGCCAGGGCCGCGATGCCGTCGCTGGAGCCAACGCCCTCCACCATGTCCAGGTAGCCCATCTCGCCGGCGGCCCCGCCGCGGCCGTGGAGCAGGCGCCCGGATTCCATCACCCCGGCGCCCAGGCGTTCGCCCGCCAGGAGCACCACCAGATCGTCCACGCCCGCGCCGGAACCGCGCCAGCGCTCGCCGAGCGCGGCCAGGTTGGCGTCGTTTTCCAGGAGCACTGTCCAGCCGTGCAGCTCCTTCAGCGCGGAGCGGAGCCCGACGTCGAACAGGCTCCAGAACCGCTGCGTCACCAGCACGTTGCCGTCCCGGTCCACCGGCGCGGCGATCCCGGCGCCGACGGCCAGGACCCGGCCCGGGTCTGTTCCCGCGGCCGCCAGCGCCTGGCGGCAGGCGAGATCGACGACGCCGATCCGCTCCTCCGCGGGGATGTCCGCCGCGCGGAAGCTCTCGCTGGAACGGCCGATGACCGTGCCGCGGAGGTCGGCCACGGCGGCGGTGGTGGTGGCGGCGCCAATGTCGAGGCCCAGCACGAACGCCGGCCTCCCGGTTGAAGGCAAACCGCCGGGCCGGGCGGCCTTTCCGCGGATTGCGCGGGTCTGTTCGCGCGCCGCGGGCTGGTCCAGCTCCACGATCCAGCCCCGGCTCGATCAGGTCCTCGCAGACGGCAATCACCGAGGCCCGGGTCAGCCCGGTCAGGGCCATCAGCTCGGTCCCGGTGGCAACATCGGCGCCGCGGATGTGGCGCAGCACGGCCTGGGCGTTGACGCGGCGCAGCAGCTGCGGCGTGGCGGCGGCTGCGTGCGGCATCACTTCTTGACCTCTTCCGTTCCCGGACCCATAATTGTTCAGGCAATATATTTAGCTTGTATCTAAATTACCAGAAGTCCACTCCCGGACCCGAAGGATCATCCCTTGACCAACACCGCCACGCTGGCAACCCTGTCCGGTTCCGACCTCGCCGCCGACCCCAACTGGTGGCGCCAGGCATCGGTGTACCAGATCTACCCGCGGAGCTTCTCCGACTCCAACGGTGACGGCCTGGGCGACATCAAGGGCATCACCGCCAAGGTCCCGTACCTGAAGGAACTCGGGATCGACGCCGTCTGGCTCTGCCCGTTCTACCCCTCGGCGCTGGCCGACGGCGGCTACGACGTCGACGACTACCGCGACGTGGACCCGAAGCTCGGCACCCTGGCCGACTTCGACGAGATGTCCGCCGCGCTGCACGCCGCCGGCATCAAGCTCATCGCCGACATCGTCCCCAACCACTCCTCGAACCGGCACGAATGGTTCCAGGAGGCCCTGGCCTCCCCGCGCGGCTCCGCGGCCCGCGAGCGCTACATCTTCCGCGACGGCCACGGCGAAAACGGCGAGATCCCGCCGTCGGACTGGGAGTCCGTCTTCGGCGGCCCCGCCTGGGAGCGCATCACCGAGCCCGACGGCACGCCCGGCCAGTGGTACATGCACATCTTCGCCAAGGAGCAGCCGGACCTGAACTGGGCCAACCGCGAAATCCGCGACGACTTCCTCAAGACGCTCCGCTTCTGGTCCGACCGCGGCGTGGACGGCTTCCGCGTCGACGTCGCCCACGCCCTGACCAAGGACCTCACCGAGCCGCTGATCTCCAAGGTGGAGCTGAGCGCCGCCAACACCGGCACGGACGGCTTCCCGGACGGCTCGCACCCGTTCTGGGACCGCGACGAAGTCCACGAGATCTACGCCGAATGGCGCGAGGTGTTCAACGAGTACAACCCGCCGCGCACCGCCGTCGCCGAGGCCTGGGTGCACGCCACCCGCCGCGCCCGCTACGCCAGCCCGGAGGGCCTGGGCCAGGCGTTCAACTTCGACCTCCTGCAGGCCGACTTCGACGCCGGCGAGTTCCGCGAAATCATCACCCGGAACCTCGCCGAGGCCACGGAGTCCGGCGCCTCCTCCACCTGGGTCTTCTCCAACCACGACGTCGTCCGCCACGCCACCCGCTACGGCCTGCCCAAGGGCGGCGGCAAGCACGCCCAGGGCCAGGACGGCAAGGGCTGGCTGCTGGCCGGCGCCCCGCGCCGAGGAGCTCGACGTCGAACTCGGCCTGCGCCGGGCCCGCGCCGCCACCCTGCTGATGCTGGCCCTGCCGGGATCGGCCTACCTGTACCAGGGCGAGGAACTGGGCCTGCAGGAAGTCGCGGAGATCCCCGACGCCGAGCGCCAGGACCCCACCTTCTTCCGGAACAAGGGCGTGGAGATCGGCCGCGACGGCTGCCGCGTGCCGCTGCCCTGGGCCCCGGAGGGCACCTCGTTCGGCTTCGGCGACGGCGGCGCACACCTGCCGCAGCCGGCCTGGTTCAGCCGCTACGCGGTGGCAGCCCAGGACGGCGTGGAAGGGTCCACCCTCGAGCTCTACCGCCAGGCCCTGAAGCTGCGCCGCGAACTGCAGACCTCGGAGGAACTGCAGTGGCAGGAATCCGGCAGCGCCGACGTCCTGCACTTCAGCCGCCCCGGCGGCTGGCAGACGGTGACCAACTTCGGCGACGCGCCGGTTGAGCTGCCCGCCGGCGAGGTGCTGGTCAGCAGCGGCCCGCTGGACGGCGGATCTGCTGCCGGCCAACACCACCGTCTGGCTGCGGTGAGCCCCGCACCGAAGGCTGCGCCCGGCACGTCCGCGGGCGCCGGGAACCTGCCCCAGGAGCTCGTCTACGGCTGCATGGGCCTGGGCGGCGACTGGTCGGCGGAGCCGTACTCGTCCGCGCACGTGGACGAGGCGGCCGCGGCCGTCGAAGCCGCCCTGAACGCGGGCATCACGCTGTTCGACCACGCGGACATCTACACCAACGGCAAGGCCGAAGCCGTCTTCGGCGAGGTCCTGGCCCGCACCCCCGGGCTGCGGGAGAAGATCCGGCTGCAGACCAAGTGCGGCATCCGGCTCAACGAGCAGGGCCTGGAGGCCTACTACGACCTCAGCCGGGACGGCATCCTGGAGCGGGTCAACGAAAGCCTGGCCCGGCTCCGGACGGACTACGTCGACGTGCTCATGCTGCACCGCCCGGATCCCCTGATGGATCCGGCGGAGGTGGCCTCCGCCGTCGGGCAGCTCATGGCCGAAGGCAAGGTGCGGGCCGTGGGCGTGTCCAACATGTCCGGCCCGCAGATCGAGATGCTGCAGGACCGGCTCGAGGTTCCCGTGGTGGCGCAACCAGCTCGAAATGAGCCTGCTGAAACGGGCCTGGCTGGAAAGCACGGTGCTGGTCAACCATGCCGAGGGCACGGACTACAGCTTCCCGCACGGCACCGTGGAGCACTGCGTCCGGAACGGCATCCGGCTGCAGGCATACGGCTCGCTGGCCCGCGGCCTCTACACCGGGGCGCCGGCGGCCGCGCCGACGCCGGCCGAGGAGGCCACCACCGCCCTCGTGGCCGCCCTGGCCGCCGAGAAGGGGACCACGGGGGAAGCGATCGTGCTCGGCTGGCTGATGAAGCACCCGGCCGGGATTGCGCCCGTGATCGGCACCGCGAACCCGGACCGGATCCTCGCCTGCGCCGGCGCCGCCGAGGCCGCCGCGGCCATGACCCGCGCCGAGTGGTACGGGCTCTGGGTCGCGGCGCGGGGAAGCAACATCCCCTAGCGCCTGCCGTCCCCACCCAACTGGCTGGCAGCTGAGGCCGTTTTGAGCGCTGAAAACGGCTTCTGCTGCCAGCTAGTTGGGCGTGGACGTGATTTTGGTCGTAATGGTCGCCCCTGAGGGCCGGATCGCTTAGCGGCAAGTGCCCCCGGGCGGCTAGCGTAGATGCATGACCTCTACCACCACCGCCGAATCCCTTCGGCCCCAACGCAACATCCCGGCCGACATCGCCCGCTCCTGGCTGCTGGTGAACGCGATGAAGACCGATCTCTTCGACCAGTCCGCCGTCTCCCGGGCCGATGCCATCATCCTCGACATCGAAGACGCGGTGGACCCCTCGCAGAAGGACGCCGCCCGCGCCAACGTCGTGAACTGGCTGACCGCCGGCGGCAGCGCGTGGGTCCGGATCAACGACGCCACCAGCCCGTTCTGGGCCGACGACCTCGCCGGCCTGCGCGGCACCCCCGGCCTGCTGGGCATCATGCTGGCCAAGACCGAATCGGCCGACCAGGTCACGGAGAGCTTCCACCGGATGGACGGCAAGACCCCGGTCATCCCCCTGGTCGAGTCCGCCGTCGGCATCGAGGAAGCCAACAACATCGCCAAGGCCCAGGGCGCCTTCCGCCTGGCCTTCGGCTCGGGCGACTTCCGCCGCGACACCGGCATGGCGGCCACCGCCGGAAGCCATGGCCTACCCCCGCGCCAAGCTGGTTGTGGCCAGCCGCGTGGGCAACCTGCCCGGCCCCATCGACGGCCCCACCGTCGGCACGAACCACCCGATCCTGCGCGAACAGACCGGCATCACCGTGATGATGGGGATGACCGGCAAGCTCTGCCTCGCGATCGACCAGACCCCGGTCATCAACGAGGTCATCAGCCCCACGCCGTCCGACGTCGCCTGGGCCACGGACTTCATGGCCGACTTCGAGGCCAACGGCCGCGTCATCCGGGACGGCTCCGACCTGCCGCGCCTGGGCCGCGCCGAGAAGATCATGAAGCTCGCGGTAGCCTTTGGGGTGCAGCCGGCCCTGTAGCCGCCACACCACTCGAGGAGACCCCGTGACCGATACCCGCTATCTGGTGCACGGGGTCTTTTGGGATGGTCCGGCGCCCCCGGGCCCGCCACAGCGTCCGGCGGCAGGCCCCCGGCGATGCGCCTGCAGGACCCTGACGGCGCCCTCACCGAAGTGACGCTCGACGCCGGCACCCGCCTCGGTTTCCGGCTCGCCGCCGCGGGGAAACAGTGCCTCGGGCATCACATGGTGCACGGACCCGCGGACCGGGACCACGTCCTGTGCCCGGACCGGGCTGCCGCCGCCAGGGGCAGCCAGTGCGGGCGGTGCTTCGTGCTGGACGACTCCCGGCTGATCCACGACTTCCACCGCGGCGGCCGGGTCCCGCCGGGCCTGCGCGCGTACCTGATGCAGCCGCACTGGCTCTACGTCGCCACCTTCGCCAACGGGGCCAGCAAGGTCGGCACCGCGTCCCACCTGCGCAAATGGAACCGGCTCGCCGAGCAGGGCGCCGTCGTCGCCCGGTACGTCGCCCGCGCCGAGGACGGCCGCGTGGTCCGCCTCCTTGAAGACATGATCACGCGCGACGCCGGGCTGCCGCAGCAGGTCCGCGCTGCCGCCAAGGCCGCTGCGCTGCTCGCGCCGGCAGCCGCCGTCGAACTCGACGCCCGTGAACGGACGGCTGGCAGGGGAGGCCCGGACCCTGCTCGCCGGTGCCGGCGGGGAGGGCTTCGCGGTGGTGGATGAGCGGTGGGTCCGGCCGGAGCTCTCCGCGAAGGCCTGCGCCCCGGCCGCCCGGCATGCCTATCCGCACGACCTGGCGGCCGGAGCGCACGGGTTCCGGATCGACTCGCTGAGCGGCAGCATTGCCCTCGCGGCGCTGGATGGCAGCGGACTGGAATTCGTGGTGAACCTGGGCCAGCTCAAGGCCCGGGTGATCGAACTCGGTGACCACGGCTCGGACGTCCCGGCCGTGCAGGAAGTCCCTGTTCTGACGCTGGAATTGCCCCGCGACGCGCAAATTACCGGACGCGCCCGTATTCCCGCGTCGGCAGGCAATTTGAGTGTCGCCAGGAATTTTGCGGCTCGCGGCGTCGTCCGCCCGCCCCGGTAGACTGGCACGGTGCTGAATGAATTCTGGGCCACCGCGTCAACCACCTACAAGGTGCTCGTCTTCAGCGCCATGGGCCTGATCGCCGTCGGCATCATCCTCAGCGTGGTGGGCAACAGCACCGGCAACCAGGCCCTGGCCCTCGCCTCACTGGCAGTGATCGGGCTCGGCCTGATCCTGCACATTGCCGGGCTTGTGGTCCGCGGCCAGGCGATCCGGAAGAACCTCAAGCGCTAGCGGCCGCGTTCCGCACCACATGGCTCCGGGCATGCTCCACGGCGTCCGGGAGGGACGTGAACAGGTGCTTGTGATGCCGCAGTGAGCGGATGACCCCCACATTGGTCACGAGCTCCAGATGCTGCGGCTGGACCCCCTTCAGCAGGACCGTGACGCCGCGCAGCTCCAGCGCGGAGATCACCTCGACGAGCATGTGGGCGCCCGTGGCGTCCAGCATCCGCAGCTGGGACAGCCGGATGATGGCCACCTGGATGTCCTTGACCTGGCTGATCTCCTGCAGGACCCGCTCCGCGGCGCCGAAGAACATGGCCCCGTCCAGCCGGAAGATGGCGATGTGCTCGTCTCCCGGAACCGGCGGCCCCGGGATGTCCTCGCGCCGGACCCCGCTCAGGGACGCGAACGTCCGCAGCGTGAACACGGCGGCCGCGGCGAGTCCGATCTGGATGGCCACAATGAGGTCGAAGGCGACGGTGATGAGGGCCGTGATCACGAACACCGCGGCGTCGGCCCGGGTGGACCGGAGGATCGCCGTCACTGTGTGCCGCGAGACCATGCGGGTGGCCGTGACCATGAGGATGCCGGCCAGCGCCGCCAGCGGAATCCTGCCGACGAGCCCCGCCGCCAGGTAGATGATGGCCAGCAGCACCAGGGCGTGCACCACCGCGGAGAGCCGGGTCTTGGCCCCGGAACGGACGTTCACGGCGGTCCGGGCGATCGCGCCCGTGGCGGGCATGCCGCCGAAGAATCCGGCGGCGATCGAGGCCAGCCCCTGGCCGGTGAGCTCCCGGTCCGGGCTGTACGGGCCGGACGGACGGCCGTCGGGACCGACCATGCCGGCGGCCACCCGGGCCGAGAGCAGGGATTCGATGGCGGCGAGCGTCGCGATGGACACGGCCGGCATCAGCAGGCCTCCCAGCGCGGCCGGATCGACAGAAGGCATCGAGGGCGCCGGCAGGGAGTGCGGAAGTGCGCCGATCCGGGGTATGTCCAGCGCCAGCAGTCTCCGCCGCCACGGTGGTGAGCAGCACCGCGATCAGGCTCGCGGGCAGGGCCTTGTTGAGCCTGGGCAGCAGGTACATCACGGCCGCGACGCCGGCCACCACCGCGAGCGTCTGCAGCACGGTCGGCATGGTGGCCTGCGACGCGCTCTCGACGGCGGCCAGGAGGGTGTTGTGGCCCGGCGTTCCCTCGGTGCCCGTGGCCAGGGGAACCTGCTGGAGGAAGATGATGGCGGCGATGCCGAGCGTGAAACCCTCCACGACCGGCCACGGGATGAACGCGACGGCCCGGCCCAGCCCGCTGGCGCCCAGGACCACGACGAGCAGCCCGGCCAGTACCGAGACCAGGGCAATGCTGCCGACGCCGTGGACGGCGACCACCGGGGCCAGGACCACCACCATGGCGCCGGTCGGGCCGGAGACCTGGACGTTGGATCCGCCCATGACGGCGGCGACCAGTCCGGCCACCACCGCGGTGATGAGTCCGGCCTCCGCCCCGACCCCGGAACTGACCCCGAAGGCCAGCGCCAGGGGGAGCGCCACGATGCCCACCGTGATGCCGGCGAACAGGTCCGTCTTCCAGGCGGACCGCAAGAGCTCGTAGTCGCGGCGGGACGGCACAAACCGGGCGAGGCGTCCCCGGGCCGTGGGATGTCGTGGCCGGGCTGCTGCGTGGGCCGCGCTCACGGCGTTGTGCCGTCGAGGTGGCCGGCAGTGTCGAGGTCGCCCGCGGTGTCGAGGTGGCCGGCGGGCAGCTCCTGCGCTATCCGGAGCTGTTCGCTGGAACCGGCCAGGGTGTCCAGCAGGAAGACCCGGGCGATCGCGAGCAGCTCCGAGATCTTGGGATGGGCCAGCCGGTAGGTCACCACGTTCGCCGTCCGGACCGACGTCACCACACCGTGCCGGCGCAGCGTGCCCAGATGCTGGGACAGGTGCGAGGGCTCCAGCCCCGTCTCGGCGAGCAGGTAGCTGACCGGCGCTGCCGTGTCCGGCGCAGCCGCCAGAAGCTCGAGGATCCGGATTCGGGCCGGGTGGGCCAGGGCCTTGAACAGGTTGGCCTTGATTTCGTACAGGGGGGTCTGCGCGGCGGAGATCATGGGCGGGGCACTTTCTCGCACGGCGGCCCGGCGGGGACGAGTCGTTGCGCGGATTGATGGATTGATGTTTTCATCATATCGCGCCGGTCAAGGCAACCCGCCTGACCGCCAGCGCCCCGGCCGGCACCCGCCTGCGCCCGCCAGCCCAGCGCGCCCCTGTCACGAAGCCGGCGGCCCCGCCCCGTGGCGATAGGCTGGAACCATGACTATCAATCCGGACCTGCAGGGGCGCAGCTACCCTGCCGCAGAGGTGTATGACGTCGGCCGCGAGAAGATCCGCGAGTTCGCGCGCGCGGTCAAGGCCACCCACCCCGCCCACTTCGATGTCGCCGCCGCCGAGGCGCTGGGCCACAGCGACCTCGTGGCGCCGCCGACCTTCGCCATCATCGTCGCGCAGCGCGCCGACGCGCAGCTGATCGAGGATCCGGAGTCCGGGATCGACTTCTCCCGCGTGGTCCACGCCGACCAGCGGTTCACCCACCACCGCCCGATCGTCGCCGGCGACCGGCTGGTCGCCGAACTGCACGTCGACGGCGTCCGCGCCATGGGCGGCGGAGCCATGATCACCACCCGCTCGGAAATCTTCGCGCTTGCCCCTGGAGCGCGGCGATGCCACCGGCGCCGCCGGCGTCCGCGAGCCCGTCGCCACCACCACCTCGTCCATCCTGGTCCGCGGAGAGGGACAGTAGCCATGAGCATCAACATCGCAGAACTCACGGTCGGCCAGGACATCGGCAGCCGCAGCATCACCGTCACCCGCACCGACCTCGTCAAGTACGCCGGCGCATCCGGTGACTTCAACCCGATCCACTGGAACGAGGCCTTCGCCACGGCGGTCGGCCTGCCCGGCGTGATCGCCCACGGCATGTTCACCATGGGCGCCGCCGTCCAGCTCGTGACCGACTGGGCCGGCGATCCCGCCGCCGTCGTCGACTTCCAGACCCGCTTCACCAAGCCGGTGCCCGTCGCTGACACGACGGGGACGCCGGAGGCCGGTGCCGTGATCGAGGTCAGCGGGGCCATCGGAGCGCTCGACGCCGACGCCGGCACCGCCCGCGTCGACCTCACGGTCGTCTCGGCCGGCCAGAAGGTCCTGGTCAAGGCCCAGGCCGTCGTCAGGCTGGCGTAGCCCATGACGCTGCTGTGACGGCTAAGGAGACCAAAGAGGCCTTCGTCCCGGCCGCCGAGATCACGCACTGGCGGAACGCCGTGGTGGTGGCCTACGCGGCCAGCGGCATCGCGTTTTCCACGTGGGTGTCCCGGCTGCCGGCCATCCGCGACGGCCTGGACCTGACTCCCGGCACCATCGGACTGCTCCTGCTCTGCATGACGGCGGGGTCCTTCCTGTCCGTGTCCGCCTCGGGCCTGATTGTCCTTCGGCTCGGCTCCAAGCGCACCATCCGGATCGGCAGCATCATGGTCGGGTTCGGGCTCATGCTGGCGGGCTTCGGTACCACCGTGCTCGCCAGCCCGGTGGCGGTCGCCGCGGGTCTGGTAATCATCGGGCTGGGCACCGCCAGCTGGAACACCGCGTCCAATGTCGAAGGCGCGGCGGTGGAACGCGCCGTCCGGCGGCACATCATGCCCCGGCTGCACGGTTCCTTCAGCCTGGGCACGGTGGCGGGAGCCGGGCTGGGTGCCTGGGCTGCCGCCGCCGGGATCCCCGTCTTCTGGCACCTGGCCGCGGTGGGCCTGCTGGTGGCCGGCTCGGTGACCACCGCGGCGGCGTGGTTCCGGGCGGACATCACGCCGGTCGAGGGGGAGCGGGCCTTCAAGGCTTCCGGGACAGATACCTTCGAGGATCCCTCCACCGGGCCCATTCCCATCGTCCGGCAGACGGACGCCGTCCTCGAGCAGCCGCTGGACAACAAACGCCAGATCGCCCAGGCCTGGCGGGACCGGCGCACCCTGCTCCTCGGCGTCCTGGTACTGGGCCTGGCCCTGGCCGAGGGGGCGGCGGGGGACTGGGTGGCGCTGGCCCTGGCGGACGGCCATGGCCAGACGGACGCCGCCGGGGCCGCCGGCTACGGCCTGTTCGTCACGTTCATGACCATCGGCCGTTTCGCCGGCACCGTGGCCCTGGACCGGTTCGGCCGCGTCCCGGTGATGCGCTGGTGCGCCGCACTGGCCGTGCTGGGCCTCGGGCTATTCGTGTTCGCCCCGGTGCCGTGGCTGGCCTACGTTGCCCTGGCCATCTGGGGACTCGGCGCCTCGCTTGGCTTCCCGGTGGGCATGTCCGCCGCCGCGGACGATCCCGTCAAGGCCGCCGCCCGGGTGTCCGTGGTGTCCACGATCGGCTACGGTGCGTTCCTGTGCGGGCCGCCGCTGCTGGGGCTGCTGGCCGAGCACGTCGGCATTCTCCACTCGCTGCTGGCCGTCATGGTGATGCTGATCGTCAGCTTCCTGCTCTCGCCGGCGGCGCGCAAAATCCCCGTTCCCGCGGCCGTGCCGGGACAGCACAGCTAGCGGCGTGCAGCGAACGCCGGCTTAGGCGCGCGGATGATCCCGGCTAGGCTGGTCAGGTGACCCAGATTCAGCTCTCCACCCTGACCACCGCCGCTGTCGGCGGCCCCGCCGGCACCTACAGCGAGGCCCGCAGCGAGGCCGAGATCATCGACGCCGTCCGGGCGGCGGACGCGGCCGGCCAGCCGTTGCTGATCATCGGCGGCGGTTCCAATCTGCTGGTGTCCGACGACGGGTTCCCGGGCACGGTGCTGAAGATCGCCTCGGAGGGCCTCGCTGTCAACGCCGAGGACTCCTGCGGCGGCGTGTCGGTGGTGGTGCAGGCCGGCCACAACTGGGACGCATTTGTCGACCACGCGGTGAGGCACGCCTGGTCCGGCGTCGAGGCGCTCTCCGGGATCCCCGGCGCCACGGGCGCCACCCCCGTGCAGAACGTCGGCGCCTACGGGGCCGACGTGTCCCAGACGATCGCCGCGGTGCGCACCTGGGACCGGGAGCGCAACGCCGTGAAGACCTTCACGAACTCCGAACTGAAGTTCGGCTACCGTGACTCCGTCCTGAAGCAGACCACCGTCAACGGCTCGCCGCGCTATGTGGTGCTCACCGTGGAATTCCAGCTCCCGCTCGGCCGGATGAGCGCCCCGGTCCGCTACGCCGAACTCGCGCGGGCGCTCGGAGTCGAGCAGGGGCAACGGGCCTACTCCAATGACGTCCGGCGCGAAGTGCTGCGGCTCCGCGCGTCCAAGGGCATGGTCTGGGACGCGAACGACCGGGACACCTACTCCACGGGGTCCTTCTTCACCAACCCGATCGTGCCCGGCGAGGTCGCGGCAGCGGCTGCCGCAGGAGGCCCCGCGGTACCCGGGCGGCGGCGACGGGCTGACCAAGCTTTCGGCGGCCTGGCTGATCGACCAGGCCGGGTTCGCCAAGGGGTTCGGGCTGGACCCGGACAGCGTCTCGGGCGGCCGGGCGTCGCTGTCGACCAAGCACACGCTCGCCATCACCAACCGCGGCGGGGCGAGCACGGCGGACATGCTGGCTGTGGCGCGCGAGGTGCGCCGCGGCGTCGTGGAACGCTTCGGGATTGAACTTCACCCGGAACCGCTGCTGATCGGCGTCGAGCTCTAGGGAAGAGCCGGCCTCACCGCCGCAGGGGGCCTCCACGGGTGTCGTTGCCCGCCGGCTACCGGCCGGTGTGGCGGGGGGCGACCTTGCTGAAGAGCATGAACGTGAAACCGGAGGCGGCGGCGCCGAGCAGGAAGACCTGGCAGAACGCGACCGACTGAACGCTGGGCCCGCTCTGCAGGACCAGCCCGGCGCACGCAAACGCCACGGCACCGGCCAGGAACGCCAGCGAGCCGAGCAGGAAAGCCTGTACGGTGGCCGGGAACTCGCCGGAGTGCTCGAGCAGGAGCTCCTGGCCGCGCGGAGCAGCGGGTCCGGGCTTCACCTTTTCCTGTATCCGGGCACGCGGCTGCATCGCCGCCGCCGTGACAAAGGTGCTCACAGACACCGCCATGCACGTTCCGGCCACCAGTTGCAGCGTACTCATCACGGGCGAAAGCCGGGTGCCGCTGGCAATGGCGACGGCGAGTCCGGCAGCCATGCCGGCGGCGCTGGACGCCCAGCCCAGCAGGGCCAGCTTCCGGCACAGGGGCCGCAGCAGCGGCCACACCTCACTCATAGTCATGCATCAAGGGTAAGGAAGCCCGCTGGACGGCGGCTGGGAACAGCCAGGCAACACCCCGGCAGAGAGTGAACCGGCGTCCTACGATGGGTCCATGTCAGCAACGACAAGCATCCGGCTGAGCCCCGGGATCATCGGCAGGCTGCGGCTGGCCGCCCAGGGCTTGCTGGGACCCGGGTTTCCGAGCGTCCCCGAAGCAGTCCGCGGCATGACGGCGATGCAGGCTCAGGACCTGCAGTCCGTGCTCTGGGCGGTGGGCCAGCGGGTGCAGGGCGCCCGCATTGAGGATGTCCGGAGCGCCCTGGACCGGGGCGACGTGGTGCGCTCCTGGCCGATGCGCGGCACCTTGCACCTGCTGGCCCCCGAGGACTTGAAATGGATGCTTTCCATTACCGCAGATCGGCTGATCCGGGGCCTCGCCGGACGGCACCGGGAGCTCGAGATTACCGCCGCGGATGTCGACGCGGCCGCGGCAACCGCGTTGCGGCTGGTCTCAGGGGGAGCCGCCAGCCGTGCGGAGCTGTTTCAGGCCTTCGAACGGGCCGGCCAGTCCACGGCAGGCCAGCGCGGCATCCACTTGCTGGGAGTTCTCTGCCAGCGGGGATGCCTGGTGCAGGGGCCGCTGGCCGGCAACCAGCAGCTGGTCGTGGCCTTCGACGACTGGATCACGGAATCGCGGACCCTGGACCGCGCGGATGGCATTGCTGAGTGGCTGCTGCGCTATTTCCGCAGCCACGGACCCGCAACGGAGCGTGATTTCTCCTGGTGGGCCGGCATTCCGCTGACAGACACGCGGGCGGCCCTGGGGCGGGTGTCGGGCCAGCTGGTGGAGCTGGAATTCGGGGGCACCAGCTACTGGCTCGCGCCCGAAACGGCCGCGCTGCTCGACTGCGGCGTCCCCGGTCAGCGCACCGTGCTGGCGCTGCCGGGCTTTGATGAATTCCTGCTCGGGTACGCGGACCGGTCCCTCGTGCTTCCGCCGGAGCACGCTGACAAGATCGTCCCCGGAGGCAACGGGGTGTTCAAGAAAACCATCGTGGCGGGCGGCGCGGTGCTCGGCACCTGGACGGCCCGGGCGGGCGGCCGGCCCCTCGGCGTCGTGCCCCAGCCCTTCGATGCCGTTAACGGGCTGCGGCCCGCCGCCCAAAGGTCCTTTGAGCTGCAGGCCGCAAAATACCGCAGGTATCTTGGTTCCTGACGCGGTTCCTGACGGAGTTTTGAGAAGGTGCTTTGCGAAGGAGCTTCCGCCCCTAAAGGGTCCCGGTGGCGATCCGCAGCATGCGCCGCAGCGGCTCGGCGGCCCCCCACAGCAGCTGGTCACCGACCGTGAACGCGCTGATGTACTCGGGGCCCATCTCCATCTTGCGGATGCGGCCCACCGGGATGTCCAGCGTGCCCGACGCCGCCACGGGGGTCGAGCTCGGCCATCGAGGCCTCCTTGGTGTTCGGCACCACGCGGGCCCACTCGTTGTCCGCGTCCAGGAGCTTCTCGATCTCGGCCACCGAGAGGTCTTCGCGCAGCTTCAGGGTCAGGGCCTGGGAGTGCGAACGCATCGCGCCGATCCGGATGCACAGGCCGTCCATGATGACGCGGTTATCCGCGGAGGTGCCGAGGATCTTGTTGGTCTCCGTTCCGGCCTTCCATTCCTCCTTGGACTGGCCGTTGCCGAGGTCCGCGTCGATCCAAGGGATCAGGGAACCGGCGAGGGGAACACCGAACTGCGTGGCGTCGACGCCGGTCCGCTGGCGTGCCAGGACTTTCCGGTCGATCTCCAGGATCGCCGACGCCGGGTCGTTCAGTTCGCTGCTGACCTCGGCGTTGAGGGTCCCGAACTGGTTCAGCAGTTCACGCATGTGGCGGGCCCCGCCGCCGGACGCCGCCTGGTACGTCATGGAGGTGCCCCACTCGACGAGGCCGTTCTTGAACAATCCGCCGAGGCCCATCAGCATGCAGGACACGGTGCAGTTGCCGCCGATGTAGTCCTTCACCCCGCCCGAGAGGCCGGCGTCGATGACGTCGCGGTTGATCGGGTCCAACACGATGATGGAGTCGTCATTCATGCGCAGGGTCGAGGCGGCATCGATCCAGAGGCCGTCCCAGCCCCGGCCACGCAGCTCGCCGTGGACCCGCTTGGTGTAGTCCCCGCCCTGGGCCGTGACAATAATGGGCAGCTTCGCCAGCGCCTCAACGTCGTACGCGTCCTCAAGCTTGCCGGCCGCGCCCGCGGCAGCACCGGCCACGGCCGGGGCTGCACCGCCCGCGTTCGAGGTCGAGAAGAAAACCGGGTTGATGCTGGCGAAGTCGCCTTCGTCCTGCATGCGCTGCATCAGGACGGAACCGACCATGCCGCGCCAACCGACCAGGCCGACGGACGGGGAAGCTGCTGTAGTCATGGGCCCAGTTTAGACTTCACCGGCGCCCGGCGGGCAGTCGGTTACGTCACGGGGCCGGCTACGTCACCCGAGGTGTGAGCTCACGGGCGCTTCGACGCCGCCGGTTGGACAGGTGTGCTGGCAGCTATTCGACGGGCCTGGGGAGGTTGCGGGCGCTGCGCAGCTTTTCGGCCTTGCGTTCCTTGGCGTAGGCGGACCAGGCGGCAAGAAGCGGCAACAGAATTACCAGGTACATCCACCAGATCTCGCCCAGGATCTCCCATTGATCGGTGACGGCAATCTGCACGAGGCCGTAGAGCATGCCGCCAAACGCAACCGTGATCAGGACCGCCAGGAACAGCAGCCCGCGGGAGCTGTTCACCGGCTTGACCAGGCCGAGGCGGTCGTCCTTCCGGACGCCGTATTCGTCGGGGTGTATCCCACCGTCTCACCGTTTTCGGCACGGCGGTGGATTATCTGCCCTCTGTCGGGCTGGGCGGGGGTCATGGGGTTCTCAGGTCTTCCCACGGGGTTCCTTCGTTGGCGGGGCCGCCCGGCGAACCAGGGGAGGTTGTGGCCGTGTTACTCGACGGGCCGGGACAGGTTGCGGGCGCCGCGGAGCTTTTCGGCACGGCGCTCCTTGAGGTAGTAGCTCCAGCATGCCCACGGCAACGAAGACGCCGACGATCAGGACCCACCAGGTTTCGGCGAGAATCTCCCAGGTTCCGTCAATGGCGATTCTGACCAGGCCATAGAGGACCAGACAGTCAAGGGCGGACACGAAAAGAGCCATAAAGAGCAGGCCGCGGGCGGAACTGACCGGCTTGACGACACCGAGACCATCGTCTTTCCGGACGCCGTATTCCTCATCGGTGTAGGCGACTATTTCACCGTTCTCCGCGAGCCGGTGAATAACTCGCACTTCCGGCGGCTGGTACGGTACGTAGCCCGGGTCCTGGGGCACGTCCTGGCTACGCTTGGCCACGGGACTCCTCGATGGCGTGCAATAGCCCGGCGTCGTCCAGGCCAGCGGTTTCCGCGACTTCGTCCGTGCTGAAGTCGGGGATGCCGGTGGCCCATCCGTCCTCGGCGCGGCGGATCAGCAGGTGCTGCTCGGCGTCCAGGGTCTTGAAGACGAGGTAGGCCGTGCCACCCGGATTCTGCTCGACGTGCTGGCGGACCACGCGTTGGGTTGCCTCGGCCGAACTGATCGCTGGATCCTGGGCGAACACGAACCAGGTCCCCAGCACACGGGGCTGCAGCATCAGGGCCACCCCGGACGCTTCGAGCAGCACCACGTTGTCCATGGTGTCCTGCGTCAGGAGCGAGACCTCGGTCCAGCGCGTGGCCTGGCCGAGGGCCGAGGCGACGGCGGCAGCGACGCCAGTCACCCCCAAGTCGCCGTCGTCGTCGATGGTGGCCAGGTCACGGGCCAGCAGCGATGACGCTCCGGCGGTGGACAGGGTCACGTCGTCCACAAGGTCTCCGGCGCGGAAGACACTAACCGACCGGTCCCGGGCCGGACCCTCGAAGACATTGAGCAGGTAGGCGAATTCACCCACCCCAAAGCCGATAACATCAACGCCGAGCCGCGGTTCCTGCTGTTTTTGGTCCTGAAGAGTCATGTGGGTCTCCTATCCTCCGAAGCCGAGGAACTTGGCAACGGACTTCCCTGCATCTTTGATGGTGTCGGCCGTATCACTGACGAACTCGCCCGGATCCTTGACGGCGTCGACGATGCCTTCGCCGATGTTCTTGCCCACGCTGCTGATCGTGTCCCAGTTCTCGTAGACGGCGATGCCCACGCTGGCGACCTGGCAGACCGTCCCGGCCGGTGGCGGCAGGAAACAGCCGACGCCGAGCATCGCCTTGCCCGCGCTGGCCATGCCACCCTTGACGTCGCCGTTGGCAAAGCTCTGCACAGAGTCCACGGTACTGAAGCCGACGCCGGCCCAACCGAGCCCGCGTGCGAGCCCTGATTTTCCGAGCCATTCAAGCTTGGTGTCCGCGCCGATCCACGGCTTCTCGGCGACGAGGCCTCCGAGCTTGTCCAGCGGCTTGATGAAGTTATTGAGGTTTTTTAGGGAGGCTATGTCCGAGGCTCTGTCGATGGCGTTGAGCGTGCGGCTGCCCTTCGTAGAGTCCTTGAGCAGTCCTTCAAGGGCCTTGTTCCCGGGAGTGGTCTGCCACAGGTGCCGGCTGTCGAAGACCGGTCCGCCAAGCGATGGCGGCCCTTGGTGAGCAAGTCCCGGGCAAAATCCCCGCGCTGGTTCTTCAGGACCCAGCCGTACTGGCCCAGACGCTTGGCCAGGGTGAGCGGGGCCTTGATGTACTTCTGGATCCCCATCCCGGCCCGGAGGGCGCCGACGCCGCCGAGCAGCACCCCGCCCAGAAGGCCCAGGGTGCCGGAGCCGCCATGGCCGATGGTGGCCGGGCCCGCCGCTCCGGACGCCTCCCGGTCCGCCGCCGGAGCCGCGCGCCGCGTTGCTGGCCTTCTCCTGCTCTTCAGCATTGGTGAGGAGCCGTCTGGATTCCGCCTTCAGAGCCAGGGCCGTCTTCTGGATCAGGACCCGGTGGCTGCCGTTCCACTCGGAGGTGAAACGCGCGCTGTCCGCGCCCTTCCAGGCGGCGGTGCCGTTGATGGCCGAGGTCAGGGTGCTCGACTGCTGCAGCAGCGTGTCCGAGGTCTTGCCGAACTGCTCCGCGAGCGTGCGCAATTGGGCGACGTCGGCGCCCCACAAGTTTCCAGCCAAAACGGCATCCCCCTATCCGTGCATCAGCCTAACGGCTGCGGCCAAGGCCGCGTGCATCCCGGTGTATGAATCCAACCCGCCCAATCTAGCCGGAACGCCGGAAGGAGGCGATGGGGTGATCTCCCCATCGCCTCCTTCGACGGCCGGCGTGGCCAGTGCAGGGCGCGCTAGTCGCCGCGCGGCTCTGCCAGCAGCGCCGCCTTGCGCCGGCGCAGCGCAAAGACCGCCCCGAACGTGAAGACCTGGGTCACCACCACCAGCACGATCGCCCCCACGATCTTGTTGCCGCCCAGGATCATGGTCAGTCCCACGATGGCCGAGAGCAGCGCCAGCAGGGGCAGAAGCATGTAGCCCAGGACAAAGAGCGTTTCGGGTTTCCGGAGCACTATTTGGCCTCCGTCCGGCGCCACATGGTCATGCGGTAGCGGGTGCCGTTGGCGGACGCCAGCCACCCGTTGGCAGGGAGGCTGGCGGAGGCGGTCCAGTCGTAGCCGAGATCGGGCGCGAACGTATCCCCTTCCGCGGTTGCGTCGATCGTGGTCACAACCGCGACGTCGGCAAGGTCCAGCGCCTGCGCGAAGATCTCCCCGCCGCCGATGATCCAGACCATCTCGTGGCCGGGGGCGAACTGCGACTCCAGGAGTGCGTCGTCGAGGGACTTGACGGCGATGGCGCCCTCCGCGCCGGGCGTCCCGCCCCAGCCTTCCTGCCGGGTGATGACGATGTTCGTCCGGCCGGGCAGGGGCCGGTACTTATCGGGGAAGGACTCCCAGGTCTTGCGTCCCATGATGACCGGATGGCCCGTGGTGAGGCTGCTGAAGTGCTTCATGTCCTCGGGCAGGTGCCACGGCATGGCGCCGTCCTTGCCGATGACTCCGGTGCTGGTCTGGGCCCAGACCAGTCCCAGGCCGGTGGTGGAGGCGCGGAGTTGCTCAGTGAAAGCGCCGGGCTGGGCGTCCGGGGTGTTTTCTGTGCTCATACGGCTATCGGGGCCTTAATCGTCGGGTGGTGCTGGTATCCGACCACTTCGAAGTCCTCGAGGGTGTAATCGAAGATGGAATCCGGCTTGCGGGCAATTTTCAGCTGGGGGTAGTCGTAGGGCTCGCGGGCGAGCTGCTTGAGGACCTGGTCCATGTGGTTGTCGTAAATGTGGACGTCCCCGCCGGTCCAGACGAATTCGCCCGGTTCCAGTCCGGTCTGCTGCGCGATCATGCAGGTCAGCAGGGCGTAGGAGGCGATGTTGAACGGTACGCCCAGGAAGGTGTCCGCCGAACGCTGGTACAGCTGGCAGGAAAGCTTGCCGTCTGCCACGTAGAACTGGAAGAACGCATGGCAGGGGGGCAGGGCCATGTCCTTGAGCTCGGCGACGTTCCAGGCCGAGACGATGTGCCGGCGCGAGTCGGGGTTGGACTTCAGGTTCTCGATGAGCTCGGCGATCTGGTCGATGTGGCCGCCGTCGGGCGTGGGCCAGGAGCGCCACTGGACACCGTAAACCGGCCCGAGTTCGCCGTCGGCGTCGGCCCATTCGTCCCAGATCGTCACGCCCTGGTCCCGCATCCACTTGACGTTGGTATCGCCGCGCAGGAACCAGAGCAACTCCACGGCCACGGACTTGAAGTGCACCCGTTTGGTGGTGATGAGCGGGAAGCTCTTGCTCAGGTCAAAGCGGAGCTGGCGACCGAACACGCTGAGGGTGCCGGTTCCGGTGCGGTCCGATTTGTGCGTGCCGTGCTCAAGGACGTCGCGCAGCAGGTCTTCGTAGGGCGTAGGAATGCTCACGGTTCCAGTCTAGAGGTCCAGTCCAAGGGCGTTGCAGTGTGAAGGAACAGTCCAGGAAACGCCGGGCCGTTACGGGATCCCCTCGAGGCTAAGGTCCCGCGAGGTCCAGGACCTCAGTCGTCGAAGGGCTTGAACCGCTCCACGGCAACGACTTTCGGCTTGCTGCCGTGTGCCACGTGGCACACGATGATCTCGCCCGGGGCCAGGAACGGGTCCGAGGACGGCAGCAGATCCCGGAGGCGGGAGTTCATGTGTTTGGCGAGTTGCTTCAGGACGGTCGGCAGCGCCGGGCGGTGGGTACAGAGGGCCACGGCCCGCTGCTTGTCGAACAGTGCCTCGACGACGGCGGCCGTCTTCTGCGGGTTGCGGCCGTGCCGGTGCTCCGTGAGGGCCTCGTTGAGCTTCACCTTGGCGTCGGCCGCCTTGGCGTACGGGGCGATGGTGGCCACGCACCGCAGCCACGGGCTTGAGACGATCCGGGCCGGCTTCCATGCCTGCAGGAGCCGTCCCACCGCCTGCGCCTGGCGCATGCCGGTGGCGGCCAGCGGCCGGTCACCCTCGGCCTTGGTCCACGAGGAACGGGGCTTGGCCTTCGCGTGCCGCACGATCAGCAGCGGCCACGTCTGGAGTTCCCCGCGGTCGTTGGCGTTCACGAGGTGCTGCAGGGGCTCGATGTCGCTTGGGTTGCTGAGGAGGCGGGCGGCCTTCTCGGGCGCGCACCACATGATGCTGTCGACTTCCCGGCCGTCGGGCAGCAAGGCGGCGCCGTCGGCGTGGACCGCCCAGTAGTGGACTACTTTCAGCCCGGCGGGTACGTGGTAGTGGATGGGCGGAAGCGGGATCCCCAGCGGAGCGGTGAGCCCGATCTCCTCCTCCACCTCGCGGACGGCGCATTCCGGGATGGTCTCGCCGGGGTCAATCTTGCCCTTCGGCCAGGACCAGTCGTCATACCGCGGGCGGTGAATCAGCAGGACCTCAAGTTGGTCCTTGTTTGCCGAATTGAGGCGCCAGGGGATGGCGCCCGCCGCCGTGACGGCGATCTCTTCGCCCGGGTGGTCGGTCTGGTCCGCAACCAGTGCGTCGCTGCTCACACTCACGGCCCCTACCGCAGGCTGGTGGTGCGTTGACGCGAGCGGGACGCCAGCAGCCAGGACTGGACGTCCTCGAGGTTCCGGCCGTCTTCCGCGAGATGGTGCCGGGTCCATTCCCCCTGCTTATCCAGATGCCAGCTGGCGGTTTCCGGATCCATGTAGCGCTTGAGCAGGTCCAGGACGTAGCTCGTGTCGTCGCCGCTCGTGAGCTGCACCAGGGCTTCGACCCTGCGGTCCAGGTTCCGGTGCATCATGTCGGCCGAGCCGATGAAGACCACCGGGTCGCCCGCATTGGCGAAGGCGAAGACACGCGAGTGCTCCAGGAACCGGCCCAGCACCGAGCGCACGGTGATGTTTTCGCTCAGGCCGGGAACGCCGGGCCGCAGCGAGCAGATGCCGCGGACTATGACGTCCACGGGCACCCCGGCCTGGGACGCGCGGTACAGGGAATCGATGATGGCCTCATCCACCATCGAATTGACCTTGATCTGGACGCGGGCGGGGACGCCGGCCCTGGCGTTCCTGATCTCGGTTTCGATCCTGTCGATCAGCCCGGACCGGACCGACCGCGGCGCCACGAGGAGCCTCTTGAACGTGGATTTCGGCGCGTAGCCGGAGAGCTGGTTGAACAGCTTCGAAAGGTCTTCGCCCACCTGCTCATTGGCCGTGAGCAGGCCCAGGTCCTCGTAGTAGCGGGCCGTGCGCGGGTGGTAGTTGCCGGTGCCGATATGGCAGTAGCGGCGCAGGCCGTCCACTTCCTGGCGGACCACGAGGGAGAGCTTGCAGTGGGTCTTGAGGCCCACGATGCCGTACACCACATGGACGCCGGCCTGCTCCAGTTTCCGGGCCCACGAGATGTTGGCCTGCTCGTCGAAGCGGGCCTTGATCTCCACCAGGGCCAGGACCTGCTTGCCCGCCTCGGCGGCGTCAATCAGGGCATCGACAATCGGCGAGTCCCCGGACGTGCGGTACAGAGTCTGCTTGATGGCCTGGACCTTTGGATCCGCGGCCGCCTGTTCCAGGAAGGCCTGGACGGACGTGGAGAAGGAGTCATAGGGGTGGTGCAGGAGGATGTCGCGGCGCCGCATGGCGGCAAAGACGTTCGCCGCCTTGGCCGTCTCCGACTCGTTCAGGTGCCGGGAGGTGTGCGGGACGTGCTTGGGGTAGTGCAGGTCCGCGCGGTCGATTCCGGCAATGACGGAGAGGCCGCGCAGGTCCAGCGGTGCCGGAACGGAGTAGACCTCGGATTCCTCGACGCCGAGCTCGCGGATCAGCAGCGCCCGGATGTTCGGGTTGATGTCATTGGTGACCTCCAGCCGCACGGGAGGGCCGAACCGGCGGCGCAGGAGTTCCTTCTCCAGTGCCTGCAGGAGGTTCTCGGCGTCGTCCTCTTCGACCTCCACGTCCTCGTTGCGGGTCACACGGAAGGTGTGGTGCTCCAGGACCTCCATGCCGGCGAACAGCTGGTCCAGGTGCACGGCGATGACTTCTTCGAGGGCGATGAACCGGGCCACGCGCCCGGGAACGGAGCCGGCGCGGGCGCCGTCGATGGAGATCAGGCGCGGAAGCTGGTCAGGGACCTTGACGCGGGCGAAGAGCTCTTTGTCGCTGACCGGGTTGCGGACCACCACGGCCAGGTTCAGGGACAGCCCGGAAATGTAGGGGAACGGGTGGGCCGGATCCACGGCGAGCGGGGTCAGGATCGGGAAGACCTTTTCCGCAAACATGGCGCTGAGCTGGTCCTTGGCCTGGGAGTCGAGTTCCTCCCAGTGCATGAGGTGGATGTGCTCGTACGCCAGGGCGGGCCGGATCTGCTCGGCGTAGACCCGGGCATGGCGCTGCTGCAGCCGGTGCGCCTCCTCGCCGATCTGCTCCAATACCTGCATGGGGCTCAGCCCGGCGGGGGAGGGGACGGCGAGACCCGTGGCGATCCGCCGCTTGAGCCCGGCCACCCGGACCATAAAGAACTCGTCCAGGTTGGAGGCAAAGATGGACAGGAAGCTGACGCGCTCCAGCAGGTACAGGTTGGGGTCCTCGGCCAGTTCCAGGACCCGTTCGTTGAAGGAAAGCCAGCTCAGCTCGCGGTCCAGGAACCGGTCAGGGCTGATTTCGCCCTCAGGTTCCAGGTTCGGCGCGAACTCCGGAATGTCGATCCGGTCCTGGGTGGCACGTGAGGCCGGCACTTCCGAGGAGCCAAAGCGGGCACGCGCCGGGCGTGCCCCCTTTTCCGGCGTAGCGGGTTCAGACGTGGATGTCCGGGCAATTTCCCGTGGCATGATGTCTCCTCAATGCTGGCGCGATGTAGCTCCAACCTTACAAGCAATCACGGCCCGATGATCCGGATTGCGGCCCGGACGGCCCGGTTATCCGCCGACTTGACTAACGCCTGTCCGCCGGACCGCCGGCGCCCGTCACCGCTGCTGCGGGAGCGGCGCGTACATGACGTCGACATCCCAGCGGGTGAAGCCGAGCCGGCGGTAGAGCGAGACGGCGGGGATGTTGTCGGCGTCGACGTAGAGCATGACGGCCCGGAGTCCGAGGTCCTGCAGGTGCCTGATGCCGGCGATGGTCAGGGCCTTGCCCAGTCCGGAGCCCTGGGCCTCCGGGGTCACGCCCACCACGTAGACCTCGCCAATCGCGGGGTGGTCGCCGTGCCGCGGGTGCACCTTGGTCCAGTGGAATCCCAGGAGGCGGTCCGCCGGGTCCACGGCCAGCAGGAAGCCCGCCGGGTCAAACCACGGCTCCGCCATCCGGGCATCGAGATCCGCGCGGGACATGTTCCCCTGCTCGGGATGGTGGGCGAAGGCGGCCTTGTTCGCTGCCAGCCACGCGTCCTCGTCCCGGCCCGGAGCGAAGGCACGGAGCTTCACGCCGTCCGGGAGGCTGACCTCCGGGAGTTCCGCCGTTGCCGTCATGAGCCGCATCTTCCAGAGTTCGCGGACGGCGCCGAAGCCGTACCGGGCCGCCAGTTCCGCCGCGGCCTCGTGGTTTCCGTGCGACCAGGCGTTCAGGCCGGCGAAGCCGCGAACGTTCCGCATTGGGTCACGAGGCGGTCGGCCACGCCCTGGTTGCGGTAGCTGGGGTGGACGGCGACCTCGAGAACGCCCGTGCCGTCAGGGGCCTCTATGACAACGGCGACGCCGGCCAGGTCCTGACCCGTCGAGGGATCGGATGTGTCGTCTTGGGCGTATAGGGCGAGGGCCAGTACCGAATGGTTGCCGGCGTCCGCCGCGCGCAGCGTTACGAGGGTCTGTTCGGACAGCGGAGGATTGCCGTCCGACTCTTCCGCGGCGGCGACCAGGGCCGCGACGTCCCGCAGCAGTCCGCCATCCACGGGTCCCTTGACAGCATGGACGGGCCAGTTTTCCGGGTGTGCAGGGCTCATGGTGCAAGGCTATCGGGTGCCGGGCCGGCAGCGGCCGATTTTGTTGAACTCCGGACCGTCACGTATAGTCGTTATCTCGTCCGGCGTTGAGCCAGATGCGAGGGGGATCCACCACTGGGGTGGCCTCGATACGTTCGACCCGTATGTCCTCCACTGAAGCCGCATTCATTCTTGGGTGCAGCGGGAAGGCCCCGGACTCTGGAATCCAGAGTCCGGGGCCTTCTGCGTTAACTCCTGCTGTGCCGTCCGCTAGTTTGCCGTCCGCGCGCGGATGGCGGGGGTGCCGGTCAGGCCTCGGTAAGTTCGTCCTCGGGCTGGCGGGCCAGGGTCAGGCGGTAGCCGACGTTGCGGACAGTGCTGATCAGGTTTTCGTGGTCGGCGCCCAGCTTGGCCCGGAGCCGCCGGACGTGGACGTCCACGGTGCGGGTGCCGCCGTAGTAGTCGTAGCCCCAGACTTCGGTCAGCAGCTGCTGGCGGGTGAACACCCGGCCGGGGTGCTGGGCCAGGTATTTCAGCAGCTCGAATTCCTTGAAGGTCAGGTTGAGGGCGGCGCCGTTGACCCTCGCGGTGTAGCTGGCCTCGTCAATCACGACGCCGGCGGCCCGGATTTCCGTCGGGGCCTCCTCCTGCTCGGGAACGGCCCGTGCCACGCCGAGGCGGATCCGGGCCTCGACCTCTGCGGGCCCCGCGGATTCCAGGAGGATATCGTCCACCGCCCACGCAGACGAGACGGCGGCCATGCCGCCCTCCGTGAGGATGAGCATCAGCGGGGCGCTGAGGCCCGGTGGCCTTCAGCAGCTGGGTGAGGGAACGTGCGCCGACCAGGTCCTTACGGGCGTCCAGCAGGACAATGTCACAGGGGTCGGTCTCGAGCAGGGCCGTGGGCTCGGCCGGAAGGATATGCACCCGGTGGTTCAACAATTCCAGAGCAGGCAGGACGTCCACGGATGTTCCGGTGCTGTTCGTCAAGAGCAGGATGTGCGACATTGTTCCTCCAAGGGGTGTCCGCGCATCATTGGGCGTCTGTGGTGCTGATCTCGAGTATACCTAACGGCCCCTTTCCGGCCATGGTTCCGTCACCTCCTGCCAGTCCCTTTGCGACACATAGAGTTCACATAGGGCAGGATTGAACCGTCAGGGCCCGCGGCCCGTTGAAATTGAGCCGAGTCGAATTGGGGTCCGCAGTGAGCGAAGGTACCACCATGGCGGGTCTGCCGAGGGCGAGCAGACCCGTGAAGCTGTGGAGCGTCGGGATCATCGGCCTGGCCGGTCTGGCCGCCGTTGTTGTCGGTGCCTACTCCTCGCCTGAGGTCCTTCTGGCCGCCGCAGCCCTCAGCGCAATCGGGGTCGGCATCGGCTGGCCCGATTTTCTCGGCATCCCGGCCGAAGAAGACCCTCGCAGTCCTGATTGGCCTGCCGGGCGTGGGGTCGGCGGTGGCCGCGACCTATCTCCGGCTCCGGGCTTCCTGGACTGGACGCCGTCGTTCATGGCGATCGGGGTCATGGCCATCTTCGTCATGCAGCTGCTCCGGGTACCGGCCAGGCCCAGCGCCTCGAATCCACCTTGGCTCGTGCTCCGGGGTCCTGCTGTCCTGCCTCGGCGCCGGCTGGATTGCGAGCTCGCGCTTCAACGGGGTCCGCGAGATGCTCGCTCGTGACCGCCATCAGCGCAGCGATCGCCCTCATGGCGGGACTGATCCGCTGGCCGGACCGGATCGTGGCCCCGCTGGGCATCGTCAGCGCGGGGCTCGCCGGGCCGCTGGCCGGGCTGGTGTTCTCCGACATCGCCGTGCTGCCTGCGGCCCTCGCCGGGGTGGTGGTGGGGGCGGTGCTGGTGAGTTTCCGCCGCCTCGTCGTCCTCAGCGGCGATGGCCTGAACATTTTGGCGGCCGTGGGAATGGGGCTGGGGCCCGTGTCCGCGGTCGGATCCCTGGCGTACTTCATAGACAAACTACTCATCTTCTAAGCGTTAGGATGGCATCATGTCCGTACTTGCATATGAGATCTTCTTCCTTGTCCTGCTCGGCGTGGCCGGCCTGTCCATGGCGTGGTTTGCCGGCTTCGTCGTCTACCGCCTCTTCAAAGGCCAGAAGTAAGCCCACACTTTCCAGACCACCCCGTAGTTTCCAGAGGTAGTTGCTGTGCCGATTGAAATTCCTACAGATCTGACCCCCGAAATCGTTCCGCTGTCCTGGCTCATCGGTGAGTGGGAGGGTCGCGGCCGGCTCGGCGCCGGGGACGAGGACTCAGAGCACTTCTCTGCAGCACGTCTCGTTCACGCACAACGGCCTGCCGTACCTGCAGTACCGGGCCGAGAGCTGGCTGACCGACGACGAGGGCACCAAGCTGCGGCCCCTGACGGTCGAGACCGGCTTCTGGGCGCTGGAACGCAAACAGCGCGAGGAGGACGGCGGCCCCGGCCTGATCCCGGCGGACATCGTCCCCGTGCTCAAGAGCGCCGACGAGGTCGAGGCGCTGCGCAACAGCGACGGCGGCTTCGACATCTCGGTCTCCATCGCGCACCCCGGCGGGATCTCGGAGCTCTATTACGGGCAGATCAAGGGACCCCAGATCCAGCTCAGCACCGACCTGGTGATGCGCGGCAGCCACTCCAAGGAGTACACGGCGGCCACCCGGATCTTCGGGCTCGTGGAGGGGAACCTGCTGTGGCGCTGGGATGTGGCCACCGGGAAGGAATCGGCGGCCGGCGGCGGGCTGGAAGCCCACGCGTCGGCGATCCTCGCCAAAGTACACTAACCCCACGGTCTCACCGCTTTTCCGTTGTCTGTATCGCCTGTCTGCATCGACCAAGGAGAGACACCGTGAACGACTCAGTGACCAGCCGTGACGCCAGCTCCACCAGCTACGCCGACCTCAAGGCCGTGTACTTCAACGGCACCCTGAAGAAATCCCCGGATGTGTCCAACACCCAGGGCCTGATCGAGGTCAGCCGCAGAATCATGGAAAAACAGGGTGTCACCACCCGCGTGATCCGCACCGTGGACCACGACATCGCCAGCGGCGTCTACCCGGACATGCGCGAACACGGCTGGGCCACCGACGCGTGGCCGGACCTCTACCCGGCCGTCCTGGAAGCGGACATCGTCGTCGTGGCCGGACCCATCTGGCTGGGGGACAACTCTTCGCAGACCAAGAAACTCATCGAACGCCTCTACGCCCACTCCGGGCAGCTGAACGCGAAAGGCCAGTGGGCCTACTATCCGAAGGTGGGCGGCTGCCTCATCACCGGCAACGAGGACGGAATCAAGCACTGCGCCATGAACGTCCTGTACAGCCTGCAGCACATCGGGTTCACGATCCCGCCGCAGGCCGACGCCGGGTGGATCGGTCCCGTCGGGCCAGGGCCGAGCTACCTTGACGAGGGTTCCGGAGGTCCGGACAGCGATTTCACCAACCGCAACACCACCTTCATGACCTGGAACATGCTGCATCTGGCGCGCATGCTCAAGGACGCTGGCGGCATTCCTGCCTATGGCAACCTTCCCGACGCCTGGAAAGCCGGCACCCGCTTCGACTTCGAAAATCCGGAATACCGCTGACCCGCATGGCGGACACAGGGCGCCGGCAGATCTGAAGATCCCGGCAACCCCGGGGTTCCGGGTCACCCCTGCGGCCCCGGCGGCCGCGGCCGGAATACGACCACAGTTAAGGACGTTCCTTTCAATATGACTATCAAGAGCCCCCTGTTGTCGCGCCCGGCCGCCGTCGAGGGCGGCGGTGCCGACGCCGGCGTCGCCGCCCACTACGGGGAGCCGCTCCGGGAGCAGCGGGCGCTGGCCGCCGGCACCGCCGTCGTCGATCTCTCCAGCCGCGGCGTGGTGACCGTCAGCGGGCCGGACCGGCTCAGCTGGCTCAACACCTTGTCCTCCCAGCAACTCACCGGCCTGGCGCCGGGACAGTCCACCGAACTGCTGCTGCTCAGCGTCCAGGGCCGGATCGAATTTGACGCCCGGGTGGTGGACGACGGCGCCACCACCTGGCTGATCGTCGAAGGGGCCGAAGCGGCCCCGCTCGCCGAATGGCTCACCAGGATGAAGTTCATGCTCCGGGTCGAGGTCGCCGATGTTTCCGCGGACTGGGCCGTGCTCGGCTCCACCCGCCGGATCGGCGAGTGGTCTCAGCTCGTGGTCTGGGAGGACCCGTGGCCGCATGTGGGTGCGGGCGGCTATTCCTATGCCGTGGTGGGCGAGGACTCCCACCCGGCCTGGAGCGGCCGTGGTTCGAGTACCTGGTCCCCGCCGCCGAGCTTGCCGCCACAGTGGGGGAGCGGGCCCTGGCCGGCACCCTGGCCGCCGAGGCGCTGCGGATCGCCGCATGGCGTCCCCGGTGGGGCGCCGAAACGGACGACAAGACGATTCCGCACGAGCTCGACCTGCTCCGTACCGCCGTGCACCTGGCCAAGGGCTGCTACAAGGGCCAGGAGACGGTCGCCCGCGTCCACAACCTGGGCCATCCGCCGCGGCGGCTCGTGTTCCTGCAGCTCGACGGCTCCCAGCACACGCTGCCGGCCGTCGGCAGCGAAGTGCGTGCCGGCGACCGCAAGGTGGGGACCGTGACCTCCGTGGGACAGCACTACGAAATGGGCCCGGTGGCCCTGGCCGTCATCAAGCGCTCGGTCGCCCCCGACGCGGTCCTGACCGTCGCCGACGGCGACGAGACATATGCCGCGGCGCAGGAACTCATTGTGGCCCCCGACGCCGGCCAGGTGGTGGGCCGGCAGACCGGCTTCCTGAGGGGTGCCCGATGAGCGCCGAGTCCAAAGTGAACGAGCCGGGCGCCGCTCCCGACGACGAGACGCTGGCGCTGGCTCACGCGCTCTTCGATGCGGCCCGCGAGGGCAACTCCGCGGTGCTCGGCAGCTATCTGGCGGCCGGCGCACCGGCCACACTGACAAATTCTTCCGGCGACTCGCTCGTCATGCTGGCGGCCTACCACGGCCACGCCGGCACGGTCCGGCTGATCCTGGACCACGGCGGCGATGCCAACATGGCCAACGACCGCGGCCAGACTCCGCTGGCCGGGGCGGTCTTCAAGGGCTACACGGACGTGGCCCGCGAACTGCTGGACGCCGGGGCCGACCCGGACGCCGGCACCCCCTCCGCGCGGGCGGCCGCGCAGATGTTCGCCCGGACGGACATCCTGGCCCTCCTCGGCTGACCCCGCCGGGGGTCCGGCGGGGTGCGGCCGGTTCGGCTTGGCGGGAGGATTGCCCTCAATTATTCCACGTGGAATAATCGTTGTGGAGTAATCACAAGCATGCACGGGGGAGGACAACGCACCATGGCCAGGGCATCCGTCTTGACACCTCTCGGTGTCGCCGCGCTCTCCCTGCTCGTCGAGGAACCGATGCATCCCTACGAGATGTACCAGCTCCTGATCGCCCGTCACGAGGACCGGCTGGTCAAGGTCCGGCCCGGAACGCTCTATCACGCCGTCGGGCGGCTGGAGGAGCAGGGGCTCGTCGCTGCCACCGGAACGGACCGGGAGGGCAACCGCCCGGAGCGCACCACGTACATGATCTCGGCCGCCGGCCGGGAAGCGCTCACCGCGCGGCTGCAGGACATGCTCGCCACCCCGGTCAACGAATACCCGTCCTTCCCCCTGGCCATCTCCGAGGCCTACAACCTGCCGGCCGGCGTCGTCGTCGAACTCCTCGACCGGCGGCTCACCGCGCTGCAGGAGCAGCTCGACTTCCTGGACTCCGGCGAGGAACTGCTCCGGAAGAAGGGCGTGGAGCGCAAGTACTGGATCGACGTCCAGTACCAGCAGGACATGCTGCGGACCGAAGTCGCCTGGATCCGCAGCCTGCAGAACCAACTCAGCACCGGGGAACTTCCTTGGTGACCCCCGCCCGTCAATGCCTATCCAGCATCCGCACCAGCCCCTAAGGAACCCCATGGAAAACGTAGCCCGGCCATGGCCGGCACTCTGGGCCCTGGTGATCGGCTTCTTCATGATCCTGGTCGACACCACCATCGTCTCGGTGGCCAACCCCAGCGATCATGGAGGGCCTCGACACCGACATCAACTCGGTCATCTGGGTGACCAGCGCCTACCTGCTCGCCTACGCCGTGCCGCTGCTGATCACCGGCCGCCTCGGCGACCGCTTCGGACCGAAGAAGCTCTACCTCTCCGGCCTCGTCGTCTTCACCCTGGCCTCGCTGTGGTGCGGCCTCTCCGGCGACGTCGAGATCGCTCATCGTGCGCCCGCGTCGTCCAGGGCCTCGGCGCCGCCATGATGACGCCGCAGACCATGGCCGTCATCACCCGCATCTTCCCGCCGGACCAGCCGCGGCGCGGCCATGGGCCTCTGGGGTGCCACGGCCGGCGTCGCCACCCTGGTCGGCCCGATCCTCGGCGGCGTGCTGGTCGACGGCGCTCGGCTGGGAGTGGATCTTCTTCGTCAACGTCCCGGTCGGCATTGTCGGCTTCATCCTCGCGCTGCGGCTCGTCCCGACGCTGAGACCCACACCGCACAAGTTCGACATGCCCGGCGTCGTGCTCAGCGCGCTCGGCCTGTTCCTGCTCGTCTTCGGCATCCAGGAGGGCGAGACCTACGACTGGGGCACCATCGTCGGCCCGATCACCGTCTGGGGCCTGATCATCAGCCGGCATCGCCGTGCTGGTCGTCTTCGTCGTGTGGCAGGCGTTCAACAAGGGCGAACCGCTGCTGCCGCTGTCGCCTGTTCAGGACCGGAACTTCTCGCTCGCCAACGTCGCCATCACCACGGTCGGCTTCACCGTCACGGCGATCGCGCCTGCCGCTGATCTTCTACTACCAGATCGTCCGCGGCCTGACGCCGACCCAGTCGGCGCTGCATGATGGTGCCGATGGCGCTGATCTCGGGCGGCCTGGCCCCCGTCGTCGGCCGGATCATCGACCGGGTCAACCCGAAATTCATCACCGCGACGGGCCTGGTCCTGATGTCCGTCGCGCTGTTCTGGAACTGCGCTGCTCATGCACCCGGACACGCCCATCTGGCTGTTCCTGCTCCCGAGCGCGCGTGCTGGGCTTCGCCAACGCGGGCATCTGGGCGCCGTTGAGCTCCACCGCCACCCGCAACCTGCCGCCGCGGCAGGCCGGCGCCGGCTCGGGCGTCTACAACACGACCCGCCAGATCGGCGCCGTGCTCGGCAGCGCCGCCATCGCCGTCCTGATCCAGTCGCGGCTGGCGGCCGAGCTTCCCGCCCGTCCCGGAGCAGGCGGAGAGGCCAGCCCGATGGGCTTCGGCGGGGCCCTGCCCGAGGCCCTTCATGAGGGGTTCTCGACGGCGATGGGCCAGTCCATCCTGCTGCCGGCGGCGGTCATCCTGCTCGGCGCTGCCGTGACGCTGTTCTTCGCCAAGCCCAAGCCGGTCCAGGGCTGGGGCGAGCCGGATCGCTGCCGCAGCGCCCGGCTGAGCAGCGGCCATCGCCAGCCGCAGCAGCGGCCGCCGGCTAAGCCGCGGCCGACACGGACAGGCCAGCCCGGACAGGGCCGCCGCGGAGCGCGGCTAGGCGGCCTGGCGGCATCCGGATCAGCCCAGCAGCACGCTGGTCTGGATGCCGCCCGCGGAGAATCCCAGGCTCCGGGCCAGCGCCAGGGACCCCTTGTTGCTGACCTCTGAACGCCACTGCAGCGTCAGCCCGGCGGCGAGGGCCTCGTGGGCGGCTATCGAGGCGGCCAGCTTGCCCAGGCCGTGGCGCCGCCATTCGGGCGCGACCAGCACGCCCAGATGGGCCAGGAGCCCCTCCCATTCGGCATACGCCCCGCAGGCCACGGGCGTCCGCCGCCCGTCTTCCAGATGCAGGACGGTGAAGCGGTGTTCGAGGTCGGCGAGGCCCACCTCGTTGACGTCGTCGGGCGGGCAGAACGTCTCCAGTTCGATCGCTTCCGGGTTCCCGTGCGAGACCGTCAGCTCCTCGGAAGGCTGCTGCAGGGGGAGGTCGTCGGCGAAGAAGAGTGCCGCGGCGCCGAGCCCGTGGCCGCCGTGCCCGCGGGTGATGGTCAGCAGCGTCACGTGCTGGGCCAGTTCCTCGTCGGAGAGACCGGCGGCGGCGTCCAGCGCCCATTGCGGGCCCACCAGGGCGGAGTTGCCGAACAGGCGGACGAACTGCAGGGACCGGGCTGTCTCATCCGCCCGGGTGAGCCGCACACCGGCGGCAGCCGCGAAGGCGCCGTCGTCGAACCCCAAGCGGCGCGCCCATGCGAGCTGGACAATTTCTGCGGAACCGGGCTCAAGAGTCATGAATCAACCCTACCCACCGCCGGGCGTCCGGGCCCTTCGCGGCGCTGCCGCCCCGGCCTTCCGCGCCGCGCCCGAGCCGGACCCCGCCGGTGGCCGCTTAGCCGAAGAGGACTGCGGCCTCGTCGTAGCGGCTCTGCGGTACGGACTTGAGGTTGCCGAGTGCGGCGTCGAAACCGACGTGCACAATATCCGTGCCGTGCAGCGACACCATGGTGCCCCAGCGCTTTTCCACTACCGAATCGATGGCGGCCATGCCCAGGCGGGTGGCCAGGACACGGTCGAACGCCGTCGGGACGCCACCGCGCTGGATGTGGCCAAGGACCGTCGCGCGGGTCTCGATGCCGGTGCGTGCCTCGAGTTCGGGCGCAAGCATTTCGGCGATGCCGCCGAGGCGGGGGCGGCCAAAGGTGTCGAGGCCGCGCTCCGAATGCGGGGACTCCTGGCCTTCGGGCACGAACCCCTCGGCGACGACAAGCAGCGGGGCGCGGCCACGGTCGTGGGCGGAGACGACCCACTCGGCGATCTGTTCCATGGAGGCCTTCTGCTCCGGGATCAGGATGGCGTGGGCGCCCGAGGCCATGCCGGCGTGCAGGGCGATCCAGCCCACATGCCGTCCCATGACTTCGGCAATCATGCAGCGGTGGTGGGACTCTCCGGTGGTGCGCAGCCGGTCGATTGCCTCGGTGGCGATTTCCACGGCCGTGTCGAAGCCGAAGGTGTAGTCCGTGGCGTCGAGGTCGTTGTCGACCGTCTTGGGCACGCCCACGATCTTGAGGCCGGCGTCGGTGAGCCGCTTTGCGGCGGCCAGGGTGCCCTCGCCGCCGATGGCGATGATGGCGTCGATCCCGAGCCGGTCCATGTTGGCTTTGATGACCTCGGGACCGCCGCCGTTCTCAAACGGGTTGGTGCGGGACGTGCCCAGGATGGTGCCGCCCTGCTTGGCGATGCCGCGGACCATGGTGCGGGGAATCTCGACGATGTCGCCCTCGACAACGCCGCGCCAGCCATCCTGGAATCCTACGAACTGCTGGCCGTGGACCGCGATGCCCTTGAGGACGGCGCCACGGATGACGGCGTTCAGGCCGGGGCAGTCTCCGCCGCTGGTGAGGATTCCAATTTTCATGTCTTGGCTCAAATCCTGGTTTGAAGGGGTACAGGCAGAGCGCCACGCTGAGCTCACCTAGAGTCTAGTGGCGGGTGTGGGGCAGGACACAAACGGTTACAAAAGGTGCCCCCGCCATGATGGCGGGGGCACCTTTTCGTGGTGCGGCGCAGCCACCGCGGCAGGTTGCGGGCCGGCGCTGGCCGGCCGGCCTGTGATTGGCCGGCCTGTGACGGATGTCAGGGCCGGGAGGAACGCTTCGAGAGGAAGCTTTCGAGGACGATTGCGTTGCGCTGGTCCGGGAGGAGCAGCCACGCCGCGAGGTAGACCACGAACGCCGGGCCGGGGAGCAGGCTCAGGAGCAGGTAGGCGATCCGGACATAGGCCACATCAACGTTCAGTTTGGCGGCAATTCCGCCGCAGACGCCGCCAACCCAGCGCTGCGGACCACGTTTCAGGCCGAAGCCCCGGATGGTGTCGAAGAATTTATCCATGGTTCAAGACTTCCCTGTAGTTGACTTATTGTCACGCCTGCGTGCCGAGACCAGGCCGCCGACGATCAGGGCGGCCCCGGCCCCGATCATCAGGCCGATCAGCACATAGGTGCCGTTGAGGGCCACGAGGCCGAGCCGGGAAATGATGATCAGCGCGGCCAGGGCCACCACTGTCAGCCCCCAGACCACTGTGCCCACCCGGGCGGGCGAGCGCCGCTTCCGGGTCCTGCCCGGCTCGGCAGCGGCGGAGTCGTCATAGCTGCTCATGTCAGTTGCCTTCCTTGATGGTCACGTTGCTGACGGTGCCGGAGATCTTCAGGACCAGCCGGGCGCCGGGCTTGGCGGTGTTGTAGTCGCTTTGCTGCTTCGTCATGCCGCCGCGGTCCTGGTTGCCTTCGTGGAGGTTGCCCATGGTCATGTCCGCCTGGATCTGCACCGGAACGGTGGCCGGGATGACGACGGTCAGGTTGCTGGCCGTCGCGTCGATCGGAACAACGACGTCGGAGCCCAGCGGCGGATTCAGCGCCAGCTTGGTCAGGTCCACGGTTCCGGTGCCGCCGGTGATCTCGAAGCCGCCGCTGGCCTGTTCAATGCTCGACGGCGTCCAGTCGGCGTTCTGGAAGCGGAACCGGTCCCCGTGCGGGACCACGCTGAAGATGGCGCCGATCAGCAGGGCCACGACGGCGAAGAAGCCCAGGATCCCGGAGGTCCGGCCCCGCAGCCCTGCAAACAGGATCCCGAGGCCCAGGATGGCCGCGCCGATGGCCCAGACCAGCGCGTTGCCGGAATCGCCGAGATCGATCACGTTGGCGGCGTCGAGGGCCTTGATGCCCCCGCCCACCAGGAGGGCGGAGCCGACGGTGATGGCGACGGCCGGAGTGCCCGGGCCAAGGTTGCGCGCGGCGCGGCGGAGGCGGAGTGGCCCCGGACCCCGGCCCGTAGCCGCCGGGGGAACGGGCGGGCCGGGCGGAGATGGGTCCCGACGGCGGAGGCGGACCCCAGGCCGGGCCGGCGCCGGAGACTGGCGAGAGCCGTCAGACGGGTGGCCATAGGCCGGGACGCCGCCCGGCGGGAAGCTGCCGGCGGATTGCTGCCCGGCGCCGGTGCGGGGGCTAGCCGCAAAAGTCGCGGCGCCGGCCGGGCTGCCGGAGTCGTAACGCGATGACATGGGAGTGGCTCCGTCCCGGATCTTGTTGCGTTGGGTCAGGTAGTAGACGAGGTAGATGGCACCGCCCACCCAGAAGACGGTCCAGACGAAGGCGCCGAAGCCGAAGCGGTCCCAGCCCCAGACACCGGTGCCCAGGCTGGGGAAACCGATGACCGAGGTGATCAGGGCGCCGGTCATGCCGGCGGTCCACCGGCCCGCGGCGGCCTCCTGGACGTGAATGCGGCCGTCGGGTTCGGGCAGCAGCGCCCAGGCGAGGCCGTAGGCGAGAACGCCAATTCCGGCGAAGACGGTCAGGACGATCAGGACGCCGCGGATGATCAGCGGGTCGACGCCGAGCCGGTGGGCTATGCCGCTGGCCACGCCGCCGATCCAGCGGTCGCGTCCGCGGTAGATGCCCTGGCTGCGGATCCAGTCGAAGAAATTCTGGGTTTGTCGTCCGGGCATCTGTCGCCCGGGACGGTCCGCCTGGTACGGTCCGCCCTGGGATGGATCCGCGCCGTAGAACGGCGGCGGGGCGTACGGCCCATCCGGGTCGCCGGCCGGGTAGAGCCGCGGCGGCTCCGGCGACGGCGCCGCCGTCGGGCCCGGAACCGGCAGCAGCGCCGGCGGGCCGGCCTGCTGCCGGGACGTCCGGGGCGGGCTGTCCGCTGCCGGGAAGGTCCGGGACGGGCTGGTTCGTCGGGAAGTCCGGTTCGTGGAAGGTCCGGTTCTGGAAGTTCGGGGTGGGTCGATCCGTGGCTGGCCGGTCTGCGGAGGCCGGGCCTTCATCGGGGTGCGGAGTGTGCGGGTTCATACTTCGATCCTTCCCGTTCCCGGCGCCGGGCTCTACTGGGGAACACCCTGAACGGTCCCTGAGTGGCCCCCGGTTGGGCCCGCAAACGCGTCCGGGGAACCCCGATCCGTGCTTGGATTGATGCATGACGACCGCGCCCGCCCGCCCGCCGCTGGTCCGCAGCAGCGATCGCGTGATTGCCGGCGTGTGCGCAGGCCTCGCCAACCACCTGGGCTGGCCGGTGCGCATGGTCAGGATCGGCATGGCGGTGGCTGCGCTCGCGGGCGGCGCCGGGGTGGCCTTCTACGCCTGGCTCTGGATCATGGTCCCCACGGCGGATGAAAGCGCCCGGCGCAACGCCCGCCGTCCGGCGTCGCCCATCGCTCCGGCCGTCAGCTTCCCGGACACCCCGGGCATCCCCGACGTCTGCCGGCCCCGGCGCGCCGTGGCGCCCCCGGAACCCGCGGAACGCCCGGGACGGCGCCGCAAGGGTCCTGGCGGTCCAAAGTCCCGGGCATGCCCTTCGGCAAGGAGATCCTGCTGGGCGCGGGCCTGTTGCTGGCCGCCGGGATCCTGATCGCCCGGCTCCTCGGGGTTGACGTGCCGCTGGGCACCCTGATCCCGGTCGCGGCGATCCTGGGCGGCGCCGCGATCGCCTGGATGCAACTGGACGAGACCCGCCGGGCGGGTCTCGTGGACAAGACCAAGGCGGACCAGGCCGGCGGCTGGGCGCGCCTCGCGGCCGGGCTCGCCCTCGTGGTGGCCGGCGTGCTGGTCATGGTGTCCGGCTCGGGGTCCTGGGAACAGACCTGGCTGGCCCTCCTGGCCTCGGTGGCCGTGCTCGGCGGCGTGGCCCTGGTGCTGCTGCCATGGGGGCTGAAGTTCTGGCGCGACCTGGAAACCGAGCGCGCGGGGCGTGTCCGCGCCACCGAGCGTGCCGAGATCGCCGCCCACCTCCACGACTCCGTGCTGCAGACCCTCGCCCTGATCCAGCGCCGCGCCGGCAACGAGCACGACGTCATCCGGCTGGCCCGCGCGCAGGAGCGCGAACTGCGGGGCTGGCTGTACCGGGACGCCGACAAGGAATCCGGCCAGCTGTCCGACGGCATCAAGGCCGCGGCCGCCGAGGTCGAGGACGCCCTGGGGCACGCGGTCGAGGTGGTCACCGTGGGGGACTGCGCCATGACCCAACGCCACGAGGCCCTCGTCCAGGCAGCCCGCGAGGCCATGCTGAACGCCGCCCGGCACGGCGGCGGCGCCGTGTCCGTCTACCTGGAAGTCACCGACGCCGCCGCGGAGGTTTTCGTCAAGGACCGGGGGCCAGGCTTCGACCCGGATTCGCGTTCCCGCGGACCGGCTCGGCGTGCGGGAATCGATCATCGGGCGGATGAACCGCCATGGCGGCACCGCCGCCATCATCAGCAGCCCGGACGGCACCGAGGTGCGGCTCCGGCTGCCCGTCACCGCCGCCGCATCTGCCGGAACTGCCGCGGCTGCCGCCAACAACACCAACGGAGAGGCCAAACCGTGACCAGCCCAGCACCAGGACACCCGGCACCGAAAGCCCGGCACCAGGAACCCCGTCAGCCGGCGCTCTCCGGGATCCGGGTGGTGATCGTGGACGACCACGCCATCTTCCGCTCCGGGTTGAAGGCGGACCTGGACCCGGACATCGTCGTCGCGGGGGAGGCCGGCACCGTGGAGGAGGCAATCGCCGTCATCGCAGCCCAGCGTCCCGACGTCGTGCTGCTGGACGTCCACCTCCCCGGCGGCCGCGGTGGCGGCGGACGCGAGGTGCTGGCCGGCTCGGCGCCGCTGCTGGGCACCACGCGGTTCCTGGCGCTGAGCGTCTCCGACGCGGCCGAGGACGTGGTGTCCGTGATCCGGGCGGGCGCGCGCGGCTATGTCACCAAGACCATTTCCGGGGCGGAGATCAGCGGCGCCGTCCGCCGCGTGGCCGGCGGCGACGCCGTCTTCTCGCCCCGGCTGGCGGGCTTCGTCCTGGACGCGTTCGGCACGGCCCCCGCGGACATCGCCGACGACGAGCTGGACAAGCTCTCGGCGCGGGAGCTCGAAGTGATGCGCCTGATCGCCCGCGGCTACAGCTACAAGGAGGTGGCCAAGGAACTGTTCATCTCGATCAAGACAGTCGAAACCCACGTCTCGGCCGTGCTGCGCAAGCTCCAGCTCTCCAGCCGCCACGAGCTGACCCGCTGGGCCGCCGAGCGCCGCCTCCTCTAACACCAACGCTCCCGCACATCAGCGGCTACTCGACGCTCTCGCAGGGTCGCTTCATGCGCGCTGGCAATAGAGCGACCTCGATCAGTGCGATAGCGCAGTGCGGGAGCGTTTGGTCGGACGTGTGCTACTTCGCCTTGCCGAGGAAGTCCTGCAGGCGGGCGACGCCCGTGGCCAGGTCGTCGTCGCCCAGCGCGTAGGACAGGCGCAGGTAGCCGGACGGGCCGAACGCCTCGCCGGGAACCACGGCAACCTCGACCTCGTCCAGGATCAGCGTGGCGAGTTCGGCAGAGGTGGCCGGCCGCACCGGACCGTTCGCGGACGGGAACTCCTTGCCCAGCAGCGCGCGGACGTCCGCGTACACGTAGAAGGCGCCCTTCGGCGTCGGGCAGTCAACTCCGTCAATGGCGTTCAGGCCCGCGACGATCGCCTTGCGGCGGCGGTCAAACGCCACCTTCATCTCATCGACGGCGGTCAGCGGCCCGGACACGGCGGCGAGGGCGGCGACCTGGGGGATGTTGGAGACGTTCGACGTCGCGTGGGACTGCAGGTTGGTGGCGGCCTTGATGACGTCCGCCGGGCCGATCATCCAGCCCACGCGCCAGCCGGTCATGGCATAGGTCTTGGCGACGCCGTTGAGGATGACCACCTTGTCGCCCAGTTCGGGAACTGCGGTGGCGATCGAGGTGAACGGCACGCCGTCGTAGGTCAGGTGTTCGTAGATCTCGTCGGTGACAACCCACAGGCCCTTGGCCGCCGCCCACTGGCCGATCGCCTTGACCTGCTCCGGCGAGTACACGGCGCCGGTGGGGTTGGAGGGGGAGACGAAGAGGAGGATCTTGGTGCGGTCGGTGAGGGCGGCTTCCAGCTGGTCCACGGTGACCAGGTATTCCTGCTCCGGGCCCGCGAAGACCTCCACCGGCACGCCGCCGGCCAGCCGGATGGCCTCGGGGTAGGTGGTCCAGAACGGGGTGGGAACAATGACCTCGTCGCCCGGATCCAGGAGCGTGGCGAAGGTGTTGTAGACGGCCTGCTTGCCGCCGTTGGTCACCAGCACCTGGGATGCCTCGGCCTTGTAGCCGGAATCCCGGAAGGTCTTTTCCGCGATGGCCTGCTTGAGCTCCGGCAGGCCGCCGGCGGGGGAGTAGCGGTGGTACTTCGGCTGGCTGGCGGCCTCGATGGCGGCCTGCACGATGTAGCCGGGGGTCGGGAAATCGGGTTCCCCGGCGCCGAAGCCAATGACCGGACGGCCGGCTGCCTTCAGCGCCTTCGCCTTGGCATCGACGGCCAGAGTGGCGGATTCGGCTATGGCGGAAATGCGCTGGGAAATGCGGGCAGCAGACATGGGCGGGTCCGTTCTTCGCTTGCAGCTGGAAGGCTGGATGTGGGATTCGACGAAATCTACTCTATGCTGTTCAGCGGATCTCCCGGGGTGCCGGATCGGAAATGTGACTGACTGCTGTCAGTTGGTTTTCGCAGGCACGCAGGGGTCCGGAAGAGGGCCGGTTCGACGTAGGCGCAGTTGTTGCGTAGACTGGTTCTCCGGTGTTGAAAACACGATGATGGCCTGCGCCTCAGGGAAGCCTGCGGAACGCATCGGCCGGAGCGGATTTTCTCCCCGAAGGGTAGTGGCGCAATTGGTAGCGCAGCGGTCTCCAAAACCGCAGGTTGCAGGTTCGAGTCCTGTCTGCCCTGCGCATGCTGTTCCGGATCATCCGGAACAAGCGCAGCAACCATGGTTCAGTTCAGAGCCGGGTATCCGATCATTGCGAGGATGAGTGAGGACCAGGTGACCGAAACGGCTGCCAGCAGCTCCAAAGGCCGCCCCGCCAAGAATGCCGCCAAGCCCGGCTTCTTCGCTCGCATCGCGATCTTCATCCGCCAGGTCATTGGCGAGCTGAAGAAGGTCGTCGCACCGACCCGCAAAGAACTGATCAACTACACGATCGTGGTGCTGGTGTTCGTGACCATCATGATGGTGATCGTCACCCTGCTGGACCTGGCCTTTGGGACCGCGGTCAGCTGGGTCTTCGGCGGCAGCGGCCCCACGGACCGCTAAGGCGACCGGTCCGCAGACTGCGTGGAGGACCCGGGAAACCGGAGATTCCGCGGGGTGTGCGGAATTGAGTCATTTAAATAGGCATGTTAGGCAATGAGGAAGCAGGAGACCAAGTGTCTGAGCAGGAGCTCGAGGTAACTGAGACTGAGCTGGATAAGAGCCAGGACGCCGCGGTGGAAGCCGTGGAAGAGTCCGAGGCTGTGTCTGCTGCGCCCGAATCCGACGTCACTGACGAGGCCGTAGCCACGGAAGAAGACGCAGAGGCTGCAGACGCCGACGTCGTTGATGCTGAAGCCGACACCGTTGACGCTGAAGCAGGCCGACACCGACGCGCTGGCAGCGGCGGCCGCCAAGGCCGACGTCGACCCTGCCGAGGAGTTCAAGGCCAAGCTGCGCCGCCAGGAGGGTGACTGGTACGTCATCCACTCCTACGCAGGCTACGAGAACCGCGTCAAGGCCAACCTTGAGACCCGCATCCAGACCCTGGACATGGAAGATTACATCTTCGAAATCCAGGTTCCGATGGAGGAAGTCGTTGAGATCAAGAACGCTCAGCGCAAGGTCATCAACCGCGTCCGCATCCCCGGTTACGTCCTGGTCCGCATGGACCTGACGGACGCTTCCTGGGGCGCCGTCCGCCACACCCCCGGCGTCACCGGCTTCGTGGGCAACGCCCACAACCCGGTCCCGCTGCGCCTCGACGAGGTCTTCTCCATGCTCGCCCCGGTCTTCGAAGAAGAGCAGGCCGAGAAGGGCAAGCCCGTCAAGCACGCCGCCGCCCAGGTGGACGTCGACTTCGAGGTTGGCGAGTCCGTCATCGTCAAGGAGGGCCCGTTCGAGACCCTCCCCGCCACGATCTCCGAGATCAAGATCGATTCCCAGACCCTCGTGGTGCTGGTCTCCATCTTCGAACGCGAGACTCCGGTCACCCTGGCGTTCAACCAGGTCAGCAAGATCTAGCTGTTCCCTAAGAATTCGCCCCGGGCTGCCCGCTTAGCAGCCACGGAGCGGCCGGCCGCCTTGCCATGGCGGCCACCAACCTGAGGCACGCTCCTGTGTCCCAGGACGTATTTGAGAGAAGGACCTACATTGGCTCCCAAGAAGAAGGTCACCGGCCTCATCAAGCTGCAGATCCAGGCAGGTGCCGCTAACCCGGCCCCGCCGATCGGTCCTGCGCTTGGCCAGCACGGTGTCAACATCATGGAATTCTGCAAGGCGTACAACGCTGCGACGGAAGCCCAGCGCGGCAACGTTATCCCCGTGGAAATCACGGTCTACGAAGACCGTTCCTTCACGTTCATCACCAAGACCCCGCCGGCTGCAGAGCTCATCAAGAAGGCTGCAGGCGTCGCCAAGGGTTCGGCTACCCCGCACACCGTCAAGGTTGCCAAGCTGACCCAGGCCCAGGTCAACGAGATCGCCACCACCAAGATGGAAGACCTCAACGCCACCAGCCTCGAAGGCGCAGCGAAGATCATCGCCGGCACCGCCCGCTCCATGGGTATCACCGTCGAGGGTTAATTCCCCACCGCTGATGCGCCGGGGTCGGGAAACCGATCACGACGCCGGTCAGCACCGCCGGGAAACCGGCACCACCTAAACATTGAAAAGCGGGATTCCGGAACGGATAAACCAGCCGGAATCCTGACTGTGGCAGGGCCCAGCGCGGTCCGCAGACCACAACTGCACAAGGAGAAATAAGCAGCATGGCAAAGCGCAGCAAAGCATATGAGGCAGCCGCGGCCAAGATCGACGCGGAGAAGTTCTACGCGCCGTTCGAGGCAGTGACGCTCGCCAAGGACACCAACCCGTCCAAGTTCGACGCCACCGTTGAGGTCGCTTTCCGCCTCGGCGTCGACCCCCGCAAGGCCGACCAGATGGTCCGCGGCACCGTTATCCTGCCCCACGGCACCGGTAAGACCGCCCGCGTCCTCGTCTTCGCGACGGGCGAGAAGGCTGAAGCAGCAATCGCTGCCGGCGCCGACTTCGTTGGTTCCGATGACCTGATCGAAAAGATCGCCGCCGGCTGGACCGACTTCGACGCCGCCGTCGCCACCCCTGACCTCATGGGCAAGGTTGGCCGCCTCGGTAAGGTCCTGGGTCCGCGTAACCTGATGCCGAACCCGAAGACCGGCACCGTGACCGCTGACACCGCCAAGGCTGTCAACGACATCAAGGGCGGCAAGATCGACTTCCGCGTCGACAAGCACTCGAACCTGCACTTCATCATCGGCAAGGTGTCCTTCGACGCCCTGAAGCTGGCCGAGAACTACGCAGCAGCACTGGAAGAGGTCCTGCGCCTCAAGCCGTCCGCTGCCAAGGGCCGCTACATCCAGAAGGCCACCGTGGCCACCACGTTCGGCCCGGGCATCTCGGTTGACCCCAACGTCACCAAGGTCCTGACCGAGGTCTAAGCCTCACCGGATTCACTTGCGACGCCTGCTTCGCATACGTCGCCAGTTTCAAGCGAAAGGCCGTCCCGCAACCGCGGGGCGGCCTTTCGCCGTATCCGGCGCCGGGACAACCTTGGAGCCGGACAACCTTGGAGTCCGGAAATCCTTGGCGTCCGGAACCCTTGGAGGCGCCCGGCTTGCCGGTTAGGCTGTCCCGGTGACTACGCCGTCGTACCTCATCGAGCAACTCTCCCTGCCGGCAGGCCTTGATGCCGCTGACGCGGGGGAGTTCCTGGAATTCATGGAACTCTGCGACGAGCTCGTCCTGCAGACGTGGGGAAACCTTGACCGTTCGATGTCCGCGGCGGCACGCCTGCAGTACTGGCGGGACACTCCCTACAGCCGGCTGCGGCAGTTCTTCGTCCGTGTCGACGGCCGCATGGCGGGCCGCTCCTGGGTCCGCTTCGACGTGCAGGAAAACCTCAGCAGCGCGCTCCTGCACGTCAACGTCCTCGATTCCTTCACCGGCGCAGGGATCGGCCGGGCGCTGCTGGAGCACGCCGAAGCGCTGGCCGCCGCCGACGGCCGGACAATACTGCAGACCTTCACGGAGCACCCGGCCGATTTCGACGTCGCCGGTCCGGACCTCATCCAACCGGCCACCGGGACCGGAGCGCTTCCTGCCGGCGCGCCCGGCGTCCGCTTCGCCGGAAAGGCAGGCTACCGCCTGGAGCAGGTCGAACGCTTCAGCTCGCTCGCCGTTCCGCCCGCTGCGGACCTCGACGCCCTGGAACGCGACGCCGTGGTCCGCGCGGGGGACTACGAACTCCTGCACTGGACTGATTCATGCCCGGAAGAATATGCGGCCCAGCTCGCGGTGCTGATGTCCCGCATGAGCACCGATGCCCCCAGCGGCGCGCTGAGCTACGAGCCGGAAACCTGGGACATCGCGCGCGTCCGCCACGTCGAGGACACCTGGCGGCGGGCGGGCCAGTCCTCCCTCGTGGCGGCGGCACGGCACCGGGCCACCGGTGAGCTGGCCGCCTACACCGTCCTCCAGGTCGCAGCCGACAAGCCATGGCTGGCCAGCCAGGACGACACCCTGGTCGCGGCGAGCCACCGCGGCCACCGGCTCGGCATGCTCGTCAAGATCCTCAACCTGCGCCGGCTGCGGGAAGGTTACCCCGCCGTGCAGCGCGTCCTGACCTTCAACGCCGCCGAGAACGACCACATGCTCGGCATCAACATCGCGCTGGGATTCAAACCGGCGGGCTACGACGGCGAGTGGCAGCGGATCGCCGCCGCCGCGGGCGCCGCCCCCGGGAACTGATACCGGGGACTGGTATCGGGGACTGGCAGTGCTCGTCCGCACGTTCTAGGGACATGCTCATTTTTCACCCGCAGCTTTGGGGGACATGCTCATTCTTTGCCTTGACGAGGGGGCATGAAGGCATGATGTCCATCGCTCAGAGTCAGGGCCGGGCATGTCCGTTCTGCGCCGGCCACCATACGGGACATGCTCATTCTTCGCCCGCAGCTTTGGGGGGACATGCTCATTCTTTGCCTTGACGAGGGGGCATGAAGGCATGATGTCCATCGCTCAGAGTCAGGGCCGGGCATGTCCGTTCTCCGCCGGCCACCATACGGGACATGCTCATTTTTCACCCGCATCTTTGCGGGACATGCTCATTTTTTGCTTCGACGAGGGGGCATCAAGGCATGATGTCCATCGCTCACAATCAGGGCAGGACATGTCCCGCGGATGCCCTGCCAGTCAAGCCCGTCGCTCCACCCGGTCAGCCTCACTAAGGCCAGTCTCTCCGCACCGCGCAGGGCGCCGCACGCCGGGCGGGACGAAACTGGCCGGCGTCACCAATGGAACAGCGGCCCAAACCAGCATATGCTGACGGTTGAAAGCCCGGTTTGAGCCGGGCCGTACCGATGGTGGGTGGCAGAACGGCTGGGATGATGCCCTCTATGGCAAACGATGTACGGATTGAGCAGCTGTGGATCCCCGATTCCCTTGACACGCCCGATGCCGCCGACTTTCTCGCCGCAATCGAAGTGGGGCGCAGGGTCCGGATGCAGACCTGGGGCACCGACGACCTCGCCTACGCACCGCAGGAGAAGCTTCTTGAGATGGCGGACCCCTACGAACGCCAGGTGATCCTCGTGGCCAAGATCGACGGCGTGATTGTCGGGACGGCGGACATCGCCCTGCCGCTCGTGGACAACCTGGACCTCGCCGAGTTCACCCTCGACATCCTCCCGGAATACCGGCGCCAGGGTGTGGGGCGGCAGCTGCTTGAGGCCGCGGAGCATTTCGCCCGGGACGAGGGCCGCCACACGATCCTGATCGACACCAACCACCCGGGATCGACGCTGACGGACCCGGATGCCGAACAGCTCGTGCCCGGCAGCGGCGTCGGGTTTGTCCCGCTGGGAAGCCGTGACGTGGAATTCGCCCGCCACACCGGCTACACCCTGCAGCACATCGAACAGTTCAGTTCCTGCACCCTGCCGCTGGACAGCAAACTCGTCGCCGAACTTGAATCCGAGGCCGAGGAAGCCAATGACGGCCGCTACCGTCTGCACCACTGGACGGACCGGTGCCCGGACCAGTGGCTCGAGGCCGTCGCCGCGCTGGAGAACCGGGCAGGCGAGGACGACGTGCCGGGAGCGGAAGCCGGGGACATGGTGTTCGACGGCGGCATCCTCCGGGAGGCCGAGGACGTGACCATTGCCCAGGGCCGCCGGACGGTGGTCACCGCCGTCGAGCACATCGCCAGCGGAACGCTCGTGGGCCTGACCACCATCAGCGTCCTGGCGCTGCGCCCGGACGTGGTCTTCCAGGACGACACGGTGGTGCTCCAGGAACACCGCGGCAACAAACTCGGCCTGCTCATCAAGGTCGCCAACATGGAACGGCTCAGTGAACAGTTCCCGGACGCGCGGGTCCTGTACACCTGGAACGCCCCGGAGAACCGCTACCTCCTGAAGGTCAACCAGCAGCTCGGATTCACGACGGCGGGCGTGACGGGTCTGTGGCAGAAGGAACTGCCGGACTTCGGCCCGAGTGTCAGCTGACGGCCGGCGGCGGGGCCCGATTTGGAACACGCGCACCGCGTCCCGTAAGCTGGGAGGACCAAAGACCGTCGGTTGTTGGAAATCCACTCTCCCAAGCAAGACTCACTTCTGCAGTCGCGCCGGGAGAACGCAGTGGTTTTCCGGACGAAGGACCCTGAACATAGGGCGGCCGGCGCAGGTGAACGAAGCAAAGCTCCGCGGTCATGGACCGCGTCGAGACAAGCCCCGTGCATCTGCGCGGGGCGTTTTTAGTTTTAGCTCTTTTTGAGCGGGGACCCGGACACACCGGCACTATCCCCGGAAGGAGGGTTATGGCAACGCCTAGCAAGGTTTCAGCAGTAGCTGAGATCACTAACGATTTCAAGGAATCGAACGCCGCTGTCCTGACCGAATACCGCGGGCTCACCGTTGCACAGCTCAAGCAGCTGCGTGTCTCTCTCGGCCAGGACACCAAGTTCTCGGTCGTCAAGAACACCCTGACCGCCATTGCAGCCAAGGAAGCTGGTGTCGAAGCATTCGACGATCAGCTCGCCGGCCCCACTGCAATCGCGTTCATCAAGGGTGACGCAGTTGCCGCTGCCAAGAGCCTGACGGATTTTGCCAAGACCAACAAGCAGCTGGTCATCAAGACCGGTTACTTCGAGGGCAAGGCACTGAACGCCAGCGAAGTCGCTGCCCTGGCAGCACTCGAGTCCCGTGAGCTGCAGCTCGCCAAGGTTGCAGGCATCCTCAAGGCTCCTGCTGCCGCTGCTGCACGCATCATCGACGCACTGCGCCTCAAGCTTGAAGAAGAGAACGGTGCACCGGCAGCAGCCGAAGCACCCGCCGCTGAAGAAGCTCCCGCAGCAGATGCAGCAGCCGAGGCCGAAGCACCGGCCGAAGCCGCAGCCCCCGAAGAGAACTAAACCTCTTCTCCATAAGACTCCGGTGCGACAGCGAGCCTCAGGGCCGCCGGGCACCACTATAGGAAGGACGCCACACCATGGCGAAGCTCACCAACGAAGAGCTCATTGAAGCTTTCAAGGAACTGACCATCATCGAGCTCTCCGAGTTCGTCAAGCTCTTCGAAGAGACCTTCGAAGTTACCGCTGCTGCTGTTGCCGTTGCCGGCCCCGCCGGTGGCGCTGCTGCTGAGGAAGCCGAAGAGAAGACCGACTTCGACGTCATCCTCGAAGCTGCTGGCGACAAGAAGATCGCAGTGATCAAGGAAGTTCGCGCCATCACCTCCCTGGGCCTCAAGGAAGCCAAGGACCTGGTTGACAGCGCACCCAAGGCTGTTCTCGAAGGCGCCACCAAGGAAGCTGCCGAGAAGGCAAAGGCTCAGCTCGAAGAAGCTGGCGCCCGCGTTACCCTCAAGTAACTTTTGCCGTTCGGATCCTTCGCGATCCGCACTGCTTGCAGGAAACCCCGTCCACTCCGGTGGGCGGGGTTTCCTGCGTTTCCGGCCCCCACGGCCCCCCGCAACGGGCTCCCGGGCGCCACGGTGAACGGCGCCCAAGGATTTGGCAAAGTTTTTCTGATACCCCTGTCGCACTTGCAGGCGCGCCCCTAGACTGTGGATTTGTGCCCACCGGCCCCTACGTTCAGGAGTTCACCCACCATGACGAACCCACATGATTCCCCCTCCCGCCGCGCCATGCTCACAGCAGCCCTCGTGGGCGGGAGCGCCGCCGCAGCCGCGCTGGCCGGAGCCCCGGCGGCCCAGGCCGACCGGCGACAGTCCGGCGGCAAGGCAAGCGCCAAGAAGCAGTTCACGCTGACCGTGCTCGGCACCACCGACCTGCACAACAACGTCTTCAACTGGGACTACTTCAAGAACGTCCCCTATGCCGACGCCGCCGGGAACAAGATCGGGATTGCCCAGGCCGCCACCCTGATCAACGCCTGCGGGCCGAGCGCGGCGCGGCGAACACGCTGACCATCGACGCCGGGGACACCATCCAGGGCACGCCCCTGGCCTACTACTTCGCCAAGATCAAGCCCATCTCGGCAACCGTGAAACACCCCATGGCGCTGGCCATGAACGCGATCGGCTACGACGCCGTGGGGCTGGGCAACCACGAGTTCAACTACGGCATTGACCTCCTGCGCACCTGGGAGAAGCAGCTGGACTTCCCGCTCCTGGGCGCCAACGTCCACGACGCCGTGTCGGGCGGGCGCGCGTTCACCCCCTACGTCCTGAAGCGGGTCAAGACGGACAACGGCTGGGTGACGGTGGGCCTGGTCGGCTTCGTGACGCCGGGCTGCGCGCTGTGGGACCGCGACAACGTCCAGGGCAAGCTCGACTTCAACGGCATCGTCGAAGAGGCCAGGACTGTCATCCCGCAGGTGAAAGCCGCCGGCGCGGACATCGTGATCGTCACGAGCCATTCCGGGGCGACGCCCGGATCCTCCTACGGCGACGCGCTGCCGTTCCCCGAGAACGCCTCCACCCAGCTCGCCGAGGAAGTCCCCGGCATCGACGCCATCCTGGTCGGCCACGCCCACCTGGAGATCCCCGAACGCTTCGTCACCAACAAGGCCACCGGCAAGCAGGTGCTCCTGACCGAGCCGCTCAAATGGGGCATGCGGGTCTCCGTCATGGACCTCGAACTCGCCAAGGTGAAGGGGCAGTGGACCGTCACGGCGGCGCATTCGCTCCTTTTGGACGCCAAGACCGTGGACCCCGATCCCGCCGTCGTCCGGGCCGTGCAGGCCGGGCACGAGGCCACGGTGAACGTACGTCAACGAGGTCATCGGGACCTCCACGGCGCCGCTCAGCACGGCCACCGCGTGCTGGGAGGACTCCGCCGCGATCGACGCCATCAACTACGTCCAGGCCAGCACCATCAAGGCCGAACTCGCCAACGGTCCCGCAGCCGGGCTGCCCGTGCTGTCCATCGCGGCGGCGTTCTCCCGTGCTGTGGACGTCAAGGCCGGACCGCTGACCATCCGCGACGTCGCAGGGCTGTACATCTTCGACAACACGCTGCTCTCCATCAAGGTCACCGGAGCGCAGGTCAAGGCCTACCTGGAGTGGTCCGCGCAGTACTTCAAGCCGGTGACCACCACCACGGCCAGGGCCGAGGACGTCACCAACGCCGTGACCGCCGCGGCACCGAACGGCACGCCGGACTACAACTACGACGTCGTCTACGGACTGGACGCGCCGCTGAACTACGAGATCGACCTCGCCCGGCCGGCAGGGGACCGGATCGCCAAGCTGAGCTACGGCGGCCAGCCGCTGCGGCCCGAGCAGGAATTCGCCCTGGCCATCAACAACTACCGGCAGAGCGGCGGCGGCAACTTCCCGGCCGTGAAGAGCGCGCCCGTGCTCTCCAACAGCCAGCAGGAGATCCGGCAGCGGATCATCGACTACGTCGTGGACCGCGGCACCTTGGACGTCGCCGTGTTCAGCCAGGCCAACTGGCGCCTCACCGTCAACGGGGCGCCCCTCACGGTCACGGCCTGACCCCAACAGCAACGCGGGGTCACTTCGCGCCCATCCCGACCGTCCGGATGGGCCCGAAGTGACCCCGCGTTGTTGTTAACCCGTGCGGGCTAGTTCGGTTCGGTGATGTCGGCGACGACGGCGCCCAGCGCCGCCGTCAGGGCGTCCGCGTCCACGAACGCGCTGTAGCCGTGTTCCCCGGCACCCATGGAGATCCGCCGGCCCGTGATGGTCTGGTCGGCGTAGACCGGCCAGGGGCGGGTGCTGCCGAGCGGCGTGATGGTTCCGCGCTCGTAGCCGGTGGCCTCGAAGGCCGTTTCCGCCGCCGGGAGCGAGAGCTTGTTGACGCCCAGCAGCGCCCGCAGCTTGGGCCAGGAGATCTGCCGGTCGCCCGGGACCAGGGCGAACAGGAAGCTGCCGTCCTTGTGCTTGACCACGAGCGATTTCACGATATCCGCGGGCCGGATCCCCAGGATCCCGGCCGCCTCCTCGAGGCTGCGGGCGGCGAGGCGTTCCACGATCTCGACGTCCAGGCCGCGGGCCGCGGCGTCGGCCAGGAACCGTTCGCGGCCGCCGCCGGTCGTTTTCTGCTCTGCCATCCCGGTCAAAACCTCTCCTGGCTCGTCCTGGCTCTATTTGGTTCCGCGGTCTGCGCGGCTGCCGGTTTAGTCGCGGTACAGCAGCAGCGCCTCGCCCTGGCCGCCGCCGCCGCAGAGCGAGACGGCTGCCTTGCCGGTGCCCCGGCGCTTGAGTTCGTGGGCCGCGTGCAGGGCCAGCCGGGCGCCGGAGGCTCCGATCGGGTGGCCCAGGGCGATGGCTCCGCCGTGGATGTTGCACCGCTCCAGCGGGTAGTCGAGGTCCTTGAGGGACTGCACCGCCACGGAGCCGAAAGCCTCGTTGATTTCGATGAAGTCGAGATCGGCGGCGGACCAGCCGGCCTTGTCCAGGGCGCTCTTGATGGCGTTGGACGGCTGGGAGTGCAGCGAGTTGTCCGGACCGGCGACCTGGCCCGGCTTGCCGACCACCGCGAGGTAGTCAAGGCCGTGGTCCTCGGCGAACTTCCGGCTGCACAGCACCAGGGCGGCGGCGCCGTCGGACAGGGGAGAGGAGTTGCCCGCGGTGATGGTCCCGTCCGTGACGAACGCCGCGCGCAGGCCGGCCAGCGATTCGACGGTGGTGTCCGGCCGGATGCCCTCGTCGGAGGTGACGGCGATCGGGTCGCCCTTGCGCTGCTTCACGCTCATCGCGGCGATCTCGCCGTCGAAGACGCCGTCCTTGGCGGCCCGGGCGGCACGCTGGTGCGACTGGGCCGCCACCTCGTCCTGGGACTTCCGGTCGATGCCGAGGATCAGGTTCTTGCTCTCCGTCGACAGCCCCATGGACTGCCCGTCGAAGGCATCGGTCAGGCCGTCGTGCGCGGCGACGTCGAGGGCCTGGACCGTGCCGTACGCCCAGCCCTGCCGGGAACCGGGCAGCACGTGAGGAGCCCGGGTCATGGACTCCTGGCCGCCGGCCACCACTACCGTGGCGTCGCCGCTGCGGATCATCCGGGCGGCGTCGATCACCGCGGTGAGGCCCGAAAGGCAGACCTTGTTGATGGTCACCGTGGGAACGTTCCAGCCGATGCCGGCGCCGATGGCGCTCTGGCGCGCCGGGTTCTGGCCCGCTCCGGCCTGCAGGACCTGGCCCATGATCACGCTGTCCACCTGGTCGGCTTTGACGCCGCTGGCGGCAAGGGCCGCGCGGATGGCGTGGGAGCCGAGCTCGACGGCGGTGAAGCTGGCCAGCTGCCCGTTCAGGCGCCCCTGGGGCGTGCGGGCGGCGGCGAGGATGACAACATCGTTGTTGTCTGCAGGATTGCTCATGGTCTTCTCTTCCGATCTAGGACGTCTTATGTCTACGTTATCGTGAGCCCCATCACCTATCCATTCGGCAGCGGTCTCGGCAACAGACTCGGCAGCAGTCTCGGCACGATCTCGGCAACAGCCTCGGCTCCCGCCGCGGCCAAACTCGGCCCCGTCGGGACCTCCGCCGCACGGCCGGCGCCGCCCGGGAGCACGGCCAGCGCCGCCCGGCGCGTGCCGTCCTGCGAACTCCAAAGAGAACCCCGGCAAAAGTTGGTGCTTGCAATCCCGCCGGAAGTGGGGTAGACAAGTAGGTTGCTTTGCCGTATCGTAGATATTTGCGTCTTCCCTGTTTACCTTCAGCCTTCATATAGCGGTGGGCTTAGCCTGACAGCTGTTCCATCAATGTGCCGTCTACAACGTGCACCAGCATGGACAGCGCGGGTCCCGGGTCATATAGCGGAACCGGACTGGTAGCGCTGCGGAGTCATTCTGCAGAGTGCATAACGGGGGAGATCTGACAACGCCTGAAGGTCTGTGGAAGGATCCCTCTTGGTCGCCTCGAGCACCTCTAATGTAAACAACGCTACCGCTATCAATGCCGACAGCACCGACGGTGCAACCCGCCGGCTCTCATTCGCAAAGATTCACGAACCTCTTGATGTTCCGAATCTGCTCGCCCTGCAAACCGACAGCTTTGACTGGCTGGTCGGAAACGAACGCTGGCAGGCGCGCGTTGCGAAGGCCGTCGAAGAAGGCGACCTCAGCGTCGCCACCTCCTCGGGTCTGTCCGACATCTTCGAAGAGATCTCCCCGATCGAAGACTTCCAGGGCACCATGTCCCTGAGCTTCTCCGAGCCGGAGTTCGCTGACCCCAAATACACCATGGCCGAGTGCAAGGACCGGGACGCAACGTACTCGGCTCCGCTGTACGTCAAGGCCGAGTTCATGAACAACAACACGGGCGAAATCAAGCAGCAGACCGTGTTCATGGGTGACTTCCCGCTGATGACCGAGAAGGGCACCTTCGTCGTCAACGGCACCGAGCGTGTCGTCGTCTCCCAGCTGGTCCGCTCGCCGGGCGCCTACTTCGAGCGCACCGCCGACAAGACCAGCGACAAGGACATCTTCACCGCGAAGATCATCCCGTCCCGCGGCGCCTGGTTCGAGCTCGAAATCGACAAGCGCGACCAGGTCGGCGTCCGTCTTGACCGCAAGCGCAAGCAGTCCGTCACCGTGCTGCTGAAGGCCCTCGGCTGGACCGAAGGCCAGATCCTCGAGGAATTCGGCCAGTACGACTCCATGCGCGCCACGCTGGAGAAGGACGCCACCGAGACCCGCGAAGACGCGTTGCTGGACATCTACCGGAAGCTGCGCCCGGGCGAGCCGCCCACGGTTGAGGCTGCCCAGTCCCTGCTGGACAACCTGTACTTCAACTCCAAGCGCTACGATCTGGCCAAGGTCGGCCGTTACAAGATCAACCGCAAGCTTGGCATCGACCGCTCCCTTGGCGACAAGGAAGCTTCGGTCCTGCACGTTGAAGACATCGTGGCCATGATCAAGTTCCTGGTTGCCCTGCACGCCGGCGAGAAGACCCTCATGGGCAAGCGCGACGGCCAGGACCACGAGCTCCGCGTCGAGATCGATGACATCGACCACTTCGGCAACCGCCGCATCCGCGCCGTCGGCGAGCTCATCGAGAACCAGGTCCGCACCGGCCTGTCCCGCATGGAGCGCGTTGTCCGCGAACGCATGACGACCCAGGACGTCGAGGCCATCACGCCGCAGACCCTGATCAACATCCGTCCCGTCGTGGCAGCCATCAAGGAGTTCTTCGGAACTTCCCAGCTGTCCCAGTTCATGGACCAGAACAACCCGCTCTCGGGTCTGACCCACAAGCGCCGCCTGTCCGCGCTTGGCCCGGGTGGTCTGTCCCGTGACCGTGCCGGCATGGAAGTTCGTGACGTGCACCCGTCCCACTACGGACGTATGTGCCCCATCGAAACTCCTGAAGGCCCGAACATTGGTCTGATCGGTTCGCTGGCTTCCTACGGACGCATCAACCCGTTCGGTTTCATCGAGACCCCGTACCGCCTTGTCTCCGAGGGTGTCGTTTCCGATGAGGTCAAGTACCTCACCGCCGACGACGAGGCCGAGGTCCTGATCGCACAGGCCAACGCCCCGCTCGACGAGAACAAGCGTTTCGCCGAAGAGACCGTCCTGGTCCGTGCCCGCGGTGGTGGAGGCGAGCCCGTGCTGGTTCCCGCCGCCGACGTCGAGTTCATGGACGTCTCCCCGCGCCAGATGGTGTCCGTGGCTACCGCCCTGATCCCGTTCCTCGAGCATGACGATGCTAACCGTGCACTCATGGGTGCCAACATGCAGCGCCAGGCCGTGCCGCTGGTCCGTTCCGAGGCACCGTTCGTCGGTACCGGCATGGAGCGCGCCGCCGCCGTCGACGCCGGTGACGTCACCATCGCGAAGAAGGCAGGTGTGGTTACCGAGGTCTCCGCTGAGCTGGTCATCATGCTCAACGACGACGGTACGGAAACCAACTACCGGATCAACAAGTTCGCCCGCTCCAACCAGGGCAACTGCTACAACAACCGTGTCCTGGTGAACGAAGGCCAGCGCCTGGAGGTCGGCGGCATCATCGCTGACGGCCCGGCAACGGACCAGGGCGAGCTCGCCCTCGGTAAGAACCTGCTCGTGGCATTCATGTCATGGGAAGGCCACAACTTCGAGGATGCCATCATCCTGTCCCAGCGCATCGTGGCCGAGGACGTCCTGTCCTCCATCCACATCGAGGAGCACGAGATCGATGCCCGCGACACCAAGCTTGGTGCCGAGGAAATCACCCGTGACATCCCCAACGTGTCTGAGGAAGTCCTGGCAGGCCTGGACGAGCGCGGCATCATCCACATCGGTGCCGAGGTTGAGGCCGGCGACATCCTGGTCGGTAAGGTCACCCCCAAGGGCGAGACCGAGCTGACCCCGGAAGAGCGCCTGCTGCGCGCCATCTTCGGTGAGAAGTCCCGCGAAGTGCGCGACACGTCCCTGAAGGTTCCGCACGGCGAGTCCGGCACCGTGATCGGTGTCCGCGTCTTCGACCGCGACAACGACGACGAGCTGCCCCCGGGCGTCAACCAGCTGGTGCGCGTGTACGTGGCCGCCAAGCGCAAGATCACCGACGGCGACAAGCTCGCCGGCCGTCACGGCAACAAGGGTGTCATCTCCAAGATCCTCCCGATCGAGGACATGCCCTTCCTTGCCGACGGTACCCCCGTTGATATCGTCCTGAACCCGCTGGGTGTTCCGGGCCGTATGAACGTCGGCCAGGTGCTGGAAACGCACCTCGGCTGGGTTGCCAAGACCGGCTGGAAGATCGAGGGCGAGCCCGAGTGGGTCAAGCAGCTGCCGAACCTGCCGCGCGAGAGTGGCCAGACCACTGTCGCAACGCCGGTCTTCGACGGTGCGCGTGAAGAGGAAATCACGGGCCTGCTCGATTCCACCAACGTCACCCGCGACGGCGACCGCCTGATCAACTCTTCCGGCAAGACCCGTCTGTTCGACGGCCGCTCCGGCGAGCCGTTCCCGGATCCGATCTCGGTCGGCTACATGTACATCCTGAAGCTCCACCACCTGGTGGACGACAAGATCCACGCACGCTCCACCGGCCCGTACTCCATGATCACGCAGCAGCCGCTGGGTGGTAAGGCACAGTTCGGTGGCCAGCGCTTCGGTGAAATGGAAGTGTGGGCGCTCGAAGCTTACGGCGCCGCCTACACGCTCCAGGAACTGCTCACGATCAAGTCGGATGATATCCACGGTCGTGTGAAGGTCTACGAAGCCATCGTCAAGGGCGAGAACATCCCCGAGCCGGGCGTTCCTGAGTCCTTCAAGGTCTTGATCAAGGAAATGCAGTCGCTGTGCCTGAACGTGGAAGTGCTTTCCACGGACGGAACCACAATTGAAATGCGTGACTCTGATGACGCAGTCTTCACGGCTGCGGAAGAACTGGGCATCGATCTGTCTCGTGCAGAGCCCAGTTCCGTAGAAGAGGTTTAGCAGGTGGGGTTCGACGGCGGGTCTCGCACTCGCCGTCGAACATCACCTCCCTCTTCCCGTAACCCAAGACTTCAGAATTTAGAGAACAAGAGAGAACAGGGACCATATGTCCAGCGAATCCTCCTTCGGCCTCATGCAGATCGGCCTCGCCACCGCGGAAGACATCCGTGGCTGGTCGTACGGCGAGGTTAAGAAGCCGGAAACCATCAACTACCGCACGCTCAAGCCCGAGAAGGACGGCCTCTTCTGCGAGAAGATCTTCGGCCCGTCCCGCGACTGGGAATGCTACTGCGGCAAGTACAAGCGCGTGCGCTTCAAGGGCATCATCTGCGAGCGGTGTGGCGTTGAGGTCACCCGCGCCAAGGTCCGCCGTGAGCGCATGGGCCACATCGAGCTGGCCGCCCCGGTCACGCACATCTGGTACTTCAAGGGCGTTCCCTCCCGCCTGGGCTACCTCCTTGACCTGGCACCGAAGGACCTCGAAAAGGTCATCTACTTCGCCGCCTACATGATCACGAGCGTCGACGCCGACAGCCGCCACGAAGAACTGCCCAACCTCCAGGTTGAGCACGACATCGAGAAGAAGCAGCTGATCGACAACCGCGACTCCGACATCGCCACGATCGCCCGCGACCTCGAGAACGAGCTCGCCCGTCTCGAAGGCGAAGGCGCGAAGGCTGCCGACAAGAAGAAGGCCCGCGACTCCGCTGACCGCCAGATGGCGAACGTCCGCAAGCGTGCCGACGCCGAAATCGAGCGCCTCGAGCAGGTCTGGGACCGCTTCAAGAACCTCAAGGTCGCAGACCTCGAAGGTGACGAAGGCCTGTACCGCGAACTGCGCGACCGCTACGGCATGTACTTCGAAGGCTCCATGGGTGCCGAGGCCATCAAGAAGCGTCTTGAGAACTTCGACATGCAGGCCGAGTCCGACATGCTGCGCGACATCATCGCCAACGGCAAGGGCCAGCGCAAGACCCGTGCCCTGAAGCGGCTCAAGGTGGTCAACGCGTTCCTGACCACCAACAACAGCCCGCTCGGCATGGTGCTGGACGCCGTCCCGGTGATCCCGCCGGAACTGCGCCCGATGGTCCAGCTGGACGGTGGCCGCTTCGCGACCTCCGACCTCAACGACCTCTACCGCCGCGTGATCAACCGCAACAACCGACTCAAGCGCCTGCTTGACCTCGGTGCTCCGGAGATCATCGTCAACAACGAGAAGCGCATGCTTCAGGAAGCTGTTGACAGCCTCTTCGACAACGGCCGCCGCGGCCGTCCGGTCACCGGACCGGGCAACCGTCCGCTGAAGTCCCTGAGCGACATGCTCAAGGGCAAGCAGGGCCGTTTCCGCCAGAACCTCCTCGGCAAGCGCGTCGACTACTCCGGCCGTTCGGTCATCGTCGTCGGCCCGCAGCTGAAGCTGCACCAGTGTGGTCTGCCGAAGCAGATGGCCCTGGAGCTCTTCAAGCCGTTCGTGATGAAGCGCCTGGTTGACCTCAACCACGCCCAGAACATCAAGTCGGCCAAGCGCATGGTGGAGCGTTACCGTCCGCAGGTCTGGGACGTCCTCGAAGAGATCATCACCGAGCACCCCGTGCTGCTGAACCGTGCACCTACCCTGCACCGTCTCGGCATCCAGGCGTTCGAGCCGCAGCTTGTTGAAGGCAAGGCAATCCAGCTGCACCCGCTGGTTTGTGGCGCCTTCAACGCCGACTTCGACGGCGACCAGATGGCAGTGCACCTGCCGCTGAGCCCCGAAGCCCAGGCCGAGGCCCGCATCCTGATGCTGTCCTCGAACAACATCCTGAAGCCGTCCGACGGCCGCCCGGTGACCCTGCCGTCGCAGGATATGATCATCGGTCTCTACCACCTGACCACCAAGCGTGTCGGTTCAGCTGGCGAAGGCCGGATCTTCTCCTCGGTTGCGGAAGCCATCATGGCCTACGACCTCCACGAGCTGCACCTGAACTCCAAGGTCAAGATCCGCCTCGAGGGCTTCGTGCCCTACGCCGGCTGGGAAGCCCCGGAGGGCTGGGAGCCCGGTCAGACCGCACTGGTCGAGACCTCCCTCGGCCAGGTCATCTTCAACCAGACGCTGCCCGCGGACTACCCGTGGGTCGAGAACGTTGCCGACAAGGGCGAGCTGTCCACGATCGTCAACGACCTCGCCGAGCGCTACCCGAAGGTGATCACGGCGGCAACGCTGGACAACCTGAAGGATGCCGGTTTCTACTGGGCCACCCGCTCGGGCGTCACGGTTGCCATCTCGGACATCGAGGTGCCCAAGGACAAGCCGGTGATCCTCGCCGGTTACGAGACCATGGCTGCCAAGATCCAGGGCCAGTACGACAAGGGCCTGATCGACGACGACGAGCGTCGCCAGGAACTGATCGAAATCTGGAACAAGGCAACCAACGAGATCGCCCAGGCGATGCGTGACAGCCTGTCCCCGATGAACACGATCAACCGCATGGTGTCCTCGGGCGCACGTGGTAACTGGATGCAGGTCCGTCAGATCGCGGGTATCCGTGGCCTGGTGGCCAACCCTAAGGGTGAAATCATCCCGCGTCCGATCAAGTCCTCCTACCGCGAGGGCCTGTCGGTGCTGGAATACTTCATCGCCACGCACGGTGCCCGTAAGGGTCTGGCTGACACCGCCCTGCGTACCGCCAACTCGGGTTACCTGACCCGTCGTCTGGTGGACGTTTCGCAGGACGTCATTGTCCGCGAAGAGGACTGCGGTACCGAGCGCGGCCTGATGACCGCCATCGCGGTGGCCGACGCCAACGGCGTGCTCGTCCTGGACGAGAACGTCGAGAACAGCGCCTACGCCCGCACCCTGGCCGTGGACGTCGTTGACTCCTCGGGCAAGGTCCTGGCAGCGGCCGGCACTGACTGCGGCGACGTCGTCATTGCCGAACTGTTCGCAGCCGGCATCACCGAGGTCAAGGTCCGCTCCGTACTCACCTGTGAGTCCAGCGTCGGCACCTGCGCCCTCTGCTACGGCCGTTCGCTGGCCACGGGCAAGACCGTCGACATCGGTGAGGCAGTCGGCATCATCGCCGCACAGTCCATCGGTGAGCCGGGCACCCAGCTGACCATGCGTACGTTCCACACCGGTGGTGCTGTTTCCGCCAGCGGCGGCGACGACATCACCCAGGGTCTGCCCCGTATCCAGGAGCTCTTCGAAGCCCGTACTCCGAAGGGTGTCGCACCGATTGCTGAAGCAGCCGGCCGCATCACCATCGAAGAGTCCGAGCGCCAGATGCGCCTGGTCATCACCCCGGATGACGGATCTGAAGAGATCGCCTACCCGGTGCTGCGGCGTTCACGTCTGCTCATCGAAGACGGCGATCACGTCAGCGTCGGCCAGAAGCTCATCAACGGCCCGGTCGACCCCAAGCAGGTGCTGCGCATCATGGGCCCCCGTGCCGCGCAGAAGTTCCTGGTGGACGAAGTCCAGGGCGTGTACCGCAGCCAGGGCATCGGTATCCACGACAAGCACGTCGAGGTTATCGTCCGCCAGATGCTGCGCCGCGTCACGGTCATCGAGTCCGGCGAATCGGACCTGCTGCCCGGCGAGCTCGCCGAACGCAGCCGTTTCGAAGAGGCCAACCGCCGCGTTGTGTCCGAGGGCAAGACGCCGGCTTCCGGCCGTCCCGAGCTCATGGGCATCACCAAGGCGTCCCTGGCGACCGAGTCCTGGCTGTCCGCAGCTTCCTTCCAGGAAACCACCCGCGTCCTGACGCAGGCGGCCATGGAAGGCAAGAGCGATCCGCTGCTCGGCCTCAAGGAAAACGTCATCATCGGTAAGCTCATCCCGGCCGGCACGGGTCTCCCGCGCTACACCGAGGTCACCGTGGAACCCACTGAGGAAGCAAAGGCCAACCTGTTCACCGGCCCCAGCGCATTCAGTGACTTCTCCTACGACACCCTGGGCGGCGACGGAGCTCCCGAGTTCCACGCCATCCCGCTGGATGACTACGATCTCGGTAGCGACTTCCGCTAACGAAGAGCTCGCCCAAGGATGGTCCCTCACCGCAAGGTGGGGGACCATCCCCCTTTAACCCGTCGACTGCTGCCGATATCCGCCCTTATTGGGCTTCAAAAGGGCGGTTACGGAGCAATCGACGTCGGGGAGCATCCGATGGGGGAGGGGTGGCCTGATTCCCCGCCGATTAAGGGCTGGGACCGGTCCGTGTTAGACTTGAGACTAATTGTTATTGTGGCAGTGGATGAGTGCGCCGGTTTTAGTTAGACAGCTTGCAGCTGTAAGGCTTAACCAGGACGACGTTTCCGGTTTGCAGGGTTCTTGTGCAACGTATGCCACATTTTCGCATGCCTAGGGGCAGTTCAGGTTGAAAGACCTTGGACCCCGGCGTGCGGTCCGACTATTAAGGCTTCGCCTCAGCTGCTCTGGAGAGAACTTCACGGCTCGGGCGGCGAGGCGCAGCGACAAGAGAGCGGCCGCCAACGGCCGTTCCGGATAAAACGGAGAACACGAGAGTGCCTACGATTAACCAGCTGGTCCGCAAGGGCCGCACGCCTAAGGTCAAAAAGACCAAGGCCCCCGCGCTTAACGGCAGCCCCATGCGCCGCGGTGTTTGCACCCGCGTTTACACGACGACCCCGAAGAAGCCGAACTCGGCTCTGCGTAAGGTTGCTCGTGTGCGCCTCAACGGTGGCATTGAAGTCACCGCTTACATCCCCGGTGTAGGCCACAACCTGCAGGAGCACTCCATTGTGCTCGTCCGCGGCGGCCGCGTGAAGGACCTTCCGGGTGTCCGCTACAAGATCGTCCGTGGCGCCCTCGATACCCAGGGTGTCAAGAACCGTAAGCAGGCTCGCAGCCGCTACGGCGCAAAGATGGAGAAGAAGTAATATGCCTCGCAAGGGTCCGGCCCCCAAGCGGCCGCTAGTTCTAGATCCCGTTTACGGCTCCCCGCTGGTCACCCAGCTCATCAACAAGGTGCTGGTTGACGGCAAGAAGTCCACCGCAGAGCGCATCGTTTACGGTGCCCTCGAAGGTGCTCGCGCCAAGTCCGGCGGCGACCCCGTTGCAGCCCTCAAGAAGGCCATGGAGAACGTCAAGCCGTCGCTTGAGGTCCGCTCCCGCCGCGTTGGTGGCGCCACCTACCAGGTTCCGGTTGAGGTCAAGCCGGGTCGTTCCACGGCCCTCGCCCTCCGCTGGCTGGTCGGCTACTCCAAGGCCCGCCGCGAAAAGACCATGACCGAGCGCCTCCAGAACGAGATCCTGGATGCCTCGAACGGTCTCGGTGCCGCTGTGAAGCGTCGCGAAGACACCCACAAGATGGCCGAGTCCAACAAGGCCTTCGCACACTACCGCTGGTAATACTTCCCGGACGCCGCCGGCTCGACTGAGCCGGCGGCGAACGTGCAGTCCATCCGAAAGGGAGACACCGTGGCACAGGACGTGCTTACCGACCTTAGCAAGGTCCGCAACATCGGCATCATGGCCCACATCGATGCCGGCAAGACCACTACTACCGAGCGCATCCTGTTCTACACGGGTGTGAACCACAAGATCGGCGAAACGCACGACGGCGCTTCGACGACTGACTGGATGGAACAGGAAAAGGAACGCGGCATCACCATCACGTCTGCCGCCGTGACCTGCTTCTGGGAAAACAACCAGATCAACATCATCGACACCCCCGGCCACGTTGACTTCACGGTCGAGGTTGAGCGCTCCCTGCGCGTCCTCGACGGCGCAGTTGCCGTGTTCGACGGCAAGGAAGGCGTGGAGCCGCAGTCCGAGACTGTTTGGCGCCAGGCTGACAAGTACAACGTTCCGCGTATCTGCTTCGTCAACAAGATGGACAAGCTCGGCGCTGACTTCTACTTCACCGTCGACACCATCATCAGCCGCCTCGGTGCCAAGCCGCTCGTCATGCAGCTGCCGATCGGCGCCGAGAACGACTTCATCGGCGTCGTCGACCTCCTTTACATGCGCGCGCTGGTCTGGCCCGGCGACGCCAAGGGTGACGTCACCATGGGTGCCAAGTACGAGATCCGCGAGATCCCGGCTGACCTCCAGGCGAAGGCCGACGAGTACCGCGCAACTCTCGTTGAGACCGTTGCCGAGGCCTCCGAGGAACTCATGGAGAAGTACCTCGAAGGCGAAGAGATCAGCATCGATGAGCTCAAGGCCGGCATCCGCAAGATGACGATCAACTCCGAGCTCTACCCGGTCTTCTGTGGTTCCGCATTCAAGAACCGCGGCGTCCAGCCGATGCTCGACGCCGTGGTCGACTACCTGCCGAACCCGCTCGACGTCCCGCCGATGATCGGTCACGATCCCCGCGACGAAGAGAAGGAACTGACCCGCAAGCCTTCCTCTGAAGAGCCGTTCTCCGCACTGGCCTTCAAGATCGCCGCGCACCCGTTCTTCGGCCAGCTCACCTTCATCCGCGTGTACTCCGGTCACGTGGAAGCAGGCTCCCAGGTGGTCAACTCCACCAAGGGCAAGAAGGAGCGCATCGGCAAGCTGTTCCAGATGCACGCCAACAAGGAAATGCCCGTCGAGGGCGCTACCGCCGGCCACATCTACGCAGCGATCGGCCTGAAGGACACCACCACGGGCGACACCCTGTGCGATCCGGCCAACCAGATCGTCCTCGAGTCCATGAGCTTCCCGGAGCCCGTGATCTCGGTTGCGATCGAGCCGAACACCAAGGGTGACCAGGAGAAGCTCTCCACGGCCATCCAGAAGCTCTCCGCTGAGGACCCGACCTTCCAGGTCTCCCTCAACGAAGACACCGGCCAGACCATCATCGCCGGCATGGGCGAGCTCCACCTGGACATCCTGGTGGACCGCATGCGCCGCGAATTCAAGGTCGAGGCGAACGTTGGCAAGCCGCAGGTTGCTTACCGCGAAACCATCAAGCGTGCTGTAGAGCGTCACGACTACACGCACAAGAAGCAGACCGGTGGTTCCGGCCAGTTCGCAAAGATCCAGATCGCGATCGAGCCGCTGGACACGTCCGAAGGCGAGCTGTACGAGTTCGAGAACAAGGTCACCGGTGGCCGCGTTCCGCGCGAGTACATCCCGTCGGTCGACGCCGGCATCCAGGATGCGCTCAACGACGGCGTCCTGGCCGGTTACCCGGTTGTCGGCATCAAGGCGACGCTGATTGACGGCGCTTACCACGATGTTGACTCCTCGGAAATGGCGTTCAAGATCGCCGGCCGTATGGCTTTCAAGGAAGCCGCACGCAAGGCGAACCCTGTTCTGCTCGAACCGCTGATGGATGTCGAGGTCCGCACCCCTGAGGAATACATGGGTGAAGTTATCGGTGACCTCAACTCCCGCCGTGGCCAGATGCAGTCCATGGAAGATGCCCAGGGCGTCAAGGTCATCCGCGCGCACGTCCCGCTGTCCGGCATGTTCGGCTACATCGGTGACCTGCGCTCGAAGACCCAGGGCCGCGCTGTGTACTCCATGACGTTCAACAGCTACGCCGAGGTCCCGAAGGCAGTTGCCGACGAGATCATCCAGAAGAACCGCGGCGAGTAGTCCCTAGGACGCATCGCAGCAACAAAAAACTCGGGTGCGTCTCCGCCAGCGGAGATTCATCTGGTGCAAGTGGCCGGGCTCCGGTCAGCTGTAGTCCGGCAGACCGAAGTCCGGCCGCCTGCACGAACAGGCTCTAGGCACTAGCATTAGTACCTGAATCTGCAATTTCACCAATCCAAAGCCCCCCAAGTAGACTTACTGGAGTTTCTGCCGCGACAAGCGCGGCCGAAGGGTAAGTCATTTGAAAACGTTCTAGGAGGAACCTGTGGCAAAGGCAAAGTTCGAGCGGACTAAGCCGCACGTTAACATCGGTACCATTGGTCACGTTGACCACGGTAAGACGACGCTGACGGCCGCCATTTCCAAGGTGCTGTACGACAAGTACCCGACTCTCAACGAGAAGCGTGACTTCGCGTCGATTGACTCTGCTCCCGAAGAGCGTCAGCGCGGCATTACCATCAACATCTCCCACGTTGAGTACCAGACCGAGAAGCGCCACTACGCACACGTAGACGCTCCGGGTCACGCTGACTACATCAAGAACATGATCACCGGCGCTGCTCAGATGGACGGTGCAATCCTCGTGGTTGCCGCCACTGACGGCCCGATGGCTCAGACCCGCGAGCACGTTCTGCTTGCCCGCCAGGTTGGTGTTCCCTACCTGCTGGTCGCGCTGAACAAGGCAGACATGGTTGACGACGAGGAACTCCTCGACCTCGTCGAAATGGAAGTTCGTGAGCTGCTCAGCTCGCAGGGCTTCGATGGCGACGAAGCTCCGGTCATCCGCGTTTCGGGCCTGAAGGCCCTGGAAGGCGACCCGGAGTGGGTCAAGTCCATCGAGGACCTCATGGCCGCTGTCGACGAGTCCGTTCCGGACCCCGTACGTGACCGTGACAAGCCCTTCCTGATGCCGATCGAAGACGTCTTCACGATCACCGGCCGTGGCACCGTTGTTACGGGCCGCGCCGAGCGTGGAACCCTCGCGATCAACTCCGAGGTCGAGATCGTCGGCATCCGCCCGGTCCAGAAGACCACGGTTACCGGTATCGAGATGTTCCACAAGCAGCTCGACGAAGCATGGGCCGGCGAGAACTGTGGCCTCCTGCTCCGCGGTCTGAAGCGCGACGATGTCGAGCGTGGCCAGGTTGTCGTCAAGCCGGGTTCCATCACCCCGCACACCGACTTCGAGGCTAACGTCTACATCCTCTCCAAGGACGAAGGCGGACGTCACAACCCGTTCTACTCCAACTACCGCCCGCAGTTCTACTTCCGCACCACGGACGTAACCGGCGTTATCACCCTGCCGGAAGGCACGGAAATGGTTATGCCCGGCGACAACACTGAGATGACCGTTGCGCTCATCCAGCCGATCGCAATGGAAGAGGGCCTCGGCTTCGCTATCCGCGAAGGCGGCCGCACCGTTGGTTCGGGACGCGTCACCAAGATCCTCAAGTAATACTTGCTGATCATGGTTATCCTGGCCGGCTGACGGCCACGGAAAACTAAGGAACAGCCCCGCTGCACTTGCAGCGGGGCTGTTTCCTTTTAAGTTCCTGATACCTTTGCAGGAGGGGAAAGGAGCTCACCATGGGCTGGTTCATTTTTCTGCTGCTCGTCGTCGCGGTAGTCGTCGCGTTCTTCTGGGCGAAGAGGCACTTCCGCCAGGAGATCGAGCGCGCCAAGCGCATCAACCGGGCAAACCGCAACCAGTAGGCTCCTCCGGCCGCCCGCGCTGTTCGCGCGGGGCCGCGGAGCAGTTGCCGGCCCGCCTAGGCGCTCCGGGGCCGCCTGGCCCGGGCAAGGGCCTGGTACCAGTAGTACGAGTCTTTCGGCGTGCGCTCAAGGGTCTCGAAGTCCACATGCACCAGGCCGAAGCGCTGTGAGTACCCGGCCGCCCATTCGAAGTTGTCCATGAGCGTCCAGACGTAGTAGCCGAGCAGATCGACGTCGTGGGCGATGCCCCCGGGGGACGTGGCATCGACCGCCTCGGCGAGGTGCGCGGCAAGGTAGCTGATCCGCCCGGCGTCGGGCACGGGGCCGGTGACGTGGTCCGGTTCGGGGAAGCTCGCCCCGCTCTCGGTGATGTACAGCGGCGGCAGTGCCTCGCCGTACCTGTCCTTCAGCTCCCGCAGCAGGACGCCCAGGTGGTCCGGCGCGACCGGCCAGCCGAATCCGGTGTGCTCGTACTCCGGGAACCCGGCGAGGTGGAACGGCACCTTCAGCATCGCCTCCGCTGGGCCGGAGGGGCTGTCGCCGCCGCGCCCGGTGGCCACCTTCACGGGGTAGTAGTAGTTCAGGCCGTAGAAATCCAGCGGCTGGTGGATGGTGGCCAGATCGGCTTCGGGGATGCTCCTCAGCGAACGAAACCACGGCCGGGCGATCAGCGGCGGCCTGGGAAAGCGGCCCAGGAGGATCGGGTCCGCGTAGAGGCGGTTCAGCATGAGGTCGAACACCCTGGCGAGCAGCCGGTCGGTGACCGAGCCGGATGCCGGCCGGACCGGAGAATGCAGGTTCGTGACGCCGACGGCGCCGGTGACACCTTCTGCCCGCAGCGCCTGCACGGCCAGGCCGTGGCCAAGGAGCTGATGGTGCACCGACGGGAGGGCATCGAAGAGCAGGCCCTGGCCGGGCGCGTGGACCCCCAAGGCGTAGCCGTTGAGGGTGACCGAGGCGGGCTCGTTCAGCGTCACCCACTGCGCCACGCGATCGCCGAACCGCTTGGCGGCGGCAGCGCTGTACTCGGCGAACCGTTCCGCCGTCGTGCGGTTCATCCAGCCGCCCCGGTGCTCGAGGGGGAGCGGCGTGTCCCAGTGGTAGAGGGTGGCCATGGGGGAGATGCCGGCGGCGAGCAGCTGGTCGATCAGGCGGTCGTAGAAGTCCAGGCCCGCGGCGTTGAAGCGGCCGGTGCCCGCGGGCTGGATCCGCGGCCAGGAGATCGAGAAGCGGTAGGAGTCGATCCCGAGGTCGCGCATGAGCCCGATGTCTTCCTCCGCGCGGTTGTAGTGGTCGCAGGCGACGGCGGGGGAGTGCCCGTGCAGGATGTTCCCCGGCTTTTCGGCGAAGGCGTCCCAGCCGGAGGGCCCGCGGCCGCCGGCCGCGAGGTTGCCCTCGATCTGGAAGGCCGCGGAGGCTACTCCCAGGGTGAATCCGGGGCTCAGGCGTGCGGCGAGGGCCTGAACTGCTACAGAGTCCTGCACAGTCATGCCCCTATCATCCATTCGATGGTGATAAAGGACAATGGCCCTCCGGCAGTGATTGCACTACTGTGATTGCAGTGCCTGCAGCGGGCTGATTCGCTTCTGCCCGCAAATTCCGGCATACTAGATGAGTTGTTCAAGCGCTCTTTCGCGTCCCGATCCGGATAATGCCGGGTGTCAGGGTCCAGGTGAGAGACCAAACATAACCCACTCCCCATGGAATTGCGGACGCGTATGTGTGAAAACGTACGACACGCCCGACCGCGGGGGTCGGTTACGTCGGCAGGTTGAGGAACCCGGATCCTTCCGGATTCAGCTTGTGCGGCGGGTGGTAGTCACGACTTCAAATGCTTCGGCAGCCACATACAACAGGTAAGTAAACAGAGCAGCATTTACTGAAAGAGAGTCAGGCGACATGGCGGGACAAAAAATCCGCATCCGGCTGAAGTCATACGACCACGAGGTCATTGACGTTTCAGCACGGAAGATCGTTGAGACGGTCACGCGCGCAGGCGCAACGGTAGTGGGCCCCGTGCCGCTGCCGACGGAGAAGAACGTTTACTGCGTTATCCGCTCTCCTCACAAGTACAAGGACAGCCGCGAGCACTTCGAAATGCGCACGCACAAGCGTCTGATCGACATCATCGACCCCACGCCCAAGGCTGTTGACTCGCTCATGCGTCTCGACCTGCCGGCCGACGTGAACATCGAAATCAAGCTGTAGGGAGGTGCTGAGAGACTATGACCGCAACCCGTAACGTAAAGGGCCTGCTGGGCACGAAGCTCGGCATGACCCAGGTCTGGGACGAGAACAACAAGCTCATCCCCGTCACTGTGGTCCAGGCTGACTCGAACGTCATCACGCAGCTGCGCAATGCAGAAACTGATGGCTATGTCGCCGTTCAGATCGGCTACGGCCAGATCGATCCCCGCAAGGTCACCAAGCCGCTGGCTGGTCACTTTGAAAAGGCAGGCGTCACGCCTCGCCGCCACGTCGTAGAACTGCGCACTGCAGATGCTGACTCTTACGAGCTGGGCCAGGAGCTCTCCGTAGAGCTCTTCGAAGCCGGCCAGAAGATCGACGTCGTTGGCACCACCAAGGGTAAGGGCTTCGCCGGTGTTATGAAGCGTCACGGCTTCCACGGCGTTGGAGCTTCCCACGGTGCCCACAAGAACCACCGTAAGCCCGGTTCAATCGGTGGCGCATCCACCCCGAGCCGCGTCTTCAAGGGCATGAAAATGGCCGGCCGCATGGGCGCCGTTCGTCACACCACGCTGAACCTCACGGTCCACGCGGTTGACGTCGAGAAGTCGCTGCTCCTGATCAAGGGCGCCGTTCCCGGCGCCCGCGGCCAGGTCGTACTCGTACGCACCGCCGTGAAGGGAGCCTAGTTCAATGACTAGCACTGTCAAGGTTGACCTGCCTGCAGAGATCTTCGACGTACAGACCAACGTGCCGCTGCTGCACCAGGTTGTCGTTGCCCAGCTCGCTGCTGCTCGCCAGGGTACCCACAAGACCAAGACCCGCGCCGAGGTTTCCGGTGCAGGTCGCAAGCCGTTCAAGCAGAAGGGCACCGGCCGCGCCCGTCAGGGTTCCATCCGTGCTCCTCACATGACCGGTGGTGGCGTTGTCCACGGCCCCACGCCGCGTGACTACAGCCAGCGCACCCCCAAGAAGATGATTGCTGCTGCACTGCGCGGCGCACTCTCGGACCGCGCCCGCAACGGCCGCGTCCACGTCATTGCTGATCTGGTTGCCGGCTCCAAGCCGTCCTCCAAGGAAGCCCTGGCAACCCTGCGCGGAGTCTCCGAGCGCAAGAACCTGCTCGTTGTCATTGAGCGCGCCAACGATGTTGCTGCACTGTCCGTGCGCAACCTCGAGGAAGTTCACGTTCTGTACGCAGACCAGCTGAACACCTACGACGTTCTCGTTTCCGACGACGTAGTCTTCACCAAGGCTGCCTACGAAGCATTTGTTGCTGACAAGGTTGCAAAGAACGAGGAGGATGCCAAGTGAGCGCAGCCACCATCAAAGACCCGCGCGACGTCGTGCTTGCACCCGTCGTCTCGGAAAAGAGCTACGGCCTGATCGATGAGGGCAAGTACACCTTCCTGGTGGACCCCCGCTCGAACAAGACCGAGATCAAGCTGGCCGTGGAGAAGATTTTCTCCGTCAAGGTCGAATCGATCAACACCATCAACCGTGCCGGTAAGCGCAAGCGCACCAAATTCGGCTGGGGTACCCGCAAGAACACCAAGCGTGCCATTGTGAGCCTCAAAGAAGGCACTATCGACATCTTCGGCGGTCCGCTTTCATAGCGGAGACCACTTTAACGAGGAAATAAATTATGGGAATCCGTAAATACAAGCCGACTACCCCGGGCCGTCGTGGCTCGAGCGTAGCGGACTTCACTGAAATCACGCGGTCGACGCCGGAAAAGTCGTTGGTACGTCCCCTCCCGAAAAAGGGTGGCCGTAACAACTCCGGTAAGATCACGACCCGTCACAAGGGTGGTGGACACAAGCGCCAGTACCGTCTGATCGACTTCCGTCGCCACGACAAGGACGGCGTCAACGCCCGCGTTGCCGAAATCGAGTACGACCCGAACCGTACGGCTCGGATCGCCCTCCTGCACTACGTTGATGGCACCAAGCGTTACATCATCGCCCCGAACAAGCTGTCCCAGGGCGACTTCGTAGAGGCCGGCGCCGACGCTGACATCAAGCCCGGCAACAACCTTCCGCTGCGCAACATCCCGGTCGGTACCGTAATCCACGCAGTCGAACTGCGTCCGGGTGGCGGCGCCAAGATGGGCCGCTCCGCCGGCGCATCGATCCAGCTCGTTGCAAAGGAAGGCCGTTTCGCCCAGCTGCGTCTGCCTTCCGGCGAAATCCGCAACGTTGACGTGCGCTGCCGCGCAACCGTCGGCGAGGTCGGCAACGCCGAGCAGTCGAACATCAACTGGGGCAAGGCCGGCCGTATGCGCTGGAAGGGCGTTCGCCCGACCGTCCGTGGTGTCGCCATGAACCCGGTTGACCACCCCCACGGTGGTGGCGAGGGTAAGACGTCCGGTGGACGTCACCCCGTCAACCCGAACGGTAAGCGCGAAGGCCGCACCCGCCGTCCCAACAAAGAGAGCGACAAGCTTATTGTTCGTCGCCGTCGTACTGGCAAGAACAAGCGATAGGAGCCTGGACACATGCCACGCAGCCTGAAAAAAGGTCCTTTCGTTGACCAGCACCTCTTTGTAAAGGTAGCCAGGGAAAACGAAAAGGGCACCAAGAACGTCATCAAGACCTGGTCCCGCCGTTCGATGATCGTCCCCGACATGCTCGGCCACACGATCGCCGTACACGACGGACGCAAGCACATCCCCGTGTTTGTCACTGAGTCGATGGTCGGGCACAAGCTCGGCGAATTCGCTCCCACGCGGACATTCCGCGGCCATGTCAAGGACGACCGTAAGGGCAAGCGCCGCTAGGCGCCTGCACTTACGTCAAAGACGAGAGAAGGAAAGCAATGGAAGCCAAGGCAATTGCGCGTCACATCCGCGTAACGCCTATGAAGGCCCGGCGCGTCGTCAACCTTGTTCGTGGTAAGCAAGCGAATGAGGCTCTGGCAATTCTGAAGTTTGCCCCCCAGGCAGCTTCGGAGCCGGTATTCAAGGTAGTTCAGTCGGCAATCTCCAACGCCCGGGTCCTCGCGGACCGCGACGGCGTGGCGTTTGACGAAGGTGACCTCATCATCAGCGAAGCGTTTGTTGATGAAGGCCCGACCATGAAGCGGTTCCAGCCGCGAGCCCAGGGTCGTGCATTTCAGATCAAGAAGCGCACGAGCCACATCACCGTGGTAGTCGCTACCCCGGAGAAAGAGGAGGCTCGCTAAGTGGGACAGAAAGTTAACCCGCACGGGTTCCGACTCGGCATCACCACCGATCACGTATCGCACTGGTTTGCTGACAGCACCAAGGCCGGCCAGCGGTACAAGGACTTCGTTCGCGAAGACATCCGTATCCGCCAGCTCATGTCCACGGGCATGGAGCGCGCCGGTATCGCCAAGGTCGAAATCGAGCGCACCCGCGACCGTGTCCGCGTGGATATCCACACGGCACGTCCGGGCATCGTCATCGGCCGCCGCGGCGCTGAAGCAGACCGCATCCGCGGCGAGCTTGAGAAGCTCACCGGCAAGCAGGTTCAGCTGAACATCCTCGAGGTCAAGAACCCCGAGATGGAAGCACAGCTTGTTGCCCAGGGCGTTGCTGAGCAGCTGACTTCCCGCGTGGCTTTCCGCCGTGCGATGAAGAAGGCCATGCAGTCCGCACAGCGTGCCGGTGCCAAGGGCATCCGTATCGCTTGCTCGGGTCGACTGGGCGGCGCTGAAATGTCCCGCTCGGAGTTCTACCGCGAAGGCCGTGTGCCCCTGCACACCCTGCGTGCGAACATCGACTACGGCTTCTACGAGGCCAAGACCACCTTCGGCCGCATCGGCGTGAAGGTCTGGATCTACAAGGGCGACGTCACCGCCAAGGAACTGGCTCAGCAGGCAGCTGCTGCTCCGTCCCGCGGCCGCGGTGCCAGCGACCGCCCGGGCCGCCCGGGTGGCGCCGACCGTGGTGACCGCCGTCGTCGTACCGACCGCCCCGCAGCCGAGGCAGCACCTGCTGCTGAAGCTCCGGCAGTTGAGGCAGCTGCACCGGCAGTAGAAGGAGGACAGGCTTAAATGCTTATCCCACGTCGAGTCAAGCACCGTAAGCAGCACCACCCGGGTCGTTCCGGCGCTGCTACGGGCGGCACCCAGGTCTCCTTCGGTGAGTGGGGCATCCAGGCTCTGAGCCCGGCCTACGTCACGAACCGTCAGATCGAATCTGCCCGTATCGCGATGACCCGCCACATCAAGCGTGGCGGAAAGGTCTGGATCAACATTTACCCGGACCGTCCGCTGACGAAGAAGCCGGCCGAAACCCGCATGGGTTCCGGTAAGGGTTCTCCGGAATGGTGGGTCTCAAACGTCAAGCCGGGCCGGGTTCTCTTCGAACTCTCCGGTGTCAGTGAAGAGGTAGCTCGCGAGGCCCTGCGCCTGGCAATCCACAAGCTGCCGTTGAAGGCACGCATTGTGCGTCGCGAAGGTGGTGAGTAGAAATGGCAGTAGGATCCAAGGAACTTGCATCCGCACAGCTGGACGGTTTCGACAACGAGCGTCTCGTTGAAGAACTCCGCAAGGCCAAGGAAGAGCTGTTCAACCTGCGTTTCCAGTCCGCCACCGGTCAGCTGGAGAACCACGGTCGTCTGCGCGCGGTAAAGAAGGACATCGCCCGCATCTACACCGTTCTCCGTGAGCGCGAGCTGGGCATTCGTGCCGAGGTTGCCGCACCGGTTGTGGAAGCCAAGGAAGAAAAGAAGTCCAAGAAGGCTGCAACCAAGAAGGCCGACAAGGCTGAGACGGTTGAAACCGAGGAGGACGCCAAGTGAGTGAAAAGGACGAGAACGTGACGGAAACTGTTTCCGACGCAGCCAAGGCTGACGAGCGCGGTTACCGTAAGACGAAGCGCGGCTACGTCGTCTCGGACAAGATGGAAAAGACCATCGTTGTCCAGGTCGAAGACCGCGTGAAGCACGCCCTCTACGGCAAGGTCATCCGCCGCAACGCCAGGATCAAGGCTCACGACGAAGAGAACAGCGCCGGCATCGGCGACCTCGTGCTCCTCGCCGAGACCCGCCCGCTGTCCGCTACCAAGCGGTGGCGTCTGGTCGAGATCCTCGAGAAGGCCAAGTAACACCTGCAGCCTAGTTGCCTGGTGATACAGCAGAAGCCCTCGTTCCCCTTTGGGGAGCGGGGGCTTCTGCGTTGCCGGCGGCCGCCGCCTGGCGTAGCCGGGGCGCCGCGCGTCACGCCGTGCAGGGTTTCAGCACGCCTACGACGCCGGCGGGCCGGGTTTCCGGGGGAGTGCGGCGGCAGGCGGGCCGAAAGTCTGTCCTGCGTGACGCCGTCGGGCGCTGTGGGCCGTGTGCTGGCTGCGCTGTGCTGACTGGGCTGTGCTGCGGCGGCATAGCTGTGATATGGGGATACGCCCAAAACGTGCTAAGATTTTGAGTTTGTATGGCGCCTTTTGCGCGCCGTCATCAACCTCGTAAACAATCGTGCCACGGCATAGTGCCCCCTTGCGCCCCGACTCGTCGGAATCCGCCTGGGAAGCAAATGTTTTTGGCACGGGCGTTTAGGCCTGGTCTGGCAAAATCCAGGCAGGTCAAGAGACACCCCGATCAACCGTTCCGCAAGGCTCATTCCGTAGGAAGATTTTCGGTCTGAGAACCAGCGCGACGCAAGGAGTAAATAGTGATTCAGCAGGAGTCGCGACTCAAGGTCGCCGACAACACGGGTGCTAAGGAAATCCTTACCATTCGCGTTCTCGGTGGATCTGGCCGTCGCTACGCAGGCATTGGCGACGTAATCGTCGCTACCGTCAAGGACGCAATTCCGGGCGGCAACGTAAAGAAGGGCGACGTCGTCAAGGCTGTCATCGTCCGTACCAAGAAGGAACGCCGCCGTGCGGATGGTTCCTACATCAAGTTTGACGAGAACGCAGCCGTCATCCTGAAGAACGACGGTGACCCCCGCGGTACCCGTATCTTCGGACCGGTTGGTCGTGAACTTCGCGACAAGAAGTTCATGAAGATCGTTTCTCTGGCTCCGGAGGTGCTCTAGTCCATGGCTAAGATCAAAAAGGGTGACCTCGTTCAGGTCATCACTGGCGCCAAGGCTGAGCGCGGCGGCGACAAGGGCAAGCAGGGCAAGGTTCTGCGCGTATTCCCGGAGACCAACCGCGTGTTGGTTGAAGGCATTAACCGCGTAACCAAGCACACCAAGGTCGGTCAGTCGCAGCGCGGCACCAAGACCGGTGGCATCGAGGTCGTCGAGGCTTCGATCCACATCTCCAACGTGGCTCTGGTTGACCCGTCCACCAAGAAGCCCACCCGCGTCGGTTTCCGCACCGAGACCGTTGAGCGCGATGGCGTGAAGCGTGAAGTGCGCGTCCGCGTGGCCAAGAGCTCAGGGAAGGACATCTAATGACTGAGACTCTCGAGACTCCGGCAAGCAAGATCGTTCCTCGTCTGAAGACCAAGTACGCCGATTCCATCAAGAACACGCTGACTGAGGAATTCAAGTACCAGAACGTCAACCAGGTTCCCCGCCTGGTCAAGGTCGTTGTGAACATGGGTGTTGGAGATGCCGCCAAGGACTCCAAGCTGATCGACGGCGCTGTCCGCGATCTGACCCTGATCACCGGCCAGAAGCCGCAGGTAACCAAGGCCCGCAAGTCGATCGCACAGTTCAAGCTGCGCGAAGGCATGCCGATCGGTGCACACGCAACTCTGCGTGGGGACCGCATGTGGGAATTCCTGGACCGTCTGGTCACGCTGGCTCTGCCGCGTATCCGTGACTTCCGTGGCCTCAGCGGCAAGCAGTTCGATGGCAACGGCAACTACACCTTCGGTCTGACCGAGCAGGTTATGTTCCACGAGATCGACCAGGATTCCATCGACCGCGTTCGCGGCATGGACATCACCGTCGTGACCACTGCCAAGACCGACGACGAAGGCCGCGCGCTGCTCAAGGCGCTTGGCTTCCCGTTCAAGACCGAAGACTAATCTAGCTACGTAAAAGGTCCGTCCGCGCTGATTCCGAATTATCTTCGGCAAGAGCAGCACGGCGGAAACCGTTATGAGGAAGGGCAAGAGCCCACATGACAATGACAGATCCCGTCGCAGACATGCTTACGCGTCTGCGCAACGCTAACTCGGCATACCACGATTCCGTGACCATGCCGTACAGCAAGCTCAAGGCACGCGTTGCCGACATCCTGAAGGCTGAAGGTTACATCGCCTCCTGGAAAGAAGAAGACGCTGAGGTTGGCAAGAAGCTGACCCTCGAGCTCAAGTTCGGTCCGAACCGCGAGCGTTCCATCGCTGGCGTTCGTCGTATTTCCAAGCCGGGACTGCGCGTTTACGCAAAGTCCACCAACCTGCCGCACGTGCTCGGTGGCCTGGGTGTCGCAATCCTGTCCACCTCTTCCGGCCTCTTGACTGACAAGCAGGCCGGCAAGAAGGGCGTGGGCGGCGAAGTCCTCGCTTACGTCTGGTAACGGGAAAGGAAGAGAATAATGTCACGTATTGGACGTCTCCCCATCACCGTTCCTGCCGGCGTTGAGGTCAAGGTTGACGGCTCTGTCGTCAGCGTCAAGGGTTCCAAAGGCGAGCTGAGCCACACTGTGCCCAGCCCGATCGAGGTTTCCCTGGAAGAAGGCACCCTGACTGTCGCCCGCCCGAACGACGAGCGCGCCTCACGTTCGCTGCACGGCCTGACCCGCACCCTGATCGCCAACATGATCCAGGGTGTCACCGCAGGCTACGAGAAGAAGCTTGAGATTGTCGGTACTGGTTACCGCGTCCAGGCCAAGGGTTCTGACCTGGAGTTCGCTCTGGGCTACAGCCACCCGGTCAACGTCTCGGCACCGAACGGCATCACCTTTGCAGTTGAGACCCCGACCAAGCTCTCTGTTTCAGGTATCTCCAAGCAGCAGGTCGGCGAGGTTGCTGCCAACATTCGCAAGCTGCGGAAGCCGGACCCCTACAAGGGCAAGGGCATCCGTTACGCAGGCGAAGTCATCCGCCGCAAGGTCGGAAAGGCTGGTAAGTAACCATGGCGATCGCAATTAACAAGAAGCGTACGAACAAGAGCAAGTCTGCCCAGCGCAGCCGCCGCCAGCTTCGTATCCGCAAGCGCATCTCCGGTACGGCTGTACGCCCGCGTCTGGTCGTCAACCGCTCCGCACGTCACGTATTCGTCCAGGTTGTCGATGACACCAAGGGCCTGACCGTGGCAAGTGCCTCCACGTTGGAAGCCGACCTTCGTGCATTCGACGGTGACAAGACCGCCAAGGCCAAGCGCGTTGGCGAACTGGTCGCCGAGCGTGCCAAGGCTGCCGGTATCGAAGCAGTTGTCTTCGACCGCGGTGGTAACAAGTACCACGGCCGGATCGCCGCCGTCGCTGACGGCGCACGTGAAGGTGGGCTGGCACTGTGACCGAAAATAACGAAAAGGACATTCAGGTGACTGAAGCTGTAGCTGCTCCGGCAACTGAGACCGCTGCGCCTGCTACCACTGACGACCGCCGTGGTGGCGCTCGTCGTGGCGAGCGTGGCGACCGCGGCCAGGGCCGTGGCGACCGTGGCGGCCGTGGTGGCCGTGACGGCGGCCGCGAGGCCGAGAAGAGCCAGTTCGTAGAGCGCGTCGTAACCATCAACCGCGTTTCCAAGGTCGTCAAGGGTGGTCGTCGCTTCAGCTTCACCGCCCTCGTCGTCGTCGGTGACGGCAACGGTATGGTCGGCGTCGGCTACGGCAAGGCCAAGGAAGTTCCCGCCGCCATCGCGAAGGGCGTTGAAGAGGCCAAGAAGTCCTTCTTCCGCGTTCCCCGCATCGGCAGCACCATCCCGCACCGCGTTCAGGGCGAAGCCGCTGCAGGCGTCGTCATGCTGCGTCCGGCTTCCGCCGGTACCGGTGTTATCGCCGGCGGTCCGGTCCGTGCAGTACTGGAGTGCGTGGGCATCCACGACATCCTCTCCAAGTCGCTCGGATCTTCCAACGCCATCAACATCGTTCACGCGACCGTTGATGCGCTGAAGCGCCTCGAAGAGCCGGCAGCAGTGGCAGCACGCCGCGGCCTCCCGCTCGACGAGATCGCTCCGCCGGCAATGGTGAAGGCGCTCCTGAACCAGAAGGCAGGTGTCTGAGTTATGGCTAAGAACGTGCTTGTCTCCGACGCTCAGTTGGAGATCACTCAGATCAAGTCCGCCATTGGCGGCAAGCAGAACCAGCGCGACACCCTTCGGTCCCTCGGCCTGAAGCGGATCGGACACACCGTTGTCCGCACCGCCGACGCCGTGACCGTCGGAATGCTCAACACGGTTCCGCACCTGGTAAAGGTAGAGGAGGCGAAGTAAATGGCCGAGAAGAACACCGCCGAAAAGGCACAGGGCGCCGCTGAGAAGCAGAACGCACTGAAGGTTCACCACCTGCGTCCCGCCCCGGGTGCCAAGACCGCCAAGACCCGTGTTGGTCGTGGTGAAGGTTCCAAGGGTAAGACCGCCGGTCGCGGTACCAAGGGTACGAAGGCCCGCTACCAGATCAAGGCTGGCTTTGCCGGCGGCCAGCTGCCGCTGCACATGCGCCTGCCGAAGCTGCGCGGCTTCAAGAACCCGTTCCGGGTTGAGTACCAGGTTGTAAACCTGGACAAGCTCAACGAGCTGTTCCCGGAAGGTGGCGCAGTCACCGTGGAGAACCTGGTCGAAAAGGGTGCCGTTCGCAAGAACCAGCCCGTCAAGGTGCTGGGCACCGGCGACATCACCGTCAAGGTTGACGTCACCGTCCACGCATTCTCGGCCAGCGCCGCAGAAAAGATTGCCGCAGCAGGCGGAAGCACCACCGCCCTCTAACCGAGGCGGCGGGGCAGTCTGCCCGTTGTTGAAACTCCCGGCACCAGGGGCTCAGGCCCCCGGTGCCGGGAGTTTTTTTCATTTTCCGGGCCCCGCCGATTGTTCGCCGGACGCATCCACCCGTTAGACTCGGTTGTTGGGTTTATTTGACCTGTCTCACACAACTTTACTTATTACTCAGGAGGACGCTTGCTTAGCGCATTTGGCCGGGCCTTTCGCACGCCTGATCTGCGACGCAAGTTGTTGTTCACGCTGGGAATCATCACAATCTTCCGCTTGGGTGCCTTCATCCCCTCGCCTGGTGTGAGCTACCAGAATGTCCAGCAATGCTTGCAGAACGGTCAGACCTCGGGCGGGATCTACCAGCTCGTCAACCTGTTCAGCGGCGGTGCATTGCTGCAGGTCTCCATCTTTGCCCTCGGCATCATGCCCTACATCACGGCGAGCATCATCGTCCAGCTGCTCCGGGTGGTCATTCCCCGCTTCCAGCAGCTGTACGAGGAGGGCGCATCGGGCCAGTCGAAACTGACCCAGTACACCCGTTACCTCACCATCGCCCTCGGCCTGCTCAACGCCACGACGCTGGTGTCGCTGGCCCGGTCCGGCCAGCTGCTGCCGAACTGCCAGCTGCCCATCATCCCGGACAGCTCCATCGTCACCACGGTCCTGATCGTCATCACGCTGACGGCCGGCACCGGCCTGATCATGTGGATGGGCGAGCTCGTGACGGAGAAGGGCGTCGGCAACGGCATGTCCCTGCTGATCTTCACGTCCATCGCGGCAGGCTTCCCGGGCTCGCTCGGTGCGATCTGGAAGGCCCAGGGCCCCGGCACGTTCTTCCTGGTCCTGGTCATCGGCCTGCTCACCGTGGCCCTCGTGGTCTTCGTGGAGCAGTCCCAGCGCCGGATCCCGGTGCAGTACGCCAAGCGCATGATCGGCCGCCGCACCGTCGGCGGAACCAGCACCTACATCCCCATCAAGGTGAACATGGCCGGCGTCGTGCCCGTCATCTTTGCCTCGTCCATGCTGTACCTGCCGGGGCTGATCGCACAGTTCAACCAGCCCAAGGCCGGCGAGCCGATGCAGCCCTGGGTTGAGTGGATCAACAACAACCTGACCAAGGGCGACCACCCGATCTATATGTTGCTGTATTTCGCCATGATTGTGTTTTTCACCTACTTCTATGTTGCGATTACATTCAACCCTGAAGAGGTCTCGGACAACATGAAGAAGTACGGTGGCTTCATTCCGGGCATCCGCGCCGGCAAGCCGACGGCGGATTATCTTCAGTACGTCCTATCCCGGATCACCCTGCCCGGAGCCTTCTACCTCGGCTTCGTGGCACTGATCCCGCTGGTTGCACTGGTTCTGATCAACGCGAACCAGAACTTCCCGTTCGGCGGCACCTCGATCCTGATCATGGTGGGCGTCGGTCTGGAGACCGTGAAGCAGATTGATGCGCAGCTACAGCAACGTCACTACGAAGGGCTTTTGCGATGACGAGAATGTTGATTATCGGACCTCCCGGCTCCGGCAAGGGAACGCAGGCGGAACGCATTTCGGAACGCCTCGGCGTCGTTGCGATCTCCACGGGAGACATCTTCCGCGCCAACGTCAAGGGTGAGACGCCGCTGGGCGTCGAGGCCAAGAAGTACATGGACGCCGGCGACTTCGTTCCGGACAGCGTCACCAACAAGATGGTGCGCGACCGCCTCAGCGAGGACGACGTCGAGGTCGGATTCCTGCTGGACGGGTACCCCCGCACCACCGCGCAGGTGGACTACCTCGACGCGATCCTCGCCGACGCCGACCAGAAGCTCGACGTCGTCCTGCAGCTCACCGCGGACGATGAAGAACTGGTCAAGCGCCTCCTGGGCCGCGCCAAGGAGACTGGCCGCAGCGACGACAACGAAGGCGTTATCCGTCACCGGCTGGACCTCTACCACGAGCAGACCGAACCGGTCGTGGCGAAGTATGCCGAGCGCGGCATCCTGACCCAGGTTGACGGCATCGGCGGCATCGACGAAGTCACCGAGCGCGTCATGGAAGCGATCAAGTCGGCCCAGACCGCCTGATCCGCCCTGACCGCACTACAGCTGACGCAGTAGGGCTGACGCACTTCAGAAGGGCGCGTTCCGTACCATCGGGTACGGGACGCGCCCTTCGCTGTTGGGTGCCGGCTCGGCCGGCAGGGGACAGGCTGGCGGGCAGCCCGTCCCGGACAGCGGTGCGGGTGCGGGAGAATAGAGCGTGAAGACTTGGGTTGATGACCCAAAGTGGAGGCCCGGGATGAAACGCGCCCGGACCGCGAGACGAAGCACTGAGGTAGAGATGGCATTCGGCCAGCCCCGCATTGAATACAAGACCAACGCCCAGATGCGCACCATGCACGAGGCCGGGCTTGTCCTGAGCCGTGCGCTGGATGCGGCAGTTGCCGCGGCCGCCCCGGGCGTCACCACGGCCCGGCTGGACGAGGTGTTCGCCGCCGTGCTGCAGGACGCCGGCGCCAAGTCCAACTTCCTCGGCTACCACGGCTTCCCGGCCACCATCTGCACGTCCGTGAACGAGGAAGTGGTCCACGGCATCCCCGGCAGCCGGGTCCTGGCGGACGGCGACATCATCTCGATCGACGGCGGCGCGATCGTGGACGGCTGGCACTCCGATTCCGCGCGGACCGTGATTGTCGGCACCCCCGACCCCGAGGACGTGCGCCTGTCCGAGGTCACTGAGGAAGCCATGTGGCGGGGCATCGCGGCGCTGGCCACCGGCAAGTTCGTGGGCGATATCGGCAACGCCGTGGACGACTACGTCTCCTCCGTGCCGGGCAAGCCGCTGGGCATCCTCGAGGACTATGTGGGCCACGGCATCGGCTCCGAGATGCACATGGCCCCGGACGTCCTGAACTACCGCACCAGCCACCGCGGGCCCAAGATCCGCCCCGGGCTGTGCCTGGCCATCGAGCCCATGCTGGTCCGCGGCAGCATCGACACCGCCGTCCTCGAGGACGACTGGACCGTGGTCACCACCGACGGCAAGCGCTCCTGCCAGTGGGAACACTCCGTCGCCGTGCACGAGAAGGGGATCTGGGTCCTCTCGGCGCCCGACGGCGGAGCGGCGAAACTGGCGCCGCTCGGCGTCGTGCCCGTCCCGATTCCCTAAGCTGGGGCACTCGCGGCGGCCCGGCGACGCGCATAATCGCCCGTGACACGAAGAATCCCTGGCGATGCTGGAATACCAGCATCGCCAGGGATTCGTCGTAGCGCCAGAAAACCAGAGCGTCAGTCAGCTCTTCAGCTTCGGCTTCACGTCCTTGGTGTAGATGCCCTCGAGTGTTGCCGCGGCGGCCTTGGCCACTAACGCGCCGAAGGATTGCAGAACATTTGTTTTTCACCCCGGATCTTGCTTCCGCACTGCTCCTCCTTGCGCTATTTCTCCCGCGCCCGGGCGCACAATGGAGCCATGGAAGCAACGGGAGCGATCACCGACGTCGCGGGGATCCGGGTGGGTCATGTCCAGAAGACCGACGACGGCTGGCTGAGCGGGGTGACGGTGGTTCTCCCGCCGCCCGGCACGGTGGGCTCAGTCGACGTCCGCGGCGGCGGCCCCGGAACACACGAGACTGACGCGCTGGATCCCACGACGCTGTCCTCGACCGTGGACGCCGTGGTCCTGACCGGGGGGAGTGCCTTTGGCCTCGCGGCGGCGCACGGCGCACAGCGCTGGTGCGAGGAGAACGGCCGGGGCTTTGCCGTTCCCGGCGGGCTCGTTCCGATCGTGCCTGCCGCCGCGATCTTTGACCTGGGCCGCGGCGGCGATTTCTCCGCCCGCCCCGGCGACGCGATGGGCTACGCGGCCACGGCCGCCGCCGGCGCGCAGGCGGACGGGCACGACGTCGACCGCGGCAACGTAGGCGCCGGCACAGGAGCGGCAATCGGCCGGGGCACCTACAAAGGGGGAGTGGGCACAGCCTCCCTCACCCTAGAGAACATCTCCCCGACGGGCCGTAGTTGTTGGGGCCATAGCCGTCGTCAATGCGTTGGGCTTGCCGTTCGGCACATCGCCGCAGCGGGCGGAACCCGGCAGCGTGCGTCTAAGCCGGGAGCCACGCCGGCGGGGTTCCTCGCCGAGCTTGCGAGGCGGAGAGCCGTGCGTCGGAAGCGAGCCGCAAGGCGACGTCGGCAAGCACGCGGAGCGGTTTCGGCGAGCCCGCCGCCCCTCAACACCACGCTCGTCGTCGTCGCCACCGATGCCATCCTGGACAAGGCCGAATGCAAACGCACGGCCTCGGCCGCCCACGCCGGCCTGGCGCGGGCGCTGAATCCAAGCCACACCCTCGCCGACGGCGACACCGTGTTCGCCCTGGCGACGGGCGCCGTCGCGCTGGACCGCAGCACCCCGGCGGCCCGGCAGATAAGCCTCATCACGCTGCAGAGCGCGGCAGCCGACGTCGTCCGGCTGGCGATCCTCGACGGGATCGCGCGGGCCGAGGCGGTGACGACGGCGGCGGGGACGCTAGGTGCGTACGGACGCTGAGTGCGCTACGATGGCTGGATTTAACTCCGGATTTAACAATCGGGCCGCAATGGCGTAGTGTTGACTGTTGGTTGTCTGCCCCGTTGTGCCCTTTTGGGGTCTGGTGGCACCAGCCAATCAATCAAAAACGTCCGCGGTCATGACCGGTGCAATCCGGGAGGCTGCGGCAACAACAGTTAGCGGAGGGTATGGCCAAGAAGGACGGGGTCATTGAGATCGAGGGCGTTGTGACCGAGGCGCTGCCTAACGCGATGTTTCGCGTTGAGCTCACCAACAAGCACATCGTTCTGGCACACATCTCTGGAAAGATGCGCCAGCACTACATCAGGATCCTCCCCGAGGACCGCGTAGTGGTGGAGCTGAGCCCTTACGACCTGACACGTGGTCGTATCGTCTACCGCTACAAGTAAACACTGGGCGGCCAGGGCAACAGCCGAGGGCCGTTTCAGCTGACCAACTGCAACACGCAAAGGAACGCCATGAAGGTCAAGCCGAGCGTCAAGCAGATCTGCGAAAAGTGCAAAGTGATCCGCCGTAATGGCCGGGTCATGGTGATCTGCGAGAACCCGCGCCACAAGCAGCGCCAGGGCTAATTTCCCTTTCGGGAAAACCCTGGGTTGCTAACCCACGCAAGTAAATAGAAAAGGCAGCACAAGCTGAACTGGGACGTAATGGGCCCGGACAGCTAACCCCCGGTCGGAGGCTGGGGCCGCACTGAACGTGCGGGTGTACTGCCTACGACCTCCGGTTTATACAAGGAGCACTGCCACTATGGCTCGTCTCGCTGGCGTAGACATTCCCCGCGAAAAGCGGTTGGAAATTGCGCTTACTTACATCTACGGCGTGGGCAAGACCCGTGCACACGAAACCCTGGCTGCCACCGGCATCAGCGCTGACGTTCGGGTCAAGGACCTGACCGACGCCGAGCTGGTCCAGCTGCGTGACTACATTGAAGGCAACTACAAGGTTGAGGGTGACCTTCGCCGCGAGGTAGCCGCTGACATCCGCCGCAAGGTTGAGATCGGCAGCTACGAAGGTATTCGCCACCGCAAGGGCCTGCCCGTACGCGGACAGCGTACGAAGACCAACGCCCGTACCCGCAAGGGTCCGAAGCGCACCGTCGCCGGCAAGAAGAAGGCCCGCTAATCCCCTGACTGACGGATTCAGGAACCCGGCAATGTGGGTAGGCTTTCCCCCAATAACTTTCTGTAGGAGAAAAAATGCCCCCGAAGACTCGTGGCGCGGTTCGCAAGCCGCGTAAGAAGGACAAGAAGAATATCGCGCTGGGCCAGGCGCACATCAAGAGCACCTTTAACAACACCATCGTGTCCATCACGGACCCGAACGGTGCTGTCATCTCCTGGGCTTCGTCCGGTGAGGTTGGCTTCAAGGGCTCGCGTAAGTCCACCCCGTTCGCTGCCCAGATGGCCGCCGAAGCCGCCGCAAAGCGTGCACAGGAGCACGGCATGCGCAAGGTTGACGTGTTCGTCAAGGGACCGGGTTCCGGACGCGAAACCGCCATCCGTTCGCTGCAGGCCGCTGGCCTCGAGGTTGGCTCCATCCAGGACGTCACCCCCAGCGCCCACAACGGCTGCCGTCCGCCGAAGCGCCGCCGCGTCTAAGGCTTTCCAGCGCCCAGGAGCTTGCCCGGACCCTCACCGGTCCGGGCAGGCCCGGCCGCGTTAAGTCTTCAGACCGATCTTTCCACCACCTGTGTTGCGTCATATAGCGGATGCTCGCCGAAAGGAAACCTAAGTGCTCATTGCACAGCGCCCCACCCTCTCCGAAGAGGTCGTCTCCGAAAACCGCTCCCGGTTCATCATCGAACCGCTTGAGCCGGGCTTTGGTTACACCCTCGGAAACTCCCTCCGCCGTACCCTGCTCTCCTCGATCCCCGGTGCCTCTGTCACGAGCATCCGGATCGATGGCGTGCTGCACGAGTTCACCACGGTTCCGGGTGTCAAGGAAGATGTCACTGAGATCATCCTGAACATCAAGAACCTGTCGGTTTCCTCCGAGCACGACGAGCCGGTTGTTGCTTACCTGCGCAAGCAGGGCCCGGGAGTCGTCACCGCCGCGGACATCGCTCCGCCGGCCGGCGTCGAATTCCACAACCCGGATCTGCACATTGCCACGCTGAACTCGAAGGGCAAGTTCGAACTCGAACTGACCATCGAGCGCGGTCGCGGCTACGTTTCGGCAGCTCAGAACAAGTCCGGCGACTCCGAGATCGGCCGCATCCCGGTCGACTCGATCTACTCGCCGGTTCTGAAGGTTACTTTCCGCGTGGAAGCTACCCGTGTTGAGCAGCGCACTGACTTCGACAAGCTCATTGTCGACGTCGAGACCAAGCAGGCAATCGCCCCGCGCGATGCCGTTGCTTCGGCAGGTACCACCCTGGTGGAACTGTTCGGTCTGGCCCGCGAGCTGAACACCGCAGCTGAAGGTATCGAGATCGGCCCGTCGCCGACGGACGCTGCCCTGGCAGCCGACATGGCTCTGCCGATCGAGGATCTGGACCTGACGGTCCGTTCCTACAACTGCCTCAAGCGTGAGGGCATCCACACCGTGGGTGAACTCGTTGCCCGCTCCGAGGCTGACCTCATGGACATCCGCAACTTCGGTGCGAAGTCCATCGATGAGGTCAAGGCCAAGCTGGTCGAACTGGGTCTGTCCCTCAAGGACTCCCCTCCCGGTTTCGATCTCGCAGCACGTGCCGCAGCCATCGAAGAGGACGACGCCGCGTTCAGCGACGACGAGCTCTAACCAACAGATCTTGGCCGGCCGGCTGGATGCACCCTGGCGTGCGCAGCCCAACGGCTTCCATATGAGGAGAAACTATTATGCCTACCCCCGCTAAGGGTCCGCGCCTCGGAGGCGGAGCGGCTCACGAGCGTCTTATGCTCGCGAACCTGTCCGCCGCACTGTTCGAGCACAAGCGGATCACCACCACGGTGACCAAGGCCAAGCGCCTGAAGCCGTACGCCGAGCGCCTGGTGACTTTCGCCAAGCGTGGCGACCTGGCTTCCCGCCGCCGTGTACTCGGCCTGATCAGCAACAAGGGCGTCGTCCACGAGCTGTTCACCGACATTGCACAGGCAGTGGAGAACCGCGACGGCGGCTACACCCGCATCACCAAGATCGGCAACCGCAAGGGCGACAACGCTCCCATGGCTGTCATCGAACTGGTCCTCGAGCCGGTTTCCGCCAAGCAGGCCGTGGTAGCCGAGGCTACCTCCGCTGCCAAGCGCGACGCTGACAAGAAGGATGCCGAGAAGGCCGAAGCTGCTCCGGTTGCTGAGACCGAAGTTGCTGAGACCGAAGAGGCTCCGGCCGCCGAGGCTGCAGAGACTGCTCCTGAAGCTGCAGCTACCGAAGAGGCTCCGGCCGCTGAGGAAGCAGCCGCTGAGTCCGAGAAGGACGCGAAGTAATTCGCTAAAACCTTCTTATAGACTTAAGTCTATGAACGAGCTCAAACCCGCTGCCCCCGTCTTGGGGGGCGGCGGGTTTTTGCGTATCCGGTTGGATGTGGCGTACGACGGCGGCCCCTTCAGCGGGTGGGCGGTCCAGCCGGGACTGCGCACCGTCCAGGGCGTCCTGGAAGAGGCCCTCGAGCTGCTGATCCGCCGCCCGGTGCGGGTCACCGTGGCCGGCCGGACCGACGCCGGCGTGCACGCCCGGGGACAGGTGGTCCACCTGGACCTGACCGAAGCCGAGTGGCAGGGTCTGAACCGCGGCGCCGAACTCGATCCCGCCGTCGCCCTGCTCCGGCGTATCCGCGGTGCCTTGAGCCGCGGGCTGGGGGACCTCAGCGGGGCGATCGAGGTCCACCGGGTCGCCGTGGCGCCCGCAGGCTTCGACGCCCGGTTCTCCGCCCTCTGGCGCCGCTATTCGTACCGGATCGCGGACGGGCCCGCGCTGTGGGACCCGCTGGGGCGTTCGTCGACCCTCTGGCACAAGTCCCCGCTCGACGTCGGGCTCCTGAACGAGGGCGCCGCGCAGCTGCTCGGGCTGCAGGATTTCCGCTCCTACTGCAAGCCCCGCGAGGGGGCCACGACCATCCGGGAACTGCAGCGCTTCGAGTTCGCGCGAGGCACCGACGGGGTCATTGTCGCAACCGTGCAGGCCGACGCGTTCTGCCACAACATGGTCCGGTCCCTGGTGGGCTCGGCGCTGTACGTGGGGGAGGGCGTAGAGGCCCCGGGCTGGCTCTACGAGCGGCTGCTCGCCCGGCAGCGCGACGCCAAGTCCGTGCTGGCTGCCCCGCATCCGCTGGTGCTTGAGGAAGTGGCCTACCCATCCGAGAGCGGCATGCTGGCCCGGGCCGAACTGACCCGGGCCCTGCGCGCGTAACAGCCCCGGCATCCGCCGGTGCCTAGAAGGCTGCCGGGGGACCGTCGGCGGGAAGCTCCAGCGTGAACGTGCTCCCGTGCCCGGGACGCGTGCGGCAGGAGATGGAGCCGCCGTGCCGTTCCACGATGGCCTTCGTGATGGACAGCCCCAGGCCCGCTCCCGGAATCGAACCGTCCCGGACGGCCGGGCTGCGGAAGAAGCGGGTGAAGACCCGCCCGGCGTCGGCGGCGGTCATGCCCATGCCGGTGTCTTCGACGTGGAGGCGCACCAGGCCGTCGGCCGTGCTGGCGGAGACCCGCACCGATCCGCCGTCGGGCGAGTACTTGATCGCGTTGGAAACGAGGTTGTCCAGGGCCTGGCTGATCCGGAGCGGGTCCACGTTGGCCCAGAGCGGGCCCGGGACGTCCATGGCGAGGCAGACGCGGGACGCCTGCGCCTGTGCCTGGGCCGAGCCAAGGCTGGCCTCCACGAGCCCCGCGAGGTCGGTGCGGCGGGGATGGACGTGGACCGCGGAGCTGGCGGACATGAGGAGGTCCGACACCAGGGCCAGCAGCCGCTCCGCGTTGCGCTGCGCCACTTCGATGCGGCGAACCGCCGGGCTGTCCAGGCCCTCGGTGTCGGCGAGCACCAGGTCCAGGTTGCCGATGATGGACGTCAGCGGCGTGCGGAATTCGTGGGAGACGGTGGAGACGACCTCGTCCTTCGCGGCGAGGGCGTCCACCAGGCCGGTGACCTCGTTGAACACCACCACCGCCCCGCGGAAGTCGCCGGCGTCGTTCTTCAGGGGCCGGGCTCCGGTGGAGACGACCCGGCTGGCCGCCGCCTCACCGAAGCAGACGAGGTAGTCGGCAAAGGACTCACCGCTCAGCGCCCGCCGGATGGGACGGCGCTCGAGCGGCAGCGGCGTGCTTCTGTCCTGCCCGGTCAGCACGAGCTGGCCTTCTTCCTCCGGCGGCTGCGCCGACTCCGGCTGCGCCGACTCCGACTGCGCCGTCGAGCGGCGCCCGGCGGCCGCGGATGCCGCGGATTCCTCCAGTTGCGTCTGCCAGCTGTTGGTCAGCAGGCGGCGGCCGCCGGCGTCGACTGCCACGATCCCGACGTCGACCGTGTCGAGAATGGTGTTCAGGAGCCGTTCGCGTTCCCTGCTGTCCGCGAGCAGGGCCTGCAGCTCGGCCTCAGTGGACTTGATCCGCCACTGCTCGTGCCGCAGCCGCGCCCGTGCGAAACGCATGGCCAGGGAGACGGCGAGCATCATCAGCGGCACCAGCACCGCTTCGGCGGAACGGGCCGCAGGCGGTGCCGCGGGGTCCGTCAGGAGCCACGGCAGGGCGGCCAGCAGCGGCACGGTGAAGCTGAGCGAAAGGCTGGCGGGGGCGGACAGCGTGGATGCCGAAATCCACACCACGGGCAGGACCGACAGCACGCCGGGATCCGGCAGGCCGGCCGAGCTGCCGTCCCGGAGGAGCCCGATCGCGACCAGGTCCAGGACGGGGATGACGAGCGGCGCCAGCGGCCCGAAGCGCTGCCAGGGGACCAGGACGCAAGCCGCAAGGAGCACGGCCTGCAGCCCGAGTGCGTAGCGGCACAGCATGCTGTCCGTAAGACCGGGCCAGGCGTCGGGGGCAGCGAGCACGACTCCGGCCATCATGAGGGCCAACGGCAACTGGCAGATGAAGACCCGCGCGCGCGGCCCCAAAGCCTTGACGTATCGATCCGCACCCCGGATCAGCCGCTGTCTACCCAAAGACGCCGCGCCCCTTTCTCGTTGCTCCAGTTTTACACCTCGTGTCACGCAAACTTGACATAAATCGAAGTTTTGCTATTTCTGTTACTGAGCCGCCATGGTTTTGCCCCCTGCGGTGGGTATTCTGACAATGCCGGTGGGGGCCGGCGAGTTTAGTGTTGCCGCCGCATCCGCGAACGGCAGCGTAGCGTGCCACATGAGGGGGGCCATGACCGACCTGGGAGTCGCCGTCGTAGTAGAAGACGACGAAGATGTTCGGAACCTTGTCGAAGCAGTACTGAGCCAGGCGGGCTTCGAAGTTCATTCGGCGGCCGGCGGGCGGGAAGGGGTCGACGTCGTCCGGGAGCAGGAGGCCAGCGTGGTCACCCTGGATGTCGGACTTCCCGATATCGACGGCTTCGAGGTGCTGCGCCGGATCCGGCAGTTCAGCGACGCCTACGTGGTCATGCTGACGGCGCGCACCGACGAACTTGACACCCTCACGGCCTTTCACACCGGGGCTGATGACTTCCTGGCCAAGCCGTTCCGGCCCCGTGAGCTGCGCGCCCGGGTCGGTGCCATGATGCGCCGGCCCCGGCAGGACATCCAGGCCGCGCTGGCACCCGTGACGGATCCTGAGGCTGTTGCCGGCCCGGCCGCGTCCCAGAGCCCGGTGCTGCGCCACAACGGGCTGGAGCTGAACCCGGAGACCCGGTCCGTGAGCGTCGACGGCGAGGCCGTCAGCCTGACCCGCAGTGAGTTTGATCTGCTGCAGGCCCTCCTCAAGGGTGCCGGCGCCGTGCGCTCCAAGGTCGAGCTCGTCCGGGTGGTGCGGGGGGATTACTACCGGGCGGACGCCTACATCAGCGAATCCGATGAACGCGCCGTCGAGGTCCACATCGGTAACCTTCGGCGGAAACTCGGCGAGGACCCGCTGCTGCCGCGCTGGCTGCAGACCGTCCGCGGCGTGGGCTACCGGCTGGCGCCGGAGCGGTAGCCCCGCGACTGGCCGGTGTACGGCGCCCGGCTCGCCTGGACGGACCAACGGTTCCGGCGGGCCTAGCTTTCCCACAGGACATAGCTGAACTGGAGCTCGTCAACGGTTTCGTCGCCGCGTTCGGCGACGTCGCGCAGGAGTGACAAGGCGTGGTCCATGTCGCCGGCCCTGATTGAGTCCTCGAGTTCGCCGGCGAGCTGGGCCAGGCGCAGGCCGCCGACCATGGCGGAGGACGTCTTCAGGCTCAGCACTGCGTCCATCGAGCCTGCGCGGTCACCGCGCTCGAGGGCTGACGCCAGCGCACGGTAGCGCTGGTCCCACATCCTGGTGTAATCCCGGGCGAATCCCTTGGCCACGGCGGGGCTATCGAGCTGGGCACCCAGGTCCTGGAGCGCCGCCGGGTCCACAAGCGGGGCCGCCGCGGGAAGGGCAGCCGCACAGGATGCCGGAGTACCGGACGCCGGCAGGGCAGGGGCCGGGAGGTCCTGCGCCGGCAGTCCGGGGGAGGCTGTGGGAGCGAGGACAATGCTCGCATTTCCGTCATCGGGGCAAGCGCTGGGAAGGGACATGTGACCACGCTACTTGCTGATACGGCCGATGCCCTGCAGCCCGGCCTATCCTGCGGAAACCTTGAGGCTTGTTTGCGCATCGGGTCACAACGGACGCCAGCGGCCGATGGGGATGAACTGTCAGCTTGGGATTCGGATCAAGTGCGACGTGGGGTTGATGGCGTTGACGGCGGAGACGAAAATCGGGCCGAGCTCCGTCCCGGTGGCTGCGCAGTAGAAGTAGTCTCCATCGGCGTTCTCAACGGCTCTCAGTGCCGGTGTCGAGCAGTCGTTGTCGGCGTCGCTAAGGTTGCCTTGCGAATCCGGCGATGCCGCGGCGGCGAGGACGTTGCGCACCAGCTCTCCGCCGCTGGTGCATCGTGCCGTGGTCGCGGACCCGAATGCGACGGTGACGATCAGGACGCTTTGGGTCTTGGCGTTCGTTGCGACTGTCTTGAGGTTGTTGCACGCGGTGGTGCCGTTCGTGCTGCCGATATCGTTCGAGTTGTTCAAAGAGGTGCTGCCGGTGATGCTCTGCTCGTTGGGTTCTCCGTCGGTTTCGAAGATGATGCCCTTGCGCGCGGGAAGGGAGCGTGCGGGCAGGCTGGCGAGGTTGTTAGAGGCCAGACCGAGGACGTATCGCGCGGCGGCCTTCATCGGGGATGCGAGGTAGGTTCCTCCGCTGGAGGCGGTGAGGCAGTTCAATCCGCTGACCAGCGTGCTGCTGGTGTTCAATGGCGGTGTCCCGCCGGGAGAGGCGGGGGCCAGCGTGTAGTTGTTGGAGAAGGGAACGGGAATCCACGGGCCGGTCGTGGCCGAGGTCGAGGGCGTCGTGATGCAGCTTCCGGGGGAGGAACTGCTGCGGTGGATCGTGCCCAGCGCCACGTACTGCTGGTCCTTGGTCATGGTCTGCAGGGTGTTCTTGATGCCAGTGACCATGAGGTTTCGATCAGCGGTGCTCATGCTGCCGGTGCGGTCCGCCACTAGCACGACGTCCATGGGGTTCGGGGCCTGCGCCCCGCATGAGCCACGGCAGGCGTCGGAGGCGAGCGAACCAGTGTTTCCGGTGTCGATTCCGATCACGGGAGCGAATGAGAAGGGGACATTCTTGTCATCGGTCACGGTGATGGTGTTGCAGGTGTGGCCGCTACCGGGGGTGCAGGGGATCGCGCAGATCGTCTGGTTGCACTTGGCTCCGGCAACTGTTCCAGGGCTGCAGACGCTGGGGATCTCACTGCTGACTACGGTCTTGGCTGCTCCGGAGGATGCCACGACGCACCAGAAACTGACGGCGGGGTCCGCCGCGGGATCGTTGGCGCGGGCATACGCCAGGGCAGCATCACGTGCTGCGACCGGATCAAGCGGGAGCGATTGAACACCTGCCAGCGCCGCCGCGTCCAGGGCATTGCTCAGGTGTTCGCGTTCATACAGCAGCCGGCCGAGATCAACGGCCATGGCGACACCAGCGAAGAGCACAGGAACGAGGAGGGCAAAGATGACCATCGACGCCCCACGTTCCAGGGAATCCTGGTTGCGGCAGGTTCGGGGCAATCTTCCTGGCGTTAGCGAGAGCATGCTCCACCGTCCCAGTGCTGCGCGCCCGACGTCACGGTCGCGGTGCCTTCCATTTTCATCACGGCTTTGGCCTCGAAGACACCGCTGAGTGCCCAGGAAAAGAAACCCGACAGCGAAGTCTGGGGGTAGCGCAGACAGACGACAAGAACGCCGGGGGCCCCTGTCGAGGAATCCACCGTGAACTTGACCTGTAGCTTCGCAGTGTCCAGCAGGCCGTGGGACTGGCTTGCGCTTGCGATAACGTCGCCTTGCGTCACGCCCTGCCGCGCCGCTTCCCTTGCCGCGCCTTGGAGGTTGATGGTTTGTCCGAACGCCATGCCAAAGTCGATCACTCCCAGGATCAAAGACAGTAGCAGGGGAAGAAGGAGGGCAAGTTCGACGGCTGCCGCACCCCGCTGTTGGTCAGCCCGATTCGCTGGACGTCGTGCCGGAAACGTGGACATTCGGAACTCCCTCTACATAGTTGGTAAGTGTCTGCCGACTCGCACTGTGCATCGGATGAATTGCCTACCGGGCTCCGGTCAGGTCATCCACCACCCGAGAACGTGGCAATGGCGTTGATGACGGCCGGGCCCAGGATGGCAATGAAGAGCACGGGGAAGATGAAGAACAGCAAGGGGAACAGGATGGTGACGGGCAGCTTCATGGCCTTCTCCTCGGCCCGCTGCCGGCGCTTGACGCGCATGACCTTGGCCTGGACCCGGAGCACCCGGCTGATGGCAATGCCATAGGTGTCGGCCTGGACCACCGCCTGGACGAAGCTGCGCAGTTCCGGCACGTTGGTCCGTTCCGCGAGCGCCATGGTAGGACTCGCGGCGGCTCCTGCCCTACCTGCATGTCCTGCAGCGTCCGGACCAGTTCCTCCGCCAGGGGGCCCTTGCCGTTCTCACCCGCGCGGGCCATGGCTCCTTCGAAGCCCAGGCCCGGCCTCCACGGAGATCAGCATCTGGTCCAGCGTGTTGGCCAGTTCCAGTTGCATGACCTTCTGGCGTTCTTGTCCTTTGCTGTACAGCAGGAGGTCGGGGATGAAGTAGCCCAGCAGGAACACAAGGAACCCCACCAGCTTGAGGATCGGCATCGGAGAACGTTGGCGCTGATGTAGAAGCCCCAGCAGGGCGCCCAGCAGGCCAAGCAGCGGCTTGGCCGCGAGGACGCGTCCGAGCGGCAGCGAGGCGGGACGCCCGGCGAGGGACAGCAGCCGGTCCAGTTTGCGGACGTAGGCCGCGGGCGTCAGCCGGTAGCCGGCCCGTTCCAGCAGGCCGCTGCGCTCCCGCTGGGTGAGCTCGGCAGGGTCCGTGCCCAGCGCGAGCATCTCCCGCATGGCGCGTTGTGACCTCCGGTCGACGGACAGCAGGGACCAAACGAGATAGCCGAGCGGCAACGCCACCAGCAGCATGGCCAGAAGTACAGCAGGTGCCATGGTTGCCTCAGAACTTCAGGTCGATGATCTTGCGCATCCACAGACCGCCGATGGTCATGAGGATGACGGAAGCGACGATCATGCCCCAGCCCAGCGGATGCGTGAACATGACGTTCATGTAGCCGGGATTGACCAGCATCAGCATCACCACAATCCCGATCGGCATGGCCATGAGGATGTAGGCGGAGAACTTGCCCTCGGCAGCGAGGGATTTGATGTGCCCCTTGATCTCGCTGCGCTCGCGGATGGTCTCGTTGACCTGGTCCAGGACTTCGGCCAGGTTCCCGCCCACCTCCCGGTTGATCTGGATGGCCTGGGCGATCCAGACGAAGTCCTCGTTCCGCATCCGGTCGGCGGTGTCGTTGAGGGAGGCCAGGAGGTCCCGGCCCAGGCTGGTTTCGGTGACCACGCGGCGCATCTCCTCCGACGTCGGGCTCTGCGATTCGGTGGCGGCGGCGTCGATGGCGCGCAGGATGCTGTGCCCGGCCCGGAGGCCGCCGGACAGCAACTGCAGGGTGTCGCCGAGCTGCTGGTCGAACTTGGTCGCGGCGCTTGCCGGTCAGGACACCGATCACAAGGTGCCCCACAACCGGCGCCAGCAGCACCAGCAGGACACGCCAGCAGCGGGCCCGCGACGACGAAGCCGGCGAGCGCTCCGACCGCAACGCTCCGGCCAGTAGCAGGACGAAGAAGTCGGCCTGGCTCAGGCGCAGGCCGGCCTGTTCCAGAGCCTCGCGGTTGAAGAGCCGGACTTTGCGGTGCGAGAAGAAGCCGTCGACCAGGTAGCACGGCTGAGCCGGCGAACCGGGTCAGCTGCGAGTCGGGCTGGTTCTGGACGGGCCTGCGCCGGTCCAGCGGAACACTGGCCCCACCAGTGGCGAGCAGCGCGTATCCCGAGGAGCAGGATCGCGGCGAAGAGCAGTCCGACGCCGATGGGCAGCAGAGTCATGGACCGATCACGTCCTTCCGGCCGGCGTCAGCGGTGCGGCGAACACGGCGGGGGAGACATGGATGCCCAGGTCCTCGAAGCGGTCGATGAAGCGCGGGCGGATGCCGGTGGGGACCGGCTTGCCGAGGAACCGGCCATGGGCGTCGACGCCGGCGGCGTAGTCGAACACGAAGGCGTCCTGGAGCGTGACGATGTCGCCCTCCATGCCCTGGACCTCGGTCACGTGGGTGATCCGCCGGGTTCCGTCCCGCAGCCGGGAGATCTGGATGATCAGGTTGACGGCCGAGGCGATCTGTTCCCGGATGGCGCGCAGCGGCAGGTCCATGCCGGCCATGAGCACCAGCGTCTCCAGGCGGGCCACGGCATCCCGGGGCGAGTTGGAGTGCACGGTGGAGAGCGAACCGTCGTGGCCGGTGTTCATGGCCTGGAGCATGTCCAGCGATTCGCCGCCGCGGACCTCGCCCACCACGATCCGGTCCGGCCGCATGCGCAGGGAGTTCCGCAGCAGTTCGCGGATGGTGACCTCGCCCTTGCCCTCGGTGTTCGGCGGCCGGCTTTCCAGCCGGACCACGTGTTCCTGCTGGATCTGGAGTTCGACGGCGTCCTCGATGGTCACGATCCGCTCGTCGTGGGGAAGGAACGAGGACAGGACGTTGAGCAGGGTGGTCTTGCCGGTGCCGGTGCCGCCGGAGACGATGATGTTGAGCTTGGCCTTCACACAGGCATTGAGCAGTTCCGCCATGTCCGGCGTCAGCGTGCCGAACTCGATCAGGTTCCGGACCGTCAGCGGTACCTTGCTGAACTTTCGGATGGTCAGCGACGAACCGCCGACGGCGAGCGGCGGGATGACGGCGTTGACGCGGGAGCCGTCTTCGAGCCGCGCGTCGACGAGGGGCGAGGACTCGTCGATCCGCCGGCCCACCTTGGAAACGATGCGTTCGATCACCTTGCGGAGGTGGTCCTCGGAGCTGAAGCGGGACTCCGTCAGGGTCAGTTTGCCGTGCCGTTCCACGTAGATCTGGTCCATCCGGTTGACCATGATTTCCGTGACGGCGGGATCGTCGAGGAGGCGCTGCAGCGGGCCGTAGCCCAGGACGTCGTCGGCCACGTCCTGGACCAGCCGGGAGCGCTCCTCGGCGGACAGGGGGACCTGTTCGGCGTCGATGATGCGCGTCAGCTCCTCCCGCGCCGACGTACGGAGGTCCTCCTCCTTGGTCGCGGAATCGTTGAAGCGGGTTCCCATGCGTTCGAACAAGGCCGTGGCGGCCCGCTGCTTGAGGGCCGCGAAGGCATCGACGGGCTGCTGGCCCCGGGGCCGGGATTCTCGGGGCTCACTGAAACTCGGTAGGGGCTCTGGGCTGTTTTTCTCGACGACGACGGCGGCCGGCGGTGCCGCCGTCGTCTCGCCCCCTCCTTTCCGGGAAACGGCCAACGGGGATACGGCTAGCCGGGCATCGGCGGGAGTTCCCTCGGCTGTGCGGAGCCGTTCGGAGAGCTTCATCTAGACCACCACCCGGCGGTGGAGCTTCTTCTGGGCTGTGGCGCGCCAGGCCGGATCGAAGCGGCCGACGAGTTGCCTCAGGCCCTTGACGGCCGGATCCTTGCGCCCGTCCTGGAGCACCGGGATGCCGCGGTTCGTGGAGAATGCGACGGCCTTGGAGCGGGGGATGCTGACGTCCACGGGCGCGCCGATGGTCGATTCGACGTCGCGGACGCTAAGCCCGGATTTGGAGTCTGCCATGTTCAGGACCACGTGGCGGTTCTCGGGCAGCAGGTCCAGGCGCCGGAGGATGTCGAGGCCGGAGCGAAGCCCGCGGATGCTCGGCACGTCCATGGCGGTCACCCAGACGACGTCGGTGCATTGTTCGAGCGCGGCCAGCCCGACTTCCGGCAGCCCGGGAGCGGTGTCGACAACGACGTACTGGAACTGTTCGGCGAGCTGTTCGAGCAGGCGGGTGACCTGCTGGGGCGTGATGTCGTCAGCCTCCGCGGGCGTCCTCGGGGCGCAGAGGGCGTAGATGCTCGCGGGGTGGACCGTCAGGAAGGCTTTGAGCACGAGGGAATCCTGGCTTGCCGACGGAGGAGACGCCATCGGTCACGGTGTGCTCCGGCTTGAGATAGAGTCCGGAGGCAACGTCACCGAACTGCAGGTCCAGGTCCACGATGACCACGCTCATGGGTGCCACCCTTCCCAGGCCTATCGCGATGTTTGTGGCAATGGTGGTCTTGCCAACGCCGCCCTTTGGCGAGAACACGCCGATGACCAGGCCCTTGGTGCTTTCCGAATGCTTCGCGGAAGCGGTCCGGTTGCGGCTGGCGAAGGACTGGCAGGCCCGCTCCAGCAGCACCCTGATCTGCGCAGGGTCGGCCCCGGGGCTCAGTATGTCGCGGATTCCGGCTCGCATGGCCAGCATGACGAACGCCGGGTCAGCGTCGCCGACGAGGACGACGCTGAGTTCCGGAAGCTGGACATCGAATACCGTAGCGAGCCGAAGGGCGTCCTCCGCCGGGACGTCCGGCCCCAGAATCAGGACCTCGGGGCGTTCCTGGTTCAGGTTCGCAAACAGCTCGGCCGGATCTGACGGATTGACGAAGGCGAACGTCTGAAGCCCGCCGGGGAGACCGCCGGCCAGGGCCTGCCGGACCCGTGCGTCGAAGTCCGTGTTGGGCGTGATCAGTACGAAACGGCTCACTTGTAGACCTCCGGTTTTGTCATGATTCCGGGCCGGCCACTGTCTGTTGCATTGAGCGGCTCCTTGCTCAGCCAGAGGCTGGCAAACTCGGACGCGTAGACGATCTTCGTGGCGTCGACGTCGTTGACGGCGACGGTCAGCATCAGCATGCCGGTGGGCAGCGAGGTGTCCTCGGACGGTGTTCCGCTGCCGGACGGCGCGGCCTTGGGGTCCGGGGCGGCGTCAGGGGCTCGCTGCACCGCCGTCACCAGGACTTTGTGGATGGTCAGCTGGGTGGTTTCCTTCTCCGGCTTTGCCTCAATGCCGCCGCCATGCAGGTTGATGAAGATGCCGACGTGGTCGCCCGGTGCCAGCCTGCCGCCCACGACCCGCTGCGGCTCCAGCTGGAAGGACACCTCTTGGAGTCCCTCCGGAACCTGTACTGAGCCGATGGATTCGAGATCTCCGGGGGCAATCAGACGCTCCGCGACAAGCTGCTCGCCGGGGAGAAGTTCGACGGCCGTTACTTTGCCGGTCAGCCCGTCCAGGGTGTGCAGTGCGGATTTGGCGACTGCGGTGCCGGGGAGCTTTTCAGTGGTCACGAATGGTTTCAGGGCTTCCACGGAGGTTCCGGCCGGCACGGCCTTGGCGACCATCAGGACGTCCACCGGGTCGAGGCCCTGTACCGCCCGGGTGTCCGCCCCCTGCGCGTAACTCACGACAAGCAGGGCTCCGACGATGGCGAGCACGAGCGCCGCGATGCCTGCCAAGATGCGTGACTTCAAGGACTACTCCTGAACTGTTCGGCGGACGGTTGGGAGAACCACCAGGTGCGGCGGACGGCGACGGCGCCCCGTTCGGTTGTCTTGGACATGGGGACCGCCTTTCCCGCGATGGTTGCCTGAGACGACTATGTGGCGGCGGCTTGATGCCGCCACCACATAGTCATTGACCGAAACGCCGTGCCTGGGCTGTGGTGCTTACGGCGCGCAGGCGCCTCCACCTGCAGCGGCGCCAGCGGTGTAGGTGCCGCCGCTGACGGAGCACTGGACCTGGGTGAAGGTGTCGGTCAAGGTGCCGCCCAGGAGGGTCACGGCGACGATGATCACGACGGCGATGAGGGAGACCATGATGCCGTACTCGACGGCGGTGGCGCCGCGCTGGTCGCGGCGAAGACGGGCTGCGAAACTGGAGAGAATGGAACGCATTGGAGACTCCTGAGCGAGTAGGGCGGCTGGTCCTGCACCAGCACTGAGGGAAACGTAGCAAGCACCGACACGCCGACGATTAGCCTTGGACGCATCCTGAGCCAAGGCTTCCCAAACTGCACGTTTCCTGCACATTCCCTGCGCGCATCTTGCGCTTGATATGCAACATTTCCGCTTGTAGCCCGCGGCAAATGGAAGGACCCCCTTGGCTCTGGTCCAAGGGGGTCCGGTATCGGGGG
>CAWEPM010000036.1:0-17764 GCA_963810895.1 uncultured Actinomycetota bacterium
GCCCCGCCGCAACGGTCCCCGATTTGTTGAAGCTCTTGAGGATCTCGGGAGTCATCCGGAAGTAGGCGGCAATGCCTCCCAGGTGTCGCCGTCGACGGCCGTGTACCGCATCGGCCGGAGACCCGTTCGTTTCCGTCGTCCCCAGCAGGCCCTCGGCCGCCGGGGACAGCGCCGGGGATGGCGCCAGGGCTGGTGCAGGGATCGCGGCTGCCGGCCGCCCAGCCGGGGTTCCGGCGGAGGGGTCCGCGCCGGAACCGCATGCCGTCAAAAGAATGGCGAGAGCCACGGCGAGAGCCGCGGCAAGAACTGCGGTGGCGGCCGGGAAGCGCTTTGCGCCGGAACCGTGACTCACGTTGGGTGTCCTGTCATTCGGGGCCTCCCCCCGAGGCCCGCTGGCGCCGATTATTCCATACGTTTGAATAAACCGCTTTTTACCGGCTGGGCCCGCTCGCCGGGTTCGGTATAGTGCCGGTCATGGACGACAAAGCGATCTTGCACAATTACCTGAGCACCCGGCGGGCCAGCCTCCTGGCGAAGCTCGAAGGCCTCAGCGAGTACGACGCGCGCCGGCCCCTCACGCCGACCGGAACCAACCTGCTGGGCCTGGTCAAGCATGTGGCGAGCGTCGAACTCGGCTACTTTGGCGAGGTTTTCGGCCGGCCCAGCGGGCTCGCGCTGCCGTCGCTCGCCGACGACGCGGAGCCGGACGCCGACATGTGGGCCGCCCCCGGCGAGACGCGGGAGCAAATCACGGAGCTGCACCGGCTCTCGGCCGCGCACAGCGACGCCACCATCGATGAACTCGGCCTCGACGCGCCGGGCGTGGTGCCTCGTGGCCGGAGGAGCGCAGCACGTGACACTGCACCAGATCCTCGTGCACATGTGCGTGGAAACAGCCCATCACCTTGGGCACGCGGACATCCTGCGCGAACTTATCGACGGCAGGGCCGGCCAGCGCCCGGGTGACCCGAACCTCTCGCAGCGCACACCCGAGGGGTGGGCCGTTCACCGGGCTCGCATCGAAGCGGCCGCCGTCGCCGCCGAAGCACCGACTGCCGGAGGCTACGAGCCCGAAGGCGACCCGGAGCGGCGGAATGATCCTGCCGTCCGGGAGATCCCGCAGGCTAGCATGGCGGCATGTGTCGGTGGCGCTCGAAGCGGTCTGCTGGTTGTTGCCACGCTGGTTGCCGGCATGGCGCTTGCGGCACTCACGGGGTGCTCCGGTCCGGCCCTGAAATCGTTCGCCGGAAGTTGGGGGCAGACTGTCAAAGGTCAGCCCAACCTCACGATCACTGACGACGGCTCCTTCCAGGGAACGGACGGCTGCAATCGTTTGACAGGCAAAGGATCGATTTCGGGCGATTCCTTCGACTTCGTCCCGATCGCATCCACCCTGATGGCCTGCAGCGACGTCGCACGTGGCTATCGCAGGCGCACACCGCCAAAGTGGACGGGACTGTGCTTGTCGTCTACGGCAACAGCGGTAACAAGATCGGAACCCTGGCCAAGCAGTGACCTTGCCGGCTTCGTGCTCTGTTGACGTTCGTGTTCCGGCAACACTCCGTATTTCTGCGAGCAAAATCTCAGTTTTTGGGGTGGGGCCATCGTAGGGTTGTCGGGTTCGCCGTTGAAGCCGTTGAAGAAGAAGGAGCATTCGTGAAGTCGTTTGCCTGTGGTGATGTGGTTCCCGGTTGCGACGCCCGCTGGGTGTGCAGCACGGACGACGAAATTCTGGTCAATGTGGCCGCCCACGCCGCGTCCGCGCACGGGTGGAGGCGCTGCCGGCCGACGTCGTGCAGTCCATCCACAAAGCCATCGTTCCCGTTAGTTGAGTCACGGGGCAGGCGGCCTCCCTCCCGGCACCGGGGCCGCTCCGGGCCCGGGCTGGAAAGAGCACCTGGCGGCCGCCTGCCGCGGCGAAGGCCTGTCCGCGGCCTACCAGCCCATTGTTGATACGGCCCGCGGCACCGTGGTGGGGTACGAAGCCCTGGCGCGGTTTCCGGGCTTCGCGGAGAAGAATCCAGAAGTGTGGTTTGCCGCCGCGCGCACGCACGGTCAGTCGGCCGAGCTCGAGGCGGCAGCCTTGCGGGCAGCGCTCGCGGCACGTCCCACCTTGCCGCCGAACTGCTTCCTGACCCTCAACGTCTCGCCCGAACTGCTGATGACGGAGAGCATCCGTGAGATCTGGCGCGGGCAGGGAAACCTTGGCGGACTGGTGGTCGAGCTGACGGAGCAAACCCCCATCGACTCCTATCTGGAGCTCGAGCCTGACCTCAACCAGCTGCGCTCGGCCGGCGCGCTGATCGCCGTCGACGACGCCGGAGCCGGCTATGCGGGACTCCGTCACCTCCTTGCCCTGCGGCCCTCGCTGATCAAGATCGACCGGGAACTCATCCAGGACGTCGACCGCGACGAAGCCAAGCGCGCCCTGATCTCCATGCTCGGAACCTTCGCCAGCCGCGTCGATGCGTGGATCCTGGCCGAGGGAGTGGAGCGGGTGGAGGAACTGGACGCCCTCGTCGCCCTCGGCGTGCCGCTGGTGCAGGGGTATTGCCTCGCCCGGCCGGGGCCGGCATGGGAGCAGATCGACCTTGACCTCGCCCACCGCCTGGCGTCGAAACCGCCGGTAACGCACCAGAGCATTATTCGGGACATCGTGGAACCGGCGACGACGGCGACCAGCACGGCGACGGCGGCGGCCAGCGTTTGATGACAACCCCGCCCTGCAGTCGGTGGTGCTGATGGGGGAGCACCTGCGGCCCGTTGCGGTGCTCGACCCCGCTGCGGCGGCGCTGGGGGTGGTGAGCCCGGGAATGCGGGTCAATCTGGACACGCCGCTCAGCGAGGCGCTGGCGCGCTCCATGACGAGGGCCCAGGGCAGCCGGTTTGACCCCCTGTTGGTGACGGACAACGCCGGCCGCTTTGCCGGCGTCGCCCGCATGGAACGGATGATCACGGCCCTGGCGGCGGACGGCTAACCGGCTGCCGGGTCCTGATTGCCTCCGGGTCCGGGCCGGTGGACTGTCCCTCCAGCAGCTGGTCCGTGGCGGGATCCGGCAGGCCATCGAAGTAGCGGTCCAGGACGTCGCTGAACACGGACTCGCTGGGGGCGGCGCGCAGGAACAGCGTCATGGAGGAGTGCAGCTTCCGTGCGTCGGTGCCGCCAAAGATGCGCACCGCGGACTGCCCCTCCACGGCAGCCACCGCGGCAGCGGCCTCCATCAGGCGGGGGCCAAGGACGTCGTGCCGGGAGTAGGCACGTGCCTCGTCCAGGGATGAGATGGCATACTTGCGGGCGGTCTCGCTGCGGCCCAAGCCCGCGAGCTGGGGGAACACGAACCACATCCAGTGACTTCGCTTCAAGCCCGACCTCAACTCCGCCAGGGCGTGCCCGTAGGTTCCGCCGGCGTTTTGGGCGGTCACGAACCGTTCAAGATCGTAAGGGTCTTCCATTCTCGCTAGGCTACGTCGCCGGGGCGCGCCGCGACAGACCGCCGACAGACCGCCGACAGGCCGCCGACAGGGCACCCGCAGGCCGCGCAGGCCGCCCGCAGACCGAAGGGGTCCTTCGGCCGGGGCTAAATTGTCGGACCCCGGCGTATCGTGTCCACCATGGTGAGCGTCTTGGAGATGGCCGGCGTTGTGAAGCGTTTCGGGCCGGTGGTTGCCCTGAACGGGTTGGACTTTTCCGTCGAAGCGGGCGAGGTCCACGGCTTCCTTGGCCCAAACGGTTCGGGCAAATCGACAACCATCCGCCTGCTGCTGGGCATGCTGCGCGCCAACGCGGGCTCCATCCGGGTGCTGGGCCTTGACCCGTGGCGCGACGTCGCGAGCCTCCACCGGCGCCTGGCTTACGTCCCCGGGGATGTTGCGTTGTGGCCCAACCTGACCGGCGGTGAGGTGATCGACCTCCTCGGCCGGCTGCAGGGCGGCCAGGACGCGGCCCGGCGGGACCAGCTCCTGGAGGTATTCGACCTCGACCCGACGAAGAAGTCCCGGGCCTACTCCAAGGGCAACCGGCAGAAGGTGGCCCTGATCGCCGCGCTGGCCACCGACGCCGAGCTGTTCCTGCTGGACGAGCCCACCAGCGGCCTGGACCCGCTCATGGAGGACGCGTTCCGCGGCTGTGTCCGGGACCTGCGGAACCAGGGCCGCACCGTACTGCTCAGCAGCCATATCCTCAGCGAGGCCGAGGCACTCTCGGACCGCGTCAGCATCATCCGTGAGGGCCGGGTGGTGGAGACCGGGCGGCTTGAGGAGCTCAGGCACCTGACCCGGACCTCCGTCACCGCCGACGTCGCCGCGGTGCCGGCGGGCTTGGATACCCTGCCAGGGGTCCACGACGTCGTCGTCACGAACCACCGCGTCAGCGCCCAGGTGGAACCGTCCGGGTTGGCCCCGCTCATGCGGGCCCTGACCGACGCCGGACTCCTCGGGCTGACCAGCCAGCCGCCCACCCTCGAGGACCTCTTCCTGCGCCACTACGGCGCGGCGGTAACCGTGGCAGCGGCCGGCTCGGGCAGCAGGCGTGCCGGTGATGCGTGAAACGTTGGCGGGGACGGGAGTCCTGATCAGGCTCGGACTCCGGCGCGACCGCTGGCTGCTGCCGGCGTGGATCGCCGGATTCGCCGCAACAACGTATTCAACGGCCGTGGCCGGTGCCGAGCTCTACCCCGATGTCGCGAGCCGGGTCGAGGCCGCGACTGCCGTGAACGCCACGGCCTCGCTCGTGGCCCTGTTCGGCCGGGTCTACGACCCCACGTCCCTCGGCGCGCTTTCGCTCATCAAGTACACGGCGTTCATGGCTGCCATCCTGGCTGTCCTCATGGTGTTCATTACCGTCCGGCATACCCGCAGCGACGAAGAGTCGGGGCGGCTGGAGCTGCTCGGCGGGGGCAGGCTGGGGCGTGACGCCCCGCTCGCCGCGGCCCTCGCCATCAGCTTCGGTTCGAGTCTGGTTCTCGGGCTGGTCACTGCGGTGACTTTGACCGCCGGCGGGCTTCCGGCCGCAGGCTCGCTCGCGTTTGGACTCGGCTGGGCCGCCACCGGCATGGCGTTCAGCGCCGTGGCCGGGGTCACCGCCCAGCTGACGGCCAGCGCGCGGGCTGCCACGGGAATGAGCGTCGGCGTCGTCGCCGTGACCTATGCGCTGCGGGCGGTGGGGGACCTCGCCGAACCTGGGCCGTCCGCCCTGTCCTGGCTTTCACCGATCGGCTGGAACCAGCAGATCCGGGCCTTTGCCGGGGACCAGTGGTGGGTGCTCGCCCTGCCGCTGGCGCTCTGCGTCGCGCTCGTGCCCGTGGCTCTGGCGCTCCGTGCCCGCCGGGACCTCGGTTCCGGCCTGCGCGAGGAGCGTCCCGGCCCGGCCCGCGGTTCCCTTGGCGGCGTCTGGGACCTCGCTGTGCGGCTCCAGCTTCGGCTCCTTGCGGCGTGGGCGGTGGCCTTCGTGGTGTTCGGTGTGGTGATCGGATCGCTGGTCGGCAACGTGACGGATCTGTTGAGTTCGCCCAACGCCCAGGACCTGATCAGGATGCTGGGCGGAACCCAAGCCATGACGGACGCCTTCATTGCCGCGGAGATCAGCATCATGGGACTGCTGGCCGCCGCCTACGGGTTGTCCGCGGCCAGCCGGCTCCGCGACGAGGAGACGGATGGGCATGTGGAGGCGCTGCTGGGCACGGCCACCACCCGGCCGCGGTGGGCGAGCAGCCACTTCGCCCTGGCGCTGGCCGGCGTCGCCGTGCTCATGCTGCTGGCCGGATTGTCGGTCGGGGCCGGCGCAGCCGCGGTGCTGGCCGACGGAAACCAGCTCGGACGCGTCACGGTGGCTGCCGCCGCCCAGATCCCCGCGGCCTGGGTCATGACATCAGCCGTACTGGCCGTGTTCGGCTGGGCGCCCAGGCTCACCGGGGCTGTCTGGGCCCTGCTGCTGCTCTTCGTTGCCCTCGGTGAGTTCGGCGTGCTGTGGAACGCCCCGGAGTGGCTGATGGAGCTCTCCCCGTTCCGGCACACGCCGTTGCTTCCCTTGGACTCCGACGCCCTCGGGCCCCTGCTGGGCCTCACCGTGGCTGCCGCTGCGCTCGCTGCGCTGGGCTACTCCGGCTGGCGCCGCCGGGATCTGGCCACCTGAGCGGAACCGACCCGCCACTGTTCGCCAGCCAAGGGCAGCGGTACGATCAACATCGAGAGTCCTTGGCGCACCTCAGAAATGACGGGACGCCGCTCTCGGGCCGAGTCGGAGGGCGGATGCAGGACGCATACGGGCTATATACCCCGACCACACTCGTGGAAATCGGGCTCCTGCTGGCGACATTTGTCCTCTGCTCCCTGATTGGCACCGAGCGGCAGGTCCGGCAAAAGGTCGCGGGCTACCGCACACATGTACTCGTCGGCTTGGGATCGTGCACCTTTACCCTTATCTCCGCCTACGGCTTCGCCTACGCCTTGGCGCCCGGGGCCACCATGGACCCATCCCGTATTGCGGCCCAAATTGTCAGCGGCATCGGCTTCCTCGGCGCCGGGGTGATTTTCAAGGGTCGGAATGTTGTCCGGGGCCTGACGACCGCCGCGAGTATTTGGGTTTCAGCCGCCGTCGGCATGGCGTGCGGGGCCGGAATGCTGTCCCTGGCCGTTTCACTGACCGCCTTCCACCTCATCACGTTGTACGTCGTCTCTCCCGTCATCAGGAAGATACCGACCCCGGACGCCCACCGGGTCCTGCACCTGGGCTACGCCGACAACCAGGGCGTGCTCAGGCAAGTGCTGGAGATCGCCACCAACATGGGCTTCAGTTCGTCAATCCTCAGCACCAATAAATCGGGCGATGAACAAAACCCGATCGTCCTCATGGACATCCGCTTCCACGGGCACCTTCCGCTGCGGGAGCTCGTCCCCTATCTCCTGGACGTGCCCGGCGTGAAGAGCGTCACCGTCCACGGCGCCGACGCGAACGAGGACGACGATGACTCCAGCGCCTGACAGCGTGCCGCGACGAGACCCCCGGGTGGACGCCTTCATCGGGGCGCTGCCGGCCTGGCAGCAGGAGATCTGCCGCCAGGTGCGCGACCTCGTCCATGCCGCCGACCCGGCGGTGGCCGAGACCATCAAGCGCACCACGCAGCCCTACTTCGTCCTCGACGGCAACATCTGCGCCCTGCTTGCGGCCAAGGATCACGTCAACGTCTTCCTGTACGACGGCGGGATTGTCCCGGACCCGGACGGGATCATCACGGGCGGGCACGGGAACAAGACCGCACGCACTGTCGCGTTCCGCCAGGGAGAAGCTATCCCTCAGCAGGCCCTCACGGCGATGTTCCGGCAGATCATTGCGGACAACCGGGCCGGCGGCTGGCGGAAACTCAAGCCGGGCCGGTGAAGCCGGCCACTAGCCCGGCCATTGGCCCCGGCCGGACCAAGCCTCACCAGGCCTCACCAGGTCGCAGCAGAACGGCCGTTCCCGGGTTGCCGTGCGTTTGAAGCCGTGCAGAATGACCGTTAGAGTCTCCGGATGACCGAGAACAGCACCGCATTGACGGGTTCGGTGCGCGTGCGGGTGCTGCGCAGGTCCGACGCCGCCCGCCTGGCCGAGGCCTATCTGCGGAACCGCGAGCACCTCGCGCCCTGGGAGCCTTTGCGGGCGGAGGAATTCTTCACCGCCGACGCACAGGCCGCCAGCATCGAGTCCAAGCTCGGGTTGTTCATCGCGGGATCTGACGTGCCGTGGGTCCTCGTGGACGGTACCCGAGTGGTTGGAGTGATGAACCTCAGCGGGATTGTCCGCGGTCCGTTCCTCAGCGCCCACCTCGGTTATTGGGTGGACAAGGACATGACCGGGCAGGGGGTCGGTTCGGCCGCGCTGGAGTTCGCCGTCGAAACCGCGCACACCGAGCTGGGGCTGCACCGGCTGCAGGCCGCCACCCTGCCGCACAACGCCGCGTCGCAGAAGATCCTGAAGCGGGCCGGCTTCGAGGAGATCGGCTTGGCCCCGCGGTACCTCCGGATTGCCGGTTCCTGGCAGGACCATGTCCTGTTTCAGCGGATTCTGTTCTGATGGCAGCTGATCCGGTTGCCCCAGCGTCCCTTGGGTCCCTGCACCATATCGAACTCTGGGTCCCGGACCTGCCACGGGCCAAGGACCAGTGGGGCAGGCTCCTCGGCAGGCTGGGGTACGAGGCCTACCAGGACTGGGCCCACGGCCCTAGCTGAGCTGGTCGCGGCGGACTGATCGCGTCGGTGCCTACGGGTTGGTTGACGGAGGTGCCTGTTCAGCCTTGAGTTCCTCGCCGTGGGCGATGATCGCGTAGATGATCAGCACGTCGACGGCGATGACGATGACGGACCACCACGGCTGCTGCGGAATAAGCATCAACTGAACGACCGCGCTGACGCCCGCTAGGATGACCGCAACGATCCGAGCCCACGCTGCACCGGAGAAGAGCGCGACGGCGGTGAGGATCAGACCCGCACCGATTGCCACATTCCACCAGCCCCACCCCTTAGCATCGAAGAGGAACAGCGTGCCGGGGGTCGACAAATAGTAGGTGTCGGGCCCGGTGAGCGCGACCAGGCCCTGAAGGCCGCTGAAGACGCCGTTGATGATCAGAATGACTCCGGCGAAACGGACCCAGCCGGTCCAGCCGGTCGCAGTGACAGGGTGATGGGCAGTACTCATAGTGCCGACCGCTTTCCGTTGAATGCTCTGCCGTCGGCCTCATGGTCGGCGCAGTCGTGTCGTGAAACTAGTACAGATTCCGATTATGTTCCTCGCTGTTCGGGCCGGTCAATCGCTACAAGAACTTTCGTGCCGCCGCGGCCGTCGGCTCGGGCCCATTGCGATTGCCCCGGATCCGGGTACTTTGAAGCCATGACCATCATCCTTGTCGGAGGCGGCCCGGACACCGTGACCACTCCCGTTGTCTTCGACCGGTTCGTCAGGGAGCTCCGGAGCCGGGCGGACGGCAGGGTTCCCCGCATCGCCGTGGTTCTCGTTGACCATGAGGGCAGCTCGGAATATTTTCTGCCCGCCTATCTGCAGCCGCTGGAATCCCGAATCGCCTGCGAGGTGGTCCCGGTCCTGCTCCGCTTCGACAAAGGCGCGGATGGCGCCACGTTCGACGACGTCGACGGGATCGTGGTTGGCGGCGGACCGACGCCGGGCTACCTGGAAGGCCTGCTGCCATTTGCTGAGAACATCCGCCGGGCGGTCTCTGACGGTGTGCCGTACATGGGGTTCTCCGCAGGGGCGATGATAGCGCCGGCGCGGGCGATCGTCGGCGGCTACCGGATCCGCGGCGCCGAGGTGTGCCCCGCAGAGTGCTCGGAGGGCCTCGAGGAACTGGAGATCCGCGACGGGCTGGGCCTGGTGCCCTTCGCCGTCGACGTCCATACCGCGCAGGCCGGAACACTCGGCCGGGCCGTTGGCGCAGTCGCGAAAGGTCTCGTGGACCGCGCAGTCGCCGTGGATGAGAACACCGCACTGGTCCTGCACCATGCAGACCTGCAGGAGCTCGAGGTGATCGGCACGGGAAACTGCTGGACGATTCGCGGCGCCGGCCCCAAGGCCACCGTCTCGGTCCTGTCCGCACGCAGATAGCCCGCGGCCGTCCGGACTCGTGGCGCCCTACCCCTTGGCACCCATACCATGGCACCGTCACCGCTTGGCGGACTTACCCTTGGCAGCATTGTTACCCACGGGTAACATTGCCTCATGCACCTCCTGCTCCGCACCCTCTTTCTGCTGTTCACGTCCTCGCGCCGACCGCCCCTGAGCATCTGGGACAGCTCCTCGCTGCCGCTGCGGGTCCTGCCCACGGACATCGACATCGCCATGCACGTCAATAACGGCATGTACTTCTCGCTCATGGACCTCGGACGATTCGACCTCATGGCCCGCAGCGGAACCTGGCAAAAGATGCGCCGCCGGGGCTGGACCCCGGTCGCGGCGGGGGAAACTATCGCCTTCCGCCGTTCACTGCAGCTTTGGCAGCAGTACACCATCGAAACCAGGATCATCGGCCTCGACTCGAAGGCCATCTACTTCGAGCAGCGGATGGTCGTGGACGGCGAGGTTTACGCGCGCGCCTACATCGCCACCCGGCTGGTCAGCAAGGGCAAGCCCGTCAGCCAGGAGGAAATCATCCGCGAATTCGGCGCCCCGCCGGCGGATCTGGAACTGCCCGAGTGGATCCACGAATGGCGAGAAACCAACGCCCTGCCCGGTGCCCGGCGTCCGGCCCCGCACGCCTGGAGCTGACGGACCCAAGCGCCTGCGCGGATGTGCCAACAGCGAAATGCCGGGGACAATCCCGGGCTGCTCCCGTACCGTTGACTCATGGCTACCGTAGACATCACAGGTGAACAGTTCGCATCGACCGTCGAGGACAACGACATCGTTCTTGTCGATTTCTGGGCAGAATGGTGCGGCCCGTGCAAGCAGTTTGGCCCCACGTACTCAGCAATCTCCGAGAAGCACCCGGACGTTGTCTTCTCCAAGGTGGACACCGAAGCCGAGCAGCAGCTCGCTGCCGAGGCCGGCATTACGTCGATCCCCACGCTGATGGCCTTCCGCGAAAAGGTCCTGGTGTTCTCGCAGCCCGGCGCCCTGAACGCCCAGCAGCTGGAGCAGGTGGTCGACGCCGTCAAGGCCCTGGACATGGAAGAAGTCCACGCCCATGTGGCACGCTCCCAGGCCGAGGCTGCCGCCGCGGCGGCCAAGCAGGACGGGACCCAGATCCCGGAAGCCTAAGCCTCCACAGCCTTAAACAACGCGGGGTCACTCCGCGCCCATAAATCCCTCAAGGATGGGCGCGGAGTGACCCCGCGTTTCTGTTGGAGGGGGCTCAGAGCTTTTCGAGTTTGACCGGCTCGGCCAGCAGCGCGCTGAGGGATTCGTTCAGGTCCTGGACCGCCGTGCCCTTGGAGTGCTTGTCCAGGTCTTCCTGGCTGGCCCACCGTTCGGTCAGCACAAGCTTGTCCTCGCCGGCCTCGGTGAGCTCGTAGCGGATGCAGCCGGGCTCGTTGACCACCTCGTCAATCGCGATGTCCAAGGCGAGCTTCACGCGGAAGAATTCGCCGTCGTTGGGGATGAAGGTGGCCAGCAGATCAATGGGTGCGCTCATGCCAATTACCCTACCGGGCGTCCGCGCCGGCGCCGGAAGATGACCGGAAAATTTCATAGGACTTCCAAGCTTTGCTCTTCTTTTGCCTCCGCTCACAGGGTAGCGTCGCATCATGCTTGCTTACACAGGCGGGGACACTGACGTCCCGCTGCTCGAGGAAACCATTGGCGCGAACTTCGAACGGATCGCGGCGCGGTTCCCGTACCACGATGCCCTGATCGAGGCAGCCGCGGTGCCCGGCGAGGAGGCCCGGCGGTGGAGCTACACCAAGTTGAACGACGACGTCGACCGCCTGGCGCGTGCGCTCCTGGCCCTGGGCGTCGCGAAGGGCGAGCGGATCGGCATCTGGAGCCCCAACTGCGCCGAGTGGACCATCCTGCAGTACGCCACCGCCAAGGCCGGGGCGATCCTGGTCAACGTCAACCCCGCCTACCGCAGCCACGAGCTCGAATTCGTGGTCAAGCAGAACGGCATGCGCATGCTGGTCACCGCGCCGTCGGACAGGAACAGCGACTACACCGCCATGGCGCGGCAGGCGCTGGCGGCGTGCCCGGAACTGCGCGAGCTTGTCTTCCTCCCGGCTGGCGGCGCGGAAGGGCTCATTGCCGGCGACCCCGAGAGTGAGGCGGAGCGTACGTACGCCGAGCTGCTCAAGCGGGCTGACGACGTCGGGCACTCCGCGCTGCAGGCGCGCATGGCAGCGCTGGACGCGCACGATCCCATCAATCTGCAGTACACCTCGGGCACCACGGGGTTCCCGAAGGGTGCCACGCTGACGCACCACAACATCCTCAACAACGGCTACTCGATCGGCGAGCAGCTGGGCTACACCGAGCACGACCGGGTGGTGATTCCCGGTGCCGTTCTATCACTGCTTCGGCATGGTGATCGGGAACCTGGCGGCACTCAGCCACGGCGCGGCCACCATCATCCCCGGCCGGTCGTTCTCGCCGGCCGCGGCGCTGGAAGCCGTGCAGGACTTCGGCGGAACCTCCCTCTACGGGGTGCCGACCATGTTCATCGCCGAGCTCGCCCTGCCGGACTTCGCCTCCTATGACCTCTCGACGCTGCGCACCGGCGTCATGGCCGGATCGCTGTGCCCGATCGAGGTGATGAACCGGGTCATCACCGAAATGAACATGTCGGACGTCGCCATTTGCTACGGCATGACGGAGACTTCGCCGGTGTCCACGATGACCCGCAGCGTGGACACCATGGCGCAGCGGACCGAGACCGTCGGCCGGACGATGCCCAACCTGGAGAGCAGGATCGTGGACCCGGCCACGGGGGAAGTGCTCGAGCGCGGCGGGATCGGCGAACTCTGCACGCGCGGCTATGCCGTGATGCACGGGTACTGGAACCAGCCGGACAAGACCGCCGAGGCAATCGACGCCGAAGGGTGGATGCATACCGGGGACCTCGCCCGGATGGACGCGGACGGCTACATCGTGATCGAGGGCCGGATCAAGGACATGGTGATCCGAGGCGGCGAGAACGTCTATCCGCGGGAAATCGAGGAATTCCTCTACACCCACCCGGATATCCAGGACGTGCAGGTGATCGGCGTCCCGGACGCCAAGTACGGCGAGGAGCTGATGGCCTGCCTCATCCTGAAGCCCGGAGCCCCGCCGCTGGATGCCGCCGGCCTGGCCGAGTTCTGCCGCGGCAAGCTGGCGCACTACAAGATTCCGCGCTACGTGGACGTCCGGGAGAGCTTCCCCATGACGGTATCCGGCAAGATCCGCAAGGTGGACATGCGCCGGGAGGCCGTGGCGCGCCTGGGGCTCTAGACCGCGTTGCTCTCGGGTGGCTGAGGTCGGGAGTGCTGTTTCGTGGCGGGGCGGTTCCGTCCGGGGGCACTTTGGGCGCAATGTTCGACGCCGGCGCCCTCGTTGGCGGCGTGTCCGGGCCAAAGTGCCCCCGGAGCGCGGCCGGCCCCGATGGTGGGAGGAGTCAGTGGCCGCGGTGGTCCTGGATGGTCATCCGCGGGCCAAAGGTGGGCTTGCGGAAGCCGCTGAGGCCGATCATCCGGACCACCCGCTGCCGGTGCCCCGCCCAGGGGGCCAGCAGCCTGAGCATGCCGGCGTCGTCAGTGCGGCGGCCGGTCAGGGCCGCGCCCACGTAGGCCGCAAGGTGGTAGTCGCCCACCGCGATTGAGTCCGGGCAGCCGTGCGTGCGCTGCACCACCTCGGCCGCCGTCCACACTCCGATGCCCGGTACGGTCTGCAGCTTCGCCCCTGCCTCCGCGGCGGGGAGGGCGGCGAGCCGTTCCAGGGCCGCGGCAGAGCGCAGCGCCCGCATGACGGTTGCCGAGCGCTGCGGCCCCACGCCGGCCTTGTGCCATTCCCAGGACGGAATGCGCAGCCACTTTTCGGGCGTGGGCTGGAGCATGAGGTTGGCCGGTGCCACCGTCCCGGCGCCCGGCGCGGCCGTCCCGAAGCGGTATGTCAGGTAGCGGTAGCCGCGGCGGGCCTCGATCACGGTGACCTTCTGCTCCAGGATGGTCGGCACGAGCGAGTCGATGATCCGGCCGGTGGCGGGCAGCCGCACCGTGAGGTTCCGCCGCCGCGCCTCGATGACCATCCGGGGGAGCGTGGCGTGGAACGCGGGCTCATCGAAAGCTGTCCAGTCGTCGTCGCGGCCCAGCAGGCGGGGGACGGAGCCCGCGGCGGCGGCGGCCCCGGGACCCCAGGCCTGCGCGTCGACTGCCGGGTCCGCCCGCGGCCCGGCGGTTGCCAGGCGCAGCGTGGCCGGTCCGTCCGGCGTCGTGAACGCAAGCCAGACCCCGTCCGGGGCGGTGCGGACGGACGGGTCGCCGTGGCCGCGCAGGAGCGTGCCGATGGTCTGCATCAAGTCGAACGGGCCCCCCGGATGCCACCGCAATGAGGCGTCCGCCGCGGCGGCAAGGCCGGCGGGGACGTCTGCAACGGTCATTCGAACATGTTCCCATGTCCGCCTGACAGCGGCCGCATCCCCGTCAACGAAGCATGGGCCGTAGGGCCCTTAACCTCCGGTGCTGCCGGGGTTAAACTCCGGCTGTGGCGTGGAGCGTCCACGACCGCCTCTTGGCCCTAATCCTTGTTCTTAGGAGAGTGTGATGGCTGGTGGAGTAGTACATTTCGAGATCCCCGCAGACGACGAGGGCCGCGCACGGGAATTCTACAGTTCCGCGTTCGGCTGGGAAGTCAGCTCCGTGCCGGAGATGAGCTACGCCATGATCAAGACGACGCCGACGGATGCAACGGGCATGCCCTCCGTTGCGGGCTCGATCAACGGCGGCATGTTCCGCCGCGAAGGAGACCTCACGTCCCCGGTTGTCACGGTGGACGTTGATGACATTGATGCGGCGTTGGAGAAGATCAATTCCTTGGGCGGCAGCACTGTCGCGCCTCGGCAGGCAATCGGCACCATGGGCTGGGCCGCCTACTTCCGGGACACCGAAGGCAATGTCGTCGGTCTCTGGCAGAACGCCCCGCGTGAGGGAGGCGCCGGCTCTTCCGCGGGTGGTGCAGCGGCGAATGACATCGGCGCCTGACGCCTCTGGCGGGCGCCTGAGATCAGTGCATCCCCGTGGTGAGCCACAGCGCCACGACCGCCAGCGGGACGGTCAGCACGACGGCGACGACGCCGGCCACGGCGAAGCCGCCCCAGCGGATGTCCACGTTGAGTGTGCGGAGCCGCTCGTGCCACAGCAGCGTGGCCAGCGAAGCCCACGGGGTCACCAGCGGGCCCAGGTTCACGCCGATCAGCAGGGCGGCCAGCCGGGCGGGGGAGCCGCCCACCGGTTCCAGGGCGAGGTAGGCGGGCAGGTTGTTGACCGCGTTTGCGGCCATGGTGCCCAGTCCGGCGAGCTGCAGGAGCGCCGGCAGGGTGTCGCCCGTGCCGGCGATCCCGGACAGGAACCGGGTCAGCCCGTTGGCGTGCAGGGCCTCCACCACCATGAACAGGCCGGAGGTGAGCATGAGCGGCCGCCACGGAATCATGGACCAGCGCAAGGCGGAGCGGCGCCGCCAGAGGAAGAGCAGGAGCAGGACGGCGGCTGCCGCGATCGCCGGGATCTGCACCGGAACCCCGGAAACAAGCGCCGGCAGCAGGACCACCATGACGCCGGACGCCGCGTACAGCAGCACCCGGTCCCGCACCTTGTGGACCGGCTGCGGCCCGTACTTGCCACGTATATCCTTCCGGAACGCCAGCCACAGCAGCACCAGCGGCACCAGGATGCCCGCCAGGGCCGGAGCCCACACCAGGGAGGCGAACGCGGCGGGGCTGAGCTGGAGCCGGTCCTGCGCCAGCAGGTTGGTCAGGTTGGAGACCGGCAGCAGCAGCGAGGCCGTGTTCGCCAGCCAGACAGTGGTCAGCGCGAACGGCAGCGGCGGAATGCGGGCGTGAATGGCCAGCAGCACGACGACGGGAGTCACCAGCACCGCCGTCGTGTCCAGCGACAAGAACACCGTGGAAACGGTGGCGAGGGCGATCACGAGGAACCACAGCAACAGGACCCGGCCGCGGCCCAGGGCGGCCAGCCGCTCGGTGACCACCCGGAACAGCCCGGCTTCGTCCACCAGTTCGGTGACCAGGGACATCGCCACGACGAACGCCAGCACCGGAACGGTCCGGGCCGCGAGCTCCTGGAAGGCGGGGATCGGCAGCAGCCCGGACGCGAGCGCCGCGCATCCGGCCAGCAGCATGCCGGCGGGCAGCGCATAGCTCTTGAGCTTCTTCAGCCGGGCGATCCTCTTCACGGGCCAATCGTCGCACCTCGGGGTGCCGGAGCCGCGCCGACGTGCCTGCCGCGCCGGAGACGGTAACTTTGTACCTATGAAGTACGCCCAGTCCGTTCTGGACCTCATCGGCCACACGCCGCTCGTCAAACTCAACCACGTGACCGACGGCATCGCAGCCACCGTCCTGGTGAAACTCGAATACCTGAACCCCGGCGGTTCGATCAAGGACCGCATCGCGGCCAAGATGATCGAGGAGGCGGAACGAACGGGCAAGCTTCTGCCCGGCGGCACGATCGTGGAGCCGACCTCGGGCAACACCGGCGTTGGCCTGGCGCTCGTGGCACAGCAGAAGGGCTACCGGTGCATCTTCGTGGTGCCGGACAAGGTCGGCGAGGACAAACGGGCCGTGCTCCAGGCGTACGGTGCGGAAGTGGTGGTCACGCCCACCGCCGTCCCGCCGGACAGCCCGCAAAGCTACTACGGCGTCTCGGACCGACTGGTCACCGAAATCCCGGGTGCGTACAAGCCCGACCAGTTCTCCAACCCGGCCGCCCCGGCTAGCCACTATGAATCCACCGGGCCGGAGATCTGGAACGACACCGACGGCCGGATCACGCACTGCGTGATCGGCGCCGGCACCGGCGGCACCATCACCGGCACCGGCCGGTACCTCAAGGAAGTTTCCGCCGGGCGGTCCGAGGCCGACGGCGGCGTCGTCAAGATCATCGGCGCCGATCCCGCCGGCTCGGTGTACTCCGGCGGGACCGGCCGGCCGTACTTCGTCGAGGGCGTCGGCGAGGACATGTGGCCGGCCAACTACGACAAGTCCGTCCCGGACGATGTCATTGCCGTCAGCGACGCCGATTCCTTCGCGATGACCCGCCGGCTGGCCCGCGAAGAAGGCCTGCTGGTGGGCGGATCCTCCGGCATGGCGGTCGTCGCCGCGCTGCAGGTCGCGAAGGACCTGCCCGCGGACGCCGTCGTCGTGGTCATCCTGCCGGACTCCGGCCGCGGCTACCTGGCCAAGATCTTCAACGACCAGTGGATGCGCTCCTACGGCTTCCTGGCCAGCGGCGACGAAGCGTCCGTGGGTGAGGTCCTCAAGGCCAAGACCGGTGAACTTCCGGACCTCGTCCACATCCACCCGAACGAGAGCGTCCGGGATGTCATCAACATCATGAACGAGTTCGGCGTCTCGCACATCCCCGTCCTGTCCCAGGAACCGCCCGTGGTGATGGGCGAGGTGCTCGGCGCCGTGGACGAGCGCACGCTCACGGCCAAGCTCTTCCGGGGCGAGGCCAAACTCTCGGACAAGATCTCCGAACACATGGAGGCCCGGCTGCCCGTGATCGGCTCGCTCGAATCGATCTCGACCGCCCGCGAACTCCTCTCCGACGCCGACACCCTCATGGTGACGTTTGTCGGCGCTCCGGTGGGGATCCTGACCCGCCACGACCTCCTCGCGTACCTCAGCAACTGACCAGTTCAAGGAGTCCCATGTCTCTGCCAGAAAGCTCTTCCTCGAAAACCCCTGGTTTCAACACCCGCGCCGTCCACGCCGGCCAGGCCTTTGAGCCCCGCACGGGCGCGGTGGTGCCGCCCGTGCATTTCTCGTCGACGTATGCCCAGGACGGCATCGGCGGGCTGCGCGCCGGCTACGAGTACGGCCGGGGCACCAACCCCACCCGCGACGCGCTGCAGGAGCAACTGGCCGCGCTGGAGGGCGGGACCGCCGCCTTCTCCTTCGGCTCGGGCCTTGCCGCCGAGGACTCCATGATCCGCGCCCTCACCCGCCCCGGCGATCACATTGTGCTCGGCAACGACGCCTACGGCGGAACGTACCGGCTCATCAGCCGGGTCCTGGGGGAGTGGGGCATCGGCAACACCCCGGTGGACATGTCCGATCTCGACGCCGTCGCC
>CAWEPM010000037.1:0-107816 GCA_963810895.1 uncultured Actinomycetota bacterium
CAGCCCGCGGACCAGGTCAACCCCGCAGCCGTGGAGGCCATGGCCGAACTCGGCATCGATATGTCCGCCGAGATTCCCAAAATCCTCACCACCGAGGCCGTGAAGGGTTCCGACGTCGTGATCACCATGGGCTGCGGCGACGAATGCCCCTACTTCCCGGGCAAGCGCTACGAGGACTGGGTCCTGGAAGACCCCGCCGGGCAGGGCGTGGACTCCGTCTGGCTGATCCGCGACGAGATCAAGGCCCGCATCGAGGACCTGATCGCCTCCCTCACGCCCGCCGCCAAGTAACATCCGTCCCGAGCATCAGGAGACCTTCGTGAGCGCCGACACCCGAAACGCAGAACAGCTGATCGTCATCGGTTCCGGGCCGGCCGGCTATACCGCGGCGATCTACGCCGCCCGTGCCGAGCTCGAACCGCTGGTGTTCGCGGGGTCTCCTACGCGGGGGCGCCCTGATGAACACCACCGATGTGGAGAACTTCCCCGGGTTCCCCGGGGGCATCATGGGCCCCGAGCTGATGGCGGATCCGGGAGCAGGCCGAGCGCTTCGGCGCCGAGTCTGCGGACGGACGTGGACCGGCGGTGGACCTGACCGGCCCGATCAAGGCGGTCACCGGGGACGGCGCGTGGCCACGGGCGGTGATCCTCGCCACCGGGTCGGCGTACCCGCTACCTCGGTCTGCCCGACGACGAGCAGCGGCTGATCGGTCGGGGCGTGTCGGTGCGCGACCTGCGACGGCTTCTTCTTCCGGGATCAGGACATCCTGGTGGTCGGCGGCGGTGACTCGGCGATGGAGGAGGCCACGTTCCTCACCCGATTTGCCCGGTCGGTCACCATCGTGCACCGGCGCGAGGGTTGCGGGCCGCGCGATCATGCTGGACCGGGCGAAGGACCCGAAGATCAAGTCGGCTGACCAACGCGGATCACCGCCCTGCACGGTGAGACCAGCCTGACCGGCGTCACCGTGACGGACACCCGCACCGGCGAGCAGACAGCGCACGGCGCCACCGGGATGTTCGTCGCGATCGGCCACGACCCGCGATCGGAACTGTTCCGCGACCAGCTCACCACCGATCACGAGGGCTACGTGCTGACCGGCCACCACGTCTGCGCCACCGCGTCCACGGGGACCAGCATCGAAGGGGTCTTCGCCTGCGGTGACCTGGTGGACCACACGTATCGGCAGGCCATCACGGCCGCGGGGACGGGGTGCGCGGCCGCCCTCGACGCCGAACGCTACCTCGCCGCGCTCGACGACGCCGACAGCATCGCCACGGCTCCGGTGGAAGAACCCACCCACGCCTAAACCCTGGAGAGGGAGGGGGTGAGCTGAATGAAGACAGGATGTTGCGGCGACGGTTGCTGTGACGACTGCCCTGATGACATGCAGGGCTGCTGCTGACACCCTCCCGCCTGCCGGCCCCACCGGACCGGCAGGCAATTCCGGCAAGAACCGCCGCACCTACGGATGAAACAGAGGAACCATGGATTCAGCGAAGAACCTTCCCGTTGCCGTGATCGGCGCCGGACCCGTGGGCCTGGCCGCCGCGGCCCACCTGATCGAACGCGGTCTGCGAACCGCTGATCCTCGAAGCCGGGCCCCCGGCGGGCGCCGCCATCGAGCGAGTGGGGCCACATCCGCTGTTCTCCCCGTGGGCGTACGACATCGACGCCGCCGCCGTCCGCCTGCTGGCCAGCGACCGGATGGACAAGCTCCCCGTGCCGACGGCCGCTGCCCGACCGGCGGGAACTGGTCGACGAAATACCTGGCGCCGTTGGCGGCCACTTCCCGGAGATGGCGGCCGGCTCCGCACCGGCGCCCGGGTCGTCGCGGTGACCCGGCACGGCATGGACAAGACCCACACCGGCGACCGCGACAGCACGCCCTTCGTGGTCCGGATCGACACGCCGACGGCGGTCCGCGATACGATCGCCGCCGCGGTCATCGACGCCTCCGGCAGCTGGTCCACCCGCAACCCGCTCGGCACCTCCGGGCTGCCTGCTATCGGCGAAGACCGCCGCCGCGACCGGATTTCCGCGCCGCTGCCGGACGTCGCTGGGCCGGGACCGTGGAGCGTTCGCCGGCCGCCGGGTGTCTGGTGGTCGGCGCGGGTCACTCCGCCGCCAACACGCTGATCGCCCTCGTCCGATCTGCGCGAGGTGGAACCGGCGACCGCGATCGTCTGGGCGATCCGCGGCGCATCCGGCCGCGAAGGTCTACGGCGGCGGCGACGCCGACGGGCTGCCCGCCCGCGGCCAGCTCGGCGCCGGCCTCGCAGGCGGCGAGTGCAGGCACGGTGCGAACTGCACACCGGCTTCGGGCATCGCCGCCTCGCCGCGGTCGACGGCGCCTTGCAGGTGACCGGGATCCGCGGACGGCCGGACCCTCGAGGTCGACGTCGTGGTGCGTGCACCGGCTTCCGCCCGGACCTGGACATCCTGCGGGAAGTCCGGCTGGACCTGGACCCGGCGGTCGAGGCACCCGTGCGAGCTCGGCCCGCTGATCGACCCGAATTCCACTCCTGCGGCACCGTCGCCACCGCACGGCGCATCGCTGCTGGCCCACCCGGACAAGGACTTCTACATGGTCGGCATGAAGTCCTACGGCCGGGCACCGACGTTCCTGCTGGCCACCGGCTACGAACAGGTCCGCTCCGTCGCGGCCGCCCTGGCCGGAGACCGTGAAGCGGCCGACACCGTCCAGCTGCAACTCCCCGAAACCGGCGTCTGCTCCTCCGACATCGGCACCAGCTGCGACGTCCCCGCGGCCGTACCCGCGGGTTTTGCGGCCGAAGTCCTCCGGTGGTTGCTGCGGAGCGCCCGAACCGGTCCTCGTCGGGTTCCCCACCGGTCTGGCCCATGGCCGCTCCGGCGGAAACAACTGATCCGGACTTTCCTTCCATGAATCACGTCCTTGGAGTGCTGAGATGACTGAACCCCACGAAAACCGGTATGAAACCAGCCGGGGGCTGCAGGAGAACACCGTGCTGCTGCAGCGCATTAGCAACCGTCTGGCCGACAAGTTCGCCGGCATCTTCGCCGCCGAAACTGTCGAACGCTACGTCTTCGAGACGTACACGGCGCTGGCCCGGACAGCGAAGATCACCACCCACCTTCCGGCCACCACCGAGCACTTTGCCAACGACCGCCTTACAGCGCTGGCCAAATCCAAGGGAGCCGTCGCCTCCGAGGTCCCCGAAGTGCTGTTTGTCTGCGTGCAGAACGCCGGCCGGTCACAGATGGCCGCCGCGCTGTTGAACGTCGAGGCCAAGGGCCGGATCCGCGTCCGCTCTGCCGGTTCCCTGCCGGCAGCCGAACTGGACCCCGCCGTCGTCGCGGCGATGTCCGAAATGGGACTGGACCTGACCCGGGACTACCCCAAACCCCTCACGGATGATGTGGTCCGCGCCTCGGACGTCGTGATCACGATGGGCTGCGGCGACTCCTGCCCGATCTACCCCGGCAAACGCTATGAGGACTGGGAGCTGGCAGACCCGGCCGGCCTGCCCGTTGCGGCCGTTCGGATCATCCGCGACGAGATCCACGACCGGGTCAAGACACTGGCCGAATCATTGCTCAATAACCAAGACTCAGACAAGGAAGAATCAAACGTATGACCCAGACCACGAAAACGCCCAGCGTCCTGTTCGTCTGCAGCAAGAACGGCGGCAAATCCCAGCTCGCCGCCGGCATGATGAACGAGCTGGCCGGCGGGGCCGTCACCGTCTACTCCGCAGGCACTAAACCCGGCAAGTCCCTCAACCCCCAGGCCGTGGAGTCCCTGACCGAACTCGGCATCGACATCACTGGCGAACACCCCAAGCCCGTCACCGACGAGGTCCTGGACGCGGTCGACGTCGTCATCGTCCTGGGCAACGAAGCAAAAGTCGAACCCCGCGAGGGCAAGCGGCTCGAAGTCTGGGATACGGACGAGCCCTCCGAGCGCGGCATCGACGGCATGGAACGCATGCGCCTGGTCCGGGACGACATCAAGGCCCGGGTCCGGAAACTGCATGCGGAGCTCACCGGGGACTAGGGACGCCCGCCGCGGCGTTATCCCGTACTCCGGTTGCGGAGGGTGCACCGCGCGGCGGCCTCGCCGCGCGGTGCATCACCCAGACCACCGGGTGGGGCGTGCTCTACTACGCATTGATCGCGGCGGTCCGGCCGGTCAGCCAGGACACCGGCTGGGACCCGGCCCTCGTGACGGGAGCCTTTTCGGCCGGCCGGCCTGCTCGTCTCCGCGGCAGCCGGGATCGCCGTCGGCAGGATCCTTGACAGGACCGGGCCTTGTAGGCTGATGATCAGCGGATCCCTCGTCGGGGTGTTGGCCCTGGCCGTAGTGGCGACGGCACCGAATTTTCCCGTGTACTTTGCCGCCTGGCTGCTGGCCGGCACCGCGCAGGCCGCAGTACTGTATCAACCTGCTTTCACGGTGATCAGCCGCTGGTACGGCCCCGCCCGTATCCGGGCCCTAACAGTCCTCACGCTAGTAGCCGGATTCGCGTCCACCATTTTCGCCCCCATCACAGCAGGCCTCTCCTCCGCGTTCGGTTGGAGGGGTGCCATCATGATCCTTGCAGGGATCATGGGGCTCATTACGGTGCCGCTGCACGCCCGCTACCTGAACCGGGACTGGGCACCGGCCGTCCCCGGCGGACCTGCAACAGACCGCCGGATGATGGTGCAGGCCGATGCTTGCCAGGGATGTTTAGGGCAGACTGGTGGCGTGAGCGGAATCCGGTGGGTGCTGCACGTCGATCTCGACCAGTTCATCGCGGCGGTCGAAGTGCTCCGGCGGCCGGAGCTTGCGGGCAAGCCGATCATTGTCGGCGGTCGGGGCGACCCCACGGAACGAGCTGTGGTGTCGACCGCATCCTACGAAGCCAGGGCGTTCGGTGTGGGTTCCGGAATGCCCTTACGCATTGCGGCCCGGAAAGTGCCCGACGCTGTGATCCTGCCCGTCGATCAAGGTTCTGGTCGCGCGTAGACACTCTGGCGTAGCCGATACGGTGCGCAGCCACGTGGGTTTCTCTTCTCAAAACTCGATTCGGGCTCCTGACTCGACCGTACAGTTCCGAGAACTACTTATGAGAACCGCCCACCGGGGCGGGGCTTCTCATCACAAAGCTGTGACTTGCCGAAGCAATTGGCGTGGTTTTGGCAGCGCTTTTTGGCATGCGCCAGATGCACGCCCCGCCGCCTGCGGGCATGTCGGGGTGAGGGTGTTGTTGAAATCGGGCGGGCTAGTGTTTGGACCAATGTGGACGGGATCGCCCGATGATGCTGGACGTGGCAGCTGCTCCTGTAGGGCTGGCGCCAGCAGAAGCGGCGCCCAAACGGTTTGTGCGATGGTTGCACCCGTGACAGCTGTCCCGGCTGATCCCGCAGCGATCTTGAGTGCGCCTACCCAGATGAAGACTTGGCCGCAAGCCTCGATGGGATCGTATTCACTTCGCGCGGCGAGGGTTGCCGCGACGAACATCGCGTGGAATGCCTTCCGTCGCACACGGCGCTGACGGTCACGCGTTCGTCCCGTCGCTGACACGTCTTCCTTAAACAGATCGTTCGTTCCGGATGAGCCGGATGTCCAGAAGCGGCTGTCATGCTTGTCCCATGGATGACCAGGTTGGTGCCCGGCAGCCGCAACCTCGGCCGTCTGCCTATCGGACCGGGCGGATGGAAGCATTCAGCGACGGCGTGTTCGCCATCGCGATAACGCTCCTCATTTTGGAGATCTCGGTCCCTGCCGGCTCCCACGAGAACCTCGTCGGCGCGCTGGTCGACCTGTGGCCGTCGTACTTGGCCTATTTGGTCAGCTTCTCGACGATTGGGGCGGTCTGGTTTGCCCACACGGTCATCACCGAATACCTCGACCATGCCGACTCGGTGTTCGTGCGGCTGAACCTGTTACTGCTCCTGGTTGTGTCGTTCCTGCCGTTCCCGACGAAGTTGCTGGCCGAATTCATCCACGAAGCCGGGCCCGAGCGGATCGCGGCGACCGTCTACGGCATCAACCTGCTCCTATCGATGATCATGATTTCGGTGACCTGGCGATATGCTGTCCGCGCGCATCTCGTGCGCCCGGATCTGGCTGATGAGGATGTGAAGACCCTCACCAAACGGCTCACACCCACGCTGGGCGTGTACGTCGCAATGATCCTGATTGGGCTGGTCCAGCCAGTCGTCGCCGTGTTTGGCTACCTGGCACTCGCCCTGTTTATCCTCCTGCCGTTCAGCGCCATCCGGCGCCGTTCCCGTTCCGCTTTGACCGGCGGGGTAGGCAGAATTGGGGGCTTCGCATTCAAGATTCCTGTCGATGCGCTGCGGCCGCCACGGCGGGCTGAGCATCGGTTCATCCCATGGGGGTGATGTCATCCTCCGCTTTCGCGGGTTACGTTGATGTCGAGTCGCAGCGACCGGCCCTGGTCGCGCCACTCGACACACAATCACCGCAACCAGATGGAGACATGGCCATGGCCGAAGAAGAAACCCCGATCCTGGACGCCCTCGCCGACCTCACCGCGGTATCGGTTGAACGCTCGACCCTTGACCCTCGCGAGTTGATGCTGGCCCGGATCGCTGCCCTCGCCGCCGTCGACGCCCCGGCCGCGTCCTACTTTTTCAATGCCAGTACCGCGATGGATGTCGGCATCACCAGTGAGGACATCCAGGGCATCCTGATCGCTGTTGCCCCCATTGTCGGCACCCCCCGGATCGTGGCGGCAACCGGCAACCTCGCCAGCGCGCTGGGCTTCGCTCTCGAATTGACCGAGGCTATGGCCGAGGCCGAAGCAGACGCCGAGGCCGAGGGCTAAACCCGTCCGGACCACTGCGCCGTGGCGCGCGCTCGTGGGGGCGGACCTGCACAGGCGGCACATCACCACCGGGTTACGCCAGAATGATCCTCGTGCTGGTCTGTGCAGGTGACGTCGCGGGTTTCCGGGACTGACGCGCCTCCGGTCCTCGCCGTCCCCCGACCGTTCCCACCGGTCGTGACGATTGTCCTCTCCGGTCCACGCGGCCCGGCTCAACATGACGTGGTACGCGTAGCTTAGCCCCAGGTGACTATGACAGGTTCGGATGGCACCGGTAGGCGGCTATTTCTGGCCCACCTCGTGACTCACCGGGCACGCTGGCCTGGATGGAGCCCCGGGTGGAGTTGTTCGCGCGGATCCGAAGCGACGCCCGGGCGGAGAGCTTGTCGGTTCGTGCGCCGGCGGTCCGCCCCAGGGTTCACCGAAGTTGCGTCGACCGATCAGGACGAAGCGGCTTCGATGATCTTCTCGTCGCCCTCGTTCACGGCCTTGACCACGGCGTCGTAGTCACCACTGTCGATGGCTTTGCTGACCTTCTTGGTGGCCTTGCCGACCGCCTTGTCGACGCGGTCGAGGTAGAGGTCGTCGACGACGGCAACGATCGCCGAGGAGCCCGGCGGCAGCCACTCGTCCGCGTTGACGCCGATGGACTTCTCCTCGTGACGCTTCGCGATGGCGCCAACACCTGCGCCGATCCCGGCACCGATCACGCCGGAGAGCAGGAGCGGCGGAGCGAACAGTCCGACCACCAGCCCTCCGATGGCGCCGGCCCTGGTGCCGCCGGCGACCAGTCCGCCCCCGTGCTCCTTGACCTCGGTCTTGCCCGAGGCGTCACGCGACAGGACGACCGCAGCCGTCACGGCCGCGTCGTCCATGCTCTTGATCGCCTTGAAATCCTCTGCCGCCGAGCCCTCATCGGCGTACGACGACACGAACAAGATGTAGTTGTGCTCTGCCATGGTGTGCCCTCCACGTGGTTCTGGCCGGCGTAGCGGCCACTCCGCTTCTTACTGGATGCTGTCTCCGGACGGTGGTGGACAGAACCGACCCGTCAACTGCAAGCGGCCTGTCGCACCCGGACCGGGGCGGTACCCAAACTCCGGTAGCGCAGGTCCAACTCTTGCTCCGACAGGCGCGCACCGGCAGGGCCATAAGTCACTGGTTCGGCGAAGAACCCTGACAGGCAGCCGGGCCGGGGATGCCTTAGCTAGGTTGGCTCGACCAGCAGCTTTCTGATCTCGGTGAGCTTGGCTTCGGACTCTTCGAGGCGCAGGCGGAGTGCTTCGACCGTCGCCGTACTGGTGTCGGCCGCATCGACGGACGGTGCGGGTTCCTTCTTCCGGGGAGCCAGGAAGAAGTTGGCCAGGTAGCCGGTGAATGTGCCGAAGATGCCGACGCCGATGACGATGATGCCTGACCCGAGGATTCGCCCGGCACCGGTGACCGGATATTGGTCACCGTATCCAACTGTCGAGATCGTGACGATCGTGTACCAGATGGCGTCCGAGGCGGTTGTGATGTTGGCCCCCGGGGCGTGCTGCTCGATGCGGAGCATCGTGAGGCTTCCGAATTCCAGGACGAAAATGCCCATGAGCAGCAGGATGTACAGGGAGCTGCCGGCCCGGTCTTTGCTCAGCGCGCGGCCGATCGTGCGGATGCCGACGTCGCGGAGCAGGCGGTACACCCGGATCAGCCGGAAGATGCGCAGGAACTTGAGCTGCGCGAAGGGCATACTGGCCAACAGGTCGGCCCAGCCGAAGTGCTTGAAGAAATAGGCGCCCGCCGATGGCGCGGTGACGATCCGGTAGAGGAAGTCGGCGAGGAAGATCACGCTGAAAAGGGCGTTCATCACCTCGAGCACGGTGTCGAGCGACTGCTCCTGCGCGGCATACGCGAGCACGAGATTGACGATCGACAGGATCGAAAGGATACCGATGAAGATCTCGTATCCGATGCTCTTCAGTTCACTGCGTTCCTTGGTCATGTGTGGATTCTGGCACGTCAGCAGCTAAGTGGCCGACACTTTTTCGCCCGGGCCTGACCGGACTGCAGTCCCCCTGTTCACTCAAATGAACCCGCCGGGAAGGTGTGCAGACGACTGTGGACATTCCGTGCAAACGACTTCCGAAAGGGACAGCGACCGCTGCGGTGGCAATGCTGTAATTATCGCGGACTGGTGTGGGTTCGGCTACGCACGCGTTTCGACGCGGCAGCAGTCCACTCGACCGGCAGCAGGCGGACCTTCTGGCCGCCGGCGTCCGATGCGATGACCTCTACGTGGATCATGGTGTATCTGGGGCACGAGCTTCACGACCCCAGTTCGATCGGGCACTCGGCGCGCTGATCGACGAGACACCCTCGTCATCACGACGCTGGACCGGCTCGGGCGATCCACCCAGAACATGCTCGCCTTCGCTGACGAACTCCGCGGTCGAGGCGCGGGCGTGCGCGTCTTAAACCTCGGCGGTGGCGACGTCGACACCGCAACACCCATGGGGGCGATGCTGTTCACGATCATGGCCGCTCTCGCGCAAATGGAACACGAGATCAAACGCGAACGCGTCACCGACCCCATCAGCAACCCCGCCGGGTCACCGACAGCCAGATTCGAAGCGCGGTCCGCCTGGTGGAAGGCGGTGAATCCGCTGCGCAGGTTGCCCGCGATCCCGGGATGTCACGAGCAACGTTTTATGGACGGTCGCGAGCACTCAAGGACTAGCCGCGTCGCATCCTCCCTGAAGGCGACACCAAACGATCCCAGAACGCCGCCAAAGTAGCGACAAAAACCAGAAACCCACGTCGGCGGCGCGGCCGAATCTTTACGTCATGCAACGGGTCCGTGACGCGCTGTGTCGCTGCGCGACTGTGCGTTTCAGCCAGGGTTGGGAACCCGCGTCCGGGGTGGTTGATTGGGGCTACAAGCGTCGAAAGGACTCGCCATGACGGAACATTCTGACCTCAGCCCGACGAAACTCCGCCACATTCTCGGACACTTCGCCACGGGGCTGACGGTGATCACCGCAGCAACGAAGGACGGGCCGGCCGGGTTCACGTGCCAGTCCTTCTCATCCCTGTCGCTGGAACCGGCACTGGTCACCTTCAGCCCTGCGCGGACCTCCAGCACGTGGCCGCTGCTGCGCGAGGCGGGCCGGTTCACGGTGAACATCCTGCCGGCCGAGCACCAGCACCTGGCGGCGCAGTTCGCCCGCTCCGGGGCGGACAAGTTTGCCGGCGTCGACCACGCGCCGTCGCCTCTGGGCAACCCCGTCCTGGACCAGGCCCTCGCCTGGGTGGATTGCGAACTGCACCAGGAGTACGACGGCGGGGACCACACCATCGTGGTGGGCGCCGTCCGCGCCCTCAGCGCCCGTCCCGACGCCGAGCCCCTGCTGTTCTACAAGGGCAGCTACGTGGGCGTCCGATCCCGGGCTGGCGCGCTGGAGAGCGTGGCATGAGCGCCGCGTGGATCCTCGCTGCCTGTGGCCTCATGCTGGCCGGCGGCGGCGTGTGGGCAGCCTGGCCCTTGATGAAGGTTGCGCCCGCGCTGCAGGACCAGCGGGACGTTGCGATGCCTGAGACCGCGGAACAGCCGTTCCCAAGAACCGGCGCCCACTGGCTGGACGGGTGGGTCGTCTCCGGAAACAGCTTCCTGTAGCGGCAACGCCGGAGCCCGACCGGCGTCGGGCGCGCCGCGCTGGCGTAAGATGGAAGGACCCGCTGACCCCGGCCGCGGACGGTGCGAACCGCCGTCGGCACGGATCACGGGACTGACCATATTCATACTGGAGGGGACCAGAGGCCCGCGGGCCAACACCATGACTGAAGCAGCGAACGGCAAGGCCCGGTTCAGCGCCGGAGAGCGCACCGCAGGGGAATTCCCCCACTCCCTACCAGGGCTGCGGACGGAGGTGGTCTTGTTCGACGACTCAGAGCAAATGGTCCAGTCGCTGGGCAGCCATGACGAAGCCTTAAGGTTCATCGAAAACCAGTTCCCCGCCGTCGATTTCCACGTCCGGGGGAACGAGCTCGCGATCAGCGGTCCCGCGGCCGACGTGCCGCGCATCATGCGCCTGCTCAACGAGGTGCGCGGACTGGTGGCCAGGGGCACCGTCATCACCCCGGCCGTCCTGCAGCAGCTGATCTCCCTGCTCCGCAGCCAGTCACTGCAGAACCCCGTGGAAGTGCTGACCACCAACATCCTCTCCACCCGCGGCAAGACCATCCGGCCCAAGACGCTGAACCAGAAGAACTATGTGGACGCGATCGACGCCAACACGGTGATCTTCGGGATCGGGCCCGCCGGTACCGGCAAGACCTACCTGGCGATGGCCAAGGCCGTCCAGGCCCTGCAGCAGAAGGAAGTCAGCCGCATCATCCTGACCCGCCCTGCCGTGGAGGCGGGGGAGCGGCTCGGCTTCCTGCCGGGCACCCTGAGCGACAAGATCGACCCCTACCTGCGGCCCCTCTACGACGCCCTGCACGACATGATGGACCCCGAGTCCATTCCGCGGCTCATGGCCGCCGGCACCATCGAGGTGGCCCCGCTGGCCTACATGCGCGGCCGCACGCTCAACGATGCCTTCATCATCCTCGATGAGGCCCAGAACACCACGCCGGAACAGATGAAGATGTTCCTGACCCGTCTGGGCTTCGGCTCCAAGATGGTGGTGACCGGTGACGTCACCCAGGTGGACCTTCCCTTCGGCACCCGCTCGGGGCTGCGGATCGTGGAGGAGATCCTGCAAGGGATCGACGACGTCCACTTCTCGGTGCTGGACGCGTCCGACGTCGTCCGGCACCGCCTCGTGGGGGACATTGTCAACGCCTACAGCATCTGGGACGAAGTCCAACGAAACCGGGTCAAGCACTCCGTCGCCCGGGACACGCGGGGAGAACGCGCATGAGCATTGAGGTCAACAACGAATCCGGCGTGGTGGTCGACGAGTCCGAGCTCGTGACCCTGTCGCGCTTCATCTTCGAACGCCTCTACATCCACCCGCAGGCGGAACTGTCCATCCTGCTGGTGGACGAACCGGCCATGGAAAAGCTCCACATCGAGCTGATGGACGAGCCCGGCTCCACCGATGTCCTGTCCGTGCCCATGGACGAGCTGACGCCGGGAACGCCGGACAAGCCCACACCCCAGGGCATGCTCGGCGATATCGCCATCTGCCCCCAGGTGGCCGAGGTCCAGGCCCGGAACGCCGGCCACTCCACCCAGGACGAGATGCTGCTGCTCACCACGCACGGCATCCTGCACCTGCTCGGTTATGACCACGCCGAGCCGGAGGAGAAGGAAGAGATGTTCGGGCTGCAGCGCGAACTCCTGACCGCTTTCACCGGCAAAGCGGCCCCGTCAGAGACGATTCAGTGACCCCACTGATCCTTGCCGGCATGGCGCTGGTGTTCCTTAGCTTTGCCGCGGTGCTGACCGCTGCCGAGTCCGCCTTCAACTTCCTGCCCCGGCACGACGCCGAACAGGCTGTCCTGCACAGCCGGGGCACGTCGCTCAAACGCATCCTGGCGCAGCCCGTGGGGCACATGCGCGCCCTTCGGTTCTGGCGGATCTGGTTCGAGATGGCCTCCGCCGTCGCCGTCACCGTCCTGCTGTACAGCATGCTGGACAACGTCTGGCTCGCCGGTCTGGCGGCCACCGGCATCATGGCGGTGATCGGTTTCGTGATCGTCGGGGTGTCCCCGCGGCAGCTCGGCCGTGTGCACTCCGCCGCGCTGGTCCGGTTCAGCGCCCCGCTGGTCCGGTCCCTCTACGCCGTGCTTGGCCCGATCCCGGGCTGGCTCGTGCGGCTCGGCAGCGCCGTGGCCCCGGGCGCACCGGCGGACAACGAGGCGTTCTTCAGCGAAGAGGAATTCCGCGAACTCGTGGACCGCGCCACCGAGTCCGACGTGATCGAGGACAACGAGGCCGAGCTGATCCAGTCGGTCTTCGACTTCGGGGACACCCTGGTCCGCTCCGTCATGGTGCCGCGGACCGACATCCTCACGATCGACTCCGGATCCAGCCTGCGGCGTGCGATGTCGCTGTTCCTGCGCTCCGGCTACTCGCGGATCCCGGTCATCGGCGAAAACACCGACCAGATCCTCGGCATCGTGTACCTCAAAGACGTCGCCGCCGCGCTCCACAACCTCGGCCCCGACGACGAGCCGCCGCTGGTGGACGAACTCGCCCGCGAGGTCCGCTACGTGCCGGACTCGAAGCCGGTCAGCGACCTGCTGCGCGAACTCCAGAAGGAATCCACGCACGTGGCCATCGTCATCGACGAATACGGCGGAACGGCGGGCCTGGTCACGCTCGAGGACCTCATCGAGGAAATCGTCGGGGAGATCGTGGACGAATACGACACCGAAAGCGCCGAGGCCGTGGCGCTTGGTGACGGAAGCTACCGGGTCAGCGCCCGCATGAGCATCGATGACCTCGGCGAGCTCTTCGACCTGGAGCTCGACGACGACGAGGTGGACACCGTGGGCGGCCTGCTCGCCAAGGCCCTCGGCCGGGTGCCGATCGTCGGCAGCACCGTCCAGGTCCACGGCCTGTCCCTCCGCGCCGACCGGCTCGAGGGCCGGCGGAACCGCGTCAGCCACATCATTGCGGCCGCCGTTCCAAAAGAAGAAACTGACCTTGAAGGCCTTCTCGACGAGGCCGCACCAATCCAACAGGGAGTCCTACGTGAGCAAGCAGAATAAGTCCGACGGCGAAGCAGCCTACGGCGGCTACCGCGCCGGGTTCTCGGTGCTGGTCGGGCGGCCCAATGCGGGCAAGTCCACCCTCACCAACGCCCTGGTGGGCCAAAAAGTCGCGATCACCTCGGCCAAGCCGCAGACCACGCGCCACACCATCCGGGGCATCGTGCACCGGGACGACGCCCAGCTGATCCTCGTGGACACCCCGGGCCTGCACCGCCCGCGCACCCTGCTGGGCAAGCGGCTGAACGAACTCGTCGCCGACACCCTCGCCGAGGTCGACGCGATCGGCTTCTGCCTGCCGGCCAACGAGAAGATCGGCCCGGGAGACAAGTTCATCGCCGCCCAGCTCGCCGCCATCGGCAACAAGCCGATCATCGCGATCGTGACGAAGGCCGACACCGTGGACCGCCAGGCCCTCACCGAGCAGCTGCTCGCCGTCGCCGCCCTGGGCCGCGAGGTCCTCGGCGAGGACGGCTGGAAGGACATTGTCCCGGTCTCCGCCACCGACGGCTTCCAGGTCGATACCCTCGCCGACGTGCTGATCAGCCACATGCCGTCGTCGCCGCCGCTGTATCCGGACGGGCACCTGACGGACGAGCCGGAAGCTGTGATGATCGCCGAACTCATCCGGGAAGCCGCCCTCGAAGGCGTCCGCGACGAATTGCCGCACTCCCTGGCCGTCGTCGTCGATGAAATCGTTCCGCGCGAAGGCCGGCCCGAAGACCGGCCGTTCCTCGACGTCCGCGTCAATTTGTACGTGGAACGCCCGTCCCAGAAGGCCATCATCATCGGCAAGGGCGGCGCCCGTCTCCGCGAGGTCGGGACCAATGCGCGCAAGGCGATTGAGGCGCTGCTCGGCGCCCGGATCTACCTCGACCTGCACGTGAAGGTTGCGAAGGACTGGCAGCGCGATCCGAAGCAGCTCGTCAAACTCGGCTTCTGAGCTGGGCCTTTATCGGGACGATTATTGGGCCGCCGGCCCGTCCCGCCGCTCCCAAGAGCGGGCGCATCGGCATTTTCTCAGATTCGGCCACTAAAATGGGCAGACTCCCCGTTCGTGTAGGAAGGCTCAACAAGTGGTTCGACCCCGTGACAACCGTGCCGACGGAACCGCCCCGCCGGACCGGTCGGCCGCTGCTGCCCGGCACACGGCCGATGCCGCCGTCGGCCCTGCCCGCCACCTGGGTGCCGTCCGGCGGACCCCCACCTGGCTGAAAGTCAGCACCGGAGTCATCGCTGTCCTTCTGGTAGGCGTGATCGCTTTCGGCGCTTACTGGGCCATCCGGCTCCAGGGCAACATCACCAAGGCGCCGCTGAGCGCCGGCAGCGTCAAGTCCGAGTCTGCCGTGAATGATTCGACGGACCGGATGCAGATCCTGATCCTCGGCTCGGACACGCGCGACGGGAAGAACTCGCAGTACGGCACCAGCGATGACTCGACCGGCTACGGGCACTCGGACGTGATGATGCTCATGGACATCTCCGCGGACAACAAACGCGTCAATGTCATCAGCTTCCCGCGCGATCTGCTGGTCGACATTCCCAAGTGCAAGGATCCGAAGACCAACAGGGAGTACCCGGCCCAGACCGGCGTCATGATCAACTCTGCGATGTCCGAGGCCGGCATCGGCTGCGCCGTGGACACCGTCAACAAGCTCACCGGCCTGGAGATCGACCACTTCATGATGGCCGACTTCAACGCCGTCAAGGAACTCTCCAACGCCGTCGGCGGCGTGGAGGTGTGCATCAGCGACGCCGTCTACGACCCCGACTCGAAGCTGAGGCTGCCCAAGGGCACGTCCACCGTCCAGGGCGAGCAGGCGCTCTCGTTCGTTCGCACGCGGCACGCCTTCGGCGACGGCGGCGACCTCGGACGCATCAAGGCCCAGCAGGGCTTCCTGTCCTCCCTGACCCGGAAAATCAAGGACGACGGCACCCTCTCCAACCCGGCCCGGATGCTCGGCATCGCGGATGCGATCACCAAGAACCTGACCATCGACGACGGCCTGGCCTCGGTGCCGACGCTGCTGACCGTGGGCAACCGGCTGAAGAACATCGACGTCGGCAAGGTGGCCTTCGTGGCCACGCCGACCGTCCCGGCCGAATCCGACCCCAACCGGTTGGAGCTGGCCGAGCCCGCGGCGTCCCAGCTCTTCGCCGCCATGCGCAAAGACATTGACCTGACGGATCCGACCGCGACGCCGAGCGCGTCTCCGTCTGCCAGTGCAAGCGCCACGCCCACGCCCAGCGCCCCCGTACCGGCCTACGACAAGACCCTGCAGCCCGTCACCGTGGCCAACGGCTCAGGCGTGCCGGCCCGGACCCAGGAGATCATGCAGGCCATCAAGGGCGCCGGCTTCACCCAGGTGGGCCAACTGACGGCTCGGCCCGTCGCGACGACGGCGGTCTACTACGGTGCGGACTACGCCGACGTGGCCGCAGACGTCGCGGCCTGCTCGGGGTGGCGCCGGGCCGGGTGCTCCCGGCCGCCGGAGTTGCCGGGGTCCAGGTCTACCTGGGCAGCGACTTCGCCAACGGGACGCCGACCGCCGATGCTGCCCCGCAGCTGCCCGCGGACATCGTCAACCAGACAGCCGGCGACACCGTCTGCCAGCAGGCGAACCCGGAGCTGATCACGCGCTAAGCCTCGGCCGCTCTTTCTTTCCTTTAGAAAAGCGTGATCCCGGTGAGTTCGGCGAGCTTGTCGGTGAGCCTGTCCTGGAAGTCAGTGTCGGTGACTTCCGGGGCCGGCTTCCGCTGCCGGCGGTGGTGGAAGTACTTGCCGGAGACCAGGGCGGCGGGGTCGTCGCTGACGGCGAGCCAGCTCTGGGTGTCGTGGCCCATGGCCAGGTCGTCGGGCGCACCGGCGCCGCCCATCTTGGTGGGTACCCACCCGGGGTCAACGGAGTTGCTCAGCACGGTGGGCCAGTGGCGGGCGACGGACGCAGCGAGTGCGGAAACGTGGAGTTTGCTCTCGGAGTAGGCGGCGCTGGCACTCCAGCGCCGCTCGGTCCAATCAATGTCGCGGAGGTTGCCGCTGGCCCCGAGGTGCATGCCGCTGCTGATGTAGATCAGGCGGCTCGGCCGTTCGATCAGCGCGGTGAGCAGGTAGGGGGCGAGCACGTTGACCGCCAGGGTGCGGGAATGTCCCTCCGGGGTCGCGATGCGCCCCGGCGAGACGTAGACGCCGGCGTTATGGATGATGGCGTCCATCCGCCCGTGCGCGTTGACCTGCCCCGCGAGGTCCCGGGTTTCGGCGGCGCTGCTGAGGTCACCAATCACGATGCCTGCCGCTTGCGGGGCGATGCCGTCGAGGGCGGCCGCGCGTTCCCTGGAGCGGGCGTGCAGCAGAACCTCGTGGCCTTGGTTCAAGAGCGTCCGGGCGGTGGCGAGGCCGAGTCCGTCGGTCGAGCCAGTGATGAAGATGCGAGCCAGGGGGATGGTCCTTTCCTTGCTTCCGGTGGCCGACCCGGTTCGGGCCCCGTGATTTCCAGTGCCAATTAGTTGCCGTCCGGCTGGGATGGTGCCGTCTGCGAGGATCCCGTGCCCGGTGCCTCCCGTTCACTATGTGGCGGCTGGAGGGCGGACATGGCGTCGCGGACGAGTCTGAGGTAGGAGTCGCTGGTGTAGAGGCCGTGGGTGTAAAGCTCCAGGGCCGGCAGAGCCAGGCGGAGCAGCATTTGCTGCTGTGAGGCCGGCAGTCCGAGGGTGCGTTCGATGTGCGGGGCCATGGTTATCAAGCCCAGCACGTTGGTGGCGGTCAGGACGGCCAGGGCGCGCGGGTCATCGGAGGGGCGCATCGTGCCGTCCATCATGCCGGCTCTGATGATCGTTTCGCTCTCATCGACCAAGACATCGATGAACCGTGCTGCGGCGGGTGTGTTCTCGGCCACGACGCGTCCGAGGTAGTTAAGCTGCGCCTGGTAGCTGCCGGGGTCAGCCTGGTAGGAACGCATGACCTCGCTCATGCCCTCCAGCGTGGCTTTTTCATGCGCCCACCCCACCAAAGCCTGGAGCACGTAGTCGTCGCATGCCTGGCGAAGTCCGGCCTCGTTGCCGAACAGCGCAACGATGTCATCGGTGGTGACGCCTGCAGCGCGTGCGATCTCGTCCAGCCCGGGCCTGCTGAACCCGACAGCCGCGAAATGGGCGACAGCAGCGTCGCGGACCCTCGCTTTCGCGCCGTCGTCCCGTTGACCGCCGGACAAGGGGGGAGTGCCTCTCCGGTCTCCTGCCATCAATGCCGATTGGATCAGCAATCGGATCAGTCTGCCCACCGCGACCACATTCCCTCCGCCGGATCTTAGTGTCCCTTGTGTTCAGTGAATTCGCCGGTCCGGCACAGCGACAGAGAACAAAGCCCTGATTGGTGACGGCAGGGGCGCGGGGGCTGCGGACGAACCCGAGGCCGCGACATCCGATCGGCCCCGGGTGGCGCGGGTCACCAGATGCTGACGCGCTCCTGCGGCGGCATCCACATGCCGTCCTGCTCCGTGACGCCGAAGGCCTCATGGAAGGCATCGAGGTTCTTGGCGATCTCGTTCGTGCGGAACTCGTTGGGGGAGTGCGGGTCCGTCGCGAGCCGGCGGATAGCCTCCTCGTTCCGGATCACCTGCCGCCACCCTGCGGCCCAGGACGCGAAGAACCGCTGGAAGCCCGTCATTCCGTCGAGCACCGGCGGTTCCTGCCCGTCGAGGCTGATGAGGTAGGCCTTGTAGGCAATGGTGAGGCCGCCGAGGTCGCCGATGTTCTCGCCCAGGGTCAGCTTGCCGTTGACGTTGTGGCCGGGGGCCGCCGTGGGGGAGAGGGCGTCGAACTGCGCCACGAGCCGGGAGGTCAGGGCCTCGAAGGCGGTGCGGTCGTCCTCGGTCCACCAGTTCCGGAGCAGGCCGCTGCCGTCGTACTGCGAGCCCTGGTCGTCGAAGCCGTGGCCGATTTCGTGGCCGATCACGGCCCCGATGCCGCCGTAGTTGACGGCGTCGTCGGCGTCGGCGGTGAAGAACGGAGGCTGCAGGATGGCGGCGGGGAACACGATCTCGTTGAGCAGCGGGTGGTAGTAGGCGTTGACCGTCTGCGGGGTCATGAGCCACTTCTCCCGGTCCACGGGCTTGCCGACCTCATCGAGGTGGCGGTCGACGTCGGCGCTGTGGCCGCGCTCCACGTTCCCCAGCAGATCGGCGGGATCGACCTCCACGGCGGAGTAGTCGATCCACTTGTCCGGGTAGCCGATCTTGGCGCGGAAGGAGTCCAGCTTCTTCAGCGCTTCGAGCTTCGTTGCCTCGCCCATCCAGTCCAGCCCGGTGATGGAGTCCCGGTAGGCCGCGATCAGGTTGGTCACGAGGGTCTGCATGCGCGCCTTGTTGCCTTCCGGGAAGTGCCGGGCCACGTAGATCTGGCCGACCGCCTCACCGAGGGCTGCCTCGACCACCGCGACGCCGCGCTTCCAGCGGTCCTTGATCCGCGGTGTCCCGCTCAGGGTGGTGCCGTAGAACGCGAAGTTCGCGTCCACGAACGGGGACGACAAGTACGGGGCGGCCGCGCTGACGACGCGCATGGCGAGCCATTCCTGCCAGGTGGCCAGCGGTTCGGTGTCCAGCAGCGAGGCCGCGCCGGAGAAGAAATCGGGCGTGCTCATCACGAGTTCGGTGCGCTTCTCGGGCACGATGCCCGCGGCGTCGAACCAGTCGGCCAGCAGCGGGAACAGCTCCGCGGCATCCTCGGCGGACTTCAGGTTGTACGTCTTTTGCGGATTCCGCAGGGTCACGTTGTCCCAGTGGTGCGAGGCCAGCGCGGTTTCCAGCGCCACCACCCGCCCGGCCGCACCCTCGGGGTCGGCCACGTCCGCCAGGCCCAGCATGGCCGCCACGTGCGCACGGTAGGCCTGGACCATCGGCGCGAACTTCTCTTCGCGGTAATACGACTCATCGGGCAGGCCGAGGCCGCCCTGGCCCGTGTAGAGCAGGATCCGGTCGGGGTTTCCGGCATCCGGGGCCGGGTAAATGTAGAAAAGCCCCGCCACGTCGGCGCGGAACAGCCGTCCGGCCAAGGCCACGAGCCCGGCCACCGACGTCGTGGCGAACACTTCCGCGAGCCGCGCCCGGAGCGGATCCAGGCCCTTGGCCTCCACCGCGGCCTCGTCCATGAAGCTGTTGTAGAGGTCCCCGATCTTCCGCTCGATGCCGGTAGCCTCTGCGCCGCGTGCGGCCGCCTGCTCGATAATCTCCTTCACGGCGAGCTCCGAAGCATCGCGCAGCGCCGTAAACGTGCCCTCCAGCGGCCGGTCGTCCGGAATGACCGTGCTCTTGAGCCAGCCGCCGTTCACGTGCTGGTACAGGTCATCCTGCGGGCGGACGCTGGCGTCGATGGTGGACGGATCGATCCCCGAAAGTGGCACGGATGCTCCTTTGAGAGGCAGCCCGCACCGGATCGTGTGGCGGTGGAGGGTCTGCATAGTGGACGTTGCGGTGGTCTGGCTCCTTCATCTTACGCACCCGTGTTACTGTGAAATGGTGCGCGCAGAACTGCTTCTTCTTAGCTGCCGCGGCGAGGCCTCAGACGCGATCTAGCGCAAGGCCCACCCTCGCTGCGGAGTTTGTGTTGCCCGGCCACCCTTTCACCAAGAATCACAGAAAAGGCCCCGATTGTAATGCGAAACGCACAGAAGCCCTCAGGAATGCCGGTCCACCGCTACATCCCGTTCCAGGACCAGATCACCGTTGAACTGCCGGACCGCACCTGGCCGGACAAGGTCATCACCAAGGCCCCGCGCTGGTGCGCCGTGGACCTGCGCGACGGCAACCAGGCCCTCATCGATCCCATGAGCCCGGCCCGCAAGCTGAAGATGTTCGACCTGCTGGTCCGGATGGGCTACAAGGAGATCGAGGTCGGCTTCCCCTCGGCATCGCAGACGGACTTCGACTTCGTCCGGCAGCTGATCGAGGGCAACCACATCCCCGACGACGTCACGATCCAGGTGCTGACCCAGGCCCGCGAACACCTGATCGAGCGGACCTACGAGTCCCTGGTCGGCGCGAAGCAGGCAATCGTCCACCTCTACAACTCCACGTCCGTCCTGCAGCGCCGCGTCGTCTTCAACCAGGACGAAGACGGCATCCTGGACATCGCCCTGCAGGGCGCCCGGCTGTGCAAGAAGTACGAGGAAACCCTCGCGGACACGCACATCACGTACGAATACTCGCCCGAGTCCTTCACCGGAACCGAGCTGGACTACGCCGTGCGCGTCTGCAACGCGATCGCCGACGTCTTCGAGGCATCGGCTGACCGGCAGGTCATCATCAACCTGCCCGCCACGGTGGAAATGGCCACGCCGAATGTCTACGCCGACTCCATCGAGTGGATGAGCCGGAACCTGCACCCGCGGGAGGGCATCATCCTCTCCCTGCACCCGCACAACGACCGCGGCACCGGCGTCGCCGCCGCCGAGCTGGGCTACCTGGCCGGCGCGGACCGGATCGAGGGCTGCCTCTTCGGCAACGGCGAGCGGACCGGCAACGTGGACCTGGTGACCCTGGGCCTGAACATGTTCGTCCAGGGCATCGATCCCATGATCGACTTCTCCAACATCGACGAAATCCGCCGCACGGTGGAGTACTGCAACCAGCTGCCGGTCGCCGAGCGCGTACCGTACGGCGGAGACCTCGTCTTCACCGCGTTCTCCGGCTCGCACCAGGACGCCATCAAGAAGGGCCTGGAGGCCCTCGAAAAGGATGCCGCCGCCGCCGGCAAGGACGTCGCCGACTACACCTGGCAGGTCCCGTACCTGCCGGTGGACCCGAAGGACCTCGGCCGCAGCTACGAGGCGGTCATCCGGGTCAACTCCCAGTCCGGCAAGGGCGGCGTCGCCTACCTGCTCAAGAACGAGCACAACCTGGACCTGCCGCGCCGCGCCCAGATCGAGTTCTCCGGCGTCATCCAGAAGCAGACCGACACTGTGGGCGGAGAGGTCAGCGGCGCGCAGCTCTGGCAGGTCTTCCAGGATGAATACCTGCCCTCCGGATCCGCCGACACCCAATGGGGGCGCTACGCCCTCGGCTCGATCGGCACGGAAACGGGCGAGGACGGCGCCATGACCCTGACCGCCGCCTTGAAGATCGACGGCACCCAGGTCCGCCGCACCGGCACCGGCAACGGCCCCATCGCCGCCCTGCTGAGCATCCTGCGCGAGGACGGCGTCGACGTCCGGGTTCTGGACTACAGCGAACACGCACTGTCCGAGGGCGGCAGCGCCCTGGCCGCGGCCTATGTCGAATGCGCCGTGGGGGAACGCGTGCTCTGGGGTGTGGGGATCGACGCGAACACCATCACGGCTTCGCTCAAGGCAGTCATCTCGGCCGTGAACCGGGCCATCCGGGACGCCCGCGCCTGATTCGTCCTTTGACACTGGTTACACCAAGCACACTGCGCCGCCGGAACTCTCCGGCGGCGCAGTGTTTTGCCTCGGCGGTTTACCTCGGCGGTGCTGCCCGTGCCGTGTTTCCGCAAAGACAGTGCGAAGATTAACTGTGGTCCAACAATCCTTCGCAGCGCGCGCCTACCGTGATGACGCCGTCGTACTGCGCACCCATAAGCTGGGCGAGGCCGACCGCATCATCACCCTGCTGACCAAGCACCACGGCCAGGTCCGTGCGGTGGCAAAGGGCGTCCGCCGCACCAGCAGCCGTTTCGGCGCCAGGCTGGAACCGTTCATGGTGGCCGACCTCCAACTGATTTCCGGGCGCACCCTGGACGTTGTCACACAGGCCGTGGCCAAGGGCGCCTACGGCAGCAACATCGCCGCGGACTACGGCCGGTACACCGTTGCGGCCGCCATGACCGAGACGGCGGAGAAGCTCACCGACGTCGACGGCGAAGCCGGCACCGCCCAGTACAACCTCCTCGTCGGCGCGCTGGCGTCGCTGAGCCGGGGCGACCACGCCCCCGAACTCATCCTGGACTCCTACCTGCTGCGCGCCCTCGCGACCGGCGGCTGGGCGCCCAGCTTTACCGACTGCGCCCGGTGCGGCGCGCCCGGCCCGCACACCGCGTTTTCCGCGCCGCTGGGCGGCATGGTCTGCGCCGACTGCCGGCCGCCGGGGTCCCCGGCACCGGCCGCGGAAACCGTGCTCCTGCTGGGTGCCCTCCTCACCGGCAACTGGACGACGGCGGATGCCTCCGCGTCCGTTCACCGCCGGGAAGCGGCCGGCCTGGTGGCCAGCTACCTGCAGTGGCATCTGGAGCGAGTCCTGAAATCCCTCAAACATGTGGAGCGAACGTAGAAGTGGCACTGGGAAGAAGCTTGGGAAGAAACCTGGAGAAAAGCCAGGCAAAGCAGGGCAACGTCCGGCGGCGGACCGCCCCGGTGGAGGCTCCCTATCCGCACCCGTCCGGCGCTGTTCCGCCCGCCATCCCCGCTGAATTCATTCCGCGGCACGTGGCAATCGTCATGGACGGCAACGGACGCTGGGCCAACCAGCGCGGCCTGCCCCGGATCGAGGGCCACAAGGCCGGGGAGCCCGCCCTGCTGGACGTCATGGCCGGCGCGATCGAGCTCGGGATCGAGCACGTCAGCGTGTACGCCTTCTCCACCGAGAACTGGCGGCGGTCCCCGGAAGAGGTGCGCTTCCTCATGGGATTCAACAAGGACGTGCTGCGCCGGCAACGGAACCAGCTCGATGACTGGGGCGTCCGCATCCGCTGGTCCGGCCGGCGCCCGAAACTGTGGGGCTCGGTGATCCGCGAACTCGAGGAGGCCGAGGACTACACCCGGGGCAACAGCACCTGCACCCTGAACATGTGTGTGAACTACGGCGGACGCGCCGAGATCGCCGACGCCGTCTCCGCGATCGCGGAGGAAGTGGCCCAGGGCCGGCTCAAGCCGGGCGCCATCACCGAGCGGACCATCCAGAAGTTCCTGGACGAGCCCGACCTGCCGGACGTTGACCTGTTCCTGCGCAGCTCCGGTGAACAGCGGCTGTCCAACTTCATGCTGTGGCAGTCGGCCTACGCCGAGTTCGTGTTCATGGACACCCTGTGGCCGGACGTGGACCGGCGCACGCTGTGGGACGCGGTGGAGATCTACGCCCAGCGGGACCGCCGGTACGGAGGAGCGGTTGATGCCGCTCCGGCCGCCGGGAGCCAGGGCACCTAAGCGGCCTGCCGAAGCGGACTGCCTGGCTGGTGCCCAGAAGCCGGCGGTCGCCGTGGTTCGCGTCAGTCGAGGACGTACGCCCTGATCCACCGGGACAGCCGGGCGTAGGCGTCGGCGCGGACGCGGGGTGCGGAGAGGAAGACGTCGTGCAGGGCGCCGTCAATCCGCTCCAGCGTGACGGTGCGGCCCAGGCTGAGGGCGCGCAGGGCGATCGTGTTCACGTCCAGGACCGCGTCCGTGCGGCGCATCGACTCCTTCCAGAACATTCCGTTGGCGCTGGCCCCCGAAATCAGCACGAGGATGGGCACGTCGATGTTCAGGCCGCGGGCCACCCTGGCCTGTCCGGAGAGCACGGCGCTGAGCCAGCCGGCGCGGACCGGAAAGGCATGCGGCGGACGGTAGGCGTCGTCCAGGGCCCATTCGCCTTCCGCGGCGCTGCTGATGCTGCGCCAGTAGAAGGCCCGCTCCGGCAGCCGGATCACGGACTCGGGCCAGAACCGGGCGAACGGCTCCACCATGGTCCGCGCGGCGCGGCGCAGGGCCGGGCTGCCATGAACTTCCAGCCACGGGCTGTCCAGGACCAGCTGCGACGCCACCCCCGGGTGCCGGTCGGCCCACAGCGCCGCGATCAGGCCGCCGGTGGAGTGGCCCATGAGCGTCAGCTGCGGCGCCTCGCCGGCCGGCCGGAGCGAGCCGATGATGCCGATCGCCGCCGTGATCTCGGCATCGTAGTTGTCCAGGTCCGCGACGTAGCCGCCATGGGTGCCCGGCCGGAGGCTGCGGCCATGGTTGTGCATGTCCAGGGCGAAAAACTCGAATCCCTTGCCGGTCCAGAACTCCGCGAGTTCCTCGTTGAAGAAGTAGTCACTCCAACCGTGCAGGAAGAGCACGGCCCGCTCCGGCAGCGCGGCGGGTGCCCCGGTTACTGCCCGGTCTTCGCGTGGTTCCGTCTACTGTTCTGCCCGGCGGCGGGTTCCGCGGCGGGTTCTACCCCGCGTGCGGCGCCTTCGGCGGGTTCCGCCGGTCCGAGGGGCGTGTGGCGGACCAGGGTGGCAGTGCGCAGCACGCCGTCAGGCCCGGCCGCCTCGAAGGCGCACGCCTGGAAGTCGTCCCCCAGTATGTCGGTCCGCCACTGCATCGACTTTCCTCCTGCGCTGCTCACTGCGCTGCTTACTATGTTGCTGATTGCGCTGCGGGCTGGCTACGTCGCCAGCGCCGCGGCGCGGCCCGCCGACCGTCCGGAGAAGAGGCACCCGCCCAGGAACGTCCCCTCGAGCGCCCGGTAGCCGTGGATGCCGCCGCCGCCGAAACCCGCGGCCTCACCGGCGGCGAACAATCCGGGCACGGGCTGCCCGCCGGCGTCCAGCACCCGCGACTGCAGATCCGTGTGGAGCCCGCCGAGGCTCTTGCGCGTCAGGACGGAGAGCCTGACGGCAAGCAGGGGGCCGTGGCGCGGATCCAGCAGCCGGTGCGGCGGCGCCACCCGCATGATCTTGTCGGTGGCGAAACGGCGGGCGGCCCGGATGGCGGCCAGTTGCGGATCCTTGCCCAGCCCGCTGGAAAACTGCCGGTCCCGGGAACGGACCAGCCTGTCCAGGTCAGCGGGGTCAATGAGCTGTCCGCCCGTCAGATCGTTCATTTGCCCGGCCAGCCCGGCGGGGGACTCGGCCTGCAGGAAGTCGACGCCGTGGTCCAGGAACCGCTGCAGCGGCGTGTCGCTGCCCGGTTTCAGCCTCGAGGCCAGCAGCCGGACATCCTTGCCGGTGAGGTCCGGGTTCTGCTCCGATCCGGACAGAGCGAACTCCTTCAGGGCGATCGTCCGGTTGAGGACAAACCAGGAATGGGCATGTCCCGTGGCCAGGATGTGGCGCAGGGCACCGAGGGAGTCGAAGCCGGGAAACAGGGGAGGGGGAGCATCCGCCCCGTCGCATCCAGCCACAGGGCCGACGGCCCGGGCAGGATCCGGATGCCGTGCCGCGGCCAGACCGGGGCATGGTTGAGGATGCCCTCCGGGTAGTGCCACATCCGGTCGCCATTGATGAGGCTGCCGCCGGCCCGGCTCACGGCCGGCAGGAAGTCGCCGTCGACGGAAGCGGGCACTCCGCTCAACATCGTCGCCGGCGCCCCGCCACCGGGCCACTGTTTGCGGACCGAATCGTGGTTGCCGCCGATCCCGCCGCTCGTCACCACGACGGCGGCGGCCGCAGCCTCAAAACTGCCGGCCGTACGCCGGGACGATTGTTCACCCCGCCCCGCGCCGCTGGCCTCGAGCAGCTCGCCGCGGACGCCGCTCACCCGGCCCGCGGTCTTGATCAGCTCGGTGGCCCGGTGCCGGAAGTGGAAGGACACACGTCCGGCGGCAACGCCATCGCGGAGCTTGGCCAGGAAGGGCGCCACCAAGGCAGGTCCCGTGCCCCACACGACGTGGAAGCGCGGGACCGTGTTGCCGTGGCCGTCCGGACCGTAGCCGCCCCGTTCGGCCCACTGCACCAGGGGGAACAGCCCCACGCCCAGGGAGGCGAGCCAGGCACGCTTCTCTCCGGAGGCGAAGTTCACGTACGCGGCCGCCCACTCCTTGGCCAGCGCGTCCTCCGCCCGGTCGAATCCGGCGGACGCGTGCCAGTCGGCGAGGGCCAGCTCCTCGCTGTCCCGCACCCCGAGCCGCCGCTGTTCGGGGGAGTTGACCAGGAAGAGGCCGCCAAAGGACCAGTGTGCCTGGCCGCCAACGGATGCCTCGGGCTCCTGATCCAGGACCGCCACCCGCCGGCCGGCGGCGTAGGCCTGCGCCGCCGCCACGAGCCCTGCCAGTCCGGCACCGACCACCACGACATCGGCCTCGATCCCGCGGCCCGGCGCCGCCCGGCCGCCCGTTCCGACACCATCCTTGCTGGTCATGGCTTCATGCTAACTCTCCCCGGCGCTCTTCCGCCGCCGCGTCCCAGGCGCGCGGCGCCGCAGTCACCGCAGTCACACCGCAGTCACATCCGCAGTCACAACCCGCGCCCGCGCGCGTGCTGGTTTGGTCTGGGCGGCCCGAACCGGAAAACTAGAGGCATGCGCGTATATCCCACATTCTTCCGGCTGGCCTTCTCATGGATGGACGCCGAACGCGCCCATAAGATCGGGTTCAAGGCCATCCGGCTGGCCCACAGTTGCGGCGCCGGGCGGGTGCTGCAGAAGTTCACCGCCCCGGCGGCGTCCCTGCAGACCCAGGCGTTCGGCCTGACCTTCCCCTCGCCGTTCGGCCTCGCGGCCGGCTTCGACAAGGAAGGCCACGGCATCGAGGCGCTGACGGAGCTCGGCTTCGGCCATGTGGAAGTCGGCACCATCACCGGCCAGGCCCAGCCCGGCAACCCCGCACCCCGGCTGTTCCGCCTGGTGGAAGACCGGGCCGTGATTAACCGGATGGGCTTCAACAACGACGGCGCCGCGGCGGTCGCCCCGCGCCTGAAGTCCGCCCGGGCCGCCCTGCAGCGCCAGCACCCCGGCGTGCGGCCCGTGATCGGCGTGAACATCGGCAAGAGCAAGGTGGTTGGACTCGAGGACGCGGTCTCGGACTACCTGATCAGCGCGCGCAGCCTCGCCCCGGCGGCCGACTACCTCGTGGTCAACGTCAGCTCGCCCAACACGCCGGGCCTCCGGCTGCTGCAGGACGTCGAGACCCTGCGCCCGCTGCTGACCGCCGTGGGCGAGGAAGCGGACAAGGCCGCCGGCCGCCACGTTCCCCTCCTGGTCAAGATCGCGCCCGACCTCAGCGATGAGGACATCGACGACGTCGCGCGCCTGGCGCTGGACCTGAAGCTGGACGGCATCATCGCCACCAACACCACCATCGCCCGCACCGGACTCGCCTCCAGCCCGGACAAGGTCGAAGCGTGCGGGGCCGGCGGCCTCTCCGGTGCGCCCCTGAAGCAGCGGTCCCTGGAGGTCCTGGCCCGGCTCAGGTCCGCCACGGGCGGCGCGCTGACCCTCGTCTCGGTGGGCGGCGTCGAAACCGCGCAGGATGTCCAGGAACGGCTCGACGCCGGCGCCACCCTCGTCCAGGGGTACACGGCCTTCCTGTACGAAGGACCCTTCTGGGCCGCCCGCATCAACCGGCTGCTGGCCAAGCACCCGAGCCGGCGCTAAGGCCCGCCCGGCGCCGGCGCCGGGCCCCGTTGGCCCGCAGGGCGCCGCGCGCCGGGACCCGATGCCACCACAACGAAGCCCCCGGCAGATGACTGCCGGGGGCTTCGCTGGTTGAAGAATCCTAGGGGTGGACGATCAGGACGGGGAACTGGCCGCGGCTGACCTGCGGCTTGGGCAGGCGCAGGCGGCGGAACTGCAGGGAGCGCATGGAGCCGTACCAGACGGTGCCGCGCTCCACCTCGCCGAACTTTTCGCCGAGCCGCTTCTTGAGCTTGCGGGAGAGGATGAAGACGTCCACGAAGACGGCGGCGAACATGACCCAGAAGGCGCCCAGGACGTAGATCATCTGCTGGCTGGACGCCGGCACGAGCAGCGAGATGACGACGAACAGCAATGCGCCGAACATGAGGTACTCGCCCAGGCTGAAGCGGGCATCGACATAGTCGCGGGTGAAACGCTTCTGCGGACCCTTGTCGCGCACCGGCAGGAACTTCTCGTCACCGCTGTCCATGGCCTGCCGCATCTTGAGCCGCTGCTCCGTGACAGCGGCACGCTCGGCGGCCTTGGAAGCCTTGCGGTCCTCCGGCACGAGCGGCCGCTTGCGGGCTGCCTCCTGGGCGCTGCGCTTGGGCGTGGGCGCGCCCTTGCCGGTGACGGCGCCCGGGGCTGCTGCCTCGGCCGCCTGCTGGTCAACTACGTTCTGCGCCGCTGGCGCTTCCTTTTTACGTCCAAACACCCCTAAAGAATACCCCGCAGATATCGGCGCGAGACCCAGCCCACACGGCGTCGGCCCCGCCGTGTCAGTGTTCAAGGTTTAGCGTGATTGAGCACACGGGTAGTGTTTTGGCCATGACTTCATCAACCGCGGGGAACCCGCAGACCGCCATGGACCACGCCGGCACCATCGATGCCGACGCCCTCCGCCAGGCCGTTGCCGAATCGTTCGATCAAACGATCAGCCAGCTGACGGACCTTGTTGCCATTCCGGGCATCGCCTGGCCAAGCTTTGACCCTGCCCCGCTGAACCGCAGCGCCGACGCCGTCGCCGGCCTCGTGCGGGCCAGCGGCTTCGACGACGTCCGGATCCTCCGCTGCGACAAGGAGGACGGGACGCCCGGCGGGCCCGCCGTCGTCGCCCGCCGCCCGGCCGCCGCGGGCAAGCCCACGGTGCTGCTGTACGCCCACCACGACGTCCAGCCCACCGGCGACCTCGCGCTGTGGGAAACCGACCCCTTCACCGCCGTCGAACGCGACGGGCGGCTCTTCGGCCGCGGTGCCGCGGACGACAAGGCCGGCATCCTCGCGCACATCGCCGCGTACTCCGCTGTGACGCGCGTGCTCGGGGACGAACTGGGCCTGGGCGTGACGTTCTTCTTCGAGGGTGAGGAGGAGGCCGGGTCGCCGACGTTCCGGTCCTTCCTCGAGACCCACCGCGAACTGCTCCGCGCGGACGTGATCGTCGTGGCCGACTCCAGCAACTGGAAGGTCGGCATTCCCGCCCTCACCACGAGCCTGCGCGGCCTGGTGGACGGCACGATCGAGGTCAAGGTCCTGGACCACGCGGTGCATTCGGGCATGTTCGGCGGCCCCGTGCTCGACGCGCCGACACTGCTGGCCCGCCTGATCGCGACCCTCCACGACGACGACGGCAGCGTCGCCATCGAGGGGCTGGTGGGCCGGGACGACGTCGCCGTGGACCTCACCGAGGAGGAGTACCGCGCCGATGCCTCTGTGCTCGACGGCGTGAAGCTCGCCGGAACCGGGAGCATTGCCTCTCGCATGTGGACCAAGCCCGCACTGTCCATCATCGGCTTTGACGCCCCGGCCGTGGACGTCGCCTCCAACACCCTGCTGCCACGGGCGCGGGCCAAGTTCAGCCTGCGCCTGGCTCCCGGGCAGGATCCGGCGGCGGCCATGGAGGCCGTCCGCAAGCACGTCGAGGGCAACGCGCCGTTCGGCGCCCAGGTGGTCTTCACGCCGGGGGAGAGCGGCAACTCCTTCCTGACCGACACCACCTCCAAGGCCGCGACCGCGGCCATGTGGGCCCTCGGCGAGGCCTGGGGCGTGCCCGCCGTGGAAATGGGGATCGGCGGGTCCATTCCCTTCATCGCGGACCTGACCGAGCTCTACCCGGACGTGCAGATCCTGGTGACGGGTGTCGAGGATCCCGACTCCCGCGCCCACAGCGCCAACGAATCCCTGCACCTCGGCGACTTCCGGAACGCGATCGTCGCCGAGGCCCTGCTGCTGGCGCGCCTGAACGAGGAAGGCGCGGTCTAACCGGTCGCACCGCCCCTCCGCTCCCGGGGAACATCCAGCCGCTTCCGACGGTTACGTCAGAAGTTAGAGCTACAAGGCTGCGCGACGTAGCATGTAGCTATAGCCCATACCGTTTAAGTAGGGGCGGGCACCGTGCGAGCGGAGCCGCCACCACCGTTGCAAGAAGGTAGGCCATGAGCACTACAACCAATGAAAACAGCGCCGACGCCACGGCCACCGAGGCCGGCGAGCTGGCCACGCACGAGGTCATGCTGACCGACGTCGCGGCCGGCAAGGTCCGCAGCCTCCTCGAGCAGGAAGGCCGCACCGATCTGCGCCTCCGCGTTGCCGTGCAGCCCGGCGGTTGCTCCGGCCTGATCTACCAGCTCTACTTCGACGAGCGGCTGCTCGACGGAGACGCCGTCCGCGACTACGACGGCGTGGAAGTGGTCGTCGACAAGATGAGCGTTCCGTACCTCAGCGGCGCCAGCATCGACTTCGAGGACACCATCTCGAAGCAGGGCTTCACGATCGACAATCCGAATGCCGGCGGCTCCTGCGCCTGCGGGGATTCTTTCCACTAATTACTTCCACTAAGGCCGGGCATATTGCCCGGCCTTAGTGCCGCCGGATCCTCAACGAGCGGGACCTTCAAAAAGCTCCCGACGCACGGCGCGGACATGTGGGCGAAAACTCCCGGGGAGCGGTAAGCTCTACACCGAGTAGTAAAACTTTTCGTTTGTCCTGCCCGTAATTCGCGGGACAACAGCAACAAGTAGGAAGGGCCGTCTGTGAGTTCGCAGAACCGAACCGGCAGCCGACGCAAACAGATCACTACGATCACTGGCTTGGCACTAGCCGGCGCGTTGGCTTTGACTGGATGTTCACCAGAGGTACAGAAGGGCTGGTTGCCCACCGAACGTGGGACCACCAGTAATACTGACCGCATCATGGACCTCTGGGTCAACTCATGGATTGCCGCGCTGGTCGTCGGCATCATCACCTGGGGCCTGATGATCTGGTGCATCGTCGCTTACCGTCGCCGCAAGGGCACGGTGGGCTTCCCCCGCCAGAGCAGCTTCAACCTTCCGCTGGAAGTGTTCTACCTGACGATCCCGCTGTTCATGGTCCTGGTGTTCTTCTACTTCACCGACCGCGACCAGGCGGCGATCGATGACCGCTCCAAGCCGGCCGACGTCGTCGTCGACGTCCGCGGCAAGCAGTGGGCATGGGACTTCAACTACAAGAAGGGCGACGTCGTCACCGAGGACGTCCACGAAGCCGGCGTCCAGGCGCACCTGACCGGCAACGACGTGGACAAGGAACAAGCTGCCCACCCTGTACCTGCCGGTCAACAAGTCGGTTGACCTCGAGCTCAATGCCCGCGACGTCATCCACTCCTTCTGGGTGCCCGCCTTCCTGCAGAAGCGGGACATGATCCCCGGCAAGACCAACTACATCCGGTTGACTCCTACCAAGGAGGGAACCTACGACGGCAAGTGCGCCGAACTTTGTGGCGAGTACCACTCCGAAATGCTGTTCCGCGTGAAGGTTGTCTCCGAGACGGAGTTCCAGGCGCACATGAACCAGCTGCGCCAGGACGGGAACACCGGCCTGCTCGGTGAAGAGTACGACCGCAACCCGGCCCCGACCGAAACCAAGTAAGGGGAGCGACGTGGCAACTTACACTCAATCCGCCGGGGTCCTCGAGGCTCCCGTAGTACCCAAGTCCAAGGGGCGCATCGTCGTCAACTGGATCACCTCGACCGACCACAAGACGATCGGGTACATGTACCTGATCGCGTCGTTCGTCTTCTTCTGCTTCGGCGGCATCATGGCGCTGCTGATCCGTGCCGAGCTCTTCGAGCCGGGCATGCAGATCCTGCAGACCAAAGAGCAGTACAACCAGCTCTTCACCATGCACGGCACCGTCATGCTCCTGATGTTCGCGACACCGCTGTTCGCCGGCTTCACCAACGTGATCATGCCCCTGCAGATCGGTGCCCCCGACGTCGCGTTCCCGCGACTGAACGCACTGGCCTTCTGGTTCTTCCTCTTCGGCTCCACGATCGCCGTCTCCGGCTTCATCACCCCGCAGGGTGCCGCGTCCTTCGGCTGGTTCGCCTACGCGCCGCTGTCCAACACGACGTTCAGCCCCGGCGTGGGCGGTGACCTCTGGGTCTTCGGCCTGGCGCTCTCCGGCTTCGGCACCATCCTCGGCGCCGTCAACTTCATCACCACGATCATCTGCATGCGCGCCCCGGGCATGACCATGTGGCGGATGCCGATCTTCACCTGGAACGCCCTCGTGACGTCCATCCTCGTCCTGATGGCCTTCCCGCCGCTGGCTGCCGCACTGTTTGCCCTCGGTGCCGACCGCCGCTTCGGTGCGCACATCTTCGACCCCGAGAACGGCGGCGCCGTCCTCTGGCAGCACCTGTTCTGGTTCTTCGGCCACCCTGAGGTGTACATCATCGCGCTGCCGTTCTTCGGCATCGTCTCGGAGATCTTCCCGGTCTTCAGCCGCAAGCCGATCTTCGGCTACAAGGGCCTGGTCTACGCGACCATCTCCATCGCCGCGCTGTCCGTGACCGTGTGGGCACACCACATGTACGTCACCGGCTCGGTCCTGCTGCCGTTCTTCTCCTTCATGACGATGCTGATCGCCGTTCCGACCGGTGTGAAGTTCTTCAACTGGATCGGCACCATGTGGCGCGGTTCCATCACCTTTGAAACCCCCATGCTGTGGAGCATCGGCTTCCTGGCGACGTTCCTCTTCGGCGGCCTGACCGGCATCATCCTGGCCTCCCCGCCGCTGGACTTCCATGTCTCGGACTCCTACTTCGTGGTGGCGCACTTCCACTACGTGGTCTTCGGCACGGTCGTGTTCGCCATGTTCGCCGGCTTCTACTTCTGGTGGCCCAAGTGGACTGGCAAGATGCTCAACGAGCGCCTCGGCAAGATCCACTTCTGGATGCTGTTCCTCGGCTTCCACGGCACCTTCCTGATCCAGCACTGGCTGGGCGTCGAGGGCATGCCCCGCCGCTACGCCGACTACATGCCGCAGGATAACTTCACGTGGATGAACCAGTTCTCCACCATCGCCTCGTTCGTTCTCGGCGCCTCGCTGATTCCGTTCTTCTGGAACGTCTACATCACCTGGCGCAGCAACGAACGTGTGGAAGTTGATGACCCGTGGGGCTTCGGTGCCTCGCTCGAGTGGGCCACTTCCTGCCCGCCGCCGCGCCACAACTTCACCTCCTTGCCCCGCATCCGCTCCGAACGTCCCGCCCTGGACCTGCACCACCCGGAGCTCTCCCAGTCATACACCGTCGATGCTCCTGCTCCGGCAGCAGCAGCCCTCGGTAACGCCGACCAGAAGGACACCGCCAAGTGAAACTCGAATCAAGGATCTTTGGCTTCGGCGTCTTCTTCTTCGTCCCGGTGGCGTTCATCTACGGCTACCTGACGCACTGGAGTGAATGGGTCGGCACGCTGGCAGTCCTGCTGGTCGGTGGCCTTGCCGGTATGATCGGCGCCTACCTCGGCTTCACCGGCAGGCGCGTGGGCATGCGTCCCGAGGACCGCAACGACGCCGAGATCCACGAAGGCGCCGGCGAACAGGGGCACTTCAGCCCCTGGAGCTGGTGGCCGCTGGTGCTGGGCATGTCCTGCGCGCTCGGGTTCCTGGGCCTGGCCGTGGGCTGGTGGATCGTCTTCATCGCCGCCGGCCTCGCGGTCGTCGCCCTGGTCGGCTGGGTCTACGAGTACAGCCGCGGTGACCACGCGCACTAGCGACACCCGGACCAAAAGTTCATAACGTACGACGGCGGGCCCCACCAATGGTGGGGCCCGCCGTCGTATGCGGGGTAGAGCGCTCTGTCTGCTGGGCATGGACGTGCATCTGAGCGCCCGCGTGCCGAGGGTGCCCGTGCTGGGCTGCCCGCGGGCGTGGAGCCCCGGCGCGTAATGCCGGCGAGGGGCCTCAGGCGGCGGCTGCGGACTCCAGGAGGATCCGGAGTTCCTCGAGCGCGTTCTCCGCCTCTGTGAGGCTGCAGCGGGCCGGAAGGGCGTCCGCCGCGACGGCCAGCTCCACCTCACAGCCACATTCGAAGTCCTCGGTCATGACCTCCAACAGGGAGCGGGCGTCGACGCCGGGCCTGCCGTCCTTGCTGATGGTCACCGGGAGACCGGTGGCCGTGACGGCCCGGACAAATACGGCCGCCGGCCGGGCGTGGAGGCCGATGGCGGCCGTGACGATTGCCTTACGAACTGGCAACAGAACTCCCTTGTGCTGGTGTTTGTGATGCTGGTGCTGCCGATGGAGGGCTGTTCCTCAAGGCAGGTGTCCTACAAGACTGCTGATCTTCAAAACTGGCGTTCTTCAAAACCGGTGTTTTTCGGTTCAGTTGTGCTCCGGGACGGGCGGGCTCCATTGGCGCGGGTCCGTTCCCACCTTCAAGGGTAGCCGCGGGGGAGGGGGCCGCACGACTTGCGACGGCCCGGTGGTCTAGACCTGCCGGGTATCGGGCTTACCCTTGATATATGACTGCATTCTCCCCTCCGGAGCACCAACCGAGGGTCCGCCGTGGCCTCCTCTAACGCGTCAAGGATGCTTGGCGAGATCGACCGGCAGAGCGGCACCCCGATCTACGTGCAGCTGCGGGAAATCCTCCGGGCGCACATTGCTGCCGCGTGCCCGCCGGGTTCGGCTCTGCCGTCCGAACGCGACCTCGCCGTGCGGTTCGGTCTCGCCCGGATGACCGTCCGCCAGGCCATCGATGCGCTCGTGGGTGAGGAAGTGATCGAACGTGTCGTGGGGCTGGGCACGTTCGTGCGCAAGCCCAAGCTGGATCTCCAGGTCAAGCTGACGTCCTACAGCGAGGAGATGCAGCGCCGCGGCATGGTTCCGGCCGCCAAGGTCCTGAGTTTCGAACAGATCGGCGCCAGCGCCTTCCTGGCCCGTGAGCTGCAGTTGGAGGAGGGCACGCCCCTGGTCCGGTTCCGGCGGCTCCTGCTGGCCGACAACGAGCCCATGAGCGTGGACGAGAACTTCATCCCGGCACACCGGGTGCCGGGCCTGCTCGACGGCGAGCCGCCCACGTCCCTCTACAACGTGCTCAGCGAACGCTACGGCCTGGTCATGGAATGGGGCGAGGACATGATCGAGGCGACGGCCGCATCGCCGTCGACGGCCCGGCTCCTGAACGTCGAGGTCGGCACTCCGCTGCTGAAGATCCAGCGCCACGCATTCGTGGCCCGCGCCATGGTCGACTACTCCGTGTCCTACTACCGCGCCGACCGCTACAAACTCTGGGTGCCGCTGCAGCGGCCCGGCGTCCGGCCCACCCGCAACTACGCGTCGGGGTACCGCCCGTAGCCACAACAACGCGGGGTCACTTCGCGCCCGTCCCGAGGGGGTTAATGGGCGCGAAGTGACTCCGCGTTGCTGTTGTTCCTTTGGAACGCAGGAAGGCCCGGTCCCCTGGGGGACCGGGCCTTCCTGTATTGGCGCTGCCTAGTGGCTCAGCGTCTTCTGCGTCTCTGCTGCTTCGACGGCCTCGTGGCCGCCGTGGTGGCCGTGGGCGGCCTCCAGCTCAGCGGGCGTGACCGGGGCAACCCGGTCCTCGAAGAACCAGCGGGACAGCTTGGCGCGGCGGTTTTCCTTGCGGTCCACGACGCCGTGTTCGTTCGGCACCGCGGGCAGCGGGGCCGGTGACTCGAAGCCGACCAGCTTGTAGCGCTTGTACTCGTCCAGCGGGGCGTGGACCTCGATGAACTCGCCGTGCGGCAGGCGCACGATGCGGCCGGTTTCACGGCCGTGCAGGGCAATCTCGCGGTCCTTGCGCTGGAGCGCCAGGGCGACGCGCTTGGTCACGATGAACGCGATGACCGGGCCGATGAAGAACAGTGCGCGCAGCCAGTAGGTCACATCGTTCAGGGCCACGTGGAAGTGGGTGGCGATGAGGTCGGAGCCTGCTGCTGCCCACATGACGCAGTACCAGACGAAGCCGGCCATGCCGATTGCCGTACGGGTCGGAGCATTGCGGGGACGGTCCAGGACGTGGTGCTCGCGGTTGTCCTTGGTGATCCAGCGTTCGATCCACGGGTAGGTGAACATGACCGTGAAGAGGATGCCCGCCGGGACAAGGGCCGGCAGCAGCACGTTGAACGTGAACACGTGGCCGAACCAGATCTGTTCGACCTTCCAGTCACCGATCGTGCCCGGCATCAGGCGCAGGGCGCCGTCAACGAAGCCGATGTACCAGTCAGGCTGCGTGCCTGCCGACACCGGCGAGGGGTCGTACGGGCCGTAGTTCCAGATCGGGTTGATGGTGAAGAACGCCGCCATGAGGGCAACGACACCGAACACGATGAAGAAGAAGCCGCCGGCCTTGGCCGCGTAAACCGGTCCCAGGGGGTAGCCGACGACGTTGCCGTCATTGCGGCCCGGGCCGGGGTACTGCGTGTGCTTGTGCACAACCACCATGAAGAGGTGCATCACGATCATCAGCAGGATGAGCGCGGGAACCAGGAGGATGTGGAGCATGTACAGGCGGCTGATGATCATGGTGCCCGGGAACTCGCCACCGAAGAGGAAGAACGAGGTGTACGTACCGATGACCGGGATGGACTTGATGACGCCGTCGATGATGCGCAGGCCGTTACCGGAGAGCAGGTCATCGGGGAGCGAGTAGCCGGTGAAGCCTGCAGCCATGGACAGGATCAGCAGGACGCTGCCCACCACCCAGTTCAGCTCGCGGGGCTTGCGGAACGCGCCGGTGAAGAACACGCGGAGCATGTGCACGGACACCGAGGCGACGAACAGCAGGGCCGACCAGTGGTGCACCTGGCGCATGAACATGCCGCCGCGGACATCAAAGGAGATGTTCAGGGACGAGCTGTACGCCACGGACATTTCAACGTTCTTCAGCGGCGTGTAGGAGCCCGCGTAGTGCGTCTCCGCCATGGACGGATCGAAGAAGAACGTCAGGAACGTGCCCGAGAGCAGCAGGATGACGAAGGAATACAGCGCCACTTCGCCGAACATGAACGACCAGTGGTCCGGGAAGACCTTCCGGCCGAACTCGCGGAGGATGCCGGAGCCGCCAACTCGCTGGTCGACGAAGTCCGTGATGCGGCCGCCCGAAGTCTTGGCGACGAAGACGGGGGCATCAGGAGTTAGGGATGAGGACATGCTGCTCACGCTCCCAGTAGCTCGGTCCGACGGGTTCATGGAAGTCGCTCGTGGCGACCAGGTAGCCCTCGGCGTCGACTGCGATAGGCAGCTGGGGAAGAGGGCGGCTGGCCGGGCCGAAGATAACCTTGCACTGTTGAGTCAGGTCGAAGGTTGACTGGTGGCACGGGCACAGCAGGTGGTGGGTCTGCTGCTCGTACAGGGCAACAGGGCAACCAACGTGGGTGCAGATCTTGGAGTACGCGACGATGCCGTTGTACGCCCAATCGGCGCGTTCCGGGGAAGGGTGGAGCTCGCTCGGGTCCAGTCGCATGAGCAGGACAACGGACTTGGCCTTCTCGTTCAGCTTGCCTTCACTCAGTTCGTTCAGCCCTTCCGGGATGACGTGGAAAGCGGAGCCGATGGTGACGTCCGCGGCCTTGATGGGGGTGCCATCGGGGTCGCGGGCAAGGCGCTTCAGCCTGCCGTCCGGAGCCGGCGCCCACAACGTGTGGGCCAGCGCGAAGTCCGGCCGGGGGCCGAGGTCACCGAAGATGGCCAATGCCGGCAGGGGCGCGAGTGCGACCGCGCCGAGCAGGGTGTTGCGGATCAGCGGCCGGCGCTTGATGCCGGTTTCTTCCACAATGTCATCAACGATGCGGACGGCAGCCTGGCGGTCTTCCTCGGTTCGGATCGCATGGCGCTCTTCCGAGACCTCGTGGTCCGGCATCAGGGCTTTGGCCCAGTGGACGATGCCGGTGCCGATGCCCAGCATCGCGAACGCGGTGCCGATGCCCAGCAAGGCATTCTGGAGCCGGATCGTGGCGATCGAGGAATCATTCCCCAGATCGATCGCGAAGTACGACACCAGGAATATCAGGGTGCCAACGACCGAGGTGCCGAACAGAAGGGCTACCTGCCGTTCTGCTTTCTTTGCGGCCCTCGGGTCCGTGTCAGCCAGGCGCAAACGGTGCGGGGGAATTCCAGGATCCTGGAACTTCTCCACCTCATTCTGACCAGCCGTAGCTACGGTGCCCGAGTGGTTCGGACTGCCGTCACTATGGTTGCCCATAATTCGCCTCATCCTTCTCTCGTCTCGGCCTATGCCGAGTTAGGTTTCAATTCAAACTGCTGACGGGTCAGCAGAAAATTCTTACAGGTGCAAGGTCCGCTTAGGAAGTGCGGGATGTGAGCCAGATCGTGAACGCGATGATGACGCCCAGGCCGGCAATCCAGACAAAGAGACCTTCGGAAACCGGTCCCAAAGCTCCAAGATCTGCGCCGCCGGGTGAACCGTTGGCTTCAATCTGCTTCAGGTAGGTGATGATGTCGCGCTTTCCCTCGGGGGAGATGTTCGCGTCACTGAAGACGGGCATGTTCTGGGGGCCGGTGACCATGGCCTCGTAGATGTGCTGACCGGAGACGCCCGCGAGGGCCGGGGCGAACTTGCCCCGGGTCAGCGCACCGCCGGCAGCGGCAGCGTTGTGGCACATGGCGCAGTTGGTGCGGAAGAGCTCGCCACCCTTGGCGGCGTCGCCCTTCTCATCGAGCACACCCGCCTCGGGGATGGCCGGGCCGGGGCCGAGCGAGGCAACGTAAGCGGCCAGCTGCTTGGTCTGTTCCTCGTTGAACTGGGCGGGCTTCTTCTGGGCCTGCGGGCCGTTCATCTGCATGGGCATGCGGCCGGTGCCGACCTGGAAGTCAACAGCGGCGGCGCCGACGCCCACAAGGGACGGGCCCGGACTGCGAGCCGCTGGCACCCATGCCGTGGCAGGTGGCGCAGTTGGCGGCAAACAGCTTGCCGCCTTCCTCCACGTCACTTGCGCTGTAGGTGGTGGTGTCGGCCTTGGCCTGGTTGACGGTAGTGGCAACGGCGTACAGCCCACCCGTGACCAAGAGGCCCATCAGCAGCAGCGCAATTGCTGCCAGTGGGTGACGTCGCTTCTGCGAGAGTGCCTTCACGTGGTGGTTCCTTTATTCGATCCTGCGGTGGCTCCGGGAGCCGCTTCTTGAAATTCTGCCTCTTGTAGAAAAAGAGTCAAGTCAGACTACTTGAGGACGTAGATGACCAGGAAGAGGCCAATCCAGACGACGTCCACGAAGTGCCAGTAGTACGAGGTGACAATCGCCGAAGTTGCCTCAAAGTGTCCGAACTTCTTCGCGGCGAAGGAGCGGCCCATGATGAGCAGGAAGGCAATCAGGCCGCCGATGACGTGCAGGCCGTGGAAGCCCGTCGTTATGTAGAAGGCTGAACCGTAAGCGTTGGAGGACAGCGAGACATGCTCGGAAACGAGCATGGCGTACTCGGTCGCCTGTCCGGCGACGAAGAAGGAACCCATGAGGAACGTCAGGATGAACCATCCGTTCATCCCCCACTGGGTGAAGCTGAAGCGTCCGCCGGTCCGGCGCGGCTGGAGCCGCTCGGCAGCGAAGACGCCCATCTGGCAAGTAAAGGAACTTGCCACGAGGACGATCGTGTTAACGAGCGCAAACGGGAAGTTGAGCTTGGCTGTCTCTTCGGCCCACATCAGTCCGGAAGTCGAACGGAGTGTGAAGTACATGGCGAAGAGACCGGCGAAGAACATCAACTCACTGGACAGCCACACAACGGTTCCAACAGAAACCATGTTCGGGCGGTTCAGCGTCGGGTGCGCCGGGGTACTGGGGGCATGGGTCGCAGATGTCACATAGACATTATGTCTATAAAAGTCCGTCCTGCCCAACGCAAACCGCGTTTTCGGAGGACTTTTTCTACAAAGACGCGAATTCGCGCGGAAAAGTTCCCGGAGGGGTTCACATTGGTCTTTGCGGGGCCGACCTCGATAGCATCGGGAGGTGACTTCTCAGGCATCTGCACAGGCGGCAGGCAACACCTGGCCGCGCCTCATCAACGCACTCATCGGCGGCGCGGACCTCACCGCCGGGAGCACCGAATGGGCCATGAACTCGATCATGTCGGGTGAAGCGACGCCGGTTCAGGTGGCCGGGTTCCTGGTGGCGCTGCGCTCCAAGGGCGAGACCGTCGATGAAGTCGCTGGCCTGGTCGAGGCGATGGTGGCCAACGCCAACCCCATTGATATTGCCGGCGAGAAGCTGGACATCGTCGGAACCGGCGGCGACCAGCAGAACACGGTGAACATCTCCACGATGGCCGCGCTGATCTGTGCCGGCGCCGGCGCCAAGGTGGTCAAGCACGGCAACCGGGCGTCGTCGTCGTCGTCGGGGTCTGCCGATGTCCTGGAAGCCCTCGGCGTCAGGCTGGACCTTCCTATTGCCCGCGTGGCGCTCAACGCCGAGGAAGCCGGGATCACCTTCTGCTTTGCCCAGGTGTTTCACCCCTCGATGCGGCATGCCGCCGTCGCCCGGCGCGAACTCGGCGTTCCGACGGCGTTCAACTTCCTGGGCCCCATGATCAACCCGGCACATGTCCAGGCGTCGGCCGTGGGCGTCGCCAACGAGCGGATGGCGCCCCTGGTGGCCGGCGTGCTGGCCAAGCGCGGGAGCCGCGGCCTCGTATTCCGCGGGAATGACGGCCTGGACGAGCTGACCACCACCGGGCCTTCGCGGGTGTGGGAGATCCGCAACGGCGAGGTCACGGAAGAGATGTTTGATCCGCGCGAGCTCGGTATCCGGCAGGCAACGCTGGAGGAACTGCGCGGCGGTGACGCCGCGGCCAATGCCGCCGTCGTCCGCGCTGTCCTCTCCGGCGCACCGGGGCCGGCCCGCGATGCGGCGCTGCTCAATGCCGCGGCCGGGCTGGTGGCCTTCGACCTCGACGCCGTGGGCCCCCTGGCCGACCGGATGGCAGCTGCGCTGAAGCGGGCCGAGGAATCCATTGAATCCGGCGCTGCGGCCGCGGTCCTGGACAGGTGGGTCGCGTTGTCGCAGGCCGCCTGAGCGTGCGCCGCCCGCGCCCGCCGCGGCAACCTGGCAGCTACAGAACAGGCAGCTACAGAACACGTAGATACAGAACAAGTAGATACAAAAGTACGGGCCCGGCAGAATCTGCCGGGCCCGTCATTGTTGCTGTGCTGCCTGGTACGGGCTACTGCTCGAATCCGAGGGCAAAGGCCGCGTCGAGGTCGTGCTGTGAGTACGCGCGGAAAGCGATCTGCGTGGTGGTGTGGACGACTCCCGGAACCTTGGAGAGCTTGTCCGCGATGACTTCCGCCAGGTCATCGTGCTTGGCAACGCGGGCGATGGCGATCAGGTCCCATTCGCCGGTCACGGAGTAGACCTCGCTGATGCCCGGGATGGCGGAGATTTCCTCGGCCGTCTCGGGGATGCGAGAAGCGTCTGTTTTGATCAGGACGAATGCGGTGACCACGTGTGAGCCTTTCCGGATCGGTTGCGCCGTTTGCGGGCCTGTCGGCGGCTCCTGCGAGGGCGCTGCCATCTTCTGCAAGCCTAGTGCATTAGGCCTGCCGGCGGCGGGAACGCAACCGCCGCACGCCGGCAACCGCAAGACGGTAACCGAGGAGGAAAACGCCGAGGCTCAGCAGGGCCACGATGATGAACGGCAGCACCACCGTCTGCCCGGTCACGGCCCGCAGGATCATGCCGACGCCCACTGTTCCGAGCCACACCGCGACGCCGGCGGGCCACAACCGCAGGGGGTCATGCCACAGCCGCAGGACGAGCCAGGCAACGGCCGCGCCGGCCAGGAACGGCCACGCCGTCGCAAAGACGCCAGTGATGATTTCCCCGCGCTGGTGCGCGTCGCGGCCAATCGCCGCGAAGAGCAGAATCAGGAATGCGTCGGCGCAGGCGGCCAGGGCGGCTGTCCGTCCGGGCCGTAGGCCGGGTTTTGACGCGTCCTGGGCTGAGGGGCGGGGGAGTTGAGGGGTTGGAGAAGGCATACATCCAAGCCTAGCCTCGTCCGGATGCCCGGGCGCCCGGGCTGCCCCCTCCGGTGTCCAGCCGGCCGACTGTCCAGCCGGCCGACGGCGTTGTGCTCCAAATCACCGTGCGGCTAGGCTCGGCCACAAGCCACTGATCGCCGCCGGAGCCAGCCGGCGGCACGGGCGAACGCAAGGGGAGCGCCGTGAGCGAAAAAATCACCACCTGTCTGTGGTTCGACACGCAGGCCGAGGAGGCCGCCGAGTACTACGTCTCTGTCTTTGACGGAGGCAAGATCCTTGATGTGTCGCGGTATGGCGACGGCGGCCCCGGGCCCGCCGGCCAGGCCATCGCGGTCCGCTTCCAGATCGACGGGCGCACGTTCATGGCATTGAACGGGGGACCGGCCTTTAACTTCACGGAGGCGGTGTCCTTTGTCATCGACTGCGCCTCGCAGGAAGAAGTGGACCGGTACTGGTCGGCCCTGACCGACGGCGGCGAGGAAAGCCGGTGCGGCTGGCTCAAGGACCGGTACGGGGTCTCGTGGCAGGTGGTGCCGTCGGTGCTGGGCCAACTGATCGGCGGTCCCGACCCCGACGGCGCCCAGCGCGCCATGCAGGCGATGCTCGCCATGCGCAAGCTGGACATCGCCGCCCTGCAGAAGGCCTACGACGGCGGATGATGTCCGCGCGGACGCCACTCCTGATTCCGGTCGGCGTGGCCCCCGGGCCCCGGGATGGTCCGCACCTATGATCGTGGGATGAGTACCGACGCCGTCCCGGAGGCAACTGTCCCGGTGCAGCTGGATCCTCAGCTGGACGGCCAGCTGAGCATCAACGACATCCTGCTCGAACTCGGCCAGGCCCCCGTGGTGCATCCTTCCCCGGATGCGGCCAGTGAAGTGCATTTCTTCTAATGAGTCCGCCGCCCGGCTCTGCTCTGCGGTGCGATGGGCCGTGCAGACTCTTCCCGGCGTTCCGGGCCGCCCGGGCCTGCCTCGACGGCTGATTGACAACGACGACCCCGTGCGTAGGCTGGTGGCGATCCGGCCTGCCACCCCAATGGGCCGCTAGTGCTGTTCAAGAACGTTGCCGCATCACCGGTCTCGCGAAAGGCGAAGGTCATGGGATTTTGGGATGTCATCTGGCTCATGTTTTCGTTCGTCATGTTTGCTGCCTATTTGATGGTGCTCTTCCTGGTCTTCAGGGACATCTTTTCGGACAGCCTGCGCCCCGGGTGGGTGAAAGCCGTGTGGGTCCTGGCCGTTCTGATGTTCCCGCTCCTCGGTTGCCTGGCCTACATGCTGTTCTACGGGCAGCAAATGACCATACGACAATCCGCGCGGCAGGACGTGGCCAAGGACGACATGGCTGAGTACATTCGACGGACCGCCAACGCCAACCCGGCGGAACAGATCGCGGCGGCGAAGAAGCTCCTCGATGAAGGCACGATCACCGGCGAAGAGTTCCAGATGCTGAAGGCCAGGGCGCTGGGCTGACACCGGATCATTTGAGCCGAGCGCCCTTACCGGGTAACCGGTGGAGCGTAGCGGCTCCACCTCGCAAAATACAGGCCTTATGGTCCTAACCGTCGACGGCGGGCGAGGGCTACTTTGGCCCCAAGGGAATGCCAGCAGGGCTTCCTCGGAACGAAAGGATGGCTCCCGTGGAGCAATTCTGGAACGTCATTTGGCTGTTCTTTTGGGGATTTGCGTTCGTCTCGTACCTTTTCGCATTGTTTGCAGTCATCAGCGACATCTTCCGGGACCGCGAGCTTAGCGGCTGGCTCAAGGCTGTGTGGATATTGTTCCTGGTCTTCGTGCCGTTCCTCACCGTTCTTGTCTACCTGATCGCGCGCGGCCGCAGTATGGCGGAACGCCAGGCCAAGAGTGCGCAGCAGGCAGAAGCGGCCACAACCGAGTACATCCGTTCCGTGGCCTCGGCGTCGCCCACCCAGGAGATTGCCAAGGCCAAGGAACTCCTCGACGCCGGCACGCTCACCCAGGGCGAGTTTGAGGCTGTCAAGGCCAAGGCGTTGAGCGGGGCCTAATTGCCCGGCCGCTTCCTTATGCCGCAAGGCCGGGACCGTCCGCGGGGGCCTGCGGACCGACGGTGAGCCCTGTCGCTCGCACCGTGCGAGTGCCGAGACACGAGCAGGCGCGCGCCGCACCCCGCGGCGGCCGCGCACGGCAGCTCGAGAACTGCGTGTCACCCAATGAAAAAGTGGACAGCCGGCATCATCCTCGGATGCGCACAGTTCGTCATGGTGCTGGACAGCACCGTGATGAACGTTTCGATCTCTACCGTGGTCAATGACCTCAATACGACCGTAGCCGCGATGCAGGCCGCCATCACTTTCTACACACTCACCATGGCCTCCCTGATGTTGCTGGGCGCGAAACTCGGCGATGTCTGGGGGCGGCGGCGCGCGTTCGTCATCGGCTCCATCATCTATGGCTGCGGCTCGTTACTGACCGCGCTCAGTCCCAACATCGTGGTGCTCTTCATTGGGTGGTCCGTGATCGAAGGGGTCGGGGCGGTCCTGGTGGTACCCGCCATCGCGGCCCTCATCGCCAGCAACTATCAGGGCCAGGACCGGGTGACAGGCTTCGCTATCATCGGGGCGACGTCGGGCGCCGCCGTCGCCCTGGGCCCGCTCATCGGCGGGTATGTCACAACGTATTTCAGCTGGCGGTATGTGTTCATCGGCGAAGTGGTGGTGATGGTGGCCGTAATCGTCTTCTCCCGGCTTGTGCCCGATACCAGCCGCCCGCAACGCATCAGGATCGATGGCGTCAGCGTTCTGCTCTCGGCGGCTGGCCTGATCCTGATCGTTTTTGCCATGCTCCAAAGCAAGACCTGGGGATGGATCCTGCCCAAGCAATCGCCGGAGATCGGCGGCGTCCCGATCAACCCGCTGGGCCTGTCCCTGGTGCCCTACATGTTACTTGCCGGCGGGTTTTTGCTGTGGGCTTTCTTCGCCCGGCAGGAAGCACTGATCCGGCGGGGGCGGCCGCCGCTCGTCCACGTCTCGATGCTGTCCATCAAACAGCTGCGTGCCGGCTTGTCCGTCCTCGCCGCCCAATACATGATCACGGCGGGCTTGTTCTTCATGATTCCGGTGTATCTGCAGATGACCCTTGGACTCAACGCGCTGGAAACCGGCATCAAGATTTTCCCGCTCTCGGTTTCACTGATCCTGTTCTCGATTGTTGGCACCCGCCTGACGGCCGTCTGGTCCCCGCGCCGCATCATTCGGCTCGGACAGCTCGTCCTGGTCGTGAGCAGTTTCGTCCTACTTGGCTCAGTCTCCCTGGACCTGCGCAGCGTCCTCTTTGCGGTGGGTATGTTCTTCGCGGGAGCCGCCCTCGGGCTGCTGGCATCCCAGATCGGCAACGTCACGATGTCGAGTGTCGGCGTCGAGCGGTCCAGTGAGATTGGCGGGCTCCAGGGGATCTTCCAGAACCTCGGCTCCTCCCTGGGCACGGCACTCATCGGATCCGTCCTGATCGCTTCCCTGTCGAGCTCTTTCCTGGGTGCTGTGGACAGCAGCGACCTTCCGAGCAACGTCAAGGATCAGGTCGCGGCCAGCACTCAGTCCGGCGTCAATATTGTCCCGGTGTCCACCGTAGATGAGATCGCGACACAGGCGGGCCTGTCACCCGGCGACGCCGCCACGCTGACTACGCTGTACGCCGATTCGCAGGTGTCCTCGCTCCGGGCATCGATGGTGGCACTGGTGTTTATCGCATCGCTGTCGCTGCTGTTCTCCAAGAACATTCCCACCGAACTGGTCCGCCGGAAGCCGACAAAAAAGGAACCCGAAAACGATCCCGCACCGTCCGGCGCCGCGTAATTGAGGCACCCGGGCGCCGGCAGCCGCGTGGTAGTCCCACATATGGTGGCTGCCGGCACCTTGCGAAGGTTCGCTAGGAAGCGACGAGCGCTCCGTCCACTACCGCCTCAAGCTGCTGAAGACGTGGCAGGGCACGTGTCGTCAGCAATTGCTCGCGCACTTCTGCCGAAACGGCCAGGCTGTCCTTCCACAGCGAGCGTCCGGCCATGGCGCCCCCGGCGCCATTCGCGACCGCGATCTCGACCTGCTTGATGAACGTTTCGTGGTCGACGCCGGCGGACAGGACTGCCCACGGCACGCCGGCGGCCGCTTCGGTGACGGCGGCGCTGGCCACGGCAGATCCCGGAAACTGCAGCTTGAGCACCTTCGCGCCGCACTCGGCGGACAGGCGTGCCGAGTCGGCTACGAGGCCGGGGAACGCGGCGGCGTAGTCCTCTTCGCTTTCGTCTTCGAGGCGATAGACCAGGATCTCGACGATGAGGAGGAGACCCTCCTCGGTGCAGGCCTTGACGAGCTCCCGGATTTCGTCGGCGACGCGGGAGCCGGCGTCCTGAAGGTCGGGGCGCATGTACCAGAGCATCTTCGCGACGTCACCGCCAAGGTCACGGACCTTGCGTGGCGACATTCCTGGGACGAACTTGGTAAAGCGCAGGCCGTCGACCGTGTCGAACCCCGACGCGTCAAGGCCGACGACTAGGGCGGTGTCGCGGGAGAGAATGCCCTCATCGGCCACGCGGGGGAGCGCGACTTCGGGATCGAGCAGGATTGCCGGCGCGGCGTTGCCCAGATAGCGGACCAGGTCCGCCTTCGCGTCGGAGAGCTGCTCGGCGGTGATCGAGCCCGGCCCGTCCGGGGCGTCGTTCATAACCGCCTTCATGCCGTTGCGCTGGTCTGCGGCGACGATCAGCATCTTGCCGCCGGGGGTCGAGATCGCTGCCATGCCGCGGCGCTCGAGAGTCGTAAGTGTGTTCACTGGGTATCTCCTAATTGGATGGTTGTGGTCTTGTGAGGTTTGGAGCCCGACGGCCGGATGCGCCGGAGGACCGCGGTGACGGCACGACGAATCGCCCTTTCGAACGATGTGCCGTTGGGGGCGGTGTAGCCCTCGACAGGGGGAATGGCGCGCGGACCTTCAGCGGCGGCTCAGCGCACGGCCTCGCGCACGGCGAAGTCCGCCAGGAATTGGTCGAGCTGTTCGTGCGGGGTCAGGAGTCCGTCAATGCGGATGTGCCCGACGCCGGGCGGCCGCGTCACGTCGGGAGACAGGAAGCGCTCCGGCTCCTTGATCTTGTCGAGGTCGCGTGCAGCACCGCGGAGCTGCATGCGCCTGACGACCTCGGACGCCGGGGTGTCCATCCACGCGAGGTGCACGCGCGGGTGAGGGATCGCCAGGCGCTCAACGAGCCGGGCCCATGCGGCCGGGAAGGTGCGCTCCGAGGTGAAGGGAGCGACAACAACCACGCTGTTGCCCAGTGCGAGGTTCTCCCGGGTGGTGTCGAAGAGGCAGGTGTAGCGAATGTCGTTCACGCTCGCCCGCGCCGCGGGTTGTGCGGTGGGGACGTCGACCAGGAACTCGCCGCCCATGTGTTCGAACAACGGATTCGTGACGGTGTCGAGGTCGAGGATGGTCCAGCGAAGCTCGCGGGCCAGGTCCTGGGCGAAGGTTGTCTTGCCGCTCGCCGGCACTCCGCAGACGATGATCGCCTCGGAGGCGCGTTCTTCGGTCATGTTCATTCTCATCCATTCCAAATTGCGGTCAGTTCGCAGCGCCTCGGCGCCGGCAACGACGGTCAGCGACTGGTGTAGCCGCCGTCGATCGGCAGGGAAACGCCGGTGATCATGGCGGCGGCGTCACTGAGCAGGAAGACGATGGGGGCGGCGACGTCATCGACCGTGGCCCAGCGTCCGAGGGGCATCTGCTCAAGGAAAGGTCCGCCGATTTCGGGGCGTCCCCAGTAGAAGTTGGACATGTCGGTCATGACCACAGTCGGGTTGACGCTGTTGACGCGGATGTTGTGTTTGCCAAGTTCCAGCGCGGAGACCCGGGTGATGTTGTCCAGGGCGGCTTTGGAGGAGCCGTAGGAGATGTGGCCGGTGAGCGCCACCAAGCTGGCCTGGCTGGAGACGTTGACAATTGCGCCTCCGTTGCCCTGGCGGATCATGGACGGCACGGCGTATTTGATGACCAGCAGGGCGCCCCGGGCGTTGATGCTGATGACTTTGTCGAAGACCTCGATGTCCGTGTCCTGCGGGGTGGCGATTTCGCCGCCGAAGCCGCCGCAGTTCACGACGCCCCACAGGTCCAGGCTTTCGATGGCGTCCTTGATGCTTTCCTCGGAGGTCAGGTCGAAGGCCAAAGGCTGGGCTCCGGTTTCATCGCAGAGCGCTGACAGCGAGCCGAGACTGCGGGCGCTGGCGATCACCTTCGCTCCCGCGGCGGTGAGCTGCCTGACGGTGGCGGCACCGATACCGCCGCTCGCTCCGGTGACGAGGACGGTGCGGCCGTTGAAGTCGATGGTTGCTGACTGCGCCTGGACGGCTGTGGGTGAGTCGGTCATGAAATTCTCCTTGTAGGTATAGAAAGTTCGGTCAGGTCCTGAACGGCGGTTCGTGCGCCGGATCGTTCCAGGGCTTCACGGGCCTGCCGGTATGCGGTGGCGAAGCGGACGTTCTGGCCCAAGTCGCCGAAGATCTCGGTCAGGTTGAGGAAGGCGCCCGGGTCGGCGTGATCCGCACGGACGGCCGCACGGAGTTCGCCCAGGCGCGGGTCGATGATGTCGACCGGTTCGTCTTGTACGTCGGTGAGCTCCAAATACCGCACCCAGGCTGCGATCACGAGGGTTGCCCGGTCTATCGGGCCTCCGAGGCCGAGCTGTTCACGGAGGACGGGGAGCACGAATTTGGGGATCCGTTCGGAGGCGTCGACCATTTGGCGGGCGAGTGTGTCCCGGATGGCGGGGTTGGAGAAGCGGTGGATGAGTTCGTTCCGGTATGCGTGCAAGTCAATGCCGGGTACGGGCCGCAGCGTGGGTGTGGCTTCGTGTTCCATAAAGTCGAGGATGAAATCGGCGAACAGCGGATCGGTGCAGACCTGGTGGACGTAGCGGTGGCCGGCGAGGTAGCCGAGGTAGCTCATGACCTGGTGGCTCGCGTTCAGCAGCCGAAGTTTCATGAGCTCGTACGGCTCGACGTCGTCGACGATTTGCACGCCGACGTCTTCCAGGGGCGGGCGCCCGGTGCTGAATTTGTCTTCGAGGACCCATTGTTCAAAGGGTTCGGCGACCACCGGCCAGGCATCCGTAATCCCGTAGGTTTCGGTCAGAGCGGCCCGGTCCGCGTCGGTGGTGGCCGGGGTGATGCGGTCCACCATGGAGTTGGGGAAGGCCACGGTATCGCTGATCCAGCCGGCCAGTTTGGGGTCTTTGAGCCGGGCGAAGGACACGAGCGCTTTGCGGGCGACGTTGCCGTTTCCCTGGATGTTGTCGCAGGACATGACGGTGAACGGGGCGGTGCCCTGCTCACGCCGCTGCGCCAGGGCCGCGGTGATCAGTCCGAACACCGAAAAGGGAACAGTGTTCGGCGTCAGGTCATGGACGACGTCGAGGGTGCGGGGCTCGAATTCCCCGGTGGCGTCGTTGATGTTGTAGCCGCCCTCAGTGACGGACAGCGAGACGATGCGGGTGGCAGGATCCGCGAGCTTGCGGATCACCGCGGCGGGGTCGTCGGGGGCGAAGAGGTATTCGGTAAGGGAGCCGATGATCCTGGCGTCTTCGGTGCCTTCGGGGCTCTTCAGCACCAGGGTGTACAGGCCGTCCTGGGCGGCGAGGACGTCGCGCATGCGGACATCGGTGGGCAGGACGCCAACGCCGCAGATTCCCCAGTCCCGGGCGCCCAGGCTCAGGATTCTGTCGATAAACATGGCCTCGTGCGAGCGGTGGAAACCTCCAACGCCGAAGTGAACAATGCCGGTCCTTACGCTGGCGCGGTCGTACGACGGAACGGGAGCCGGCCGGCCAACTCAGGAAGGGCAGCTTCATTCAGGGACGTCATGTCATTTTCTCTTCATACTCGGGGTGTGGGGCCGGTGCTGCCGGCGTTGGGGACAGCCGGCAGCACCGGCGGCTTGTTAGCAGGAGGACTTGTAGACGTACTGGGAGCCGTCACCGCTGATGTTGTCCGCAGTGATCTGCTTGAACCCGGTCTGGATTTCCTTCTGGGTGGACTCGCCCTTGATGGCCTTGAGGGCCTGTTCGACGCCCTGGGTACCGATCGAGGCCGGTTCCTGGGCGATCAGTGCCTGGACCACGCCGTCCTTGAGCTGCTTGACCTGTGCGGGCCCGGCGTCGAAGCCGACGATCTTGACCTGGTCCTGCTTGCCGGACTGGCGGACACCGGTGGCGGTTCCCTCGGCCGCGAACGTGTTCGCTGCGAAGACGCCGACAATGTCAGGGTCCTTGGCCAACGCCGCGGAGACGAGCTTGGCAGCTTCGGCGGGGTCGTTGTGGCTGTACTGCACGCCAAGGTACTGGAAGGAAGAATCAGCTTTGGCGCCCTCTTCGAACCCGGCGACGCGGGCATCGGCCGTTGAGACGCCGGGGTCAGTGGAAATCACGAGGACTTTGCCCCCGTTGGGGTTAAGGTTCTTGATCGCCTTGAAGGCCTCCAAGCCGCCGCCCTTATTGTCTGAGGCGATCGCTGATGAGGCGAAGGACGGGTCCTGGACCGTCGTGTCGACCAGGATGACCTTGATCCCGGCCGCCGCGGCGGCCTTCAAGGGGGCCTGCATCGCGGCCACGTCCGTGGGGGCGATGAGGATGGCGTCCGGGTGGGCGGCGACCACCGAGTCGACGATGGGCTTCTGGAGGGTCGGGTCGAATTTGGCCGGGCCCTGGGTGTTTACCGTTGCGCCCGCTGTCTTGGCGGCGGCGTCGATGCCGCACTGCATGCTGACGTAGAACTCGTCGCCGGCAACACCCTGGATAAAGGCGAGCTTGGGCTGCGCTCCGGCTGTGCTCCCGGACGGGGCGCTGCCTCCGGCGCAGGCCGTGAGGGACGTTGCTGCGAGGACGCCTGCGGCGATCAGGGTGATTTTAGGGGTCAACTTCATTGTGTAGCTCCTGTATTTGCGTGGACGGGTTGATGCGGGGGAAAAAATCAGTTGGAGCGTCGGGCGAAGAAGGTTTTCTTGCCTCCGGCCTTGGTGGACTGGCCTCTGGCTGCCGCGGCACGGCGCCGCTGATCGACATAGACGGCGAGGATGAGGACAGCACCGACTGCGACCTGCTGCCAGAACGGCTGGATACCGACGATCACGAATCCGTTCTGCAGCACGGCGGGGATGAAGAGGCCGATCACGGTTCCGAAGAGGGTGCCGACCCCGCCGAAGAGTGAGGTGCCGCCGATCACGACGGCGGCAATCACGTTCAGGTTCGTCGCCGACTGGCCGGCGATAGCGGTGGTGCCGTACTGGGACAGCGACAGAATGCCCGCCACACCGGCGAGCCCGCCGGAGAGTACGTAGATGGAAATCAGCTGGCGGTCCACTTTCACGCCGACCCGGCGGGCGGATTCCTCGTTGGATCCGACGGCGAAGGTGTACAGGCCGAATCTGGTCCGGTGGAGCACGATCCCGAAGATCAGGATCAAGATCATCGCGATCACGGAGATTGTTGGAATCGTGGTCCCGGGGACGTTGCCGTAACCGATCGTGTCCTGGAGCACCTCGGGAACTTCCCGGATATCCACGCCTCCCGTGATGACCTGTGCCAGCCCCAAAGCGCCCCCGAGTGTGCCCAGGGTGACGATCAGCGGCGGCACCTTGGCTTTCGCGATGAGCACCCCGTTGAGAAGACCCCAGCCGAGTCCGCAGCCGATGGCGACGAAGATGCCCACAATCGCCGTGCCCCATCCCGTGTCGCCCATGGCCTGCATGACCTTTGCGGCGACGACGCCGGAGAAGACAAGGTTGGAGCCAATGGACAGGTCGATGCCTGAGGTGACAATGACGAAGGTCATGCCGATGCCCAGGACACCCAGGATGGAGACGTTCTGGATGATCTGGCGGACATTGCCCCAGGTCGGAAAGACTTCCGGCGCCAAGGCTGCGAAGATCAGGAAGATGACCAGCAGGACGAGCAGGATCTGGAAGGACTGAATCTGCAGAACCTGTCGGAGCGAGCGGGTGCGTGAGAGTGCGGCGGCAGTCCCGGCGGTGCGGGGTGTGGCTTCGGTGGTGGTCATGATTGTGCTCCATCCAGGGCGCCGGTCATTGCGCCGACTAGTTCTTCCACAGTCGTTTTCTTTGCCTCGTAGGTGGCCACGCGGCGTCCGAGCCTGAGTACTTGGACCCGGTCGGCTACATCGATGACGTGCGGCATCGAGTGGCTAATGAACACGACGCCCACACCCTTGTCGCGGACCCTGCGGATCGTCTCGAGTACGTTTCGGGTCTGCACAACGCCCAAGGCCGCCGTTGGTTCGTCCAGGAAGATGACGCCTTTGGCCCAGGCCACGGCCCGTGCAATGGCGATTGCCTGCTTCTGGCCGCCGGACATGCTGCCGACGGGGTCGGACAGGCTTCGAACCGTGGCGCCAAGTTCGTCGAAGGCTTCCCGTGACTTGGCGCGCATGGTTCGGTTGTCCATGAATCCGAGTCGCCCTTGAAAGCCGGGCTTGGGGATCTCGCGGCCGAGGAACATGTTTTGGGCCGCGTTCAGATGCGGCGCCAGGGCGAGATCCTGATAGACGGTTTCGATGCCGAGGCTGCTGGCCTGGCTCGGGGAACCAAGTTCTACTTCACCGCCGGCGAAAAGGATTTTGCCGGAGTCCAGGGCAAGGTTGCCCGATAGTGCTTTTACGAGGGTCGACTTTCCGGCGCCGTTGTCGCCGATGAGTGCAACGACTTCGCCTGCGTGGACGTCGAAGTCGACGCCATCCAGGGCGCGTACATTGCCGAAGCTGCGGGTCAGGCCGCGGGCTTCCAGAACCGGGATTGTTGTCATGGTGTAACACCTGTCAGCTGGTACGGGACGAATGTGGCGGCTCCGGCCCGAGAGCCGGAGACACTTCGTTGTGTTTTCACGTTTGTGTTTCCTTTGATTCACGCCTGCGCGTGGGTTTCGGGCCTTTCCTGGCCGCTCAGGTTGATGATGACGTCCGCCCGTGTCCGGGTGGCATCAACGATCTCTGCATTGCGCTGGTCGCTCCCGAGCGTCCACGCCTCGGCGTCCTGGCGTGGTTTTCCGAAGGCTTGATGGCGCTGCACGAGCCGGCGCTGCCGCTCGTCGTCGTTGACGTCCAGGTACCAGACCTCATCGATCTGTTCCCTGCTCTCCCGCCAGCCCTCGGCGTCCAGCAGGAGATAGTTTCCTTCGGTGATGACCAGCGGGACCTCGCGGGCCACCGGAACGGCGCTGCCGATGGATTCCTCCAGACTGCGGTCGAACACCGGGGCGTATACGACCGGCTCCCGGTTGGTCTTGAGCCGGTGCAGCAGGTTCGCGTAGCCCCATGGGTCAAACGTGTCCGGCGCGCCCTTGCGGTCGCTCGAGCCGTGGGCTGCAAGGACCTCGTTGGCCAGATGGAAAGCATCCATTCCGACCCGGGCCGCCTGGCCGCCCAGGGCATCTGCGACAGCCTGCGCCACCGTGGACTTTCCTGCGCCGGGCGCCCCCGTGATACCCAGGATGCGCCGCTCGCCGCCGGCAACAAGGGCGCGGGCCCGTTCCACCAGCTCACCTATCGTGCAGCTCAGCGGCTCGGGTCCCCGGACGGGAGCCGAGGTCCGTTCGTCAGCGGTGTTCATCACTGTCTCCTCCGTTGGTCATGCCACGGTGAAGAAGCTCTGTTGCTACACCGTTGAAGCGCCGCCTGAACAAATCGGGAGGTCTGATTCGCGGGGTCCGAACTTACGGCTTCGAGGGACTCGCTGTGACCTGCCTTACAAAAACTTAGAGGCCCCATGTCATCGATGTCAAGGAAAATTCGAAAAGTCATGTCATCGATGTCATGAGTTGCTTGAAGTTACTGCAAACATCGGGCAGGATGGGATGCACGGGCGAATGTCACCGATGACATCTCCAGTTGCGGGCGTTGTTCCCGCTTTCGGACAGCAGAGCCTGTAGGGTGTGGCCAGCGAACAATGAAGGAGCCGAACCGTGACTACCATGCAGGATGTGGCCACGCGCGCCGGAGTGAGTGCCAAGACGGTTTCCAGGGTTTTCAACGACGACCCGCACGTCACCGAAGACACGCGGGAGCGCGTGCAGGTGGCCATGCGCGAACTGAAGTACGTGCCGAACATGCTGGCGCGCACCTTCCGCGAGGGCAAGTCAGCGGTTATCGGTATCGCAGTGCCCGACGTCGCGGACCCGTTCTTCGCCGCCGTCACCAAGGGAATTGAACTGGCGGCACGTGAACAGGACATGGCGATAGTTGTTACCAGCCTGGGGGATGACCCCTCCCTGGAGCGGAGCATCATTGAGACGACCGTCCGCCGGCAGGTCGACGGCCTGATAATCGCCCCGATCTCCTCCGATCAGTCCTACCTCGCCGCCTGGCAGGATAGTTTCCCGATCGTTTTCATCGACCGTATGCCCACCAGGCTCAACGCGGACTACTTCGTCGAAGATGATTTTGGCGGAGCGTTCGAGGCGACACAGCACCTCATTGCGCACGGACACCGCAGGATTGCCATCGTGGGGGACTCGATAGGCGTCCCCACCACGAGGCTGCGCCTGGAAGGGTACCGGGCGGCCCTGGAAATGGCCGGCCTTGGGAACGACGAGGAGCTCATTGTCCTCGGTTCGCGGAACGCAGACGGCGCCGCACAGGCCTGCAAGACCCTCTTGGCGCTGCCCGATGCGCCGACCGCCATCTTCTCCTCCAACGCCCGGTTCTCAATCGGAGTATTTCCTGCCCTGCAGGCGCTGAACAGAACCGACATTGCGCTCATCAGTTTTGGCGACTTCCCCATGGCCGATGTTCTCCAGCCGTCGGTGTCAGTCATCGACCAGGACCCCCGGCATGTCGGAATGGTCGCGGCCGAACGCGTCCTGGCCCGGATTGCAGCGCCTGCCAAGAAGTTCCGCCGGAAGAACGTCCTCCCGGTGCGGCTGATTGAACGCCAATCGTGCCAGTCTGTCTCTGCCATGTCCATGCTCGTGGCCGGACCGTGAGATCCCGGCAGCCGAGCGGCCCGTTACGGCAGAGCGGCCCCGCGGCGTAAACCGGTCCCGCCACAAAAGGGCCTCCGGCGTGATGAGCGCGGGAGGCCTTCTCTATCGGGTTCGGCGAGCGGCTGGCCGGCTCACGCCCGACGAGGCCGTGCGTTACCGCCCGACGAGACCCATATGCAGATCGTTGTAGCGGTTCCCCTGCACACCGATCCGGCTGGCTACTGCATTCAGATCGGCGACCTCGTCAGCGGTCAGGGCGACCGTCGTCGCGGCGGCATTCTCTTCGAGGCGCTCACGACGCCGGGTGCCGGGGATCGGCACGATCCACGGCTGCCGGGCCAGCAGCCAGGCCAGCGCAACTTGGCCGGGCGTCGCACCCTTGGCGCCGGCGAGCCCGGCGACGTGGTCCACCAGCGCCTGGTTCGCGGCCCGGTTCTCGGGCGTGAAGCGGGGGATGGTTCCCCGGACGTCGCCGTCTGCGAACGGCGTCGACGGACTAACGGTGCCGGTGAGGAAGCCCTTGCCGAGCGGGCTGAAGGGCACGAACCCGATTCCCAGTTCCGCCAGCGTCGGCAGAACCTCCGGTTCCGGGTCCCGCGTCCACAGGGAGTACTCGCTCTGGACGGCCGTCACCGGGAAGACAGCGTGAGCGGCCCGGATGGTTGCGGCCGAGGCCTCGGATAGCCCGAAGTGGCGGACCTTGCCGGCCCGGACGAGGTCACCGACGGCGCCCGCGACCTCCTCGATGGGCACGTTCGGGTCGACACGGTGCTGGTAGAAGAGATCGAGGGTGTCGACGCGCAGCCGGCGCAGCGATTCGTCGGCGACCCGTCTGATCCGTTCGGGGGAACTGTCGAGTCCCACCGATTTGCCGTCCTCGATCCGCCAGCCGAACTTGGTCGCGATCACCACCTCGCCCCGCACGGGAGCCAGTGCCTCACCGACGAGTTCCTCGTTGACGAAGGGGCCGTACACCTCCGCCGTGTCGAAGAAATTTATCCCGACCTCGACGGCGTCGCGGAGTACCCCGATCATCGCCCGCCGGTCTCCGGGGTTTGGACCGTAGCTCTGCGACATGCCCATGCAGCCAAGGCCGATGGCCGAGACCTGCAGGCCCTGACCGAGTGTTCGTGTGTGCATCGTGGCTCCCTTGATCAATTCTGCTGAGGAATGGGGCATTCAGCGGGCGTTCCGGCGGCTGCCCGTGCCAGCTCTCCGTATCGGCTCTGTGCTGTGGCCGGCTCCAGGTGAGCCTACCCGCGGCGGACGGCGCGAGGGAGGTACTGGCAGTACGCGTATCAGGAGGCACTCCCTCATTTTCTTCACATGCAGTTTGCTGGACGGATGCCCGGTTCACGCTGCACGGATCGCCCGTGAGGCCCGACCAACCCACCGCTCATGAACGACAGGACAGCAATGGCTATCAGCGCAGCAGCCCGCAAGAATCACGACGAGCTCTTCCCCGGCCACGTCTCGACCCTGGCGGCCACCGACCCCGAACTGATCGAGTACTTCGGCAACTTCGCCTTCGATGAGGTCCCCCGGCACGGAAACGTGGAGCCCAGGACGCGTCTCATGGTCCAGCTCGCGTCGATGATCGCCTCCCAGGCCCTGGCGGAGTACCGGGTCATGCTCGGGGCCGCACTCAGCGTCGGGGTTACTCCCGTCGAGGCAAAGGAGATCGTCTATCAGGCCGTCCCCTACGTGGGGATGGCCAAGGTCTTCGACTTCCTGCACGCCACAAACGAGGTCCTCACCGAGCGCGGCGTCGAGCTTCCACTGCCGGGCCAGTCCACGACCACGCCGGAGGACCGTGCGGAGAAGGGCCTTGCCGTGCAGAAAGATATCGTCGGGGCCGCTGTTATCGAGGGCATGTATGCGTCAGCGCCCGACGACGAGATCCACTTCCAGCGCTACCTCTCGGCCAACTGTTTCGGCGACCACCTCACGCGCACCGGCATCGACGTGCCCACGCGCGAGCTTCTCACCCTGGCCATGCTCGTCTCGCTCGGGGGCTGCGAGCCGCAAGTCAAGGGCCACGTCGCCGCCAACCTCAATGTCGGCAACGACCGTGGACGGCTGCTTGACGTGATCACCCAGCTTTTGCCCTACATCGGCTACCCGCGCACGCTGAACGCGCTCCGGGTCATCAACGATGTCGCGCCCGGAAGGCGCACGAATCCGGTCGGGACGCCAAGCACACAAGGAGAACCCTCATGAGCAACCCCACAACAGTCCTTGTCGTCGGTGCGACCGGCAGCATCGGACAACTCGCCGTCGAGGAAGCCCTCCGGCAGGGATACGCTACCCGTGCCCTCGTTCGGGATCTCGGGAAGGCACGGCGACTGCCGGCAGCCGCCGAGATCGTCGTCGGCGACGTCACCCTCCCCGAAACGCTCACCGCCGCCGTGGACGGGATCGACGCCGTCGTCTTCACCCATGGCTCCGACGGCGGCAAGGCCGCGGCGGAAAGCATTGACTACGGCGGGGTGCGCAACATCCTGAAAGCCCTCGGCTCACGCCCGGCCCGCATTGCGCTGATGACGGCGATCGGCGTCACCAACCGCACCGGCGCCTACAACCTTTCCACGGAGGCGCACGACTGGAAACGCCGCTCCGAGCGGCTCGTGCGAGCCAGCGGATTGCCGTACACGATCGTTCGGCCCGGCTGGTTCGACTACAACGGCCCCGATGAGCACCGGCTCGTCCTCCTGCAGGGCGACACCCGCCAGGCGGGAAACTCCAGCGACGGCGTCATCGCCCGCCGCCAGCTCGCCGAAGTTCTGGTCCGGAGCCTGAGCTCGGACGCCGCCCTGGGCAAAACGTTCGAACTGGTGGCCACCACCGGCACAGCGACGAACGACTTCGATGCCCTCTTCGCCCCGCTGGACGCGGATGCGCCTAGTGCGCTCGACGCCGCCCGCGACACGGCCAACATGCCGCTGGCCGAGGAACCGCAACGGGTTCGCGACGACCTCGCAGCCCTCGGAGCCTAGCTGGATTGACCACGGCAAAGCCCATGGAATTGGCCTCGTCCTCTGTCATTTTCAGAAGTCGTCTGCACAGAAGTCAGAAGTCGTCGGCCTTCATCCAGGGATCACGGTCGTTGACCGGCAGGCAGTGGAATGCCGTTGCAACTCCTGGCAGCTAGACGACTCGGTCGCGTCGGGCGAAGGTCAGGTGGATGACGCCGCTGGGTGAGGGTGCTGCCTCGATGTGGAAGCGTTGCTCGAGTCCTTCGAGGCAGTCCCAGAGTCGTTCGCCGCGACCGAGAAGGATGGGGACAAGAACGATGTGCATCTGGTCGATCAGGTCGGCCTCGAGGAACCTGCGGATCGTGGTGACGCCACCGCCGATTCGCACGTCGAGGTCGCCGGCGAGGGCGCGTGCCTGCTCGAGCGCCTCGGCGGGTTCGGCGTCCACAAAGTGGAAGGTGGTGCCGCCGTTCATGGTCAGTGGCGGGCGTGGGTGGTGGGTGAGGACGATCACCGGGGTGTGGAAGGGCGGGTTGTTGCCCCACCAGCCCTGCCACTCCTCGTCGGCCCACGGGCCGCGCTGAGGCCCGAACTTGTTGCGGCCCATGATCTCCACGCCGATGCCGGAGGCCCATCGGCTTGCGAAGGTTTCGTCGATTCCGTTGGAGCCCTCCTCCTCGCCATGGAAGCCCATCTGCTTAAAAGTGCGCGTCGGAAGAGCCCACTCGACCAGGCGCATCCCGGCGTGCCCGAAAGGTGCGTCCAGCTTCTGCCCCTCACCAGTACCGAATCCGTCGAGCGAGACGGAGAAGTTGTGAACGCGAACGAGTGACATCGGGCTCCTTGGTCGTGGTCGGGCGTCGGAGGCGGCGCGCGAAACGGTCAGCCTCAACCGCTTGCAGTCTGCAATCGCTGCGCCGACCGTAGCGCAGGCTGCTGGTAACCTGCAAGCAGTTCAGTGAGGTGCATGGTGCCGGAGCCGCCGTCGGGCTGCCCGATCAAAGCCACCGTTGAGGCGTTCGGTGACCGGTGCTGCGTGATGTGATGTTTGGCGGTCGCCGCTATTGCCGTGAGTTGCAGGTCGGGTCGAAGGATGGGATCGCCTCGAACATCCTCGCTGACCGCCTCAGGAGGCTCACCGACGCCGGACTGCTAACCCGTGACGGTGTCCGTGGATGCCGGATCCGAACTTCACGAATTAGAGGCTGCTCAATCAAGCGGGACAGCACCTGTCCCGGTGACGGATCGACTTACGGGCGGACGCCGGGGGCGATGCCCCTACGACGCGGCCGCGTCAGCTGATCCGCTCAGCCAGGGCCACGATGATTCCCTCTGGACCGCGGACGTAGGCCATGCGCCAGGAAGCCTCATACTGGCCGATGCCACCGACCAGCCCGTATCCCTCCGCGGCCAGCCGATCGACGTGCGCCTGAAGATCATCGACTTCGAAGGACAGACTGCGCAGCCCGAGTTCGTTGGCCATGGCGGCGGGGGATCCCGGCTCAGGGTCTGGCCGGACGAAGCTGGAAAGCTCCACCCCTGTTCCTCCGTCAGGTGTTCGCAACATAACGATCTCTGTACGGGAATCAGGGATGGCTATGACCGTGTCGATGAACTTGCCCTCCACGAACGTCCGGCCCTCGATCTCGAGCCCGAGTCTAACGAAGAACGCCGTCACTTGGTCGAGGTTCTGAACGGTGACACCGACGTGGTCGAACCGCATGATGCGCGACATAAGAAAAGGCCTCCAAGTGTTCGTTTATACGGCCCAAGACGGAGCCTACAGCGGACTTTACGGCGGATTCACGACGGTTGCGCAGGACTTCTGAAATTGACATCCTCGTTGGCCACAACGTAGGAGGGAGCACTTTCTTGCCTCTGCTTTCACGCGCCGGCCGTCAGTAGGTGGTGGCGCGGGAGTGCGTCGGCCGCCAGTGGCCTTCCTGTCGGGCGAACGACGTCGTCATCTTCAGGGGCCATATCGATCGTGACCCCCAGATTGTTGCGTCTACGAGATTCCTGGCGACGAGCACGGCCGTATTGCCGTGGACCTCAACCGTGACCGACTGCTCACGGATGCTGTGGTAGGTCATCTCGCCGGAGTCAATCTGTTCCAGCCACCCGGCTTTGGATTGTTCGTACCCGGTGATGTGCACGAGGACGAAGCCCTCGCCGAGCAAAGCCTCGAGCTGGCCGGGCGGCGACGTCGGTGAGGGCCGATGCGACCGGCCGGCGATGTCGCGATCATGTGCCGGTGGGTCTACTCGGCGGGGGAGAGGACGGCGGCGACCCGGACGGGCTCGGGCTGCTGATCCAGGAGTCCATGCTGGGCGGGCTTTGCGCCGCCCGGAACGCCGGACCCGGTCCGGGACGTGCGCCGGGCCGACCGCTCCGCCGGGACAATGAGGACGAGGACGGCCACCAGGGCGGCTGCGAGCATGACGGATCCGCCGGTGTAGGCGACGGCCGCGCTGCCGGCGAGCGAGCCTGCGTTGGATAGAGGGCCACGAGGACACCGACGCCGAGCGCGCTCCCGAGCTGATGCGAGGTGTTGACCAGGCCGGAGGCTGCGCCGGCGTCCTTGGCGGTGACTCCCGCGATCCCGGCAGCTGTCAACGGGGCGAAACCGAGGCCCTGGCCGATCCCGATCAGCATCATTGGCAGTGCGACACCGCTGAGGTACGGGGTATCGGCGGTGATCCGGCTGAGCCAGAACATGCCGCCCAGGGTCACTGCCAGCCCGGCGGCCAGCAGGGTGGCGTTGCCGAAACGGTGGGTGAGCCGCGGGACAGCCAATGCGACGAAGAAGTTCACGATCGTCATGGGGAGGAAGGCGACGCCGGCCTGGAGGGGGTTGTAGCCGTAGACGCCCTGCAGGAACTGGGTGGTGAAGAAAAAGAAGCCGATCATGGTACCGGCGAAGAGCAGGCGCGCTGTGTAGGCGCCGGCCCGTTCCCGGCTGGCGAAGAGGTGCAGCGGCATGATGGGTTGCTTGACCTTCCACTCGTTGATGACGAGCAGGCCCAGCAGTAGTGCGGCCGAGACCAGGGCCGTGACTGTTTCGGGCCCGGCCCAGCCGGCGTCGACGGAGTTGACGATGGCGAAGACGAGGGCGCCCATGCCCAGGGTCGAGGCCACGGCGCCGAAGAGGTCAAAGCGGCCGGAGGTCCGCGGGGATTCCGGGATGAACTTGACGGCGGCGATGATCATGGCGATCCCGATGGGCACGTTGACGTAGAAGCCCGCCCGCCAGGAGACCCATTCGGCGAGGGCGCCGCCGACCACGAGGCCCAGGCTGGCGCCGATTCCCGCGACCGCACCGTACGCTGCCACGGCGCGGGTGCGGTCCCGGCCTGCGGCGAACGTGGCCGTCAGCAGCGAGAGGGCCGAGGGAGCCACGACGGCGGCGCCGATTCCTTGGAGTGCCCGGGCGGTAACCAGCCACCAGTCGCTGGGGGCGGCTCCGACCAGGAGGGACGCGACAGCGAAGACGGTGAGACCGCCAATGAACACGTGGCGGCGGCCGAGGATGTCTCCAAGGCGGGCGCCGAGCAGCAGCAGTCCGCCGAACACGAGGGTATAGGCGTTCTGGACCCAGGACAGTCCGGTGGTAGAAAGGTCCATCTCCGCCTGGATTTTCGGGAGGCCGGTGAAAATGATCGAGTTGTCCAGGATGATCATGAAATAGCTGACGAGGATGATCGCCAGGATTGCCGTCGGGCGGACCCGGCTTGCGGACGTGGCTGAGGGGGAGGTCACTGTGTCCCTTCGTGGTGGGATGTTCTGTTGGTGAAGACAGGCGGTGGCCCGCACTATCAACAACACCGCACAAGGCAATCCGGCGGGAGTCACTGCTGATCCACGCACTCCCAGACCACCCTTTAGCGCCGGTTCCCGTCCCGAGAGGTGTACTGACAGGCCCTCCCACAGTTCCGGCACCGGTCGTAGTCTGAAGGCGTGGAGAGCCGAAATGACGTGAGTGAGTTCCTGCGCACGCGCCGCGCAAAAGTGACACCGGAGCAGGTGAACCTGATCGTCGGCAGCAACCGGCGCGTCCCGGGGCTCCGGCGCGAAGAGGTGGCCACCCTGGCCTCGGTCAGCGTCGACTACTACGCGCGCCTGGAACGCGGAAACCTCAGCGGGGTCTCCGACGAGGTCCTGGAATCCATTGCCCACGCCTTGCGGCTGGATGAAGCCGAGACCGCGCACCTGTTCGCCCTGGCCCGCGCCGCACAGGCGGGTCCGGCCCGCCGTCGGCGTCCGGCCAAGCCGCAGGAAGTGCGCCCCAGCCTGCAACGGTTCATGGACTCCATCACGGGTGCACCCGCCTGGGTGCGCAACGAACGCATGGACTTCATCACCGCCAACCCGCTCGGCCGAGCGCTCTACGCGCCCCTGCTGACCGACGGCGCCCGGCGCGCCAACACTGCCCGCTTCGTGTTCCTGGATCCCGAAGCCCGGAATTTCTTTCCTGATTGGGAGCAGGGCGCCAACGATATCGTCGCCGTGCTGCGCAGCTCCGCGGGCCAGAACCCCCACGACAAGGGACTCTCGGATCTGGTCGGAGAGCTCGCAACCTGCAGCGAGGACTTCCGTATCCGCTGGGCGGCCCACAACGTCCGCCTGCACAGAACCGGCTTCAAACGCATCCATCACCCCGTCGTCGGAGACCTCGATCTGACCTACGAGGCAATGGAACTGCCAGCCAACCCCGGCTGGACCATGTTCGCCTACACCGCCGAACCCGGCTCCGCGACGGAAGAGCGCCTCAAGCTGCTTGCCAGCTGGGCGGCGACCACCACCGCCGAAATCCCCGTGGCCACCTCACACACCGACTGAGGACCAACGGACGAGTTCAAGTGCTGGGCGTCAGGTGTTGATGGGCCGCCTGGCCAAGGCAATTGTCTCGGCAATGGTCGCCACACGTTCCTCCACCGTTGCCCGTGAGTGAGCTGCTACTTTGATCCCTCGAAAGCCGGTTTCACTACCTGACGGCCAGACGGCGGCCAGACGACGGCGTGTCGAGCTGGCCGCCGTGGCAGGCATGACGGGGGCCGCTCTCTTCGTGTCCGTCTTCACCGTTTACGGCTGGCTCTACCCCGGCTACTCCGCGACAAGCATGTTCGTCAGCGAGCTGTCGCTGGGCGCCGTTCGGCTGGATCCAGATCCTCAACTTCATGCTGACGGGCGCCTTGGTGCTGATGTTCGGCCGCGGCCTCGCCGCTCATTTCAGCACCGGCGCGGCGTCCAGGGCCGGGCACGTCCTGGTTCAGGGCATCGGCGTCAGTCTGATTGCGTCCGGGGCGTTCAACACCGACCCGTCGGCGATGTTCGGCCAAACCAGTGCGCAGGGCGTGGTGCACGGTATCTTCGGCGCCATCGTCTTCACGTTCGCGCCGCTCAGTTGCTTCGTCTTCTACCGGCGGTTCCGCAGCGACCCGGCGTGGCGGCCCCTGGCCGGGTGGACACTTCTCAGCGGTATTGTCCTGACCCTCGGGATCGTTCTGCTCAAGATCAGCCAACAGCCTGAGAACGGCCTGTTCGAATGGAAGGGCCTCGTGCAACGCGTCATCCTGGTCACCTTCATGGCCTGGATTTTCGCGGTCGCATTCCGCCTGCGCCGGCTCTACCGGTCCCGGAAACAGAGCTGGCCGGCGCAGCCTTAGCGATGTTCGCTGGGAACGGGGGCTGCTGCCTCTGCTGGCTTCTCGGGGATCCCGTCCCGGTACTTCACGGTGCTTCGCTTGAAGATCTCAGCGAAGATGGAGGACCGGACGGACGTCACCCCCGCCATTCTGCGGAGCTCGTCGAGGAGTACGCGCAAATCATCCAGGCTGGCGACGGCCACCTGCGCCAGCACTTGTTCACCCGACGCGGCAGCCCACCGCGTCACCGGCAGGGCCGCCAGATACTTTCCCGGCCCGTCCGTTGCTGTGCCAGAGCGGACAAGAGTGATGAGGGACTCCACGGGGAACCCGAGCGACGCCGGGTCCACCACGGCCCTGATGAACAGTGCACCGGAGCTCGTGAGCGCGTCCAGCCTGCGGCTGACGGTTGCCTTGGACACGGACAATTCGGAGGCCAATTCGTCCACGGTGGCCCGTCCGTTGCGGTGGAGCAGTTCGGCGAGTGAGACGTTGGTTTCATCAAGTGACGCCGCGGGTTGGCCGGTGCGGATCCCGGCCAACCGGCCGTCCTCGTCGCGATGGAGAGCCTGGTATTGCTCTTTGGTCAAAATATCCGGCGTCCAGCCGCTGGGGGTCCGAAAGTACTCCAGGAGCGGCGTCATGGTGAAGGACTGAACCCCCTCCACCTCCGCCAGGCGCCGGTAGAGGAGCCCGCCAAGTTCGTCGGGAGAAATGAACAGCTCCGCCACGGCCTCGTTCGTGCCGGATAGTGCGCTGACCCACGAGGACTCTGCCTGCGCAGCCAGCCACGAGCAGATCCGGCGAAGCTCGCGTGGGGCAGCCGTCACGCGCAGCAGGAACGCGGACCGGGAGCTGACTGACGACGGGTTGATGAAGGAGTTGGTGCGGACCACGCCGGATTCGAGCAGCTTGTTGCCGCGGCGCGCCACGGTCCGTTCCTGCTGTCCCAAAACATCGGCGATCAAGCGCCAAGGCGCGCGGCCGTTTCGGACCAGCGCGGCCACAATCTGCCGGTCCAGGGCATCGAGCTGCTCCACGTCCCGCTCCTTTCACTGTGCCTGCGAATCGCTGTGCCTGCGAAGGTACGACGCCGGCAGGCGACGCCCGAGGAACAGAGCCGGGGCGGCAGCCCTGCCGCCGCCCCGGCAATCTCAGTTCCGGCCCAGATAGGCTAGCACCCCGGAGAGCGCGGCACCGGTTCCGCCGACGACGGCGGCCCGTGCGTCCGGTGCGAAGTGCGGCGAGTGGTTGCCGGCGGGCGTTGCACCGTCCTCGAAGAGCTCCGGATCGAAGGCGCCAAAGGCCCAGAACACACCAGGAACGCCAATGGCGTCACTGAGCCATCCCGCATCCTCGGAGCCCATGCCCAGCGGCGCGTCGACCAGGGCATCTGCGCCGAAGTCCGCCGTGAACGCTTCGATCACACGATCGGCAGCCGCGGGATCGTTGTAGCAGCGGGGGAAGCTGTTCAGCTCGGTGATGGTGGGCTCCGGCGCCGCCGAGGCAGCGGCCTCGGCCGAAATGATCCGCCGTATTGCTGCGAGAACGGCCGCGCGGGTGTCCTCATCGGGCGTCCGGACGTTGATCGAGAACTCGGCGGATTCCGGAATGATGTTTTCCTTCAGGCCCGCGTGGAAGGTCCCCACGGTGACCACGGCCGGCGTCGACGGCGCCAGTTCCCGGGAGACGATCGTCTGCAGGCGGAGCACCATGGCGGAGGCCGCAACGATTGGGTCGATGGACTTTTCGGGCTGTGACCCGTGCGCCTGCCGGCCGTGGACGGTGATCTTCCACGAGTCCGCCAGGCTGGCCATGTGGCCGCCCCGGATCAGCAGCTTTCCTTGGCTGATCGGCATGACGTGTTGGGCCAGCACCACCTCAGGCCTGGGAGCCCGGTCCCACAGGCCGTCGTCGATCATCGCCTTGGCGCCATAGGCTGTCTCTTCGCCGGGCTGGAAGATGAGCACCAGCGTTCCGCCCCAGAGCTCGCTGCGTTCTTTGAGGAGAGACGCCAGGGCAAGGGCGGACGCGATGTGGGTGTCGTGGCCGCAGCCGTGCATCACGGGCGCGATGCTTCCGTTGGGCAGGGTGCCGGAGGCCTCGCTCGCGTACTCCAGGCCCGTCTGTTCTGCGATCGGCAGGCCATCGGTGTCGGCGCGGAAGCCGATCACCGGGCCGTCACCGTTCCTCAGGATGCCCACAACACCGGTTCCCCCGCAGCGGAAGGATTCAATGCCGAGTCCGGCGAGGTGGCGTTCGATGTACTCCGCCGTTTTGTATTCCTGGGCCGAGAGTTCGGGGTGCGCATGAAGGTGCTTGTAGACGCCGATATATTCGTCCACAAAAAATTCGGGGACGTCGACGGCGGCTGTCAGGCTTACGCGTGTAGTGGTGGTCATTGATGGCTCCTTTTCAGTGGGTGGGTTCGGAAATCCGGGCGGCCTGACCGGTAACGGCAGAGTCCGCTTCAGCGGGGGACGGCGGAGTCTTGGACCGCGCAAACCAGGAGACCGCGATGGTGATGATGACGGCCAGCGCGGTGGCAAAGTACGTCAGCCCCGGAGCCAGCGGAACCACCACGAACACGATGGCCGCGGCAACGATGACCGCCACGACGGTGGTACGGCGGCTCTTCATGGCCAGGACGCTTTGCAGCACCACGGCGCCGAAAATCGCGGGCAGGATGTAGCTCCGGGCCGTGGCAATGAGCGGCGCGGGGAGCATTCCCACGAGCCACGTTCCCAGCACGCCCACGAGCAGGATCAGGGTGGTGATGTGAACCAGCACCGCGCCAATGATGGCGCTGCCGGCGATGAGTTCGGCCCGGCGGGTGCCCGGCTTCTCGCCCAGGTTGGCCTGGGCCACGATGGCTGCCGGCAGCAGTTTGTTGGCAATGTTGCCGATCAGGAACGCCTGGTACATGGCCGAACGCCCCAGGATGGGGAAGTAGGACACCGGTTCGATCACGGCGATGATGCCGAAAGTGGCCAGGACGGCCCCGACGGCGGTGGCCAGTTCCAGGGGCGTCACCCCCACGCCCGTGCCGAAGGCGGCATACAGGGCAGCCGCCAGGGAAAACAGCAGACCCAGGGACAGCGTGATGGGTCCCCAAATCGAAGTGGTGCGGTCGAAGGCCGAAAACCTTGCGGATGTATCAGCGGAAGTCGGTGCGGACATCAGAATGGCTCCTGTCGGTGGTTTTCAGGCGGCTGCGGTCATGAGGAATGCGGCTGAGAGCGCCACGATGATGGACATGCCGAGTCCCCACTCGCGCAGCCAGGGAAGCCGAAGCTTGTGGGCCAGCAGGAGACAGACGCCCATCGCTCCCGCGGAGGCGAGCATCGTGGCGAGGTGGACCGGAGACTTGAGTACTTCCTGGAAAGCAAGCGTGAAAAACGCGCCCAGCAGCGCCGCCGTCGGCACGATGGCCATCACGGCGGGGTTCACTTTGCGGAGCTTGGCGTCGCCTTTGCTCAGGATGGGCGTCAAGATCAGTGCCGTCAGCATCCAGACGAGCCCGCCGATCGTCATGGCGGCGAACGCGATGGCGAAGATCTTCTGGGTGTAGGAGGGTCCGCCCAGCTGGGCACCCTGCGTGCCCGCCGAAATCCCGGCAGCCGCGACGTCGAAGGCAGCCGATCCAACCAGCCCGATGCGCGTCAGCACCGCGGGCGTTCCGAACAGCGGGAGAAGGGAGACGGCAATGAGCGCAACGGCAAGGGACGGTCCGATGGCAGCCACAGCGCCGGAGCGGACCGAGCTGTTGACCTGTCCAGACGTCAGCTCAGCAGCGGGTGCTGCCTTCCTAATGGCCTTGAAGTAAATGGCTGACTGCAGGATGACGACGGCGAAGACGCCCGCCGCGGACGCCCAAAGGACAGGGTGGTGGATCAAGGGGGTGATATCTGTGGAACCTGGATCGACAACTGCGACAACCACATTTGCTCCTCTGGATTGGGTGGACACTCTCCGAAAGTATGTGTCCAAATACTTGGATACTTTGGCGTCTTGTGCCCGTTTGTTTCATTTATAACGGACTCAATGTCCGTAAGTACACAGTTTTAAGATTTCCGGTAGATCACAGATGGAACGCGGAAACGTAAAATCTCGGCGGGGCGGAATCTTCGAGCAATAGGGCACCCGCTATTTAGATTTATCCACTAAAGTCTTAATAGTGAGTGCATCATTCAGACTTCCGGAGGAATCCATGACCGCCTGGCCCGCGCACGGCAGCAAGACCATGCCGTGGAAGTCGTCCGGGCGCCCGCCGCGGGAGGACCGGGAATTCGCCGAGGTTGTGGTCTCGCTTCCGCCCATGATCGCGGAGCGCTGGTTCGATCCGGGCCGCGAGACCATTGTCGCGCTCGAGGAGGCCGCCGTTGCGATAGCGTCCCTGGACGTCACGGCCGGCACCCGGATGACGGCCATCAGCGGGTTCCTCCTCCGCAGTGAGGCCGTCTCTTCCTCCAAGATCGAGCACGTCGACGCCAACCGTGACGACTACGCCCGGGCCATGATCGGCCTCAAGGCCAGCGATGACGCCCGCTCCATGGTGGCTGCGGCCGACGCCGTACAAGGGATGATCGACGATGCCGGGCGCACGGGGGAGATCCGGCTGGAGGCAATGCTGGCCGCCCACCGCACCCTCATGAAGGACGACCCGATGGACGGTCCCCATGCCGGCAGGTTCAGGGACGTGCAGAACTGGATCGGCGGCAGCGATCATTCGCCGCGGGGCGCCATCCACGTGCCGCCCCCGCCGGAGCTCGTGCCGGACCTGATGGAGGATCTGATGGTCTTCTGCAACCGCCGCGACGTCCCCATCATGGCGCAGGCGGCGATCGCGCACGCCCACTTCGAATCCATCCACCCGTTCACCGACGGCAACGGCCGGATCGGGCGGGCCCTGATCGGCGCGATTTCCCGGCGTCGCGGGCTCACGAAGAACACGGTCACGCCGATCGCGTCGGCGATGGTCGCCGACGTCGGCACGTATTTCAGCCTGCTCAACAACTACCGGTCCGGTGACGCCGACCCGTTCGTGCTGTACCTGGCCCGCTCGGCGGTCCGTGCCGCGGATGCGGCCCGGGAATCAGTGGCCGCACTCGATGCCCTGCCGGCCATGTGGCTGGAGCTGGCCAGGCCCCGCAAGGGATCCGCGGACGAGAAGATCATTCCGTGGCTGCTGGAGCGGCCCGTGTTCGAGGCCCACAGCGCCGCCCACGCCGCCGGCGTGGCCGAAAGCTCCGTCTACGCCGCGCTGGAGCGGCTCACCAGCGCCGGGGTCATCACCCCGGTCACGCAGTCAAAGCGCAGCCGCGCCTGGGCGGCGACCGAAGTCCTCGACGAGGTGGACCGGCTCAACAACCGGCTGACGGAACAGGGTCTTGATCCTCACGCGGCGTGAGGATCTACCGTGGTTCACATGAAAGAGACGAACGCTGCCGCAGGTCAGTGGAGCATTGGCGAACTCGCCACGGCATGTGGCGTCACGGTCCGCACACTCCATCACTACGACGAGATCGGATTGCTGTCAGCCAGCCGGCGGACGGCTTCCGGCCACCGCCGCTACACCGGGCAGGACGTGCGGAGGCTGTACCGGATCCGGGCGCTCCAGATGCTCGGACTCCCGCTGGCGGATATCGGTGCCGCGCTGGAGGCCCCGGCCGATGACCTGACCTCCCTGCGCACCCTCCTGGAAAGGCAATTGCGTCACATGCGCCACCACGCCGAGCAGATCCAGGCCGTGGAGGACCGGATCCGGGACCTGCTTTCCCGCATCGACGCAGCCGCCATGCCGGATACCAAACAGTTCATGTCAACGTTGGAGATGATCGCCGTGCTGGAAAACCACTTCACACCGGAACAGCGCCAGGAACTGGCCGCCCGAAGGGCCGACCTCGGCGCCGACCGCATCGAAGCCGCCAAGACCCGGTGGGCCGCATTGGTCGAAGAAGGCCTCAGGCACGTCGGGGACGGAACGCCCGTATCGGATCCGTCCGTGAGGGAGTGGGCCAGGGCGTGGGACGAACTCGGATCCATGTTCCACTCCGGCGAACACACCAAGACCGCAGCCCGCGCCATGTGGCAGGACAATAGCGCCGCACTCAGTGCCGATCTGCCATGGACTGCTGAGCAGCTGGCCGAACTGTTGGCCTACCTGCAAAAGGCAAGGACGCAGCGCTGACCGTTTTGGTGGGAGCAGGCCGGCTGCCGGCGTCGGGTTTCCGAATCGAGCTGCCGCCCGCGTCGGTTTCATTTCCCAGCAAGCCGCCGCCCCGTGCTTTTTAGCGGTGGCGGATGCACTATGGAGGGAAGCCGGGCTGTTTCCTCAGCCCCCTCCAGCGTCGAGGACGGCACATCATGACGAGCAATAGGACACGAACTGTACTTGTGTTGGCAGCGGCCTTGATCGGGCTGAGCGGGTGTGGCGGAGGCGGCGGAACACCGGCGTCGGCCCCCGCCACGACGGCCGGTACCTCCGCCAGCATGTCGATGGAACCGTCAGCCCCGGCGGGCTCCACTGTCACAGGGTCGGGAAGCGGGGCGGTAAACGCCGCCGCGGCGGCAATCACGATCAGGAGCTTCGCTTACGAGACCCCGGTTTCGGTCGCTCCCGGCGCACAGGTGACTGTGACGAACATGGACAGTGCCGAGCATACGGTGACCGCAGACCAAGGTTCGGCCTTTGACGTCGAGGTCAAGGAAAACGGCGGTACGGCATCGTTTACCGCACCCTCGGAGCCGGGCACCTACGCCTTTCACTGCAAGTACCACTCCAACATGCACGGCACACTGACCGTCAAATGAGATCAACGCCGAGCCGGGACGTCTTGAGTCCGGCCGGGCGGTGCTCGCTGAACGCCATTTGAGCTTGTTCAGCCCGTTCGCGAGGAACGCGTAGACGTCTTCCGGTGCGATCCAGATCGGCCTTGCGGTCGACGTCGACGATTGCAGCGGCGTGGGGAGCCGTTCGGGGAACGGCGGCGTCGGTCGGCCGGAGTGAGCCGGCGCCTAGTGGATTGCCTCTTCCCGGGGCGCCTCGCCCGTGGGGCTAAGGGTCAAGCGGGTGGTGTGGAGGAGCGTGCCGAGCAGGGATCGGGCGTCAGCGAGCAAGACGTTTACCTCGGGGCTGGCGAGTTCATAGAACAGCCGCCCTTCACGTCGCGAGGGGACAATAAGACGCTGGCGGCGGAGCAAGCTCAGATGCTGGGAGAGATTCGACGGCTCCAGGCCCGTGTTGTCGCGCAATCTGCTCACGGCAACAGGCCCGTCAGCGAGCATTTCGAGCAGCTGGATTCGTGCCGGGTGGCCCATGGACTTGAAAAGTTCGGCCTTCACATCGATCAGGACCAGACCTGCGGGAAGATCATCCGGCATCGGGACCTCCCTCCTTCGCATTCAAATATTCTGAGCCGCGCGTCTGCGCAGAACCCGCCGACAGGAATCTAGCGCGTGCGAGACAGAAAAGTCTGTCTCGCAGGCTGCGCGATTCGTCCACCCGCACGTACATCGTAGCGCCGGGCCGCTGTCGTGTCGCCGCCGCCGGCGGATGCGGGGCCCGCTCTTGCGCAGACGCGAACCGTAGTTCAGACTTTCATGAATTCATCAATTCGTTCCGGACTTCTGCGGATGACCGGCATCGTGCGGGTGGATTCAGGCTGTTCCCGGTGACAACGGCGTCACCGGGAGCGGGTCCCGGCTTCCAGGAGGGTTCAATGACCGGCATCTTCGAACTGTTCACCGATTCTGACGCTTCCTGCCGATACTGCCTGACTGGCCCGGACGGGACGGCGGCGGCCCTCAGGCCGGGCAGCTAGCGATGTCCATGACCCAGTTGAAGGCGCTGCAGACGTACTCCAGCGCCTTGGTCGGCGAGGACTGTGTAGCGGGGACCTTTCGCTACGATGTGATGTCCGGGGAGCTGCAGTGGTCCGAGGAGATCTATCAAATCCACGGCTATCACCGTGGGGAGGTTGTGCCCACTATGGGACTTCTGATGTCGCACCTGCATGCTGACGACCGGAAGGGGTGCCGGGAAATCTTTGAGGACGCATGCCGTGCTGGCGGGTTCTTTGCCAGCTATCACCGTCTTTTCGACGCACGCAGGCGGGAACGCAGGGTCCTGACAGCGGGGGAGGGCGTGCCGGATGCTGACGGGAAACCGCTGTTCATCGACGGATTCATCCTCGATCTCACCAGGACGGTTCAGCTGGAAACGGACCAGTCCGCCCGTGAGGCCATCGCCGGAGCCATTGGCACGCGGGGCCTTATCGAACAGGCCAAGGGCATCCTGATGGGAATCCTTCACATCGGGTCCGACGCCGCTTTTGAGCGGCTTTCCGTCTACAGCCAGCACCACAACCTCAAACTCGCACATACGGCCTCCGCAATCGTCCGGCTGGCCAACAACACGCACGACGCCGCCACCCTCCGCAGCCTCGTCCACGCACTCGACACCCGTTTCTCCGCACGCCGCGACGGGGACCGCGTTCTTCATCCCTAGAGCGGCCGAAGGCGCCAGGAGAGCTGCCACACTCCAGGGCAGACCGGTCTGTTCGCCCCGGTGCGGTGTAAAATCTGATGCATCATGACTGCCTACGATGCCGACGGTCCGACGTTGTTGCCCGCCACGGCAATGGCCGGCCGCGATGACCCGGTGGACCGTATCCTCGCCACCGCCTACGAGTTGTTCTCCCGGCGCGGCATCCGCGGCGTCGGCGTCAACGAACTGATCAGCAGCTCGGGGGTCTCCAAGGCAACGTTCTACCGGCATTTTCCGTCCAAGGACGCCCTGGTGCTTGCCTTCCTGGACCTGCGCGACCAGGTGTGGACCGTGGACCTCATCGTGGCCGAGGCCAGGCGCCGCGGTAACACTGCCGAGGAACAGTTGCTCGCCGTATTTGACGTGTTCGGGGACTGGTTCCAGCGTGAGGACTTCGAAGCGTGTTCGTTCATCAACGTCCTGCTGGAGATGGGGCCGGGGCACCCTCTGGGGCAGGCAAGCATCGGGTACCTCAGCCGCATCAGGGGCCACATCGAGGCTTTGGCCGAGGAAGCCGGGCTCGATCGCCCGGAGGAGTTTGCGCGATCCTGGCACATTCTGATGAAAGGCTCCATCATCTCTGCCACCGAGGGGGACACCCTGGCTTCCCGGCGCGCCCAGCAGATGGCAGGCTGGCTCATCGAGCACCACCGGAACTTGTAGCCGCGGCGGCCGTCACTCTCGCCAGCACCACACCTTTCTTGACATTCCGGTCCGGCGGCGTTCCGCGTCAGTCGATCCTGCGTCCGCCCAGCCAGCTCACCATGGCGGGGTCGCGGTGGTCGAAGAAGAGGCTGGCACCGGTGTCCAGGGTGGCGATCTGGCTCATCTGCTCATCGGTGAGGGCGAAGTCGAAGACATCGAGGTTCTGGGCCATCCGCTCCGGACGCACGGACTTGGGGATGACGACCACCTCACGCTGGACGAGCCAACGCAGCACGACCTGGGCGACAGACTTGCCGTGTGCCTCGGCGATGGCGCTGAGGACCGGATCGGTGAAGAGGTTGTTCTTCCCCTCGGCGAAGGGGCCCCAGGACTCGATCTGGACGCCGCGTTCGCGCATCAGCGCCTGGTCGGCGGCGCGCTGGTGGAAGGGGTGGGTCTCGATCTGGTTGACGGCCGGGACGATCTCGTTGTGGTCGATGAGGTCGACCAGCCGGTCGGGGTGGAAGTTCGACACGCCGATGGCACGGGCCAGGCCTTCCTTGTGGAGGTCCTGCATGGCCCGCCACTCGCTGTAGTAGTCCCCGAGCGGCTGGTGGATCAGGTACAGGTCGAGGTAGTCCAGTCCGAGCCGGCGGAGTGAGTTTTCAAAGGCGCGCCTGGTGTCGTCTTGAACGCTGCCGGTCGGGGCGTGCTGGATCCAGAGCTTGGTGGTGACGAAGAGCTCTTCGCGGGGGATTCCGCTCGCCTTGATCGCCGCGCCGACGGCTTCCTCGTTGCCGTAGGAGGCCGCCGTGTCCAGGTGGCGGTAACCGGCGGCGAGGGCGGCTTCGACGGCGGCCTGGGTTTCGTCGTCGGGGATCTGGAAGACGCCGAAGCCCAGGATCGGCATCTGGACGCCGTTGTTGAGGGTCACGTGAATCATGGGGTTCCTTCGTTTGGTCTGTGGTTGTCGGCCAGTTTGGGCGGCAACTGAACTCATTCAAGAGAACCAGCCAATTCCGACGCGCGGGAGTACCTGCCGTGCGGTGTACTGCCAGTTCCTGTTAGGCCGGGCCGCGCCGTCGTAGCGTAGACGCCATGGAGAACAGAGAAGACGTCCGCGAGTTCCTCATGAGCCGGCGGTCGCGCATCACTCCCGCCCAGGCCGGGCTGCCCGCCTACGGCGGGACGAGGAGAGTGGCCGGCCTCAAGCGCGAGGAAGTAGCCATGCTCACCGGCGTCAGCACGGAATACTACGCCCGGCTCGAACGGGGAAACCTGAGGGGAGTCTCCGAGAGTGTCCTCGAGTCCCTCGCCGGTGCCCTCCAGCTCGACGAGGCAGAACGGGCCCACCTGCTCGACCTGGCCAGGACCGCCGCGCCGTCGCCGGCACCAGGAACGCGCCGGGTCCGCGCAGAAGTGCGCCCCAGCGTTGAACGGATCCTGGCCGGGATGACCGGCACGCCCGCCTACGTCCGTACCTCCCGCATGGACATCGTCGCCGCCAACAGCCTCTGCTTCGCCCTCTACGCGGGCATCCTCAGCCCCGACACCCTGCCGCTGAACCTCGCACGGTTCATGTTCCTCGACCCACGCTCCCAGGACTTCTTCCTCGAATGGGGCACGATCGCCGATGACCTTGCCGCCGCACTCCGCACCGAAGCAGGACGCAACCCACACGACAGGGCCTTGAACAGCCTCATTGGTGACCTCGCCACGGGAAGCACGGAATTCTCGACACGCTGGGCACGGCACAACGTCCGCTTCCACCGCTCAGCCCGCAAGACACTGCACAACCCGCTCGTCGGAGACATCGAACTCACAGGCGATGCATTGGAACTCCCCGGCGAGGGTCTGACCGTCATCGCCTACACCGCCGAACCGGGAAGCCATGCCCAGGAACAACTCGACTTCCTCACCAGCTGGAGTACCACCAACACGCGCCCGATCGAACCGGCTCCAGCCAATCCGCGCACGGCAATGATCAAGCCGCCCGAGGGCGACTCGCGGGACTGAACATGAGCACCTCGAGATCGTCGGGTGGCGATCATGGTCTTTGGCCGGCGACAGGGGTTGTGAGGATGACGAGTTGCTGGGTCGCTCGGGTCATCGCGACGTAGCGGTCGACCGCTCCTTCGATCCCCGTGCCGAACGCCTCCGGGTCGACGAGGACCACCAGGTCGAACTCGAGCCCCTTGGACAGCTCCGGTGTCAGCGACCTGACGCGGGACGCGCCGGAACGAGCCGTGCTCGCTGTCACTCGCGCCGATGACGCAGGCGGTCCCGTCGGCATGCGCGGCGAGCCAGGTGCCGAGGATCGAGCTGAGCTCCGACGTGGAGCCGTGGACGACGGGGAGGTTGCTGACGCGGATGGAGGCCGGCACGTTGGCGTCCGGGAGCACGGCCCGGATGACCGGCTCGGCTTCCGCCATGACCTCCTCCGGCGTTCGGTAGTTGATGCCGAGGGTCGCCAAGGACAAGTTCGTCAATCCGATCCGCTCGAGCCGTTCCAGCCACGGCTCCGCGAACCCGTGCCTGGCCTGGGCGCGGTCCCCGACGATCGTGAAGCTCCGGGACGGGCAGCGGAGCAGCAGCATCTGCCACTCTGCGTCGGTCAGCTCCTGGGCCTCGTCCACGACGACGTGGGCGAACGGGCCGGCGAGCCCGTCCGGGTCGGCGCTCGGTGCGGCACCCTCGTCGACCAACTTGTCCTGCATGTCCTGCCCGCGCAGCATCGACATCACCAGCAGTTCGGAGTCATCGGCCGCGACGAGGTCATCGACCACCCGGTCCATGAGCTCCCGCTCGGCGGCCGCGGCGGCGTCCTGCCGACGCTTGCGTCGTGACGCCCCGGGGTCGCCGAGTCGTTGCCGGGCAGCGTCCAGGAGCGGCAGGTCGGACGCGGTCCAGGCCTGGGGTTCCTGGCGCTGCAGCTTCTTGACTTCGTCAGGGCGGAGCCAGGGGGCGCACATGTGCAGGTAGGCGGGCACCGACCAGAGGTCCCCGACAACGTCGGTGTAGTTCAGCAGCGGCCACGCTCTGCCGAATGCGTCAGCCAACTCCGCGTTCTGCGCCAATGCCCTGCGGAGCACGTCGTCCGGGACGTCTCCGCCGTCGTACTTGTTCACGAGGATGGTGAGCAGCTCGTCCCAGACCTCGTCGCGCGCCTCGTTGTGCGGAGTGCCGGGGGCCGGGGCCTCGAACGCCTGTGCCCAGTCGTCAACGCTGAGCCAGAGGTCGGCGTACGGCGTCTCGACCTCCATCCCCTGGGTGGGCGGCTCCTCGTAGAACCTGACGGCTGGCTCGATCGCCTTCACCATGTCCGCGGACGACTTCAGGCGGGCCACGTCCGGGTCGGCCTCTATCGCTGCTGTGGCTCCCTCGGGGACGAGGTCCCGCAGGGTGCAGGTCTGCACGCCCTCCTCTCCGAGGCTTGGGAGGACGTCGGCGACGTAGGCCAGGTAGGGCCGGTGCGGACCGATGAACAGCACACTGCTTTTGCTGTGGGCACTACGGTGGCCCAGGCGGGGGTCGGAGTAGAGAAGGTAGGCGGAGCGGTGCAGGGCGACGACGGTTTTCCCGGTACCCGGACCGCCGTCGACGACGAGAGCGCCGCGGGATGGTGCGCGGATGATGGCGTCCTGGTCGGCCTGGATGGTGCCGAGAACGTCCTGCATCCGGGCCGACCGGCTGCTGCCCAGGCTGGCGATGAAGGCGGAAAGGTCCTCGAGGGCGGCGTGCCCAACAAAGCCGTCCGCGGTGAACACCTCGTCCCAGTAGTCGCTGATTCGACCACGGGTCCAACGATACCGGCGGCGACTCACCAGACCCATCGGGTTGGCGTGGGTCGCTCCGAAGAACGGCTCAGCCGCGGGGGAGCGCCAGTCGATGAGCAGCCGACCGCCGTCGCTGTCCGTGAGGCCAAGCCGTCCGACGTAGACGGGCTCGGGATTGTCTGCGCTGACCATGCGTCCGAGGCACAGGTCCAAACCGAAGCGACGCAGGGCGCGCAGGCGAGCAGTCAGCCGGCGGATCTCCACGTCCCGCTCCAGAGCCTCCTGGCCTAAGCGGCCGGGCGCCCTGCGCGCGGTATCGAGGCGGTCGGACAGCTCGTCGATCGTCTGCTCGAGGCTCTTCGCGATGGCCGCGAAGTGCTGCTCGTCGCCGGTGATCAGCGCGGGGTCGGCCTTGGGCGCGAGGTGGTCGGGCAGGTCAAACGCGCTGGTGGTCAGGGTCACGTCATTGGCTCCTTATCTGGGGTGAGCTCGTCGAAAACACCACATAGGTCCTGACTTCGGCTCCCAATTGTGCAGCGCACCCCGGGTCTTGCGGCAAGCCCCCCTGTGCCCTATAGATTGAAAGTAGGGAGGAACGTGCTCCCTTTCCCGCCGCCCCGGCCCGTATGCTCTGGTCATGGGGGTATGGACTTGACCAGCGATTTGTTGAGTGGTCCGCGAGGACGGCGGTTCTGCTTGGGCGTTCTCACGGCAGCGCGACCTGAGATCTGGACATTGGCAGTTAGCTCTTCCATGGCTCCCAGGGATCAGGGGCTTATGGATGAACTGGTCCACGCTCTCGGGAGCCCCGACGCATTAGCGGTGGCGGAATCCGCCGGAGCTTCCGGGCTGCTGGCCGGACTCGTGGAGGCAGTTGATTCCGCCCGCTATTGGCAGGAACCCGACGACACCGATGAGTTGCTCCTGAACGGTTCGGTCGTGACGGCCCTCGGCCCTGTTGCCAATTCGCTGTCAGGTTCCCTGGCGGCCTGGTTGCGCCCGGGCTCGGTGGCCCTGGACCGGCAGTGTTTCGTCCAGTGGACTGACGAATACAGCCTGCAACCTCCAAGTCTCACTGCTGCCGCGGAGAAGCTGGCTCGCTGGAAGGCCTCGACCGTCGCCGACGAACGTCAGGCGGCGGACCGCCCAAGGGACCCCGCAGCTCACTGGAGCGGAAGGTGGTGGTCCACGCCAGCCTTGTCTGACCTGGTGACAACGACCAGGAGTATCACCGGGCTGGGGGCCATAAAACTGATGCTGGTCGAAGATAGTCTCGGCTGGAAGCGCGCTCGGGTCTGGCCGCTCGCACCGGCCCCCGGGTCGCGTATTTACGAACTTTCGGGTCCGACGGCGTGGACGGATCTAGTGGCCCGCTACCCCCTGGACGTCAGCCTTTCCAAGCGCCACGACTGGTGGCGAACGACAGGGGTCGACGGGCCCTGGCTCATGCCCGACTGGTCAGCTGTCGCCGCCGACTACGACGGCGTTCACCTCACCGTCCGCGGCTACCTCGCACGACCGCCGGGCGAATCCTCGCCGTCGGCGCCGGCACAGTCCTCGCGGGTGGAACCCTCGAACCATCGCGATCCCCTACTGGCTCAACGAACGGCGTTCGCCGTGCCCCGGCATCGCCCTGATCGGGCTCGGATACTCCTTGTGGCGCGAACAGCGCACCGCGGGGCTTCGGTCCCGGCGGACGCCACCAGCTTGCCGCTTGACCCGGCCGACGCCAAGTGACCGCGCACGCCACGACGCGGACGGACGCATCACTCAGGCGGGTGCTCGAGCACATGAACGGCGCGATCGCGTACGCCACCCTGGGCGCCTTTCAGTTCTCCATGCGGCAGGCGCCCGCGGCTATCAGCGTCGGGTCGACGGGCACCTCGACCAGCACTGGTCTGCCTGGTTCGGCGATCTCACCGTGACCCACGAAAGCGACGGCACAACGAGCCTCAGCGGTTTCGTTCCTGACCAGGCGGCGCTGCATGGGCTGCTCATGAAGGTCCGGGACCTTGGCCTCACCCTGATCTCCGTGGAGGCATCGACCCAGCCGAGAGCGGCGGCCGAACGGTGGCAGCACGGGTGAGGCGCACGCCCCGCCAGTGTCGCCGTCGGGAACGCAACATTCGGCTACATCTCCAGAAATTCTTTCGCGCCTGGGACGGCGGCGGCGCGACGCCGGACCCGTCATGCGCGGTCGCCGGGCGTCACCGTGACTTCACAGTGCCGGTCCGCCGGGGCGTGGATGCGTCCCGGAACGGCCGCAGATGACCGCGTGAGTCCGCACCGTTACGGACTGCTTCCTGATGCGACGGCGTGGGTACCGGTCGCCGTCCGTGGCTGTTTTCGTCGTCGGGTTACGCGCGGTTTCGTTGGGTGTCGCGGCCCCTGCCGGCGCGGATTCAACTCTGTTCTGATGGTGGACACGGTCCGGCAACCCCGGTCCGCACCATCGAATCCAGAAAGAATCCGCTATGAAAACCCGACTCTTACCTGCAAGATTTTTCCCCGCTTTGGGCATGGCCGCGGCCGTGGCGGTCTCGCTGGTGGTGTCCGGTTGCGGCGGCCCTGCGAGCGCCCAGGCCCCGGCAGGGAGCACCCCCGGAACGCCCGAAGTGACAGAGCTCCGCTACGAGGGCTCGGCCAACAGCGTGACCTTGCCCGAGCTGGCGGAGGACCTCGGTTACCTGGGGAACGTGAAGCTGAACTGGGTGGGCAACACCATCAGTGGTCCGGCGAGCATCCAGTCAGCTGCGACGGGCGCCACTGATTTTGGCGGTGCCTTTTCAGGCGCTGTGGTGAAGCTCATCGAAGCCGGCGCCCCGGTCACCGCGGTGATCAATTACTACGGCGAGGACGACAAGACCTTCAACGGCTTCTACGTCACCCAGGACAGCCCGATCCGGACGCCGCGGGATCTGATCGGCAAGAAGATCGCCGTCAACACCCTGGGCGCCCACTCGGATGCCGTGATCAACAGCTACCTGAAGAAGAACGGACTGACGCAGGAAGAAATCAAGCAGGTGCAACTCGTCGTCGTTCCGCCGAATGACACCGAGGAGGCCATCCGCCGCGGACAGGTCGACGTCGGGGCGCTCGGCGGAGTGCTGCAGGATAACGCTGTCGCCAAGGGCGGCCTGCGGTCCCTGTTCAACGACTACGAACTCTTCGGAACCTTCGCCGGCGGCCAGATCGTCCTGCGCAAGGACTTCATCGAGAAGAACCCGGAAACCACGAAGATCTTCACCACGGGTGTGGCCAAGGCCATCGAGTGGGAACGCAGCACGCCCCGTGACGAGGTGATCGCGCGGTTCACGAGCATCATCGACAAGCGCAAGCGCTCCGAGAGCACAGCGACCCTGAAGTACTGGAAGAGCGTCGGTGTCCCGTCCAAGGGCGCCATCAGCGATGAGGACTTCAGCCGCTGGAACGCCTGGCTCAAAGACACCGGCGTCGTCAGCGGCGATATCACCCCGTCGAAGTACTACACGAACGACTTCAATGGCTTGCTGAAGGGGGCGGCGTCATGACCCGCGGTACCGGCACGACGCCGAAAATCAGTCTGCGGAACGTCGGGAAGCAGTTCACCGTCCGGCCCAGCAAGGAACAGCCCGAGGGCTCCACCCTGACGGCGCTGGAGGGCATCACCCTGGACGTCGCCGCGGGCGAGTTCATCACGCTGGTCGGCCCGAGCGGATCCGGCAAGACCACCCTCCTGGACCTTCTGGCCGGCCTCACCCGGCCCGACACGGGCCAGGTGCTCGTGGACGGCCAGGAAATTACCGGTCCCGGCCGGGACCGTGCCGTCGTCTTCCAGCAATACGCTCTCTTCCCATGGCGCACCGCAGCCGCCAACGTCGCCTTCGGCCTCGAAGGACCCGGCAGTGACGGGCGGCGGCTGAGCCGCAAGGAGCGTGCGGAGAAGGCCCGCGAATATCTGGACCTGGTGGGCCTGTCCGGCTTTGAGGACCGGTACCCGCATGAGCTCTCCGGCGGGATGAAGCAGCGCGTGGCGATCGCCAGGAGCCTCGCGTACGAGCCGGACGTTCTGCTCATGGATGAACCGTTCGCGGCGCTGGATGCCCAGACCCGCGAGCAGCTCCAGGAGGAACTCCTGCGGATCTGGCGGTCCACGGGCAAGACCATCATCTTCATCACCCACGGCATCGACGAGGCCGTGTACCTGGGCCAGCGGGTGGCCGTGCTCAGCTCCCGCCCCGGCCGGCTCAAGCAGATCGTCGACATTGACCTGGGGGAGCGGAGCGGTGACGGGGACGTCCGCTCCGACGCCGTCTTCGTCGAACACCGGCACAAGGTTTGGTCGCTGCTGCACGAGGAGGTCCGGAAGGCCCAGGAAGCCGGGCACGCCAAAATCCGGCCGGACGGGTCAGCACCCGACGAGGCACCCCAACTCAGCAAGGGCCAACTCAGCAAGGAAAGGGCAGCCTGATGACCGCGCCAACACTGACCAAAGACGTGGCCGCACCTCCGGTCGCTGCCACCCCGGCGGCCGTCACCGGGCAGACTCCGCAGCCCCCGGCAACCAGACGCCTTGCCTCCCTGATCCGTGCCGGTGCCCGCACGGCCGGGCGCGGGATCTGGGCCTCGGGCGCCATCCTGCTGTTCCTCCTGCTCTGGGAATTCGGGCCTACGTACCTCGCTTCGGCCTCGACCAGGGTTTTCCTCCCGCCGCTCCATGACGTCCTGCGGGCCCTGGGGTCACTCATCGCCAAGGGCCAGCTGCAGGACCATCTGGCGGCAAGCCTGACCCGGTCCGCCATCGGTTTTGGCATCGCCGTCGTGGCCGCCGTCGCCCTTGGCCTGCTGGTCGCCTGGTACCGGTCCCTTGACCGGTTCCTGAACCCGCTGCTGGAGGTCTTCCGGAACACGGCTGCCCTGGCCCTGCTCCCGGTCTTCACCCTCCTGCTGGGAATCGGGGAGACGTCCAAGATCAGCATCGTGGCCTACGCCGCGTTCTTCCCCGTGCTGCTGAACACCATCGCCGGCGTCAGGACCGTTGATCCGCTGCTCATCCGCGCCGCCCGATCGCTGGGGCTCTCGAACTTCCGGCTGTTCCAGAAGGTCATCCTGCCCTCGGCGGTGCCGACCATCTTCACGGGAATCCGGATGGCGGGAACGTCCTCGATCCTGGTGCTGATCGCCGCGGAAATGGTCGGCGCCAAGGCAGGCCTCGGATACCTGATCGTCAACGCGCAGTCCAGTTTCCTGATTCCGGACATGTACGCCGGGATCCTCACCGTCGCGCTGCTCGGCCTGCTGGTCAACTACCTGCTGGTCGCCGTCGAACGGCATTTCTCCCGGTGGCGGACCGCCGTCGGATCCCAATCGAACTAAGCCCGATCAAGCTAACCTCCCACCCACAGATCAAAGGACACAAGACCATGTCGACAACTACCGAAACCCGACTCGATTTCCGCAAGCTCAGTGCGCGCATCGGCGCCGAGATCCGGGGCCTGGACCTCAGCGGCGACCTCAGCGACGCCACCATCGCCCAGATCCGTGAGGCCCTGAACATCCACAAGGCCCTGGTCTTCCGGGACGCCAACGTCCACGACGACGACGCCCAGGTCCGCTTCGCCAGCCGTTTCGGCCCGCTCACCCAGGCGCACCCCACCGTGGCGTCCGTCGACGGCAAACCGGCGGTCCTGCCGGTGGACAGCGAAAACGGAAGCGCGAACACCTGGCACACCGACGTCACGTTCGTGGTGAACCCGCCGCAGGCCTCCACCCTGCGCAGCATCACCCTCCCGGCCTACGGCGGGGAGACCCTGATCGCATCCTCGGCCGCCGCAGCCTACCGGGACCTGCCCGAGGAACTGCGGAATTTCGCCGACACCCTGTGGGCCATCCACACCAACGACTACGACTACTCCGTGCCGAAAAACCTGGAACACGCCAACGCCGAAGAGCGCCGCGCGGAATTCACCCGGCTCAAGTTCGAAACCGCCCACCCGGTGGTCCGGGTCCATCCCCTGACCGGGGAACGGGGCCTCTTCATCGGCGGCTTCGCCCAGACGGCTGCGGATCGTGGGCCTGTCCAACACCGAATCCAAGGACATCCTGCGGCTGCTGCAGGCCTACGTCACCCGGCCGGAGAACGTGGTCCGGGTGAACTGGGAACCGGACCAGCTGGTGCTCTTCGACAACCGCATCACCCAGCACTACGCCCCCGACAACTATGACGGCCAGCCCCGCCAGCTGAACCGTGTCACCGTCGCCGGCGATGTTCCACGGGGGATCGACGGACGGAGCAGCACGTCCATCCAGGGCGATTCCTCCGCCTATTCCGAGACGGTCGTTCTGCCCGAAGGCGTGTCCGGAGCCCGGCTGTGAGCGGCGCACGGCAGCTGCACCTGAATGCGTTCCTCATGAGCACCGGGCACCACGAAGCCTCGTGGCGGCTGCCGGAAAGCGACAGCTTCGCCGGTACGGACATCGCCCACTTCCAGCGCCTGGCCCGGACGGCGGAACGCGGAACGTTCGATTCCATCTTCTTCGCTGACTCCCCGGTGCTGCACGGCGACGTCGGCCAGCGCCCCTACGGCACCCTCGAGCCGACCGTCCTGCTCGCCGCGATCGCCGCCGTCACCGAACGCATCGGCCTGATAGCCACAGCATCCACCACCTACAACGACCCCTATAACCTGGCCCGGCGGTTCGCCTCCGTGGATCACATCAGCGGCGGCCGGGCCGGGTGGAACGTCGTCACGACCGCCGGGGACGCTGCCGCGCGGAACTTCTCGCTGCAGGACCAGCCGGCGCACGCCCGGCGGTACGAGCGGGCCGCGGAATTCCTTGACGTGGCCCGAAAGCTTTGGGACAGCTGGGAAGACGACGCTCCCCTCGGGGACAAGGAAGCCGGGATCTGGGGAGACAACACCCGCGTCCACCCGGTCAACCACACCGGGACGTATTTCAGCGTCCAGGGGCCGTTGGATGTGCCGCGCTCTGCCCAGGGCCACCCCGTGATTGTCCAGGCCGGTTCCTCGGAGGACGGCAAGGACTTCGCCGCCCGCTACGCCGAAGCGGTGTTCACGGCCCAGCAGACGCTGTCCGACGCGCAGCGCTTCTATGCCGACCTGAAACAGCGAACCGCTGCCGCCGGCCGGGACCCGGAAACGATCAAGGTGCTGCCGGGAATCGTGCCGGTGATCGGGTCCACCGAGGCCGAAGCCCGGCGGCTGGAGAAGGAACTCGACGAGCTCATCCACCCCGACCATGCCAGGCGGCAGCTCGCCGGGGTGCTCCGGGTCGCGCCGGAATCCCTGGCCCTGGACGCCGAGCTGCCGGAGGATCTGCCCTCCGAGGACGAGATCGAAGGTGCCAAGAGCCGATACACCTTGATTGTGGACCTCGCCCGGCGGGAACGCCTGACCGTGCGTCAGCTCATCGGCAGGCTCGGCGGCGGCCGCGGACACCGCACCTTCTCCGGCACCCCCGGGCAGGTGGCCGACGCCATCCAGGAATGGTTCGAGGCCGGTGCCGCGGACGGCTTCAACATCATGCCGCCCGTGCTCCCGTCCGGCCTCGACGCTTTCGTGGACCACGTCATCCCGATCCTGCGGGACCGCGGCCTCTTCCGGCGTGAATACACCGGACGGACCCTCCGCGAACACTACGGGCTGCCCCGGCCGGCGAACGCCTTCGGCCCGGCCGCCGGGCTCAGCCGGGCCGACTCCTCCAGCCAGGCCGGCAATTTCAGTGCGCAGCGCAGGGAACTGCTGGTCTCCGAACGATGACCTGAGCACGTCCACGATCGCCGCACATGACGGGAAGCCCCGGACAGCGCTAGCTGCCCGGGGCTTCCACGGTTTGTCAGCGGATGCTATCGCAAGGTCGTCGTCGTGGGCGTGGGGCTTGCTTGTGCGGATGTTGGGTCAGCGGCGCGTGCCCGGCGGCGTCGTTTGACGGCCCCGATGGCGGTGTCCAGGATGAGGAAGGCCAGCAGGCTCCAACCCAGCAAGGGCAGGAAGAGTCCAACGGCGACCATCACGGTGATAGCGGCGAGCACTCCGGCCCAGTGGGCGCGCAGGAACGCCCCGCGCGGTGCCGGCCGTCCGAAGGCCCAGGAGCCGCCGCGGGTGGGCCGGCGTTTCCACCACATCACGTAGCCCCAGAGGACCATAGCGGCTAAGCCTGCCGCCACGCCGAGCAGGACCAGCTGGTTGGGCAGACCGAAGAGCAGCCCCATGTGCGCAGCAATGGTCCAGCGGGTCAGCTTAGCGGCAAGGCTGAAGTCGTTGAAATCGGCCCTGCTGGTGATTTTCTCCGTGACGGGATCGATGGCAACGGCGCTGGCGGTCGCCGGCCATTCCCTGCCCGCTTCAGTCACGGTCCAGGCCTTGCCTGCTTTGGCCGGGGGTTTGATGTCGATCATCGGTGCGGTGATGATGTCGGCGCGGGCGATCCTTTCCACGGTGTCGTAGGAGGCAGGATCCGGAGTGCCCGCCGCCGGTGCCGAGGCTGCCCCGGCGTGCCCGCCGTGATCTCCGGCCGGCGCGGTCGCCGGTCCGGCCAGGGTCGTGGAGACGGTCGGGGTGGCCCACCCGAGGGCGGTGCGCACGGCGGTGATGTTGTCGCCTGCGCTGGCCGACCAGGTGAGCCCTGTGGCGGAGAGAAACACGAATCCGGCGAGCAGGGCGGTTCCGGTGGTTCCGTGCAGCCAGACCGTCCGGGCCCGGCCGGACACCCGGCGCGGGTTGGTGCCGGCTCGCCTTCCTGCTGGCGGTCCGCCGTCGTCGGATCCTGTCGACCCAGAGCAGCAGGCCCCCGAGGGCGATGACCCACAGCCAGGACGCGGCGAGTTCGCTGTAGATCCGGCCCGGTTCGCCGAGGTTCAGGGAGCGGTGGAGGTTGGAGATCCAGGTACGCAGCGGCAGGGCGCCGCTGCCGCCGTAGGTGGGCAGGTCACCTCGGATTTCGCCGGTGCCGGGGTCAACGAAGAGCGTGCGGTACTGGGATTCGCCCAGGGCAGCGTCGGCAAACAGGACCCGGGTGGTGTCCTCGGGGCCGGGGGCCGGGCGGACGCTGACCGGCGCGGTTCCGCCCGCACGGTCGACGGCGGCCTGTACCTGTGCGGAGAGCGGCAGCGGCCGGGTGACGGCCGGGACGTGAAGTTCCCGGGAATAGAGGGCCTGTTCCAGCTGGGGGGTGAGGGCGTAGAGGCCGCCCGTGACGGCGGCGATGAGCAGGAAAGGCCCGGCGAGGATGCCGGCGTAGAAGTGGATCCGCAGCAGGAAAGCGCGGAACCATCCGCTGTCCGCGGACTGGGCGGTGCGTGGGTTGGCCGGTGGTGTGTCCTGCATCGGGGCAGGGGGGTCTGTCAGGAGGGTCATGGTCTGGTCTTTCAACGTCGGTGTCCGCCGCACGGCGTGGCTGTGTGCCAGGTTCGTGGCGCGGCGGAGCTGAATGTCGTGGGCCGGAGGGCAGGCCGAAGGAACCCGTCGCCGGCGGGCCGGCGACGGGTTCTTCAGGGTGTCCGGTGGGGAACTCGGGCGGCGGGCTACTTGCCTGGGTTACTTGTTGCGGGACGGACGGGTGCGGGCCAGCGCGGTGACGCCGGCGGCGAGTCCGATCAGGCCCGCGGCCAGCCCGAACCAGCCGGCCATGGATCCACTGTCACCGGAGGTACTTGCTGCCGCGGCGGGGGCCGTCGAGGGCGCCGTTGTTGCCGTGGCTGCAGCGGGGGCGGCTGAGGCGTCGGCGTCCTTGGCCGTGGTCACGAATGACGGTGCCGGGTGTTCGGGCTCGGCCTGGCCTTCGACCGTCTTCTCGTCCCACTTCACCACGGTCCCGTCCGTGTAGGTCTGGGCTGCCGGCAGCGTCACCGTGGTTCCCGCGTCAGGGAGGACCCCGACGGAGATTGCGAAGGCCTGGTATTCGTTCTGCCCGAGCTGGTGGGCGGCGTCGGCGGTCCAGACCACGGAGCTGGGGGCCTTGGTGACGGTGGCCCCGGCGATGGTGACCGGCTTCGGCAGATCGCTCGTGACGATCTCGGCCTTCCAGCCCTCGATGGGCTTCACCGACACGGAGGTGAACGGGGTGTCCGTGGGCAGGGTGACTTCGAGTTTGCTGGTCTTGGCGGTGGGGGATTCGTTGGGGACGTTGAACGTCAGGTGGCTGTAGCCGCCGGCTGCCGGGTCATCCGAGTCCACGTGGACGTGGGCGGAGGCCGCCGCCGCGCCGGCGGCGAGCAGGCCGGCGGTCATCGTGGCGGCTGCGGCGGTCTTGAGGGTACGGCGGAGAGAGGTCTTCATGGCAATAGTGCCTTTCACAAGGAAAATCGGGTCAGGGACCGGCCGGAACGGTGTCCGTCCGGTGAAAGCAGCGGGTGGCCGCCTGCTGTCCCCGTCCATGTGTGAAAGGGGGTGGTGTCAGGCGGCCGGCGCGAGGGCGGGAGGGCCGCGCCGGGTCGGCAGCCGGCTGCCAACCCGGTCCATGGGGAGCGTCAGGTTGGCTATGTGGGGCCCGGGGACGCGGACCGGCACGACGACGGCGGGTTCCGGCAGTTGCATGAGGGGCTTGAACCAGGAGGCCAGTGCGGACAGGGCCCGCTCTCCGCGGGCCAGCAGCAGGGCGGTGCCGAGGGTTGCCACCGCGTGGGCGGCGAACATGGCCCCGTCCATGACGGCAGACGGCGCCGGCATGGCCTGGCCTATCATCCCGGGGGCGAGGCCCGCGGCCGTGTGTCCGGCATGGCCGTACGTGCCCGGGTCCGGAATCCTCACGGGCGCCGCGGCGGACAGTGCGCTAAACGACCAGTGCAGCCAGGCCTGCCCCGCGCCGAGCAGCCCGGTCAGGACAGGAAAGGACAAACGGAAGCGGGTCAGGACCGCCACCGGGATCAACGCCACGGCACACAGCGCCGTCAGGATGGCCGGTTCCGGAAGCCGTCCGCCCCCGGCCAGGTGGCCGCCGGCCGCCAGCGCCACGATGATGGATCCGATCAGCCCGGTGCGGAACAGCCGGAAGGAAGCGCGCGTCATTGTGTGCGGTCCTTTCCGGGTTCCAGGGGCAGAGTTGGGGATCGGTTCAGATTTTACCGGCTCCCCGGCCCGGAAGCGTCCACGAGGGCGGTTCATGACACCGGGCCGTCGGCGTCGTTGACGGATAGCCGGCGGCGGACGTGAAGGGCTGTGCCTGCCAGTCCGGCCGCGAGTGCGGCGCCGAGGGCGGCCAGGCCCCAGGGCGGGGCCACAGTTGCCGCGGTGTTCGGGGCCGGAGCCAGTAGCTGCCGGAACGGCAGCTGCGGCTGGCTGTCCCGTTCCGCGGCGCGAACCGGCGGTGAAGGAGAAAGTCCCTTCCATCGGATGGGAATCCCGTGACATCACCCGCCACACCACCGTGTACCGGCCGGCGGGTGCATCTGCTTTCACGGCCTGGCTGACGTGGTTGTCGACGACGACAACCGGGCCGTCGGACTGGTCTGACGCCGGTCTCGTCCTTGACCAGGATCTGGGAGCCCAGAGCGATCGGGGTGTGCATGAAGGTCAGGCGAACGGTTGGCGGAGCGGACGCGACAGTGGATCCTGCGGCCGGTTCGGTGGCCTCGAGCATGTCGTGTGCCGCAGCCGGTGACGCCGGTGCAAGGACCGTACCGAAGGCGGCGAGGAGTGCAATGGCCGCAGCGTGCCGCAGGTGTGCAGAAGCAGATCCAGCATCCACGACGATCGCGTCCTCTGCCGTCAGGCGACAATCCTGCCTAGGGTGGAACCGATGCCGGGTGACAGGTTCCGGCACGAGCACCCGGCACCCGGACGCCGATCACAGGATATGCGCGGGTACCCGTGGCAAACCTTGAACAGCGTCCCGGTGGCGAGCGCGCATGGACGTTTGTTGATTGGTGTGCCCAAAAAACGACAGATGGAGAGCGGCGGACGGTGCGTCTGCGCGCCTACGGTGGCCTCAGATGAATTCCATCGCCCCAGGACCAAGAAAGAGAAAACTGTGTCTGATACCAATGAACTGCAAGTTGTCCCGCACTGGATCGGCGGTCAGGAGGTGCCGTCCACCGGCGAGCGCGTGTCACCGGTGTTTGATCCGGCCCTTGGCAAGGAGACGAAGGTGGTCGGGCTCGGTTCCGCCGAGGACATTGAGACGGCGATCTCCTCCGCCCACAAGGCCTTCCCTGCCTGGCGGGACCTGTCCGTCACCAAGCGCCAGCAGATCATTTTCCGTTTCCGGGAGCTGCTCAACGAGCGGAAGGGTGAACTGGCCGAGATCATTACCTCCGAGCACGGCAAGGTGGTCTCCGATGCGCTGGGCGAAATCACCCGCGGACTGGAAGTCGTCGAACTGGCCACCGGCTTCCCTCACCTGATCAAGGGTGAGCACTCGGAAAATGTCTCCAGCGGCGTCGACGTTTACTCCACTAAGTCCCCGCTAGGTGTTGTCGGCATCATCAGCCCCTTCAATTTCCCGGCCATGGTTCCGCTGTGGTTCTTCCCCATCGCCATTGCGGCAGGCAACACCGTTGTCCTGAAGCCCAGTGAGAAGGATCCCTCGGCCGCAAACTGGCTGGCGGCCCTCTTCAGTGAGGCCGGCCTGCCGGACGGCGTCTTCAACGTCCTTCACGGAGACAAAGAAGCAGTGGACGGGCTGCTGGAACACCCGGACGTCCGGGCCATTTCGTTCGTCGGCTCCACACCGATCGCCCAGTACATCTACGAGTCGGCGGCCCGCCACGGCAAGCGCGTCCAGGCGTTGGGCGGAGCCAAGAACCACATGCTCGTGCTTCCGGACGCGGACCTCGACCTGACGGCCGACGCTGCCATCAACGCAGGATTCGGCTCGGCGGGGGAGCGCTGCATGGCCATCAGCGTGGTGGTGGCCGTGGAACCGGTCGCCGATGAGCTGATCGAAAAGATCACCTCGCGCATGGCAACCCTGAAGGTCGGGGACGGGCGGCGGAACTGCGACATGGGTCCGCTCGTGACCCGGCAGCACCGGGACAAGGTCGCCTCGTACATCGATCTCGCAGAGACCGACGGCGCCCGCGTCGTGGTGGACGGCCGGAATGTCGAAGTCGACGGCGAGAAGGAAGGCTTCTGGCTGGGCCCGACGCTTGTTGACGCCGTGCCCGTGACGTCCCGCGTCTACCAGGAGGAAATCTTCGGACCGGTCCTGTCCGTGGTCCGCGTCGCGTCCTACGAAGAAGGCCTGGAACTGATCAACTCCGGGGCCTTCGGCAACGGCACGGCCATCTTCACCAACGACGGCGGCGCAGCCCGCCGCTTCCAGAATGAGGTACAGGTCGGCATGATCGGCATCAACGTGCCCATCCCGGTGCCCGTGGCCTACTACTCCTTCGGCGGCTTCAAGGATTCCATCTTCGGAAGCTCCAAGGCCTACGGCATCCAGGGCTTCCAGTTCTTCACCCAGGAAAAGGCCATCACCTCCCGCTGGCTGGATCCCAGCCACGGCGGAATCAACCTGGGCTTCCCGCAGAACTGATCTGCACATCTGTCTACTGAGGGACGCCGCCTTCTGAAGGGGCGTCCGGAGCGTTCAGCGCTCCGGGCGTCCCTCCGTCATTTCCAGGAACTGAAGCGCCGCGAACAGTTCAAGCCGGTCACGCAGGCCGTCAAGATTAAGTCCCAGGATGCTGCCGGCAGCGTCAATCCTGTTCCGTAGCGTATGCCGGTGGACACCCAACTCCCGGGCCGTGCGGTCCCACACGCAGTTGTTTGCCAGCCACGCCGTTACTGTGGGGAGCAGCTGCGACTGTTCGGCGTCGTCGTGCCTGGCCAGCGGCTCTATCAGCCTTCGGGCCACCGACTCCGCATCCTGCCGGTCGATCAGGCCGAGCATGCCGCCGCCGGCAACTTCCGAAAAGTCCACCAGCGGCCGGGACAGTTCCGCGGCCCTTTGCAGGGACCGCTCGGCCTCTTTGAGCCCCTGCGTCAGTCCCGGGAACTCCGTGCGTGCCGAGGTGCCGGCGGTGACCCCGTACCTCCCCAGCAGCGCCTCGACTTTCTGCTGGTGGGCCGGATTGGCCAGGATCACGACGTTCTCGCTTCGCTGGGCATAGAAGACCGCGCCCCGATGGTCATCGGACAGCAGTTCGAGGGCTTCCAGGAGGTTCTGCCCCTGCCGCGGGGGCTGCGCCATGGTCACAATCACCGGTTCCGCCGGCAGCCGACCCCACACCTGCCGCGCCGTCCGGGCCGCCACATCCGTATTTCCCGAGAGCAACTGCTCAAACACGCCCGACCGCAAGTGCCTGCGGGCCGTGTCAAGGGTCCGCGCCTGCTCCAGTGCAAGGCTGGCCAAGGCGATCACGCTGTTGATGATGTCCGTCCTGGCCGGGTCCAGAGGCTCAATGGCGCCCAACACCAGCACGCCCCTGAGGCTGTGGCGCCGCCCCAGGGTCTGCAGCGTAATCTGCTGGCCCTCAACGGTCAGCTGTGCGACCGAGCGGGAGCCCTGGTCCAGCGCGCGCCGGACCGCCCCTTCAACTGCCGGCAACAAGTCCGAGGGCACCGGCCTGTTATTGGGCATCAGGATGTGGTTTCCTGCGGCGTCAAAGAGAGCCACCCAACACTGAAGCTGACGCTCGAGTTCGGCAAGAATCGACCGGAGGCCATCAGGCCGCAGGGCCGCCCGCGCGATTGATCTTTGGGCCTGCAGCGACCACTCGGATCTCGCGCTCCGTTCGCGGGCCAGCCAGTCCGCAACAAACCGGATGATGGCAATGAACGGGGTGCGGTCGGGTACTTCAACAAGCGGCAGGCCCTGTTCCCTGCAGGCCGACTCCAGCCCCGCCGGCAGCACGCCGTGGATGACCTGTGTGGCGAAGCCGAGGCCGCAGATTCCGTGCTCCACGAGGCGCCGCACGTAGGCGCCGTACATCTCAGGTGCCGCATCGCTGACCGGGAACTGTGTCCCGTCGGTCAGCAGCAACTGCCCGGGATCGAGGAACGGCGTCGGATCATCCAGATCCGAACTGTGCACCCAGGACACCGGCGCGTCGAGCACTTCGTTGTCCGGCCCGGGGACGACGAGCCGAAGGTTCAGCGCAGCGCCGTGAAGCAATGTGTTGATGGTTGGCGGCACCTGCAACCCCTCTGGCAAATAGTCGAATCTCTCGAAGCTTGAGTATACAAATGTCTAAGGATTTTCCAGTGTCTGCGGGCTGATCATGAAGAGGAACCCCTGCAATCGTCCCTCGAGAGGAACTCCTCATGGCCAACAGCCGGACCGCCCTAGCCGCACCCGTCACGAACTCGGACGTCGTCGCCCTCGACCGCGCGAACGTCTTCCACTCATGGTCGGCGCAGAAAACGCTCAAGCCCCTCGTCATCGCGGGCGGCTCGGGCAGTACCGTCTGGGATCACGAGGGCCGCACGTACCTGGACTTCTCGAGCCAGCTGGTCAACACCAACATCGGACACCAGCACCCGCGGGTGATTGAGGCGATCAAGCAGCAGGCCGACGCCTTGGTCACCGTCGCCCCGGCGCATGCCAACCACACCCGCGGCCTTGCCGCGGAGCGGATTCTCGCCCATGCCCCGGCCGGGATGGACAAGATCTTCTTCACCAACGGCGGCGCCGATGCCAACGAGAACGCCATCCGCATGGCGCGGCTGCACACCGGACGGGACAAGGTGATTTCCCGGTACCGCTCCTATCACGGCAACACCGGAGCCGCGATTGTTGCCACCGGCGACTGGCGCCGGATTCCCAACGAGTACTCCCGCGGCCACGTCCATGTCTTCGGTCCCTACCTTTACCGCTCGGAATTCTGGGCAGAAACACCGGAGCAGGAGTCGGAGCGCGCCCTCCAGCACCTGCGCCGCACGATTGAACTCGAGGGACCGCAGTCCGTGGCGGCGGTGCTTTTGGAAACTGTTCCGGGCACCGCCGGGGTTCTGCTCCCGCCGCCGGGGTATCTGGAAGGCGTGCGCGCCTTGTGTGACGAGCATGGAATCGTGCTGATCCTGGACGAGGTCATGGCCGGATTCGGCCGCACCGGCGACTGGTTCGCCCTCGATGCCTACAACGTCAAGCCGGACCTCATCACCTTCGCGAAGGGCGTCAACTCGGGGTACGTCCCGGTCGGCGGTGTCATCATTTCCGAGGAAATCTCCGCCACGTTCGATGACAGGATCTTCCCCGGCGGACTCACATATTCCGGGCACCCCCTGGCAGCGGCCTCAATCGTCGCCTCCATCGACGCCTTCGAAGAGGACAACATTGTCGACAACGCCGCACGGATCGGCCGCGATCATCTCGCACCCGGCCTGGCCGCCCTCGCGGCGCGGCACCCGGTCATCGGGGAAGTCCGGGGCCGCGGCGTGTTCTGGGCCCTGGAACTCGTACAGGACCCCCACACCCGGCAGCCGGTCTCGCCGGCGTTCATGGGCCGGCTAAAGGCGGAACTTCTGAACCGCGGATTGCTGCCGTTCCTGGCCGATAACCGGATTCATGTCGTCCCGCCGGCAGTGGTCACGCCTGAGGAGGTCCGCAGGGCGCTGGAGATTTACGACGCGGCACTCTCCGCAGCGAACTGACAAGAGCGCGACAGGACGACGTGAATGTGCGACGGCGGCCGGTCACCTTTGCGAGGTGACCGGCCGCCGTCGTGCGCGAGCGGGCCCTCCTGCAGAGTTGAGTCAGGACCTCACGGATGGTCGGCCTGCTGACGGTCAAGCGCCGCTCGGCTTGATACGGCTGGCCAGTAGGATGGCCGCGGCATTGGTGGCGACAATTACGCCGATGCCCAGCCATTCGTGCAGGGCGAGGATCTGCCCCAGCACGATCATCCCTGAAAGGGCTGCGAGGAGCGGATTGATGCTCATGTACACACCGAAGAAGGCCGGCCGCACGTGTCGCAGCGCAACCAGGTCCGCGGCGTAGGGGATGACGGAACAGAGCACTCCGGCAAGGACCGAAAACAACAGTGCCGGACCGGTCAGGGACCCCGCGAAGAAGATCAAGACGGCCACCGGCAGGTAGAGCACCATGGAGACCAGCGTCGCTGCTGCCGGGCCTTGGAGTCCGGGCAGCCGCCGGCCGACCACCCTGTTCAGCATGATGTAGGCGGCCCAGCAGGCGGCTCCGGCCACGGCGATGCCGATGCCAAGGTAGTCGCTGGAAGGTCCCGGCAGCACCAGCACGTAGACCCCGACGCCGGCGCACACCGCACACAGCAGGTCCAGTCTTGACCTGGATCGCGTGAGGGCGATGGCGAGCGGGCCAAGAAATTCCAGCGTGACGGCCAGACCCAGTCCGATGCGCTGAATTGCGACGTACAGGCAAATGTTCATCAGGGCGATCGTTCCGCCCAGCAGGAGTGCCGGCCACCACTGTTTCCACGTGAAGCGATGGAGGGGAGGCCGGGCGCCTGATTGCTGATCCCGCTGCCCGTCATGGTCAACAGGCCGCCGAGAATCCGGGACTGGGATTGAGTTGACTGACGGCGCTCCCGGCCGAAGCCGTCCTCTGCGTATGCCTCCATAGTCCCAAAGTGTGGGGCCACATCCTCCAACCAATAAATGCCTCCGCTGCGTCTTCTATACGATGACCGTATGAATCTTGAGCTGCGCCATCTTCGGGCGCTCGTGGCCGTCGACGCAGGGTCGGCTACGCCTGGTCCGCGCTGGGCGGCCGAACCATAGCCCTGCAGCGCCGCTGGGAAGAGGCGAACCCGGGTGTGCAACTTGTCTGGGTTCAGTCGAACTCCGCGACGGCCGGCCTGGCGGGCGGATCCGTGGATCTGGCCGTCGTCCGTCGCCGGCTCAATGACCCGCGCTTCACTGAGACGCCGATCGGAACGGAGCGACGCTATGCCGCGGTGGCCGCGACCGATCCGCTGGCCCGCAGGCGGTTCCTGCGCATGGCGGACTTCGCCGGCAGGACAGTCGCCGTCGATAGCCGGACCGGAACCACGGTGGAGGATCTTTGGGGCCCGGAGGCCCGGCCCTCATCCCTGCGCCCGGTCCAGGGCGTGGACGATTGGCTGACGCTGATCTCCACGGGCAAGGCCATGGGCATGTCCTCCGAAGCGACCGTGACACAGTACCCGCGTCCCGGGGTTGCCTACAGGCCGGTCCGTGACGCACCCCCGATATCGGTGTTCCTTGCATCCTGGAAGGATGACCCGTCGGTTCTCCTTGCCGACTTCACGCGCCTGGCCGGGGAGGTGTTTGCTGGCGCCGGGTCGTGACACGGTGTGACGCGCTTGCCTGTCGCTGTCGCGCTCCGGACGGGACCGGGGAAAGCGCGCGCAATGGTGTACGTTGGCTTCCCGTCAGAACAAAACATAGGAATGAGAGTCACCTCAGTGGCAACCGATTACGACGACGTCCGATCCGACGTCAAGGACTCGCAGGACAATTCCCTGCAAGTGCCGCAATACGGCAGCGCCCCGGATGCCCGCAGCGGTGACCCTGAGCTGGATGGCGCTGACGGCCTTGACGAAACTAGTCCATGCTTCGTCTGAAACGCCTCGCAGTTTTCGGCCTGTTCGCATTCTGCGTGATCACCGGATTCTTGTTTTGGGCACTCCCGCTTTCCGGCGCCAAGACCCGCGGGGCCCTGCCCCCGCCGCCGCGGGCGGAAGCAAAACTCGACATGCTGTCCACCGACATCACTTCCGCCGTGAACATCACCCGGAACACAGACGCCCAGTGGCTCACCCATGCTGCCGCGCAGACCGGCATCCCTGCCCGCGCACTCCAGGCCTATGTGGCGGCGGCCGGGGCGGCAAACGACTCCGCTCCCACGTGCGGGATCGGCTGGAACACGGTGGCGGCCATCGGCTTCATCGAATCCGGCCACGGAACGCATGGCGGGGGAACCCTGACCGCCGCCGGCCAGGCGAGCCGGCCAATTATCGGCCCCAGCCTCAACGGCGACGGTTTCGCTGCGATCGCTGATACGGACGGCGGCGCCCTGGACGGCGACGCCCGCTGGGATCACGCCGTCGGACCGATGCAGTTCATTCCCTCCACGTGGCAGCTCTCCGGGCGGGACGGGAACGGAGATGGAGAAGCCGACCCCTTCAACATCGACGACGCCGCGCTGACTGCAGCCTCCTACCTGTGCGCGCACGGCCGTGACCTCACGACCGCAGGCGGCTGGGCTGACGCCATCTACTCCTACAACCAGTCTGATTCCTACGTGGACCAGGTACGCGACCGGGCCACTGCATACGCCGCGCAGTCGGGGCCGGCCGGATAAGTCCACGGTGCTAAGTGGCAGATGACGGGTCTGCCGTCTATCAGGGCAGAATGGAAGACATGACCCTTACGACGTTTGCCCTTGTCCGCCATGGCCAGACGGACTGGAATGCACAGCGCCGGCTGCAGGGATCCACCGACATACCGCTGAACGACGTCGGCCGCGGCCAGGCGCGCGACGCCGTCGCCGTCCTGTCCGGCTACGAGTGGGACGCGGTCGTGTCCTCGCCGCTGAGCCGTGCCGCGGAAACCGCAGACCTGATTGCCGCCGGGCTGGGGCTCAGCGTGAACCGGCGGGTGCCGGAGCTCGCCGAGCGTAGTTTCGGACCCGCGGAGGGCCTGCAGGCCGGCGACGAACTGGACGCGCTGCGCATCCCCGGTGGTTTCCGCGGCGCGGAAGACGAGGACGCGGCAGCCGGCCGCGGGTTGGCCGCACTGGAGGCGCTGGCCGAGGAGTTCCGTGGCCGCCGCGTCCTGGTTGTCGCCCACGGCACGCTCATCCGGGTGAGCCTCAGCCGCGCCATCGGCCGCACCCTGCAAAGCATCGACAACGCCGTGCTCAACCTGGCCCACCACCATGCCGTCGACGGCTGGCAGCTCGAATACTTCAACGGCGAGCGGGTCATGGCTGACGTTCTGGGCTGACCTGCACCGTTACGGCGGACCCCCTCCCCGCCACGACGCGCACGCCGGCGCGGTGGCGGCCGTCGGGTCAGGGCTGGAACCTGTATCCGATGCCCGCTTCGGTCATGAAGTGGCGGGGGTTGCCGGGTTCTGGTTCGAGTTTGCGGCGGAGCTGGGCCATGTAGACGCGGAGGTAGTTGGCTTCCTTGGTGTAGGCGGCACCCCAGATTTCGGTGAGGAGCTGTTGCTGGGTGATGAGTTTTTCGGGGTTCCGGACCAGGAGTTCCAGGATGCCCCATTCCGTGGGGGTCAGGCGCACGTCCTGCCCGTTGCGGGTTACACGCCTCATGGCCAGGTCGACCGTGAAGGAGGCTGTGGTCACCACGGGCGCTTCGTCGGCTTGGATGGTCCGGCGTTGGACGGCGCGCAGCCGGGCCAGGAGCTCGTCCAGTCCGAAGGGTTTGGTGACGTAGTCGTCGGCTCCGGCGTCCAGTGCTTTGACCTTGTCGTCGGAGCCGTGCCGGGCGGAGAGGACCAGAATAGGGACGCGGCTCCACTGCCGGAGCCGGGTGATGACCGTGGTGCCGTCCATGTCGGGCAGGCCCAGGTCCAGGACGATGACGCCGAAGGGGTGCCGGGCCGCTGACTGGAGGGCGGATTCGCCGTCGGGGGCCGTCGTGACGTTGTATCCGTGGGCGTGCAGGGTGATTTTGAGAGCTTTGAGGATATGGGGGTCGTCGTCGACCACCAGCACGTCGTTCACAGCGTGCCTTCCGTGCTGGACAGGGGCCGGGTGTGGTGCCGGCGCAGGAGGGCTGACTGCGCCTCGAGCGGGGCCTGGGCGGCATCTTGGTCGAAGGCGGCGCCGGCGGAGAGCGGCAGCCGGATCACCATGGTCAGTCCGCCCCCGGGTGTCTCTTCCGCGGTCAGCGTTCCTCCCATCGCCTCGGTGAAGCCTTTGGCCACGGCCAGGCCGAGCCCGACGCCGGTGGCCTGCGGGATGTCGTCGAGGCGCTGGAAGGGCTGGAACATCCGGATGACGCTTTCTGCGGGGACTCCCTGGCCGTGGTCGATGATGCGCAGTTCTCCCGCGGGGCGGCCGTGCAGGGTTGCGTGGCTGAGGCCGCCTGCAGCTCCGACGAGGACGATGTCGGAGTCGGGCGCGTATTTGACGGCGTTCTCCACGATGTTCGCGATGACGCGTTCGAGCATTCCGGCGTCGGCGTCGACTTCGGGCATGTTTCCCGGCAGCTCCACCCGCACCCTGCTTGCCGGGGTTCCGTGGAGGGCGGCCGGAATCACTTCGTACCAGCGCACCGGTTTGATGAGCGGGTTGACGGAATCGGAGGTGATCCGGGACATGTCCAGCAGGTTGCCCACCAGCGCGTCCAGCCGGTCGGAGCATTCGTCGATGGTGGCGAGCAAGTCCTGTTGCTCCTCGGGGGTGTAATGGATGTTGGACTGCTTGAGGCCTCCGACGGCAAGCTTGATGCCGGCCAGGGGCGTGCGGAGGTCGTGGGAGACCGCACGGAGAATGGAGGTGCGCATAGTGTTGCTTTCGGCTAGCCGCACGACTTCGCGGCGGCTGGCGGCCAGTTGCTGGCGTTCCAGCTGTGCGGCCAGATGCGCACCGAACGCTCCGAGCAGCCGTCTGTCACTGGCCGGCAGCGTCCGGCCGGAGAGCACGAGCCGGGTCGTGGGGTCGATCTGTTCGATGTTTTCTGCACCCTCCGGCGCAGCGGGCGGGACGTCGCCGGCTTCTGCAACCAGCCGCCAGCCGGTGCTCGCCAGCGGCTCCTGTCCCGGTGTGTCCGGTGGAGGTGTAGAGGGCAGCACCGCTGACCTGGAACACGTCCAGGGCCTGTTCCAGGAGTCCCTTCAGGGTGTCCTCGGCGCGGGCCGCCCCGCGGGTGAGGTCTCCCAGGGTGGCGGCTTCGGCGCGGGCCCGGGCGGCTTCCTTGGACCGGCGGGCGGAGAGGTCAACGACGACGGCGACGGCCGCGGAGACGCCGACGAACACCAGCAGGGCGAGGAAGTTCTGCGGGTCGCTGATGGTCAGGGTGCCCACCGGCGGGGTGGAGAAGTAGTTCACCAGGAGGCTGCTCCAGAGCGCGGCCAGGATGGCCGGCCACAGCCCGCCGACGAGGGCGACGGCTACGGACCCGGCGAGCTGGACCAGCGCCGCGGTGGCGACGTTCGGGTCCGGGTTCAGAGAGAGCAGCATCTGCAGCAGCACGGGGAGCACCGCGGCCAGGATGAAGCCGGCGGCGACCCGGATGCGGCCGAGGTCCCGTTGCCGGCCGCGGGCCGGCGCCGCGGCCGCCGAGCGGGTGGGAGACCATGTGGACGTCGATGTCGCCGGAGTCGCGGACGACCCGGGTGCCGACCCCGCCGCCGAGCAGGTTTCCGAGCAGCCCGGCGAGCTTTTTGTGCCGGGAGATGCCGACGACGATCTGGGTGGCGTTGACGCTGCGGGCGAAGTCCAGGAGCGCGGCGGCCGGGTCCTCGCCGGTCACCACGTGGTAGCTGCCGCCCAGGTCCAGGATCAGGCGGCGCTGGGCCTCCAGCGCCTGCGGCGACTCCTCGGCGAGGCCGTCGGCGGACGCGGACGTGGACCGCCAGCAGGTCCCCGCCGTTGACCCGGTTCAGGATGCGTGGCGCCCGCGGCGGATGAGGACTTCCCCTTCGGGGCTGCCGGTCAGCCCGACGACGATGCGTTCCCGGGCCGGCCAGCTGGCTTCGATGCCCTGTTCGGCCCGGTACCTGGCCAGGCCCTCGTCCACCCGGTCGGCCAGCCACAGCAGCGCAAGTTCGCGCAGGGCGGCGAGATTGCCGAGGCGGAAGTAGTTGGACAGGGCGGCATCGATCTTGTCCGCGGCGTAGATCTTGCCGTCGCCGAGCCGCTGGCGGAGCAGTTCAGGCGGGATGTCGACCAGATCGATCTGGTCGGCCCGGCGCACGACGTCGTCCGGCACCGTCTCCGCCTGCCGCACGTCGGTGATGGCGCTGACGACGTCCCCCAGGGACGCCAGGTGCTGGATGTTGACCGTGGACAGGACGTTGATGCCGGCGTCGAGGAGCTCGTCGACGTCCTGCCAGCGCTTCTGGTGTGGCGGCTGCCGGGAATGTTGGAGTGGGCGTATTCGTCCACGACCGCGGTCCCGGGCGCCCGGGCCAGGACGGCGTCGAGGTCCATTTCCTCGAACTCCGTGCCCCGGTAGGGCAGGCGCCGGGGCGGGATGACCTCGAGGCCCTCCATGAGCGCCCGCGTGTCGGCGCGTCCGTGGTCCAGGGCGAACGCGACGACAACGTCCTCGCCGCGTTCGCCGAGCCGGTGGGCTTCTTCGAGCATCTCGTAGGTCTTGCCGACCCCGGGCGCGGCCCCCAGGAAGATCCGCAGCGTTCCACGTGCCATGGGATTATCCCTCCGCTTGGATTCTCACTTGGCCGGTACCGCGGCGGCCAGATCGACGTTCAGGGCTGTCACGTTGACGGACGGCTGGCCCAGGAAGGCCATCGAGCCCGCCGGTGGTGTGCTTGTCGACCAGGGACATCACGGTGTCGGTGCTCAGGTGCTGCGCCGCGGCGACGCGGGGAACCTGCAGCCGCGCATACGCCGGGGAGATGTCCGGGTCCAGTCCTGAGCCGCTGGCCGTCACCGCCTCGGCGGGCACCTGTTCCTCGCTGATGCCTTCGGCGGCGGCGACGGCGGACCGGTTCGCGGTGACGGCCTCGAGCAGTTTCGGATCGTTGGGCCCGAGGTTGCTGGCCGAGGACGACGCCGGGTCCCACTTCACGGCCGAGGGCCGGGCGTGGAACCAGCGCGGGTCCTGGGCGCCGGAATCGTCGGCCGCGGCCTGGGCGATCAGGGCGGACGCGGCCGGGGCGCCGGTGCTGTCTTTGATGATGGAGCCGTTGGCCTGGTACGGGGCGATCAGTTGTCCGGTGCCGAAGACGGCCAGGGGGTAGGCCACGCCGAGGACCAGTGTGGCGAAGAGCAGGAACCGCAGCGGCGGTGCCTAGCCTGACGGAGGTATCCGGTGAGAGTGTTCATGGGGATGTTCCTAGCCGATTCCGGGGATGAGGGAAATCATGAGGTCGATGATTTTGATGCCGATGAACGGTGCGATGAGCCCGCCGAGCCCGTAGATCAGCAGGTTCCGGGCCAGCGCCTGGTTGGCGGAGACGGCACGGTATTTCACGCCGCGGAGCGCGAGCGGCACCAGGGCGATGATGATCAGGGCGTTGAAGATCACCGCGGACAGGATGGCCGAGGACGGGGTGGCCAGGCCCATGATGTTCAGCAGTCCGAGCCCCGGGAAGGCGGCGGTGAACAGGGCCGGGACGATCGCGAAGTACTTGGCGACGTCGTTGGCGACCGAGAAGGTGGTCAGGGCGCCGCGGGTGATGAGCAGCTGCTTGCCGATGCCGACGATGTTGATGAGCTTGGTGGGGTCCGAGTCGAGGTCCACCATGTTGGCAGCGTCCTTCGCGGCCGGGGTGCCGGAGTTCATGGCGACGCCGACGTCCGCCGCGGCCAGGGCCGGGGCGTCGTTGGTGCCGTCCCCGGTCATGGCCACCAGCCGGCCCGCGGCCTGCTCCTTCTTGATGACCGCGAGCTTGTCCTCCGGGGTTGCTTCGGCCAGGAAATCATCGACTCCGGCCTCGGCGGCGATCGCCTTGGCGGTGATCGGGTTGTCGCCGGTGATCATCACGGTCCGGATGCCCATTTGCCGCAGTTCGGCGAAGCGGGCGTGCATGCCGGGTTTGACGACGTCGGCGAGGTGGATGGTTCCCAGGATGTCCGCCCGGCCGTCCTTGTCCACCTGGGCGACCAGCAGGGGCGTGCCGCCCTGGGCCGAGATTTCCTGCACCCGGTGGTCCACCTCCGCCGGGGTGTGCCCGCCGAATTCGGCAACGAATGCCGCCACCGTGGAGGCAGCGCCTTTTCGGATCTGCAGCCCGTCAAGGTCCAGCCCGCTCATGCGGGTGCTGGCGCTGAAGGGGACCACGGCAAAATTGCCGGAGGAGTCGTTCAAGGGTGGCCAGATCGGACCCGGTCACGCCCTTGTCCGCGGCGAGGTCCAGGATGGAGCGCCCCTCGGGGGTTTCGTCGGCCAGGCTGCAGACCCGGGCCGCTTCGATCATCCGGGTCCGCTCCACATGGTTGGCGGGGAAGAAATTGACGGCGCGGCGGTTGCCGTAGGTGATGGTGCCGGTCTTGTCCAGCAGCAGTGTGGTGATGTCCCCGGCGGTCTCCACGGCACGGCCGGAGGTGGCCAGCACATTGTGCTGGACCAGGCGGTCCATGCCGGCGATGCCGATCGCCGGGACCAGGGCCCCGATGGTGGTGGGGATCAGGCAGACCAGCAGTGCGACCAGCACGATCGGGGAAGGCGTGGCGCCGGCGAGGGCGGCGAACGGGTGCCAGCGACATGGTGACGGCCAGGAACACGATGGTCAGGGACACCAGGAGCACGTGGAGGGCGATTTCGTTGGGGGTCTTCTGCCGCACGGCGCCCTCGACCAGCTTGATCATCCGGTCGATGAACGTCTGGCCCGGCTCGGCGGTGATGCGGACGACAATCCGGTCCGAGAGGACCCTCGTGCCGCCGGTGACGGAGGACCGGTCGCCGCCGGATTCGCGGATCACCGGGGCTGATTCGCCGGTGATGGTCGATTCGTCGACGCTGGCGAGGCCTTCGATGATTTCGCCGTCCGAGGGGATGACGTCCCCGGCCTCGCAGATGACGATGTCGTTGAGCCGCAGCTCCGTGCCGGGGACCTCCTTGGTGGTGCCGTCGGCCTGCCGGAGCCGGGCCTGGACGCCTTTGCGGCTGGCGCGGAGGCTGTCGGCCTGGGCCTTGCCGCGGCCCTCGGCGATGGATTCGGACAGGGTGCCGAAGAGGACGGTGAGCCACAGCCAGGCCGTGACGGCGATGCCGAAGACCGACGGGCCGGTACACGGAGATCGCCGTGCACAGGGCGGCCCCCACCAGCACGGTGAACATGACCGGGGAATGGATCATCTGCCGCGGGGAGAGTTTCCGGACTGCGAGGGGCAGTGCGGCGATGACGCTGGCGAGCGTGAGTTTTGCCGGGGCCTTGGTGTGGTGTTTGTGCTCGCCGGGGGTGCCGAGGGGGTTGCCGTCGGCGTAGGTTTGGGCGGCGATGTCCGTCTGGGACGGGGTCATTTGATGAGTCCTTCTGCGAGGGGTCCGAGGGCGAGGGCCGGGAAGTAGCTCAGGGCGGTCAGGATCACTGTTACGCCGAGCAGCAGGCGAGCCGAACAGCGGGCCGTGGGTGGGGACGGTGCCGGCGGAGGCGGGAACCTTGCCCTGACGGGCGAGGGATCCGGCCAGGGCGAGGACCAGGACAATCGGGAGGAACCGGCCCAGCAGCATGGCCAGGCCCATCATGACTGAGAGGTACGGGCCGGAGGTGGTGATGCCGCCGAACGCGGAGCCGTTGTTGTTGGCCCCGGAGGTGAAGGCGTAGAGCACTTCGCTGAACTGGTGCGGGCCGGTGGCCGGGGCGTTGGCCATGGCGTCCGGCAGCAGGACGGTGATGCCGGCCAGGGCCAGCACCAGGGTCGGGGTGACCAGGATGTACATGGCGGCGAGCTTCATTTCCGTCGGGCCGATCTTCTTGCCCAGGTACTCCGGGGTGCGCCCGACCATGAGCCCGGCGATGAAGACGGAAATGATGGACAGGATCAGCAGGCCGTAGAGCCCGGAACCGGTTCCGCCGGGGGCGACTTCGCCGAGCATCATGTTCACCATGGCCACTCCGCCGGCCAGGGGCGGCAGGGAATCGTGGGCGACGTTGACGGCGCCGGTGGAGGTCAGCGTGGTGGACGTGGCGAAGATCGCGCTGGGCACGGGGCCGAAGCGCTGTTCGAAGCCTTCGCCGAGGCCACCGGCGGCGGCCGTCGCGGTGCCCTGGCCGGACAGCCACGGCCCAGCCCATCAGCGAAATCGAAGCCAGCCACAGGGTGCCCATCACGGCGACCACCGTGTAGCCCTGCTTCTGGTCGCCGACCATCCGGCCGAAGGCGTAGGGCAGGGCCGAGGGGATGAGCAGGATCAGGAAGACCTCGAAGAAGCTGATGAGGGCGTTGGGGTTCTCGAACGGGTGGGCGGAGTTGGCGTTGAAGTAGCCGCCGCCGTTGGTCCCGAGTTCCTTGATGGCTTCCTGGGACGCGACCGGGCCGCCGGGAATGCTCTGGCTGATCCCGGCCGCCTGGTTGGTGACGTCGGTGGGCCAGAAGTTCTGCACCACGCCGCCGAGGACCATCACCACTGCCGCGACGAACGCGATCGGCAGCAGGACCCGGAACGACGTCCGGGCCAGGTCCACCCAGAAGTTGCCGAGGCGCTGCGTCCTGGTGCGGGCGATGCCGCGGATGAGGGCGACGACGACGACGATGCCGACGGCGGCGGAGAGGAAGTTCTGCACCGCCAGCAGGGTCATCTGCACGAAGATGCCTACCGTGGTCTCCGGTACGTAGGTCTGCCAGTTCGTGTTGGTCACAAAGGAAATGGCCGTGTTCATGGCAACCCACGGGTCCACGCCGGGCAGGGATCCGCTGCCGGGCAGGACGCCCTGCAGCCGCTGGAGGCCGAACACGGCCAGGATGGAGACAGCCGAGAACGCCAGGACGCTGCGCAGGTACACGGACCAGGTCTGCTCGGTGCCGGCGTCGATCCCGGCGAGCCGGTAGAAGAGCCGCTCGGGCCGGCTGGACGTCGTGCCCTCGAAGACCCGGGCCAGGTAGATGCCGAAGGGCTTGTGCAGGGCTGCCAGGACAATGAGAAGTGCCGCCACCTGGATGAGGAAGGATGCAGAGTTGAAGGTCATGATCCGCTCACCACTTTTCCGGGATGGATCAGGACGGCCAGCAGGTAGCCGAAGAGGCACAGTCCCGGCAATCAGCAGGACGAGCCACATGATCGCGTCGGCGCTCATTGTCCGCCCTCCGGCCGGTCATCGGCACCGCCGACCATTCCGGCCAGGACGTGGCCGATCCACATGACGAACCCCATGGACACCATGAGGATTCCGATAACAGCCAGGTCGGCCATTGCAGGTTCCTTTCATCCGCGCCCCGTTTGCGGGGCTACTGAAAGTCAACTCCTCTCCAGAGCGAAAAAACCCATTCCTGATGGTTTCTTAACGCCCTGAGGGCGGATCTTGACGCCGTCTTAACGGGGGCGAAAAGTCCGGACCGTCCCGCGGCCGCAACGTCTTCCGGCGGCGCTCAGCCGACGTGGACCCAGGGCCGTTTGGTCACGTCCGGTTCGGCTTCGCGGAGCACTTCGCGCGTGACGGGGGCGATTTCGCCCTCACCGAACGCCAGGAAGCGCAGCAGGTTGGTGACCGGGTTTCCCTCGGTCCAGCGGAAGTAGATGTGCGGCATCAGTCCGGTCACGTCCCGGATGTGCAGCAGCACCGAGGCGATGGTGTTCGGCACCACGGGTCCGTGGACTTCCAGGATGTGGTAGCCGTGCCGGGTCACGCCCCGGACCTCCAGGGCCGTCTCAAAGTCGGAGGAGTCGTCCACGATCACTTCCAGGAACAATGCCTGGTAGTCCACCGGCAGGTGGCTGACCTCGATCGCCGAGGTCAGCTTGTCCCGGTAGGCCTCGGGACTCAGGCGCAGCGGTTCGTGGGCGATGATCGCAATGGGCCCGTCCAGGTTGGAGGACATGAACTCCAGTGCCTGCCGGTCCATGTGGACATGGGTGGCGTGGAGTTCGAAGGAGCGCCGGACCCGTGAAAGCAGCGAAATCACGATGATGCCCACGATAAAGAACGCAGCGATCCGGATGCCTTCGGGGCGCTCGAAGATGTTGGCCACCGTGGTGTAGATGAACACGACGGCGATGACACCGAAACCGATGGTGCGTTTGCGCTGTTTCCGGCGCCGGGCGGAAAGCGCCACGGCAACCGCGGCGGAGGTCATCAGCACCAGGACGCCGGTGGCGTACGCACCGCCCTGGGCGTCGACGTCGGCGTCGAACAGCCAGGTGATCAGGAACCCGACCAGCGTGAACACCAGCACCAGCGGACGCACGGCCCGTGCCCACCCGGGCGCCATGCCGTACCGGGGCAGGTAGCGGGGAACGAGGTTCAGGAGCCCGGCCATGGCGGAGGCGCCGGCGAACCACAGGATGGCGATGGTGCTCAGGTCATAGACGGTGCCGAAGCCGTTTCCCAGGTATTCGTGGGCCAGGTATGCCAGGGCACGGCCGTTGGCCGGGCCGCCCGGCTGGAAGTCCTGCGCCGGGATCAGGATCACCGTGGTGAAGCTGGTCGTGATGAGGAAGGCGCTCATGATGACGGCGGCGGTTGTCAGCAGCCGGCGGGCACCCTCGATCCGGCCTGCCGGCTTCTCTTCGGTGTCACCGGGGCGTCCCTGGATCTGCGGCATCACGGCCACACCGGTCTCGAAGCCGGACAGTCCCAGGGCCAGCTTGGGGAAGACCAGCAGCGCGATCCCGACCACCATGAAAGGGCTTCCGTGCTGGGTGGTCAGGGCAACCCACCAGTCGCCCACGGCAACGGGGTGAGTGAACACTTCAAGGATGGTCGTGATCACCACCACGACATTCAGGCCCAGGTAGATGGCGACCAGGAAGACCGCCACACCGATGGCTTCCTTGAAGCCGCGCAGGAACACCGCGGCCAGCAAGGCGAGCAGGAACAGCGTGACGAGAACGTTTTGACCCTGCATCCAGGCGGGGGCGAAGGGGTTCTGGATCGCGTGTGCGGTGGCATCGGCGGCGGAAAGCGTCATGGTGATCATGAAGTCCGTCGCGGCGAAACCCAGCAGGACCAGCACCAGGAGCTTGCCGCCCCAGCGCGGCATCAGCCGCTCCAGCATGGCGATGGATCCCTCGCCGCGGTGGCTCTCCCCGGCCACCCGGCGGTAGACCGGCAGGGCGCCCATCAGGGTAACAGCCACCAGCACTATAGTCGCCAGCGGCGAGATCACGCCAGCGGCCAGGGCCGCGATGGCCGGCTGGTAGCCCAAGGTTGAGAAGTAATCGACGCCGGTCAGGCACATCACCTGCCACCACGGATGCTTCTTCAGGTGCGAGTCGCTCACCGCACCCGGCCCCTGATGGACCCCCTTGGCGTCCTGCAGGCCGAACAGCAGCCACCGCCTGAAGTTGTCCCCGGCTCCCGGCCGCGCCGCAGAGGGATCCGAAGGCGGCCTGCTCATAGTGGTCATCTATGCCTCTCCGCGCGATGCCCGCCATCGTGTTTCACTGCCGACGATAACACCGGCTCCGGGCGCCGCTACCGGACCCGGGCTCGATCTTGACGGATCCTTAACGCCGCACCGCCGCCCGGCCCGGCGGTGCAAGCCCTGAATCCGGACTTGGCCCGTGACGGTGTGGCAGACCGGACCGCTCTCAGTGAGCTCGGACGGGGGCGGGGATTTCGATGTAGAGGATGGATCCGGCGGCGGCCGGCAGATACCAGCGCCGGTGGTGCCGCGCGGGCCGGTAGATGTGTCCGAACGGGTCCTTCACATGGACGTGCTCCAGCGGCTTCTCGTGGGCGAGCCGGCGATCGATCTCCTCCAGGCTGGGCGGGAGCGAGGCAACGCCGTCGATGTCCAGAGACCATGCTCCCGCGGCAGGTTCCCTCCCGCGTTCCAAGGCGAGGATTTCGAACAGCGCAGTCACCACTTCGTCCATCGTGACGGGGTAGAAGCGCCGGAGCCTGTGTCCTTCCGGATGCGTACGTTGCGCGTCCAGCCACGCGTGGCGGAGCCAATGGAATTCCACCGGTCCTAGTACGGGTCCGAGGACCATGCGACGGTTTGCATCCAGCACGAGCCGGTAGGCCCTTCCGCTGCGGTCGATGATGCACACAGCTTCCCCGACGTACTCAAACGCCGCCAACAGATCCTGTACAGACCGGTGATATGAAAAATCCCCGCTGTCATCGACGGCGACAAAATCCCGGGCAGTACCCGCACCGGTCGCAAGACCTGACGCCTCCCGCATCAGCCGGGACTTGGTGTTCATTCTGGTTGACTCCTGCCGAGGGTCTGACTGCGACCACGATGGCTGCAGCGTCCTCTCTGTTCAGGACAGCACCGGCAGAGCCTCAGGGGAACGGGCCTTAACGCTTTCCATATGCCGGAAGGCCTGGAAATTTGCGTGATCTTAATGCGATGGCTCATCCGGAGTCACCGCCGGGCCGTGCCCCTCACCCGACGGAACGAATAGCAGCTGAGCCTTCGTAAGCGTCCCGATTCCAGGCCCCGGGCGATTGCTGA
>CAWEPM010000038.1:0-240853 GCA_963810895.1 uncultured Actinomycetota bacterium
GCTGGCGCGGGTTTTGCGGCCATGGGCCCAGGCGCGGGCTTCGGTACGTTCGGGTCATTCTGTCCCGCCGCCGCGCAGCCGATTTGTGCAAGTGAAAACTCTCCGGTAAAGTAATTACTCGTGCTGAGGCGCCGGGAGCGAGGGTTTAGGCCCAAACATCCGGTCCGAAAGTGCCATTGGGATATGGTGTAATTGGCAACACTACGGTTTCTGGTACCGTCATTCTAGGTTCGAGTCCTGGTATCCCAGCTCTGAAAATCAGCGGTTTTCCGCGGGTAATCGGAAATTTTGAAGCGATCTGTCCGATTTGAAACAACGGCCAAGTGTATGAAACAATCATTTGGCTTGAATGGCAGAAATGCTGTTCTGGAAAGTACGCGGCCCCATCGTATAGCGGCCTAGTACGCTGCCCTCTCACGGCGGTAACGCGGGTTCGAATCCCGCTGGGGTCACAACGAAAACGGTCCCGGGCATCAGCCCGGGGCCGTTTTTTGCATTTCGTATGATCGCGAGTTTTTCGCCCGATCCGGCCGCGGGTCCTGCATTGAGCCGCCCGTCCGGCCGCCGGTTGTGCGCTACCGGATCCGCACTACAGCCCGACCGCGGCGTCGCGGACCTTGACCATGGTGCGAAGGTTGCGGGTGGTGGTGGCTGCCTTGTACTTGGCCTTCGCGGAGAGCTTGCTGAAGGGGCTTTCCAGCGTGCCGCCGGTGGGGGCGAGCCAGGCGAGGGCTTCCGGTCCCAGCAGGGTGAGCTCGGCGCCGTCCAGGGCGCTGCCGGATTCGAAGAGTTCCGAGAGCACCGCCTCGTCGGAGGCGAGGGTCAGGTAGGTGTGGGTGGACGCGTCGTCGGCCGGGTAGGGGCAGGCCTCGACCAATGCTGCCACGCGGCCCGCGGTCAGCACCACCACCCAGGCGTCATAGCCGAAGGTTTCCCGCAGGCACGCCTCGAACTCCTTTTTGACGCCGGCAGGGTCCAGCTCGCTGGCCAGCACGACGTTGCCGCTGGCCAGCAAGGTCTTCACGCCCGAAAACGGCCGCGACTTCAACGCGTCCTTGAGATCGGCCATCTTGATGTTGATGCCGCCCACATTGATGCCCCGCAGGAAGACCGCATAGCTGTTCATGGGCACAGCATACTTAGTCGTTGGTCTTGCGCAGCGCCTCAGTCAGGACACGGCCGGCGTTGCAGACCACCTCGGCGTGCAGCCTGCCCGGCTGGCGGGTCAGGCGCTCGATCGGGCCGGAAATGGACACGGCGGCAATCACGCGGCCGGACGGACCGCGGACAGGTGCCGAAACGGAGGCGACACCAGGCTCGCGTTCGCCGAGGCTCTGACCCCAGCCCCGGCGTCGTACTCCCGCCAGGACGGTGGGGGTGAAGCGGGCGGACTGGAGGCCTTCCAGCAGGCGGTCGTGGTCCTCCCACGCCAGCAGCACCTGGGCGGCAGAACCGGCCTTCATGGACAGCTGGGTGCCGACGGGGATGGTGTCCCGCAGGCCGATGGGGCGTTCGGCGGAGGCCACGCAGACGCGCCAGTCGCCCTGGCGGCGGAAGATCTGGGCGCTTTCGCCGGTGGCGTCGCGCAGCTGCATGAGCACGGGGCCTGCGGAGGCGATGAGGCGGTCCTCGCCGGCGGCGGAGGCCAACTCCACCAGGCGGCTGCCGAGCACGAACCGGCCCTGGATGTCGCGGCTCACGAGCCGGTGGTGCACCAGCGCGAGAGCCAGCCGGTGCACGGTAGGCCGTGCCAGCCCCGTGGCCGCCACAAGCTGCGCCAGGGTGGTGGGGCCGGCCTCAAGTGCGTCAAGCACATGGGCCGCTTTATCGATGACACCGACTCCACTAGAATTGTCCATGTAATGATATTGACGTCTCATTATCTGAGATGCAAGTCAACGCGCTGGCGTATTACTTGGCTGTGCTGGTTCAGTGGAAGCAATAGCCGCATGAACGCACAATAATTACCGCAGTGAAGGGAGAAGGCCGTGGCAAAGACACTGGCCGAGAAGGTCTGGGACGCGCACGTGGTGCGCAAGGGGGACGGCGAAGGAGCCAACGCCCAGCCGGACCTCCTTTTCATTGACCTCCACCTGGTGCACGAGGTGACGTCGCCGCAGGCATTTGAAGGCCTGCGCCTCGCCGGCCGCAAGCTGCGCCGGCCGGACCTCACCATCGCCACCGAGGACCACAACACTCCCACGCTGGACATCGACAAGCCAATTGCCGATCTCACCAGCCGGACCCAGATCCAGACCCTGCGCAACAACTGCCAGGAGTTCGGCGTCCGCCTGCACTCGCTGGGCGACGCCGAGCAGGGAATCGTCCACGTGGTGGGACCGCAGCTGGGCCTCACGCAGCCGGGCATGACGGTGGTCTGCGGCGACTCGCACACCTCGACGCACGGCGCCTTCGGGGCGCTCGCCATGGGCATCGGCACCTCGGAGGTGGAGCACGTCATGGCCACCCAGACGCTGTCCCTGAAGCCGTTCAAGACCATGGCCATCAACGTGGAGGGCACGCTGCGCCCCGGCGTGACCGCCAAGGACATCATCCTGGCCGTCATCGCCAAGATCGGCACCGGCGGCGGGCAGGGCTACGTGCTGGAGTACCGCGGCTCGGCCATCCGGGCCCTGTCCATGGAAGCCCGGATGACCATCTGCAACATGTCCATCGAGGCCGGCGCCCGCGCCGGGCTGGTGGCTCCGGACCAGACCACCTACGACTACATGTACGGCCGCCCGCATGCGCCCGAGGGCGCCGAGTGGGACGCCGCCGTCGAATACTGGAACACGCTGAGCACCGACGACGGCGCGGCGTTCGACGTCGAGGTGGACCTCGACGCCGACACCCTGGAGCCGTTCGTGACGTGGGGGACCAACCCCGGCCAGGGCGTGTCCCTGTCCGCGAAGGTGCCCTCGCCGGATGACTTTGGCGATGAGAACGCCAAGGCCGCCGCAGAACGCGCCCTGCAGTACATGGGGCTCGAGGCCGGCACTCCGATGAAGGACATCCGGGTTGACACGGTGTTCCTGGGCTCCTGCACCAACTCACGGATGGAGGACCTCCGGGCCGCCGCGGACATCATCCGCGGCCGCACCAAGGACCCCGACATCCGGATGCTCGTGGTTCCGGGCTCGGCCCGGGTGCGCCTGGAGGCTGAGGCCGAAGGGCTGGACAAGGTCTTCAAGGACTTCGGAGCCGAATGGCGCTTTGCCGGCTGCTCGATGTGCCTGGGCATGAACCCCGACCAGCTGGAAGTGGGTGAGCGCTGCGCCTCGACGTCCAACCGCAACTTCGAAGGACGCCAGGGCAAGGGCGGGCGCACCCACCTCGTCTCCCCGGTAGTCGCAGCGGCGACGGCGGTACGCGGAACGCTGAGCTCGCCGTCGGATCTGGACCCCGCGCCGGAGTCCGCAGCGCTCAGTACCGACGCCGCGTAGCGTCCGCCCAGATCTGAAGTCTGGATCTACAGGCTCAGATCCATACAGCCTCGATCCACTTAGCCCCGATCCACACAGCCTCGAAGGATCCGCCATGGAAAAGTTCACCACCCACACCGGAATCGGTGTCCCGCTGCGCCAGAGCAACGTCGACACGGACCAGATCATCCCCGCCGTGTACCTCAAGCGCATCACCCGCACCGGCTTTGAGGACGCGCTCTTCGCCGCGTGGCGCAAGGACCCGTCGTTCATCCTGAACCAGGCGCCGTTCAACGCGGGTTCCGTCCTGGTGGCCGGCCCCGACTTCGGCACTGGCTCGTCCCGCGAGCACGCCGTCTGGGCGCTGAAGGACTACGGCTTCAAGACCGTGCTGTCCTCCCGCTTTGCCGATATCTTCCGCGGCAACTCCGGCAAGCAGGGCCTGCTCGCCGCCGAGCTCGCCCAGGACGACATCGAGCTCATCTGGAAGGAGCTCGAGAACGCCCCCGGCACCGAGGTCACGGTGGATCTCGTGTCCAAGACCGTGCAGTGCGGCAACATTGTGGCACCGTTCGAGATCGACGATTACACGCGGTGGCGCCTCCTGGAAGGCCTGGACGACATCGGGCTGACCCTCCAGCACGAAGAGGACATCACGGCGTACGAGGCCACCCGGCCCTCCTTCAAGCCCAAGACACTGCCTGCCCGGTTGTCCTGAGGATTCTGGGGTCCGGGCCTCCGGCTCCGAGCCTCCGATCGGGAAGCCACGAACTTCGGGAAGCCTGGCGCTGAGCCTGGTGATGATGTGCCGCCGTCGAGTTGTAAAACTCGACGGCGGCATTCGTGTTTGTCGGGGCTGGTTCGCCTGGTTGCCGGGTCGCCTGGTTGCCGGGTTGCCCGGTTGCATGGGCCGATGGCGTGGTTGTCGGGACCGGCGGCCTGGCACTTCGACTGCACTGTTCTTAGGCCGCCGTCATCTGGCGGTGCGCTTGCGGCTCTTGAGGGTCTTGGCGCGCTGCCGAAGTTGGCGTCGTTGGCGGGATCCGGGCTGATCGGCCGCTGTTGGGCGGAACAGGGTTCCGGGCAGGGGTGGTGCGGTGGAGTGGTAGGTGTGGCCGGTGGGGGTGGTGAGTTCGAGGGTGTGCCTGCCGCCGCGGCCGGGTTTTGGTTCGGGACGGGGCGTGCTGTCCAGCCGGGGGTTTCTTTGGTGTGGTTGCAGGCTTCGCAGAGTCCGGCGCCGTTGGTGCGGGTGGTTTGGCCGCCGTTGTGCCAGGCGGTGATGTGGTCCAGGTGGCGGATGGGGGCGTCGCAGTAGGGGGTGCGGCAGGTGTCGTCGCGGGTTTGGATGAAGCGGCGGAGCCCGGGAGGGAAGATCCGGGCGCGGGAGTCCATGGCGACGAGGTCGCCGGTGCCGGGGTGGGTGTAGAGCCGGCGGAGCCAGAGGGTGAACGCGGTGTCATCAGCGGCAGCGGGCGAGCCGCCGGTCTTCGGCTTGCCGCCGCCTCCCGGGGCCGGTCGCGGTGCAGTGCCGTTGATGAGGGTGCGGGCCCAGCCGGCGGGGATGGTGCCGTAGCCGGGGAGCCGGGCGGGTTCGGCGTCGGCCTGGAAGAGGGTGCGGTCGGTCATGACGAGCTGGATCTCGATGCCGCTGATCCCGCCGGGGGTGCCGGTGGTGCGTTCGACGAGGGTGTCGGCCATGGCCTGGCCGCGGGTGCGGGGGTCCCCGGCGGTGCGGAGGGTGTCGGCGTGCCGGGTCAGGGCGTTGTAGACGGCGACGCCCTGGGCGACGGGCAGCAGCGCGGTGAGGCAGGCCATGGCGTCCGGGGCCGGGCGGAGGCTGACGTGCCGCTCACTGGCGGCGTGCGCGGCGCGGTCGGTGACGGAGCGGGGGTCCAGCCGGTAGGCGGCGGCCCGGGCGGCGGCGACCAGGCGCCGGTCGCCGGCCCCGGTGAAGGTGCCGGTGTCGGCGGCGAGGTCCTCGTCGACGGCGGCCCGGTCGGCGGCGGTCAGGCAGGCGGTTTCGCGGACCAGCAGGGTGGCACGCCATTCGTTGAGCTGCCCCGGTTTCGAGGGCGGCGAGGGTGTGCGGCATTTCGGTGACGAGGGCTTTGGCCAGGCCCAGGAGCCGGCCGCCCTTGGCGGGGGATTCGCGCCGGGCGAGGGCGATCTGCGCGCCGATCCCGGTCCCGAGCTGCTCGGCCGGGACCCCGGCGGCGGCCTGCTCGCGGCGCTGGAGCGCATCGAAGGCCACGGCGTGCCGGGCCTGCCGGGCTGCCATGGCGGACTTCAGGTCCTCCAGGTCCCGGATCTCGTCGATCAGTGCGGCGGCGCTGTCCGGGGCCGGGAGGAAGGCCAGGATCCGGGCCAGGTCAGCGACCGCCGCCGGCCCGGTGGCCGGCGAGGCGGCCGCAGCGTGCCCGGCGCGGCTGAAGCCGGCGTCGCCGTGTCCTGCCGGAACCACTTCGGGCCCCTGATTGCCGTCCATGGATCCAGTGTTTCAGGGACCTCTGACAATAACTGCTGCATGGCCTCGTCCGAGTGCCACCTGCCCAGCGGAAGCCCTGGGGCTATCGAGTGATTTGGGCTGTAAAGGCGGAGGTCCTGGAAGTGGTGGCGAATCCGCTCTTCCGGCCTGTAACTCGGACTGTGACCGTCTTTCCGACATCGCTGGCTGTGAGCTTGTAGTTCGGCAAGCTAGCCCCGGTGATGGCGACGCCGGACCGGTACCACTAGCTGATGAGCTATCCCGGCCGGCGCCCACGACGGCCGCTCGACGACGTCCCGTCCCAGCCACGACGGCGTCCCAACGGATCTTTGACGGCGCCCCGCGGGCGCTACGCCGCCGCCGCGGGCGCCCCGCCGCCACGCGGCGCACGTCGCCGCTCCGCCGATGCACCGCTCGCATCCGTGCCGGCAGGGCCAACACGCCGCCGCTCGAACGGCTCCGTATTTCAGATCGGTAACGGATGCTCCTATGCTTAGCTGGAGCCTTTGTAAGGATTTGGGGGCGAGTAGTCGTGAGGAAACCGGTATATGAGTAGTGTTCTGACAATCCGCGGAGGCGTCCCGCTAACTGGCCGCGTCACCGTTCGCGGGGCCAAGAATCTTGTCCCCAAGGCCATGGTTGCTGCCCTGCTGGGCAACGAGCCGTCGGTGTTGCGCAACGTGCCTGAAATCAAGGACGTTGAGGTTGTCACGAGCCTGCTTCAGCTCCACGGCGTCCGGGTTGATAAGGACCCCGTGACCGGTGATCTGACGCTTGACCCGAAGGGCGCCAAGACCGCCTCCAGCACCGCTATCGACGCCCACGCCGGCGATTCGCGCATCCCGATCCTGCTGTGCGGGCCCCTGATCCACGCCATCGGCGAGGCCTTCATCCCGGACCTGGGCGGCTGCAAGATCGGCGACCGTCCGATCGACTACCACCTGAATGTCCTGCGCCAGTTCGGTGCCGTGGTGGAAAAGCGCCCCGGCGGCATCCACATCTCCGCGCCCAACGGGCTCAAGGGCGCCAAGATTGCCCTGCCATACCCGTCCGTCGGCGCCACCGAGCAGGTCCTGCTGAGCGCCACGCGCGCCGAAGGCATCACCGAGCTCTCCGGCGCGGCCACCGAGCCGGAAATCGTGGACCTCATCGCGGTGCTGCAGAAGATGGGCGCGATCATCAGCGTCCAGACTGACCGCACCATCCGGATCGAAGGCGTCCGGGACCTCGGCGGGTACAACCACCGGGCCCTCTCTGACCGCAACGAATCGGCCTCCTGGGCTTCCGCGGCTCTTGTCACCCGCGGCGACATCTTTGTTGAAGGCGCCACGCAGCGCGACATGATGACGTTCCTGAACACCTACCGGAAGGTCGGCGGCGGAATGGACATCGGCGACGACGGCATCCGCTTCTACCACCGCGGCGGCAAGCTCAACCCGCTGGTCCTCGAAACGGACGTGCACCCCGGCTTCATGACGGACTGGCAGCAGCCCCTCATCGTCGCCCTGACCCAGGCCGAGGGCGTCTCGATCGTCCACGAGACCGTGTACGAGAACCGGTTCGGCTTCACCGATGCGCTGATCCGCATGGGCGCCAATATCCAGGTCCACCGCGAATGCCTCGGCAGCGTGCCCGTGCCGCTTCGGCCAGCGCAACTTCCTGCACTCGGCCGTGATCTCCGGGCCGGCGCAGCTCAAGGGCACCGACATCGACGTCCCGGACCTGCGCGGCGGGTTCAGCCACCTCATTGCCGCCCTGGCCGCCACGGGCACGTCCCGCGTCACCGGAATCGACATCATCAACCGCGGCTACGAGCGCTTCACCGAGAAGCTCGCGGGCCTCGGCGCCGATTTCGACATCACGTCGGCCAAGTAGCGGGGGCCTCGTGAAGGAATCGGCCAAGAGCCACGCCACGTTTGTGGCAGTCGCCGGGATCATCCGGCCCGTGATGAACCTGCTGATGGGCAAGAAGTGGGAAGGCCTCGAGAAGCTGCCCGCCGGCGGCTTCATCGCCGCACCCAACCACTGCACGGAGATCGACCCGCTGGTGGTGGGGCACATGCTCTACAACCAGAAGCGGATGCCGCACTTCCTCGCCAAGGCCAGACTCTTCAAGGTGCCGGTGCTGGGCGCGGTCCTGCGGCTCACCAAGCAGATCCCGGTGGAACGCTCGACGGCGGGAGCGAACCGCTCGCTGCAGCTCGCCAAGGAGGTCGTGGACGAGGGCGGGGCGATCATCATCTACCCCGAGGGAACCCTGACCCGGGACCCGGCACTCTGGCCGATGAAGGGGCACACCGGTGCCGCACGCATGGCGCTGGAGAGCGGCATCCCTGTGGTGCCCATGGCCCATTGGGGTGCCCAAGAGGTCCTGCCGCGGTACGCCAAGCGTTTGTACATCTTCCCGCGCAAGACCTCCCGCCTGGTGGTCGGGGATCCCGTGGACCTGAGCGCCTTCGCAGGCCGCCCGCTGGACCGGGCAACGCTCACCGAGGCCACCAATGTGATCATGGACGCCATTACCGAGCCTCCTGGCCGGACTGCGCGGCGAACAGCCGCCCGCGCAGCGCTGGGACCCGGCGGCGCACAACCAGCCCACGCACGGCCGCATTGAGCGGGACGGCACCGACGCAGTGCATCCGACGCGGACATCGACGTGAACCGGCGGACGCACCATGACCGCGGCTCGCGAGACTTCCGCCACCACCGTGGCCGTCCTGGGCGCAGGCTCCTGGGGCACCACCTTCGCCAAGGTCGTCGCCGACGCAGCCACGGCCTCCGGCGTCGAACGAAACATCCGGCTCTGGGGCCGGCGTCCGGAAGTCGTGGACCAGATCAATACCCTGCACCGCAATGAGCAGTACCTGCAAGGGCATCACGCTGCCGTCCAGCATCACCGCGTCCAAGGACGTCGCCGAGGTCCTGGCCGGCGCGGAGCTGGTCATCCTGGCCGTTCCGGCGCAGACCCTGCGGCCGCAACTGCAGGCCTGGAAGGAGCATGCTGGCGCCCGGCGCCGTCGTCGTGTCCCTCATGAAGGGCCTCGAGCTCCACACCGATGCCCGCATGAGTGAGGTCATCTGCGCGGAGCTCGACCTGCCCGCCGACCGCGTCGCCGTGGTTTCCGGCCCCAACCTGGCCATGGAGATCGCCCGGGAAGAGCCGACGGCGTCCGTGGTGGCCTGCACCGATCCGGTCACGGCAGGCTGGATCGCCCGCAGCTGCACCGCACCCTACTTCCGCCCGTACACCACCACGGACGTGGTCGGCGTCGAAATCGGCGGGATCGTCAAGAACGTCATCGCCCTGGCCGTCGGCATCTGCGAAGGCAAGAAGATGGGCGACAACACCAAGGCCTCGGTGATCACCCGCGGCCTGGCGGAGACCTCCCGGCTGACGCTCGCCCTGGGCGGCGAGGCCCGGACCATGGCCGGGCTCGCCGGCCTGGGCGATCTCGTGGCCACCTGCTCCTCCCCGCTGTCCCGAAACCACACCGCCGGCCGGCTGCTCGGCAAGGGACTGACCCTGGAGCAGGTCACGGCCGAAATGAAGCAGACGGCTGAAGGCATCAAGTCCAGCCAGGCGGTCCACGAACTTGCCGGGAAGCTCGGCGTCGACATGCCGATCACGGCAGCCGTCGTCGCCGTCCTGGCCGGAAAACTGTCCGTAGACGAACTGGGTCCGCTGCTGCTGTCCCGGGACCTGAAACCCGAAGGCGATTACTGAGAGTGTCAGAGAACAACATGACCACAGAAGACCGTACCGGCCAGTCGAAACCCCGCGTGGCGGTGCTGTTCGGCGGCCGCTCCAGCGAGCACGCCGTCAGCTGCGTGACCGCCGCCGGCGTCCTGGGCGCCATCGACCAGGACAAGTACGACGTCATCCCGATCGGGATCGCCAAGACCGGCCAGTGGGTTTTGGCCTCCGGCGACACCGACGAGTGGTCGCTCTCCGCGTCGTCGCTGCCCGAAGTCGCGCCCTCGGCGCAGACCGTGGCCCTGGCCGAGATCGGCGGCGAGCACCAGCTGATCGTCGCCTCCCCGAACGCGGTCCCGCAGGAGCTCGGCACCGTGGACGTCGTCTTCCCGCTGCTGCACGGGCCGTTCGGCGAGGACGGGACCGTCCAGGGCCTCCTGGAACTGTCCGACACCCGCTACGTGGGCGCCGGCGTGCTGGCGTCCGCCGTCGGCATGGACAAGCACTTCATGAAGGTGGTCTTCGAATCGGCCGGGCTCCACGTGGGACCGTACATCGCCGTGACCGACCGGCAGTGGCTCACTGATCCGGAGACCGTCCGCAAGCGCGTGGACCAGCTCGGCTTCCCCGTGTTCGTCAAGCCGGCCCGGGCAGGGTCCTCCATGGGCATCTCCAAGGTGGATTCCCTCGAGGGCCTGGACGCCGCGATCGAGGCGGCCCGCGAGCACGACCCCAAGCTGGTCATCGAGGCCGGCATCACGGGCCGCGAGATTGAATGCGCCGTGTTGGAGGGCCGGGGGACCGATGCTCCGCGGACGTCCATGCCGGGCGAGATTTCCGTGGCGGGCGGCGGGCACGAGTTCTATGACTTCAACGCCAAATACGTCGACGACGCCGCCGCGCTCAGCTGCCCGGCCGACCTCCCCGAGGAGGCGATCACCCGGGTCCGGGAACTGGCCGCCGTCGCCTTCGACGCCGTCGGCGCCGAGGGACTGAGCCGGGTCGACTTCTTCTACACGCCCGAGGGCGAACTGATCATCAACGAGATCAACACCATGCCCGGGTTCACGCCCAAGAGCATGTACCCGCAGATGTGGAAGGCCTCAGGCCTGGGCTACGCCGAACTGATCGACGAGCTGATCCACCTGGCACTGCACCGCAAGACCGGCCTGCGCTAGGCCCTGCCGGCCCTGGGCCGGGACGCGCCTGGCGGTGCCCGATCCGCCGGGTGCGCGCAGCGGCCTATTTGCTGGTCGGCAGGTTCTGCAGGTCCTCCTGGCCCACGCACTTCCGGGTCGCCTTGATCTTCAGCGCCGCGGCGGCGAGGTCGGCCAGCACGGTGGCCGAACTGATCTTGTCCGGGTCCAGCAGGATCTCCGTGGCCGGTTCGCGGCCGAACGTGGTCAGCGTCCACACGGGGTTGCCTTCCTTGATGACCCAGTCGACGCCGTTGACGCTCACGCAGCGGTCCGTGGTGGGGCCGGGAACGTTGACTCCGCAGCGAAGGATCACCAGGGACGGATCGCCCCAGGCCGCCGTGGCCTGGGCATTGGTCTTGCGCAGCTTGGCGTCGCCGATGGCGTCGGGAAGGGCCAGCATCATCGGCGCGCAGGCCGCGTTCGCGGCATCCTTGGCGGGCGTGACGTCGACCACCGGGGAGCAGGAGGTCAAGGCAAGCGCCGGCCGCGGCGGCGGCCAGAGTCAGGGCAAGGCGCGCGGAAACAAGGCGGCTGAACTGAAGCATTCATCCAGCGTAACCCGGCCCGCGTGGCGCTATCGCCACACGTTCGGGCGTGCGGGTAGCATCACTTTGAACAGCCTGACTCTTACCTTCGAGTAGACTGGGACCTCGTGCACCACTGGGGCTCTGCCGACAATGACGTTAGTGTTGGCCGCATAACGCACACCTGATTCAATCTCGCACTGTGGGGGAGGGACTGTCGATGACGTCGTGCAGCCGAAAAAAATCCATACGCACCGGGCTGGGAGCTTTGCTCCTCGCCGCCTCAGTCATGGGCACGGCGACAGCAGCCAATGCCGATGATTTGGCGTACCGCAAGTCCTGGGGCAACGTTGATCAGCGGCCCTCGTGCCGGCACCCACTGACGCCGCCGACAGCGCCGCCGACGGCGGATCCGCCTCCGCCGACCGAACCCGTTATCGTTCCGCTGCCGGTGGTGACTCCGACCACGCCCGTTGAGCCACCGGCACCGGTGGAAACCGCCCCGGCACCGGTCGTTCCGCCCGTCGTGACGCCTGCTCCGCCCGTCGTGACGCCTGCCGCCTGTCATCGAAACGCCGCCCGTCGTGGCACCCGTGGTCCCGGCTCCCGCCCCCGTAGTCGAGGAAACGCCGACGGAGACGCCGACCCCCTCGCCCACCCCGACGCCGGTGCCGTCCACGGCGCCCGCCGTCATCGCAACGCCCACCGAACCTCCGGTGATGGTGAAGTCCGAGGTCCAGGCCGCAGTGGCCGTTGCTACCGGCAGCCCCCTGGCCGTCCAGGCCATCACCGTCCTGATCCTGCTGGGCCTGGGCTTCGCCTACTTCCGTTTCATCGGCTCCAAAAAAGTCACCGGCCTTCCCCGCACCAGGTAAGTCCTGACACCCATGCAGGATGAAGACCTGGTGGAGTCGACTGCGCCCAAGGCCAAGAGTGACGGCCTGCACATCACGCTGATCACGCACTCCTACTGGCCCGAACAGAGTCCGCCACAGCGGCGCTGGACCGCCATGATCAAGGAGTTCTCCCACTCAGGCTGGGATGTCGACGTCGTGACTCCCGGTGGCGCACTACCCGTTCGGCCGGCGGGCCCTCCCGCGCTGGATGGCCGGACAGGCCCTTCCGGCTGCGCAACGGCCAGTTCACCGAAAAGATCCTCCACGTCCCCTACCTGCGCCACGGCAACTCCCGCGCCGCGCGGCTGCTGGACCAGTGCTATTCGGCCTTCTTGTCGGTCCCGGCCGGAATGATGGTCCGCAAGCCCGACGTCGTCATTGTCACCGCCCCCGGACTGCCGTCGCTTGCTGCCGGCTATGCCCTGGCCAAAATGCGCCGCGTCCCGCTGATCGTGGAAATGCGCGACGCCTGGCCGGACCTGGCCCGCGACGCCCGCCTGGTCCAGGGCAGTGTCAAGAGCGTTGTGGAACATGTGGTGGACTTCGTCCAGCACCGCGCCGACCTCGTGGTCACGGTGACGGAGGGATTCGCAGCCACGCTGCGATCGCGCGGAGTCCGCAACGTGGCCACCGTCAGCAACGGCGTGCACCTGGACGCCATCCCCGTCGTGGGACCGCCTGAACCGGAACGGGACGTCTTCGAGGCCCTGTACCTGGGGAACCACGGCGAGAGCCAGAAGCTCGACGTCGCCATCCGCGCGAGTGCCCTCGTGGGGGACTCGATGCACCTGCACATGGTGGGCCACGGGACCCAGAGGCCGGCGCTGGAGAAGCTGGCACGGGAGCTGAAGGCCCCGGTCACCTTCCACCCGCCCCTGACCGGTGACGCCATGCTGGAACGCTACTCGTCGGCGGACACCTGCATCGTCTCCTTGCGGGACGACTGGAAATCCTTCGAAACCACCGTGCCGTCCAAGACCTATGAGGTTTTGGCGATCGGCCGGCACGTCACCGCCGTGGTGCAAGGGAGAAGCGGCCCGAATCATCACCGACGCCGAGGCCGGCGACATCGTGGCAAGCGATCCGGAAGAGCTGGCCGCATTGTGGCGCGAACTGGCCGCCGATCGCGGCCGTCTGGTCCGCAACGGCGACAGCCGCCAGTGGGTCAAAGCGAACGCCGAGTACGAGCAACTCGCCGGCCGCTACATGGAACTCATCACCGAACTGCTCGCGGAAACCCGCCCTAGCCGATGATGCAACTCCTCAACAACGTCCGGCTGGCCCAGGGCGTTGTCCGCCAGCACCTGACTGACGATCCTGTCATCCTGTTCCTGCAGCTTTCGCGCAGGCTGCCCTCGGCCGTGCTCCCGCTCGCCAAGCGCCTGTGCCAACTGGCTCCGAAGAACTCCACTTCCGCGGCAGTGCTGTTCGCGGCACTCGCCGCCGGGGACGACGCCGACGTCGAACGTCGGCTCCGCATCGCGGCCGACGGAACCGTCGACGGCGAACGGGCTCGGCGCCTGGCCGACGTCGCCCTCGCCGCGAACCTCCCGGACGGTCTCGGACGTCTTCCTGGCCAAGGCAGGTACGGCGCAGCGCCTCAAGCAGGCCCGGGCACGGCGCCTCTGGTACGACGGCGACGTCAGCGAAGCCGTTGAGGCGCTCGACGGCTCGGGGGCCGGCGGGACTGCGGCAACGGGCCCGCCTGGCCGCTGAGGCCGCAATCCTGACCGACGCATCGCCGTCGCTGGAGCGCCAGCCCTACGCACCGGTTCCCGGCCGGATCCTTCATCTGCTGACAAACTCGCTGCCGCACACCGCCAGCGGCTACGCCCAGCGGTCCCACTCCACGCTGCTGGCGCAGCAGGCGGCCGGCTGGGACGTGCTGGCGGTCACCAGGATGGGCTATCCCGTGCAGGTGGGGAAGCTCCTCGCCAAGACCACAGACACCGTGGACGGGATCCGCTACCACCGGCTCCTGCCCGCCACGATGGCCCAGACCATTGACGCCCGGCTGCAGCAGCAGGCCGAGGAACTGCTCGCCGTGGCCCTGGAATTCAAGCCAAGCGTGCTGCACACCACCACGCACTACGTCAACGGACTGGTGGTGCGGGCCGTGGCCGAGGCTCTCGGAATTCCCTGGGTCTACGAGGTCCGCGGCCAACTGGCCGACACCTGGGCCTCCACCCGCGGGCCCGAGGCGCGGAACAGCGAGAAGTACCGGCTGTTTCAGAACCGGGAAACGGAAGTCATGCAGGACGCGGACCTCGTGCTGACCCTCGGGACAGGCCATGAAGGCCAACATCGTCGCCGCCGGCATCCCCGCCAGTAAGGTCATCATTGCCCCCAATGCAGTTGGCGGAGACTTCCTCGACCGAGCCGCTGGACAAAGCCAGCGCACGTCGCGAGCTCGGTCTCCCGGAAGACGGGCAATTTATCGGGACCGTGAGCAGCTTGGTACCCTATGAAGGGATCGAGGACCTCCTGGCCGCATTTGTGCGGCTCGCGGCGGACATTCCTCACCTCCGTCTCCTGATCGTGGGTGACGGTTCCTCGATGCCATCGCTGCAGATTCAGGCGCAGCGGAGCGGATTCGCCAGCCGCATTATCTTCACGGGCCGCGTGCCCCGGAGCCAGGCGGCCCTGTACCATCAAGCGCTGGATGTCTTCGTTGTGCCGCGCAAGGACCTGGAGGTGACGCGTTCCGTGACACCGCTCAAGCCCGTGGAGGCCATGGCGTGCGCCCGGCCCGTTGTGGCCAGCGACTTGCCGGCATTGGCGGAAATCGTCGAGGACCGGGTGACCGGCCTCCTGGCCGAGGCAGGGGACCCTGTCTCGTTCGCCGGCGCGATCCGGGAACTGCTCACGGATCCACAGCTCGCAGCACAGTTCGGCGCTGCAGGCAGGGAACGTGTGTTGCAGGAGAGAACGTGGGCCGCCAACGCGGTTGCCCTGGCAAGAGAGTTGGAAATGCTGGGAGTAACTATCTGATGAGCATCCAGGAACAAACGGAAGCGGAGCAGACGAAGGCGCCCACCGTCTCTGTGCCCGTGAACCTTGTCCGGTTGAGCAAGGTGGGGCAGCGGCCCGATTTCCTGGACTATCTGGTCCAGCTGTGGGATCGCCGGAGTTTCATCTTCTTCGACGCCCGCGCACGGGTTCAGAGCGGCAACGACAAAACCCATCTGGGTACGGCGTGGCTCGTCCTGACTCCGGTACTGAACGGCCTCAGTTTCTACCTGATCTTTGGCGTGTTCCTGGGCACCAGCAAGGGCATTGACAACTTCATCGGCTACTTGATCATCGGCGTCTTTACGTTCCAGATGAGCACCCGTTCCATTCTGGGCGGAGCCAAGTCGCTCACCAGCAACACGTCCATGATCCGGGCCTTCCAGTTTCCCCGTGCGTCTCTGCCCATTGCCGTCAACGTGCGGGAGCTCCTCTCCAACATTCCCGTGACTATCGTCATGCTGCTCTTCGTCATCTTCACGGCACCGGCCGAGGAAATCACGTGGCGGTGGTTGCTGATCGTTCCGGCGATCCTGCTTCAGTTCCTGTTCAATCTGGGGATTGGCATGTTGCTGGCGCCGGTGCTGCTCAAGGTCCCGGACCTGAGCCACCTGCTCTCATTCGTCATTCGTTTCTTGATGTACGTCTCGGCGGTCTTCTTTGCCGAGGAGCCGCTTCGGCAAGTACCCGGTCATGCGCACCATCATGGATTTCAACCCGATTTTCCAGGTCATCAAAATCATCCGCGACTCGGTTCTTTACGACACCACGCCGGCCTGGCGGGCATGGGCTGTCTTGGGTCTGTGGGCGCTGGGATCGGTCGCCGCCGGACTCTTTGTCTTCTGGCGCGGAGAGGAAAGCTATGGACGTGTCTGATGTATCGGGCGGCCCACATCGCCGAGCCAACAGTGGTGGTGGACGACATTTCGGTCGTCTACCGGACCAAGAACCAGACTCCCGGGCGGACCAATGCCCGGACCTCCATCGTGAAGAGCCTGAGGAGCCGCCGTCTCGGCGACACCGCGGTCAAGACCAAGGCGTTGAGCAAGATCTCCTTCGTGGCCAACCAGGGCGACTCCATCGGCATCATCGGCCGCAACGGCTCCGGCAAGAGCACCCTGATGAAGGTCCTTGCCGGGCTGATCATCCCCGACACCGGCACTGTCTATGCCTCGAGCAACCCCATCCTGCTGGGCGTCAACGCAGCACTGATCAGCTCCATTTCGGGTGCCCAGAACATTCGGCTCGGCTGCCTGGCCATGGGCATGAGCCACGCTGAAATCGATGCCAAGTTCGATGACATTGTGGAGATGTCCGGCCTGGAGCACGAGGTCTACCACCCGATGAACTCCTATTCCTCGGGCATGGGCGCGCGCCTCCGCTTCGCCATCGCCGCGGCCGTCGATCCCGAGATCCTGCTCATCGACGAAGCCCTGAACACCGGCGACGCCCAGTTCAAGGACCGCTCCAAGGCAACGGATGGAGAAGGTCACGAATCAGGCCGGAACCGTGTTTGTGGTCAGTCACAGCCTCGGGACCATTACGGGCATGTGCAACCGCGCCATCTGGATCGACAAGGGCGATTTCATCATGGACGGAACCCCCGACGAGGTCGCCAAGGAATACCGGAACTTCATTTGGCGCATGAACGAGGGCAACGCCGACTACGGCCGCCAGATCCGGGCCGAGCTGATGGCAAGCCTGCCCGAAATGCGGACCACGCTGCTCCCCAACGGCTGGAAGCGGTCCAGGTAGACGATGAGTTTTCGAGATAAGACGGCGTACTGGCGCCGCGCGCTGTGGCACGCCCGCCAGGGCGGCATGGGACAGGTCAAGAGCTACCTGCACCGCAGCACGGCCGAGCGTGATGAGGCCAGCCTGTCCGGCGTCCGCGGCGCGGAAGGCGCCTGGCGCGGCTTGGGACGCGGCCGGCACCTGATCTTCAGGGAAGCGGCGGTTGACGTGGCGCAGCCGCGGAATCCGCAGCTGCGCGTGGGCATCATCATGGACGACTTTTCCGCGGCGGCGTTCTCCGCCGAGTGGACGATCGTGGCGCTCAGGCCGGACAGCTGGGAACAGCAGCTGCGCGACGAGGCGCTGGACTTCGTCGTCGTCGAATCCGCCTGGGCAGGCAACGCCGGACTCTGGCGGGGCAAGATCACCGGCCCGGCGGGTCCTTCGGCCGTCTTCCTGGAATTGGTTGCGGGATGCCGGGCGGCCGGACTTCCGGCGGTCTTCTGGAACAAGGAGGACCCGCCGCACTACGAGGACTTCCTTCCCGCCGCGAAACTGTTCGACCACGTCTTCACCACCGACGCCAACATGCTTCCCCGCTACCGGGCGGACCTGGGCCACGACCGGATTTCCGTGCTGCCCTTTGCCGCGCAGCCCCGCATCCACAACCCGGCCAGGCCCCGGCACGGCTGGCACGCCCGCGAGATCGCCTTCGCCGGCATGTACTTTGCGCACAAGTACGAGGACCGCCGGCGGCAGATGGAGTTCCTGCTGGGAGCGGCCGTGGACGCGACTGCGGGCAAGCGCCCCGGATTCGAAATCTTTTCGCGCCAGCTGGGCAGGCAGCCGCAGTACCAGTTCCCCGGGATCCTCAAGAAGCACGTTGTGGGGTCGCTGTCCTACAAGCAGATGCTGACCGCCTACAAGGCGTACAAAGTCTTCCTCAACGTCAACTCCGTCACGGACTCGCCGTCGATGTGCGCCCGGCGGATTTTTGAGATCACCGCGGCCGGCTCCTGCGTTGTCTCGACCCCTAGCGCTGGCCATCACGGAATTTTTCCCGGACAAGGAAATCCCCACGGCAGACACGCGAGAGGATGCCGCGCACCTGCTGAAGGCACTGACCGCCAACCCGGACTATGCACAGCGCCTCGTCCACAAGGCCCAGCGCCGAATCTGGGCGGAGCACACCTTCAGCCACCGGGCACAGTCCATCGCGGCGGCAGCGCGGCCTGCGCTGGCCGCGACGGCACCGCGGGCCCAGGTGTCGGTCCTCGTTTCAAGCTTCCGCCCGCAGCAACTGGAGCACGTCATTGCCGGTGTGGCTGCCCAGCAGGGCGTGGATGTCCAGCTGATCTACCTGGCCCACGGTTTTGAGATCGACGTCGCCGCGTTCCGGCGAAAGTGCCTGGACGCCGGGATTCCCGACGTCGTGGTTCTCCAGGAGCCGCAGCAGACGATGCTCGGCGAGTGCCTCAATTCCCTGGTGGCGCACGCCGACGGCCGGTTCGCCACCAAATGGGACGACGACGACATCTACAGCCCCCTGTACCTGGGCGACCAGGTCCACGCCATGATGTACTCCGAAGCCGAGGTAGTGGGAAAGCGGGCGCACTACATGCACCTTGCCGGTGCCGGGGCTACCATCCTGCGCAACCCGCAGCTGGAACACCGCTACGTGGAAGCAGTCTCCGGGCCTACCATTTTCGCCGCCACCGACACCTTCCGGCGTTTTCCGTTCGAGCCGCTGCAACGTGGAGAAGACTCGCGCTTCCTCAGCGACGTCATCGAGTCGGGCGCCCGGATCTATTCGGCGGACCGCTTTAATTACTGCCAGATGCGCGGCGCCGACGTGTCGTCGCACACCTGGCCCATCACCAATGAAGAGCTTCTGGCTTCTTCAAAGATTCAGTTCTTCGGTTCGCCCGAAGACCACATTTTAGTTTAGGGGAGACATGGACGAGACGATTTTTGATGTTGCCGTCATCGGACTTGGCTACATCGGCCTGCCCACCGCGGCCAGCTTCGCCGCCAAAGGCAAGCTCGTGGCCGGCGTCGACGTGAAACAGGCGACCATTGACGCCGTCAACCGGGGCGAGGTTCCCTTTGTGGAACCCGACATGGGCGTGGTCGTCTCAGGCGCTGTCAGCCTGGGCAACCTCGTCGCCATGTCCACCGTGCCCGCGGCCGACGCGTACATCATTGCCGTGCCCACCCCGCTCGCCGAGGGCAACGGCGCCGACCTCTCCTACCTTCGCAGCGCCGTCGAGGCCCTCGCGCCCAAGCTCCGCGGCGGCGAACTCGTGGTTTTGGAATCGACGTCGCCTCCCGGCACTACGGAACGCCTCGGCGCCTACCTCTTGGAACTGCGGCCGGACCTGTCACTCGACGCGGCTCCCGGACGCAAGCAGGTCCACATTGTGCACTCCCCGGAGCGTGTCCTGCCGGGCCGGATCATGATCGAAATCGTCACCAACGACCGCGTGATCGGTGGCCTCACCGAGGAGGGTGCCCAGCTGGCCAAGCGGCTGTACGAGGTCATCTGCCAGGGCGAAATCCTGCTGACCGATGCCACCACCGCTGAGATGACCAAGCTGGTGGAAAACACGTTCCGCGACGTCAACATCGCCTTCGCCAACGAGCTCTCGCTGATCTGCGACAACCTGGGCATCGACGTCTGGAAGCTGATCGAGCTCGCGAACCACCACCCCCGCGTCAACGTTCTTCGCCCCGGCCCCGGCGTGGGCGGGCACTGCATCGCCGTGGACCCTTGGTTCATCGTCGACGCCGTCCCGGAGCACTCCGACCTGATCCGGACGGCCCGCGAAGTCAACGACTCCAAGCCGCACCACGTCGTCCGGCAGGCTGTGGAGGCACTTGCCGACCAGCCTGGCGCCACGGTGGCCGTCCTCGGCCTGGCCTTCAAGGCCAACATCGACGACGTCCGCGAGTCGCCGTCGGTAACGATCGTCCAGGAACTGGTCCGGCAGTTGCCGGAGAGCACCGTCCTGGTGGTTGACCCGAACGTCGAGGAGCTCCCCACGGCGCTGACAGCGTCCGGCCTCTCCAGCCTCCACGGCATGGAGGAAGCCGTAGCCGCGGCAGACCTCGTGCTGCTTCTGGTGGACCATGATGAATTCCTGACCCTTGACTTCCTGTCCCTGGAGGGCAAGCAGGTCATCGACACCAAGGGCATTTGGAACCAGCACGAGCACGCGGATTCCGGCCGGCTGCACACGCCCGTAGGGGCCAGCGTAGGTGGATAGGGGAAGCCACGCCGTGTCAGCGTCCATTGAAGAAGAGCTGCGCGATGCCGGCTTTGCACTCAAGGCCCTGCACACGCCGCGGCGCGAGACTCCTCTGGTCCGGATCCTGATTCGGGCCGCAAAGGCAACGGATCTGGAGATTGCCGGGACCGTCGCCTCGCTTTTCGGCTCCGCGTGCCAGGACTTCGCCGTCGACATTCTTGTTCAGGACGGCAGCCGTCCCAAGCTGGAGGAGTGGCTTGCCACCGACCCCCGCTTTTCGTTCCTCCGGACCGACGGACAGCACATCGCCGAGGCCGCCTATACGCTGGTGCTCAGCGCGGGAACGGCCCTGGGCCTGCACTCGCTGGAGGCGATGATCGACAGCCTGCGGCAGACGCAGGCACTGGTCCTCAGAGCCCTGGTGGACGGGCAGCCCGGCGCGATCGAACTGTGGCAGACGGCCACCCTTCGGGAGCTGTCAGAAACCGGTGACCCGGAGAAGTCCGCGCGCAGCGCCGGCGGTGAACGCTGGGTTTCCGGCAGCGCCCTGGGCCTGCACGACTTCCGGCGGCCCAAGCCGAAGCTGCATCTGCGCAAGGGCGCCGCGGCGACCCTTGACCTGAACATCGTGGTCCGGGACCTGGCCGACAGCGCCACGCGCCGTGGACTATGAGCAGCGGATCCGGCAGCTCGAGGCACGGCTGAAAAAGTCCGAAGTCGAGCGCCGCCGCCTGGAGCAGGGGTTTGCCCCGAACCGGGGCATTTCACGCGCCCGGGCGATTGCCCGCAAGGGCCCCGCCTATATCCTTGGCCGGCTCAAGGCCCGCACCCGCCGGGCGGGGAGCTAGCAGCATGCAGATCAAGAGCGTCGCGGTCGGCTCCGCCGACCATCCCGTGGCCCAGCTGGCGCTGGACCTTGGGCTGGACTACGCCCGCACGGACTGGGAGCACCGCGATCCCCGGATCGGCTCCGACTGGGAGCACGGCGTCCCCGCAGAGCAGTTGTGGTGGGACAGCTACGTTGTGCAGGCGGAATCGCTGGCCGAGGCCCGGACGCTGCTTCCGCTGTTCCGCAGCGAGGGACGGGCGCAGCGCTTCGTCCTGGTCATCCGTGGACTCTTCCCGGCCGCCGATCTGCCGGTCTGGACGCCGCGCAGCCTTCAGGTCAAGGCCGCCGCGTCCGCGATGACTGTGCCGGGGCTTGGCTTCGCGGTGGTGGTCGAAGGCGGCAAATGGGTCAATGTGCACGCCGCGGCCCTCGCTGCGCTGGGCTGCTGTTCGCCTGCTACGCCGCGGCCGGTGCTGGGCGGACTGCGGGTCGGCTTCACCGAGCCCGCCGCCAGCGCCTGGCTCGCCGGGGACGCGCTGGGCAGCTTCATGACGGAGCAGCTCCTGCAGCCCGAGCCGGATGACATCTATTCCGTCGACGTGCTGATCGGGCGCAGCGAGCTCACGCAGCAGCTCAGCGAGCAAATTGCAGACCACCCCGGGCGGGTCACCCCGCCGGTCTGGACTCCGCCGGGGACGGTACTGCCCCCGGTTGATACCGCCGTCGTCTCACCCATGGGATTCCTGCCGTACCCGGAGAAGCCGGCGCGGGCGCTCGAGCCGGGCGAACTCGGCCCTGGGGGAGACCTGAGCGAAGCCGACCTCGCCGCCCTGCGGCCGCACGACTACCTCGAGGTGGACGGCGCCCGCTTCGGCGGTCTCGACTGGCAATTGGCGCGGCGCCTGAGCCAGCTTGCCGTCGCCGGCGTGCCGCTGCTGACACGGGAGTTGTCAGCCCCGGTGCGGTCCCTGCTCGGCCATCAGCTGGTGGACTGCCTTCAGGCTTTCGACGCCGACGACCCGCGGGTGCTGCGGGAATCGAAGTCGATCGAGCTTCGCCGGACGGCCCTGGACCTCTACAGCCCGAAGGCCGTCTGGAACACTCTGCTGGGCCAGCTGGGCAGGCCGCTGCTTCCCTCGCCTTCCGTGAGCGTGGTTCTGGCCACCCGCCGGCCCGAGAAGCTGGCGTCCGCCCTGGATCAGCTGGCACGCCAGAGCTGGGAAGCCCTGGAAGTGGTGGTGGTCCTGCACGGCTTCGACGCCGAGCTGCCCGAGGTCCGGCGCGCCGTCGAGGCGTATCCCGGCGAACTGCAGCTGCGCTCCGTTCCGGCCGACATGATTTTTGGCGACGTCCTGAACGCCGGTGTCCGCGCCGCCAGCGGCGATCTCGTCTGCAAGATGGACGACGACGACTGGTACGGCCCGCACCACCTGCGGGACCTCGTTCACGCAAAGGACTTCAGCGGCGCCACCCTGGTCGGGGCCCAAGTCGAATTCGTGTACCTGGAAAGCCTGGACATCACCACGCGCAGGCCCCCTCTCGGCGAGCAGTACTCGGACCACGTTGCGGGCGGCACCATGATGCTCGGCAGGGACGAGCTGCGTGAGCTGGGGGGATGGCGGCCCGTCCATCGCGCCGTTGACCGCTGCCTCCTGCAGGCAGTCCAGGCCGCCGGGGGACTCATCTACCGCTCCCACGGCCAGAACTATATGATGCAACGCCACTCCGGCGCAGATTCGCACGGCGGACACACCTGGAATCCGGAGGACAGCATCTTCCTGCAGAGTGTGGCCGAGCAGTGGGATGGCTTCCGGCCGCCGCCGCAGATCGGTTCCGTCCCGGGACTCTCCGGCCGGAACAAGGCACGAGGACATGCGCAGCCACTTCGCCCGCGTACCGGATCCCGTCGCGTCTCAGTCCTCTCACACCACCCACCCGCACATTTAGAAGGCTCAGCGAATGAAATTTCAACAAGCTCTCCGCAGAATTGCGCGCCTGTCCCCGAAGAAGAAAGCGGCCGCCGCTGCCTTCGCCGTCCTCTTTGCCCTGGTAGTGGTGGCTGCCTACGCACGCAACCCGTTGCTCCTGGGACTCCTGGTGGTGGCATTCGTGGCCGCGCTGGCTCGTCGGCGCGATGCACCTGGACCGGCTCCTGAAGGCGGCCAGGCGGGCCACCAAGCGGGCCACCGTAGTCTCATCCAAGCGGTCATTTGGAAGCGCAGAAGAGGCCCGGCGCTCTGGCTTGGTGGGGCAGGAAATCCAGGATTCCCAATGCCCGGCTGGTTCAGCGGCTGACGAAGCTCCGGTCCGTTGACGGCCGCGATGTCTTGGTCAGTTCGGTAACCATCGGGCAGGTGGAGCTGGACGGACATGGCTGCCGGCTTGGAGATGTACAGGATCGGGGGGAAGTCCCGCGAACGCGTGCAGCCGGTCTTGAACGCGGCGCACCGGTCCGCACTGCTTCAACTGGCCGACCTGTGCTACCGGCAGAACATTCTCAAAGACGACATCCTCAATGCATCGACACTTTACACGTTTGTCTATCAGCGGCTTGGCGCAGAAGCCGTTCCAGAACAAGCGACGCGGTGAGTTCTTCCTCGACTCCCTTGCCCGGACAGGGCAGGGCGCCGAGGTCATACGACTTCAAGGTCTCTATGACTCGGCCGAGATGAACGCCAACGACCTGCATCTGTACCGGGCCAACGCCGCGAATCCTTTCAAGGATGATTCCGCAGATCTGGACGACTGGCTCGCGCGAGATCAATGCGATGTACGAGAACGCCGGGCTCGCCCGGCTGACGCTGGCGGACGGATCCGAACCTGCTTTCCTGCGGCTCAAGACGGAAGCCGTCGAAGCCCGTCACCGGAGGACCGCTCGTCACCGTGATCATGCCGGTCTACCGGCCGGACGAGTTCACGGATCTTGCCATCAGTCAGCCATCAACCAGAGCTACCAGAACATCGAAATCATCATCGTCGATGACGGCTCCGGCGGTGACGCCGCCGACCGCCTCAACAAATGGGCCGCGGAGGACAGCCGCATCAAGGTGGTGCTGAACGAGCAGAACTCCGGAGCGTACACGTCCCGCAATATTGGCTACTCGATGGCCAACGGGGAGTTCCTGACAATTTTCGACGGCGACGACTGGCAGCACCCCCAGAAGATCGAGCTGCTGGTCCGGGCAGCCGAGAAACAGTCCGATCGGCGGCTCGTCTCCGCGCCCTGGACCCGCGCGGACGAGGACCTCTTCTTCCACTACCGTGGCTGGCGCGGCGCCTTCATCACTCCGGCGCACGTCTCCGCAATGTTCCACGTCGGGACCATCCGGGAACGGCTGGGCCATTGGGACTCCGTCCGCAAAGCGGCGGATACGGAGTTCATCCTCCGTTACCAGGCCCTCGTCAACAGCAAGGAGCCCTTGGAAGTCATGCGAGGCGCCCCTGACGCTGTCCCTGGTCAGCAGCTCAAATCTCTCCATTGACGATTTCCGCCTGGGCTACCGGTCGCCGGACAGGGTGGCTTACCGGGACTCCTACGAACACTGGCACAAGAAGATCGAGTCCGGCCAGCACAGCGGGCACTTGCCCTTCCCCCAGGCGCAGCGCGCGTTCCCCGCACCGCTCCGGTTCCTGCCGGATGCGCAGCAAAGCCTGGAACTTGATATCCTCTTCGTCGGCGATTTTGGCGACTGAATCGGGCGCGTCCCAACTCATGTTTGACCACCTGAAGTCAGCTGAACGAGCAGGGGCTGCGGATTGGGCTCATGCACTTTCCGAGCCTGCTCCACGCCGACGCCATCGACAAGTCCTTTTCGACCGAGCTGCTGGACGCCTTTGCCGAGGGGCGGCTCCATCGCGTCGAGGTTACGGACAGGGTCACGTCCGAGATCGTCAACGTCTACGATCCGACGGCGTTCCAGTACAGCCGCGAGCTGCGCAGCGGCCACCAGGCCGGCCAGGTGGAGATCTGGGCCAGCGAACCGCCGTACAGCCACGAGTTCGATGAACACAAGTACGACGTCGGCGCTGTCGAGCGGAACGCGATGGCCGTGTTCGGCGTTCCGGTTCACTGGACTGCCTTGAACCCCGCGACTGAACAAGTCTTTTTGAAGAACCGGTACGGTTGGCCGACAGCCAGTGACGAGGACGACGCCGAGGACCAGGCCGCAGCGCCGTTGGAGACTGATGACAACCTGCCTGAAGAGTTTCCGCGTGAACTAGCAAGCTCAAACGTGGGCCCGTCGAGTTAGGAGAGAATCCGTGACACTACCATCCACGACGCCCGACAACGACTGGGATGAACGGAACGCCGTCGAGATCCGGCGGTATGCCTCGGCCAGCGAGATTGACCACGCCGCACCTGAGGCCTACGAATTCGTGGTGCCGGCCAGTTCTGGCGGACTTCTGGATATCACCGCACTGTACATTCCCAAGACGTCCAAGACGCTAATCGTCAGCTTCCACGGCTCGCTGCAGCGGTCCAAGTTTACGCTGCCTCGTTTCGAATGGCGGAACTCCCTTGCCCCGCTTGATGCCGCGCAGCTGTTTGTTGCGGACTCGAGCCTGCACCTCAACAGGGCCATGGCGCTGGCCTGGTACATCGGGAGTTCGGAGCAGGATTTCAGCTCGGACGTGGCTGACCTCATCAAGGACATCGCTACGGCAGCAGGATACGACAGGATTCTGTTGACGGGGTCTAGCGGGGGCGGATTTGCCGCGTTGGCGATCTCCCGCCAGATCGACGGCTCAGCGGCGGTCTGTTTCTCCCCGCAAACCCGCGTCGGTGACTACACCAACTCGGTGGTCAGAAGCGTTTTATCGCACCGCCTTCCCGGATATGCGAGGGATACGCGGAGGCCGAAAGTAGCTTACCGTTCACGGTTCAACCTGCGGCATCTCTACTCGAACGACGCCCGACAACAACTTCGTTCGGTATGTTCAGAACACACGGGATTCGGACCACTACAGCAAGCACTACACGCCGTTCGCTGAGGTGCGTGGAGTTGATCCCGCCATCGGTGGCTTCGATGCATCCGGGCGGATCGAATTGGTGCCCGCAGGCACTTCCAGGAAGGTCACCAGCCTCCACCCCGGGGACGGTTCCGCCAGCACATTCTGGAGGCTCATGCGACGTTTTTCGGCAGTGACTTGAAAAGTCCAGACGCTGAGAATCTCCGGATCGCAAGCTCCAAGCGGAGCCTGAGCGCGCCCGCACGTGCCGCTTCCTGGTGGAGCCGAATCCGCCGTCAAGCACGTTGAACGACGAGAATTAGCCGGCGGCACGGCGACGGAGGGCCGGCCCCACAGGGGCTGGCCAATGCTTCAATGAGAGACAGGTAAGGCAGACGAATTGCAGAGTTCTGGTCAAAGGATTTCATTTCGAGATGAAATAGCGGAAAAGGCAGCGTTGCCTCGTCCGCTCTTTCGAGACCTCGTGTCGAAGGACGCGACTTTCTTCGACCAGCAGTGGTACGAAGCCCAGTGCGGGCAACACTTCGAGTCGCGTGCTGAAGCGGTTAAAGACGCGGCGTCGAAGATGAAGGCCAGCCGGTTCTCTCCGCACCCGCTGTTCGATTTCGAATGGTTCCGGGAAGCGATGCGCCGGCGCCATCCGTCCGTTGAACCCAGCTACGCGCTGCTATTTCTCCGCGGCCGCCCAGTGGCGAATCCGCATCCGGTCGTGGATCTGGACGCCGTGGCGAGGCTTCATCCGGAATCCCTGAATGATCCCCACGGAGTGTTCGGGTGGCTCCTTGCGTACCTTGGCGTCGATGCCGGGATCGAGCTCCCCGGTATCCGGAACGGTGCTGCCCCAGTTCTCTGGAGCACGTTTCGCTCAGACATGCTGGAGGAAGCCAAAGCCTGGCGTAAGGAGTTCGAAGCCCTACGGCGGCAGAAGTCAGCCGCGGAATCCAACGGATTCGACTCCACCAAGAGCGACGAGTACGTCGCGGCGATGGCCGCGCAGTCCGTCGGGGCTGACGAAGGCACTGAGAAACCACTGGTGTCCGTCATTGTCCACGGACACGACACGGCAGACGACATACATTCAGCACTGGCATCCCTCGGCGACCAGGCATCGGTGAGGTTGGACGTGATCGTCGTCGACCAGACCGACGGAGGAGCGCAGCTTCAAGTGTCCGGAGCGGGCGAGGGCCCGCCCTTGCGTCGACTGGATGCGAGGCATCTCGATACCGCATCCGCACTGAATTGGGCCGTTCGGGAGGCAGCAGGACGGTACGTGGCGTTCCTGATCCCCGGGCACCGCTGGGATCCCCGATTCGTGCAGACGATGACCTGGTCCTTGGCAGTCCAGGGTGCCAGACACGGTTTTTCGGTACTGCACGAGAAGGCACCGAACAAGTCAAAGGACCGCTTTCACGTGCGCTTCGACGAAGAGAGCCTTCTCTCTGGCGGGACGCTCAGTCTCGGTAACTGGATGGTGGAGAAGAGCCTTCTCAGCGAACACGCATTCGACGCCCAGCATGGCGAAGCTTGTGGCCTCCAGACTGCCTGGAGTGTAGGGAAACAGGTTGATCCCTACGCGGTTCCCTTCATCGGCGTCTTGGCGGAAAGTCCCTCGACGACGAGTTCCCCGAATTTGACTCGGAGAGTCTTCGAAGTGTGGCTCGAAGGGGTTCGAAAAAGTGCGATGGTCGACTGGCGTCTGCAACGAGCGGGCGCACGACGTCTCCCGGGGGTGTCGGCGATCCTCGTATGGAAGGACGAATCCGCCTTTGATCTCTCGAAGACCCTGCGTTCCCTAACGCGGCACAATTCCGGAGTCTCCGAAGTCGTCGTCGTTAGTGCCAAAACTGAGCGCTTCGGACGCTTCACGGTGCAAGCCGAACGGAGTCTGGCTGCCGTGCCCGTCAAACTTCGAGTCGTGCCTTCAGGGTCGTCGGCTCTGCTGGCCAATGTTGGCTTCGCCGAGTCGGCCTACGACCGCCTCCTCTTCGTTCGCCCAGGAACTGAATTCGAAGCAGATCAAGTCGCCGAGTTATCGGTAAGGCTGACGCCTGGCGTAGGCGCAGTCCAGCCGGCGCTGGTGGATCAGGACGGAATCGTCATATCGGCGGGGTATCAATACACCTCGACCCCTGTGCAGGCTAAATTGCCCTTCGTATTTCTTGAGGGGCACCACGAGGACGATCTCAAGAGCATCAGTTCAACGATATCCGCCGCGGGAGCAAGCCTGACGGCAATGTTGGTGTGGGCGGACGCTTTCTCCCGCCTGGAAGGTTTTGCTGCCGACCTGCCGGAGAGATGGTTCGATGTTGACTACTCGCACCGGGCTCTGCGGGAACTGGGGCAACATACGCTCGTGGCACCATCGGTCCAGGTCAGGGCAAGAAAGCCCAACTCTTCGCAGTCAGCTTTCTGGTCGCAGTCCTCGACTGAGCTCTTTATGGGCCGGTGGTCCGGGCCGTCGACCCGGGGCGCCGAAGATATCTGGCACGGCACGCCCTATTCCCTCGTGGGGGCAGGCTTTGACCCAGATGAACGGGAGTCAACCGAGCGGTGGATCCCGCACCCAATCCTCAGGCGCACTGCGATCCCAGCTGAGGGGACCAGCGCTCCTTCCGTCATTGCCATCAAACACTGTGCGCCGGGGGGAACCCGGGGTGAACGATGGGGTGACACGTTCTTTGCGCGTCAGCTGGCGGACGCCATGAGGGAATTGGGACAGCACGTATACGTTGACAACCGAGCTTCGGCAAGGCGTTCGTCGACCTATCTTGACCAGGTAAACATCGTGATTCGCGGACGCTACGACATTCCGCCCATACCCGGTGCGCTCAACGTTTTGTGGATCATCTCGCATCCCGAGCTCGTCCAGCCTGAAGAACTGATCGGTTTCGACCTGGTGTACGCAGCCAGTGAGAGCTGGGCGATGTGGGCATCGCGGAAGTACGGAGTTGACGTACGGCCCCTACTGCAGGCAACGGACGTGAGCCACTTTCGGCGGATGGAAGCCTCCAACGTCCGATCAGCTGACGTGCTGGTGGTCGGAAACCGCCGCTGGGAGTATGAACGGCCATCGGCAAAAGGCCTGACACTTCTGGAAACAGATCTGAATCGGGGGATATACGGCGAAGGCTGGGCCGGGGAGCCGGCTATGAGTTCAATGGTGCTTGGCGAGTACATCGACAATAGTGAATTGCCGGGTGCATACTCCGGAGCGAAGGTCGTATTGAACGATCATCATCCGTCAATGCGCCGGAGCGGTTTCATCAACAACAGGATATTTGACGCCCTGGCACTTGGAACTCCAGTCATTTCCGATTCTATAGCCGGCGGTGCTGAAGTATTCGGGGATCGCGTAAAGTGGTATGAATCTGCAGATGAAATTCCGATGTTGGTTCGGGATGTTATTGACAACCCCTGGTCAGAACCCGAGCAAGACAAGGTGGTGGACTGGATTCGGGACAGCCATTCATTCGGCAGCAGGGCAAAGAAAATTCTTCATGATTTGGATAAATGTTCTAAATGAGTAGAGACATAACTTAATGCACGGGTACTTTGATCGACTTCACGACGACGGCAGAACAGTGTCTGGCTGGGCGTATTCGGCCAATTGCGCCAGCAATGGGGATCTCCTGGTCCGCGTCCTGCTGCGGGGTGCCGAGATCGGACGCGGGAATCCTTCCCGCGTCCGAGCGGATCTGTCCCACATCACCGAACAGCCCGCTGGATTCGAGATCAAGTGCGAAGAGGACATCTCGGCGCTTGATGTCTTGGCCGGTCATGTAGTGGTCGAAATAAACGATGGCCTCGATCCCGACCTGCTCAAGTTGTCCTCCAGCGCTGTAAAACGTCTGCGGCTGAAACTCGTCAACGAGTGGACGGGGTCAGGTCTTCCCACTGAGGTCCAAGCTCCTCAACCCTCAATAATGGACGCGAATAGATCCTCTCTCGACATGATCATGGACAACGCCATGAATGGCGCGGTGTCGTCCGTATATTTGCCGGTTGGGCTAAAGTCGCCGGATGAGTCCGCGGTATTGGGGCACGATGGTCACCTCTTCCTCGTTGGTGGATCAAATAGATTGATGGATCTTTATGCCGAGGACCATCCCACCGCGGCCGAGGGGGCCTCTCAATGGATTGAACTCTTCGACCGTCGATTCGATTCTCTCAGTCGCCGCGGCATGAAATACGTTCAAACGGTTATCCCGGAGAAGCTGACCGTTCTTTCACATTTGGCGCCGGTGGAGATGACTGTGCCTACGCCGCGGATGGCGTTGATTGAAGAAGCTTTGGCGGATAGGGACTACTATCGCGAATCACTCTCGGTCCTTAGCGGCCGGTCGAGGCAGGCTGCTTACCGCAAGAATGATCTGCATCTGTCAGCCGTCGGGGCCAGAGAATGCTTTCTTTCCATGACCACTCATTTGGACTCGCGCTTCGAAGATCTAGCGCGCCTTGTCCAGTTGTCCGGGTCGAGATTCTCTGGAGGGGATCTCGCAGACAGGTTTTTCGGTGTTCCAATCCTGGCGAGAGAAGCCAGGGCTACTCGTGACTCAGTGGAGTCACTTGAAGAAGCTCTCGAACTCGTGGAAATCTTTGATCCTCCATCTGGCCACCAAGGCAAGCGCCGGGTGTGGATCAATGCATCTGCACCCAGCTCGCTCAGAGTTCTTGTGTTCGGCAACTCGTTCTTCGGCGACGGGCTGTATCCCGATCGTCTGGCCTGGTGGTTCGCCAGGTTCTTCAAGGAATTCCGGTTCGAGTGGTCACCCTCGTTCGACTATGACGTCATCGACTCCTACAAGCCCGATGTTGTGATCGGTCAGACAATTGAGCGATTCCTGCCTAAGATTCCCCTGCAATGATGCCCCGCTCGTATGTCGTGCAATACGGCGAGAATTGGCAGCCGCGCGTGGGGTCTTGGCGTTCACTCTGAAGGCGTTCGGGACGGTGCTGACGCCGTATGTCCGGTGGCCATTGCGATCCCGACTCGTTAGTGTGGGTTGCGCGACGCGGCATTCAGGCGACGCGCCGGGCCAGTAGGAGAGACCGCGGTCTCGGTTGCTATAGTGGGTCGGGGCGTATCTGACTCGACGGAAAGCTCCGGCTTTTCCTCGTCATCTGCAGAGAGTGACTCAGATCGTACTGAGTGTCGGCTGGATTGAGTTTCTGACTCCACTTTTGAAGCCGCTTCCGTGGTTCCCCAGCATCGTCGCTGATCAATTTGAACTGACTGGCTGAACAACACCGGGAGATAATTTTGAAGTCATCGAATCATGTGGCCATCCACCAGAACACGATGGATCCCGCTGCTGAAGCCGAAACAACTGTTGCGTGGTTGATCGATCCGGCCGATCTTGCCCTGGCGTATCAGAAGAGCGCCGCTCTGCGCGCTGCTCGAATCACCTCGCTGCTGAAGCAGGTTGAAAAGCTGGAGACCAAGGTGGAGAAGTTGACGCACGTCAACGAGGCTTCCGCCAGTTTGCAAGCGTCAGTCGAAAGTGCCGCGAAGCTGCACCCGAAGGACATAGAGGTCCTCCGGAGTAAGACTTCCTGGCAAAAGGGACAGATTGCCAAGCTTGCCGCCAAGAACGATTCCTTGCAAAGCAAAGTTGATTGGCAGAAGAACAAGCTTGCACGACAGGATACTGACATTGCTGCCCTGAGAAGCAAGGTCGAATGGCAGCGGGGAAACCTGGCAAAGCAGGCGGAGAAGGCTGCCGTCCTGCAGACCAAACTAGCGTCGCAGAAAACCACACCGGCCAAGCAAGAAGACGTCGTGGAATCCCAATCTGCCCGAATCTACGATCTGGAGAAGCAGATTAAGGCCTTGGAGAAGCAGCACGAAGGATATTTGAAGTTCAGGGCCCGCCGAAGTGTGCGGGTGCTGCGAGGCATGAGGAATCGGCTGCGCTCGTGGTTCAAGTAGCACTAATAACTATGAACGCGCTTTGGTCGGTAGCCGGAAATGTGTTGGGAGAATTGTGAGTAATCCTGTTGTGAGTAATTGGTCGGCCGAAGTAGTCGCCGAACTACTGCCACGCTTGTCAAGCGCGCGCGGCACCACGGTGACCATACCCGTCCACAACGGTGGCGCACGCGTGGTTGAGCGATGCATCACCTCAGTGTTGGAGCACTCGGGTGCCGTCCGCGTCGTAGTCATCGATGATGCGACCGTGGATTCCGACGTTCTGGATGTGCTTGCCGGCTTCAGCGATGCGGGAGCCATTGAACTGCACCGCCACGAGACAAACTGGGGTTATACGCGAACCGCGAATCATGCCTTTGCTCTGGGTGGTGACGACGACGTCGTCCTGCTGAACAGCGATACGGTAGTTGGGCCCGGATGGCTTCGTCGCATGCGTTGGACGGCATATTCGCGCGCGAACGTGGGGACGGTCAGTGCTGTGTCCGACAACGCGGGAGCCATGGCGGTTCCGACGCCTGGGACATTCAATGAATGGCCGGAGCACCTCACCTGGGCTGAAATTAGCCGTGGCGTCGCGAAGAGAGTGAACGTCGCGTCCACTGTGCTGCCTTCCGGTCATGGCTTTTGCATGTTCGTTCGACGGGACCTCATCAACGCAATCGGTGATTTCGATGAAGTGGCATTCCCCCAAGGCTACGGCGAAGAAAACGACTTCTGCCAGCGTGCCATTAAGAGCGGTTTCCTGAACCTTCTGGCACCTCACGTCATGGTGGGCCACGCCCGGAGTCAGTCATTCGGTGAAGAACGCAGGGCGGCGCTGGTCCAGGTTGGGCGCGAAGCCGTGGATGCCATGCACCCGCAGTACACGGACGAGATCCGTGCATGGAACTCCTCTGAAGAAATGGCACAGATCCGCGCAGACTTCACATCTCATCGTGAGTCCTTGGCACGCGAGAGCGCAGTTAAGCCTGTGCTTCTGTACGTCATACATCGCTCGGGCGGCGGTACGCCCGCTACCAACAAAGACCTGTTGTCCCAGCTCGTCGACGACCAGGACAGCCTGCTGTTGGAGGCTACGTCGACCGCAATCACGCTTTATGAGTTCACGGACGGTGTCTTCCGCCGGCTTGAGACCTGGAAACCCACGCCGAAATTCGACGTGACCGATACGTGGCGGGATGATTACGCTCGGTACGTCGCGGAACTTATCCTCCGGCACAATATTGAACTTGTGCATATTCGGCATCTTGTGAACCAGCCGCTGACGACAATCCCAGAAGTGTGCCGGTTGATGGGTGTCCCTATGATCCTGTCGACACACGACTTCTACTACATTTGCCCCACGATCCATCTGCTTGACCAATCGCTGAAATACTGTGGCGGCGTGTGCACTCCAGGGGCGGGCACTTGCACGTTGCCCACAACATTCGTCAAGAATGTCCCGTCGTTGAAGCACGACTGGGTCCACGAGTGGAGACGGCGTGCATCAGGGGTCCTCGACAGCGCCTCAGCCGTCATTGCGACAACTCCCTCGGCAGCTTCGATCTACGCAGAGAATTACCCGGCCCATCAGGGCAAGCTGGAACTGATCGAACACGGCCGCGATGTGTCCGCGATCGGATTCTTGCGCGAGGGAGATCGGTTGCCCGGCCCCATGCGGATCATGCTCCCTGCAAACTGGGCGCCGCAGAAGGGCATCGATCTCATCCAGGAGTTGGTGCGGCGAACGAGTCCCCATGTTGAGTGGCACGGCTTTGGCAAGAACAGTAGGAGCCTGGGCGACCTTGTCATCGGGCACGGCGAGTTCACACGGGCAAACTATGCTTCCCTCGCCCGGGAAGTTGACCCGGACTTCATCGGGATATTCTCGGTCTGGCCAGAGACGTATTCCCATACGGTCACCGAGGCGTGGGCGTTTGGCGTCCCAGTCCTTTCAACGGATATCGGTGCGCCGGCAGACCGGATTCGGCTGCACGGCGGCGGGCAGGTTGTTTCCCTGGACCCGGACGTTGCTGCTCAGCAGATCCTCGCCCTTGCCACCGCACCGGAGGAATGGCCCGTGCTCCGTGCCGCAGTGCCAAGGGACGCGATTCGTTCGGACGTCACAATGGGTCAGGACTACGCGCTGCTGTACTCCAAACACATGCACGGCACGGAGTTGCCTCCCATCCTTGGGGTCTTGAATTCCGCTCCGGCGGGTTCGGTGGCCCGATCTGACGGCCGGAGCCTGCAGTCGCTGCTGGGCAACATCCACCTTTCCCGGCTCGGCATTGTGCGCCGCCTCGTCGTCAACGACCTCATCAGCGGCGCCGACGCAACGGAGTACGCTTCGGTCGTCGTGTCAGCCTCGGCTTTGGATAACGATACGGCCAGACGAGTAGTGGAACTCGCAAAGGTGTCCGACCGGCGGATTGTCTTCGACCTTGACGACGACGGCCTCGCTGCTGACGGTGGTGGACACCTGGAAAGGCCTGTCGTATTGGCGCTGCTGCAGGCCTGCGACCTGGTCGTCTCGCGCTCTGCCTCGCTTGCACATCTGGCAGAACCGTTCGCGAAAAATTTGGTCTCCTTCGACAACAGTGCCGATCCAGGGCAGCGGTTCGATCGGGAGTACCTCCAGGCCTGGCTGCAGAGGATCGCCGGACTTGAGGACAACCATTTGCCGGGGGCACGTAACAATGACGCAGTTGTTGTTGCCGGATTAGATCAGATGTAGCCAAAGCGGGCACCGTGCATGGTGCGGCTCATCGCGGTCCGATATGTTCCTGTAATCTCGCACTCATGACTGAACCATCTGCCGGGCGTTACTCCCTCGCGCCCGGAAGGATTCTGCCGCAGCTGGAGGCCTCTTTGGTGCCGCCTGCCGGGCTGGCCGTAGCTGGCTCGGTAGGCCGGCCGGAGCCGGACTCCGCCTCCGTCACCCGGCTAGCGTTAGACGGCTCCTGCGTAGTGATCGACCCAGCCCCACCGCGGACACTGCTCGAGGCCATCAAAGAGCCGCTGGGGGACGCGCAGGGCGCCCATGATCAGATGGTGCCGGAGCGCTGGCTCCAAAAAGCTGAAGCGGCGACCATTCCGTCCCTATGGGTCCTCAAGCGCGCTCACGTCTTCGGAGGACGGATCACCGCAAGGTCGGTCGAATCGTATGAAGGCGGCGCGCCGGTCGAAGGTCATAACGGCGGACAACTGCTGCTCACCGCGGATGGCGCCATGCTCCCGGCGTCTTACGGAGTCTTGGACGGCAACAACAGCATTGCCACCGACTACCTGACCGTCACGCCCTCGGGCCTGCAGTTAAGCAGACCCCGGACTCTCGGGAGTTGAAGGGGAGTTACTACTTTCTGGGCAACGTCCACCGCCACTTTGGCCATAACCTCGTCGAAGGCGTGTCGCGGGCGTGGGCGCTGGATCTGATCAACGATGTTCTTAGGTCAGAAATGACCTTTCTCGTATTCGAGCCAGACCTCGCCGACCACAGTATCGCGCTCTTGGAGTTGGCCGGTGTCCCCAAAGAACGCATCACACACGCCTCTGCTCATGATGTTGTTGAGCACCTCATCGTCCCCGATATGGCCATGCGCACCCATCGCTGGATTACACGGCTGCAAGAGAAGGTGTGGCGGACTATGGCCGCCAATACACAGCCATCCGCGCCGTATCGAAAGGTCTTTCTGTCGAGATCGGCCCACCGACAGCGTCCCTTGACCAATGAGGCAGACGTTGAGGCTTACTTCCAGAAGGCTGGCTACGAGATAGTCCAGCCCGAAAAACTGCCAGTCAACGAACAGATCAGCCTGGCCGCGGAATCGATCTCACTGGCCGGATGCGTCGGGAGCCAAATGTACTTGGCCGCATTCCAGTCACCGGGAGCACATAACCTGATTGTGGGGCCGCGGAACTTCTATCTTAAAGACGACGTGCTCATCCATCAGACGACAGGAGCCAAACTCGAAGTCGTCCTCGGGTCACCAATCGACCTGGCGGCGAGCAAGTTCGACAGGGCATGGGGCGTCTCGATGGCGGAGGTCGAAAAGGCCATGTCGGCTGTCAACAAGACCCTCTCAGCACGAGACGACCGGATTAGTCCGGCGGTAGGTTGACTTACGCCACGGGAGCCCTACATGTGGGGCCGCCCTGACCACCTCCGGCGAGGTTCAACGATCGCGAAATCTGTTTTTTCGACCTCCCGATATATAGTGGACGCGTTTGGTTGCGCCATCTGCGCCCAAGACAATGAAATTAACTGCAGCTACTGGGGGACTAGTGACACTACGACTAACCGTGATCGGTACGGGATACCTCGGCGCGACCCATGCGGCATGCATGGCGGAACTCGGATTCGAAGTCCTGGGCGTCGACGTCGACAAGGAAAAGATCGACAGCCTCAGCCGGGGCGAACTGCCCATCCACGAGCCCGGCCTGCCGGAGCTCCTGCGCAAGCACACGGAGTCCGGCCGCCTGCGCTTCACCACCTCGTTCGAAGAGGCCGGCGCCTTCGGTGACGTGCACTTCATCGCCGTCGGCACCCCGCAGCGGGCCGGCGAGCACGCTGCCGACATGACGTACGTTGACGCATCGGTGGCAGCGATCGCCCGTGCCGCCACGAAGGACTCCCTGATCGTCGGAAAGTCCACCGTTCCGGTGGGCTCCGCACGTCGCCTCAAGGGCCTCGTCGCCGAAGAATCGCGCGACGGCGTCACGGTCAACTTCGCCTGGAACCCCGAGTTCCTGCGCGAGGGCTTCGCCGTGGAGGACACTCTGCGTCCCGACCGCCTGGTCATCGGCGTGGATTCCGCGGCCGCCGAGACGACGCTGCGTGAGGTCTACGCCGACGCCATCAGCCGCGAGACCCCGTTCATCTCCACGGACTTCGAGACGGCGGAACTGGTCAAGGTTGCGGCGAACGCCTTCCTGGCGACCAAGATCTCCTTCATCAATGCTTTCTCCGAGGTCACCGAGACCGTCGGCGGCAACATCCGCACGCTGGCCGACGCGATCGGTCTCGATGCCCGCATCGGCCGCCGCTTCCTCAACGCCGGCATCGGCTTTGGCGGCGGCTGCCTGCCCAAGGACATCCGGGCACTCCAGGCTCGGGTCTCCGAGCTCGGCCTGGACAGCACCATGCGGTTCCTGAACGAAGTAGACGAAGTCAACCTCCGCCGTCGTGACCGTGCGGTCCACGTCGCCGAGACGCTGCTCGGCAACCTGGAAGGCAAGCGCGTCGCCGTCCTCGGCGTCGCGTTCAAGCCCAACAGCGACGACGTCCGCGATTCACCGGCGCTGGACGTGGCTGCCAGGCTGTTCAACAGCGGGGCGGACGTCAGCGTCTACGACCCCGCCGCCAACGCCAACGCTGCCAAGCGGTACCCGCGCCTGAACTACGTCGATTCCCTGGCCACGGCCGTAGCGGATGCCGACCTGGTCATGCTGCTGACGGAATGGACCGAATTCGTCAACGTGGATCCCGCGGAGCTTGCTGCAGCGGTTTCGCACAAGCGCATGTTTGACGGCCGCAACGTCCTGGACCACGAGAAGTGGACTGCTGCAGGCTGGGACATCGTCTCGCTCGGCCACAAGAGCGAACTGCTGGAGCTCGCCGCAGCCAACTAGCGGCGGAAGCTGATACAGCAGCCACAACAGAAAAGGATCCCACCAGACTAAACGCTCTGGTGGGATCCTTTCGGCGTTAACGGGCCGCGGCCGGGTCATGGGCGGCCAGGCCGCTGCCGGAGGCTGTCAGCGCATCACAGGGACGCGTAGAGCTTCCCAGTGGTGGTCAGGGAGCCGTTCGTGTGGAACAGGGCTGAGCAGCCCATCTTGATGTCGCCGGCCGGCCGGGTCTTCCAGGCGAAGCGCTCGACGAACGGCATGGCGCGCAGGCCGGCGACCGTGGCACGCATGAAGTCCTCGGTCTGGGCCCGGGAGTAGACGCAGGGCCTGCTGGACGTCGCATCCCAGTCGGCCACCGCGTACTCAGTCACCCAGACGGGCTTGCCGTACCTCTCATGCAATTCCGTGACCTTGTTGAGGAAGTCGTCCGCCTTGGGCCAGGCGTAGCGGTGCATGGTCATGAAATCGACCCGCAGCCCCTTGTTCTTGGCCTTCGCCATGAAGTCCACAAGCCAGGGGCTCGCCGGGCCTGCGGCAGCGGGGGACCCGAGCCGCAGCCCGGTCGCCTGCAGTTTGGGCCACAGCTGGATGGCCCTGTCGACGGACATGTTCGCCTGGGCCTTGTCGTCGGGCTCGTTGAAGCCCAGCAGGTGCTTGGTTCTTGTTTCCGCCAGCTGACGCGTGACCCAGCCGATGGCGTCCTGCTCCAGCAGGGTCCGTTCGCTCTTGACCATGGGGACAAAGGCCGGGTTGGTGGTGACGTTGTAGTGCGAGCCCCAGGTGTAGTGCCAGTCCAACTTGAGGCTCTTGATTTGCTGGAGCGCCAGGGCGTCTTTCCCGCCCCACCCAAATCCCTTGAGCGTGTCAGCGGGCAACGTGACGGACGGGACGGTCGGGACGGGGCTGCGGCGGCCTGGGCGGATCCCGCGTTGGCGGCGAGCAGGGCGCCGGGCGCTGCCATCGCGGCCAGGGGCATGGTAAGAAACTTACGGCGTTCCATGAGTTCCTTTCGTGGAAGGTTGACTGGGGCTCCATGACCGGTGCAGAGACGGGTAAGGCCAGCGGCGGGTGCGTCCCGACGGATTCCGCGCACGAATGGCGGCGTCGAAGAGTGACTGCTCTGGCCTGTGTGGTCCCTGATTCAGTTGTGGCTGGAGTCAACTTAGCACGGCGAACGCCCAGGAAAATCCCGGGTTTACACAGGAAATACGCAGTTTTCTGCACGGCCTGCGGCGGCCGCAGGGGCGCTGGCGGAGACAGGTCCTAGAGGGACCGGTACAGCTCGCCTGTGGGGGAGAGGGATCCGTCGCTACGGAACAGGGCGGAGGCTCCCATGATGGGATCGTCGTGGGCCCGTGTCTTCCAGGCGAAACGCTCCACGAACGGCATTTCCCGGAGACCGGCGACGGTCTCGCTCATGAAAGCCAGGATTTCCTTCTCCGTGAACCGGGTGGGCGATTTCGCGGTGGCCTTCCAGTCGGCCACGGCGAATTCGGTGATCCAGACCGGCTTCCCGTAGCGTTCATGCAGTTTCTGCACGTTTCTGAGGAACGAGTCTGCACGGGGCGGCGCATAGGAGTGCATCGCGACGAAGTCCACACGCAGGTCCTTCGCGGCGGCCTGGTCCATGAACTTCTTGAGCCAGTCGCCCAGCGGCCTGAACCGGGGCCGGAGACCCCAGCCTGAGGCCCGCCTGTTCCAGCTGCGGCCAGAGGTTGATGGCAGTGCCGACGGACATGTCCGCCTGGCCCTTATGGTCGGGTTCGTTGAAGCCGAGGAGATTTTCGGCGCCCGTCCACGGTACCTCCGACCGCACCTGCTGCAATGGCCGTTCCGCTCCAAGGATGCCGCGCCCCCAGATCATCGGCACAAATTCAGCGGCCTGGCTGGAAGCGGGCCGGAGGGGCGGGTAGTCCGGTCCCCAGTCGTAAAACCAGTCCAGGTCCAGGGAATCCAGCTGCTCGAAGCCGAATCCGTCGAAGCCGGGGCATGCCGATGCCCTTGCTGGCATACCCGGGCTTGGGACGGGGGGCTCTTGGCGTCGGCGGGGCTGCCTTGGGCGTGGGGGAGGCTTTGGGCGTTGGCGGCACTGCCGGGGCAGACGTGCCGTGCGGTGCGGGTGCCGGTGGCTCGGGAGTGCAGGCGGCCAAGGCGGCTGCCGCGACGGCGAGGGGAACGGTGAGGAACGTCCTGCGGTCCATGTGCACCCCCTGGAATTGTGGCGAAATCCGGCCCGAATCCAGGGGAGCCAGATCCGCACTCAGGGAACGCAATTCCGGCAACCCGCATCCTTGCCTGCTGAACACTCATTGTTTCACGAAACGCCTCTCCTGTTCGACGTATCTTCCGAGGTCAGGCGGCCGTGCGAGCGACTCAGCAGGCAGTGATCAGGCGCCTACGCTCCGCCGAACTCCGCGGTCCTGTAGCCGACCCCGAGCAGCTCTTCAATGGCTGCCACCGTCCGCGCGGCAGCCTTGCCGTCGCCGTACGGGTTCACGGCGTTTGCCATGGCGGCAAAGTGCGTCGAATCGTGCAGGAGGCGGGTCACCTCGGTGACAATCCGCTCTTCATCCGTGCCGATCAGCTTCACGGTGCCGGCGTCGAGGGCCTCGGGCCGCTCCGTGTTGTCCCGCATCACCAGGACCGGCTTGCCGAGGCTGGGAGCTTCCTCCTGCACTCCGCCGGAGTCCGTGAGGACGATGTGCGCCCGGGACAGCAGCCGGGTGAACTCACCGTAGGCCAGCGGCTCAGTCACCAGGACATTGGCCTTGCCCTCCAGCGCGGGAAGCACTGCCTCGCGCACCACGGGATTCTTGTGGGCGGGCAGGACGATCACGAGGTCCGGCTCGGCGTCGGCGATCCGGGCCAGAGCCCGCCCCACGCTGCGCATCGATTCGCCCTGGTTTTCGCGCCGGTGCGTGGTGACCAGCAGGACCGGGCGGCCGCTGGCGGCCAGTTCTTCCAGCCGGGGGTCGGTGAAGGGGAGCTGCTTGTCCACCGTGGCGAGAAGGGCGTCGATCACGGTGTTTCCGGTCACCACGATGTCCTCCGGGCTGATGCCTTCGCGCAGCAGATTTTCCCTGCTGGTGGAGGTGGGGGCCAGGTGCAGGCGGGTGATCTGGCTGGTGATCTTCCGGTTGGCTTCCTCCGGGAACGGCGAGAGCAGGTCTCCGCTGCGCAGCCCGGCCTCGACATGGACCACCGGGATGCCGTGGTAGAACGCCGCGATGGCGGCGGCCGTGGACGTGGTGGTGTCGCCCTGGACGACGACGGCGTCCGGACGGGTGGCGGCGAAGAGCTTTTCCAGCCCGTCGATGGTCCGCGTCATGATGGCCGACAGTGACTGCCCCTGCTGCAGGATGTTGAGGTCATGGTCCGGAACAATGCCGAACAGTTCGTTGACCTGGTCCAGCATCTCGCGGTGCTGTCCCGTGACCGTCACGATGCACCGGAAGAGCGGGGACTCCTGCAGTGCGCTGACGATCGGCGCCATCTTGATGGCTTCCGGCCTGGTTCCGAAGATCGGCATGATGCTGTGCATGGTTTTCCCCAAGGGTGTGCGAACGGTTGCTAAGGTTTGTGGCCCGGCTTCAGCCGAGCAGCAGGGCCAGCACGATGGCCGGCACGGCGATGGCGACAACGAGGACGGCCACGAGGGCCACCCGCCGCTTGCGCCGGTAAAGCTTGTCACGGGCGAGTTGCTGGGCTTCTTTGTCCCGGGCTGCTGTGGCCGCGTTTGCAGCATCTTGGTTTGCAGTGTCCGGGTCTGCGGCGTCCTGGTCTGCAGTGTCCAAGTTGTCGGCGTCCGGTTCTGCAGGGGCCGGCGCCTCGGCCGGCGGTTCCTTGAGCGGAAGCGGCTCCACCCCGGGCACCAGGAGTGCGTCCGGGATCTCCGAGTGCATGCGCCTCCGGCGCAGGTGCCGGGGTGCGGCAGCCAGCGGGGGAGCGCCGTCGGGAGAGTGGTCCAGCGTGTCCTCCTCGCCTCGGTCAGATGCCCGAACCGGCTGACCAGTTCAACCGGATGAGGTTCAATTGTTACATTTCCGCACCGCGATTGACGCATTCCGGCCTGAGGGAAACGTCCAGCAGGCCCCCGGTTTCGATCACGAACCGCCGGATCCACTGGCCAAGATCCAAGTCCGGGTGCGAGGCAACCATCTGTACGTCCGCCGTCGTGCACTGCCCGATCAGGCGCCCGGCGCGGGTGACGTGGTAGCTGGAGGTCACCACCGTGACTGACTTCCAGCCGTTGGCCTCGATCAGCCGGGAGATTGCCCGCGCTTCCCCCCGGGTGTCCAGGTCCGGGGGCCTGAAACAGATCACAGCAGGGTTGGGGAAGGCCGCTGAATTGCAGGCCTCATCTGCGGCACGGTTGCCGAAGGTGTCCGTGTGCGAGATCACCAGGACCGGGATATGGAACTCGGACTGGATCTGACGGGCCACCGGCAGGCGCTCGGAGGCCGCACCGCCCAGCATGATGACGGCGTCCGTCCGGTGCACGCTGAGCGGATCCACGTTCACGAACAGTTGAAGGGCAAGGATCAGCCACAGCATGACGCCTCCGACGGCGAAGGCGAGCACCCTGCGGGTGGCGGTATTCACCGCGGCGACGGAAGAAGGCACGGCTAAGAGTTTGGCACGCGGTTTTCAGGTGGCGAAATGGTGCGGCTGCGCTGCGCAAAAACTTGCAAAGAAAAATGCGTGATGCAGTTGTGATTTAAGAGATCAAAGTTAGTGGGGTGACAGATGTGAATTGGCGTTTATGCTGTAGGCAACTTACGTCGCTCCCACCAACAGGTCTTCACCTGCGGTCTCACCCTTAAGCGAGCAATCTTGCGCAAACTAAACATAGCGGCAACCGTGATTGCCGCCGTGATGCTGGCAGCAACCTTGCCGCAGGCCGCTGTGGCCGCTGTTGACGTACCGGCCGCCGACGGTGTCCGCCGGTGCGCTGGCGGGGGTGCCGGCGTCGGCCGTCGCTGCCGCTGCCGTTCCGGCCGTGTCGGATCCGAGCCCCCAGGGGCAGGTGGATGACTTTGTCCGTCCCGAGCCGCCGGCCAACAAGGCGAAGAGCGAATACACCTACGTGAGCGCGCCGCTGGCGGGCACCTTGAAGACCACCCTGGTGACGGTGCAGCTGGCCGACAAGACGGCATGTCGCGACGGACGCGGCTGTGCCGATGGCCGCGGCGAAGGCCTCGCTCAGCGCGGCCAACCGCTACTGGGCCCACGCCACCGCGGGCCGCGTGGACATTGCGCTGAGCTCGTCACGGCGGCTGCACAAGTCCGCCGCGAAATCCACCCAGTCGCCGTCGCAGATCGTGGACATAGTTTCCCAGGAGCTCGGCTGGACGCAGCGGTCCTACACCGCGCTGGTGATCTTCATCCCGGGCGCGTACCTGAGCAACGGCACCGCGGGCATGACCTACAGCAACGGCAGCACGGGCGGGCGCATCCTGATGCCGCAGAACAGCCGGCTCTCGACCCCCGTGCTGACGCATGAGTTCGGACACGCCCTGGGCATGGACCACGCCAACAGCCTGCTGTGCGGCAGCGGTGCCATGGACGTGGCCTCCGGGCCCTACGCCGGATTTGCGGATCCCACCTGCAGCATCAAGCCCTACGGCGACAACCTGGACCTGATGGGGATCTCGCACTGGGACCTCATGCCGGAAATCAGCGCCAGCCTGTGGGAGATGGGCCGGTTCGGCAACGGCAACGAGATCGTCAATCTGGGCACCCTGTCCGGACCGCGCCGGGTGACCCTCACGCCGTGGGCAGGCGACGGCGCCAACCGGGCCGCGAAGTTCACGGACCCGAAATCCGGCGAGGTCTATTACCTGGAGCTCCGGGCTCCGGTGGGCTATGACGCCGTGATTGCGCAGTCCGGAAACCGCGGCGTGAAGATCACCCAGCAGGGCGGAGGCAACTCCTCGATCCTGCTCCCGCCCGATACCCGCGGGTCCGCCTTCAACGGCTACTACAGCAACACCCAGGCCTGGCAGGCCGGGCAGACGTTCACCACGCACGCCGGCACCAAGGTGAGCATTGATTCTGTCAGCAACACCTCGGCCGCCGTGTCCATCCGCCCGCCCGGAGCGCCCGCCGTGGGCTACGTCGAGTCCATGGCCATCACCCGCTCCGGCACCAAGGCCACCCTGAACGTCGCCGGCTGGGCGTACGACTCCGCCAAGTCCTCCGAATCATCTACCGTTCACATCTACGTGACTCCGCCCGGCGGTACTGCCACGGGCTACGCCGTGGCCGCCAACCAGGCGCGCCCGGACGTCAACACGGTCATGAAGGTGACGGGCAACCACGGGTTCACCCGGTCCTTCGACCTGACCGCTGCCGGCGTGTACAAGGTCTGCGTGTACGCCCTGGGAAGTGCCGAGACCGCGGACCTGGGCTGCCGGTCCCTGACCCTTGCCGGCTCGCCGGCCACGGCCGGGTATCTCGAGTCGCTGACGCTCACCAGGGCCAGCGGCGTGACGGTGCTGCGGGCCACGGGCTGGAGCTATGATCCCGGGACGCCCACCGCGTCCATCCCGGTCCACGTTTACGTGACGGATCCGGCAGGTAAGACGACGTCGAAGGCCATCACCGCCAACAAGAGCCGCAGTGACGTCAACCGGGTGATGTCCGTGACCGGAAGCCACGGCTTCACCTGGGACATCCCCGTGACCATGAGCGGCGCGTACAAAGTGTGCGCCTACGGCATGGCCGTCACTGCGTTCAGCCAGGGCAACAGCCTCCTGGGCTGCAAATCCGTGACGCCGAAGTCAACACCGGCGCCGTCCGGCTTCCTGGAGAGCACCGTGGTCAAGACGGACGCGCCGACGGCAACCATCACGGTCACCGGGTGGACCCTGGATCGCGGAACTCCGGCCGCGTCCATCCCGGTGCACTTCTACGTCACCGACCCCAAGGGAGTGACCAAGAGCTCCGCCTATACCGCCAACCAGTCCCGCACGGACGTCAACCGGGTCATGGGGACCACCGGAAACCACGGTTACCGGGTGGCGCTGCCGGTCAACACACCGGGCAGCTACAAGATCTGCGCCTACGGCATCGCCGTCAGCGTCTTCCCGCTGGGCAACAGCCTCCTGGGCTGCTCGACGGTGCGTGTTGCGGCCACGCCGGCGCCGATCGGGTACCTGGAGTCCGTCAAGGTCCAGCTCGGCGGGACGGGATCGGCGCTCGTGGCCAGCGGCTGGGGAGTGGACCCTGGCATGACGCGGGCGAACATTCCCGTACACCTCTACGTCACGTCCCCCGACGGCACCACGAAGGGCACGGCCTATGTGGCCAGCCGGTACAGGGCCGACGTCAACTCGGTCATGAAGATCTCCGGCAACCACGGCTACCGGATTGTCATTCCGGTGACGAAACGCGGCGTGTACACCGTGTGCGCGTGGGGGCTGGGCGTCGCCGGGATGTCGTCCGGCAACACCCAGTTCGGCTGCCTCAAGGCCACGTTCTAGCCGGCTCGTGGCAGGGCCCAGGCCGGCCTGGCGCCGTTCGGCCCTGCCATCGTTCGGCGGTATGACTGCTCGGCAGTATCACTGTTCGGCGGTGTCAGTCCCTCGCGGTAGCGTAGGGCTGTGCCTGAAACTCCTGTGCCTGAAACTGCCTGAATCCGCTGAAATCGTCGTATGCCTGAAACTGCTGTATCCGAAAGCTCCTGTGTCCGAACCCCTGCCGGCGGACGCCGCATTGACCGTGGCACAGCTCTCGGAGTCCCAGCTGCTGGCATGCATCTTCCCGCGGCTCATTGTCCCGAAGCCCGCCGGCGGGCCGGAGGCGGCGACGTCCTTGCTGCTGGGCCCGGGTGACGACGCCGCGATCGTCGCGGCGCCGGACGGGCGGACGGTGGTCAGCATCGACACCCAGGTTGCGGACCAGGACTTCCGGCTCGAATGGAACAACGGCTACCGGACCAGCGGATACGACGTCGGCTGGAAGGCCGCCGCACAAAACCTCAGCGACATCAATGCCATGGGCGCCCGGGCCACGTCCCTTGTGGTGAGCCTGACGATGCCGCCGGAAACCCTTGTCTCCTGGGTGGAGGATTTCGCGGACGGCCTCATGGCCGGAATCAGGGAGCTCGGCGCTCCGGGCTGCACGGTGGCCGGCGGCGACCTCGGCCGCGGCCGCGAACTGGCCGTCAGCGTTGCGATCCTGGGCACCCTTGACGGCCGGGAAGCCCGTGCTGCGTTCCGGAGCCCGGCCGGGGGACACCGTGGCCCTGGCGGGAACAGTGGGCCGTGCCGCCGCAGGGCTGGCGCTGCTGGAGTCGGATATTCGCGTGGGGGACCTGAGCGCCGAGCAGCGGGCCCTCATGGACACCCAGTGCAGGCCGCAGCCGCCGCTCGCCGCCGGCCCCCTGGCCCGCGAGGCCGGCGCGTCGGCCCTGATGGACATCTCGGACGGCCTGGTCCGGGACGGCAACCGCATGGCGGCGGCCAGCCACGCGGTCCTGAACCTGGACGCCGCGGCCCTGAAGGAGCTGGTTGTTCCGCTGCTGCCGGCCTCGGAGCTCCTGGGAGCCGACCCGATGTCCTGGGTCCTCGGCGGCGGCGAAGACCACGGACTGCTGGCCACATTCCCTCCGGGGCTTCAGCTCCCTCCCGGTTTCACTGCGATAGGCTCGGTAGAGGCCCCTGCACCAACGGAAAGCACGGGAGTAAAGATCGCGGGCAGGCCCGCTGACGCTGTGGGATGGGATCACTTTGCAGACTAAAATTGCCGCCAACGCGCAAGCGATGAAGCGGTGGTTGGTCAAGGCGGAAACCACGCTCGGAAACCACAGCGACCGCATTAACGCCATCAACATCTTTCCCGTGGCCGACGGCGACACCGGCACCAACCTCTACCTGACCGCCCGGGCCGCGGCCCACGCCGGCGCACGGCACGGACCCCGCCCAGCACGACGTCGGCGCCGTCCTGGCGCTGGCCGGCCAGGCGGCCATGGAACAGGCCCGCGGCAACTCGGGAACATTGTTTGCCGTGTTCCTCTGCGCCGCCGCCGAACCGTTGGCCGGACACACCCGGATCAGCTCGCCGGTGCTGGCCGCGGCCCTGAACCGGGCCCAGATCCGGGCCTGGTCCGCGCTGAGTGATCCCGTGCCCGGCACCATGCTCTCCGTCATGGAAGCTGCCGCCCGCGCAGCGGCCGCCGTGGACTCCGCGCACGACGGCGATGACAGCAACCAGACCCTGGGCCTGGCCCTGGATGCCGCCGTCGAGGCAGCCCTGGCCGCCGTAGTGCGCACGGAGGACCAGCTCGACGCCCTGCACGCCGCCCACGTGGTGGACGCCGGCGGCGTGGGCATGCTCCTGATCCTGGACTGCCTGCGCTCCGCCGTGCTGGGCGAAGAACTCCAGAGCGAACTGCTGGACGGGCTGCACGGCTACGACGTCCAGGATCCGCACATCCACGTCGGCATGCCGCGCGATGAGGGCGTCGAAGTCATGTGCACCATCTCGCTGTCCCCGCTGGACGCCGCCATGATGCGGCAGCGGCTCGACGAAATGGGCGACTCCGTGATCATGAGCCAGGTCGGCGGCACCGCCGATGCGGCCGGACATTACCGCTGGCGTGTCCACGTCCACGTCCTGGATGCCGAACCCGCCGTCGCACTGATCCGTTCCCTGGGCGAGCCCACGGACATTTCCGTGAGCGAGCTCGCACTGCCGCGCGATCCGGACGCGGAGGCCGCAACTGCCGCGGCCGCCGTCGCCCCCTTCGTTCCCCCCGCACTTGCCGCCGAAACCCGAAACCCCGACGGATATGCACGCTGAACTTGAACTGGGCCTGGAACGCCGCATTGGCAAGCGCTCCGCGGCCGTTATCGAAAAACACCTCGGCATCACCACTGTCGGTGAGCTGCTGAACTACTTCCCCCGCCGCTACCTCAGCCGCGGCGAGCTCACACCCATCAGCGAGGTCCCGCTGGACGAGGAAGTGACGCTGATCGCCCGGGTGATCTCCAACAGCACCCGGTCCATGCGCGCCCGGCGGGGTTCCCTCACCGACGTCGTGATCTCCGACGACGCCGGTACCGGTTCCGCACGGGCCGGCGGCGGGCTTCCGGGCACGCTCAAGGTCAGCTTCTTCAACGGGTTCCGGGCGAAGGCCGAACTCCAGCCGGGCCGGCGCGCCATGTTTTCCGGCAAGGTCACGCGCTACGGCGGATCGCTCGGCCTGACCAACCCCGATTTCCTGCTGCTCGACGAGGACCCCGACACCCCGGGCATGGACCCGGAGAAGCTCGCGGCCATGCCGATCCCGGTGTACCCGGCCACGGCGAAACTCACCAGCTGGTCCATCCAGAAGGTCATCTCGACGCTGCTGGACACCGTGGAGCTCGAATCCCTCGGCGATCCGCTGCCCGCGGAGATCGCGGCGCGGGAGAAATTCCTGCCGGTCGCGGACGCCTACCGGCTGATCCACACCCCGCAAACCCCGGCGGACTGGCAGCGCGCCCGGGACCGCTTCCGCTACCAGGAAGCCCTGGTGCTCCAGTCGGCACTGGCCCGCCGCCGCGCCCAACTGGCCGCCGAGGAGGCGACGGCCCGGCGCCCGGCACCGGACGGGCTGCTGCCCGCCTTCGACCGCCAGTTGCCGTTCACGTTGACCGCCGGCCAGGCCGCCGTCGGCAAGACGCTCGCCGCGGAGCTCGCGCAGGACTCGCCCATGAACCGGCTGCTCCAGGGCGAGGTGGGCTCCGGCAAGACCATCGTGGCCCTGCGCGCCATGCTGCAGGTGGTGGACGCCGGGGGACAGGCTGCCCTGCTGGCCCCCACCGAAGTCCTCGCCGCCCAGCACTATGAATCCATCCGGCGCACGCTCGGACCGCTCTCGCGGGACGGGATGCTCGGCGGCTTCGGCCCGGACGCCGTCCAGGTCACCCTCCTCACCGGCTCCATGCCCACCGCGGCGCGGAAGCAGGCCATGCTGGACGCCGCCTCCGGGACGGCGGGAATCGTGATCGGCACCCACGCCCTGCTCAGCGAGAACGTGTCCTTCTACGACCTCGGGCTGATCGTGGTGGACGAACAGCACCGCTTCGGCGTCGAACAGCGCGACGCCCTCCGGGCCAAGGCCAGCAAACCGCCGCACCTGCTGGTCATGACCGCCACCCCGATTCCCCGGACCGTGGCCATGACCGTGTTCGGCGACCTCGAAACCTCCGTGCTGGACGAGCTCCCCGCGGGCCGCGCCCCGATCTCCACCCACGTGGTGGGGCTCGCGGAGCACCCGGCGTGGGCCAGCCGCATCTGGTCCCGCTCGCGGGAGGAGATCGACGCCGGCCACCAGGTCTACGTGGTGTGTCCGAAGATCGGCACGGACGACGACGGCGACTTCACCCCGGGCGAGGCAGAACCGTCCGCCGCGGACCTGGAAGGCGACAACGGCGCGCGCGAGCTCGCCTCCGTCACCGGCGTCGTGGAACACCTCCGGGACGAGCCGGCACTCGCCGGGGTACCCGTGGCGCCCCTGCACGGCCGGCAGGACCCCGTCCTGAAGTCCGAGACCATGGCCTCCTTCACGGCCAACGAAACCAAGCTGCTGGTCTCCACCACCGTGATCGAAGTCGGCGTGGACGTGCACAACGCCACGCTCATGGTGATCCTGGACGCGGACCGCTTTGGCATCTCCCAGCTCCACCAGCTGCGCGGCCGGGTGGGCCGCGGCGGGCTGCCCGGGACCTGCCTGCTGGTCACCACCCTGGAGCCGGGCCATCCGAGCCGGCGCCGGCTCGACGCCGTGGCAGCCACCACCGACGGCTTCGAGCTCTCCCAGGAGGACCTCAAGCTCCGCCGGGAGGGCGACATCCTGGGCGCCTCGCAGTCCGGCGGGCGCTCCACGCTGAAGCTGCTGCGCGTGCTCGAACACGAGGACGTGATTGCCCGGGCCCGGCAGGACGCCCAGCGGATCGTGGCCGCCGATCCCACGCTGGCGGCCCAGCCCGGCCTCGCGGCGGCGATCGACGAATACCTGAACCCCGAGAAGGAGGCGTTCCTTGAACGCGGCTAGGACCCTAACAGCCAGGACCACGCGATGAGCCGGATCATTGCCGGCGCGGTCGGGGGCAGCCCGCTGACCAGCGTCCCGGGAAACCTGACCCGGCCCACGACGGACCGCGTCAAGGAGGCGCTGTTTTCCCGGCTCGACGCCTTCAACGTCATTGCCGGCGCCCGGGTACTGGATCTGTACGCGGGATCGGGCTCGCTGGGCGTGGAGAGCGGCAGCCGCGGCGCCGAGTCCGTGGACCTGGTCGAGTTCGATGCCAAGGCCAGCGCCGTCTGCCAGAAGAACGCGGACCTGGTCAACACCGTGACGGGCCGCAAGCTGGTCTCCGTGCACCGCTCCAAGGTCGAATCGTTCCTGGAACGGACCGCCGACGCCGTGCTCTGGGACCTGGTGTTCCTGGACCCGCCCTACCCCCTGGACGAGCCGGCCCTCGCCGCCGTGCTGGCCAAGCTGGTGCCGCACCTGGGTGCGGGAGCCGTGGTGGTGGTGGAACGCTCATCCCGGACCCCCGAGCCGGCGTGGCCCGAGGCATGGAACGGTTTGCCGAGAAGAAGTACGGCGAAACCCGGCTGTGGTTCGCCGAACCCGGCGTGGAGGCCGCGGACTAAGAAGCCGGGACTAGCCCGCCAGCACGTCCAGCTCCACGCCGGCGAGCACCTTGGCCGGGTGCGGGCCGCGCGCGGTGAGCGCCGCCGTCCAGGCCTCCGGCCACGGGCCCTGCGTCCCGGTCAGGATGATGTTCCCGGGGTACCGGCCGGTGAACATTCCGGCTTCCGCGAAGGCCGCGACGCCGGTCATGGCCTGGCGCAGGGCCGCGACCTGGCTGCGGACCAGGGTCAGTCCGGGTTCGTCGCCCACGTTGACAATCAGCACCCCGCGCGGCGTCAGCCGTGCCGCGGCCTCCTGGTAGAACCCGGTGCACGCGATATGTTCCGGTGCTTCCGGCCCGGAGAAGATGTCCAGGATCACGACGTCGAAGCGCAGTTCCGCCGGAAGCTCCGCGAGGGCGTCGCGGGCGTCGCCGATCACCGTGTGCAGCTGCGTCCCCTCCGGCAGGGGCAGCTGCGCCAGCACGAAGTCCAGCAGTTCCCGCTCCAGCTCCACGGCGTACTGGACCGAGCCGGGACGGGTGGCCTGGATGTAGCGGGCCAGGGTCAGGGCGCCCGCGCCCAGATGCAGCGCGGTGATCGGCTCGCCCCACGGAGCGGCGAGGTCCACCACATGCCCGATCCTGCGCAGGTATTCGTAGAAGATGTCCGCGGGATCGGCCAGGTTGACGTGGGACTGCTCCGCGCCGCCGATGCTCAGCACGAAGCCGCCGTCGGTAAAAGGATCCGGTTCGATCTCGGCGTGCTGTCCCGTGGTCCGCAGGAACCGCGAGCCGCCGGGCTGCTGCTCCGCCATCCTCACAGCCTGTCGCGCAGGGTCGCCAGCCGCTCGGCGGCCTCCTCCAGCACGTACAGCTGCTTGCAGAAGGCGAAGCGCAGCAGGCTGCGGGTGCGTTCGGCGCCGTCGGCGTGGCAGAAGACCGGCACCGGGATCGCGGCGACGCCCACGAGGGCGGGCAGCCTGCGGGCCAGCTCCACGGAATCGGTGATGCCCAGCGGAGAGGTGTCCACGTTCACGAAGTAGGTCCCCTGCGGCGTCAGGACGTCGAGGCCGGCCGCGCGGAGTCCCTCGCTGAGGATGTCCCGCTTGTACCGGAGGGTGTCGGCGATGCCGGTGTAGAACTCGTCCGGGAGGCCCAGCCCCACCGCGATCGCGGCCTGGAACGGCGTGCCGGAGCTGTAGCTCAGGAACTGCTTGACGGTCCGGGCGGCGGCCACGAGATGCTCCGGTCCGGACAGCCAGCCGATCTTCCAGCCGGTGAAGGAGAAGGTCTTGCCGGCGGAGGAAATGGTCAGCGTGCGCTCGGCCGCGCCGGGCAGGGTGGCCATCGGGATGTGCCGCACGCCGAAGGTCAGGTGCTCGTAGACTTCGTCGGTGATGATGACGGCGTCGTGCTTCGCTGGCCAGTTCGACGACGCGCTGAAGCACCTCGCGGGGGAACACCGCACCGGTGGGGTTGTGCGGATTGTTGACCAGCACCACCTTGGTGCGGTCGCTGAACGCGGCCTCGAGCGCGGCGAGGTCCGGCATGAAATCCGGGGCCAGGAGCGGCGCGGTGACGTGGCGTGGCGCCGGAGAGCCCGATGATGGCGCCGTAGGAGTCGTAGAACGGCTCGAAGGTGAGCACCTCATCGCCCGGGACCCACCAGCGCGAGCAGCGAGGCGGCGATGGCCTCGGTGGCGCCGGTGGTGACGATGATCTCGGTCTGCGGATCCGGAGCCAGCCCGTAGAAGCGCTGCTGGTGGACCGAGATCGCCTCCCGCAGCGGCAGGATGCCCTTGCCGGGCGCGTACTGGTTGGCTCCGGCGGCGATGGCGGCCTGGGCGGCCTCCTTGATCTCCACGGGGCCGTCCTCGTCCGGGAAGCCCTGGCCGAGGTTGATGGCGCCCGTGCTGAGGGCCAGGGTGGTCATCTCCTCGAAAATCGTGACGCCGAGGGAACCGTCGGGGGAGAGCAGGTTGGCGCCGGTCGCGGCGCGCTGCCACGGGAACGGGATCGGGAGTTCATCGGGTGCCCGCCTTCTCGTCCCGGCCGGTGAACCTGTCCATCGTGGCGTAGATCCCAAAGACCTTCCCGCCCACGAAGTCCCAGGCCCGCACCGGCAGGATGCCCTTCAGCACCTTGCCCAGCTTGGCCATTGCCGGGGCGATCAGCTGCGGCTGCCCGGCGAGGGTTGCCCGCCAGGCCCGGTCCACGGCGTCCTCGGGGGTCATGAGCGGGGTCAGCAGCGGGCCGCGGGCTCCCTCGAACATGCCCGTGGAGATGTAGCTGGGGCAGAAAGTGGTGACTTTCACGTGGCCGTAGCCCTGTTGCTCAAGTTCGAGCCGGAGGGAATCGCTCCAGCCGATAACCGCCCATTTGGAGGCCGCGTACACACTCATTCGCGGATTCGAGACCGTGCCGGCGGCGGAGGCCACGTTGAGGATCCGGCGGGGGCGGCCGGCGTCGGCCATCATGTCCGGCAGGAACTCGAGGGTGACATACATGGGGGCCAGGGCGTTGATCTCCATGGTCAGGGCGATGTCGCGGTCCGGGGTGTGGTCCCAGAAGTACGCGCCGCGGACAATTCCGGCGTTGTTCACCAGCAGCGCCAGCGGCCCCTCGGCCCGGGCTTCGAGCGCGGCGTCGGCGATGGCCGTGCGGTCTGCCAGGTTGACCGTCCGGGGGACGGCGCGGGCGCCAAGGGCCGCCACTTCAGCGGCGGTGCGGGCCAGGGCATCGGCGTCGACGTCCCAGAGGATCACCACCGCGGCGCCTTCCCTGGCGGCGCGGAGGGCGTACAGCCGGCCCATGCCCATGGCGGCGCCCGTGACCAGGACCACGCCGCCGTCCACGGTGAAGGGCGGCGCAGTGAAAGGCAGGGCGGTGAAGGACGGCGTGGTGAAAGGCAGGGCGAAGCGATTGCTCGATGCTGACATTCAGCCATGTTATCCCGGCCCGTGGCGCGAATACGGTAGGTTCGGAGCATGAGACGCGCTGTATGCCCTGGCTCCTTTGACCCCATTCACAATGGACACCTCGAAGTCATTGCGCGTGCCGCGGGCCTCTTCGACGAGGTGATCGTGGCCGTGTCCACCAATTACGCCAAGAAGTACCGCTTCAGCCTTGAGGAGCGGATCGACATGGCCAGGGAAACGTTCGCGTCATTGCGCGGCATTGTGGTGGAACCCGTGGGGGAGGGGCTCCTGGCCGAGTACTGCCGGCAGCGTGGTGTGTCCGCGATCGTCAAGGGCCTGCGTTCCTCCTCGGACTTCGACTACGAGCTGCCGATGGCCACGATGAACCGGCAGCTGACCGGCGTCGAGACGGTGTTCCTCCCGGCGGAAAGCCACTACCTGCACCTGTCCTCCACCCTCATCAAAGAGGTCTTCTCCCTGGGCGGGGATGTCTCGGACTTTGTTCCCCGGTCCGTGCTGAAACGGCTGGCTCCGGGCGAGCCGGTCCGGAACCACGTGCGCAAAGTGTAAGCTTGACCGGTACTCGGCGGCCTGCTGCCGGTTGCGCGGCCCGTTCCGGGGCCGGTTTGCGGCATCATGCTGCAGGCCTGTTGCCCGGTTTGAGTCCGTCCGGAAGTTCAGGCTAAGATAGTACGTCGGTCATATGTTCAACAGGAGTTCTCATTAAACGAGATGCTAGTTCGCCCTTGGCGTTCGACGTCAAGGACCTCGGACGCAGTCCGGGAAGCATGCGGACGCTGACGGAACATGTACCCGCGCCAAGTGATCTTGGTGTGGCGCTCATTGGCGTGCAGGAAGGCTCGGATGTCGAGCTGGATCTGCGGCTCGAGGCCGTACACGAAGGAATTCTGGTATCAGGAACCGCGCTCGTCGAAGTAACTGGCGAATGCGGCCGATGCCTGGATCCCCTTGCGTATGACCAAGAGGTTGATGTGCAAGAACTTTTCTTCTACGAGGACGCTGTGTTCTCGGACGAAGAAGACGAAGAAGAGCAACGTCGAGTCGAGCACGATCTAATCGATCTTGAGCCGGTGTTGCGGGACGCAGTTGTCACCATACTGCCGTTCCAGCCGGTGTGCCGGGAAGACTGCCAGGGCCTTTGCTCCGAATGTGGAGTACGCCTGGAAGACGAGCCGGGGCATCACCACGAGGTCGTAGATCCTCGGTGGGCCGCCCTGGCTGACTTGGCTAAGCCTGACCGGCAAAACTGATTTGTAAGTGTTGGACTAGAGAGAAATGAGTTAGCCGTGGCTGTTCCCAAGCGGAAAATGTCTCGCTCGAATACCCGCGCCCGCCGCTCCCAGTGGAAGGCAACTGCCCCCCACCTGGTGAAGACCGTAGAGAACGGCCAGGTTGTTTACAGCCTGCCGCACCAGGCAAAGGTCGTTACCGACTCGGCTGGCACTGCGCTGTTCCTTGAGTACAAGGGCCGCAAGGTCGCAGACGTCTAATCCGCCAACAGGCTGAAAAAGATGTCTTCAACTGAAGAGCTTCTGAAGCGTCTCGGTGTCACTATTGACGCCGGGACGCTTCGTCTTGCGCTCACACACCGTTCCTACGCCTACGAAAACGGCGGCATTCCCACCAACGAACGGCTCGAGTTCCTGGGCGACTCCATCCTGGGGTTCTCCGTTACTGACGCGCTGTACCGTGACAACCCCACGCTGCCCGAAGGCGATCTGGCCAAGCGCCGTTCCGCCGTCGTCAGCACCCGGGCGCTGGCCGGCATCGGCCGCAGCATCGGGCTGGGCGACTACATCTACCTCGGACAGGGCGAGAAGCTCACCGAGGGCAAGAACAAGGCCTCCATCCTCGCGGACACCATGGAGGCGCTGATCGGCGCCACGTACCTCTCCAACGACATTGAGACGGCCCGGCAGTTGGTCATGCGGCTGGTCGGCCCGCTGTTGAAGGACGCCGCCGCCCTGGGCGCCGGAACCGACTGGAAGACGAGCATCCAGGAGCTGGCGGCCAGCCGGCAGCTTGGAACCATCAACTACGCGGTTGAAGGCTCCGGACCGGACCACGCCCGGACGTTCGAGGCCGTGCTGCGGATCGGTGGCACGGACTACGGCACCGGCACCGGCAACTCCAAGAAGGAAGCCGAACAGGAAGCCGCCGCCGATGCATGGCGCCGGCTGACCGCACCGGCCGCGCCAGGTCCCGGGCCGGCTCCCGAGCCGCAGCAGCTGCAGACCCAGACCGGCAGCTAGGCGGCGGCGTTGCCTGAACTGCCCGAAGTCGAGGTGGTCCGGCGCGGGCTCGTGAGCTGGGTGCGGGGCCGGACCATCACGTCCGTCGATGTGCTGGATCCGCGCTCCCTGCGCCGGCATGCCCTGGGCCCGGAGGACTTCGCCGGCAACCTCGAAGGCGCGCGGGTCCTGGACGTGGTCCGCCGCGGCAAATTCCTGTGGATGCCGCTGGCGGACACGCCCGCCGCGTCCGGAAGCCGGGACTCATCCGCAGAGCCAGTCCCCGCCGTCGCGCTCATGGCCCACCTGGGCATGTCCGGGCAGCTGCTCATGCAGGATCCCGGCGTTCCGGACGAAAAACACCTGAAGGTCCGGCTGCGGCTCAGCCCGGCCGCGGGCATGCCGGAGCAGCTCCGGTTCGTGGACCAGCGGATCTTCGGCGGACTGTTCCTCACCTCGCTGATCCCCACTGACGACGGCGGCCCCGGCGGCCTCGCCGAAACGCCGCTGCCGCTCATCGCCGAGGAAGCCGCCCACATTGCCCGGGACCCGCTGGATCCCCATTTTTCCTTCGATGTGTTCTACCGGCGCCTGCGGGCGCGCAAGACCGGGCTCAAGCGGGCGCTGCTGGACCAGGGCCTGGTCTCCGGGATCGGAAACATCTACGCGGATGAGGCCCTCTGGAAGGCGCAGCTGCACTATGCCCGGCCCACCGACACCCTGCGCCGCGCCGACGCGCTCCGGGTGCTCGACGCCGCCCGCGAGGTCATGACGGACGCCCTGGCCGCCGGCGGCACGAGCTTCGATTCGCTCTACGTCAACGTCAACGGCGCGTCCGGGTACTTCGACCGCTCCCTGAATGCCTACGGCCGCGAGGGCCTGGAGTGCAAGCGCTGTGCCGCCGCCGGCCGGGTGAGCCTGCTGAAGCGGGAACAGTTCATGAACCGGTCCTCCTATACCTGCCCCGTCTGCCAGCCCAGACCCCGCAACGGCCGCTGGTAACGCGGGTTTTCACCGCGCGAAAAAACAAGTAGCGCTACGCTTCCGAACCGGGCATCCCGCTGAAAGACTGTGGCGATGGGAGCTGGGCCCGCAGTCCGCCAACGGCGGACAATCGTGCCTGGGCCGCCACGACTTCGGAAACGAGAGAAGAGGCCGCGCATGTACATCTCGATGGCTGACCGCACCGGTGGCAAGAAGGACACCGACACCACAGCCTCCCCGTCGGTTCCAGACGCCGCCTTCCGGTTGTCGCCCGTGATTCTCTGGCTCGGGATCGTCAGCATGGCCACCGATATTTCGTCCGAATCCGTGGCGGCCATCCTCCCGTTGTACGTCACCGGGTTTCTGGGGCTTTCCACGATCGCCTTCGGGTTCATCGACGGCCTGAACCAGGGAGCCAGCGCGATCGTGCGCATTGCCGCCGGCTGGGCGTCCGACCGCACGGGACACCCTAAGCGGGTAGCCGTGGCCGGCTACGGGCTGTCCATGCTGGCACGCATCGGCCTCCTGTTCGCCGGCGGATTCGTCTCGCTCATCGGGATCATCGCAGGGGACCGCATCGGCAAGGGCATCCGCACCGCGCCGCGGGACGCCTTGATCTCGGCTGTTGCGCAGCCGCAGTACCTTGCCAGGTCCTTCGGTGTGCACCGCATGCTGGACAACATCGGAGCCGCCACAGGCCCGCTCCTGGCGTTCCTGATCCTCCTGCTGATCCCGAACGGGTTCAGTACAGTCTTTGTGGTTTCGCTGGCCTTCGCCGTGATCGGTGTGGCGGCGCTGGTCCTGGTGGTGCCGGACGTGACGACGCCGCGTGCGGCGAAGCAACCCAAACGGGCGCGCCCGGCTTTCACATGGAGCCAACTGAAAGACCCCGGGCTCACCCGCCTGCTTGTGACGGCAGGACTGCTGGCCTTGCTGACAGTCGGGGACGGCTTTATTTACCTCGTCCTCCAGGCCCGGGATTCGTTCGCCGTGCAGTGGTTCCCGTTGCTCTACGTCGGAACCAACGTCGTCTATCTCGCCCTCGCGGTTCCGCTGGGGCGGCTCGCCGACCGCTGGGGCCGGGTCAGGGTCTTCCTGGGCGGCCACCTTGCCCTGCTGGCGTGCTACCTGCTGGCGGCGGCTCCCTTCGGCGGGTTGGGCGCCACGCTGGCATGCCTGATGCTGCTGGGACTGTTCTACGCCGCCACCGACGGCGTGCTGGCTGCGCTGGCCAGCCGGCTGGTCAGCCCCGAGAAAGTGGCCACCGGCATCGGGGCCGCCCAGACTGTGGTGGCGTTGTGCCGGATGGCGGCGTCCGCGGGCTTCGGTATCCTCTGGTTCGCGATCGGGGCCGCACCCGCCATGCTGGTGGCCGCCGTCGCGCTGGCTGCCGCCCTGGTGGCCACGGCCGTGTTGATGCGCACCTCGAAGGAACGCACGCCGCAAGAACGGATCTCGCAAGAACAGATCTCGCAAAAACAGGACACCGGCGCATGACGTCCACGCGGATCATCAGCCGGCGGCGCATCGCGCTGCTGTCGCTCGTCACGGTGGCCGTCGTGGCGGCGGCGGGCATCTACGCCGCGCTGGCGTTCCAGGACGCCCGTGAAAGCCAGGCTGCGCCGGCCGCCGTCGAGGTCACCAGGTCCGAGGCCCTTCCGGCGGCGCCCTACGTCGTGTTCCGCAACACCGCGTCCGGCCAGGGCTTCGGCGAGGCCGCGACCGTGCCGCTGAAGGATCCCGGCGGTCAGCGTGCACTGAGCGGAAAAAGCTGCGACCGGGTCTATGGCACAGACAAGCTGACGTTCTGCCTGCAGACCAAACACGAGCTGGCTACGATCTTCCAAGCCTCCGTGTTTGACGCAGGGTGGAAGGAGACGGCCAGCTGGCCGCTTGCCGGCATCCCCAGCAGGGCGCGGACCAACGCCAACGGCACACTCGTGGCCACCACCGTTTTCGTCTCAGGCCACGCCTACTCCGGTGCCGGGTTCTCCACCGAAACCGTGATCCGGGATCAGGCCGGGGCGGGCACCGGAACCATGGAGGACTATGCGCTGATCCTGGACGGAAACCGGATCAAGGCCACCGACAGGAACATCTGGGGGGTCACCTTCGTCCCGGGACAGCCCGACGTCTTCTACGCCACAGCCTCATCCCAGGGCAAGATCTGGCTGGTCCAGGGAAGCATCGCCGGCCGGACGCTCACCGTTGTCCGCAACGGGGTCGAGTGCCCCTCAATATCCCCGGACGGCACGCACCTCGCCTACAAGAAGAGCGACACCGGCACCCTGACAGGGCACCGCAGCATCGCCGTCCTGGACCTTGCCAGCGGCACAGAATCCGTGCTGGCCGAGCAGCAGAGCATCGACGACCAGATTGAGTGGCTGGACGACTCCACCTTGCTGTACGGACTTCCCCGTGACGGCTCCGAACTGGACAGCGACATCTGGTCCATCAAGACCGATCCGTCAGCCCGGCCGGCGCTGTTCATCGAGCATGCGTGGTCCCCGTCGGTGGTCCGCCCGGGCGCCCGGTAGCGCGGCCGCGCCGGTAAATCGCGTCCATCTCACGGGACTCGCGTGGCGTTATCTGTAGTGCTCGGCCAGCCTCGCCAGGCCGTCGTCAAGTGAAACGGCGGGGGCCCAGTTGAGGAGTTCGCGGGTCTCGCGCTGGTCGAACCAGTGGGCGGTGGAGAGCTGTTCGGCGAGGAACCTGGTCATCGGCGGCTCGTCGGCCCGGCCGGAACGGCGCCCAGACCTCCTCAACCACCGATCCAGCTGCCCGCGCGAGCCTGCCCGGCACCCTCCACGACGGTGCGGGGACGCCGCCCGCGGCACAGATGCCCGCCAACAGCTCGCCGACCGGGCGGGGCTCGCCGTTTGTGATGACCAGCGCCCGGCCGTGAATGTGCTCCATGCGGTGCAGCGCGGCGACGATGGCCGAGGCGGCGTTGTCCACGTAGGTGGTGTCGATCAGGGCCGCCCCGGCGTCGAGCAGCGGCAGGCGGCCGCGGCGGGCACGTTCCAGCACCCGTTCCACCAGTTGCGTATCGCCTGGGCCCCAGACGATGTGCGGGCGCACCGCCGCGACCCGGAATTCCGGCGAGTCCGCGGCCAGCGCCAGCAGTTCGGCCTCGGCCTTGGTGCGGGAGTAGTCGCCGTGCGCGCGGGCCGGGTCCGCCGGCTCGGCGCCCAGTCCGGCGATGGCAGCCCCGGAGTTGGCCACGGACGGGGAGGAGACGAACACCAGGTCCCGCACGCCGGCCTCGCGGGCCGCACGGAGCAGGCGGCGCGTGCCTTCGACATTCACCTCGTCGAAATCGGCGGCGCGGCCGGTGAAGGAGACCTTCGCCGCCAGGTGGATGACACCCTCGGCCCCGGCGACGGCGCGACGGACGGCGTCGTGGTCCGTGACGGACCCGGAGAGGTCCGCGGCGCCGTCGACGCCCGCGGGACGGCGCTGGAAGGTGGTGACGGCGTGGCCTTGACGCACCAGCAGCCCTGCCACAACACGACCGAGCAGGCCGCTCGCGCCGGTGACGAGGACCCTCACGGCGTGCCCGGACGGCCGCCGGCCAGCACCGCGGAAGCCCACCGGGACAGGCGGGTCCTGTCGATCTTGGCGTTGTGGCGGATGTCGGTCGGCTGGGAGGGGACGACGAGCACGGCGGAAACGCTGACGCCTGCCTGACGAGCCGCGTCGCGCACGCGCCCGGCGAGCTGCGGTGCGGCGGGGCCGGCCCGGCGCGCAGGCGGAACGGTTTCGACGACGGCGACGACGGCCTGCGTCCCGGACGGGCCGACCCCGACGACGGCGGCCAGCCCGACGTCGTCCAGACTCTCTATGGCCTGCTCGGCGCCGACGGGCGTCACCACAGCACCCGGCGCGGTCACGACGTGCGCGAGGCGACCTTCCACCCAGAGCCGCCCGGCGGCGTCGAAGTGCCCGACGTCGCCGGTGCGGTGCCATCCTGCCGTGCGGACGCTGTCTCGCTGGGTGAGCCAGAGCCTGTCGTAGCTTTCCTTCACATGCGGGGCGCTGACGAGGATCTCGCCGGTCACTCCCGCCTCCGTGACGGGGTGGTTCCCGGGGGCGGTGCCGTCCGCGGCGAGCCGGATGACGGCCACGCGGGCGCCGTGCACCGGCCGGCCCACGCACACGCCGTTGCCGGCCCCAGCCACGGTTCCGGCGGCGGCGTCGGCCTCGGCGGCGCGGATCTGTTCGAGGCTGATGTCGGTGACGGGCAGCGCCTCGGTCATCCCGTACGGGGTGTGCAGCGAGGCCCGGGGCAGCAGCCGCTGCACCTCTGCGAGGAGGGATGCGGGGACGGGCGCGCCGGCGGAGAGCAGCAGCTCCACGCGCCCCAGGGCCTCGTGCCCGGCCCCGCTCAGGCCGTCCTCGGTCGCAAGGACGTTGCGCAGCGCCGCGGGCGAGGCGAAGATCACCGTGGCGTCGATGGCCGCGGCGGCGTCCCCCAGCGCGCGGGCTGTCAGAGTGCGGGGCACGGTGACGTCCATGGCGGGCGTCACCGAGACTGCTCCGAGCGCCGGTCCCAGCAGGGCGAACGGCGCGAAGCCTGCCACCAGGCGCGCGCCCGGGCGGATCCCCAGCGTCGCGGCCACGGTATCCCGCATCGCGGCCAGCTGCCGGTGCGTATACAGCACGCCCTTGGCCGGACCGGTGGAGCCGGAGGTGAAGAGCACGGCGGCCGGGGCGTCCGGGTCCGGAGCCTCGCCCGGGTCCGGGCCCGGAATCCGCGATGGCGACTCCGGGCTGAGCCCGGCTCCGCGGCGGGCGAGGGCGGCGAGGGAGGTTTCGACGCCGAGGACGCGGCGGTGGGCGGCCGGCAGGTCCCGCACACTGATGCGCCGTCCCGACCAGCCGAGTACCGCGGCAGCCGCCAGCGCCCTGTCGATGCCGATGAGGAAATCCGGGGTGGCGCCCTTCACGGCGCGGCTCAGTCCGGTGGTGCCGAGGCCGGCGTCGGCGACCACGACCACAGCGCCAAGCCGAAGGCAGGCGTAGAGGACCACGGTCAGGTCCACGCCCGGCGGGACCATCAGGCTCACCCGGCTGTGGTGCCCGACACCGGCTTCCTTCAGGCCCGCCGCGAGGGTGGCGATACTCTGCTCCAGCTCCTGCCAGCTCAGCGAGCGGGCGATGCTGCCGTCCGGGGCCATTTCCGCGACGGCGGTGTCCCCACCGGCGGGTCCTGCCGCCAGCTCGGTGAGCGGCGCCCAAAGGGGCGGCAACCTCGGTGGCGGGCTCCAGCGGGCTCGGCACCGGCCTCCAGCGCCGGGCCGTCGGCCAGGCCGTCGGTCGGGCTTCCGTCCGCTGAAGGCCGGGTCCGCTGTCCCGGCCGCGCTCGGCAAGCCACTCGAAGACGGGGGCGGCGATGTCCCGGTCTTCCGCGACCAGATGGCCGGCACCCTCGAAGCGGTGCACTTTCGCGTCCGGCAGCCGGCTGATGAGGTCCTTGAGGTACCGGTCGGAAAAGATCGGATCCCGCGGACCCCAGAGCATCAGGGCCGGAACGTTCAGCCCGCGCACCCCTTCGGCGACGCGGCTGAGCGCCGGGAAGCTGGGATGGGACGGGTCGGCGGGAATGTCAGCGACGAAGTTCCCCACGCCGGCGCGGCGGCCGGCGCCCCGGTAAGGGGCCATGAAGGCGCTGCGGACATCCTCGGCCAGCGGCGGGTGGGCCAGGGAATGCGTCACCCGTAGGAAGGTGTCCGACGTCGTCGTTCCCCAACGGTGCACGGCCGGGTGCAGGGCAAGCCGCAGTGCTGGCGGGATGTGCGCGCCGGAGGGCTGGTGGACGGCGGTGTTGGTCAGCACGACCCCGGCGAGCTGCTGCGGATGTGCCACGGCCCAGCCGAGGCTGATCACGCCACCCCAGTCGTGTCCGACGGTGACGACCGGCCCGTCCAGCCCGAGCGCGGCGGTGAGGTCGCCCAGGTCGTTTATCCGGTCCGCCAGGCGCCGGAAGGTGCCGGTGCGCTCGGAGAAGCCCATATCCAGCTGGTCCACCGCCACCACGCGCCACGGATGGGCGGGGTCGGAACCGGCCGCCAACAGGGTCCGCCACAGGTAGGACCACGTCGGGTTGCCGTGCACGCACAGCAGGGTGCCGGCAGGAGTCAGGCCGCGGCGGGCGAGCTGGGCACCGTTGTCGAGCAGATGCCAGCGGCGCACGGCTCCGGGCTCGTCCGCGGCGGAGGTGGACGCCACATCGATTTCGCGCGACCATTCGGGGTCGACGCCGGGCCAGTCGGCGGCTACCAAACGATTTCCACCATGGCGGTGTTCAGACCGGAACCGACACCCATGCACAGCACGCGGTCCCCGGTTCCGAGGGTCTGCGCTTCGGCCGCGAGGGTCATTGGGAGGGAGGCCGGGCCCACATTGCCCCAGTGCGGGAACGTGATCGGCACCTTGTCCGGGTCCAGGTCAATGGCGTCGATGATGGCCTGGGTATAGGCATTGCTCACCTGGTGCGTGACGTAGCGGTCCATCGAGGCCCAGTTCCACTCCGGCTGGGCCTCGTGCCAGGCATCGACCACGAGCTGCAGGCCGCCGTCGAGCAGGCCCTTCGTGTCGGTGGCCATGCCGTCGATGCCGCCCACGCACAGTTCATGGTGCTCGGTGCCGGCGCGCATCACGCCGCCGAGGATCCGGTGCCCCTCTGGGTGCTGGTCCGCTGGGCCCAGGACGGCCGCAGCGGCTCCGGAGCCGAGGGTGAGTGTGGCGAACTCGCGGTTGAAGTCCTCGCGGGTCGTCTCGGGCCGCTGCAGCCGGGCCAGGGTGGCCTCCTGCGTTGCTTGGGCATCCTCGCCGTTGACGATCATCGCGTACTTGATCTGGCCGGAGTCGATCATGCTGGCCGCCAGCGTCATGCCGTTGACGAATCCGAGGCAGGCGTTGGCCAGATCGAAGTTCATGGCCGACGACGGCAGGCTTAGTCCGTGGTGGATCTTCACCGCGACGGACGGTTCGAGGTTGCGCCGCGTAACGGAGGTGTTGATCAGCAGGCCAATCTCGGACGCTTCGATGCCGGACTCGGCCAGGGCCTTTGCGCCCGCCTCGATGGCTGCGTCGTCGAACGATGTCCCGGGGGCCCACCAGCGCCGGTGCGTGATGCCGGCGACCCGTTCGAGCAGCTTCGGGGGGACCCTCAGCCGCCGCAGGGTCAAGGCCAGCCTGCGGTCGAAATCCATGGAACTGACGATCGTCGGAGCTTCGACGCTACTCACCGAGAGTAAGGCGGTGTTGCTGTGCCGGAATGTTGCATTCCCTATCAAATTAAGCCCCTGTTTCGTGTCTGTCCTGCGCTCCGACGGTCGACTGCACCTTCAAGCTCAAGCCCAAGAGCTTAACTATGCCCGGTGCACGTCAGTTCCTGCATATTCTGCGGCAAAAGCCGCGGCTTCGCACGGGTTCTGCGCGGAATGGCCGCAGCTGCGCAGTAGATTGTAAGTATCCGGGGCCGTCCCGAAACACCCGCGTCCGTTTCGAATCATGCTTTCGTCGAACAGCGCGCCCAGTCCGCCGAGCAGGAGAACCGAAACACCTTGCACCTCAAGAGCCTGACCGTCCGGGGATTCAAGTCGTTTGCCTCAGCGACGACCTTCGAATTCGAACCAGGCGTCACCGCCGTGGTGGGCCCCAACGGTTCCGGCAAGTCCAACGTGGTGGATGCCCTGGCCTGGGTCATGGGCGAGCAGGGGGCCAAGACGCTCCGCGGCGGCAAGATGGAGGACGTGATCTTCGCGGGCACCTCGGGCCGGCCGCCGCTCGGCCGGGCCCACGTCTCGCTGACCATCGACAACAGCGACGGCGCCCTCCCGATCGAATACAGCGAGGTGACAATCTCGCGCACCCTGTTCCGGACCGGCGGCTCGGAGTACGCCATCAACGGCGCGGGCTGCCGGCTGCTGGATATCCAGGAACTGCTCTCCGATTCGGGACTGGGCCGCGAGATGCACGTGATTGTCGGCCAGGGCCAGCTGGACAAGGTCCTGCACGCCACCCCCGAGGACCGGCGCGGCTTCATCGAAGAGGCCGCCGGTATCCTCAAACACCGCCGCCGCAAGGAAAAGACGGTCCGCAAACTCGAAGCCATGCAGGCCAACCTGGCCCGGCTCAGCGACCTCACCGGCGAAATCCGGCGGCAGCTGACCCCGCTGGGAAAGCAGGCGGAAGTGGCCCGGCGCGCCCAGAGCGTCCAGTTCGAGGTCCGCGACGCCCGCTCACGCCTCCTGGCCGACGACCTCGTGCAGCTGCAGACCGCCCTGGCGCAGGACGTCGCGGACGAATCGGCGCTCAAGGCGCGCCGCGCCGTCGTCGAACGCGACCTCGACGCCGGACGGCAGCGCCAGGCTGTCCTCGAACAGCTTGCCGCCGAGGCCACGCCCACGCTGAACGCCGCCCGGGAAAACTGGTACTCACTCTCCACGGGACGCGAACGGCTCCGTTCCCTCGGCTCGCTCGCCGAGGAACGCCGCCGCCTGCTCGGCGCCGCCGACGCGGTTCCGGACACCGGCCGGGATCCGGACCAGCTGGAGAAGCAGGCCGCCCGCGTCCGCGACGAGCAGGCCGGGCTGGAACGGCAGATCCTGGACCGGACGGAGGCGCTGGACACCGCGACCGCCGCAAAACAGGACGCCGAACAGGCCGCCGCCGCCGAGGACAAGCGCCTCGCGGCCCTGCTCCGGGCCGCCGCGGACCGGCGCGAAGGCCTGGCCAAGCTCGCCGGGCAGGTCGGGGCGGCACGGTCCCGCGTCGAGTCCGCCCAGGCCGAGCTCGGACGCCTCCGCGAATCGCAAAAGGCCGGCGAGGAGCGCCGCCGGCAGGCGCACAGTGAGTTCACTGCCCTGGAATCGCAGGCGGCAGGCGTCGAGGACGGCGAGGAATCGCTCGACGCCGACTACGAGGCCGCCAGCGCGGACCTGGACGCCGTCCTCGCCGAGATCGCTGAGCTGGAAGCGGCCGAGCGCGAGGACGAGCGGGAACGCGGCGCCCTCAAGGCCCGCCGCGATGCCCTCCAGCTCGGACTGAACCGCAAGGACGGCTCCGAGCACGTGCTCGGCGCGGCCTCCGGGGAACTGGCCTCCGGGGTCCTCGCTGCCGGCGTTCTGGGATCCCTGGCGTCCATGATCACGGTCGAGGCCGGATTCGAGCCCGCCATCGCCGCCGCACTCGGCACCGCGTCCGACGCCGTGGTGGTCCGGGACCGGGAGACCGCCGCCGCCGCCGTGCGGCTCCTGCACGACGACGACGCCGGCCGCGCCGCGCTGCTGCTGGCCGATTCTTCTGCCGGCGCCCCCGCAGGGGCCGCCCGGCTGGACGAGGCCCCGGGCGGCGGGACCAGCCTTCCCGCGCTTCCCACGCACTGCCGCCGGCGCGCGCTGGGCTGTGGACCTGGTGTTCTGCTGCCGGACCGGACGCCGCCGCCCTGCCGCTGCCCGCCCTGCTGGCGGGCGTCGCCGTCGTCGACGATCTGGACGCGGCGGCGCAGCTGATCGCCGCGCGGCCCGAGCTCACCGCCGTGACGCGGGCCGGGGACGTCTTCACGGCGCTGACCGTCACCGGCGGCTCCGCGACCGCGCCGTCGCTGCTGGAAGTCCAGGCCGCCGTCGACGACGCCGCCGCGAAGCTTTCCGCCGTCACCGCCGGGCTGGAACGCAACCGCTTCGCCCTCGCCACGGCCCGCGCCCGGCGCGCCGAAGCCCAGGACCGTGCGGACGCGGCCCTCGCGAAACTCCACGACTCCGACGCGAAACTCGCCGCCGTCGCCGAACGCCTGGGCCACCTGAACTCGGTGCTGCGCAGCGCCGTCGGGGAAAGTGAACGCCTGGCCGCCTCCCTGGCCAGGGCCGAGGCCAACATTGTCAGCGAACAGCTTGCCCTGGAAACGGTGACCGCGCGGCTCGCCGCGGCCCAGGAAGCCCCCGCCGAGCAGGAACCCTCGCCGGAACACCGCGACGCCCTTGCCCTGGCCGCCTCGCTGGCCCGCACGGCCGAGATGGAGGCCAGGCTCGCGCTGCGCAGCGCCGAGGAACAGCTGACTGCCACACGGAACCGGGCCGCCTCGCTGGAGCGGGCCGCCGCCACCGAGCGCCGCGCCCGTGAGGAAGCCGCGGAACGGGCCCGCCGCCGCCGGCTCCAGGCCGGACGCGCGGCCGCCGTCGCCGTCGCCGTGCAGCAGGTGATCGCGTTCATCGACGTGTCCGTGGAGCTGGCCCGCCGGGAGCGGGACAGCGCCGAGGAACGCCGGGAAGAGATGGAACGCGAACTTGCCGCGGTCCGCAGCGGCAACGACGCCCTGGCCCGCGAACTGGCCGAGCTCACCGACTCCGTGCACCGCGACGAGCTCGCCCGCACGCAGCAGCGGCTGCGGATCGAGGCGCTGGAACTCAAGAGCGTGGAGGAGCTCGGGCTGACCGCCGAGCAGCTCGTGGCCGACTACGGACCGGACCGGCCCGTCCCGGTGCCCGCCGGCGACTCGGGCGACAAGTGGGCCGCCCTGCGCGCCCCGGTGGACGAGGACGGCCGCGAGATCGCCGAAGGCAAGCCCTTCGTCCGGGAGGAACAGGAAAAGCGGCTCAAGCGCGCCGAACGGGACCTCTCAGCCCTCGGCAAGGTCAACCCGCTGGCGCTCGAGGAGTTCGCCGCACTCGAGGAGCGCCACCAGTTCCTCAGCACCCAGCTCGAAGACCTCAAATCCAGCCGCAAGGACCTGCTGGACATCATCAAGGAAGTCGACGAGCGCGTCCAAAAGGTCTTCGCCGAAGCCTTCGATGACACCTCCCGGCAGTTTGTCCGCGTCTTCGCCCGGCTGTTCCCCGGCGGCGAGGGCCGGCTGGTCCTGACCGACCCCTCGGACATGCTCACCACCGGCATCGAGGTGGAAGCCCGGCCGGCCGGCAAGAAAATCAAGCGGCTCTCGCTGCTCTCCGGCGGCGAGCGGTCCCTGACGGCGGTGGCGCTGCTGGTGGCCATCTTCAAGGCCCGGCCCTCGCCCTTCTACGTCATGGACGAGGTCGAGGCCGCGCTCGATGACACCAACCTGGGCCGGCTCATCACCATCTTCGAAGAGCTGCGCGAATCCAGCCAGCTGATCGTCATCACGCACCAGAAACGCACCATGGAGGTGGCCGACGCCCTCTACGGCGTCACAATGCGCGGCGACGGCGTCTCCACGGTCATCAGCCAGCGGCTCAGTGCCGAGGTCTAGGCAGGGCGGAGGTCCAGGCGGGCGGAGGTCCAGGGGTTTGCCCGCCAGGCGGAACGAAATCGCTGGCCACGGCCCGTTTGGGGTTTGTGAGAAGCTAGGGGAGTGAACGACATCCTCCCCATTATTCTGCCCATTCTCGCTGTCCTGGTGGTCCTTGGCGCGCTGATCCCGGTGCTCATGAAGACCCGGAAGAACGTCAAGAACTATCCCGGCACGCGTGACGCAAACGACCCCGTGCAGGCCCCGGGAGCCGGAACCCTTGTGGAGGACCGTCCCGCGCCCGCGCACCGCGCCGGCACCGGAACGGACCTCACCGGACGCCGTCGAGCTCGCAGGACCCGAAACGGTCGAGGTGCCGGACAACGCCGCCGGCCTGGAAACCGTGCCGGTGGAAACCCCGCTGCCGGTGGCCGGACGCCTGACCCGGCTGCGCGAGCGGCTGGTCAAGTCCAACACCATCCTGGGCAAGGGACTCCTGGCCCTGCTCTCGGCGGACAAGATCGATGAAAACGTCTGGGACGAGGTCGAGGAAACCCTCCTGCTGGCCGACCTCGGCACCGAACCGACCATGCAGCTCGTGGACGCGCTCCGCGAACGCGTCAAGGTGATCGGCACCCGGGACCCCGAGCACGTCAAGGCGCTGCTCCGCGAGGAACTCATCAAGCTCGTGGACCCCACCATGGACCGCAGCCTGAACGTCCAGCGCCACGCCGACAAGCCCGCCGTCATGATGGTGGTCGGCGTCAACGGCGTCGGCAAGACCACCACCGTGGGCAAGCTCGCCCGCGTGCTCGTGGCCGAGGACAAGGACGTGCTGCTGGGCGCCGCCGACACCTTCCGCGCCGCCGCCGCCGAGCAGCTGGCCACGTGGGGCCAGCGCGTGGGCGTTCCCACCGTGAAGTCGGACATCGACGGCGCGGACCCGGCGTCGGTGGCCTACGAGGCCGTCAAGGCCGGCATCGACCAGGAAGTCGACGTCGTCATGATCGACACCGCGGGGCGCCTGCAGAACAAGGTGGGCCTGATGGACGAGCTCAGCAAGGTCAAGCGGGTCATCGAAAAGCTCGCCGAGGTGGACGAGGTGCTGCTGGTCCTGGACGCCACCACCGGCCAGAACGGCCTCAACCAGGCCCGGGTGTTCTCCGAGGTCGTGAACATCACCGGGATCGTCCTGACCAAGCTGGACGGCACCGCCAAGGGCGGGATCGTGGTCGCCATCCAGAAGTCCCTCGGCGTTCCGGTCAAGCTGATCGGCCTGGGCGAAGGCGCCGACGACCTCGCGCCGTTCGACGCCGAAGCCTTCGTGGACGCGCTGCTGAACTAGCAGGCACCAGCAAGAAGCAAGAAGCACAGCAGCACAGAAGCACAGCAAGAAAATGCCCCGGTCCTGACAGGACCGGGGCATTTTGTGTTGCCGCTGGGCGGCTACTACGTCAAGCGGCTAACGCCTGACGTGGCTAGTACTTGAAGTTCAGGACCGTCACTGTTCCGGCGGTCAGCTTGAACTGCTGCGTCTGGGACTTGTACGCGAAGCCGGGCACCGTGGCGCGCTCGGCGAGGGGCTTGGGCTCGGACTTGGCGCCGTCGATGACGGTCTGGTCCTCGGCCTTGTAGCTGGGCCCGCTGAGCTGGGTCATGGTCCCGGTGACCGGCTTGCCCGGCAGGTTCAGGGTGACGAGAGTCTGCGCGGCCTTTTCGGGGTCGTTCTCGTTGACGATCACCACGCTGGTGCTGCCGTCCGCGTTCTGCAGCGCGTAGCTGAACGCCAGGCCGCCTCCGGAGCTGTTCAGTTTCATGAACTTGCCGGCCTCGAGCTCGGCCACCATGGAGATGCCGAAGAAGTTGGCCCGGCCGGACATCTGGCCGTTGCCGAACGGGTAGGCGCCGGCGCTGCAGATGGCGGACAGGGGCGGGCCGCCCTTGCACGTGAGCAGCGAGCTGTGGAAGCCGATCCGGGTAATGCCCAGCTGGGCGGCGTTGAGGGAATAGTCAGCCGCCCACAGCGCCGAGGCGTGGGTGCGGGAGGTCTCGTTCGAGCCGGGGCAGGCCGCGATCCCGGTTTCCGGGAGCCACGTCTCCAGGCCCGCTGCCTGGCCGACTGCGAGGGCCGACTTCTGGTAGTCGGCGGCCCGGTCGTGCATCAGCTGGCTCATCAGGTTGGCAATCGTGGGCGAGCCCTTGGGGTCGCTGCCGTCACAGCTGTAGAGCGGGTAGTTGTGGAACGTCAGGATCTTCTTCTGCGGGATGTCCGCATCGACGAAGGGCTGCCACCACTTCTGGTCGTAGGCGCCCGGGCCGGAGATGGGCACGTTGGGGGCCACGGCGTAGATCGCGTTGGCGTAGTCCTTCAGTTCCCGGATGTACTGCTCCAGGCTGTAGCCGCTGCCGGTCTTGACATCGTTGAAGACGAAGCCGTTGGGCTCGTTGCCCACGGTGATGCTGAGCAGCCGGTCACCGAAAATCTGCGAGGCGTTCTTGACCATGTCCGCTGCCCGGGCCGGGTCGTAGTGGCCCAGGTCCACCGTGAGGCTGACCTTGGCGTTCCCGGCCTCCAGCAGTGTCTTGAGCCGGGCCAGGTCTGCCGGGCCCACGGCCTTGACCGGGTGGGTCTTGTCCCCCTTGTAGCCGGCGGGGATGCCCTCGCCGGTGGACGTCCAGAAGAAGCGCCGGTCCACGGCGTTGCCGCCGAAGCGCAGGACGGGCTGGTCGATCTCCTTGAGGAGCTTGACCATCGACGCGTTGTCGCTGCTGAGGTCCGGGTCGGCCAGGTCCGTGGCCTCCAGGGAGATTCCGGTCACGCCCTTGTTCAGGGACGTGCCCACGAGGTCGTTGGAGACGTCGACCTTGAGGGGTTCAACTTTTTCCAGCGGTGACCCGGCCGGCGGGCCCGGCTGCTGGTAGTAGGTGACCGGCGGTCCCACCTCAGAAGGGGTGGGCGCAGGTGCCGACGACTGGGCGGTCTCGGAAGCGGCCGGCGGGGCCGGCGTCGGGCCGCCGAGGGCGAGCGGAAGCAGCACCGCCGTTGCTGCGACGACGGCGACGATTCCGGCGCCGGCGATAATCCGTGCGCGCTTCCTTTTCCCCCCGCTTTCTCCCGCATTCGCGGGGTTGGCGGGGTCGGGGCTATCGGCTTTCCCGGGGGAAGAGTCGAATCTGGCCATGGGGGATTACCTCCGGAAGATTGTGGCAAGTGCCCCCAGCTTAGCCAAGGCAGGCGGCCGCCGCTGACCGGACGGTCCGAAACAGGGCCCCGCGCACGGTGATCGGTGGCGGCAGCGCCGCAGGTCAGGCGCCCTTCGCGGCGGGCCGGCCGAAGGTTTCGCGGGCCGGCAACCATGCGGCGGCCGCGGCCAGCAGCATGCCGCCCGTGACTCCAAAGGCCCAGCCGTAGCCCAGCCGGTCCGCCAGGAGCCCGGCCACCACGGGCCCGACGATCGCGCCGCTGTCGGAGGCCATCTGGAAGACGGCCAGGACCCGGCCGCCCGAGCGTTCATTGCCGATCACGTCGGCGATGGCGGCCTGCTGGGCCGGTCCCGAGCAGCCCGGAGCCGATCCCGGCACAGGCGGAGGCGAGCAGGAACCAGGGCAGCTGGTGCGTGAACCCGATCGCCGCCGTGGCCGTGCCGGTGACCAGCAGCCCGGCCAGCAGGAGCGGCTTCCGGCCAAGGCTGTCCGCCAGCCGGCCGGAGAACGTCAGCGCCACCGCGTTTCCGCCCGCAAACACGGCCAGTGCCCAGCCGGCGGATTCCGGACCGGCGCCGAGCGCCACGACGGCGAACAGCGGCACTGTGGCCATCCTCACCCCGAACGTGGCCCAGCCATTGGCAAAACTCGAAAACAGGCCGGCCCGGTACGCGCTGTCCCGCAGCGCGTCGCGGAGCTCCATCGCCGGTGCCGTGGCGCCGGGCTGCCGCGAGGCGGCCGGGACGTGGCTGAGCTGGGTCTGCACCACGAGGGCGGCCAGCAGCAGGGCCGCCGCGTAAGCAAGGAACGGAACCCGCAGCCCGAAGCCGGCGAGCAGCCCGCCGACGATCGGGCCGCAGACGTTGCCGATCAGGAAGGCCGAGGCGTACGCCCCGGAGACCCGGCCCCGGCTTTCCGGCGGCGCGAGCCGGACCACGAGCGCCATGGACGCCACGGTGAACATCACCGAGCCCGCACCGCCCAGGCCGCGGAAGATCAGCAGCTGCCAGTAGTCCTGGGCGAAGGCGCAGGCCGCCGTCGACGCCGCCACGATCAGCAGCCCGGCAACGTAGACGGGCCGCTCGCCCAGCTTCACGATCAGTGCGCCGCCGGCCGGGGCGAAGACGAGCCGCATGAACGCGAAGATGCTCACGATCACCGCTGCCGCCGTCGCGCCGACGTCGAATGTGGTCGCGAACTGGGGCAACACCGGTGCGACGAGGCCAAAACCGATGGCGATCAGGAAGGCCGCGACCAGCATCACCTTGATATCCCGGGGCAGGCGCGAACGCCCCGGCGCCCGGGCGGGCACCTTGGGGGCCGCTTCGCCGGCGGGGCGGGAGGTGTTGCTCATAGTGCGGTCGTCCTTGGGTAGAAGCGGGGCCGGCGGGCTGCCGGCGCTCAAGCGCGAGATTAAGCCGATGAAACATAACCGTAACAAGTGTGAGATCCACCATTTACGTCAGGGAGGTTCTTGTAACAACCCGGCAATGTAAATCCTCCGCCAGCGAAACACAGCCCCGCGAAACTCTTTACTAGAACGCAAATAATGCGTTGGGACCGGCGGACTACTCCGCACCTAATAGCAAGAGAGGACGTAGACCATGGAACTCACCGCAGGTCTCGTTTGGCTCCTGGTCGCCGCAGCGCTAGTGCTGTTCATGACCCCGGGCCTGGCATTCTTCTACGGCGGCATGACTCGCGCCAAGTCGGCTTTGAACATGATGATGATGAGCTTCGTCGCCATTGGAACCGTTGGCATCATGTGGGTCCTGTGGGGCGCCTCGATGGCTACCAGCAACGAGGACAACTTCTTCCAGATCTTCGCTAACCCGTTCAGCCACTTCGGCCTCCACGGCTTCACCGAACCTGCTGATCTGCTCAAGGTCGGTTACGCAGCCACCTTCGCCATCATCACGGTGGCCCTGATCTCCGGCGCGGTCGCCGACCGCGCCAAGTTCTCCGCCTGGGTGGTCTTCACCCCCATCTGGGCCACCCTGGTCTACGCGCCGCTGGCCTTCATGGTCTGGGGCGGCGGCCTCTTCTCCGCTGATGGCTGGTTCGGCCAGACGTTCGCACCGGTCATCGACTTCGCCGGCGGCACCGTGGTCCACATCAACGCCGGCGTCGCGGGCCTCATCCTGGTTCTGATCATCGGCAACCGCAAGGGCTTCGGCAAGGACCCGAACCACCGCCCGCACAACATTCCGTTCGTCATGCTTGGTGCCGCAATCCTGTGGTTCGGCTGGTTCGGCTTCAACGCCGGTGCCGCTGCGACCGTGGAACAGGCCGGCCTGATCTGGATCAACACCCTGGCCGCCCCGGCCGCCGCCATGCTCGGCTGGCTCGCCGTGGAACGCTTCCGCGACGGTCACCCGACGTCCCTCGGTGCCGCCTCCGGCGTGGTGGCCGGCCTCGTCGCCATCACCCCGGCCTGCGCCAACGTCTCCCCGCTCGGCGCGATCGCCCTCGGCGTCGTCGCCGGTGTGGCTTCCGCCCTCGCCGTCGGCCTGAAGTTCAAGTTCGGCTACGACGACTCGCTCGACGTCGTCGGCGTCCACCTCGTCTCCGGCGTGATCGGCACCGTGGCAATCGGCTTCCTCGCCACCCCGACCCAGGGCGCCGCGGGCCTGTTCTACGGCGGCGGCACCACCCAGCTGGTCGCCCAGACCCTCGCGGCCATGATCGCCATCGCCTTCACCGCCGTGATGACCTTCATCATCGCCTTCCCGATCCACAAGCTCATGGGCTTCCGGGTCTCCCAGGAACAGGAAGTCGTCGGCGTGGACCTGAGCCTGCACGCCGAGACCGCTTACGAGTTCGGCGTCGGCGGCCACGGCGGCAGCTTCCAGCCGCTGCACGAACTGATCACCGGCAAGCCGCTGGGCGGGAGCGAAGAAGACGCAGTCTCCGCAGCCCCGGTGGACGCCACGTCCAACGGCAAGAAGAACGCAACGGGTAAGGAAAGTGTGGGGGCATGAAACTGATCACGGCAATCGTCCGTCCGGAAAAGCTTGAGGCTATTCGCGAAGGCCTGGAAGCCTACGGTGTGCAGGGCCTCACGGTCAGCGCGGCCAGCGGCTACGGCCGGCAGCGCGGCTACACCGAGGTGTACCGCGGGGCCGAATACAACGTGGACCTCCTGCCCAAGATCCGGGTAGAAGTGCTGGCCACCGACGAGCAGGCGGACGACATCCTCGATGTCATCATCGCCAGTTCGAACACCGGCAGGGCCGGCGACGGCAAGGTCTGGACGATGGATGTGTTCGAGGCTGTCAGGGTCCGCACCGGAGAGCGCGGCTCGGCAGCGATCTAGTTGCTCCGGCTCCGCACCACCGGAACCGGTACTGACACAGCGGTACTGACACAGCGGCACTGACACAGCGGGCCGGATACCTGAAAAGGCATCCGGCCCGCTTTGTCGTCCCCGCTGCGCGCTCCTGCTGCGCGCCGTTTGCGCGCTCTGCTGCGCGCTCCTGCTGGGCGCCTACGCCGGCCAGTCCTCCGGGCCGGAGGTGCCGGCAGGATAGTCCTCCAGCGGGACATGTCCGGCGGCCCAGGACTTCAGTACCGGCGCCAGGATGCGCCAGCAGTCCTCGGCGGTATCGGCACGGACTGACAGCAGGGGATCGCCCGTGAGGACCCCTTCCAGGACTTCGCCGTACGGCAGGAGCTCGGAGGCGCTCAGCTCGGCGTGCAGCGTGGCCCGGTCCAGGCGCAGGACATCGCCGGGGCCGTTGACGTCGACGTCGAACTGCAGCGTGTCCGGTCCGAACCCGATCCTGAGCTGGTTGGGGGAGTCCACCCCCGTGAATCCCTTGGGCAGGTGAGGCACGGGCCGGAACGTCACCACGGCTTCCTTGCGTTTGCCGCCGAGGGCCTTGCCCGAGCGCAGGATGAACGGCACGCCCTCCCAGCGCCAGTTGTCGATCTGCACCTCGACCTCGGCCAGGGTCTCCGTGTTCCGGGCGGGGTCCACCCCGCTCTCTTTCACGTAGTCGGGAATCTTGCGGCCGTTGATGGCGCCTGCGGTGTACCGGGCGCGGCGCGTGCTCTTCGCGTAGGGCGCCTTGATGCTGCTGGCGCGCAGCACCGTGGCCACCGCGTCACGCAGGTCCCGCTCATCCAGGGACGCCGGCGGCTCGATCGCCAGGAGGGCCATGATCTGGAGCAGGTGGCTCTGGATCATGTCGCGGAGGGCGCCGGCGCCGTCGTAATAACGGGCACGGCCCTCCAGGGCGAGATCCTCGTCGAAGATGATCTCCACTTTTTCGATGGTCGCGCGGTTCCAGACGGGTTCGAGGAACGCGTTCGCGAAGCGCAGGCCCAGGATGTTCAGCACCGTCGCCTTGCCCAGGAAGTGGTCCACCCGGTGGATGTGGTCCTCCGGGACCAGCGCCGCCAGCGTCCTGTTCAGGTGCCGCGCGGACTCCTCGTCCGAGCCGAACGGCTTCTCCATCACCAGCCGGGTGCCGGCGGGCACGTCCTCCGGGGCCAGCGCCTCGCACGCCAGCTGGCTGACACGCGGCGGCAGGGCGAAGTAGACGGCCACCGGGCCCTCCAGCTGCGCCAGCAGCCCGGCGAGCTGCCCCTCGGCCGTGACATCGAGCTGGTGGTAGGTGCTTTCCCCGCGGACCCGCTTCAGCTCCCGCTTGCCGTAGGCATCGGCCTGGGAGTTCTCGTCCGCGAAGGACTCCTCGATCCGGTCCAGCCATTGCCCGGACGTCCAGGGGTCCGATCCCGCGCCGGCCAGGGTGAGGCCGTCGGCGCGTCCCCGGGCCACCAGGCGGGCCAGCCCGGGCAGCAGGAGCCTGCCGGTGAGGTCGCCCGAAGCGCCCAGGATGAGTAGGGTTTTTACAGTTGTTTGGCTGGTCACCTACGCCAGCATGCCATCTTGAAGGCGCATCTTGGTACCCTAGATAGTCGAGTCCCGTTGTCGAGGCGGTTCGTTCAGGCGAACACCAGTCGCGACGCTGGCGAGCCGGACCGGCCGCCACCTGTAGATCCACTGAAAGAAGTGCACGGCGCGTGTTCAATTCACTCTCTGACCGGTTGACAGCAACCTTCAAGAATCTGCGTGGCAAGGGCCGCCTGACCGAGGCGGACGTTGACGCCACAGTCCGCGAAATCCGGCGTGCCCTCCTGGACGCCGACGTCGCCGTTCCCGTGGTCCGGGAGTTCACCGGCCGCGTGCGCGAGCGTTCCCTCGGCGCCGAAGTCTCCGGCGCGCTGAACCCGAGCCAGCAGATCGTGAAGATCGTCAACGAGGAACTCGTGGAGATCCTCGGCGGCGAGACCCGCCGGATCCGCCTGGCCAAGACCGGCCCCACCATCATCATGCTGGCCGGTCTCCAGGGCGCCGGCAAGACCACCCTGGCCGGCAAGCTGTCCAAGTGGCTCAAGGCCCAGGGCCACAGCCCCATGCTGGTGGCCTGCGACCTCCAGCGCCCCAACGCCGTCACCCAGCTGCAGGTGGTCGGCCAGCGCGCCGGCGTACCCGTGTTCGCCCCGCACCCGGGCGCCACGTCCACCGAACTCGACCACCCGGCCGGTGACCCGGTCGAGGTCGCCCGTGCCGGCGTCGAGGAAGCCAAGCGCACCCTCCACGACGTCGTGATCGTGGACACCGCCGGCCGTCTCGGCATCGACGCCGACATGATGGAGCAGGCGCGCCAGATCCGCCGGGCGATCGTCCCGAACGAAGTCCTGTACGTGATCGACTCCATGATCGGCCAGGACGCCGTCAACACGGCCATGGCCTTCGACGAGGGCGTCAACTTCACCGGCATCGTGCTCTCCAAGCTCGACGGCGACGCCCGCGGCGGTGCCGCGCTCTCCGTCACATCGGTGACCGGCAAGCCCGTCATGTTCGCGTCCACCGGCGAAGGCCTGGACGACTTCGAGCTCTTCCACCCGGACCGCATGGCCTCGCGCATCCTCGACATGGGTGACGTCCTCACCCTGATCGAACAGGCCGAGAAGTCCTGGGACAAGGACGAGGCCGCCCGGATGGCGAAGAAGTTCGCCGACCAGGAAGACTTCACCCTGGACGACTTCCTCGCCCAGATGCAGCAGATCCGCAACATGGGCTCCATGAAGAAAATGCTCATGATGATGCCCGGCGCGCAGAACATCCGGCAGCAGCTCGAGCAGTTCGACGAGCGCGAGATCGACCGCGTCGAGGCCATTGTCCGGTCCATGACCCCGCACGAGCGCGTCGCGCCGAAGATCATCAACGGCTCCCGCCGCGCCCGCATCGCCCGCGGTTCCGGCGTGCACGTCTCCGAGGTCAACGGCCTGCTGGAGCGCTTTGCCCAGGCCCAGAAGATGATGAAGAAGATGGCCGCCGGCGGCGGCATGCCCGGAATGCCGGGGATGCCGGGCATGGGCGGCGGCGGGCCCCGCAAGGGAGCCAAGGCCGCACCCAAGAAGAAGGCCCGCTCCGGCAACCCGGCCAAGGCAGCGCAGGAACTGCGCGACGCCGAGGCCCGGCGTGCGGCCGGCGCCAAGGCCCTGCCCACCGGAGCGTCGTTCGGCCAGCAGGGCGGCGACTTCGATCCGTCCCAGCTGAACCTGCCCAAGGGCTTCGACAAGTTCCTCGGCGGCAGCAAGTAGCCGCAGCTGCTGATGCCGCCGGGACTGTGTCGCCGGCGGCATCAGCACTGAAGTGCCATAGGGTTAGACCATGTTCAAGCAGCGCGTAGTCTTCGTCCACGGGGATGGCAGTTTCGGTGCCGCCGCGTGGCCCAAGCAGCACGGGATGGCGCTGGAATACGACGCGCTGTTCCTGCGGCGGCACGGGTTTGACGCTGTCGCGGAACCGCTCGAAACCAACTTCGCCGCCGACGCCGCAATCGTGCTCGCGTCGCTGGCAGACGACGGCCGCGGCGAGGCCGGCGGCCATGTGGTGGCCCATTCGCAGGGTGCCATCGCCGCCATGATGGCCGCCGTCGAGCGGCCCGACCTCGTCCAGTCCCTGACCCTCGTGGAACCGGCCTGCCTGTCCCTGACCGCGGAGCTCCCGGCCACCGCCGCGCACCGGGCCCTCATGCAGCCGCTCTTCGACGTCCGGCACAACCTCAGCGACGACGACTTCCAGCGGGAGTTCATCCGCCGCGCGTTCTCGGCCGACGCCCCGGGGGCCACGACGCCGGAGGCCCTCCGGGCGGCGCGCCGGCTCCGCCTGCAGGCCCCGCCGTGGGAAGCCCCGCTGCAGATCGTGCCGGGCGTGCCCACGCTGGTCCTGACCGGCGGCTGGGAACCCCTGTACGAGGAAATCGCCGGCTACCTGCGCGAGACCGGCGCCCTGCACCGCACTGCCGCGGGAGGGCACCGGCCCCAGGATTCAACCGACGGGGACCGGGCCATCCGCTCGTTCATCGCCGAGGTCAGCCGGCTCCAGCACGCCCGGGCGTCCTAAGGCGCCCACCCCGACGGGAAGGCGCCCCGGACGTCCGCCCGGACCTCGGGCTAGGCCTGTGCGCCCACGGTGGGCTCGGGCAGGTAGACCTTGCCGCCTGCCGCCAGGAATTCGTTGCTCTTCTCCCGCATTCCGGCGGCCATCTGTGCCAGCGCCGCCTGCGAGTCTGCAGAACCGTACTCGTCCCGGATGTCCTGGCTGATCCGCATGGAACAGAACTTCGGCCCGCACATCGAGCAGAAGTGGGCCGTCTTGGCCGGCTCCGCGGGGAGCGTCTCATCGTGGAAGGCCTCGGCGGTCACCGGGTCCAGGGACAGCGCGAACTGGTCCCGCCAGCGGAACTCAAACCGTGCCTTGGACAGGGCGTCGTCGCGTTCGTGGGCGCCGGGGTGGCCCTTGGCGAGGTCGGCGGCGTGGGCCGCGATCTTGTAGGTGATCACGCCCGTCTTCACGTCGTCCTTGTTCGGCAGCCCGAGGTGTTCCTTGGGCGTGACGTAGCAGAGCATGGCGGTGCCGTAGCGGGCAATCTCCGTGGCGCCGATCGCCGAGGTGATGTGGTCATAGCCCGGTGCGATGTCGGTCACCAGCGGCCCGAGCGTATAGAACGGGGCGCCCTTGCAGAGTTCCTGCTGGCGCTCCACGTTCTCCCGGACGAGGTGGAAGGGCACATGCCCGGGGCCCTCCACCATGACCTGAACATCGAACTCCCAGGCCCGCTGCGTGAGTTCGGCCAGGGTGTCCAGTTCGGCAAACTGCGCCGCGTCGTTGGCGTCCGCCGTCGCGCCGGGCCGCAGCCCGTCGCCGAGGGAGAACGCGACGTCGTACTTCGCGAAGATTTCGCAGAGCTCGTCGAAGTGGGTGTACAGGAAGTTCTCCTGATGGTGCGCCAGGCACCAGCCGGCCATGATGGAACCGCCGCGGGAGACGATGCCGGTGACCCGGTTGGCCGTCAGGGGCACATACCGCAGCAGCACCCCGGCGTGGATGGTCATGTAGTCCACGCCCTGCTCGCACTGTTCGATCACGGTGTCCCGGAAGATCTCCCACGTCAGCGCGTTCGCCTCACCGTTGACCTTCTCCAATGCCTGGTAGATCGGGACCGTGCCGATGGGGACGGGGGAGTTGCGGATGATCCATTCGCGCGTCGTGTGGATGTCGTCTCCGGTGGAGAGGTCCATCACGGTGTCCGCGCCCCATTGGGTGGCCCACTGGAGTTTGTCGACTTCCTCGGCGATGGAGCTGGTCACGGCGGAGTTGCCGATGTTGGCGTTGATCTTCACCAGGAACGCCTTGCCGATGATCATCGGCTCGGATTCGGGGTGGTTGACGTTGTTGGGAATGATGGCCCGGCCTGCCGCCACTTCGGAGCGGACCAGCTCCACGTCGCAGTTCTCGCGCAGCGCAACGAACCGCATTTCCTGGGTGATGACACCGTCGCGTGCATAGCGCATCTGCGTGACGGTCCTGCCCTCGACGGCGCGTCGCGGCACCGGCCGGCCGCCCCGCCACTCGGCCGACGCCGCACCCCGGCGCACGGCCGACTTGCCGTCGTCGAGCAGCTCCCGTTCCCGGCCGGCGTAGGGTTCGGTGTCCGCCCGGGCCTCAATCCAGGGGGCCCGGAACGGCTCCAGCCCGCGGACCGGATCGCTGCCCGGGCCCGCCGTGCGGTAGACCCGGAACGGCGGGTTCTCGACGCCGCCCGGAGACGGTTCCAGGGCAATCTCGGTCACCGGGACGCGGATGCCATGGTCCGGGTCCGTGGTGAAGGCCAGCGAGTGGGACTTCAGCGACTGCGTAGTGGCTGCGGACTCATTGCCGACCGGCTGGTTTTGGACCGGCTGGTTTTGGACAGGGCTGTGCTGTGTCAATGGGGTATTCACGGAAATACTCACTTCCTTCGCCGGCATTACCCGGACAGGTTCAACGGTCGCAGGCCGCGTCAGCCCGATCTCAGCCCCTGCAGGGGCACCCGTGTGGTCGTAGATGAAGCTATCACGTGCCGCCGGAGGGCTGTCCAGTGTGACGCGGCGCATGGATTGCCAGGGGATTAGGCTTGGTGCCATGACCGGGATCATCGAGTTCAGCGGCCCCATCCTCACGGCACCGGACCAGGTAAGCCGCGGGCTCTGGTCGGTGGACGGCCGGCTGACCTTCCGCCGGCCTGCCGCCGCGCCGGAGCTCGTGCTGGATGGCTGGGTCATCCCGGGCCTGGTCGACGCGCACTGCCATATCGGCCTCGGCCCGGGCGGGGACGTCTCCGAGGACACCGCGGAAGCCCAGGCCCTGGCGGACCGCGACGCCGGGACGCTGCTGGTCCGCGATGCCGGCGCCGTCCACGACACCCGCTGGCTCCAGCAGCGCACGGACCTTCCCCGGATCATCCGCGCCGGCCGGCACATCGCCAGGACCCGGCGCTACCTGAGGGGCTTCGCCGTCGAGGTGGAGCCGGAGGATCTCGTCGAGGCCGTGCGGAAGCAGGCCCTGTGCTGGCGACGGCTGGGTCAAGCTCGTGGGGGACTGGATCGACCGCGACGCCGGCGACCTCGCCGCCAGCTTTCCCGCCGGAAATCTCAAGGATGCCGTGCAGGCCGCCCACGATGAGGGGGCCCGCGTCACCGCGCACTGCTTCGCCGAAGACACCCTGGATGACATGCTCGACGCCGGGATCGACTGCATCGAGCACGCCACCGGGCTGCTGCCGCGGCACCTGCCGCGTTTCGCCGGGCAGGGCGTCCCGATCGTTCCCACCCTGATCAACATCGCCACGTTCCCGGACATCGCCGCCCAGGCGGAGGCCAAATTCCCCCGCTATGCGTCCCACATGCGCTCGCTGTGGGAGCGGAGGGCGGAGCGGATCCTCGAGGCCCACGAGGCCGGCGTGGCCATCTATGCGGGCACGGACGCCGGCAGCGTGATCAGGCACGGCCGGATCGTGGACGAGATCCAGGCCCTGCACGCCGCCGGTTTGCCCGCCGCGGCCGCCCTCGACGCCGCCAGCTGGTCCGCGAGGACGTGGCTCGGGGCGGACGGCATCGCCGAAGGGGCCGGCGCCGACGTCCTGGTGTGCGCCGAAGACCCCAGGCGAAACCTGGCCACCCTCGCGGAGCTGCGGCACGTGGTGCTGCGGGGCCGGCTCGTCCGTTAGGAATAAATTGAAGCTTCAAGTAATTTAGATAGTATGCAAGAGCCGCCGAGAGCCGGTGGCCACAGAACCCCGGAGCGTTTCAATGACCGCAGAAGCCAGCACCCAGGACCTCCTTCCTGCCGAACTCACCATGGGCACGGTGATGCTCAAGGTCGGCGACATGAAGCTCATGACCGATTACTACCAGCGCGCCCTCGGCCTGGAGACTGTGGCCGAACAGGACGGCGGGCTCTACCTCGGCCGCCGGCAGAAGCCGCTGGTCCACCTGGCGCCCGCCCCGGACCTGAACCTGCCGTCCCGCGGCGAGGCCGGACTCTTCCACACCGCCCTCCTCTTCGAGGACCAGCACTCCCTCGCGGCCACCGTTGCCACCGCGGCCCAGTACGAGCCCCAGTCCTTCACGGGCAGCGCGGACCACCTCGTCAGCGAGGCCTTCTACTTCAACGACCCCGAAGGCAACGGCATCGAGCTGTACTGGGACCGGCCGCGGGAGGCGTGGTCCTGGGAGGGCAAGAACGTCGTCATGGACAGCCTGGCGCTGCCGCCGCAGCGCTACCTGCAGCAATTCCTGACCGAAGAGTCCGTGACCGGCCAGCGCGACGGCCGCCGCCGGCGTCGGGCACGTCCACCTGCAGGTGGGCGACGTCCAGTCCGCGCATGAGTTCTATGTCGGCATCCTCGGTTTCGAGAAGACCGCGGGCTGGCACGGCCAGGCACTGTTCGTCTCGGCCGGCGGCTACCACCACCACATGGCCATGAACGTGTGGAACAGCCGCGGCGCCGGCCCCCGCCGCGACACGCTGGGCCTGGGCGAGGTGCTCATTGAGGTGCCGTCCGGTGACGACGTCGGAGCCCTGGCCGACCGCCTGAAGGTCGCCGGCGTCGCCGCGCACCACACCGGCGCCGAACTGCGCTTCGAGGACCCGTGGCGCAACCGGATCCGCGTCGCCGTTCGCTAAGCACGCGCTGTTCGCTGAACATGTCCAGTGTTCACAGCTCCCCGCTGGACATGCCCACTGTTCACTGACGGGACCGCTGGGCATGTCCACCGGTCGCGGCCGGGAATGGACAGAGCGGCTATATGTCCATTGCTCACGGTCGGGGGAGGGCATGTCCGCGGGCGGGGCCGGGTGGGACAGGGTTTCCCTCGGGCCAGCGGAGGACATGTCCACTGTTCACTGACGGGACCGCTGGGCATGTCCACCGGTCGCGGCCGGGAATGGACATAGCGGCCATATGTCCATTGCTCACGGTCGGGGGAGGGCATGTCCGCGGGCGGGGCCGGGTGGGGCAGGGTTTCCCCGGGCCAGCGGAGGACATGTCCACTGTTCACTGACGGGACCGCTGGGCATGTCCACCGGTCGCGGCCGGGAATGGACATAGCGGCCATATGTCCATTGCTCACGGTCGGGGGAGGGCATGTCCGCGGGCGGGGCCGGGTGGGGCGAGGTCCGGCACGGGTAACGGAGGGCATGTCCAGCGGCCGGGGCGAGGCTGCGCTGAAGGCGACTAGGCTGAAGCGACGCCAAAAACAGCGGTCCAGTGCCGCCGAGACTCTAAAGGACGAGCTCCATGGGATTCACCGAAGTCTTTGTCTCCACCCACGATGAAGCCCTCAAGCGCGCCGGCGCACTCGACGGCGGGGCTCCCGCCGCACCCGCGGCCGTCCGGATTGCGGATATCACCGACTTCGAAATCGAGCGCTTGGGTGACCTGGCCGGCACTGCCGTCCACGCGGCCGGCGCGGACTACGAACTGGCGATGGTGGATGTGGCGAGTGATTCGCTGCTCGGCGTCCCCGCCGCGATGGTCCGGACGCTGGCGGAACTGCTCAGCTACGAAACCGAAGGCGAGGGCGACGTCCTCGAGGACGTCGCCGCCAACTGGGCCGCCGAGGAGGACATGCCCTTCGGTCCCGACGAGGCCCGGGCCTACGTCCGCCGGATCGCGGAGCTCGCCGCCGCGGTGGACCCCGCCACCAGGTCCGGACTCTACGTCTGGACCTCCTGAGCCGGACTGCCTGAGCCGGCCTGTCCGGGCGTCCTGACTGGACGTCGTCACAGGCCCGGATCGCCGCGTCCGGGCCGCGCGTTCCGGCACGAGGGCCGTGTCAAGTCGAAATCCCGCCGGTGATCTGGCACAATGAACAGGTACTCGATCTGCGTGGCCCCTCTCTCCGCGTCCGGATCTTGTCCTTTAGAACCCCCTAGTACGGCCCGCCCCACGGGTGCAGAACGCCGGGCTCGACCCCGTTTCAGAAACAGGAGTGACCACAAAAGTGGCCGTAAAGATTCGCCTTAAGCGCTTCGGTAAGATGCGCGCACCGTACTACCGCATCGTCGTCATGGACTCACGCTCCAAGCGTGATGGCCGTGCCATCGAAGAGATCGGCAAGTACCACCCGACCGAAGAGCCCTCGTACATCGAGGTCGACACGGACCGTGCCCAGTACTGGCTCGGCGTCGGCGCACAGCCGTCCGAGCAGGTTGCCGCGATCCTCAAGATCACCGGTGACTGGCAGAAGTTCAAGGGTCTCCCCGGCCAGGAGGGAACCTTGAAGACCAAGGCTCCCAAGGCTGCCTTCGTTACGCCGGAAAAGGGTTCCGTGATCATCCCGGAAGCCATCACCAAGAAGGCTAAGAAGGACGAAGCTGCCGAGGCTCCCGCCGACGCCGCCGAAGCAGAGACCACCGAGGCTGAGTAAATTGCTGGCAGAAGCGCTCGAACACCTGGTCCGCGGGATTGTTGACAGCCCCGAGGACGTCAAGGTCAGTGCGAAGAACAACCGCCGCGGGGAAACCCTCGAGGTGCGCGTTCATCAGGACGACCTCGGACGGGTGATCGGCCGGCAGGGCCGGACCGCACGCGCACTGCGCACTGTGGTTGCGGCGCTGGCGGACGGCGAGCCGGTCAGGGTCGACGTCGTCGACACGGACCGCCGCCGCTAACGCGTTCAGCACTACTTGTCTTTAGCCCGGCCCCTTCACCAGATAATGGTGGAGGGGCCGGACTGTTTTCCGCGCAAACCCACACACGACCAACCCCGAACAGAGGAACAGATGCAGCTCCAGGTGGCACGAATCGGCAAACCCCACGGCATCCGCGGCGAAGTGACCGTCCAGGTGCTGACCGATGCGCCCGGCGACCGGTTTGTCCCCGGCACACAGTTCATCGTGGAACCCGCCTCCTCGGGCCCGCTGACGGTGATCAGCGCCCGCTGGAACAAGGACATCCTGCTGCTGGCCTTCGAGGAGATCGAGACCCGCAACGAGGCCGAGGGCCTCCGCGGCGCCAAGCTGTTCATCGAGACCGAAGACATCGGCGCCGACGACGACGATGAAGGCTGGTACGAGCACGAGCTCGTCGGCCTGGACGTCCACGTGGGCGGCAAGGTGGTCGGCAAGGTCTCCGCACTGCACACACTGCCCGTCCAGGATCTGCTGGTGGTCACCACGGCCGAGGGCGCGGAAGTCCTGATCCCGTTCGTGGAACAGATCGTGCCCGAGGTCAACGTGGGCGAAAAGTACGTCCTGGTCACCCCGCCGCCCGGACTCTTCGAGGTCAACACCGACGAGACCCCAGAGCAGCAGACGCCAGAGCAGCAGACGCAGCCGAGCAGCAGTCCACTGAAAAGCCGGGCGCTGGCGCCGCCTCCGAGGGCACCGGCGCCCGGAACCCCGAAGCGCAGGGCAACGCGTAGATGAGAATCGACGTCGTCAGCATCTTTCCGGAGTACCTGGCCCCGCTGGAACTGTCCCTGATCGGCAAGGCCCGCCAGGACGGCCTGCTGGACCTGCGGGTCCATGACCTGCGTGACTTCACGACCGACCGGCACCGGACGGTCGATGACACTCCCTACGGCGGCGGGGCCGGCATGGTCATGAAGCCCGAGCCGTGGGCGCAGGCCCTCACCGCCGTCGCGGCCGCCCGAGCCGAGGGCGCCGAGGGCGCCGGGGAGGCCGAGAGCGCCGGGGAACCTGGCTCTGCGAGCAAGCCGGTGCTGATTGTCCCGTCGCCCGCCGGAGAGCGGTTCACCCAGGCCACCGCGCATCAGCTCGCAGAGGAGGACCAGCTGGTCTTCGCCTGCGGCCGGTACGAGGGCATCGACGAACGGGTCCTGGAATGGGCGGCGGACCACTTCACGGTGCGCCCGATGAGCCTGGGGGACTACGTCCTCAACGGCGGCGAGGTCGCCGTGCTGGCCATGGTCGAGGCGATCGGGCGGCTGCTGCCCGGCGTCGTCGGCAACCCCGAGTCGCTCGTGGAGGAGTCCCACTCCGACGGGCTGCTCGAGTACCCCGTCTACACGAAGCCCTCCAGCTGGCGGGACCGGGACGTCCCGGCGGTGCTGCTGAGCGGCAACCACGGCAAGATCGCCCAGTGGCGCCGGCACGAGCAGTACCGTCGCACCGCCGAACGCCGCCCCGACCTCCTCGAGGAGTTCGACGCCGCCAAGTTGCCCCGCGCGGACCGCACGGCGTTCGCTGACCTGGGGTACGACGTCGTCGACGGCCGGCTTAAGCGTCGTCCCGACGCCTAACCGGCGGGATTGGGCTAACCGGCACCAAATGTGGCAAAATTAGTCCTTGTGCCTGCTGGGTTGCGAACCTGCCACAGGGGGAGCGCTACCAACAGCCCGGCACCCCGGTCCCGTCTATTCCTGACAGGGCCGGATTGACAAACTTTCGACGGAAATTTCCGGGCGGCATACGCCCCCGGGCTTGTCCGCCGTAACCCAACGTGAGTGACCTGTGGCGTTCACCAGGAGTGGATCAATGCATATCCTCGATTCCGTAGATGCAGCCTCGCTGCGCACCGATGTTCCCGAGTTCCGCGCGGGTGACACCATCAAGGTTCACGTGAACATCATCGAAGGCAAGAACTCCCGCGTCCAGGTCTTCCAGGGCTTCGTCCTGGGCCGCCAGGGCGACGGCGTCCGCGAAACCTTCACCGTCCGCAAGGTCTCCTTCGGTGTCGGCGTGGAGCGTACCTTCCCGGTGCACTCCCCGATCATCGACAAGATCGAGCTCGTCTCCAAGGGTGACGTGCGCCGCGCCAAGCTTTACTACATGCGTAACCTGCGTGGTAAGGCCGCGAAGATCAAGGAAAAGCGCGACTTCCAGACCGCAAAGTAAGCCTTTTCGACTTCACCACAGGCTTCCACCGCGGGTCCACGGACCGTACCCGGTGCGTCAGCTAGTGCGGCGCCGGAGCTATCCGCAACAGCGCCAATTAGTTCACAACAGCGCCAAGGGATACGGAACATGGAACAGCCAAAACGCCAGCCCAGGAAACCGGGCTGGCGTTTTGCGTTGCTGGCGCTGGTCCTCGCGGTGGCCATCAGCGCCGTGGTCCGCTCGCTGTGGCTGGACATCTACTTCATCCCGTCCGCGTCCATGGAACCGCTCCTGCGCACGGGGGACCGGATCCTGGTGTCGCGGACCGGGTTCCAGGCCCAGCCGCTGAGCCGGGGCGACGTCGTCGTCTTCGACGGCCGCGGCTCCTTCGCCCCGCTGAACAGCGGCAAAGGCCCCGTGGTGGACGCCCTCGCCGAAGCCGGACGCTGGCTTGGCCTCGCCGGCAGCGACACCACGTACGTCAAGCGGGTCATCGGACTGCCCGGAGACCGCGTGGTGTGTTGCGACGCCGGCGGCCGGCTCACAGTCAACGGCCAGCAAGTTGCGGAACCCTATGTGTACCCGGGGGACACCCCGAGCGAGACGAAGTTCAGTGTTGAGGTGCCGGCCGGGCGGCTGTGGCTCATGGGGGACCACCGCTCCATGTCGGCCGATTCCCGGAGCCTCCTCGGCGCCCCCGGCGGCGGCATGGTGCCGCTGGAACGCGTCATTGGCCGGCCGGTACAGATCATCTGGCCGCTTGATAGATTTGCAGCAGTAGCGCGGCCCGAACCGGCCGCGACAACGACGACGACGAACGGACAGTAGATGCCCGAGACCGAACCGCGCACTCCTGATCCGCAGGGCCCTGACCCGCGCGGCACTGACCTGCCCCGGGTGACCTCCTCGGCGATTCCCGACGAGCGGCAGCCCGAGCACTCCACCACCCGGCTGCCGCAGGCCCGGGTCGAGGACGGTCACGCCTCCGGTTCGGGCGTTGGTGCGGGGGCTGGCGCGGGGACCGCGCCGACTGGTGCCGGGAGTTGGCGCCGGAGTTCGCGATGGGGCCGGTGCGGCAGCGGCAGCGGCGCCTGGGTCGTCGGCGTCGGCGTCGCAGGACGAAAGCGCCGGAGCCCCGCGCGCCGAGCGGGCCGGCGGGGAGCGTTCTGCCGGGCCCGCCCACGCGGGCGGCCACTCCCGGCGCGCCAGGAAGGCCAAAGCCCGTGAAGGGCGCAGCCCGCTCTTCCTGTGGCTGAAGGAGGTGGCCACGGTGGTCATCGTGGCGATCGTGCTGTCCTTCCTGATCAAGACCTTCCTGTTCCGGGCCTTCTACATCCCGTCCGAATCCATGGTCAACACCCTGGATGTGAACGACCGCATCTTCGTCAACCTCCTCGTGCCGCAACCCATCGCGCTCGAACGCGGCGACGTCGTCGTATTCAAGGACAGCCAGAGCTGGCTCGCCCCCGCTGAGCAGAAGCCGAAGGGTCCGTTCACATGGGTGCAGGACGGGCTGACGTTCGTCGGCCTGCTCCCGGACAACTCGGAACAGCACCTGGTCAAGCGCGTCATCGGACTGCCCGGAGATCACGTGGTTTGCTGCGACGCAGGCGGCCAGCTCACCGTCAACGGCGCGCCGCTGAACGAGAAGTACATCAACGCCGCCGAGATTCCCCAGGTCCGCGACTTCGACGTCGTCGTGCCGGCCGGCAAGGTCTGGGTCATGGGCGACAACCGCAACCACTCCGCGGATTCACGCGCCCACATGGACACCAACGGCGGCTTCGTCAACGAGGCCGACATCGAAGGCAAGGCCGCCGTCATCGCGTGGCCGCTGAGCAGGATTTCGGCACTGGACAACTATCCGGACGTCTTCCGCGCCGTGCCCGCCCCGGCCGGAAAGTAAAGCTGCCCGCCATGTCCGACGCCCCCACCCTCGACTACGAACGCCGCTTCCGCCGCTCCGGCGCGCGGCTGCTCGCCGGCATCGACGAGGTCGGCCGCGGCGCCCTCGCCGGCCCCGTCAGCGTGGGGATCGCCGTCGTGGACCTGCAGCGGCAGAAGCTCCTGGCCGACGTCCGGGACAGCAAGCTGCTCAAGGTCGCGGACCGGGAGCGGCTGGTGCCGCTGGTCCGGGACTGGAGCGTCGCCTCCGCCGTGGGTCACGCGTCCGCGAACGAGATCGATGAACTCGGAATCATCGGCGCGCTGCGGCTTGCCGGCAACCGTGCCTGGTTCGCGGTGCTCGCCGCCGGCGTCACGCCCGAGGTGGTCCTGCTGGACGGCAGCCACAACTGGCTCTCGCCCGATCTCCAGCCTTCATTGTTTGACGACGGTCCCGCCGAACCCGGCTGCGACGCCCCGGTGCACACGCTCGTGAAAGCGGACATGCAGTGCCTCAGCGTCGCCGCGGCCAGCATCATCGCCAAAGTGGAGCGCGACACCATGATGGGCGAACTGCACACCGAATACCCGGCCTACGGCTGGGACGAGAACAAGGGCTACGGCACCGCCGCGCACAAGGAAGCCCTCCGGGCTGCCGGGCCCACGCCATACCACCGGGTCAGCTGGCAGCTGCTTTAGCGACGCGGCGCGGGCCGGTCTCGTGGCGCGCGGCCGGCGCCGGATGGTGCAAGATGGAACCATGAGTGCCGAGGACCTTGAAAACTATGAGACCGACATGGAGCTACAGCTCTACCGCGAATACCGCGACGTCGTCGGGCTGTTCAGCTATGTGGTCGAGACCGAGCGGCGTTTCTACCTTGCCAACCACGTTGACCTGCAGGCCCGCAGCGCCGACGGCGAGGTCTACTTCGACCTGACGCTGCAGGACGCCTGGGTGTGGGACGTCTACCGCTCCGCCCGGTTCGTCAAGAGCGTCCGCGTCATCACGTTCAAGGACGTCAACGTCGAGGAACTGCCGCGCAGCGAGGAGCTCGCCCTGCCCAAGGTCGAGGACCTGGGCAACTGATCCTTCGCGGGATCCTTCGGTGATCCTCCGCGGGCGCCGGCCGGCCGCCGGACCGCAGCCGTCGATCCTCGTCCAGTCGGACCAGACTTGACGTGAACGACAGGTGAATTGTTGCTCCGGGGCAACCAGGGCTGTGCGCCGCCTGCTATCGTCATGCCAGAGGGCACACCCGGCGCGGCGCATGACGTCGTAGAGGGTCGGTGGACCAGGTAGTGGGCCGCCATCCGGGCATGTCTTGAGAGGTTCGGCCGGCACCGCTTCCTTGGGAGGACCCCATGACCGACGACACGACGACGCCGCCCGCGGAACCTCGGGGTGTCACCGCTGAGCATGCCCGGCTGGCCGAGGCCACGGGTGCGGCGGAAGACGACCTGTTCGAGGCGAATCCTTGGTACGAGTGGGGGCCGTACCTGTCGGAACGGGCCTGGGGCACGGTTCGGGAGGACTACAGCGACAGTGGCGACGCGTGGGAGTATTTTCCGCATGATCATGCCCGGTCCCGTGCGTTCCGGTGGAACGAGGACGGCATGGCGGGGCTGTCCGATATTCACCATGACCTGTGCCTGGGGTTGGCGCTGTGGAACGGGGCCGATCCGATCCTGAAGGAGCGGATGTTCGGGCTGACTGGTCCGCAGGGCAACCACGGGGAGGACGTCAAGGAATACTGGTGGTACCCGGATGCGTTGCCCAGCCATGCATGGCTGCGGTGGCGGTATCACTACCCGCAGGCAGCGTTTCCCTATCAGCGGCTGGTCGAGGAGAACGCCCGTCGTTCCCGGGACGAACCCGAGTTCGAGTTGCTGGATACCGGTGTCTTCGACGGCGGCCGGTACTGGTCCGTGGATGTCGCGTACGCGAAGGCCTCACCGACCGAGGTCCTTGCCCGGATCACCATCGAGAACCATTCGTCCGAGGAAGCGGCACTTTCGGTGTTGCCGACCCTGTGGTTCCGCAACACGTGGCGGGTCTCGGGCGGTGAGGCGCCGTCGTTGTTCCTGGACGGGGACGGGGTCGCGGTCGAGCATCCACGGCTGTCCGGCTACCGGCTCGATGCCGCTCCCACCAAGGAGGGAGTGCGGCCGCAGGCGTTGTTCTGCGACAACGAGACGAACACGGCCCGACTGTTCGGGGCGGCTCCGGTCACCGCCTATCCGAAGGACGGCATCAACGACCACGTGGTCTCCGGCGCGGACACCGTGAATCCGCAACATCAGGGTACCAAGGCAGCCTGGTGGTATCAGGTGAGCGTGCCGGGCGGAGGGCGGGTCGAGCTGCGGCTGCGGCTGCACCGGCCGGTCCCGGACCAGACCGCACCCCCCGCCGGCTGGTCCGACTCCTATTTCGATGACGTCATGACAGACCGGGAGCGGGAAGCGGACGAGTTCTACGCGGCGATCGCCCCCGCTGAGATCGGTGCCGGAGCCGATGCAGGTGATGCGCCAGTCCTGCGCAGGGCTGATCTGGAGCAAGCAGATGTACCCGTATCGGGTCAACCGGTGGTTGGATGGCGACCCCGACCAACCGGCGCCGCCGGCCGGGCATCGCAACGGCCGGAACACGGGGTGGCGGCACCTGGACTCGTTCGACGTGCTTGCCATGCCCGACCCGTGGGAGTACCCGTGGTTCGCGGCCTGGGATCTGGCGTTTCACGCCGTCACCTGGGCGCACCTGGATCCCGCGTTCGCCAAATACCAGCTGTTGGTGCTCCTTCGGGAGTGGTTCCAGCATCCGAACGGTGCGCTCCCGTCTTATGAGTGGAGCTTCGACGATGTCAATCCGCCCGTCCATGCGCTGGCCGCCATCCGGGTGTTCGTCATCGACGGCGGCACCGACCTGCACTTCCTGAAACGGGTGTTCAACAAGCTGCTGCTGAATTTCACCTGGTGGCTCAACCGGCAGGACCCCGACGGGAACAACCTGTTCGGCGGCGGCTTTTTGGGTTTGGACAACATCAGCCCAATCGACCGCTCGCACCTGCCGCCCGGCTTCAAGCTGGACCAGGCCGACGGCACCGCGTGGATGGCGTACTACTCCGTGGCGATGCTCACCCTGGCCACCAAACTCGCCGAACATGACGACGTCTATGAGGACATGGTGGTGAAATTCCTGGAACAGACCGTGCTGATCATGGACGCGCTGGAGGATTCGGGCTGCTATGACACCGAGGACGGCTTCTTCTACGACCGGCTCACCGACCCTTCCGGGATCAGCGTCCCGATCAAGGTGCAGACCCTCGTCGGGTTGATCCCTGCGCTGCCCGCGGTCGCGCTCCCCACCCAGGACACGGACCGGAACCGCCGGCTGCGGAAGCGGTTCGCCCTCCGGTTGGAACAGACCGATCGGCACGAGATCCTCGATTGGCAGGTCCGTGGCACCGGGGAGTCCCGGCGGACGCTGCTGTCGGTCCTCCCGATGGACAAGCTCGCCCGGCTGTTCGGCACCTTGTTCGACGAGGAGGCATTCCTGTCTCCCCATGGCCTGCGATCGCTCTCCAAGCGCCACAACACGCCCTACACGGTTCCGGGGCTGCCCACCGCGGCCATCCAGTACGAACCAGCCGAATCGCGGACCGCCATGTACGGCGGCAATTCCAACTGGCGAGGACCGGTGTGGCTGCCGGTCAACTACCTCATCATCCGGGCCCTGCTGCAGTACGACCAGTTCTTCGGTCCCGACTTCACCGTCGAATACCCCACCCGCTCCGGCCACCACCTGACCCTGCGGGAGATCGCCGGTGACCTCACCGATCGGCTGGTGAGCATCTGGCTCCCCGGGCCGGACGGACGCAGACCGGTCTACGGTGGCGTGGACCTGTTGCAGAACGATCCCGCGTGGAAGGACAACCTGCTGTTCTACGAGTACTTCCACGGCGACAACGGGGCCGGACTCGGCGCCATGCACCAGACCGGGTGGACCGCTCTGGTCGCGGACCTCCTCCTCGACCCGCCCCGCCATAGCTACCGGATGGTGTTCCCGGACAACCCGGACCCGACCACCACGACAGGACCGCCGGAAGCCGAACCGGGAACCCATGTCCAACAAGACTGAGGGTCCAGCCCGTGTCCGGAGAGGCATGATCGACGAAGGAGCTGTGATGGACGAGATGGCAGCGGCGGACCGGCCACCTGGCCTGTCGCCACCGGTGGCCCACCCCTTCATCTACGAGATCAACACATGGGCATGGCTCGAATCAATCAGCGCGGAAGAAGACAAACCAATCGATCTGGGTTCCGTCCCGCAACGGTACTGGGATGAGATTGCCGGCCTGGGGTTCGATTCGGTCTGGTTGATGGGGGTCTGGCGTCGCAGCCCCGCCGGAATCGCGATCGCACTGGCAAATCCAGCCCTGCGGTCCGATTTCCAGGCCGCTCTTCCCGATTGGCGTGCCGAGGATGTCGTCGGGTCGCCGTACTGCGTCAGGGAGTATGTGGTCGATGACCGCCTGGGTGGCCCTGCCGGGCTTTCCGCCGCCCGGGAGGCGCTGGCGGTCGCGGGGTGTCCGGTTGATCCTGGACTTCGTGCCCAACCATGTCGCCCCGGATCATCCGTGGACCACGGAGGCACCCGAGCTCTTCGTACCGGGAACCGCCGCGGATCGGGACCTGGATCCGGCGTCCTTCGTCGAGGTAGGCGGCCGGGTGTTCGCCAACGGGCGGGACCCCTACTTCCCGGCGTGGCCGGATGTCGTTCAGCTCAACGCCTTCGACCCAGCCCTGCGATCGGCGGCGGTGGAGACGGTGAGATCGATTGCCGATCAGTGCGACGGGGTGCGTTGCGACATGGCGATGTTGGTCATGAACGACGTTTTCGCCCGCACCTGGGGTGCCCGGGTCGGTCCTGCGCCGGGCACAGAGTACTGGCCAACGGTGATCACCGCCGTCCGTGAAACCCACCCCGGTTTCGTATTCCTCGCCGAAGCCTATTGGGATCTTGAGTGGTCCCTGATGCAGCAGGGCTTCGACTACTGCTACGACAAACGTTTGTACGACCGCCTTCTCGGCGGTAGTGCCGACGAGGTGCGGCTACACCTGCTGGCAGAGCGCACGTATCAGAACGCCCTTGTCCGATTCGTGGAGAATCACGACGAGCCACGGGCCGCGTCGGCGTTCGGAGCCGGCCGTGCACAGGCGGCGGCGGTGACGGCACTGACCCAGACGGGGGCACGGCTCATTCACCACGGCCAGCTGCTGGGGTGGAGGGTACGCCTTCCGGTGTTCCTCGGTCGTTTCCCCACCGAGCCGGTCGATGACCAGCCCGCGGCGTTCTACCGCCGGCTCTTAGCGGCTGTCGCCGACCCGACCTTTCGGGACGGGCACTGGCAATTGTGTGAACGGGCGGGGTGGCCGGGCGACAACAGCTTCGAAAACCTCGTCGCCTGGAGCTGGGACGGTGCCAATCGGTGGCTGATCGTCGTGAATCTGAGCGATGCGCCCGCAACAGGTCACGTGAGAGCACCGTGGCCGGACCTGCGTGGTCACCGGTGGCAGCTGACCGACCCGACCCGGGACATGAGTTTCGACCGCGCCGGTGACGATCTCGTCGACGGGCTGTTCGTCGGACTTGACGCATGGCAATGGCATTTGCTCCGCGTCGACCCATCGCCAGAACGCGCTGACCACGACTGACGGGGCCCCGGGGCGACCGTCGTTGTGCCGTCCGGCGAGACGGTCGACAGGTCGCCACCCTCGCACTCCAGCGATCCGCCGTCGGAGGGTATCTCGACCACCTCGAAAGGAGCTCGGAATGGCCGGAAACGTCGTCACAGGCCGGACGAAGCAGGAGCTGCGCAGGGTGCTGGTGCCGCTCGCCCTGGCGCAGTTCATCTGCAGCTTCGCGGGCTCGAACATGAACGTGATGATCAACGACATGAGCGAGGATCTGAACACAACCGTCAAGGGAATCCAGACGGCCATCACGATCTTCTTGCTGGTCATGGCCGCGCTGATGATTCCCTGCGGCAAGCTGACCGACCTCTGGGGTCGCAAGAGACTATTTATCATCGGACTCTCGCTGTACGGGGTCGGGGCGGTGATGAGTGCGGTGGCGCCGAACCTGTTCGTGCTGATCCTCGGCAACTCGATCTTGGAAGGTGTCGGCACGGCCCTGCTGATCCCACCCGTGTACATTCTGACGACCATGCTGTTCACGGACGTGACCTCCCGTGCTTGGGCATTCGGGGTGATCAGCGGCATGGGCGGGGTCGGGGCGGCCGCGGGACCGCTGATCGGCGGGCTCATCACCACCGCGATCAGCTGGCGGGCGGCATTCATCTTCCAGGCGCTGATCATCGTGATCATCATCTTGCTCAGCCGCCGCGCGGTTCAGGACCCGGTGCCCGCGGATCCGAGCAAGCCGTTCGACTCCATGGGGGCTGTGCTCTCTGCCGCGGGGCTGGTGGTCCTCGTCACCGGCATCATGCTGGCGGACAACGACCTGCTGCTGATGGCGGTCTTCATGGCTGCCGGCGCGCTGCTGCTGCTCTGGTTCTTCACCCACGTGCGCGCCATGGAGCGCAAAGGTGAGGAGCCGCTGCTGTCCACCGGGCTCTTCCGGAATCGAACATCGAATCTCGGCCTCATCACGCAGAACGTGCAATGGCTGATCCTGCTGGGGACTTCATTCGTCGTGTCGGCATACCTCCAAGTCGTGCGAGGGTACAACGCGATCGAGACCGGGGTCATCTTCACGGCGGCCACCGCCGGCATCCTGGTCTCGTCGATGGCGGCGGGGCGGCTCGCGAAGAGGCGCAAGCAACGCACCCTGGTCATCGTGGGCTTCATCGTCACGCTGTGCGGGATCGCCTTGCTCGTCGCCATGGTGCAGGGGAGTCCGACCGCGTGGGCCTTCGCCCCCGGGCTTCTGCTGATCGGGCTGGGAGTGGGTGCGATGCTGACCCCGTCCGTCAACCTGGTCCAGTCGAGCTTCCCCGATGAGCTGCAGGGCGAGATCTCCGGCCTGTCGCGCAGCGTGTCGAACCTGGGCTCATCGATCGGCATCGCCGTGGCGGGGACGATCCTCGTCACCTGGTCGTACGGTCTCGCGATGATCACCCTCGCCGTGTTGGGACTCGTCGGGCTCGTGGCAGCGTTCATGCTCCCTATCAACCTGGTTCCTGCGAAGTCCGGCGCCCCGCCCGACTGACCCGGCTGGCGCGACGAGGCAACAGGCCGGGGACGCCGGCCGCGCTTCATCCTGGATGTATTACGCCGACAAAAGCACTGGGCCCCTGGACGTGTAACGGGGCTTTTACGAGCCCTGTCCCCGGATGCTGACTATCCAGTCGACAAGCTCACCGTGATATGCGCGCGGCTTCTGCAGGCTGAGCACACGCTGCACGGCGCCCCCAACTTCTGGCAACCGCGCTCCAGGTTCCGCAGCGTAGGTGTCGAGCTGACGCCCGTGCGCCGGCGGGTTTCCGCGACTCTCCCTCCACCGGGGCTTCTGCGCCGTGTTTCCCACATAGCCGAAGTGTGCCCTGTGTTTGTCCTTGGACGCCCTCCACGCTGGAGGCATGAGAGCTAAGGATGTGCTCGGCCGGCGCGGCGAGGACCTCGCTGCGGGCTACCTCGAGGCCCAGGGCATGCGGATCGTGGAGCGGAACTGGCGCTGCCCCGAGGGCGAGATCGACATTGTCGCGCTCGACGGCGACGCGCTGGTCATCGCCGAGGTGAAGACCCGGAAGTCCCTCGCGTACGGGCATCCCTTCGAGGCGGTCGGCGCGGACAAACTGGCCCGGCTCCACCGTCTCGCTTCAGCGTGGTGCCGCATCCAGGGGATGCACATGCAGCTGCTGCCGGGTGGACGTGATCGCCGTGCTTGACGACGGCGTCGGGGAGCCCGCCGTCGAGCACCTCAAGGGGGTGGGGTAGGTGGCGCTGGGCCGGAGCTATTCCGTCGCCCTGGTGGGCCTCAACGGGTACATCGTGGAGGTCGAGGCCGACATCGGCCAGACCCTCCCGGCGTTCGTGATCCTGGGCCTGCCGGACGCCTCGCTCAACGAGGCCAAGGAACGGATCCGCTCAGCGGCCCACAACTCGGGGATCCCGCTGAGCCGCCGGAAGATTACGGCCAACCTCATCCCGGCGTCGCTGCCCAAACGCGGCTCGGGCTTCGACCTCGCCATCGCCATGGCCGTCCTGCTGGCGGCGAATGACATCCGGTCCACGGGCCGCACCGTCTTCATCGCCGAACTTGGACTGGATGGCCGGCTGCGGCCCGTGCGGGGCATCCTCCCGGCCGTGATGGCAGCGGTACGGGCCGGCTACCCCGAGGTCGTCGTGGCCCGGGCCAACGTGGCCGAGGCCGAACTCGTCCCGGGCGCACAGGTCCGGGGCTACACCACACTGGCCAGGCTCGCCTTCGACTGCGGCGCGGATCCGCAGGACCTGGCGCTCGACTTCGAACCCGAGCCCGAGGACGCCGACTGCCCCGGTACCGGTGCGAGTCCCGCGCTGGTGCCGGACATGTGCGATGTCTCGGGCCAGGCCGCGGCGCGCCGGGCCCTGGAAGTGGCCGCCGCCGGTGCCCACCATCTCCTGCTGACCGGACCGCCGGGTGCCGGGAAGACCATGCTCGCCGAGCGGCTCCCGGGCCTGCTGCCGGACCTGGGCGACACCGAGGCCATGGAGGTCACCGCCATCCACTCCCTGTGTTCGCTGCCTTCCGCCTCCGTGCAATTGCTGCGCCGGCCGCCCTACGAGAACCCGCACCACACCGCGACGGCGGTTGCCATCATCGGCGGCGGGTCCGGGCTGCCCCGGCCCGGGGCAGCCTCCCGGGCGCACCGTGGAGTGCTCTTCCTGGACGAGGCCCCGGAGTACGACCGCGGTGTCCTGGACGCGTTGCGGCAGCCGCTGGAAAGCGGCGAGCTGGTCATCCACCGCTCGGCCGGAGCCGCGGCCTATCCCGCCCGGTTCCAGCTGGTCCTCGCGGCGAACCCCTGTCCGTGCGGCAAGGCGACGGGAAAAGGCGTGGACTGCATCTGCACCCCCACCATGCGCCGCCGGTACCAGGCCCGGATGTCCGGACCCCTGCTGGACAGGGTCGACATCCAGCTCGAGGTGGAGCGGGTGTCGCTCGCCGGCTTCGGCCAGCCTGCGGCCGAGGAAGCGACCGCGACCATCGCCGAACGGGTCCGTGCGGCCCGGAACCGTCAGCTGGACCGGCTGCTGCCGTTCGGGATGGAAACGAACGCACAGGTGCCAGGGCGGCTGTTGCGCGGAGTCCTGCGGCTCGATGCGCCCACCACGCGCATCCTGGACTACGCCCTGGAGCGCGGTGTCCTGACAGCACGCGGCTACGACCGCGTGCTGCGCCTCGCCTGGACCCTTGCGGACCTGTCCCGGCGCGACGTGCCGGACGCGGACGACGTCGGGCAGGCGCTCGGCCTCCGCCAGGCTGCCGCGGCCTCCCCGTGAGCCAGCAGGCACGAACCCGCACCCCGAACCCGAACCCCGCCAGCCACGCGAAAGGAACCACAGTGAGGGATGACGAACGAACAGCCCGGGCCGCCCTGTCGCGGCTGTTCGAGCCGCAGGATGCGGCGGCACTGGCACTCGTCCAGGCCGCCGGAGCGCAGGATGCCCTGCGGATTGCCAGCGGCGGGCTCGCCGCCGGTCCGGAGCTCGAGCAGGAGATCACCGGAATCCTGGCCGACAGCGGTTCCGGCAGCAGCTGGTCGGGGTTGAGCGGGGCGCTGCAGCGCTGGGCGCCGCGCCTGCCCGACCTCGCCCCGGAGCGGGACCTGGCCACCATGCAGCGGCTCGGCGGACGGATCATCATTCCCTCAGATGAGCTGTGGCCCCGGCAGCTGGCGGACCTCGGCCTGCAGGAACCCCTGTGCCTGTGGTGGCGCGGTGTCGAACAGGAACTTCCCCCGGCGAGCCGGGCCATAGCCCTGGTGGGCTCCCGGGACAGCACCAGCTACGGTGCGTCCGTGACGGGCGATCTCGCGTACTCGCTGGCCCAGCGGGGCTTCACCATCGTCTCCGGCGGCGCCTACGGGATTGACGCCCACGCCCACAGGGCGGCCCTGGCCGGAAGCGCGGGCGGCCTGCCCACCATCGCCGTCATGGCCGGGGGAGTGGACCGCTTCTACCCTGCCGGCAACGAGGACTTGCTGCGGGCAGTGGCGGACCACGGCGCAGTCCTTGCCGAGGTCCCGCCCGGGTCCGCGCCCACCCGTTACCGGTTCCTGCAGCGGAACCGCCTCATTGCGGCGTTGACCTCCGTCACGGTGGTGGTCGAGGCCAGGTGGCGCTCCGGCGCCCTCAACACGGCCCACCATGCCGAAAGCCTGGGCCGGGCCGTGGGCGCCGTGCCCGGATCCATCCACAGCGCCAACTCCGCCGGCTGCCACCGGCTACTCCGGGAAGGCGGGGCCGTGTGCGTCACGGATGCGGGGGAAATCGCCGAGCTCGCCTCCCCGAGCGGAGAGTCCCTGCCCCCGGACAAGGCCGGCAGGACGGAGGCCCACGACGGTCTCACGCTCGAGGACCTGATCCTGCTGGATGCCCTGCCGCTGCGGACCACGAGCTCGGTCGAGAAGCTGGCCTCGGTGGCGGGCCTGAGCCCGGACTCGATCCGCGCCGGACTTGGCCGGCTGGGGCTCCTGGGGCTGGCCGAATCGCGTCACGGCGGCTGGAAACGCTCCGGGAAAGCGAACTGACCCGATGAGCGCGGCCGGTATGACGCGGCTCGCCGACCGGCTCCTTGAATGCGGCCGGAATACTGCCAGAGTAGGAGCGTGTCTACCCAGAAACTCCCCACCGCGCTGGACGGCGCAGCCGCACGCTTCGGCCGCTATCTGGAGGCCGAGCGGGGGCGGTCTGCCCACACGGTGCGGGCCTATCTCTCCGACGTCGAAAGCCTGCTCGCGCACGCCGCGACCGAGGGGGTCCAGGACCTTGGCGGGCTGGAGCTCGGAACCCTGCGGCGCTGGCTTGGCGCCCAGAGCGAGTCCGGCAAGTCCCGCGCCACCCTGGCCCGCCGTGCCGCGACCGCCCGGGCCTTCACCGCCTGGGCCGTCCGCGAGGAACTGATCGAAGCCGACCCCGCCCTGCGGCTGAAGGCCCCGAAGCGGGAGAAGACCCTGCCCGGCGTCCTGCACCAGCAACAGGTGCAGCGGCTCGTGGCCGACGCGGAAACCGCCTCCGCCGAGGGGGATCCGCTGGCGTTGCGCAACCGCGCCATGCTGGAACTGCTCTACGCCACGGGTGCCCGGGTTGGCGAGCTGGCCGGCATGGACATCGACGACCTCGACCCGGACCGCAGGACCCTGCGGGTGCTCGGCAAGGGCAACAAGGAACGCACGGTGCCCTACGGGCTGCCGGCGGCGCTCGCCGTCGACGACTGGCTCCGTCGCGGCCGGCCGGCCCTCGCCACCGGGACCAGCGGCCCGGCGCTCTTCCTGGGCGCGCGCGGAGGACGCGTGGACCAGCGCCAGGTCCGCAGCGTGGTCAAGGACATGCTGGAGAGGCTCGGGGATACCGCCGCCACCGGGCCGCATGCCCTGCGGCACTCGGCGGCGACGCATCTGCTCGACGGCGGGGCGGACCTGCGTGCCGTGCAGGAAATCCTCGGCCACAGCAGCCTCGCCACCACGCAGATCTACACCCACGTGTCCGTCGAGCGGCTCCGGCAGAGCTATCAGCAGGCGCACCCCCGGGCCTGAGGACCGGCACGGAAATCCGGTCAGATTCCGGCGCGGAATCCTGGTCAGATTTTGGCCCGGGAACCCGCCCGCTATCAGGCGTGCCGGGGGCGGCCGGGCGGTCCCGGGAAACCCGTGCGGCGCGCCGGAAAAGACGCGCCGAATCCTACTGGCGTAATTAGGAGGCGTAGGGCAGAATAAAACTCACGCCCGGGAAGTTTCAAGTTGAGCTTGAAGCTGGAATGCTTCACGTCCCAGCTTGGAAACCGGTTGTATATTTGTAGTCTGGCAGGGACCGCCGGCACAATTTCGGATCCGCGCAACAGACAGACATCCAGGCAGAGGTCGTTGGGGAAGACGTACCTACAGCTATGGAGGATGGAATGTCTGTTGCACTGACCCGAGGTGTGTTGTTCGTTCACTCGGCCCCGACTGCCTTGTGCCCCCACGTCGAGTGGGCCATAGGGTCTGTCGTGGACAAGCGGACGGACTTGGAGTGGACCGCTCAGCCTGCCGCGCCCGGAATGTTCCGGGCCGAGCTGTCGTGGACCGGAACCCCGGGCACGGGGGCTCAATTGGCGTCCGCTCTGCGCGGCTGGGCGCACCTGCGCTACGAAGTGACCGAAGAACCGAGCCAGGGCGTCGACGGCGGACGCTGGTCGCACACCCCGGAGCTCGGGATCTTCCACGCCACCACCGATGTCCACGGCAACATCATGGTCTCCGAGGACCGCATCCGCTACGCCTACGAATCCGGCGCCGGCGACCCCTCGGCCGTCTACCACGAACTCTCGCTCGCCCTGGGCGAGGCCTGGGATGAGGAACTCGAGCCCTTCCGGCACGCCGCCGAAGGCGCCCCCGTGCGTTGGCTCCACCAGGTCGGCTAGGGACGCACCAGCGCCACCCCGGGCCAATCCAGAGCCAAACTCCACAACAGCAATTCCATAGCTAAGCGCCAAAAGAGCGATGGCGGCAATGTTCCCGGGAACATTGCCGCCATCGCTCTTGTGGCAGGGGGTGCGGTGCGACTACACGCTGCGGACCGCGATCACGGCGTTGTGGCCGCCGAAGCCGAAGGAGTTGCTCAGCGCGGCGATGCTGCCGGCCGGCAGGTCCCGGGCCGTCGTGACGACGTCGAGCGGGATTTCCGGATCCTGGTTCTCCAGGTTGATGGTCACCGGCGCCTTGCGGTCGTAGATGGCCATGACGGTCAGCACGGCTTCCACCGCACCGGAGGCGCCGAGCAGGTGTCCCATCTGCGACTTGGTGGCCGAGACCGCGACGCTGTCCACGTGCTTGCCCAGGGCGGCCTTGAGGGCCGCGTACTCGGGCTTGTCGCCGACCGGGGTGGAGGTGGCGTGCGCGTTGACGTGCACGATGTCTTCGGGCTGGATGCGGCCGTCGAACATGGCTGCCTTCAGCGCGCGGGTGGCGCCGAGGCCCTCGGGGTCCGGGGCGGTGATGTGGTAGGCGTCGGCGGTGACCGAGGTGCCGGCCAGTTCGGCGTAGATCCGGGCGCCGCGGGCCAGGGCGTGTTCCTCGGCTTCGAGGACCAGGGCACCGGCGCCCTCGCCCATGACGAAGCCGTCGCGGTCAAGGTCGTAGGGGCGTGAGGCGTGCTCGGGATCGTCGTTGCGGCGCGAGAGGGCCTGCATGGACGCGAAGGCGGCGATCGGCATCGGGTGGATGGCGGCTTCGGCGCCGCCGCAGACGACGACGTCGGCCTTGCCGGCGCGGATCAGGTCCAGGCCCACGTGCACGGCCTCGGTGCCGGACGCGCAGGCGGAAACGGGGGTGTGGGCGCCGGCGCGGGCTCCCAGGTCAAGGCTGACCGCCGCGGCCGGGCCGTTGGGCATCAGCATGGGCACGGTCATGGGCAGGACGCGGCGGGGGCCCTTTTCGCGCAGGGTGTCCCACGCATCCAGGAGCGTCCAGACGCCGCCGATCCCGGTGGCGAAGGCCACCGCAAGGCGGTCGTGGTCGATCTCGGTGATGCCGGAGTCGGCCCACGCCTCGCGGGCGGCGACCACGGCGAACTGGGTGGAGGGGTCCATGCGCTTGGCTTCGACCCGGCTCAGGACCTCGAGGGCAGGGGTGGTGGCGCGTGCGGCGAAGTGGACAGGCAGTTCGTACTTTGCCACCCAGTCGTCCTCAAGCGTGTGCGCGCCGGAGACGCCCTTGAGCGCGTTCTTCCACATCGTGGGGACATCGCCGCCGATGGGTGTGGTGGCACCCAGACCGGTAATGACTACTTTGCGTGCCATGGGATCACTCTCTGTCGGTGCGCCTGCCGTATCCGGAACCGCGAACGGATGGCCGGGGCCTGCGAGGGGAAAACTCTGTGGTGGTGCACTAGGTGGTGGTGCTGGTGGACCGGTCCGGGCGCTGCTGGAGCGCCCGGACCGGCCACCGGGTCCGCCGTTGCCGGCGGAAGCCAGACTTAGGCCTGGGCGTTGGCGATGAAGCCCACGGCGTCGCCGACGGTCTTGAGGTTCTTGACCTCTTCGTCCGGGATGCGGACGCCGAACTTCTCTTCGGCGTTGACCACGATGGTCATCATGGAGATGGAGTCGATGTCCAGGTCTTCGGTGAAGGACTTGTCCAGTTCGACTGCCTCCGTGGCCAGGCCGGTCTCCTCGTTGACGATTTCAGCCAGGCCGGCCAGGATTTCTTCGTTGCTAGCCATTGATGGCTCCTTTTCTAGTTGTTGCCCTCGGCTGCCGGTGGAATGCCGGCCGTCGTGGGCGGAAATGATTCAAACCGAGGGGTTCGGCTTGGTGCGGGAATGCGTGGTGTGCACAGCAGGATCTGAAACTCAGGACATGCGGTGCAAAGGTGAAACAGGCGGAACGTATTCAGTTCGGGAAAACGGTGGCTGCCTAGGGAAGCACGACCACCTGGGCGCCGAAGACCAGTCCGGCTCCAAAGCCGATCTGCAGCGCCAGCCCGCCGCTGAGCTCGGGGTTTTCCTCAAGCAGGCGGTGGGTGGCCAGGGGGATGGACGCCGCCGACGTGTTGCCGGCTTCGGCGATGTCACGGGCAATCTTGACGGTCTCGGGCAGCTTCAGCTTCTTGGCCATCTCGTCGATGATCCGCATGTTGGCCTGGTGCGGGATGAAGGCGGCGAGGTCCGCGGCCTGGATGCCGGCGACGTCCAGGGCCTGCTGCGCTACCTTGGCCATCTCCCACACGGCCCAGCGGAAGACGGTCTGGCCGTCCTGGCGCAGGGTCGGCCACAGGGAGGCGTCGGTCACGGCGGCTTCTTCGTCGCTGACAGCAGCGCCGTGCTTGCCGGTCAGGGCGAGTTCGCGGATGTCCAGCATGGAGTGGGTCATGCCGATGGCATCCCACTTGCTGCCGTCCGAACCCCAGACCGACGGGCCGATGCCCGGCGTCTCGGAGGGGCCGATCACGACGGCGCCGGCGCCGTCGCCGAGCAGGAAGGAGATGGTCCGTTCCGTGTTGTCGATGACGTCGGAGAGCTTTTCGGCACCGACCACCAGGACGTACTTGGCCGCACCGGAGCGCACCAGGGCGTCACCCTGGGCGATGCCGTAGCAGTAGCCGGCGCACGCCGCGGAGATGTCGAAGGCCGGGGCGGGCGTCGCGCCGAGGCGGTCGGCCAGGCTCGCGGCAGCGGACGGCGTCGCGTACGGGTGGGTGACCGTGGAAACGATCACGGCGCCGAGCTGGGAGGCCTCGATGCCGGCCTTCTGGAGCGCCTCGCGGGCGGCGCCTTCGGCCATGTCGATCACGCTGACATCGGCGGGCGCGCGGTGCCGGGTCACGATGCCCGTGCGCTGGCGGATCCATTCATCCGAGGAATCGATCCACTGGCACACGTCCTCGTTGGTCACGATCACGCTGGGCCGGTAGGCGCCGATACCCATGATGCGGGTATTTTCCTGCACGGGCGCCTGCTTCAGAGTGGGAACGCTCATGCCCCTCCCTCCAGTTCTGCAAATAGGGCCAGGGCCGCGGAAAGATCGTCCGGGGTCTTGACGGTGACAGTCTTGACGCCGGGCATGCCGCGCTTGGCGAGGCCGGCCAGGGTGCCGGCGGGAGCCAGTTCGATCACGCCGGTCACGCCGCGCTGCACCATCGTGTCCATGCAGCGGTCCCAGCGGACCGGGCGGGAGACCTGGGCAATCAGGCTGTCGACGACGGCGTCACCGTTGGTGACTTCCGCGCCGTCGAAGTTGGACAGCAGCGGCACCTGCGGGTTCCGGGGATGCAGCGACGGGCGCAGGGCCTGCAGGGCGGCAGCGGCCGGGGCCATGTGCGAGGTGTGGAACGCGCCGGCAACCTTCAGCGGAATGACCCGGGCCTTGGCCGGCGGGTTCTCGGCCAGGGCCTTGAGCTGTTCCAGGGTGCCGGCGGCCACCGTCTGGCCTGCGCCGTTGACGTTGGCGGCGGTGGCCCCGGAAGCCTCGATGGCTGCCAGGACGTCCGCCGGGTCGCCGCCGACGACGGCACTCATGCCGGTCGGGGTGGCGGCAGCCGCGGCGGCCATGCTGTTGGCGCGTTCGCGGACAAACGTCATGGCTTCGGATTCCGTCAGGACACCGGCCAGCGAGGCCGCGGTGATTTCGCCGACGGAGTGGCCGGCGAGGATCACCGGAAGCGAGCTGAGTTCGACGTCGAACAGGGACTTTGCGGCCACCAGGCCTGCGGCGACGATCAGGGGCTGCGCGACGGCAGTGTCCTTGATGGTTTCCTCATCCGAGGTGGTTCCGTGGGCGGTGAGGTCGATGCCTGCTATTTCGCTGAGGGAGGCCAGGAGGCCTGCGACGGGTGGCAGTTCCAGCCAGGGGGCCAGAAAACCAGGGGTCTGGGAGCCCTGTCCAGGGCAGACGATTGCAAGCACGTAACCAGCTTTCCAAATTACCGCGTGAACATTCGTGTTTTCATGCACCAAGCTCACTGGGTCAGTTTGTAGGAAGTCTACAACGGATTAGGACCCGTTGCGGGGAGGCTGACGCTCCGCAGGGGCCTTGGGCGGGGCCGAAAGCCGGCCCACCACGAGGGCGGTCTGGAGCACGAACGCCTCCCGCGGCAGGAGCGGATCCCAGCCCGTGACGTCACAGACGCGCTTGAGCCGGTAGCGCACCGTGTTGGCGTGGACGAAGAGTTCGCGGGCCGTCGCCTCGAGCGAATGACCCAGTTCCAGGTACGTGCCCAGGGTTTCCACGAGCCCGTTGGAAGCGGCCAGCAGGGGGCGGTAGATGTTCTTGACCAGGGAGCGGCGGGCGGCGTCGTCACCGGAAATCACGCGCTCGGGGAGCAGGTCGTCGGCCGCGACCGGGCGCGGCGCGGCGGGCCACGCACGGGCCGCGGTGAGGCCGGCAAAGGCCGACTGGGCGGAGCCGCTGGCTTCGAGGAGGGAACCGGCCTCGGGGCCGTAAACCACCGGGCCGGGGGCAAAGAGTTCGCTGAGTTTCAGGTACGCGGTCTCCCGGTCGTGGACCCCGCCGAGGATGAGGATGAGGCGGTCGCCCTGGATCCCCACGAGGGCGTCCTCGGCGAAACGCCCCGCGGTGCGGCGCAGTTCGCTGACGTAGCTGGCGCTTGGCTCGGAGGGAGAATTTCCGACCATGACGGTGAAGCGTTCCTGCGCTTTCCAGCCCAGGGCCGCGATCCTGGACCGCAGCGCGTCCGTGTTCTCGCCGCGGAGGATGGCATCGACAATCAGGGCTTCCAGCCGGGTATCCCAGGAGCCGCGGGATTCCGCGGCGCGGGCGTAGACGTCGGCGGCCGCGAAGGCGACTTCCCGCGAGTAGCGCAGCACGGCTTCCCGGAGGGCCGACTGGTCCGCCTCCGGGGCGATGACCGGGACCTGGTCCTCCACGACCTCCACGACGATCCGGATGAGCTGGAGCGCCTTCTGGAGGCTGATGGAGCGGGTCAGTTCGGTGGGGGCGGTGCCGAAGACGTCGGAGAGGATCCACGACGGCGAGCTGGGCCGCTCGTACCACGTGACGAACGCGGCGATGCCGTTCTGGGCCACCATGCCCAGGGCGGATCGTTCGTCCGAGTTCAGCCGGCTGTACCACGGCAGTGACTTCTCCAGCTGGCGCAGCGTCGTCGTCGACAGCTGGCCCACGCTGGCCCGGAGCTTCTTGAGCGTCTCGGCCTTCTCTGGAGTCATCGCCCGCGAGGCCGGCTTGCGTTTTTCGGGAGTGGTGATCGGCTCTGCCATGCATCGAGCATACGGGGCGCGCCGCCCAAGCTCCATTTGTGCGAAGGCTACAACTGCCGTTGTCCTGCGTCACAGCGGCCCCCGGAGAGAGATAGGGCGGCCCCCGGAGGGCGACGGGGGCGGGCGACGGAGCGGTTAAACGCCCGACGGCGGCCCCCACTTTCGGTGGGAACCGCCGTCGAACGTGGTGCCTGGCGGTGCTCTGGCCTTGCGGCCAGACGCGGCGTCCGGTTAGGAGTCGCCGCCCGCGTTGCCGGTGGTGCCGGCGTTCACGTTGAGCAGGCGGTACTTCTCGATCGCCTGGGCCGGGGCCTGGGCATCGACTTCGCCGCGGCGTGCCAGCATCTGCAGGGAACGGACCACTACCGAGTGGATGTCGTTCTTGAAGAAGCGGCGGGCTGCGGCGCGGGTGTCGGAGAAGCCGAAGCCGTCCGCGCCGAGCGAGGCGAACTCGTTCGGGAGGAACTGCCGGATCTGGTCCGGCACGGCCTTCATGTAGTCGGTGACCGCGACGATGGGTCCGGTGGCGCCGGCGAGCTGCCGGGTGACGAACGGGACGCGGGCGGGCTGGCCGGGGTTGAGGAAGGCTTCTTCCTCGGCGGCCATGGCGTCGCGGCGCAGTTCGGTCCAGGACGTCACGGACCAGACGTCGGCGGAGACGCCCCAGTCCTCGGCGAGGATCCGCTGGGCTTCCAGGGCCCACGGCACCGAGACGCCGGAGGCCAGGATCTGCGTGCGCGGGCCGTCGATCTTGGCCGGTGCGAGCAGGTAGATGCCCTTGGTGATGCCTTCGACGTCGAGCTCGGCCGGGGCTGCCGGCTGGGCGATCGGCTCGTTGTAGACCGTGATGTAGTACATCAGGTTCCGGTCTGCGGAGTCCGGGCCGTACATCCGCTCCAGGCCGTCGCGCATGATCACGCCGATCTCGTAGCCGTACGCGGGGTCGTAGGTGACGACGGCCGGGTTGGTGGCGGCGAGGATCGGGGAGTGGCCGTCGGCGTGCTGCAGGCCTTCACCGGTCAGGGTGGTGCGGCCGGCGGTGGCGCCGATGATGAACCCGCGGGTCATCTGGTCCGCGGCGGCCCAGAAGGAATCGCCGGTGCGCTGGAAGCCGAACATCGAGTAGAACACGTAGATCGGCACGAGCGGTTCGCCGTGCGTGGCGTAGGACGTGCCCGCGGCGGTGAACGCGGCCACGGAGCCGGCCTCGTTGATGCCGGCGTGCACGATCTGGCCGGAGATGGACTCCTTGTAGGCCAGGACGAGGTCGCGGTCCACGGAGAGGTAGTTCTGGCCGTTCGGGTTGTAGATCTTCGCGGTCGGGAAGAACGCGTCCATGCCGAAGGTGCGGGCCTCATCGGGGATGATCGGCACGATCCGCTGGCCGAAGTTCTTGTCCCGCATGAGGTCCTTGAGCAGGCGCACGAAGGCCATGGTGGTGGCGGCCAGCTGCTTGCCGGAGCCGCGGTTGGCGACTTCGTAGGTCTTCTCGTCCGGCAGCGTGATCTCGGTGTGCTTGGAGCGGCGTTCGGGGACGAAGCCGCCGAGGGCGCGGCGGCGTTCCATGAGGTACTGGATCTCGGGGGCGTCCGGGCCGGGGTGGTAGTACGGGGGCCGGTAGGGGTCGGCTTCGAGCTGGTCGTCGGTGAAGGGGATGCGCAGGTGGTCGCGGAAGGCCTTCAGGTCCGCGAGGGTGAGCTTCTTCATCTGGTGCGTGGCGTTGCGGCCCTCGAAGTGGGTGCCCAGGCCGTAGCCCTTGACCGTGTGGGCCAGGATGACGGTGGGCTTGCCCTTGAACTCGGTCGCGGCCTTGTACGCGGCGTAGACCTTGTTGTAGTCGTGCCCGCCGCGCTTGAGGTTCCAGATCTGGTCGTCGGTCAGGTCCTGGACGAGTTCCTTGGTCTGCGGGGTCTGGCCGAAGAAGTGCTCGCGGACGAACGCGCCGGACTCGGCCTTGTAGGTCTGGTAGTCGCCGTCGACGGTCTCGTTCATGACCTTCACGAGCGACCCGTCCCGGTCCCTGGCCAGCAGGTCATCCCATTCCCGGCCCCAGACGACCTTGATGACGTTCCAGCCCGCGCCGCGGAAGAACGCCTCGAGTTCCTGCATGATCTTGCCGTTGCCGCGCACCGGCCCGTCGAGGCGCTGGAGGTTGCAGTTGATCACGAAGTTCAGGTTGTCCAGCTTGTCGTTCGCGGCGAGCTGGAGCAGGCCGCGGGACTCGGGCTCGTCCATTTCGCCGTCGCCCAGGAACGCCCAGACCTGCTGGTCGGAGGTGTCCTTGATGCCGCGGTTGTGCAGGTACCGGTTGGACTGGGCCTGGTAGATCGCGTTCATCGGCCCGATGCCCATCGAGACCGTGGGGAATTCCCAGAACTCGGGCATCAGCCGCGGGTGCGGATAGGAGGACAGCGCGTGGCCCTGCCTGGACTTCTCCTGCCGGAACCCGTCCAGGTCCTCCTCGGACAGCCGGCCCTCCATGAAGGCGCGGGCGTACATGCCGGGGGAGGCGTGGCCCTGGAAGAAGACCTGGTCCCCGCCGCCGGGGTGGTCCTTGCCGCGGAAGAAGTGGTTGAAGCCGACCTCGTACAGGGTCGCGGCGCCGGCATAGGTCGAGATGTGCCCGCCGACCCCGATGTCCGCCCGCTGCGCCCGGTGCACCATGACCGCGGCGTTCCAGCGCAGCCACGCCCGGTACTTCCGCTCGATCTCCTCGTCGCCCGGGGAACGGGGCTTCCTGGTCCACCGGGATGGTGTTGACGTAGTCCGTGGTGGTGACCATCGGAACACCCACGCTCTGCGCCCCGGCCCGCTGGAGCAGGCTGCGCATGATGTACCGGGCACGCTCCGTGCCCTGTTCCTGAATCAGGGTATCCAGGGACTCCAGCCACTCGGCGGTCTCTTCCGGATCACGATCAGGCAGCTGGTTTGTCAACCCGCTGAGGATATGGGAGGTATCTTCTCCTGCAGCCACGTCCAACCTCTCTTTGAGCGCATCTATCGGCACCCTCAGCTCCGGGCAGGGTGACTGCCTGGCGTGAACGCGACGTGTGCGACATATCGGTTACAACAGCCCGGTCGTATGCGCCGGGCAAGGTCCAATCACGGTACGCCTGCCTGTGTCAGCAGGGCGGTTGCCCGCGCAGGCGTAGTCGTCATCAGCCACTCTAGCCGTGCGGGCTGACGGATGCGTAGCCGCCTCATGGACCCTCCGTCGTATTTCACGGGCATACTGGTTGTGTGACCAGGCGCTGCCTTGCAGCGCTCGGATCGCCCTGTGTGACGCAGAATATGGCGGATCGCGGGGCCAACAGCTTGAAGCGAAGGCTCAAAGGGTGTTGGCTTGGAGTAATGGAAATCACTAGTGCCATTGAAAACATGAAGCACTTCACAAAGCATAGGAGCAACACGTGAGCGAGGCCGACGCCGCCACTTCGGTAAATGTGGCGGAGAAACTGGGTTTCAAAGACGGGGACCTGATTCAGGAATTCGGTTATGACGAGGACGTCGACTTCGACTTGCGTGACGACATCGAAGATCTCACGGGCTCTGAGCTCTTGGATGAAGATGATCACGAGGTCGTCGATGCCGCCATTCTGTGGTGGCGCTCCGGCGACGGAGACCTCGTTGACACCCTGGTCGATTCGCTGACCACTCTTACAGAGGGTGGGGTTGTGTGGGTCCTGACCCCCAAGTCCGGCCGGGTCGGCTACGTGTCGCCGGCGGACATCCAGGACGCCGCGCCCACCGCGGGACTTCACTACACCACCTCCGCCGGCGTCTCGAAGGACTGGAGCGCCACCCGGCTGGTCACGCGGAAGAACAAGTGACCCAGGCGGTCCAGCACGAGGCCTCCGGGCCGGCCGCCGCCGTGACTCCTGTTCCCGGTGGGGTGATCGCCGTCGGCGATCCCGCGCCGGACTTCGAGCTCGCCAACCAGTTTGGCGAACCGGTCCGGCTCTCAGACTTGCGCGGGCGCAATGTCGTGGTTGTCTTCTATCCCTTCGCCTTCTCGGGCATCTGTACCGGCGAACTGTGCGAAATCCGGGACAACCTGGGGCTCTTCGAGAATGCCGATGCCACCGTGCTGGCAGTCTCGGTGGACAGCAAGTTCGCCCAGCGGGCCTACGCCGAAAAGGAAGGCTACAGCTTCGACCTGCTCGCCGACTTCTGGCCGCACGGCGCCGTGGCGTCGGCGTACGGGGTGTTCGACGCCGACAGCGGCATGGCACTGCGCGGCACCTTCATCATCGACGCGGCGGGAATTGTCCGCTACGTCGTGGTGAATCCACGCGGCCAGGCCCGGGACCTCGCCGAATACCGGGCCGCCCTGGCGGGACTCGGCGGGAACTGATCCGTTGAGGCAGCGGAGGCCAGGAATCGGCATGACTGGTTTTGCCAGCCTCCCGCCGGTCACGGCCGCCGAGAACCTCTGCGGAGCTCCAGCGCAGCGAGCTCGAGGTCCTGCAGGACATCCACGGTCTGCTTGCCGGGGGACGGTTCGCTGTGCTGACCGGCGCCGGACTGAGCACAGATTCGGGCATCCCGGACTACCGCGGGCCCGGCGCCGCCCCGCGCGCCCCCATGACCTACCAGGAATTCATCGGCGAACCGGAAAACCGGCAGCGCTACTGGGCCCGCAACCACATCGGCTGGTCGCACCTGCGCCGGGCGGACCCCAACGACGGCCACGCCGCCGTGGCCCGGCTGGAGCACCGCGGGCTGCTCACCGGACTCATCACCCAGAACGTGGACCGTCTCCACGAGGACGCCGGCAGCGTCAACGTGGTGGACCTGCACGGCCGGTTCGACCAGGTGGTGTGCCTGGACTGCCACCGGCGGTACAGCCGCCGGCTGCTGGCCGGGGTCCTGGAGGAACTCAACCCCGGGTTCCTGGAACGGGCCCAGGCCGCCGGGGTGATTGAAATGGCCCCCGACGCCGATGCCACAGTCGAGGACGCCGGGCTGATCGAATCCTTCGTCGTCGCCCGCTGTTCCGCCTGCGGGGGGACCTTGAAGCCGGACTTCGTGTACTTCGGCGAAAACGTGCCCAAGGACCGGGTGGAGCGCTCCTACGCCATGGTCGACGCGGCCCGGGCCCTCCTGGTGGCCGGCTCGTCCCTCACCGTGATGAGCGGCCTGCGTTTTGTCCGGCACGCGGCGAAGCAGGGCAAGGCCGTGGTCATCATTAACAGGGGAGAGACCCGCGGGGACGACCTCGCCACCATCAAGCTCGATGCCGGCGTCAGCGGGGCCCTGACCTGGCTCGCCGCCGAGCTGCCGTCACTGTAGGGGACGGCCGGAGCCGGATTGGCGCTAGGCCGGTGACATCCGGTACAGTAGCTGTTCGTTGGTTGAAGCGCCGAGGCGCGGATACCACGGTTTGGGTCTTTAGCTCAGCTGGTAGAGCGCCACGTTTACACCGTGGATGTCATCGGTTCGATCCCGGTAGGACCCACCACGAAAAACCCCGTCATGCCCGACCAAACGGTCGTCAATGGCGGGGTTTTGTGGTTCCAGGCGGACCCGCGACCCCGACCACCGGTCCGGGCCCCGAAAATGTCTGAGCTCCCTCCCTAGGGTGACGGGAATGGAGCATGTGACAGTTAAGACAGGCCCGGACGGGCGGCCGCAGGCCGTGGTCCGCGGGGGCAGGGAATGGTTGATCGGGGCCGAACCGGTCCGCTGGTTCGAACGGGTCAGCTGGTGGGAGGCTGAGCGCCGGATGCCGAAGGGCCTGAGCCGCGTTGACGTCGAAGTCTGGCAGGTCCAGGCAAGGCTTGGCCGCAACCGCGGATCGGCGCTCACCACCATGGAACTGATCCGGGACGGTCTCGGCGGCGGCTGGCGGCTCCGGGAAGCGGTCGCGGACGCCGCCTAGGCCTCGGGCCCCAAAACCGGGCTATACCCGGGCATTGGAAAAGCCTTCCACCGCGACTATTGGGGGATGCCGCGGTGGAAGGCTTGTTATGAATATACCGTGAACATTTGGAAATGTGAAACGCGCCAGCGGGGTTACGGACGGCCGAAATACCCCAATCGATGGCCTAATCACAGGCTCCGAGCCCCTTCTGCCTAGGATGTGTCCATGACCGTCACGAGTGCCCGCCGCATTGCCAGAGTCCGCCCCGTTGCCCATGCTGCCGAGGACGAATACTTCTTCGTCGCCAACGACGCGCCGGACTTTGACAGCGACGCAGGCAAGGTGTGGACCGTGACCAGTACCCCGTTCCCTGCTTCTGCGGCCAACGCCGGCAGCCGGCCCCGCAGCGGATGGGAAATCGGCGCGACGGTGGACGAGGCATCGTTCACCTTCCTCGCACCAAGCATCCCGGCCAACGTCCTGGGCATGGCGCACAATACCGGCCGCGCGGGCCGGGACCTTCCGCCGCAGGCTTTCCACAAGGCGGCGACCAGCGTGGTCGGCCCGGGCGATGCAATAGAACTCCGGCCAGGCGTGGGCCGCGTCGAGCCCGAGGCGGAACTGACAATCGTCGTCGGGAGCAAGGCCCGCGGATTGACCCCCGGCAACGCAAAGAGCGCGATTCTGGGCTACACCATCGGAAACGACGTCTCCGCCAGGGACCTGCAGCAATCCGACGAGTTGTGGATCAGTGCCAAGAGCCAGGACACGTTCACGCCCGTGGGGCCATGGATCGTCACGGATCTGACGGGCGAGGACTTGGCAATCGGAATCCGGCACAACGGCGTGGAGCTCAAGGCAGCCAGCTCCGCCGATCTCGGCTGGAAGGTGGAGGAAATCCTCGCCTATCTGAGCTCCTTCATGACGCTGCACCCTGGCGACCTCGTGCTGACGGGATTCCCTGCCGAGTGCGCGCCAATCGTTCCCGGCGACACTGTCACCTGCCATATTGCAGGCATCGGCGAACTGACGAATCCCGTAGTGGGCGCCTCCTGACGAGCCGGCGGTCCCCAACGCAGAACGCTGACCCTGCGGCAGGGCCCGGGGGAGAACGGACTCGTTCAGGTCCCGATTGGCGGCGCCAGCCATTATGATGGTTACTGTTCAGCTGACTGGACGGCATTCGAATGAGTGGCACGGCGACTACCGCGCGATACCTGAAGGAGAATCATGGCCGATTCCCGAGTTTCCCGAACCTCCGACGGATTGGGGAGCGCGTCACCCGCACCGGCCGTCACCCGCGCCGCCGCCGTGCTGGAGGCCCTGGCCGCGTCCGCGACCGGACGCCTCACGCTGAGCGATTTGGCCAGGGAGCTGGGAATCCCGAAGTCCTCAACATCCAACCTCCTCCTCGCCCTCGAGGAAGCCAGGCTCATCAACCGCCAAGGCGCGGAGTTCACCCTTGGGCGCAAACTGGTCGAGCTGGGCGCCGCTTACCTCAGCCGCCTCGACGAGGTCCAGGAGTTCTACCGGTTCTGTGAACAGGCCCCGACGCTTTCGGGGGAAACCGTCCGCATCGCCATGCTGGACGGAACGAACGTCATCTATCTCGCCCGCTATGAAGGCCATCCGGCAGTCCGCCTGACGTCCAACATCGGCGACAAGATGCCGGTGTCCCTGTGCGCCGTGGGCAAGGCCCTCATCGCGCGGCTGCATGACCACGACGTCGACGAGATGTTCCCGGACGACGCCGAACTGCCGGTCCTGACGCCGAAGTCGCTGCGGACGGGCGCCGAGCTCAAGGCGCAACTCGCCGTCATCCGGGAGCGCGGTTACGCCTTCGAGGACGAGGAATCCACCACCGGTGTCGTCTGCCTGGCCGTGGCCGTCCCGACCCGCGGCGCTCACGGTCCCAGCCTGGGCCTGTCGGTCACCGCACTAAAGGCGACCTACTCGGAAGAGCAGGGCGCCATGATGGTGAAGGAACTCAAGGACCTCGCCCGGTCCCTCGGCAATCCCATGGGCTAGCAATCGCACGGGCCGGCCCATGGGCCGGCCAGCCCCTGGACCTGCAGTCCCGTGGGCCGGGCCGGCATTAACAGGCAGCCCCGCGGTGGGCCAAGAATAAATCCGATTACTCATTGGCTAGCCGATCACTATGCTGTACGCTGTTCAACATGGTGATCGACCCCTCGGGGGTTGCTCACATCCCACCAGGCCAACGGGGGTCTGGAGTGTTCTTGAGGGAGTGCTTGTGACAACTAGTACTAATACACCGCTCGCTGAAGCGGACGGCGCCGTCGTCGATCCGGAACAGCTGCGACGGGCAACGCTTGCCAGCTCTGTAGGCTCCGCGCTGGAGTACTACGACTTCTACATCTACGGCCTGGCCTCGGCCCTGATCTTCGGCCCGCTGTTCTTCAAGCCGCTCGGCGAAGACGGCGCCCTGATCGCATCATTCGCCACGTACGGGGTGGGCTTCGCGGCCCGGCCGTTTGGCGGCATGGTCTTCGGGTACATCGGCGACCGGTTCGGCCGCAAAATGGTCCTCATCCTCACGATCGGCCTGATGGGGACCGCCAGCTTTGCCATCGGCCTGCTGCCGACCTACGAACAGGCCGGCATGCTGGGCGCCGTCCTCCTGGTGACGCTGCGCATCCTGCAGGGATTGGGCGCCGGCGCAGAACAGGCCGGCGCCACCACCTTGATTTCCGAGGTCGCACCGCGCCGCCGTCGCGGCTTCTTCGCTTCGCTGCCGTTCGTCGGCATCCAGCTGGGCACCCTGCTCGGCGCCGGAACGTTTGCCCTCATTGCCATGGCTGATAAGGCCGTCCTGGAAGGCTGGCTGTGGCGGGTGCCCTTCCTGGCCAGCGTTCTCCTGGTTGTGGTGGCCATCTTCATTCGGCTCCGGCTGAAGGAGACCCCGGTCTTCCAGGAGCTGGAGAAGCACAAGAATGTGGTCAAGAACCCCATCGGCCAGCTGTGGAAGCACTCCAAGAAAAACGTCCTGATCGGCATCGGCCTGCGGATGGGTGAGAACGGGAATTCCTCGATCTACTCCGCCCTGCTCATCGCGTTCCTGGCGTCAAAGGATGGTGTCTTCCCCGGCGACAAGTTCATCGGACCGGTGGGACTGCTCATCGCCGCAGGCTTCGCCGCCGTCATGGTGATCACGTTCGGCGCGCTCTCGGACAGGTTTGGCCGCGTGCCCGTCTACCGCTACGGCGCGCTTTTCCAGGCCGCTGATCGCGCTGCCGGCGTTCTACCTGGTGACGCTGGGCAACGTCACGCTCGTCTGGGTTGTCATGGTGGTGGGCATCGCCCTCGGCGTTCAGTCCATGCTCGGCCCGCAGTGCCCGCTCCTGCCGGAGCTCTTCGGTTCGCAGTACCGCTTCACCGGCGTGGCCATGAGCCGCGAGCTCTCCGCCGTCATGGCCGGCGGACTGGTCCCGCTGGTGGGCGCCGCGCTTCTGGCCGCCACGGACCACTCCTGGCTGGTGCTCGCCATCTACTCGCTGGTGCTGGCACTGATCTCGTTCGTCACCACCTTCTTCACGCCGGAGACGGTGGGACGCGACCTCCTCCTGACGGAGGATGCGCACTAGGCGCACCCGCACAGTCCGCCGGACCAACAGAACCACCGGCCGTGGCCCCTTCCGCCCAGGAAGGGGCCACGGTCTTTTGCGCTGCGGCTAGATCCCGGCGACGCGCTCGAGTGCCGCGTCGGGCGATGCGTCGCGTGCAGGACGCGTCGCCGGCAGGACGCGCGTCGCCGGGCAGGACGTGCGTCGCGGCAGCGGCTGCCGTGCGCCAACGCAAAGGGCGGCCCCTCCGTTTCCGGAGGGGCCGCCCTTGCGCTGTGCCGATCAGGGACTTAGTAGAAGTGGACCGTGTCCACGAGGTGGGGGAGTTCGCCGCCGTCGAGGTGCGTCCGCAGGTTGCTGCAGAAGCGTTCGGCGATCAGCCGGTTCTCGGCTGCGCTGAGGGCCGAGGTGTGCGGGGACACCATGACCTTGGGGTGGTTCCACAGCGGGCTGTCCTGCGGGAGCGGCTCCACGGCAAACACATCGAGGCACGCGTAGGAGACCTGGCCGTTCCCCAGCGCCTCCAGGAGTGCCTCTTCATCCACCACGGTGCCGCGGCCCACGTTGACGAAGACCGTTCCGGGCTTCATGGCAGCGAAGACTTCGCGGCTGAAGAGCTTCTCGGTGTACGGCGTGCCGGGAAGGGTGTTGACGACGGCGTCTGCCGCGCCCAGCAGGCCGGCGAGGCCGTCGTTGCCCGTGACCTCCTCGATGCCCTCGATGGGCTCCACGGTCCGCTTGGTGCCGCTGACATGCATGCCCAGGGCGCGGGCGATCCGTGCGGTCTCGAGCCCGATCTCGCCCAGTCCGGTGACCACCAGGCGGGAGCCGTTGACCAGCCGGGTGGGGGTGCGGAGCTCGGGCCAGACCTTGGCCGCCTGGTCCTGTGCCAGTTCCGCGCTGCGCTTGAAGCCGTTGAGGATTCCGAGGGCGGCGAATTCGGCGAGCGGCAGGGCGTGCACCCCGGCAGAGGTGGTGACCTTGAACTTCTGCAGCGTCGCGGCGTCCAGCCCCGATGCCTTCACGGCGCCGCCGGCACCGGCCGCCATGGCGTGGATCCACTCCAGCCGGGGATTGCTGCGCGCGATCCGGGCCAGGCCCGCCGGGCTTTCGTTGGGGAACCCGTAGAGGACCTGGGCCTTGTTGAGCATGTCCCAGTAGCGCTCCTCCTGTTCCGGGGTCCGGCGGAATTCCGGATCCCCTGAATGGTCTGCGGGAAAGCGTTCCGGCGGCAGGAGCTCGGGTTCGTAGAGGACGGTCACGGACGGGTCTACGGCGCGGATGCGTTCCACAAGCTCGGCTTCGAGCGGGACGGCGATTGCGACGGTGGTTTTGGTCGTCATAGTGTTCATCATACTGAATGGAGGATAGGATACTGAACAGATTTCGAAGATATTAACCACGACGAAGTGAGGCAACATGGATAGGGACCGCAAGGAAGCCGGGTTTGTCGGCCTCGGGCTGATGGGTGCTCCCATGGCCGCAAACCTCCTCGCGGCAGGATGGGCCGTCAGCGCCTGGAACCGAACACCTGCGGCGCTTGACGGAGTTCGAGGCCCTCGGCGGCTCCCGCGCGGCCGGGGTCGCGGAGCTGCGGGACAAGCCGGTCATTATTTTCATGCTCCCGGATCTGTCCTACATCGAGGACGCGAGTGCCGGGCTGCTGGCTGGCTGGGCCACGGAGCCGCCCGCCCCCGGAACCGTCGTGGTGGTCATGAGCAGCGTCTCGCCGTCGGCAGTGAAGAACTTCGGTGCACGGGTCGCGGAGGCCAGCGGCGGCAACGCCGTCGTCGTCGATGCACCTGTCAGCGGCGGCACCAAGGGTGCGGTGGACGGGACCCTCGCCATCATGGCGGGCGCAAGCGAAGACGACTTCCAGCGGCTCCAGCCGCTCTTCAGCGCGATGGGCAGCACCGTGCGTCGGCTGGGACCGCTGGGTTCGGGCTCGCTCGCCAAGGCATGCAACCAGCTCATCGTGGGAACCACGACGGCGGCGCTCGCCGAGGCCGCGGAACTCGCCGAACGCTCCGGCATGGACGTCGCCGCCCTCTACGAGGTGCTCGCCGGCGGACTGGCCGGCAGCCGGGTCCTGGACATCGTCGGCCCCCGGCTCGCCGCGAAGGACTACGAGCCCACCGGCCCGGCCAAATTCATGCACAAGGACCTGTCCTTCGTGCTCGAAAGCGCCGCAGCCGCCGGCGCCGCCGTGCCGATGGCCTCGGCCGGCGTCGGGCTCTACGCGGAGCTTAAGCGGCAGGGCCTCGGGGACCGGGACCTCGCCGTCGTGCGGCAAACCATCTCGAATCTCAGCGGCATCGCCAGATGCAACACAACAGAAAACACAAGCGACAACCCAGCAGTCAAGACCAATTGAGGATCAGCGAACCATGAGTGGACTTTTTGACCTGACAGGCCGGACCGCACTGGTCACCGGCTCCAGCCGCGGGATCGGCAACGCCCTGGCCCGGGCCCTGGCCGACGCCGGCGCCACGGTGGTGCTCAACGGCATCAACGCCGAGCGGCTCAAGGCCGCGGAAGCGGCGATGGCCGCGGACTACCCGCCGGGGCGCGTCCACAGCTGCGCCTTCGACGTCACCAGCGACGCCGAGGCCGCCCGGGGCGTCGCCTGGGTGGAGGAGAACGTGGGGCCGCTGGAAATCCTGGTGAACAACGCGGGCATCCAGCACCGCGTCCCCATGCTCGAGCTCGACGTCGCCGACTGGGACCGGGTGATTTCCACGGACCTGACCAGCGCCTTCCTGGTGGGACGGGAAGCCGCGCGGCACATGATCCCGCGCGGCCGGGGCAAGATCATCAACATCTGCTCGGTGCAGACGGACCTGGCCCGCCCGACCATCGCCCCGTACATTGCGGCCAAGGGCGGCCTGCGGAACCTGACCCGCGCCATGACCGCGGAGTGGGCTGGCTCGGGCCTGCAGATCAACGGGATCGCGCCGGGCTACATCCACACCGAGATGACCCAGAACCTCGTGGACGATGAGCAGTTCAACTCCTGGATCCTGGGCCGGACGCCGGCGCACCGGTGGGGGACGGTGCAGGACCTGGCCGGACCGGCGGTCTGGCTGGCCTCTGAGGGCTCCAACTTCGTGAACGGCCAGACCATCTTCGTCGACGGCGGAATGACGGTGGTGGTCTGATGGGCGGCGCAGCAGTGCTCCCGGCCACGGCCGCCGCGGTGGTGGCCCACGCCGCCGGGGACCTCCGGATCCAGGACATTCCCGTGCCCGTGCCGGCGGCCGATGAAGCTGTCATCGAAGTGGCCTTCGGCGGCATCTGCGGCTCCGACCTGCACTACTGGCTGCACGGCGCCGCGGGGGAGTCGGTCCTCAAAGCACCCATGATCCTGGGCCACGAGATCGTCGGAACCGTGATCCGGGCCGCCGCCGACGGCTCGGGGCCGGAAGCCGGCACGGACGTCGCGGTGCATCCCGCCACTCCGGGTCCGGGCGCGGCGCGGTATCCGGCGGACCGGCCCAACCTGTCACCGGGCTGCACGTACCTGGGCAGTGCCGCACGCTTTCCGCACACGGACGGGGCCTTCAGCCGCTACGCGGCGCTGCCTGCCCGGATGCTCCGGCCGCTGCCGCCGGGGCTGGAGCTGCGGACCGCGGCCCTCGCGGAACCGGCCAGCGTCGCCTGGCACGCCGTCGCGCGCGCCGGGGACGTGGCGGGAAAGACCGCGCTCGTGATCGGCAGCGGTCCCATCGGGGCATTGGCGGTTGCGGTACTGAAACGCGCCGGGGCGCGGCGGATCGTGGCCGTGGACATGCACGACCGCCCGCTGGAAATCGCCGGTGCCGTGGGGGCGGACGCGGTCCTCAAGGGTGACGACGCCGAGGCGATCGCGGCAGTGGAGGCGGACATCGTCATCGAGTCCTCGGGCAGCCACCATGGCCTGGCCTCGGCGATCAAGGGCGCGGTCCGCGGCGGCCGGGTGGTGATGGTGGGGCTCCTGCCCTCCGGCCCGCAGCCCGTCCTGATCTCCCTGGCCATTACGCGCGAGCTGGAGCTGGTGGGCTCCTTCCGGTTCAACGACGAAATCGATGAGGTCCTCGGGGCGCTCGCCGACGGATCGTTGGCGGTGGACCCGGTGGTCACGCACACCTTCACGCTGGACCGCGGGCTGGAAGCGTTCGAGGTGGCCAAAAACTCGGCAGCGTCGGGCAAGGTGCTGCTGGACTTCAGGCCGGCCCCGGCGTGAGGAACGCGGCCGCGGCGGTGGCCGCCGTCGTGGTCGCCGCGGACCGGGCGACCGCCGTCCTTGCCGGCTCCGTCGGAGCTCCCTTAGTGGCGCTGGAGCGGGACAAACACCCGCGGCTGGTTCTTCCAGCTCGGCTCCATCTCCGAGATGGTCTCCCGCATGATCCGGTTCGAGGCCTCCCGCGCGGCGGCGGCATCGCCGGCGGCGATGGATTCGGCGACGTCCACGTGCCACTGCAGCGCCGTCTCCCGCGGGTGGTCCGGCATGAGGCCGTGGGCGGTGCGGCCGGTCAGGGTTTCGGTCACCTGGCCCACCATGTTGGCGAACATCTCGTTGCCGGAGCCGGTCAGCAACAGGGAGTGGAACAGGATGTCCAGCTCAAGGAAGCGGGGCACGTCGCCGGCCTGCCCGGCGTCGCGCATGGCGTGCGAGACCTCCACGAGCTCCTGGCGGAGTTCCTTGGGGGCGTTGGCCGCTGCGAGTTCGGCGGCCACCGGTTCGACGGCGGTGCGGAGCTCGGCCAGGGAGCGCAGCTGGGCGCCGCGGCCCTCGCCGGCCAGGCGCCAGCGGATCACGAGCGGATCGAAGGGGTTCCACCGGCTGGAGGGCAGCACCCGGATGCCCACCCGCTTGATTGTTTCCACCAGGCCCAGGGACTGCAGCACACGGACCGCCTCCCGGACCACCGAACGGGAGACCTTGAGCTCGTCCTCGAGGTGTTCGGCGAGCATGACGTGGCCGGCCGGAAGCTCGCCCGCGACGATCCGGGTCCCGAGGTGCTCAACGGCACGGGTGTGGAGGCTGGTTGACATAGTCGTAAGCATAATCCTGCGGGCCACGTCCGGGCCGACCGGCAGGGCCGGGCCCGGTGATCATAGACTGTTTGTGACGCGCAGTATTCCGCTACGTGGGCGCTGCTTTCCCGCAGCCCGCGGAAATACATATGGTTTATAGACAGCCACTGATCCTCAAGAGCGGGTTCCGCCCCATGCGGCGCAGCCTGCCCGAGTCCTAGATGAACGTCGTACAAGAATCGCCGTGCATACATGGTGTAAAGAAATGAATTGGAGTTTTGATGTCAGCACACATCGGTGTCACCGGCCTCGCGGTGATGGGGGCCAACCTCGCACGCAACCTGGCCCGGAACGGCTTCACCGTTGCCCTGCACAACCGGTCCGTGGAAAAGACAGACGCCCTCCTGGCAAAGCACGGTGACGACGGCGACTTCGTCCGCACCGAGACGCTGCAGGAGCTCGTCGACTCGCTGGAGAAGCCGCGCCGGGTCCTGATCATGGTCAAGGCCGGCAAGCCGGTGGACTCCGTGATCGAGCAGCTCGAACCGCTGCTGGAGCCCGGCGACATCATCATCGACGCCGGCAACTCGCACTACGAGGACACCCGCCGCCGCGAAGCCGCCCTGGCGAAGAAGGACCTGCACTTCGTCGGCATCGGCGTCTCCGGCGGCGAGGAGGGCGCCCTGAACGGCCCCTCGATCATGCCGGGCGGTTCCAAGGAGTCCTACGACGCCCTCGGCCCGCTGCTGGAAAAGATCGCCGCCCACGTCGACGGCAAGCCGTGCTGCGCCTGGATCGGCACCGACGGCGCCGGCCACTTCGTCAAGATGGTCCACAACGGCATCGAATACGCCGACATGCAGGTCATCGGCGAGGCCTTCGACCTCCTGCGCTCCGGCGCCGGAATCGAACCGGCCGATCAGGCCAAGATCTTCGAAGAGTGGAACAAGGGCGAGCTCGCCTCCTTCCTGATCGAAATCTCCGCCGAGGTCCTCGGCCACGTCGACGCGAAGACCGGCAAGCCGTTCGTCGACGTCGTGGTGGACGCCGCCGGCCAGAAGGGCACCGGCCGCTGGACGGTCATCTCCGCGCTCGAGCTCGGCTCCCCGACCTCGGGCATCGCCGAGTCCGTCTTCGCCCGGGCCCTGTCCTCCCAGGCCGAGCAGCGCGCCCTGGCCCAGGAACTGCTGGCCGGCGGCGAGGCCGCCGTCGAGGTCCCCGAGAGCTTCGTCGAGGACGTCCGCCAGGCGCTCTACGCCTCCAAGCTCGTCTCCTACGCGCAGGGGCTGGACATGCTCACCTCCGCGGCCAAGGAATACGGCTGGGACCTGAAGCTGGATGAAATCGCCTCGCTGTGGCGCGGCGGCTGCATCATCCGTGCCGAACTGCTCAAGGAGATCACCAAGGCGTACGCCGCGGCGGAGAAGCCGGCCAACCTGCTCTTCGCCCCGGCCTTCACCAAGGCGATCGCCGAGGTCCTCCCGGCCTGGCGCCGCGTGGTGTCCACCGCGGTCCAGCTCGGCATCCCGGTGCCGGTGTTCTCCTCCTCGCTGGCCTACTACGACGGCCTGCGCCGCAAGCGCCTGCCGGCCGCCGTCATCCAGGGCCAGCGCGACCTCTTCGGCGCGCACACCTACGGCCGCGTCGACGCCGAGGGCACCTTCCACACCCTCTGGGGCGAGGACAAGTCCGAGATCGAGGCAGTCGACACCCACTAGCCCGACCCCATTTCCGACGCTGCGGCCGGCCCTTTCCAGATACTCTGGGAGGCGCCGGCCGTTCGTGTTTCCGGCCGCCCCGGCCGCCCCTGCCCCAAGGAGTTCACCCCCATGCCCCAGCCCGTAGCGTTCGTCACCGGTGCCTCCACCGGGATCGGCTTTGAAACCGCGAAGAAGCTCGCCGCAGCCGGCTTCACGGTCTATGCCGGTGCCCGCCGGGTGGAGAAAATGGGGCCCCTGAAGGCTTCCGGCGTCAAGGTGGTGGCCCTGGACGTGACGGACGAGGACTCGATGAGCGCCGCCGTCGGGGAGGTGCTGGCCGCGCACGGCCGCATCGACGTGCTGGTCAACAACGCCGGCTACGGGACCTATGGCTCACTCGAGGAAGTGGAGCTGGCCGAGGGGCGGCGGCAGTTCGACGTCAACGTCTTCGGCCTGGCGCGCATGACGCAGCTCGTGATCCCCGCCATGCGGGCCGCGCGGGCGGGGAGGATCATCAACGTCTCCTCGATTGGCGGGAAGATGCACGAGCCGCTGGGCGCCTGGTATCACGCGACGAAGTTTGCCGTGGAGGGCCTGAGCGATTCCCTGCGGCTCGAGCTCAAGCCGCACGGCATTGATGTGGCCATCATCGAGCCCGCCGGGACGCAAACCGAGTGGGGCGCCATTGCGGCGCAGGGGCTCCTGGCCAGCTCCGGGCATGGCCCCTACGCGGCCCAGGCCAAGGTGGTGGCGGCGGCGCTGGGCACCACGGACAACGCCGCAACGTCGACGCGGCCGGAGCTGGTGGCCGAGGCCATCCTGCACGCCGCGACCGCGCGGCGGCCCAGGACACGGTACCCGGTGGGTGCCAGCGCCCGCGGGATCCTGCTGCTGCGCCACCTGCTGCCGGACCGGGCGTTCGACGCCGTCCTCTGGAACATCTACAAGCGGTTCCCCGGCTAGCCGCCGGGAGCTGTCTGCCGGCGGCCTTAGATGCGGTATTCGATCAGGTATTCGGCCGGGTCGACGGCGGGCTTGGTCTCGCGCTGGGCGTCGCGGTGGCGCCAGGTGGCCGGCACGCCGGTGACGATGGATTCGGCGGGGGCGTCCTTGACCACCACGGCGTTGGCTCCGATGGCGCTGTCGCGGCCGATCGTGATGGGTCCCAGGACCTTGGCCCCGGCGCCGATCACCACACGGTCTTCGATGGTGGGGTGGCGTTTGATCTTCGCGAGCGAGCGGCCGCCGAGGGTCACTCCGTGGTAGATCATGACGTCGTCGCCGATCTCGGCGGTCTCGCCGATCACCACGCCCATGCCGTGGTCGATGAAGAAGCGCCGGCCGATCGTGGCGCCGGGATGGATCTCGATGCCGGTGAGGAACCTGGCGAGCTGGGAGATGAGCCGCGCCGGAAACCGCAGCGCCGGGTTTTGCCACAGCCGGTGCGTCAGGCGGTGGAACCAGATCGCGTGCAGGCCGGAGTAGGCGAAGAAGTTCTCAAAAGAACCCCGCGCCGCCGGGTCGTGGGACCGGGCGGCGTCGAGGTCTTCCTTCAGTCTTGCGAAGAAGCTCACAAAGACCTTTCTGGGGAATCGTGGGACAGCGGCCGGGACTTAGCCGCGGATGTCGTCGTACAGCACGGTGGAGATGTAGCGCTCACCGAAGTCGCAGACCACGGCAACAATAAGTTTACCGGCGTTCTCCGGGCGCTTGGCGAGCTCCAGGGCCGCCCAGACGATGGCGCCGGAGGAGATGCCGCCCAGGATGCCTTCCTTGATGCCGAGATCGCGCGCAACGCGGACGGAATCCTCCAGCGTGGCGTCGATGACCTCGTCGTAGACGTTGGTGTCGAGGATCTCGGGGACGAAGTTCGCGCCGAGGCCCTGGATCTTGTGCGGGCCGGGGGCGCCGCCGTTGAGGATGGGGGAGTCCTTCGGCTCGACGGCGACGATCTGGACGTCCGGCTTGCGTTCCTTCAGGACCTGCCCGACGCCGGTGATGGTGCCGCCGGTGCCGACGCCGGCGACGAAGATGTCCACCTTGCCGTCGGTGTCCTCCCAGATTTCCTCGGCCGTGGTGCGGCGGTGGATCTCCGGGTTGGCCTCGTTGGCGAACTGCTGGGCCCAGATGGAGTTCTCCGTGTTGGCCACGATCTCCTGGGCCTTCTCCACGGCGCCGCGCATGCCCTCGGAGCCGGGGGTCAGGACGATCTCGGCGCCGTAGGCGCGCAGCATGACCCGGCGTTCCGTGGACATGGTTTCCGGCATGGTCAGGATGACCTTGTAGCCGCGGGCCGCGCCCACCATGGCCAGGGCGATTCCGGTGTTGCCGGACGTGCCTTCCACAATGGTGCCGCCGGGCTTGAGGGCACCGGACTTCTCAGCGGCGTCGATGATGGCGACGCCGATCCGGTCCTTGACGCTGTTGGCCGGGTTGTAGAACTCCAGCTTGACGGCCACGGTGGCGTCAAGGCCTTCGGTCAGCCGGTTGAGCCTGACCAGCGGAGTTCCGCCCACCAGCTGGGTTACATCGTCATAGATCGGTGCCATGTATGTATGCCTGTCTTTGAAGAGGGATAACTGAGGTCAGCCTAACGAGCGCGTACGGACCCTAGCTAAGCATTAAGCCATGCAGAGTAATATTTCCTCGCCTTGGCCAGCTTCGGGTTGATGATCACCTGGCAGTAGCCCTGCTCGGGGTATTTGCCGTAGAAGTCCTGGTGGAAATCCTCGGCCACATGGAACCTCGGCAGCCGGCTGACCTCGGTGACGATCGGGTGCCGCCACAGGGCCTGGTTCCGTTCGATCGCCTCCTCGAACAGGATCTTTTCCTCCGTGGTCTCGTAGAACATCGAGGAACGGTACTGGGTGCCGACGTCATAGCCCTGCCGGTTCAGCGTGGTGGGGTCGTGGAGGGCGAAGAACATGTCCAGGATGACCTCGGCGGGGATGACGTCCTCGTCGAACGTCACCGCCACCACCTCGGCGTGGCCTGTGGTTCCGGCGCATACGGAGTAGTAGTCGGGCTTGGGGTCGTGGCCTCCGGTGTAGCCCGAAACGACCGAGCTGACACCCTTGGTTTTCTGGTAGACGGCGTCGAGGCACCAGAAGCAGCCTCCGCCGAGGACAAAAGTTCTCATGATCTCTTCAATGGTTCACCGGCCCCGATGATTCCCCATCCGTCTTACGAGACTCTTACGAGTGACGGGGCCGGCCGTGGATAGGGTAAAAATGGGGGTATGGAACCTGTGAACACCGATGTTTCAGCTGAGTCCGACGCCGCCGCTGCCGCCGTCGACGGCGATACCGGCACCGGGGAGGCCCCCGGCACCGCGACGCTGGGCATGATCCAGCTGGCGGTGGAGGAACTCTGGCCCGAATCACTGGCCGAGGACTGGGACGAGGTGGGCCTCGTGGCGGGCCACCCGAACGCCGAGGTGCACCGGGTCCTGTTCGCAGTCGATCCGACCACCGACGTGATCGAAGAAGCCATCGACTTTGGCGCCGAGCTGCTCATCACCCACCATCCGCTGCTGCTCAAGGGCGTGACGAGCGTCGCCGCGAACACGGCCAAGGGCAAGGCCGTGCACCGCCTCATCGAGTCCGGGACGGCGCTGCTGACCGTGCACACCAACGGTGACTCCGCCGTCGGAGGCGTCTCGGATGTCCTGGCCGATGCGCTGGGACTGCAGAATGTGGCCCCGCTGACTCCCGCCGCGAACGGGCTCCCCGAGGAAGGCATCGGCCGGGTCGGTGACCTCGAGGAGGTGCTGACCCTGGGGGATTTCGCGGCCCGCGTGTTCGGCATCCTGCCCTCCGTGGCCGGCGGCGTCCGGGTATCCGGGGACCGGGACGGGCTGGTCCGGCGCGTGGCCGTGTGCGGCGGCGCCGGCGACTCCCTCTTCGGCGAGGTGCGGGCCAGCAACGCGGACGTCTACCTGACGGCCGACCTGCGCCACCACCCGGCGTCGGAAGCCCGCGAGGCGGCCGTCAATGACCGGCCCTACCTGATCGACGTGTCGCACTTCGCCAGCGAATGGCTGTGGCTGCCTGCCGCCGCCGAAGCGCTGGGCAATGTGCTCACCGACCAGGGCCACGACGTCGAGATCCGGGTCAGTACCACCAACAGTGATCCGTGGGACTTCATTCTGACTCCGGGCGGGGACTAGAGTCTAGGAAGCGCCGGTACGGTGCCCGGCTCCGGCCGGATTGGATTTAGCGGAGGTAAATAGTGGCCAAGGCAGCACCGGCGGAACAGTTGAAGTTGCTCGAATTGCAGGGACTCGATGCCAGGCTCAAGTCCTTGTCTAACCGCCGACGAAGCCTTGAAAGCGACTCCCGGATCACCGACCTGGAAGCGGCCCTCAGCGTGGCCAACGGCGAACTCGGCGCCGCCAAGGTGGCCGTCCACGACGCCGAACTCGAGCTCAAGCGCTCAGAGGCCGACGTCGAGCAGGTTGCCTCCCGGATCGAACGCGACGAGGCGAAGCTCAACAGCGGCACGGGCCTGTCCAAGGACCTCGTCGCCCTGCAGCGCGACCTCGTTTCCCTCAACAAGCGCCGCTCCGACCTCGAAGACGTTGAGCTCGAGGTCCTGGAACGGCTCGACTCGCTCCGCGCCCGCCAGGCCGCGCAGCAGCAGATCGTCGACGACATCCAGGGCTCCTTCGGCTCCATCCGCGCCGAACTGGACGAGCAGCTGGCCGAGATCGCCGCCGAAGCCACCGTGGTGCGCGGGCAGCGTGCCGAGTTCGCCGCGGGACTCGACGCGGGGATGCTCGCCGTCTACGAGAAGACCCTGGCCAGGCGCGGCGTGGGTGCGGCGCGGCTGTTCCACGGCACCTCCGAGGGCTCCGGCATGCAGCTCAGCCCGGGCGACCTCGCCGAGATCAAGGCCGCTGCCGAGGACGACATCGTCTTTTGCCCGGACTCCGGCTGCATCCTGGTCCGCTCGGCCGAGTGGGTCTAACCACCCAACTGACTCGCGGCAGGGGCCGTTTTGAGGGCTCAAAACGTCCCCAACTGCGAGCTAGTTGGGCAGGATGATGTTCAGGGTGTGCGGCTTCCTGGCCGTGCCCTCAACGAGTTCCGCAACCCACTTCTCGGCCGCCGCCTTCTGCAGCTGCGCCGGGGTTTGAGGCGCCTTGCCCCTGCGGCTGAGCAAGTGCCGCGCCAGTTCGCCGCGGGTGTGCTTGGCAAAGTGGCTGACCACCTTGCGCACGCCGCCGGTTTCGGTGAAGACGTTGACGGCCACCGTCTGTTCCGGCGGGGGAGTCCAGGCCGCGGCGTACGTGCTGGACCGGCAGTCCACCAGCAGCTCGCCCGCGGTGGCCGCCGCCAGGGCGTCGTTCAGTTGCGGCTTCCAGAACGAGGCGAGCCGTCCGACGTCGGGCAGCGCGGTCCCCATCGACAGCCGGTAGGCCGGCACACGGTCGGCGAAGCGGATGGCACCCCACAGCGCGGAGATCACCAGCACCGATTCGTCGGCCTTCTTCCGCTGCGCCGGGGTCAGGGAGTCGTAGCCGAGGGCGTCGTAGAGGACCCCGGAATAGACCTGGTGGGCCGGGGCGGCAGGTTCGGCGTGCAGGCGGGTGTTGCGTTCGACGTCGGCACTCAGCGACGCGCCGACGCCCAGAAGCGCCAAGGCGTCCTCGTGGGCGCTGACGGTGCCGAGCGCGTCGAGGACCTTGGCCCGGGCACTGTTGAGGGCCGGAAAGCTCAGGGTGGTCCAGTCGGCGGCGTCCCCGCCGGTCGCGGGGGTCTTGCCCTCGGAGGGCGGCAACAGAATTAGCACCGTACGATCTTACCGGCGGCGGCCTGCCCGGGATGTGGGTCCGGTGCATCGGGTGGCGATCAGCCGAGATGCTTGGCCAGGAAGCCCACGACGTCGGGCAGGATGCGCCGCCAGTAGGCGGCCTCGTGGGCGCCGGGCTGGAATCCGCCCTCGCAGCGGGCCGGGGAGGGCGCTGACGTAGTCCTGGACGGTGGCGAGCAGATCGTCTTCGGTGCCGCAGTCAATCCGTTTTGGCACGTCTCCAGCTGTGGCCGGAGGGCGAAGACGTCGTTGGCGGCAAAGTCGTCCGGGCTGTCGAAGGCATGCTCCCGGGTCGCGTCGTACCGGGCCCAGACAGCGGGGCTCATCGCCGCCACGGCGCGGAGGCCAGGGATCTTCCCTTGCGAGGCGAGCAGCAGCGCCCCGAATCCGCCCATGGACAGTCCGAACAGCCCCACCCTGCCGGTATCCAAGCCGGAGCCGGCGAGGAGGGGCAGGAATTCGGTCAGCAGCATTGACTGCGTGTCGGTGCCGTCCGCGCGGGCGTGCCACCAGGAATCGCCGCCGTCGACCGCCGCGATCGCGAAAGGCGTGCCGCCGCCGTCCACGTGGCGCTGCAGGACGGCCTGGGCGCCGAGTTCGCCGAAGAGGAAGCCGTGGCCGCTGCCGGTGCCATGCAGGAAGACGGCCACCGGAAACTGCTCGCTGGCGGCGTTCGGCTGCGGGGGATGCAGGAGGATGCGGCCGTGGCCGGCGCCGGCATGGCGATGGACCAGCCGGTGGAGAGCCCCGGACGAAACGCCGATTCGAACGAGCCGGTCCTGAGCCCGACCTGCGGGAGGTCAACCTGCGGGCCAGGCCACGATGACAGCGTGCGGCGCCAGGGGCGCACGATGACAGCGTGGCGGCGCCCAGAAGTCCGGCGCCAAGCTCCAGCATCTGGCGGCGTCCAAGCAGCGGCCTCTCCATCGTCTGATCATAGGCGCGGATGCTTGGGCGCTACGCGGCCTTGATCGGTGGGGCCGGCGTCGTCTGTCGGCGCCGGTTCCGCCGGTGTCGTTGCCGGTGTCGGCGTCGCCGCCAGCGACGCTGCCGTTGTCCCTGCCTTGGCCGCCTGGTCCTCGCGCGCCAGGAAGGCGGCCAGCTCGGCAATGGTGCTCATCAGGGGTGCGGGGAAGACGACGGTCGAGTTCTTGTCCACCCCGATCTCCACGAGGGACTGCAGATTCCGCAACTGCAAGGCGACAGGGTGGGCCATCATCGTGTCGGATGCCGCGCCGAGCGCCACGGCTGCGATCGCCTCCCCTTCGGCCGCGATGATCTTGGCCCGCTTCTCCCGCTCGGCCTCCGCCTGCCGGGCCATCGCCCGCTTCATGCTGTCCGGGAGCTGGATGTCCTTGAGTTCCACCAGGGTCACTTCAACACCCCATTCCAGGGTCAGTACGTCCAGGATTTCCCGGATGTCGCTGTTGATGCGCTCGGTCTCGGACAGCGTCTGGTCCAGGCTGTGGCGGCCGACCACCTTCCGCAGGGTGGTCTGGGCGATCTGGTTGATGGCCGCCCCCACGTCTTCAATCGCCACGACGGACTTCACGGCATCGACCACCCGGTAATAGGCCACCGCCGAGATGTCGACGCTGACGTTGTCCTGGGTGATGATGCCTTGCGACTGGATCGGCATTGTCACGATCCGCAGGCTCACCAACTGAAGCCGGTCCACCACAGGGATGATGAACCGCAGGCCGGGCACCCGGACCGCGACCACCCGGCCCAGCCGGAACAGGACGCCCCGTTCGTACTGGCGCACAATCTTGATCGACATCTTGGCCAGGATGAGTACCAGGGCGATGGCGAGCAGCCAGATGATGATGGCGGTCCAGTTCATCGAGATCGCTTCCTTGACTAGCAGGAATCTTGCTCCAATTCTCCCACCGGCCGTCCCAAAAGGCCCCGGTGGGGTGGCGGTGCCGGGCGAGACCGTAGAATGAACAGCGGATGGGTTGACCAGGCGGCCGCGCGTCACGCAAGTGGCTCGAGGAACGTCCGGGCTCCGCAGAGCAGGGTGGTGGGTAACGCCCACTCGGGGTAACCCGCAGGCCAGTGCCACAGAGAACAGACCGCCTGCGTGCGGCGTGTGCTTGCACAGGCCGCAGGGCAGGTAAGGGTGAAACGGTGGTGTAAGAGACCACCAGCTTCCCGGGTGACCGGGAAGGCTAGGTAAACCCCACCCGGAGCAAGGCCAGACAGGACACGATTGAGGGCTGCTCGCCCGAGTGTCCGGGTAGGCCGCTGGAGGGCGTCGGCAACGGCGTCCGTAGATGGATGGCCGCTACTCCCGCGCCGGCAACAGCGCGGGAACACAGAACCCGGCGTATCGGTCAACCCATCCACTCTCAGACTACGACGGCTGGGTCGCGGACTACGGCTGCGAGGGCTGGTCCGCCGCCGAGGTGTCCAAGTATTTCGTCCGCTCGGAGTGCAAACTCCAGACTCTCAGGACCCCACCACGGAACTCAAGGGCCCCTCGGCGTCTCGGACCTGCGGCGTCCGCACACGCTCTCGGCGGCGTTCGTGCAGGCTGGCCAGGAGTTCGGGCTGCCCTACAACAGCGATTTCAACGGTGCCGAGCAGCTCGGCGTCGGCTTCTACCAGACCACCACCAGAGAACGGCCGCCGGTGCAGCGCAGCCGTCGCTTACCTGAAACCCGCGCGCAAGCGGCGCAATCTCACGGTGCGCGTCAACGTGACGGTCTCAAAGGTGGTCATCAAGAATGGCCGCGCCGTCGGCGTCCAGGCGATCGAAGGCGGGGTGGTGCGAACCTACAGCGCACGGCGTGAGGTGATCGTCGCCAGCGGCGCTTTTGGATCGCCGAAGTTGCTGCAGCTTTCAGGCATTGGCGACCCGGCGACCTTGCTGCCGCCGGCATCGACGTTATCCATGCGCTGCCGGGCGTCGGGAAGAACCTGCAGGACCACCTGGACCTGGACATCATCTACGAACTCACCGACGACCACAGCCTGGACCGGTTCAATCGCGTGCGCCCGGCGACGGTCCTGGCCGGACTCGAGTACCTGGCCTTCCGCTCGGGACCGTTCGCGTCCAACCTGGTCGAGGCCGGCGGCTTCAGCTACGCCAACAAGGACGAGAAGACCCCGGACCTGCAGTTCCACTTCCTGCCCGCGGCGAGGTCGGAGCCGGGCATAGCGTCGCTGCGGCCCGGATTCGGGGCGACGCTGAACTCGTACTTCCTGCGCCCCCGCAGCCGGGGGACAGTCCGCATCGCGTCCTCAGACCCCACAGAAGGCACCGCTCATCGATCCGAATTTTCTCGCGGACGACTACGATCTCGAGATGACGATCGCCGGCGTGCAGCAGAGCCGCCAGATCATGGAGCAGTCGTCGATGGCAGCGTTCATCAGGGCGGAGCACATCGGCGACGGCTCACGGGTGGCAACCCGCGACGAATACGTGAACTTCGTGCGCTCCTACGGACGGACCTCATACCACCCGGTCGGCACCTGCGCCATGGGAACCACCGACGATTCCGTCGTCTCGCCGCGGCTGAAGGTCCACGGGCTGGAGGGATTGCGGGTGGTTGACTCCTCGATCATGCCCCGCCTGATCAGTGCCAACACGCAGGCGCCCACGATCATGATCGCGGAAAAAGCCGTCGACATGATCCTGCGAGGACGCCGCCAGGGCTGACGCCCGGCGTGGGTGGCTTCGCCGGCTCCCTCCGGGCCCGGACGTGTGTGAGTCATTTCACGCGTAACCGGGCACCGGACCCCGCCGGGCCGCCCTTAGAATTGATGGTGAACGTAGAAGTTCCGCCGCCGGGTCTGCGTTCGCAGCCGGCGGTTTTACTTTGCGCTCAGTGAGGCGCCCGGGGTGGACCGAATCCCCGCCGGCGCCCAGGTACCGGACACCCTCCGGCGGCCGACTTCCCCCTACGAGGACGTAGGGGGTGGATTCTAGGAAGGTAGTTCTGTGAGCCAGACGTCAGATTCTTGTCTTGATACGTGGATGGGCCGTGAGGCGCTCGCCGAGGCCATGATCCCGGTGATCGGCCGGCTGTACCGCGAGAACAACGTGGTGACCTCCATCCACGGGCGCAGCCTGATCAACAAGTCCACCATGAACATCCTCAAGGCACACCGCTTCGCCCGCCGGATGAGCAAAGAAGAACTGCGCCTCGAGGAGACGGCCCCGTTGCTGGAGGCCCTCACGAAGCTGGACCTCGGCGCCGCGGCGATCGATATTGCCCGCCTCACCGAGAAGTACCGCGCCGAGGGCGACGGCGCCAGCCTGGATGCGTTCCTCCGCGAGGAACTCGCCGAGGTTGTCGGCAAGCGCGGCGGCGATGACCGCACCAGCACCGACGTCGTCCTCTACGGCTTCGGCCGGATCGGCCGGCTCCTGGCCCGCCTCCTGATCGAAAAGGCCGGCGGCGGCCACGGCCTGCGTTTGCGCGCCATCGTGGTGCGCCGCGGTTCGGACAACGACCTCGCCAAGCGCGCCAGCCTGCTGCGCCGCGACTCGGTTCACGGCTCCTTCGAGGGCACCATCAAGGTTGACCTCGAGAACGACACCATCACCGCCAACGGCGTCCAGATCCAGGTCATCTACTCGGACAACCCCGCCACGGTCGACTACACCGCCTACGGCATCCACGACGCCCTGGTGGTGGACAACACGGGCCGCTGGCGCGACGCCGAGGGCCTGTCCCAGCACCTGCAGAGCAAGGGCGTCTCCCGGGTCCTGCTCACGGCTCCGGGCAAGGGCGAGCTGAAGAACATCGTGCACGGCATCAACCACGGCACGATCACCGACTCGGACACGATCGTCTCGGCGGCCTCCTGCACCACCAACGCCATCACGCCGGTCCTGAAGGCGATCAATGACCGCTACGGCGTGGTCCACGGGCACGTCGAGACGGTCCACTCCTTCACCAACGACCAGAACCTGATCGACAACTTCCACAAGGGCGACCGCCGCGGCCGCTCCGCCGCGCTGAACATGGTGATCACCGAGACCGGTGCCGCCAAGGCCGTCGCGAAGGCCCTGCCCGAACTGCTGGGCAAGCTCACCGGCAGCTCCATCCGCGTCCCCACGCCGGACGTCTCCTTGGCCATCCTCAACCTGAGCCTGGAGAACGGCACCACCAAGGACGAGGTCAACGACTACCTGCGGGAAATGTCGCTGCACTCGGAGCTGCGCAAGCAGGTCGACTACATCGATTCGCCCGAGGTTGTCTCCACTGACTTCGTCGGCTCGCGCCGCGCGGGCATCGTCGACGGCCTGGCCACGATCTCCAACGACAAGAACCTCGTGCTGTACGTCTGGTACGACAACGAGTTCGGCTACAGCTGCCAGGTGGTCCGCGTCATGGAGGAAATGGCCGGCGTCAACCCGCCGTCCTTCCCCGCCAAGGACGCCGCCGCCATCCTCGAGGCCGCCGGGCTGCCCGCACAGGTCTAGGTGCAATAACCCGGCGGACCTCCGTCCGTGACCTGGACTCGTTCCTCCTTTCCCGGCCGATGTACTGGAATCGGCCGGGAAAGGGAACCACAATGGAGCCATGGAACAGAACCCGGCTGTTGAACACGAGACCACCCTGGAACACGCGCTGGACGTCGCACGAAGCAACGCGAAAGAAGCGAAACGGCTCCTGGACGACGCCGTCGCCAAACGCCATACCGGTGAAGTCAACGACGACCGGGTGAACCAGCTCCAGTCACTGCTGGACCTGGCCAACGAAGACCTGAAACGGGTCACGCGGGAACAATAACCCCCGGCTGCCCGGCCACCAGTCCTCAACACTGTGGACAACGTCCTTGGTGTCAGACCGCTGGCTTAGGCTCAGGGCGTGCAACCAGATCGCCGCCCGCGGATAACCTCATGACCGTCACCTGGACGGAATTCCGCCGCGCCCGGCGCCGCTCAGTCCAAGCCTGGCTTATCCTCGCCGCAGCCGGACTGGGCGTCCTCGGCGGCCTGGTCTGGTTCTTCACGGCCGGCCAGTTTGTCGCCGCGGAGCCGCAGATCCCCGGGTCCCAGCGAGGCCCCCGTGCTTGCCGGCGAGTGGATGAACCCGGTGGACGCCGTCCGGGCCGTGCCGGAGGGAAACGCCGCCAGTGTGCTGGATACGCTCGCGGTCAAAGGCCGGGCGGCCAAGGACAACTATGACCGGACCGCGTTCGGTCAGGCCTGGCTCGACGTCGACCGCAACGGCTGCGATACCCGCAACGACATCCTCCGCCGGGACCTGGAAGCAGCTGAATTCGTGAACGGATCCCGGTGCCAGGTCTCCGGCGGCACCTTCCGGGAACCTTACACCGGCCGCATGGTCGCGTTCCGGCGGGGCGCCGAGACCAGCGCAGCAGTGCAGATCGACCACGTCGTGGCACTCGGCGACGCCTGGCAAAAGGGGGCCCAGCAGCTCACCGCGCAGCAGCGCGAACACCTGGCCAACGACCCCCTCAACCTGATCGCCGTCGACGGTCCCGCCAACCAGGACAAAAGCGCGTCCGACGCCGCCACCTGGCTACCGCCGAACAAGGCTTTCCGCTGCCATTACGTGGCCCGGCAGATTTCGGTCAAGGCGGCCTACCGGCTGTGGGTCACGCCCGCAGAGAAGGAGGCGATGAAGCGAATCCTCGGATCCTGTCCGCAGCAGCAAACCATCGTGCCACGGCGCGTCCGCTGAGGAACTCGGGGCTAGGGCTGAGTCCCGGACGAGGCCGCGAGTTGTGCTTCCAGCCGCTCGACGTCGTCCCGGCGGCAGAGTTCGGTGGCCGGGGTCATGACGGCCGCGCTCCCGGCAGCCACGGCCGCGCGGAACGCCGCCTCGATACCCCGCCCCTGGGCCAGACGCAGGACGAAAGCTGCCAGGAAGCTGTCACCCGCCCCCACCGTGCTTCGCACCTGCACCTGCGGGACAGCCAGTCTGAGGATTCCGGACTTCGAAGCAAGGACCGCTCCTTCGCCGCCAAGGGTCAGGGCGACGTGCTCGGCGGATCCGTCCGCAACCAGAGCCGAGGCCGCCTCGACCTGGCTGCCGGGGCTCTCCAGCGCGGCTCCGACGTGCAGCCCGAGTTCGCGGCGGCTCGGTTTGACCAGGAAGACCCCCTCGGCGAGTGCCGCGGAGAGTGCCGGCCCGGAGGCGTCGACAATACAGCGTGCACCTTGTTGGCGCGACAGCCGGGCGACCTGCGCGTAGAAGTCCTCCGGGACGCCCGGGGGGAGGCTCCCGCTGGCCACCACGAATCCGCCTGTTGGGATCGAATCCGCCAGCAGCGCCAAACACAAACGCCATTCGGGCTCACTCAGCCCGGGACCCTGCAGCACGAAGCGGAACTGCTTGCCCGTCGTCGTCTCGTCGACGGTGAAGTCTTCGCGCGTGCTTCCCTGGATCGGCACCACCAGGGCAGGGAGCCGTTCAGCCTCGATCAGCCGGCGGTACGCCTCCCCGGTGGGCCCGCCCGCGGTGTAGACCGCGAGCGTCCGCCCGCCGAGCCGCTGCACCACCCGGGCGACGTTGATGCCACCGCCGCCGGGGTCGAGCCGGCTGGCGCTGCAGCGCAGCTTGTGGCCGCTGATGACCTGCTCCGTTGAAGTGCTGATGTCCAGGGCGGGATTCACGGTCAGGGTGACAATGGGCTGCATCGGCGTGGGCACTGAAGCTTCCATGGCCCAAGCATAGGAGTTCCGCCCGTCATGGCTCCCGGGCTGGAGGACCCTTGTAGCCGTTCTGCTGTCCGGCGAGAATGGGCGCTGCGGGACAAGCCGCCACGCCGGGACACGGGAACGGGAAACATGGCACATCGCACGGGGGATTCGGGCAAGGGAAACGCCGGGCACAAGGACGGGCACAAGAAGGGCTCCCGAGCCTCCGCGCGGAAGCCGGCCCGGCTCGACGTCGGCCTCTACGAGGCGGAACTGTTTCGCCTCCAGGCGGAGCTCGTAGCGCTGCAGGAATGGGTCCGGAGCACCGGCGCACGCGTCCTCGTCATCTTCGAGGGCCGGGACGCCGCGGGCAAGGGGAGCGCGATCAAACGGGTCACCGAGTACCTGAATCCGCGGTTCGCCCGGATAGTCGCGTTGCCGGCGCCCACCGAGCGGGAACGCGGTGAATGGTACTTCCAGCGCTATGTGCCGCACCTCCCCGCCGCCGGGGAGATCGTCCTGATGGACCGCTCCTGGTACAACCGCGCCGGCGTCGAACATGTCATGGGCTTTTGCACACCGGCCGAGCACAAGCGCTTCATGGCGCAGTGCCCGGTGTTTGAACGCCTGCTCATCCAGGACGGCATCCTGCTCTTCAAGTACTGGTTCTCGATCAGCCATGCCGAACAGGAGCGGCGTTTCAGGTCCCGCCTGGATGATCCCATGCGGCAATGGAAGCTCTCGCCGATGGACCGGGAAGCAATCCTGCGCTGGGAAGACTATTCCCGGGCCAAGGACGACATGTTCGTGCAGACGGACACGGCAGAATCGCCGTGGTACGTGGTGGAAGCCGAGGACAAACGCCGGGCCAGGATCAACCTCATTGCCCATCTGCTCTCCAGCATCGACTACACCGAAGTGCGGACCGAGCCGGTGACCCTGCCGGAGCGGCCGAAGGCCGTCAACTACACGCGGCCGCCCCGGGAACTGTTCCGCTATGTCCCGGACTACGCGGCGAGCCTGGAAGGGCCGGCCGAGGAATAGCCCCGGCAGCGTTCCGGCATTTACGGTCCGGTGTGTGCCGCAATGCGGCCGGGCCGGGTAGGGTACCGGCATGGATATCATTCTGGTTCCCGGATTCTGGCTGGACGCGTCATCGTGGGCGGAGGTGACGCCGCCGCTGGTCGCGGCAGGGCATGCGGTGCACCCGCTCACGCTGCCCGGGCTGGAGTCGGTGGACGCTCCGCGGGCGGGCATCGGCCTGGCGACCCACATCGACGCCGTGGTCGCCGCGATCGATACCTTCGACGCCCCCGTTGTCCTGGTTGGCCACTCGGGCGGCGGCGCCATCATCCACGGCGCGGTTGACGCCCGCCCGGACCGGGTGGCCCGCGCCATCTATGTGGACAGCGGACCGCTGGGCGACGGCGGGGTCATCAACGACGAACTCCCGACCGACGGCGACGCAATCCCGCTGCCGCCGTGGGAACTCTTCGAGGACGAGGACCTCACGGACCTGACCGACGAGCTGCGGACCATGTTCCGCGCCCGTGCCATCCCGCAGCCGCGCGGGGTTGCCCAGGACAAGCAGCAGCTCCGTGACGAACGCCGCTACGAGGTCCCGGCCACCATCATCGCCTGCGAATTCCCGTCCGCCATGCTGACGGAAATGATTGCCGGGGGCCACCCGTTCGTGGCCGAACTTGGCCGCATCCGCGACGTCGACTACGTGGACCTGCCCACAGGGCACTGGCCGCAGTTCACCAAGCCCGCCGAACTCGGCGCCGCCATCCTGGCCGCCGTCGAACGCACGGCCTGAACGGCCTGAACGTGCCGTGCCGTGACTGAATTTCCCCCGGCCCGGCACCCCCGAACGGGCACCCCCGAACGGGTCAGTGGCCGAACGGGTCCGGGTCCACGCCCGGCATCCAGGTCAGGCCGGGAACGCCCCAGCCGCTCCGCTTGGCCTGCTTCATGGCCTTGCGCGAATAGCGGTCGATCAGCCGGTCCACGTAGAGCTTGCCGTCGAGGTGGTCGTACTCGTGCTGGATCACCCGGGCAAACCAGCCGGTCGCCTCGAATTCCACCGGCTTCCCGTCGCCGTCGAAGCCCTGGACCCTGGCCCATTCGGCCCGCTTGAGCGGGTACTGGCCGCCGGGGAAGGACAGGCAGCCTTCCTCTTCCTCATCGGGGTCCGGCAGTGCGCCGGAGACCTTGGAGAGGGTCAGCACCGGGTTGACCACGACGCCGGTGGGCGGGGCGCCGTCGTCGTTGTCGTACTTGTACACGAAGAGCCGCTTGCCGACCCCCACCTGGGGGGCGGCCAGCCCGACGCCGTTGGCGGCGTCGTTGGTCTCGAACATGTCGGCGATCAGGGTGCGGAGTTCGTCGTCGAAAACTTCGACTTCCGCGGCCCGGCGGTGCAGCACGGGCTCGCCCCAGATCGTGATGGGCAGGACGGTCATGTCAGGAAAGTTCCTCAGGTGCTGTGGGAGACGCGGCGGGTCAGCCGGCGATGGTGCGGCCGACGACGTCGCGCATGATTTCGTTGGTGCCGCCGAAGATCGTCAGCAGCCGGGCGGCGAGGTAGGCCTGGGCCACCGGGTACTCCAGGATGTAGCCGTAGCCGCCATGCAGCTGCAGGCAGCGGTCCGTGACGGACTTGGCGCGCTCGGAGGCCCACAGTTTGGCGCGGGCCGCGCCGGCGGCGTCGAGCTCCCCGGCGTTGAAGGCCAGGATGGCCTGGTCCACGTAGGTTTCGGTGACCTCGACCTCCGTGAGGATGTCGGCGAGTTCGAAGCGGCTGTTCTGGAAGTCGATGATCCGCTCGCCGAACGCGTTGCGGTCCTTCGTGTAGCTGACGGTCGCCTCGTAGACGGCGCGCACGACGGCGGAGCTGGCCACGGCGATCGCCAGGCGGCCCTGCGGGAGCTGTTCGGCCGCGTACTGCAGGCCCTTGCCTTCCTCGCCCACCAGGTCGGCGTGCGGGACGCGGACGTTGTCGAAGAACAGTTCCGCGGTGTCCGAGGCCTTGAGGCCCATCTTGTCCAGCTGCTTGCCGGTGTTGTAGCCCTCGCCCTTCTGGACCATGAAGAGTGAGAACGAGTCGTGGTTCCCGCGGCCGGTGCCGCCGTCGGTGCGGGCCAGGACCAGGGAGGCGTCGCCGGAGATGCCGTTGCCGATGAACGTCTTCTGGCCGCTGATCAGCCAGTCGTCGCCGTCGCGCACTGCCTTGGTGCGGATGCCGCGCAGGTCGGAACCGGCCCCCGGTTCGGTCCAGGCGATCGAGGTGACTTTTTCGCCGGACACCATGGCCGGCAGCCAGCGGGACTTGAGGTCATCGGAGGCGTAGGCCAGCAGGTGGGGGAGGACCATGTCGTCGTGCAGGTGGAACGCCAGGCCGACGGCGAGGTGGTTGCTCTTGGCGAATTCCTCGTCGAGCACCGCCCGGAAGCGGTAATCGTTCATGCCCATGCCGCCGAACTCCTCCGGCACGGCCAGGCCCAGCAGGCCCTGCTCGCCGGCCGCGGACCACAGTTCCCGCGACATCATGTGGTCCTTGTCCCACTGGGCGTAGTGGGGGGCCACCGCGCGCGCGTTGAACTCCGCGGCCATCTCGCGGAACATCTCGTGGTCTTCTTCAAAGAGCTTGCGCTTCACTGCGTTTCCTTCCAATGACAGATCCTGGGACGACTGCGCCGTACACCCAGTCCTACACAGCCGTCCTGCGCAGCCGGCGATCCTGCGCAGACACAGACAAAGACAAGACAAGACACGGTACAGACAACAAAGGCCGCACCGGATATCCGGTGCGGCCTTTGGAAAAGGTCGGACAATCACTGCCGTCCTTCATGAGGGTGAGCGACGGGGGTTGAACCCGCGACCTCCTGGACCACAACCAGGCGCTCTGCCAACTGAGCTACGCCCACCATGTGCCGTATCAGGCCCTCCGGCGAACCGGCTGGCTGGAATGGCAACGACAAATAGCTTACCTGTTGTTCGGGGGTGCTTTTGCCACTTTTGCGATTTTCGCCAAAATTTCCGCCAAACGTGGCGCAGATTACTTTTCGGCAGGCTCGTTTTTGGCAGGCTCGGCTGCGTCGCCGCCCATGACGCGTTTGGCGATCTGCTGTGCCGTGGTGCTGTCCGGGCCGGGCGCGGGGACGAACACCGCCTCGCGGTAGTAGCGGAGTTCGTCGATGGAGTCCTTGATGTCGCCCAGTGCACGGTGCCCGCCCAGCTTGGCGGGGGACTGGAAGTAGGCCCGGGCAAACCAGCGGCGGGAGAGTTCCTTGATGGTGCTCACGTCGATGACCCGGTAGTGCAGGTGCTCCACGACGTCGGGCATGTCCCGGACCAGGAACACGCGGTCGGTGCCCACCGAGTTGCCGCCGAGCGGTGCCTTCTTGGGGTCCGGGACCCATTTCTTGATGTAGTCGAGCACGGCGGCCTGCGCTTCGGCCATGGTCTTGCCGTGCGGGAGTTCCGCCAGGAGGCCGGACCGCGTGTGCATGTCGCGGACGAAGTCGTTCATCTGGGCCAGCGCGGCGTCGTCGGGCTTGATCACGACGTCGACGCCGTCACCCAGGATGTTGAGTTCCGAGTCCGTCACGAGGGCAGCCACCTCGATGAGGGCGTCGTTCTTGGTGTCCAGGCCGGTCATTTCGCAGTCGATCCAGACGATGCGTTCGTTAGTTATAGGCACCCGCCCAGCCTACCGTTCCGACGCCACGGAGCCGTCCGGTGCTAGGATTTCGGGTACGCGGCCGTCGAATTATTTCGTCAACTTATTTCGTAAACGCGGCGCCCCGGGCCGGATATTTCGGCCGCTGTGGGCGGAATTTTGACCCACAACAGATTGGACGATTCTGACATGACGGCGCCTGTGCCCGCGGCGGGGGAAACGGCTGCCGGTATCTCCAGCACGTCTTTGTCCCAGAAGTCTGAGTCCCCAACGTCTGAGTCCCGTCCGTCGACTGTCCGGCCCGGCCGCGTCGCGTCCTGCTGTGTCGCGTCCTGCTGTGTCCCGCCCTGCGCGGGCAGACGCCGTTGACGACGTCGACAACCCCCGGTCCCCAATCCTTGCCGGGTTCCTGGGCTCGCTGTTCATGACGATCGGTTCGATCGGCGTCGGCTGGCTCGCCCCGGTGTCCGAACTCCGCCGCGTCCCGCTGTTCATCTGGATGCGCACCGAAGCCATTGGCGTCGCCTTGTCCATTGTCCTGCTGGCATTCGGCGGCATGCTGCTGGTCCGCGCCTGGCTGCGGCTCGGCCAGCGCGTCCGGGTCTGGGGAGCCGGCGCCCGCAAGGCCACGCTCCAGGCGACGGTGGCGTGGGGCCTGCCGCTGATGTTCTCCGTGCCGCTGTTCAGCCGCGACGTCTACGCCTACATCGGCCAGGGCCGGCTCATGGTGGAGGGTTTCAACCCCTACGAAAACGGCATTTCGGCGCTGTCCAACTACTTCCAGCTCGGCGCCGACAAGATGTGGACCGAGGCCCCCGTCCCGTACGGCCAGCTCTTCCTGTGGATCGAACAGTTCGTGGTCTGGGCCACCAACGTGCACCCCGAAGGCAGCATCATGCTGTTCCGGATGGCCGCGCTGGCGGGCATCGTCCTGTGCGTGATCTACGTGCCCAAACTGGCCGAACTCCACGGGGTGAACCCGAACCGGGCCCTGTGGCTGACGGCGGCCAACCCGCTGTTCCTCACCAACTTCATCGCCAGCGTGCACAACGACGCGCTCATGATCGGGCTGGCCCTGGCCGGCCTGTATTACTGCGCCACGCGCCGGGTCATCCTCGGAATCGTGCTGGTCACGCTGTCCATTTCGGTCAAGCCCATCACCATCGTCTTCCTGCCGTTCATCGGCCTGCTCTGGGCGGGGAAGAACGCAAGCTGGCCGCGCAAATTCGTCTTCTGGGGCCTCACGGCCGGCATCAGCCTCGCCCTGCTGTATCTCATGAGCCGGGTCAACGGCTTCGGCTTCGGCTGGATCAACGGGCTGTCCGCCCCGGGCAGCATCTGGATCTGGTACGCGCCCGTTGGCCTGATGGGCCTGATCGTCGCCTCCATCTCCAACGCGTTCGGGCTCGACGGCTGGGGCCTCGCCAAATGGGCGTTCGACGCCGGCAAGCTGATCGCCGTCGGGATCGTCGCCTGGCAGATCTTCCGCGGTGACTACGACCGCCTGATGCGCCGGCTCACCCTGGCGTTCGCCGCCGTCGTGCTTCTGTCCCCGATGATCCAGTCCTGGTATATCGTCTGGCTCATTCCGCTGTTTGCCGTCACGGGCATCCGCGACGACTGGCAGGTCAAGGCGCTCTACTTCATCGTGTCCTTCTTCATGGTCTACGCGATCTCGGACCAGCTCGATGTCTTCCCGTACCTGCAGACCGCGGACCTCGGCCTGGCCCTGGCGCTGGCCCGCAACGCCGCGGCCATCATCGCCCTGCTGTTTGCCCTGTACCTGATCTTCCTGGACCCGAAGACCAAGCTGCTGTTCAGCAAGTCGGACGAGCCGGTCACGACGCGGCCCATCATCTAGTACTACAGCCGCGCTGAAGTCCACTACACCGTAGGAAGGGGACCGCCTGAGGCGGTCCCCTTCCTTGTCCCCTGGCGTTCGGGCGTCAGCGGGCTTCCGGTGCTGAGATCCGGCTCCGTCTGCACGGTCACTTCGATGGTTTTTCGTACACATTTTGCCGGGCGCAATTGGCGCGCATGTCATTGGCTTCCCGCATGCAGCTTGGAAAGATCATTAGCAGTTGTTGATGTGGCTTCAGTCACACCCGGCCCCACCCCTGGCCGTTGCGGATCTTCTTTCACTGTTTGGCCTTGTCATGGCCTGTGCCCTACCCGAACATAGGAATCTCATTGCTGCAATCAAGTATTGTTCACACATCCGACGCCCCGGGACTGCCCGTGCTGTCCCAGGCCGTCGCTACCGGCCAGTTTGTCCTGACATCAGGGCAGGTCGGGCTCGACCCCGTCGAAGGCACGGTGCCGGAATCATTCACCGACGAAGTACGGCAAGCCTGTCGCAACCTCCGGGAAGTCCTCCGAGCAGGCGAATGCTCCCTGACTGACGTGGTCCGGACATTTTGTGTACTCACCGATGCCAGCCAGCTTGCCGAATTCAATGACGAATACGTCAACTGGTTTCCGGGAAACAAACCGGCACGAACCACAATCGTGGCGGGCCTCGTCGGACCCTTCAGGTTCGAAATCGAGGCGACGGCCCTGAAAAACAAGCAATGACTGCCCCCCGCCCTGCGGTGATTGTCGTGGGCGCCGGGGTCATCGGTCTCACCACGGCCCTTGTGGCAGCCCGGGCTGGCCACAAAGTCACCGTCGTGGCCGCGAACCGCCCCGAAGACACGGTATCCTCGGTAGCCGCCGCGATCTGGGCCCCCTACCATGCCGAACCAGCGTCCTGGATCGGACCGTGGGCGGCCACCACGTTCGACGTACTTGCCGGGCTCGCTGCCACGGTGCCAGAAGCAGGCGTGCAGATGCGTGAAGGCATCGTCGTTCACCGTGCGGGAACCGCACCACTCCCGTGGGCGGCGACCGTTGCCGGCAACCGACCTGCCCGTGCGGACGAGGTACCGGAGGGAGCCACTGGCGGGACCGTCTGCACCGTGCCGATCGCGACCATGTCCACGTACCTGCCGTGGCTTCAGGAACAGTGCACGTCGCTGGGAGTGACATGGGAATGGCGCCTGCTACGGTCCCTCCCCGAGGGGCCATGCCAGGACACGGTCGTTGTCCTGGCAACGGGGCTGCAAAGCCATGGCCTGCACACTGACGACGGCCTCTACCCCGTGCGCGGACAAGTCGCCCGCATCGGGAACACGTCGACAGGGCAGTGGATCATCGACGACGCCAACCCCGCCGGCCCCACGTATGTCATCCCCCGCACCGACGAGGTTATCTGCGGCGGAACGGCCGAGATCGGAGCAACGAATCTGGTTCCGGACAGGGAAACCGAGCAAAGAATCCTGGACTCTGCGCTGAAGTTGTCTCCTGGTCTCGCAGCAGGAACGTTTCTGGGCAGCAAGGTTGGGCTACGCCCCGCACGGCAGCTCATCCGACTGGAACTCCGGCATGAAGAGGACGGCCCGGTCATCCACAGCTACGGCCACGGCGGTTCCGGCGTGACGGTGTCCTGGGGGGTCGCCTACGCAACCCTGGATCTGATCGGCAAAGCGGCGCCTTCATCACACCTGAGAACGGTGACACAGCCCCACTAAACGGGGCCTGACGCGCAGAGCAAACTCGGTGATCAGGCGTCGCCGCTCAACCCTAGGCCCCGCACCGTGGAACCTACGGGTCGGGCCAGCAGACCATCGCATGCCGGAACACACACTACGCACACGCGCTACTGCGGCGAAGAGCCATGCCCGCAGCCGCGGCATGGCTCCAACGCGGGCTTTTGCCTTCCGGACCGGCCCTCGTGCCGGGACGGCCCTCATGCCGGGAAGGCCTCGGCCCACGCCGCGGGCCCATGCCCAGACTCACTTAGCGAAAAGGAATCATCATGAAAAAATTCACCACCGCAATGTCCCTCGTGGCCGTTGCCGGCGCGCTGCTCACTACGGCCTGCTCCAATAATCCCGCCGCCGAGGCACCCAAGTCGGCTGAAAATGCTTCCAGCGCCGTAGCCCCCAACGCCCCGATCGGGACGACCAAAGACGAGAAGGTAGCGGCCCTGCTGCCCCAGAGCATCCGGGACAAAGGCGAGATCAAGGCAGCGGGCAACATCCCCTACCCGCCCTACACAATGTATGACACGGACAGCAAGCCGACCGGCTTTGACTATGACCTGTCCCAGGCCCTGGGGCAGAAACTCGGCATCCCCGTTTCCTTCAACCAGCAGGCGTTTTCCACGATCATCCCGTCCCTGCTGTCGAAGAAGTTCGATGTGATTCTCAGTGCCATGAACGACACACCGGAACGGCAGAAGACCCTCAACTTCGTTGATTACACGCACGGCGGCTTCATCATCCTGGTCAAGAGCGGCAACCCGGACGGCATCAAGGCCCTCCTGGATGTGTGCGGCAAGACCGTTTCAGTGCAAAAGGCCACGGTCCAGGGAGAACTCCTGCGCGGACTCGAAGCCCAATGCAAGGAAAAGGGCAAAGACGGCGTTCAAGTGCTTGAGCTGCCCACGGACCTCGACGCCCAGACGGCCCTGCGCGCGGGCAAGAGCCAGGCATACGTTGTCGACGCACCGGTAGCCGAGTATGTGGTCAAGACCGCCGGAGACGGCAAGGCTTTCGAGCTGGTCCGCGACTCCGAGTTCCCGGCCGGCTACCTGCCGGTGTTCAGCGGCCTGGGCAACCTCAACACCGACCCGAAATTCACCGAGGCCCTGCGTGCAGCCTTTCAGGCCCTGATTGACGACGGAACGTACAAGAAGATCCTGGACAGGTACTCGTTGACCTCCTATGCGGTGGCGTCGGCCGCTGTCAACCAAGGAAAGTAGAGCGCGATGACCTTCCCGATTACTACTACAGGGACCGCGCCGACAGTCTCCCCGGCGGCAGACGTCCGGGCGATTCCCTTGCGACGACCGTGGAGGTGGATCAGTGCGGCGGTACTGCTGGCCGTTGTCGCCTTGTTTGTTGAGTCCCTGCTGACCAATGAGAACATCGACTACCCGGCCATCGGGCGCTATCTGTTCGACAGCCATATCCTGGCCGGTGTGTGGCTGACGCTCGTGCTGACCGTGCTTTCCATGGTCGTTTCGACTCTGCTGGCAATCCTCCTCGCGGCCATGCGGCTCTCGACCAACCCTGTGCTGTCGACCCTGTCCTGGCTCTACGTCTGGTTGTTCCGCGGCACGCCGCTGTTGGTGCAGATTGTCCTTTGGGGCTACCTGGGCCTTCTGTACAGCAGGCTGTCCGTCGGAATACCCCTGACCGATGTCACCTTTTGGTCCATTGACACCAATTCGCTGATCACGGCGTTCGTGGCCGGATTCCTGGCCCTGACACTGAACGAAGCCGCCTACTCGTCCGAAATCGTCCGCGCCGGCATGCTCTCCGTCGACGAAGGCCAACGCGAAGCAGCATATTCGCTCGGCATGTCCCCGCTCTACACCTTCAACCGGATCCTCCTTCCGCAGGCGATGCGCGTCATCATCCCGCCCATGGGCAACGAGCTCATCTCCATGCTCAAGAACACCTCGTTGCTCTCTGTCATTGCGGTCCTGGAGATCTACACCCAGGCGTCCCTCATTTCCTCCCAGAACCTCAAACAGGTCGAGCTGCTGGTGGTGGTGAGCATCTGGTACCTGTTCATGACCAGTGTGCTGTCCGTCCCTCAGTACTACCTGGAACGCCGCTTCGGCCGGGGCGCATCACGCTCCCTGCCGCCCACCCCGCTGCAGCGCTTGCGCGCCATGCTGGCGGACCGGACCCGTCCCACCGAGACCTCGCAGGTGAAGCCTTGATACGAGAACCATTCCCGTCCCCGACGGAGCAGTCCGTCAAGCCGCTCGTGCGCATCGAGAACGTACGCAAGAGCTTCGGCAAACACGAGGTCCTGAAAGACATCACTCTCCACGTCAACCCGGGCGAGGTGACGTGTTTGTTGGGTCCCTCCGGTTCCGGAAAATCGACCCTTCTCCGGTGCGTCAATCACCTGGAAAGCATCGACGGCGGCCGGATCTACGTTGACGATGACCTGATCGGTTACCGGCAGCAGGGCGAGAAGATCTACGAAATGCACCAGAAGGAAATCGCCAAGCAACGCCGCAACATCGGCATGGTGTTCCAGAAGTTCAACCTCTTCCCCCACAAGACCGCCATCGAAAACATCACCGAAGCACCCACGGGCGTTAAGCGTCTGCCCAAGGTGAATGCTTCACAGCGAGCAATGGAGCTCCTGGACAGGGTCGGATTGGCTGACTGGGCCGGGCACTACCCGGCCCAGCTCTCCGGCGGTCAGCAACAACGGGTGGCCATCGCCAGGGCGTTGGCCATGGATCCAAAGCTGATGCTCTTCGATGAGCCCACCTCCGCTCTGGATCCTGAACTTGTGGGCGACGTTCTCGACGTCATGCGCTCCCTTGCATCCCAGGGCATGACCATGATCGTCGTCACCCACGAGATCGGATTCGCCCGCGGAGCCGGAGACCAAGTCGTCTTCATGGACGGAGGCGTCGTCGTTGAGCAAGGCGACCCTGAACAGGTCATCAACGCCCCCCGGCACGAGCGCACAAAGGCATTCATCGAAAGCGTGCTCCAATAGCCGTACGGCCCTAGCCCGGGCCTGGGGCGCAGGTGCCGGCCACTCATGCGGCCGGCACCTGCCCAGCTCTCCACGCGCGGACTCGCTGGCCCGCAGGACGATCGATTTCGTCGAAATTGCAGGAAACGCTCAGCGCGGAAAAACGCGACTGTGGTGCTAGGCCGGCAGGTTCCTGAGCGCTTCTTTGCGGGAGAGCGGACTGAGCTGTTCCCCGTGCCGCTGCACGAACGCCCGCACCCAGTCCGGATCAGTCCTCGCGTACTGGCGTAGAGCCCACCCGATCGCCTTGCGGATGAAGAACTCCGGATCGCCCAGATTGGCCTCGATCACCGTGGCCAGGAGGGCCGTGTCCGTGGCGGATTTCGCCCCCAGCTGCGCGGTGATGGAGGCCCGCCGGATCCAGACGTCATCGTCCCTGCTCCAGCGGCCCAGGACCGGGACCAGTTCTGCCCGGTGTGCCTGCAGGAGCGCGCCCAGCCGGTGCGCCACACCGTCCACCAGGTCCCACCAGGCCCCGGTGCGGATGATTTCCTCGTACAGGGCCAGCATGCTGAGCTCCCCGGCCGCGAGCTTCAGCCCGGTGAGCTCGATCGCGGCGTAGCGTTCCTCACGGCAGCCGGCGTTCCGCCACAGTGCGAGCACCGTGTCCTGCAGGTCCGCCAGGCCGGCCGGCGGGTGCGCGGCGGCCGCGGCTTTGACGATCCTGCGGACCTCCGGAACCCGCACGCCCAGGAACGGCATCTGCGATTTCATGTAGGCCTGTGCCCCGGCAGCGCGGCCGGGATCGGCCGCCGCCCGCAGCCGGCTGCGGATCGCGTCAATCAGTTCCTTGGTGACCATGAGGCCACTGTAGACATCCTGCGGCGGGCTTTAGAGTTGAAGCCAGCAAGCCGTGGCGCCGCGCCGGAAGGAAACCCATGTCCATGATCAAGAGTCCCGAAGAGATCGCACTGATGCGCGAGGCCGGCCGGGTGGTCGCCAACACGCTGGTCCGGGTCCGGGACGCCGCCGCCGTTGGCGTCTCGCTCAAGGAACTGGACGAGGTCGCCGCCGCGTCCATCGCCGACGCCGGCGCCACCCCGGCGTTCCTGAACTACCGGCCGCGGTGGGCGTCCGTCCCGTTTCCCGGGGTCATCTGCACGAGCGTCAATGACGCCGTCGTGCACGGCATCCCCAACGACTACCGGCTGCAGGACGGGGACCTGCTGAGCGTGGACTGCGGCGCGTTCCTGGACGGCTGGTGCGGCGATGCCGCCGTCAGTTTCATCGTAGGAACCCCGGACCCGGTGGATCAGGCCCTCATCGACGCCACGGACGCCGCCCTGGCCCGGGGGATCGATGCGGCGAGGATCGGGAACAAGATGGGGGATCTTGCCTACGCGATCGGCGGGGCAGCGCGCCGGGCAGGCTACGGGCTGCTCGCCGACCACGGCGGCCACGGGATCGGCCGGACCATGCACGCCGAGCCGCCCGTGCCCAACGACGGCCGGCCGGGCCGCGGCATCAAACTGACCGAGGGCCTGGTCATCGCCATCGAGCCGATGCTGATTCTGGGCCGCAAGGACGACTACTACCATGACGACGACGAATGGACCCTCCGCTCCGCGAACGGGCGCCGCGCCGCGCACAGCGAGCACACCGTTGCCATCACCGCCGAAGGGCCCGTCATCCTGACGCTGCCCTGACGGGCCCGTTAGGAGGAGTCTCGCCAGGCGGGGGAGCCGTCAGGCGGACGACGGCGCGTCCCGGCACGGCGTCGCTGACCACCTCGAAGCCGGCCGCGAGGAAGAGTCCCAGGGTGCCCTGATAGAGGTCCGCCGGGCCCGCCTTGGGCCGCTGCACCGGATCGACCGGATAGCCCTCCACTACCGTTGCGCCGTGGGCGAAGGCGTGTTCGACGGCGGCTGTGAGCAGCGCCCGCGCCACGCCGGTCCGGCGCTGGCCGGGGGCGACGACGAAACAACTCACGGACCACACCTGGTTCCCGCCAGGATCCCGGGCCACGTCGGGGGCCGCCGTCAAAACCTTCGAGCGCAGGATCCTTGGATAGCACCCGCGGGGCTCGACGGCGCACCAGCCCACAGGGCTCCCGCCCCGGAAGGCCAGGACCCCCGGAGGCGGGGCGCCGCCGTCGAACTTGTCCCGCAACTGGACCTTCCGCTGCTCCGGGGTGGACGCGGACCACTGGGTTCCGGTCAACGCAAAGAAACGGCACCAGCAGCGGGACGGTTCGCCCCGGACGCCGAAAAGACGCTCGACGTCGGGCCAGTCCGCCGCAGCGGTGGTCACGGCTGCCTGACTCGGGGATTCTGCTTCGCCCATGGAAAGAGGCTAGTGGAAAGAGGCTAGCGCCTGCCGGCTTCAGCGCGTGCGAGTGCCCGGGCTGGGCCGTCGGCTGACGCGCTGACGATGCGCGGCGAGCCGCAGCTGAATAATGCGGGCGGCTCCGGCGATCGCGACCAGCACACCGCCGCCGACTGCTGCGATGAACAGTGCAATGCCGAGCGGGACCGACCCCTCGAGGCCAAAGAACTTCACCTGAACGTATTCCTGGTTCTGCAGGATGAAGGCGATGAGCAGGATCAGCACCACCAGCGCGCAGGCAACGGCGGCCCAGACCATTCCCGCGCGGGTGACCTGGCGCGCTTCCGGGGCAGGAGCGGTCGTCTCGGGCGTTTCTGCGCGGGCAGTTTCCACGTGCGGCGCCGCCGTTGCGGCAGCCGGGGCCCCGGATACAAGATCGGTGCTGCCTGCCTCCTCGGCACTGTTGCCGGGCTCGGCGGACCCGGACGCGGCGTCAGCGGCCCCTGGTCTGCCGGGTGGTCACGTGCTGGGCGGTGATGGCGTCGTCGGGATTGCCGGGATCGAAGCTGCGGGGTGTCTGGGTCATGGCGGCCGTACCTTTCGGTTGCGGGCAGGGCGCACGGGCGTTCCCGGGCGGCCTGCCTGTCCACTCAATACTAAGCGTGCTGATGGCTGACGGTGCGCCCGGGACGCGGGCGTTGGGCCACGACTGGGCCCCGCGACGTGGCCCTGCAGTGCGCGTGGTCCAGGCGGGCCGCCCCATCCCCGGGCATCGCCTGGGCAGTCCTTGGCAACGCTGACGGGCTGCCGCCTGTGCCGGCAAACCCGCCGGCGGTCGTGGGCAGCCCGGGCTGTTGGCACCGGCCCGGGCACGGTATAACGTCACAGCCAAGGGAAAAGCCTTGATGAGGAGGCGCGGCCGTGACCATTATTGACAACGCCGTCTATGTGCACGGTCACCGGACCGCCGATCCGGAAGACCTCGAGGAGACATATTTTCTCCTGCGGCAGCGCCAAGGCATGGCCTGGATCGGGCTCTATCGGCCAGAACCTGACGAGCTGCGCTCGGTGGCGGAGGAATTCGACCTGAGCCACCTGGCCGTGGAGGACGCGCTCGCCGGCCACCAGCGGGCGAAGCTGGAGCACTATGGCGAGACGTTGTTCCTGGTGCTGCGGCCCGCCCGGTACCTGGATGATGTGGAGAAGGTCGAGTTCGGCGAGATCCACGTTTTCGCCGGCCCGGACTTCGTGGTTACTGTCCGCCGGGCCGAGTCGCCCGATCTGGCCAAGGTGCGCCGGCGCATGGAGTCCGAGCCGGAGTTCCTGGCGCTCGGACCGGACGCCGTGCTCTATGCGATTCTGGACCAGGTGGTGGACGAGTACGAGCCGGTGGCGGCCGGGCTGGAAAACGACATCGACGAAATCGAAGATGATCTGTTCGCCGCCGATCCCGGCGTGTCGCGCAGGATTTATGAACTGTCCCGCCAGGTCATCACGTTCCAGCGCGCGACGGCCCCCCTGTCCGGGATCCTGCAGACGCTCATGGCCGTAGCCCCGGACGGTGTGCCGGACCCTGAACTGCAGGACCATTTCCGCGACGTCCTGGACCACGCCCTCAGGCTCGGGGAGCGGGTGGCAGCCTTCCGTGCACTGCTGCAGAACGCGTTGGCCGTCAACGCAGCCCTCGTGGCCCAGCGGCAAAACGACGAAATGCGCCTCCTGACGGAGTCCAGCTTCGCCCAAAACGAGCAGGTCAAGCGGATCTCGTCGTGGGCTGCGATCCTGTTCGCCCCGACGTTGATCGCGTCGATCTACGGCATGAACTTCCGGGCGATGCCCGAGCTCGACTGGATTTTCGGCTATCCGATGGCGCTGGGGCTCATGATCGGGATGGGCGCGATCCTGTTCCTGGCGTTCAAGCACAACAAGTGGATCTGACCGCCCGGCCCCAGCGGCTCGTCAGATTTCATTAGTCATGGAGGCAGAGTCAGACCAGATCCGGCTGACACCACGAACCACATCGAGGAGAACGGAATGAGCGCCTCTGACGAACTCGCCGCCATCGAAGCGCGGCTCACAGAGGACGAGAACGAATATGCCGGCCGAGTCGTCGACCAGAACGTCCGGGACCGGCGCTATCTCCTTGCCCTCGTGCGGGACCAGCAAGCACGACTGGATGAGCTTACGGCCAAGCTTGAACCGCAGGTCACCGCTTCTGACGCCCTGGACTGCCCGCCGTCGGCATGATCCCCAGCGGTAGTTGGCACTGCTCCTGCCATACCAGGATCCCAAGTTGAAATAGGAAGCGGCTCTGACCTTGCGTTTTGCAGGTCAGAGCCGCTCTCTTGTGCCCCAGGAGGGAATCGAACCCCCGACCGGCGGATTAGAAGGCCGCTGCTCTATCCCCTGAGCTACTGGGGCACGCTGGTGCCCGCCGGCTGCTGCCGGGGGACGCCTCAAAAAGTTTACAGTGCCGGACGGCCGGTGACGGTCAACGCCGGCCGGTGGCCTGTCCCGTAGTCGGGACCACTCCCCAACACGTCCCCGACACCGCTGCCGGCGGCCGGTTTTCCACATGGCACAGTCGGCCCCTCCCGGGCCGCGGTCCCTGGCAGGATGCTGGAACTGCCCGCCAGGGCACGACAATTCGAGACAGGACATGAGAATGAGTGACAACATTACGGTCCGTGGCTTCGTCGCCTCGGAAATCAGAAGTGCGACCACGCCCCGGTGGCGTGGCCACGGCGTCCTTCCGGCTCGGCGCCACCGAGCGTCGCTACGACCGCGCCTCCAGCACCTGGGTGGATGGCAACACCAACTGGTTCACTGTCCAGGGGTACCGGCAACTGGCCGGCAACATCGGCTGCAGCGTCAGGAAGGGCCAGCGGGTCATCGTCGTTGGCAGGCTGAAGATGCGGAGCTGGGAAAAGGACGGGCGGGTCTACCACGTCGCCGAAATAGACGCAGAGTCCGTCGGCCACGACCTCATGTGGGGCTCTGCCAACTTCACCCGTTCGGCCGGAGCGGGAAACCAGACAGCCGCCGGGGCCGGCGCACCAGGCGCACCCGGGGCGCCTGGTATCGGGGACGGGGACGGCGGCGGGCTGCCGACGGAGTCCGGGGACGACGGGGATGCCGGCGGGGACGGCGATGGAGGCGCCGAGCACCACACGACGTTCATCAATGACTCGAACGGCGAGGAAGAGGAGGTGGACCAGGAAACCGGCGAACTGAAAGGGGCCGCAGCCTGAATCCCGGGGAACTGACAGAGGCTGCAGCTTGGTTCCCTGGGGAACTGCGGGACAACGCAGCTGGAAAAGGCTGCGGGACGACACTGCGGGACGACACTGCGGGACAGGGCACTGCGGGACAACACCGCATGGCAGAATTGCCGGGTGAAATCTTGCCAGGATCCGTGCGGGGCATTCGGCGGCCGCCACCCCCGCCGCGGGCCGGGGAAGTGGCTCCCGCGGCCGGGCTGCGCGGACCGCGCGGGCCGCGCCGGTGTCGGCAATCCTGATGCTCCTGCTGGCAGTCTCCGCTTGTTCGACTCCGGCCAGCGGTAATGGATCCGGGGCTGCTGGGCAGGGGCTGGGCAAGGGGTTTCCGGGGTCACGCTTCCTGCAGCGTCCCCGGCACCGGCCGGGCCGTCGCGCGCCGGGGGCGCCGGAACGGGCGCCACCCACTACGAAATCCACGGTCGAGGCGGTCCTGAACGCCGTCGTCGGCGCCGGGGGACAGCCCCAAACCGGCAAAATCCGCACGTCCCTGATCGACGCCGGATTTCCGGCCGGCGCCGTGGAAGTGACCGCCAGCCGGACGCCCACCGGTCTGGCTGCCGACGCTGTCGAGGCCGCCGTGCGTGACGGCGGCGACTGCATCGTCGCCCAGATCCGCAACGGCGGCGTCGCCGTCAGCGTGCTGCCCGCCCTGGCCTCCGGCGGCTGCCTCGTGGGCGTCGAGGGCTGAACTGCGCGGTCCAGGGCGGTCCAGGGCCGTCCAGCGACGTCAAAGGGCCGATCCGGGGCTTCCTGAATGTGAGTTATCCCGGCCGAACCACTAGATTTGTAGGCATGGCGGAATTTATCTACACAATGACCAAGGCCCGTAAGGCTGTCGGCGAAAAACTCATCCTCGATGACGTAAGCATGTCCTTCTTCCCGGGGGCCAAGATTGGCGTTGTCGGCCCGAATGGTGCCGGTAAGTCCACCATTCTGAAGATCATGGCAGGCCTGGACACGCCCTCCAACGGCGAAGCCCGGCTCAGCCCCGGCTACACGGTCGGCATCCTGCTGCAGGAGCCGCCGCTGAACGAAGACAAGACCGTCCTGGGCAACGTCCAGGAAGGTGTCGGTGAAATCTACGGCAAGATCCAGCGCTTCAACGAGATCTCCGAGGAAATGGCCAGCCCCGACGCTGACTACGATGCCCTCCTCGAGGAAATGGGACAGCTGCAGGAAGCGATCGACGCGGCCGACGCCTGGGATATCGATTCCCAGCTGGAACAGGCCATGGACGCCCTGCGCTGCCCGCCCGCCGATGCCGATGTCACCCTGCTCTCCGGTGGTGAGCGCCGCCGCGTCGCCCTGTGCAAGCTCCTGCTGCAGAAGCCGGACCTGCTGCTGCTCGACGAGCCCACCAACCACCTCGACGCCGAGAGCGTGTTGTGGCTTGAGCAGCACCTCTCCAGCTACCCCGGCGCCGTCCTTGCCGTCACCCACGACCGTTACTTCCTCGACCACGTGGCCGAGTGGATCGCCGAAGTGGACCGCGGCCACCTGTACCCCTACGAGGGCAACTACTCCACGTACCTGGAGAAGAAGCGCGCCCGCCTGGAAGTCCAGGGCAAGAAGGACGCCAAGCAGGCCAAGCGCCTCACCGAGGAACTCGAGTGGGTCCGCTCCAACGCCAAGGGCCGCCAGACCAAGTCCAAGGCCCGTCTGGCCCGCTACGAGGAAATGGCTGCCGAGGCAGACCGCACCCGCAAGCTCGACTTCGAAGAGATCCAGATCCCGCCGGGACCGCGCCTCGGCGGACTCGTGCTGGAGGCCAGGGATCTCCAGAAGGGCTTCGATGACCGCACGCTGATCGACGGCTTGTCCTTCACCCTGCCGCGCAACGGCATCGTCGGCGTCATCGGCCCCAACGGCGTCGGCAAGTCCACGCTGTTCAAGACCATCGTGGGCCTCGAACCGCTCGATGGCGGCGAATTGAAGATCGGCGATTCCGTCAAGATCTCCTACGCCGACCAGAGCCGCGGCGGCATCGACCCCAACAAGACCCTGTGGGAGGTCGTGTCCGACGGCCTCGACTACATCCAGGTCGGCCACGTCGAAATGCCGTCCCGCGCCTATGTTGCCGCCTTCGGCTTCAAGGGCCCGGACCAGCAGAAGAAGGCCGGGGTGCTCTCCGGTGGTGAGCGCAACCGCCTGAACCTTGCGCTGACGCTCAAGCAGGGCGGCAACTTGCTGCTCCTCGACGAACCGACTAACGACCTCGACGTCGAAACCCTCAGCAGCCTCGAAAACGCCCTGCTCGAATTCCCGGGCTGCGCCGTCGTCGTCTCGCACGACCGCTGGTTCCTGGACCGCGTGGCCACCCACATCCTCGCGTACGAAGGCGACGAGGAGAACCCGTCCAAGTGGTACTGGTTCGAGGGCAACTTCGAGTCCTACGAGGAGAACAAGGTGGAGCGACTGGGCCCGGACGCGGCCAAGCCGCACCGCGTGACGCACCGCCGCCTCACCCGCGACTAAGCACCCGAGTCGCACAGCGCCACGAAAAATGGCCGGCTCCCCGCCCGGGGAGCCGGCCATTTTCGTGTCCGTAGGCTCGTCGCGCCGGCCAGGCGACGGGCGTTTAGCTGCGCTCGGCCTTGCGCATCTGGTGCTGCAGGACTCTGGACTAGACGGCGGCCTGGACGGCGCCGTTCACTGTGTTCTTCAGATCGTTCGGGACGCGGACCATGCCTTCCTGCGCCACCGTTGCCACGTGCCGGCCGTCACGGCTGAAAATCTTGCCGGTGGCGAGGCCCCGCGCGCCCTGGGCGCTGGGGGATTCCTGGACGTACAGGAGCCATTCGTCAACCCGGACCGGCCGGTGCCACCACATGGCGTGGTCCAGGCTCGCCACGGACATCCCGGGCGTAATCCAGCTCATCCCGTGCTTGCGGAGGACCGACTCCAGCAGGGTGTAGTCGCTCGCGTAGGCCAGGGCGGCCCGGTGCAGGCCGGCGTCGTCGGGCATCGGACCGAAGGTCTTCATCCAGACGGCGTTGCGTGCTTCCTTGGGCCCCTTGGCCGAGACGTACAGCGCAGGATCGACATGGCGGATATCGAAGGGCCGCTCGTAGGCCCAGTGCCGGGCCACGGGGTGATCGAACTTGCCCAGGAGGTCGGCGGTGCTGGGCAGCGATTCGGGGTCCGGGATGCCGGCGGGCATCTCGGACTGGTGCTCGATGCCTTCGTCCTCGGCCTGGAAGGACGCGATCATCGACAGGATGGGCATGCCCTCCTGATAGGCGTGGACCCGGCGGGCCGAGAAGGACCGGCCGTCGCGCAGGCGCTGCACGCCGAAGGTGATCGGCTTGTTGGCGTCGCCCGGCCGCAGGAAGTAGCCGTGCATGGAGTGCACGCTGCGGTCAGGATCGACAGTGCGGCTGCCGGCTATGAGGGACTGCGCCAGCACCTGGCCGCCGAAGACGCGGTGCCTGGGCTGCTGCTGGGAGGGGCCCATGAAGATGTCCTCGTCCGTCCGTGCGCCCTCGAGCTCGCCGAGGTTGAGGAGTTGGATGAGCGAGGAGGTGGGGTCCTGCGTGGGGAGCCCCTGCAGTCCGGCTTCGGCTTCAGTCATGGTCTGACTCTAGACGGCCCTGTGACACTGCTCAAAAAAGGCGGCACCGCTCCAAAGAAGCGCAGCCGGTAGAGTCGGTGGTGTGTCTGATGTCCTAACCCAGCCCCTGCAGTTCACCGATCCCCGCGACCTCGCCGACCTGCGCACCTTTGCCACGCGCGCCAAGTCCATTGACGACGGCGCCATCCGGCTCCAGGCCGCGGGCCCGGTCCTGGCCGCCTACGTCTGCGTGCTGCGGCCCCGGCTCCTCGGCGAATCCACCCCCACCATCCTGGGCCTGCGGACCATGGCGCTGGCACGGCCGGCGGACACCGACGTGACCGTGCCGCTGTCCGCTGTCCTGGACCGTTTGGCACGGGCGGGGGAGCACGACGTCGAACTTCCCGTGCCGCCGATGACCGTCAGCGAGTCGTGGGCCGGGATCGGGGCGCCGCGGGCCGGTTGGGAACTGCTCGGTGCGCTTCAGGACACTGTCCTGCGGGGCGCCGCCGAGGCCGGCATCAGGGAGATCGCCGCGATCATCCCGGACAAGCCGGGCGCGCTGATCGTCAACAACGCCCGGGCGACCGTCTGGGGCCGGGAACTGCCGGACGCCGGCGGCCTCCCGGCCGGCGCCGCGTTCGCCGCACTCACCCTGGGCTTCCTGGCCGACGGCGAGCAGCGGCTCTTCCGGGCCGGGCGCTGGTTCCGGCTCAGCGGCACCCGCGGCCACGTGCTGGTCCGGACCGGTTCCGGGCTCTAGGAAGCTTCCCGGTCGGCGCCGGGCTCAGGCCTCCGACGGGCTGTTGACCATGGAGAGGGCTGCCCGCTCCATGTAGTCCCACAGCGTTCCCTCGTACAACGGCGGGAGCTCCAGGGCATCCACCGCGGTGCGCATGTGGAACAGCCAGCGTTCCTTGGCCTCGGGCGTCACCCGGAACGGCATGTGGCGCATCCGCAGCCGGGGGTGCCCGCGCTCCTCGCCGTACGTCGTCGGGCCGCCCCAGTACTGTTCCAGGAACATCAGGAAGCGCCGTTTGGCGGGGCCGAGGTCCTCTTCCGGGTACATGGGGCGCAGCAGCGGATCGGTCGCGACGCCGTCGTAGAACACGTCGATCAGCTTCACGAAGGTCTCATGGCCGCCCACGGCGTCGTAGAAGTTGTCCGTGTAGCCGGGCTGGCTGAACGGATCGTTCTGCAGCAACTGGCGGGGCTGCCGGGGTTCGCCGGAGCTGGGAATCGTCATTTCTCTATTCTCCGGCCTGCTGCTGCGGGGTGGTGTCGGCCTCGTCGGCCGGCGGGGCAGGGGGTGCGATGTAAGTGCCCTGGGAACGGTTGCCCACGCGCAGGATTTCGCCGTTGCGCAGGTACCAGATAGTGCCGTCGTCCGCCCGGACCCGGGTGATCCGCAGGTTCATGGACTCCACGACGCCCACTACCTCAGAGGTCTCGATGACATCGCCGATGCCGTACTGGTCCTCGAGAGTGATGAAGATGCCGGCCAGGAAGTCGCGGATCAGTTGCTGGGCGCCGAAGCCGATGGCGATACCGAGGATACCGACGCTGGTCAGCAGCGGTGCAATGTCCACGTTCAGGTTCTTGAGCACATACATGATGGTGAGGGCGGCGATCAGGACGCCCACCACGCTCCTGCAGCAGCGCACCGATGGTGTTGGCCCGCTGTTCCCGACGTTCGTGGTCCAGGGCACGGAGTGCGGGCGCCGCCCAGCGGAAGTGCGGCTTCTTGAAGAAAGAGGTTCCCGCGGCGACGCGTTTGGAGATCCCGCCGATCACGAATGACGCCACCAGCCACACGGCGACGCCGACTCCGATGCTGATCAGGACGCCCGGCAGGTTGACCGCCGAAATGTCCGGCGGCGTGATGGGCTCGACGGTTGTCATGCTGTACATCGGTAGGGCTTGCTCCTTGCAGTTGTCTAGCTGACGGAGGCTGGCGTTCGCCGGCCGCATAACACTCTGTTCCCCTTCAACATTAGCGCCGTACCGTGGCACCCATGCGCATCCTCATCCTTGGCGGAACGGCCTTCCTCTCCGCAGAAATAGCCCGGCAAGCCCTCAAATCCGGGCATGAGGTCACCTGTCTGGCCCGCGGAACCAGTGCCGCCGCGCCGCGCGGAGCCACCTGGGTGCGGGCGGACCGCTCGCAGGGGAAAGACGCCTATGCGCCGGTGGCGGCGGGCCGTTCCGACCCCGCCGCATGGGACGCCGTGATCGACGTCTCGCGGGATCCCGTGCAGGCCCGCGAGGCGCTGGAGGTGCTGGCGGGCTCGGCCAGGCACTGGACCGTCATCTCCAGCTGCTCGGTCTATGCGGACCATTCGGTTGCCGGCGCCGCCGAAGACGCGCCGGTGCTTCCGCCGCTGGCTCCGGGCACGGAACTGACCATGGAAAACTACGGCGAAGCCAAGTCCGCGATCGAGCACTGGACCCGGGAACTGGCAGGGGACAAGGCGCACCTCTGCCGCGCCGGCCTGATCGGCGGACCCGGAGACGGCTCCGACCGTTACGGGTACTGGCCCGCCCGCTTCGCCCGGGACGATGATCCCGTCCTGGTCCCGGACATCCCCGTCGACGCCACCCAGATCATCGACGTCCGGGACCTCGCCGCCTGGATCCTCACCGCCGCAGAAAACGGGACCACGGGAGCCCTGAACGCCGTCGGTGAGCCGGTCCCCTTTGCTGCCTACCTTGAGGAATCGCGTGCAGCTCGCCGACGCCGACTCGGAGGTCGTTGTGGCTCCGGAGGACTGGCTGGTGTCCCACGGCGCGAACTACTGGGCCGGTCCGGACTCGCTGCCGCTGTGGCTGCCGCCCGGCCATGAGGGCTTCGCGACCCGCAGCAATGACGCTGCCCGGGCCGCCGGCCTGAGCATCCGGCCCTGGATGGACACGCTGCGGGACACCCTGGCCGATGAACGCCGCCGCGGACTCGGCCGCGAACGCAAGGCCGGGATGAGCCCGGAGACGGAACGCCGGATCGTGTCCGCGTACAGGGCAGAGGCCTCAGCCGGGTCCGGCTGACCTGGCCCGCTGACCTGTTCAGTCCGCCTGGCCCTCCACCGCAGCCGTGGGCTCGTGCAGCACCGGGAAGTTGACGCTGCGGGCGATGAAACAGACCTTGTTCGCCTCGGCGTGGAGCTCCTCCAGGAGGTCCGGGGCGGCCGGTGCCGCCACCGTCACCGTGGGCTTCAGCGTGACGGACTCGAATTGCCCGCTGCCGTCCCGGTTGGTCCGCATCAGGCCCTCGGCCCGGTCCTCATAGGCCGTCACCACCACGCCGTGCTTCACGGCCACGTGCAGGAAGGAGAGCATGTGGCACTGCGAGAGCGCGGCCAGGAGCAGCTGCTCCGGGTTGTAGCGCTGACGGTCCCCGTGAAAGGTCGGATCAGCCGAGCCGCGCAACACCGGCAGTCCGGGGATCTCGACGTCGTGGTCCCGTGAGTAACCGCGGTAGGAAGACGTCCCGGCCCCGAGGTTCCCGGTCCAGCGGACAGTCAGCGCATAGCGGTGTTCGTCAAGGCTCATGCGGCCAGTCTAGAGCGCTAAAGCCGGAGCCCCGGTGCCGCCAGGGGCGGCGCCGGGGCTCCAGGTTGCGGGCGTGGCGTCCTAGCCGACGTCGGCCTGGCGGGCCCGCAGGGAGCGGGCAACGCCGTCGCGGTTTTCCAGCATCATCCGGCGCAGCGCGGAGCTGTCCTCCGGCAGCGAGGCCAGGAACTCATCCGTGCGGTCCACGGTGGCCTGCGTGGTCAGCTGGGCCGGGTAGAGCCCGACGACGATCTGCGAGGCCAGCGCGTGGGTGCGGTTGGCCACGATCCCCGGGACGGCCTCGAAGTACTTCTCGGCGTACGGCTCCAGCAGGGACGTGTCCAGGACCCGGGTGAAGCCGGTCACCGCGGAGCCCTGCAGGGCGTTGGACAGATCGCCCTTGACCACAATGGATTCCCAGGCTTCGGCCTTGGCCTCGGGCGTGGGGATGGCCGCCTTCGCGAGGGCCGCCGCGTTCTGGCCGTTGGAGGTGTTGTCGTGCGCCAGTTCCTCGTCGATCCGGTCCTGTCCGGCGCGCCCGCCGGCCACGAGGGACGCCAGCAGCTCCCACCGCAGGTCCTGGTCCACGCTCAGCCCGTCGAGGGTGAGTGAGCCGTCCAGCAGCCCGGACACCGTGTCCAGCTGCCCGGCGCTGCGGGCCAGCAGGGCGTAGGACTTCACGAACTGCAGCTGGGCGTCGGAGCCGGCGGCAACGGCCGAGGCGAGGTCCCAGAGCGTGTCGGCCGCGGCCACGGCGGTGGCTTCCTGGTGCTCCTCGGCCACGTAGAAGGTCAGCGTGGTGGCGAGCTGCCGGAGCTGGACCAGGATCACGGAGGAATCGGATTCCTCGGCAATGTTGGCGAGGATCAGGTCCACGTAGCCGCGGGCCGGGGTTTCGCCGTCGCGCGCCGCGTCCCAGGCCGAACCCCACACGAGGGTGCGGGGGAGGCTCTGGCTGAAGTCCTTCAGGTGGGCCGTTGCGGTGGCGAGGGACTTCGGGTCCAGCCGGACCTTGGCGTAGGCGAGGTCGTCGTCGTTGAGCAGGATCAGGTCGGGCCGGGCGAGGCCGGCCAGGGCCGGAACCTCGGTGCGCTCGCCGTCGACGTCGAGCTCCTCGCGGTGCACGCGCTCCAGCTTGCCGGCGCTGTTGAGGTTGTAGAACCCGACGGCGAGGCGGTGCGGCCGGAGGGTCGGCTCGCTCTCGATCGCCGACTGCACGATGGCGAAGGAGCCGATGGTGCCGTCCGCGTCCGCCGAGATTTCCGGTGTCAGGGTGTTGACGCCGGCGGTTTCCAGCCAGAGCTGCCCCCACTTTTCGAGGTCGCGGCCGCTGGCCTTCTCGAGTTCGGCCATGAGGTCGCTGAGTTCGGTGTTCTGCCAGGCGTGCTTGCTGAAGTACTCGCGTACGCCGGACATGAATTCCTCCGGGCCCACCCAGGCGACGAGCTGGCGCAGCACCGAGGCGCCCTTGGCGTAGGTGATGCCGTCGAAGTTCACCTCGACGTCCTGGAGGTCGTTGATCTCGGCGAAGATCGGGTGCGTGGTGGGCAGCTGGTCCTGCCGGTATGCCCAGGACTTCTCCACGGAGGCGAACGTGGTCCAGGCGTGGTCAAACCTGGTGTTCTCCACGGCGGCCAGGTGGGACATGTATTCGGCGAAGGACTCGTTGAGCCAGAGGTCGTTCCACCAGCGCATCGTCACGAGGTCACCGAACCACATGTGCGCGAGCTCGTGCAGCACCGTGATGGCGCGCCGTTCCACCTGGGCGTCCGTGACCTTGCCGCGGAAGACGTAGCCCTCCAGGATGGTCACGGCCCCGGCGTTCTCCATCGCGCCGGCGTTGAACTCCGGCACGAAGAGCTGGTCGTACTTCTCGAACGGGTACGGGCAGCCGAACTGGGCCTCGAAGAACTCGAAGCCCTGCCGGGTGAGTTCGAAGATGTTGTCCGCATCGAGGTACTGCATGAGCGACTTGCGGGCGAAGATGCCCAGCGGAGTGACCTTGCCCTCCGCCGAGGTGACCTCGCTGCGGACCGACTGGTAGGGCCCGGCGATCAGTGCCGTGACATAGGAGGAGAGCCGCGGCGTGGGCGTGAACTCCCAGACGGAGCGGGCGCCGCCGTCGTGGCCGGGGATGGTCTCCACCGGCACCGGGGTGGGGGAGTTGGAGACGACGTCCCAGTGCGAGGGGGCCGTGACGGTAAACGTGAAGCTGGCCTTGAGGTCGGGCTGTTCGAACACGGCGAACATGCGCCGCGAATCCGGGACCTCGAACTGGGTGTACAGGTAGACCTCGTTGTCCACCGGATCCACGAAGCGGTGCAGGCCCTCGCCGGTGTTCATGTACGGCGCGTCGGCGACGACGAGGAGGTGGTTCTCGGCCTCCAGGTCCGGCAGCTGGATCCGGATGCCGTCGGAGACCTCGGCCGGATCAAGGTCCCGGCCGTTGAGGCTTACGCTGTGCACGGTGTGCGTCACGGCGTCGATGAAGGTCGAAGACCCCGGCTTGGCACTGAACTTCACGGCCGTGGTGGACCCGAAGACTTTCTCGCCGCGCGTCAGGTCCAGGCTGACCTCGTAGGAGTCGACGTCGATCAGGGCGGCGCGCTCGCGGGCTTCGGCGCGGGTCAGGTTCATACCGGGCAAAGGGGCCTCCAGAAGAAGTCGGATACTGCCGGCCGGCCGCAGCCGCCGGCGATACTGTGAAATTATTCTTTCACGACACCGGCCCGTGGCAAGTTAGCGCGATCACAATGTCTCTCACCGCGACGTCTCCGGTCACGGGTTCGCCGGTCCGGCGTGCCGCAATTCCTGCCGCAGCTGGCCTGCCCGCGGCACCGCAGGATCGCGGCCCGTGCGGCCCGCGCGGCCGGGGTAGCGTTGGAGCATGGGAAAGTTCCGGGACTCAGTCGATGTCAGGGCGCTGCGCTTTGCCATCGGATTCCCCCTGATGCTGGCGGCCGGATTCGTGGTGTGTGCCTTTCTGGTGCGGCCGGATCTGCCCGAGCCGCTGGCCGTCCGCTGGACCGACGCCGGTGCCGCCGACTTCGCGCCGTTCGCCGCGGTCACGGGCGCCGGCGCCGCGCTGATCGTGGTGGTCGGCTGGGCCGTGCTGCTCCAAGCCGTGCCGCTGTCCCGCCCCGCGATGATGCGCCGCATCATGATGGGCGCCGGATTGTCCATGAGCCTCTTCGTCACCACCGTCCTCGCCGCCGTGCTCGTGGGCCAGCTGGGACTGGCCGATGCGCGGGGATCCCACGTGGACGCCTCTGTCCTGGCGCTTGGCAGCGGCGCGGCCGTCGGCCTGGGCTTCGTCATGGGCTTCGTCTTCAAGGCCGACGAACGCTGGTCTGTCGATGACGACCTCGCCATGCGGCAGGCCCTCGAGCGCGAACAGGACCCGGACCTGGCCCGGGACAGCGTCAGCCTCTGGGTCCACGCCCGCAGCTCGATCTTTGTCATGCTCGGCATTGCGACGCTCCTGCCCGCCGCCCTCCTGACCATTGCCGTGCCCTGGCTGGCCGCGCTCCTGGCGGCCGTGGGGCTGGTGGCTGCGGCGTTCCTGTTTGCCCGGATCCGGGTTGACCGCAGCGGGCTGCGGGTCTTCGCGGCCGGATTCGTCCGGGTCATGGACGTTCCGGCCGCGGCCATCGACGCCGCCACGCCCAGGGACGTCAGGGCGGGGGACTACGGCGGGTGGGGGTACCGGATCCACGGCAACACCACGGCCCTGCTGGTCAGCAGCGGCCCCGCGGTGGTCATCGACCGCGCGGACGGGCGCCGGCTGGCGGTCAGCGGCGGAACTGCCGTCTCGGCGGACAACCTTGCCCGGACCCTCTCCCGGGTGGCGGCCAGGGCCCGGCGGAACGGCGAGACACCCGCCGTGTAGCACGGAGCTGTAACACCGGCGTGTAACAGCAGAGGCGAAATGCCAGGGCGCATGCCAGGGTGAAATGCCAGGGCGCATCACCAGCTTAGAACCAGCGTGAATCGCGACGCCGTAACACGACCGTGCAGTGACGAGCCGGGCCCCGTACGGCACCCTCCCGGAAGGCTCGGCCTAGTAGGCTTGGACCAGCCCCCAACCGCCCCCGGCCGCCGCCTGGCGCCGCAACTGAACGGAATCGCCGTGACCCTTTCTGACTTCCCGCGCGTGCACATTGCCACCGACCACGCCGGAATGGAGCTCAGCGCCCACCTCGTCAGCCACCTCAGCGCCAAAGGCTATGAGGTGGTCGACCACGGACCCAAGGTCTACGACGCCCTGGACGACTACCCGTCGTTCTGCATCAACGCCGCCCTCGCCGTCGTCGCGGACCAGGAAGCCGGCACCCACGCCCTCGGCATCGTCCTTGGCGGCTCCGGCAACGGCGAACAGATCGCCGCCAACAAGGTCAAGGGCGTGCGCGCCGCACTGGCATGGAACCTGTCCACGGCGCAGCTCGCCCGCGAACACAACGACGCCAACGTGGTCGCCGTCGGCGGCCGCCAGCACAGCGTCGACGAGGCAACCGCCATCATCGAGGCCTTCCTGACGGAGCCGTTCAGCAACGACGAGCGCCACGTCCGCCGGATCGGCAAGATCGCCACCTACGAGCGCACCGGCGAGGTTGTTGAGTAGTGCCGGAAGGGCACTCCGTCCACCGGCTGGCGCGCCAGTTCGGTGACGTTTTCACGGGCGAGAGGCTGACGGTCTCAAGCCCGCAAGGGCGGTTCGCGCCCGGAGCCGCCCTGTTGGACGGCCACGTCATGACGGCCGCGACCGCCCACGGGAAGCATCTGTTCCTTGAGTTCGACCACGGCCTGGTCCTGCACGTCCATCTGGGCCTCTACGGCGCCTGGGATTTCGGCGGGGATGCCACCTTCCGCGGCGCGTCCAGCATCGGCGCACCCCGGAAGGTGGGGGAGCGGGAGGTGTACGACGACGCCGCCGCAGCCGCCGCCGCAGGGCCTGCAGCCTCGTCGCATATGCGGGGCCGCCGGCACCGGTCGGTGCCGTCCGCGTCCGGCTGGTGAGCGGTCATGGCTGGGCGGATCTGCGCGGCGCCACCACCTGCGCGGCGATCACCGGGGCCGAAGCGGCGGGCGTCCTCGCCCGCCTGGGTCCGGACCCGCTGCGCAACCTGCCCGGCGACCGGGACGCCTTCGCCGCCACCCTGGCGGGAAAACGCACGCCCGTGGCCACCTTGCTCATGGACCAAAAGGTGATTGCCGGCGTCGGGAACGTCTACCGCGCCGAACTGTTGTTCCGGCAGCGCCTGAACCCCTGGCTGCCCGGGGCCGGACTGTCTTCGGACGCCGCCCGGCGGCTCTGGGACGACACCGCGGCCATGATGTCCGACGGCGTCCGGGACGGCCGGATTATTACGACGCCGCCGCAGTACTGGGGCGGGCGGCCCGGCATGGGTTACGGCGACGGCATAGCCGGCGGCGTGCCGGACGGGCAATCCGGGCCTGCTCCCGGACACACTTCCGGAACCGGAGGAGGCGCACTTCGTCTACCGCAGGCACGGCCTGGACTGCCGGGACTGCGGCACGCCCGTGGCGCTCACGGAGCTGGGGGCGCGGAAGCTGTACTGGTGCCCGCAGTGCCAGCAGGCCTGAGCGGACTCCGGAGTAGCGGACTCCGCTGGGCCGCCACATGAAAAAAGCCCCTCCGAGGAGGGGCTTTCTTTGCTGTCGCCTCGCGGCTGTCATGGAGGGGACGACGGGAATCGAACCCGCGTAATCAGTTTGGAAGACTGAGGCTTTACCATTAAGCTACGTCCCCGGGGGTGATGCTGGATTTCCAGCAAAACTTCCGGTCGGCTGTTCAAGCCGGATACAACTAAACCTAATGCAGGGCCCCGGTGTCAAATGTGCAAATCGGCACAATTTGACCGTAGACTGTTCTGTGCACTTACGGGGTGTAGCTCAGCTTGGCTAGAGCGCCTGCTTTGGGAGCAGGAAGTCGCAGGTTCAAATCCTGTCACCCCGACTCTGCAAGCACTGCCAGCACGTGGCAATGCAGAACCCCATCCCCCCACACCAGGAGTACTTAGACTGTGAAGAGCGCTGTCGAGAACCTCACCCCCACGCGGGTCAAGCTCAATGTTGAGGTCCCCTTTGAGGAATTGAAGCCCAGCATCGCAGAGGCATACAAGACTGTTGCTTCGCAGATCCAGGTCCCCGGTTTCCGCAAGGGCAAGGTCCCCTCCAAGCTCATTGACCAGCGCGTTGGCCGCGGCTACGTCCTGGAGACGGCCATCAACGAAGGCCTCAACGGCTGGTACCAGGCCGCCGTGCAGGAAACCGGCATCCGTCCGCTGAGCCGTCCCGAGGTCGAGATCACCGAGGTTCCGGACCCGTCCGCCACCGACGGTGAGCTCAAGTTCCACGCCGAGGTTGACGTCCGCCCCGAGATCGAACTGCCCGAGTACGCCGGCATCAAGGTTGAGGTCGCCGCCGCTGAGTCCTCCGACGCCGACGTCGACAAGGCCCTGGACGAGCTCCGCGGCCGCTTCGGCACCCTGAAGTCCGTCGACCGCCCGGCTGCCGATGGCGACTTCCTCACGATCGACATCGCTGCCTCGATCGACGGCGCCGAGGTTGACTCCGCAGCCGGCCTGTCCTACCAGGTTGGCGCCGGCACCATGCTCGAAGGCCTCGACGAGGCCGTCACCGGCCTCAGCGCCGACGAGGACGCCATCTTCGACACCACCCTGGTGGGCGGCGAGCACGCCGGCGAATCCGCTCAGGTCAAGGTCACCGTCAAGGCCGTCAAGGAGCGCGAGCTCCCCGTCGCCGACGACGACTTCGCCCAGCTCGCCAGCGAATTCGACACCCTGGCCGAACTCCGTGAGGACCTCGCCAAGCAGGCCGCAGAGTCCAAGGTTGTCGAGCAGGGCGTCGAGGCCCGCGACAAGGTCCTGGACAAGCTCGTTGAGCTCGTCGCGGTTCCCGTCCCGGAATCGATCGTCGAAGAGCAGCTGGAGCAGCACTTCAGCGCCGAGAACGCCCACGGTGAAGGCGAGCACGACACCGAGGAGCACCGCGCCGAGGTCAAGGCCAACACCGAGCGCGCTTTCCAGAACGAGATCATCCTTGACGCGATTGCCGAAAAGGAAGAAGTCAACGTCAGCCAGAACGAGCTGATCGACTACATCGTCACCACCGCCAGCCAGTACGGCATGGACCCGAACCAGTTCGCCCAGATCATCGATCAGAGCGGCCAGGTTCCCATGATGGTTTCCGAGGTCCGCCGCCGCAAGGCCCTGGCCGTCGTCCTGGGCCAGGCCGAGGTTACCGACTCCGAGGGCAACAAGGTTGACCTGAGCGACTTCGTCCGCCCCGGCGACGAGGCTGCTCCGGCCGCCGCTGAGTCCGTTGAGGAAGAAGCTTCCGAGGAAGCAGCAGCCACCGAGGCCACGCCGAGCGATGACCCCGCAGCAGTGAAGTTCTAGCATCACCACTGACGGCCCCCGGATCACCGATCCGGGGGCCGTCTGTTTAAACCCGCACGTTTTGGGCCCGCGACCGCCCGACCATTGCCAGCTGCCACGGCCTGTTGGGCCGGCCTGCTCCGGGCCGCGGCGGCCGCTCTTCCGGGACCCGGCTTGCGGGGTCCCGGCAATCGTGCGCCGTCAGCGAACAGCCCCGCGCGTGAGCACAAACGGGCCGTGAAAACCGTTAGTGTCCATGTAGGAAAGTTCAGTGATGTCGTTCAGTGACGTCACCGTCGCCAGCGAGAGGTAAGTACATATGTCACAGCAAGCAGGGGCGCCCCGGATGGCCACGGTCGATCCGGCAGCCCAGGATAACTACATTTACAACCGCCTGCTGAAAGAGCGCATCATCTGGCTCGGCTCCGAGGTCCGCGACGAGAACGCCAACGCGATCTGCTCGCAGCTCCTGCTGCTTTCGGCGGAGAACCCTGAAAAGGACATCTACCTCTACATCAACTCGCCCGGCGGCTCCGTGACCGCCGGCATGGCCATCTACGACACCATGCAGTTCATCCCGAACGATGTTGTCACCGTGGCAACCGGCCTGGCCGCGTCCATGGGTCAGTTCCTGCTCTCCTCCGGCACCAAGGGCAAGCGCTACGCGACCCCCAACGCCCGCATCCTCATGCACCAGCCCTCCGGCGGCATCGGCGGCACGGCGTCGGACATCAAGATCCAGGCCGAGCTGATCCTGCACATGAAGAAGGTCATGGCCGAGCTCACCGCTGACCAGACCGGCCAGACCGTGGATACCATCCTCAAGGACAACGACCGCGACAAGTGGTTCACGGCCCCGGAAGCCCTCGAATACGGCTTCTTCGACAAGATCGCGGCGCACGCCGGATCCGTGGCCGGCGGCGGCGGAACCAACGCCAATGGCTCCGGCAACTGGCGGCGCTGCGACAGCCACCGAGAACTGACCGGCAGGTAGCGAGAAATGAATTCAGGAGCAATGAACATGAACTACAACTTCGGTTCGACTGCCGGTAACCTGCCGAGCAGCCGCTACGTGCTGCCGCAGTTCGAAGAGCGCACCCCTTACGGCTTCAAGCGCCAGGACCCGTACACCAAGCTGTTCGAGGACCGCATCATCTTCCTCGGCGTCCAGGTCGACGACGCCTCGGCGGACGACGTGATGGCCCAGTTGCTGGTGCTCGAGTCCACGGACCCGGACCGCGACATCACGCTCTACATCAACTCCCCGGGCGGCTCCTTCACCGCCATGACCGCGATCTACGACACCATGACGTACATCCGGCCGGAGATCCAGACCGTCTGCCTCGGCCAGGCGGCCAGCGCCGCCGCCGTGCTGCTCGCGGCCGGCACGCCGGGCAAGCGTCTCGCGCTGCCGAACGCCCGTGTGCTTATCCACCAGCCCTCACTGTCCGGCGGGCAGGGCGGGCAGGCCTCGGACCTGGAGATCCAGGCCGCCGAGGTCATGCGCATGCGCTCCTGGCTGGAGGACACGCTGGCCAAGCACTCCGGCCGAACGCCGGAGCAGGTCAACAACGACATCGAGCGGGACAAGATCCTCACGGCCGCCGAGGCCATGCAGTACGGCCTCATTGACCAGGTCCTGGATTCCCGCAAGATCAAGCCCCAGGCCATCACGCGCTAATCAACAAACTTACGACGCCGGTGCGGCGCCTTCACAAGGCCGCACCGGCGTCCGCTTTCCACCCAACGGGCCCAAAGTGACCTAGAGTGGAACATGTCACAGCCAGCAGCAAGCTACTAAAGGGGTTCACATATGGCTCGGATTGGCGAGAGCACTGATCTGCTGAAGTGTTCTTTCTGCGGAAAGAGCCAGAAGCAGGTTCGCAAGCTCATTGCCGGGCCCGGCGTCTACATCTGCGACGAGTGCATCGAACTCTGCAACGAGATCATCGAAGAAGAACTCGCCGAAGTAGCCGACCTGGGCAGTTTCGAACTGCCCAAGCCCCGCGAAATCTTTGATTTCCTGCAGGAATATGTGATCGGTCAGGAACCCGCCAAGCGGTCCCTCGCCGTCGCTGTGTACAACCATTACAAGCGGATCCAGGCCGGCCACGCGCCGAAGAGCGGCAGTCTCGCCGACGGCGTGCACCACGACGACGTCGAGATCGCCAAGTCCAACATCCTGCTGATCGGCCCCACCGGCTGCGGCAAGACGTACCTGGCCCAGACTCTGGCCCGCCGCCTCAACGTCCCGTTCGCGGTGGCCGACGCCACGGCCCTGACCGAGGCCGGCTATGTCGGTGAGGACGTCGAGAACATCCTCCTCAAGCTCATTCAGGCCGCCGACTATGACGTCAAGAAGGCCGAGCAGGGCATCATCTACATCGATGAGATCGACAAGATCTCCCGCAAGAGCGAAAATCCGTCCATCACCCGGGACGTCTCGGGCGAGGGCGTGCAGCAGGCGCTGCTGAAGATTCTCGAGGGCACTGTCGCCTCGGTCCCGCCGCAGGGCGGCCGCAAGCACCCGCACCAGGAATTCATCCAGATCGACACCACCAACGTGCTGTTCATCGTGGCCGGTGCCTTCGCGGGACTCGAGGACATCATCGGCTCGCGCTCCGGACGCAAGGGCATCGGCTTCGGCGCCCCGCTCAACGAGGTCAAGAACACCACGGATTCCTACGGCGAAGTCATGCCGGAAGACCTGCTCAAGTTCGGCCTGATCCCCGAATTCATCGGCCGGCTGCCCGTCATCACGACGGTCTCGAACCTGGACCGTGCGGCGCTCATCCAGATCCTGTCCACGCCGAAGAATGCCCTCGTCAAGCAGTACCAGAAGATGTTCCAGCTCGACGGCGTCGAACTGCTCTTCGACGAAGAGGCGCTGAACGTGATTGCCGACCAGGCGCTGGAACGCGGCACGGGCGCCCGCGGGCTCCGGGCCATCATGGAAGAAGTGCTGCTTCCGGTCATGTTCGACCTCCCCAGCCGCGATGACATCGCCAGCGTCGTGATCACCGCCGATGTGGTGGCCAAGAAGGCCCCGCCGACCATGATCGCCCACGACGTCGTGGCCAAGCGCCGGAATAAATCAGCTTAGTTCTTCGCTAGACACCAGTGGTGCGCCATGAGTGCGCCATGCCCCGAAGACTTTCCCGAGGAGACCACCTGTGTCTGAAACTGCTCCCAACAAGGCCGACTTCTGGTTCGACCCCATGTGCCCCTTTGCCTGGGTCACGTCCCGCTGGATCGGCGAAGTGGAAGAAGTCCGCGACATCACGACCGAGTGGCATGTGATGAGCCTCGCCGTGCTGAATGAAGGCCGCGAGGAGCTGCCCGAGCAGTACAAGGAGTTCATGAAGAAGGCGTGGGCCCCGGTCCGCGTCATCACTGCCGCCGCCGAACAGCACGGTGCCGAGTACATCAAGCCGCTGTACGACGCCATGGGCACCAAGATCCACAACGAAGGCATCAAGGACATCGACGAGGTCATCGCCAAGTCGCTGGCCGAGGCGGGACTGCCGGCCGGGCTTGCCGCGGCAGGCCGGTCCGAGGACTTCGATGCGCAGCTGCGGGCCAGCCACGAGGCCGGCATCTCCCTCGTCGGCCAGGACGTCGGCACGCCGGTGGTCGCGTTCAACGGGACCGCGTTCTTCGGCCCGGTCCTGACCCGCATCCCGCGCGGCGAAGAGGCCGGACGCCTCTGGGACGCCACGGTAACGCTGGCATCCTTCCCGTACTTCTTCGAAATCAAGCGCAGCCGGACCGAAAGCCCGGTCTTCGACTGAGCCTTCCGCCGTCGTCCAAGGCGTCGTCCAGGGCCGTGCCGAGGCCGGGAAGAATTACTGTGATGTAGTTCTTCCCGGCCTCTTGTGTATGGCGGGGAAGAGGACCACAATTGAACTTACCCACTTCGAAAGAAGCGGGACGCAGGAACCAAAGATTCAGTGACACTCATCCGACGCAGCCTTCGGCAAAGTCAGATGATGGCTACCAGTGACGAGGTAGGAAGACCTGGACATCTAAGGATCCCGCCAGATTGTCTAAGACGTCACGTGACAATCGAAAAGTCGAAGCCCCACCAACGGCTAAACGCTGATGGGGCTTCCCCTTTGCCCAAAAACAGGGCCCAAAAACTACTTGCCCAAAAGACAGGGCCCAAAAACTCTGCTCTACACCTCGGAGGGGCCCTCCGCCCGGACTATGCCCGGCGGAGGGCCCCTCCTTTGCGTGGAGCGCCTGTGTGCGGCAGCCTGCTAGGACTGGGCGGGCTCCTCGGCAGCCGCCAGCGCCACGTCACTGACGGCCAGTTCTCCCTCGCCGGCCACGAGCACGATGTCACGCGCATTGGCCGCAGCCTTGAGGTCGGCCAGGCCTGCCTTCAGCTGGGTGATGATCCCCTCCGGGGCCGTGATGACGGCGGAGAGCACCTCGGTGCGCTGCTTGACCTTGGCCTCGGACTTGGCCTTGCGGATGCCGCTGAGGGCGGTGCCGACCGTGGCCAGGAGGGTCGTGTCACCGTCGCTCGCGACAGCGGACGGCCACTGGGCGCGGTGCACGGAACCCGTGCGCCACCAGCTCCAGACCTCCTCCGTGGCGAACGGCAGGAACGGCGCGAAGAGCCGCAGGAGGGTGTCCAGGCTGGTCGCGAGCGCAGCCAGCACGGACGCCTGCTGCTCCTCGCCGGCCGCACCATAGGCACGGTCCTTGATGAGCTCCACATAGTCGTCGGTGAAGTTCCAGAAGAAGCTCTCCGTGATCTGCAGGGCCCGGGCGTAGTCGTAGCCCTCGAACGCCTTGGTGGCCTGCTGGACAACGTCCGCGAGCTGGGCCAGGACCGCCCGGTCCAAGGGGTTGATCAGCGACGGACACGTCGCCGGAAACGACGAGAGTCCTCGGTGGCGCCCAGGTTCAGCACGAACTTGGAGGCGTTGAGCAGCTTGATGGCCAGGCGGCGGCCGATCTTCATCTGCGCGATCTCGTAGGCGGTGTCCGCGCCGAGCTTGGCCGAGGCCGCCCAATAGCGCACCGCGTCCGAGCCGTACTCCTCGAGCACATCCGTGGGAACAATCACGTTGCCCTTGGACTTGGACATCTTCTTGCGGTCCGGATCCAGGATCCAGCCGGAGATGGCCGCGTGCTTCCACGGCGCGGTCTTCTGCAGCGCGTCGGCGCGGACGGCGGAGGAGAACAGCCAGGTCCGGATGATGTCGTGCCCCTGCGGGCGCACGTCGAACGGGTAGACCTTGGCGAAGAGCGCCTCGTCGGTGCTCCAGCCGCCCACAATCTGCGGAGTCAGCGAGGACGTGGCCCACGTGTCCAGGACGTCCGCGTCGCCGGTGAAGCCGCCGGGCACGTCGCGCTGGTCTTCCGCGTAGCCGGGGGCGGCGTCGGCGGCAGGATCCACGGGGAGCTGGGCGTCCGCGGGCAGGATCGGGGCGTCGTAGTCGGGGTTGCCGTCGGCGTCCAGCGGGTACCAGACCGGGACCGGCACGCCGAAGAAGCGCTGGCGGGACACGAGCCAGTCGCCGTTGAGCCCTGAGATCCAGTTCTCGTAGCGGGAGCGCATGAAGGCCGGGTGGAACTCGATCTCGTTGCCGCGGCCGATCAGCCGTTCGCGCCGGTCCTCGTCACGGCCGCCGTTGCGGATGTACCACTGGCGCGAGGTCACCACCTCGAGGGGCTTGTCGCCCTTTTCGAAGAAGTTCACCGGGTGCATGATCTTCTTGGGCTCGCCGTCGAGCAGTTCTGCGGCGGCCAGGCGCTCCACCACGGCTTCCTTGGCGCTGAAGACGGTCTTGCCGGCGATTGCCGCGAAGTTGGCGCGGCCTTCCTCGGTGGTGATCCACTCCGGGGTCTCGCCGATGATGCGGCCGTCGCGGCCCACGATCGCGCGGGTGGGCAGCTGCAGTTCGCGCCACCAGGTGACGTCGGTGAGGTCGCCGAAGGTGCAGACCATGGCGATGCCGGAGCCCTTGTCCGCCTTGGCGAGCGGGTGGGCCTTGACCTCCACCTCGACGCCGAACAGGGGAGAGGTGACCTTCTTGCCGAACAGCGGCTGGTACCGCTCGTCGTCGGGGTTCGCCACGAGCGCGGCGCAGGCGGCCAGCAGTTCGGGGCGGGTGGTCTCGATGAAGATCTTCTCGCCCTCGGCGGTGAAGAACGGGTAGCGGTAGTAGGCGCCCGCGACTTCGCGGTCCTCCAGCTCGGCCTGGGCCACCGCGGTGCGGAAGGTGACATCCCACAGGGTGGGGGCCTCGGCCATGTACGCGTCGCCGGCGGTCAGGTTGGCCAGGAAGGCGCGCTGGGAGATCGCACGGGACTTGTCATCGATGGTGCGGTAGGTCAGGTCCCAGTCCACGGACAGGCCCAGGGTCTGGAAGAGGTGCTCGAAGACCTTCTCGTCCTCGACCGCGAGCTCTTCGCACAGCTCGATGAAGTTCCGGCGGGAGATGACGTCGAAGTCGCGCTGGTTCTTGGCGGGCTCGGCCGGGGGCCGGTAGCCGGCGTCGTAGGCGATCGCCGGATCGCAGCGCACGCCGTAGTAGTTCTGCACGCGGCGCTCGGTGGGCAGGCCGTTGTCGTCCCAGCCCATGGGGTAGAAGACGTTCTTGCCGGTCATGCGCTGGTAGCGGGCCAGGACGTCGGTCTGCGTGTAGGAGAACATGTGTCCGACGTGGAGGGATCCCGACGCCGTCGGCGGGGGAGTGTCGATCGAGTAGACCTGCTCCCGGGTGGTGTCCGGGTTGAACTTGTAGGTCCCTTCGTCAAGCCAGCGCCGCGTGAGCGCGCCTTCCAGCCCCTCCAGGGCGGGCTTGTCCGGAACGTTGATGGGGGCGGTGGTGGGCGTGTCTGTACCCTGATTGTCTTCAGCCATGGGTCAATTCTTCCACGGCATGCAGCGCTGACCTGCAGTAGCATGCGCAGATGGACCATTCTCCGGAAAGTACTGCCGGAAACTTCGTGATCAAGCGCGTCTATGACGCCCCGGCGGACGACGACGGCTGCCGTGTTTTGGTGGACCGGCTCTGGCCGCGGGGAGTCAGCAAGGAACGGGCCAAGTTGGTGCTTTGGCTCAAGGATGTGGCGCCGTCTCCGCCGCTGCGCAAGGAGTTCGCGCACATGCAGGAACGGTTCGCGGACTTCCGGGCTGCCTATGAAGCGGAGCTGGATACCAACCCGGCCGTGCAGACGCTGTACGGCCTCGCGGCGGAGCACGGGAAAGTGACGCTGCTTTACGGCGCGCGGGACCCGGAGACCAACCATGCCCGGGTGCTGCAGGAGTTCCTAAAGCACGCAGAAAGGAAATGAGCCCGGCATTGCGGTTAGGGTGGTGCCATGACTGAGGGAATCGACAACAACGCAGCAGATAGTCAATACAGCAGTAGCCAAAGCGGCAGTCGTCACCGGCGCCAGCACCGGAATCGGCGAGGCCACCGTGCGTGCGCTCCGCAAGGAAGGCTGGACCGTGTTCGCCGTCGCCCGCCGCGCCGACCGGCTCGAAGCGCTCGCCGCCGAGACCGGCGCCGTCGCGCTTCCCGCCGATGTGACCGACGACGCCGATGTGGCCCGGCTGCTCGACGAGGTGACCCGGGCCGGCGGGATCGACACCCTGATCAACATCGCCGGCGGGGCCCGCGGCGCCGACAAGGTGGCCGACGCGAAGACCGAGGACTGGGAATGGATGTACCAGGTCAACGTGCTGGGCAGCATGAAGCTGATCCGTGCTTTCCTGCCCATGCTGCGGGCCTGCGGCGAAGGCACGGTGCTGAACCTGACCTCCACCGCCGGATACTCGGCCTATGAGGGCGGCGGCGGCTACAACGCGGCCAAGTTCGCCCAGCATGCCCTGACCGGTGCCCTGCGGCTCGAAGAGGCCGAGCACAACGTCCGCGTGATCGAGGTGGCCCCCGGCCTGGTGCAGACCGAAGAGTTTGCGCTGAACCGCCTCGGCGACGAGGCCGCGGCCGCCAAGGTCTATGCGGGGGTCGAGAAGCCGCTCACCGCCGACGACGTCGCGGACGTGGTCCGCTACGCCGTCTCCGCCCCGCACCACGTCAACCTGGACGAGATCGTGATCCGCCCGGTCGCCCAGGCCTCCAACTTCAAGGTGATCCGCAAGGCCTAAGCCCGGGCGTGACCCCGGCGTGGTCCGACCCGGCCACGGACAGCACGGTGCAGTCGGGCCGCCGGCGTCGCCCCTGACAGCGGAGTTTGGCGCGCTGTGAAACGCCGTATTTTCTCCGGTACCATCGACTTAGCAGCTTTGACCCGGCCATCACCGGTGAGCTTCCGGAAGAACACCCTCGCATGCGGTGGCGACTCAGTCGCAACAGCGCGTGCAGGGCCAGTAGAACCGGACGGGTAAGCCCGTCACAGCAGTAATGAGCGGCCGACGCCGGTGCAGCCCCTTCTCGAAAGGTGCGGACCGGTGGCGGTAAGTGAGGTGGTACCGCGGTGCCGGTGTTGTCGAGAGACAGTGCAGGGGCCGTCCTCGCATCCTGAATGAATACATGTGTTCGCCGCTCAACCCAGGATGTCGAGATGACTTATTACCCCAAGGCCTCCGCCGCACCCGCAGGCGCCGGCTCCACCACCTCTGCCTCCAACACCTCCGGTGTGTCGGCCTCCGTGAAGTTCCCGGAGATCGAAGAGCGCATCCTCAAGTACTGGGACCAGGACGGCACCTTCCAGGCCAGCATCGACCAGCGCGATGCGGGCAAAGACGGGTCCAACGAATTCGTCTTCTACGACGGCCCGCCCTTCGCCAACGGCCTGCCGCACTACGGCCACCTCCTGACCGGCTACGCCAAAGACCTCGTGGGCCGCTACCAGACCCAGCGCGGCCGCCGGGTAGAGCGCCGCTTCGGCTGGGACACGCACGGCCTGCCCGCCGAGCTGGAAGCCATGAAGCAGCTGGGCATGACGGACAAGACCCAGATCGAGGCCATGGGCATCGACAAGTTCAACGACGCCTGCCGTGCCTCCGTCATGAAGTACGCCGACGAGTGGAAGAGCTACGTCACCCGCCAGGCGCGCTGGGTGGACTTCGAGAACGACTACAAGACGCTCAACGTCGAGTACATGGAGTCCGTGCTGTGGGCCTTCAAGCAGCTCCACGAGAAGGGCCTGACGTACAACGGCTACCGGGTCCTGCCGTACTGCTGGAAGGACGAGACGCCGCTGTCCAACCATGAGCTGCGCATGGACGACGACGTCTACAAGAACCGCCAGGACCAGACCGTCACCGTCACTTTCCCCATCACGGCAGGGGAGTCGGAGCTGTCCAGGCAGCTCGCCGGGGTGCAGGCGCTCGCCTGGACCACCACGCCGTGGACGCTGCCCACCAACCTGGCGCTCGCCGTCGGGCCCGCCATCAGCTACGTGGTCCTGCCGGCCGGCCCGCACGGGATCAAGGCCGCCGCTGCCGAAGCCCCCGTCACGGGCAGCTTCCTGCTCGCCGCGGACCTGCTGGGCGCCTACGCCAAGGACCTCGGCTACGGCGACGGCGCCGAGGGTGCCGCCGCCGCGGAGGCCGCCGTCACCTCCCGCCACACCGGCGCCGAGCTCGAGGGACTGAGCTACGAGCCGCTCTGGGACTACTTCCACGACGCCGAGAAGTACGGCACCGAGAACGCCTGGCGCTTCCTCGTGGCCGATTACGTCACCACCACCGACGGCACGGGCATCGTCCACCAGGCGCCCGCCTACGGTGAAGATGACCAGAAGGTCTGTGAAGAGGCCGGCATCCCCGTGGTCCTCTCGGTCGACGAGGGCGCCAAGTTCCTGCCGCTCTTCGGCCACGGCGACCTCGCCGAGATCGCCGGGCTGCAGGTGTTCGAGGCCAACAAGCCCATCACCCAGGTGCTCCGCGCCCAGGGCCGCCTGGTCCGCCAGGCCAGCTACGAGCACAGCTACCCGCACTGCTGGCGCTGCCGCAACCCGCTGATCTACCGCGCCGTGTCCTCCTGGTACGTCGAGGTCACCAAGTTCAAGGACCGCATGTCCGAACTGAACCAGGAGATCAACTGGATCCCGGGCAACGTCAAGGACGGCCAGTTCGGCAAGTGGCTCGCCAACGCCCGCGACTGGTCCATCAGCCGCAACCGCTACTGGGGCAGCCCCATCCCGGTCTGGCAGTCCACGACCCGGACTACCCGCGCACCGACGTCTACGGCTCGCTCGCCGAGATCGAGGCCGACTTCGGCCGCCTGCCGCTGAACAACGACGGCCAGGTGGACCTGCACCGGCCCTTCATCGACGAGCTCACCCGCCCGAACCCGGACGACCCCCGCACCCCGGAGGAGGGCCAGTCCGTGATGCGCCGCGTCGAGGACGTCCTGGACGTCTGGTTCGACTCCGGCTCCATGCCCTACGGCCAGGTGCACTACCCGTTCGAGAACGAGGAATGGTTCGACACCCACAACCCGGCGGACTTCATCGTCGAGTACATCGGCCAGACCCGCGGCTGGTTCTACATGCTGCACATCCTCTCCACCGCGCTGTTCGACCGGCCGGCCTTCCGCAACGTCATCAGCCACGGCATCGTGCTGGGCTCCGACGGGCAGAAGATGTCCAAGAGCCTGCGCAACTACCCGGACGTCTCCGAGGTCCTGGACCGCGACGGCTCCGACGCCATGCGCTGGTTCCTGATGTCCAGCCCGATCCTGCGCGGCGGCAACCTCGTGGTCACCGAGCAGGGCATCCGCGACGGCGTCCGGCAGGTCATCCTGCCGCTGTGGAACGTGTACAGCTTCTTCACGCTGTACACGAACGCGGCCGACGGCGGCTGCGGGCTACGACGCGAAGCTGCGCTACGACGGCTACGCCGACACCCTCGACCAGTACCTCATGGCCAACACGGGGGACCTCGTCCGGAACATGACCGCCCAGCTGGACGGCTACGACATCTCCGGCGCCTGCGACGAACTGCGCGGCTACCTGGACATGCTCACCAACTGGTACGTCCGCCGCAGCCGGCAGCGCTTCTTCGACGAGAGCGTTGACGCCTTCGACGCGCTCTACACCGCGCTGGAGACCGTCTCCCGCGTGGCCGCGTCCCTGTTGCCGCTGGTCTCCGAGGAAATCTGGCGCGGCCTCACCGGCGGCCGCTCCGTGCACCTGGCCGACTGGCCGGACGCGGAGCTGTTCCCGGCCAACGCCGGCCTGGTCGAGGCCATGGACCGGGTGCAGCAGATCTGCTCCACCGGCTCCTCCCTGCGCAAGGCCGCGAACCTGCGCGTGCGCCTGCCGCTGCAGGAACTCACCGTCGTGGCACCCGGGGCGGCCGCGCTGGACGGCTTCGCCGCCGTCGTCGCCGATGAACTGAACCTGCGCTCCGTCCGCCTGCTCGACGCCGAGAACGCCTCCCCGGAGGAGTTCGGCATCGAGCAGAAGCTCGTGGTCAACGCCCGGGCCGCGGGCCCGCGCCTGGGCAAGAACGTCCAGCAGGCCATCAAGGGCTCCAAGTCCGGCGACTGGTCCGTCAGCGAAGACGGCGTGGTCACCGCCGGCGGCCTCGAGCTCGAACCGCAGGAGTACACGCTCGAAACCGTCGTGGCCGAGGCCGCGGAAGGGGAGGGCTCGCGCGCGGCGGCCGTGCTGCCCGGCGGCGGCTTCGTGGTGCTCAACACCGAGGTCACCCCCGAACTGGAGGCCGAGGGCCTGGCCCGCGACATGGTCCGCGCCATCCAGCAGGCCCGCAAGGACGCCGGACTCAATGTCAGCGACCGGATCAGCACGTCCGTCACGGCCAAGCCGGACGTCGTCGAGGCCCTGCTGGCCAACGCGGAGCTCGTCAAGACCGAAACCCTCACCATCGAGCTGGAAACGTTGACGGCCGACGTCAAGGAACCGCAGGTCAGTGTTGCTAAGAAAGTTGGGGTCTAAGCCATGACCGACGAATTCTCCGTGGAAAGCGTCTACGCCGAGCTCCTGGGCCGGGCGCCGGAAAACAAGATGGAACCGCGGCTCGCCCCGCTGTACCGTGCGATGGAGATCCTGGGGGAGCCGAACAAGGCCTTCCCGATCATCCACGTCACCGGCACCAACGGCAAGACCTCCACCGCCCGGATGATCGAGGCCGGACTGCGCGCCCACGGCCTGAGCACCGGCCGCTACACGAGCCCGCACCTGTCCAAGGTCACCGAACGGATCAGCATCGACGGCGCCCCGGTGCCGGACGAGACCTTCGTGCGGATCTGGGACGAGATCCGGCCCTACCTGCAGATCGTGGACAGCGAGCTCGTCGCCGAGGGCCAGCCCCGGCTGACCTACTTCGAGTGCCTGACCATCCTGGGCTTCGCGATCTTCGCCGACCAGCCGGTCAACGTCGCGGTGATCGAGGTGGGCCTGGGCGGCATCACCGACGCCACCAACGTCGGCGACGGCCAGGTGTCCGTGGTCACCCCGATCTCCCTGGACCACACGGACCTGCTGGGCGACACCACCGGGGACATCGCCTATGAGAAAGCCGGCATCATCAAGCCCGGCGGCTTCCTCATCAGCGCGGCGCAGCCGGTCGACGCGGCCCAGGTCCTGCTGGAGAAGGCCAAGGAGGTCAACGTGCCGTTCCGCTTCGAGGGCGTGGAGTTCGGCGTCGAATCCCGCACTGTCGCGGTGGGCGGCCAGATGGTCACCATCCAGGGCATCGCCGGCCGCTACGAGGACCTGCTGGTGCCGCTGCACGGCGCGCACCAGGCCGAGAACGCCGCCGTCGCGATTGCCGCGCTGGAAGCGTTCTTCGGCGGGGAAAAGGCGATCGACGCCGAGATCCTGCAGGAGGCCTTCGCCTCCGTCACGTCGCCGGGCCGGCTCGAGGTGGTCCGCACCGCGCCGACCATCATCGTGGACGCCGCCCACAACCCGGAGGGCATCCGGGTCTCCGCCGAGGCCATCCACGAGGCCTTCAACTTCACCAAGCTCGTGGTGGTGGTGGGAGTCCTGCGGGAAAAGGACGCCGAGGAGATCCTCCGCCAGCTCAAGGAATCCCTGGGCGGCCTCGCCACCGAATACTGCTTCACCCAGTCCAACTCGCCCCGGGCCGTTCCGGCCGAGGACCTGGCCGAGATCGCGGTTGACCTGGGCTTCGGCGAGGAGAACATCCATGTCGCCGAGAAGCTCGATGACGCCCTCGAATGGGCCGTGGAACGCGCCGAAGCCGATGACGAGCTCGCCGGCGGGGTCCTCGTGACCGGTTCCATCACGCTCGTCGCCGATGCCCGGATCCTGCTCGGAAAGGCGGACGCGTAAGCGATGGCAAAACTCACCAAAGCCCAGCGCGAATGGCGCCCGGGCATGCCCAAAAAGCGGCGCTCCACCAAGGTCATGTTCGCCTCCACGGTCCTGCTGCTGGAAGCGTTCGTGGTGCTCTTCGGGACGCTGGCCGTCTTCGGATTGCACCGGAACGAGTTTCCGCCGGCCGTGGTCTTCTCCGTGGGGATCGGCCTGTGCCTCGTGTTCGTGCTGACCTGCGCGGTCCTGTCGAAACCGTGGGGAGTGGCCCTGGGCTGGATCCTGCAGCTCGTCCTGATCCTGGGCGGCCTCGTGGAGCCGGCCATGTACCTCGTCGGCGCCCTCTTCGCGGTGGCCTGGTGGTACGGGATCCGGACCGGCATCCGGATTGACCGGGAAGCGGCCCAGCGGGAGCGCGAACAGGCCGAATGGGAAGCGGCCCACCCCGCGGATAGCGGGCCGGATCAAGCGCCCGACGCCGGTGCCCGGAACGCGTAGCCCGAACCCCGTAGACTTGACCCGAACCCCACCCCAACACATTGGAGCAGCTGTGAGCATTGAGCGCACCCTCGTCCTGATCAAGCCCGACGGCGTCGCCCGCAACCTGTCCGGCGCCATCCTCAGCCGGATCGAAGCCAAGGGCTACACCCTGGCCGAGCTCAAGAAAGTCGACGCGAGCCGCGAGCTGCTGGAGCAGCACTACGAGGAGCACGTCGGCAAGCCGTTCTACGAGCCGCTGGTGGAATTCATGCTCAGCGGCCCGGTGGTCGCCGCGATCTTCGAGGGACACCGCGTGATCGAGGGCTTCCGTACCCTCGCCGGCACCACGGACCCGACGACGGCGGCGCCCGGCACCATCCGCGGCGACTTCGGCCGCGACTGGGGCCTGAAGGTGCAGCAGAACCTGGTCCACGGTTCGGATTCCGTGGAGTCCGCCGAGCGCGAGATCAAGATCTGGTTCTAGCAATTGCGCTCATCACCGCGGTGACAATGCCGCGGTGACAGATCGAGGTGACAGATAAGGCCAATGTTCAACTGAACATTGGCCTTATCTGTCACCTCGTCTGTTGCCTGGCGGCCCCTAAGCGCACTCAGTACCCGGAGGTCCCGATGAAGACCTGGATGAAGGCGAAGAAGATCGTGGCGATGACGGCGACGTACAGCAGCGCCGTGATGATCCAGCCGGCGTCGCCCAGGACCTTGGTGGGTCCGGCGGGCAGCGCGATCACGCCGTGGGAGATGTTGCGCACGGTCACCCAGACGAACAGCGGGATCATGACGGCCCAGACGATCATGCAGAACGGGCAGAGGATGTGGATGGCGTACAGGGCCTGGGACCAGAGCCAGACCACGAACGCGAAGCCCAGCGTCACGCCCGTCTGCAGCCCCAGCCAGTACCACCGGCGCGAATTTGGCGCCGGCCAGGATGCCCATCGCCGTGGTGATGATCACCGCGAAGGCGACAATCCCGATGAACATGTTCGGGAAGCCGAACACGGAACTCTGCGGTGTCTGCATGACCTGGCCGCAGGAGATCCACGGATTCACGTCACAGACCGTGACGTGGTTCGGGTCCTTCAGGACCTCCAGCTTCTCCAGCACCAAGGCGCCGGAGGCGAGCCAGCCGATGACGCCGGTGATCAGCAGGAGCCAGGCGAACGGGCGGTCGCGGGTCATCGTGGGAAGAGACCGGTCCGCGGGAGCCGGGCCGGAACCCGGTTGGTGCACGGTCGCGTCGCCGGCGGTGCTGGAGATGCTGGGCATGGAATATGAGTCCTTTTTTGATCGTCTTGACCGGGTGCTTCTGGCCCCGATTCTAACGCCGCAGGCTGGGTGGCGCCGCAGAACAACCCGCAGAACCCACCGCAGGCACACCGCAGGACACGACGCAGCACAAGCCGCGGCACCAGTCGCAGGACAGACCGCGCCCGTCCCGTCAAGCAGTTCCTGAGGCACTTGCCGCCCCGCCTACGCCAGCTTTGACGGCTGTTGTGAGACAATGATCGTGGCTGGAACCCGATCCACATCCGGATTCCGGTCCGGCGATTTTGTTTCAAGACCGCCAATGATGAGCAGGGAGCTGAGGATCCACTGATTCCAGCTGTCCCGCAATGCCATTGGACGGCACCTGGTTGTGGCGTGTAGGTCAACGGGTTCCAAAACAATCTCGCCGGCCCTCCAGGGCTGCCGCACCCCACTGCCGGTGCGAACCTGAGGGTATCCAATTGACTTCTGTCAATGCCTGCGGGTGTTGACGCATATTTGCCCCAACGGGCGCCGAATGTGGCGGCGCATCAGGGGCAGGAGTGTCGCCACATATGGATAATGACCAGGTTGTAGCCGGTAACGAAGAACTAGTGGTTACCGAGGAAACGCAAGAAACAGCAGTAGCTGCAGAAGCAGTAGCTCCGGTTGCGCCGAAGAGGGCCGTCCGGACCCGCCGCAAGGCGCCTGTCCCGAAGGTTGACGACGCGGCGGCCGCGGAGGCTGTGGCTGAAGCCGCGGCCCTGGCCGAAGCGGCCGGCTCGGATGAGCCCGTCGCCATCGCCGATAAAGCAGGCGCAGCAGCCGGCGAATCAGTCGAAAAAGAAACTGCCCCCAAGGCAAAGGCACCCGCACGGCGTACCCGTGCCCGCAAGCCTGTTGCCGCCCCGGAGCCCCTGCCCGCCTTCGCCGAAGAACCCGACGCCAGTGCGCCTGCCGTTGCAGAAGCTCCCGCGGTGACCGAAGCCGGCGAGACCGCCGTCGCCGAGAAGCCGGTCCGGCGCCGGGTTAGCCGTGCGAAGGCCGCCCCGAAGGCCGAGGACGCGCCCGCAACAGCGGCAGTCCCGGCCGAGGCAGCCGTCGAAGTAGCAGCCGCCCAAGAAGCAGCCGCCGACGAAGCCCCCACCGAGGCAGTAGCCGTGAAGGCACAGGCCGCCGCGGCGGAAGCCCGGCCGGCAGCAGCACAGTCCGAGGAGCAGGAGGACCAGCCGGCGGAAAACCCGGCCGCGTCCCTGTTCATGGAACCGGGAGCCCTCACGTCCGTGATCTTCCAGGCCCCTGACCTCAGCACCGTAGTGCGTCCGGCACCGGTTGCGGCAGCAGCGGAGGCCGAGGAGGAAGAAGGCGACGAGGACGAGGACGCCGGCAGCCGCCGTCGCCGTCGCAGCCGCGGCCGGCGCGGCCGCACCCGCACGTCCGCCGAGTCCGACACCGATGTTGAAGGCGCCGACGAAGAGGGCGACGAAGGCCAGGAGGGCGCGCTCGAGGACGGCGTGACCTCGCGCCGCCGTCGCCGCCGCCGCCGCGGTGACCAGGATCTCGAACTCACCGGCGGGGGAGACGACGATCCGCCCAACACCGTGACCCGCGTCCGCGCACCGCGTGCGCTGTCTGAGGCCCCGGTCAACAACCGCGTCACCTCGGTCAAGGGGTCCACCCGCCTCGAGGCCAAGAAACAGCGCCGCCGCGAATCCCGCGACACCGGCCGCCGCCGCACCGTCATCACCGAGGCCGAGTTCCTGGCCCGCCGCGAATCCGTGGACCGGCAGATGATCGTCCGCCAGCGCGATGACAGAATCCAGATCGGCGTCCTCGAGGACGGCGTCCTGGCAGAGCACTTCGTGTCCAAGACCCAGCAGGATTCCCTGATCGGCAACGTGTACCTGGGCAAGGTCCAGAACGTGCTGCCCTCCATGGAAGCTGCCTTCGTGGACATCGGACGCGGCCGCAACGCCGTCCTCTACGCCGGCGAAGTGAACTGGGACGCCGTCAACCTCGAAGGCAAGCAGCGCCGGATCGAAAACGCGCTCAAGTCCGGCGACTCCGTCCTGGTCCAGGTCTCCAAGGATCCGGTCGGCCACAAGGGCGCCCGCCTCACCAGCCAGATCTCGCTGCCCGGCCGCTACCTCGTGTACGTGCCCGGCGGCTCCATGACCGGCATCTCCCGCAAGCTGCCCGACGTCGAACGCAACCGCCTCAAGCGGATCCTCAAGGACCGCCTGCCCGAGGACGCGGGCGTCATTGTCCGCACCGCGGCCGAGGGAGCTTCCGAGGAAGAGCTGACGCACGACATCAACCGCCTCCGCGCGCAGTGGGAAGGCATCGACAGCCAGTCGAAGTCCACGAAGGTCCTCGCCCCGGAACTGCTCTACGGCGAACCTGACCTCACCATCAAGGTGGTCCGCGACGTCTTCAACGAGGACTTCTCCAAGCTGATCGTCTCCGGCGAGGAAGCGTGGGACACCATCGAGGCGTACGTCACGTACGTGGCACCGGACCTCGTGGGCCGGCTCGAGAAGTGGACCAAGGACACGGACATCTTCGCTGCCTGGCGCATCGACGAGCAGATCCACAAGGCCCTGGACCGGAAGGTCTTCCTGCCCTCGGGCGGATCCCTCGTGATCGACCGGACCGAGGCCATGACGGTGGTGGACGTCAACACCGGCAAGTTCACCGGCTCCGGCGGCAACCTCGAGGAAACCGTCACCAAGAACAACCTCGAAGCGGCCGAGGAAGTCGTCCGGCAGCTGCGCCTGCGCGATATCGGCGGCATCATCGTGATCGACTTCATCGACATGGTGCTCGAATCCAACCGCGACCTCGTGCTGCGCCGCATGGTGGAGTGCCTGGGCCGGGACCGCACCAAGCACCAGGTGGCCGAGGTGACCTCGCTGGGCCTCGTGCAGATGACGCGCAAGCGGATGGGCACCGGTCTGCTGGAAGTCTTCGGTGAGCAGTGTGAAGCCTGCGCGGGCCGCGGAATCGTCACGCACGACGAACCCGTCGAGCACCGCCGCGCCAACACGGTCGCCGCGGAGCACTACGTGCCGCGCACCGAGGCCGCCCAGCCTGCTGCGCGCACCGAGCGCAAGAGCCGCCGCCGCGGCAGGGGAGGCCAGGGCCCGGAGACCGTGCCGTCCACGCCGGCCGCCGTCCACGCACGAGCCCACCGAGGCCGAACGCCACGCCAAGGCTGAAGCCACGCGTGCTGCGCTGGCGAATATCGCTGCCGCGGCGCACGCCGCCCACCTGCACGACGGGGAGGCAGCTGCTGCCAGTGAAGCGGGGGCCCGCCAGGCCGCCGTCGACGCCGTCACGAAGCTCGCGGCCACGGAGGAAGCAGCCGGCCGTCCCGCGACCGTGCTGACGTTTGGCGGCGAGCAGGTGGCCCTGCCGTTCGTCGAGCACGCCGAGGAAACGCAGGCACCGGCCCTGACCCTGGACCTGCTGACCGAGGCCTTCGCCAACCTGGGCGATGCCGAGGCCGGCAAGCCGGCCGGGATAGACGCCGGCCAGGCCACCGCCGCTGCAGCACCGCAGGCCACGGCACCGGCAGCCCCGCAAGCCGCCGCACCGGCAGCGCCGCGCGCTGCAGAGGCACCGGCCTCACGGGCAGCGGACACCGCGACGTCGCGTGGCCGCCGCGGGCGCCGCAACCGGAGCGCCAGCCGCGCCCAGGGGGCAGCCAACGAGACCTCTGTGGAGCACCGCGAGGCAACGCGGCCGGCTTCGGCCGGGTCGGTTCACGAGGCCAAGGCACCTGCCGCGGCCAGGCCGGCCATCCCGGCCGGCAACGAGCCGATCATCCTCGGCGTCGGCGTGCCGGCATCGGAGCTGTAGTCCTCCGCGACTGAACAATTCCACCACCGGTCAGTTCTTCGGCCGGCTGGGCTGCGGGTTCGGGCCGGAGCGGACGTAACATACGTCCGCTCCGGCCCGGGCCCGCGTTGCCGTTAACGGGACAGCCCGGCGGCAACGGATAGGCTGGAGCACTGACACGGGGTGCCGCGCATCGGGCCGGCTGAGATCCAGACCCGTTGAACCTGTCCGGTTAGCACCGGCGAAGGGATGTCTGACGTGCCCGCAGCATCGAATCCGTCCGAGTTTCTGTCCAGCGATTTTCTGTCGTCCAATTTTCTGCCCAGCGATGTTCTGTCGGCAGAGCCGCGCCCGTCCGCGCCGCTCCGCATTCCCCGCGTGCTGGCCATCGCCGGCTCGGACCCGTCCGGCGGGGCCGGCATCCAGGCGGACCTGAAGAGCATCGCAGCCAACGGCGGCTACGGCATGGCCGCCATCACGGCCCTGACAGCGCAAAACACCCAGGGCGTGCGCGCCGTCCATGTACCTCCGGCGGCGTTCCTCACCGCGCAGCTGGACGCCATCAGTGATGACATCGGCATCGATGCCGTCAAGATCGGCATGCTCGGCGACGCAGCGGTGATCGATGCCGTCCGCAGCTGGCTGGAAAAGGTGCGCCCCGCCGTCGTGGTCCTGGACCCGGTGATGGTCGCCACCAGCGGCGACCGGCTCCTGCAGGAATCGGCAGAGGCCGCGCTGCAGGCCCTCCTGCCGTTGGCGGACCTCATCACGCCGAATCTCGCCGAACTCGCCATCCTGCTCAAGGAACCCGTCGCGGCCGAGTGGGCGGAGGCCCTGGCGCAGGGCAAGCGGCTGGCCGCCCAGACCGGCACCACCGTCCTGGTTAAGGGCGGCCACCTCCAGGGCGGACAGCCCGACGCCGACGCCGACGCCGACGGAACGACGCCGACGCCGGCTGCCCGGACGCGCTGGTCAACACCGGAGGCCTGCTGGGCCAGGAGACCGTGGTGGTGCCGGGGGAGCGGATCGCCACGCGCAACAGCCACGGCACCGGCTGCTCCCTGTCCTCGGCCATGGCCACCGTGCAGGCCCGGGTGGGGGACTGGGAAGCGGCGCTGCGGGAGGTCAAGCCGTGGCTGCTGGGCGCGCTCCGCGAAGCCTCGGTCCTGGACGTCGGCACCGGCAACGGCCCGGTCCATCATTTCCACCACGTGCAGAGACTCACGACCGGCCAGCACGCCGGCCAGCACCGGCCACGGCCCGGCGGAAGGCGAGTTCGCGGCAGCCCTCCGTGCAGGAGCCACGGCCGATCTTGACGCCATCTACGGCCTGGAGTTCATTCGCGGGCTGGCCGACGGAACCCTGCCCGAGCACGAGTTCGCGTATTACCTCGCCCAGGATGCCATCTACCTCAACGGCTACTCCCGGGTCCTGGCCCGCGCCGCCGCCATCGCCCCCACCGAGGCCGAGCAGCTGTTCTGGGCCCGTTCGGCGCAAACTTGCCTGGAAGTCGAATCCGAGCTTCACCGTTCCTGGCTCAGCACCCGCCCCACGGCACCGATCCTGGGCCCGGTCACGAAGTCGTACGTCGACCACCTGCTGGCCGCCTCCGTGGCCGGCAGCTACGGGGTGCTCGTGGCGGCAGCCCTGCCGTGCTTCTGGCTCTACGCCGAAGTCGGCGCCACCCTGCACCGGGAGTTCCTGGCCGGCGGCGCACCCGAGGCGCACCCCTACGCCGACTGGCTGCGGACATACGCCGACGAGGACTTTGCCGCGGCGACCCGGCAGGCCATTGCGTACACGGATGCGGCGGCCCGGCGGGCATCCGAGAGCGAGCGGGAGGCCATGGCCCTGGCCTTCCGGCAGTCATCGCGGTACGAAGTGGACTTCTTCGACGCGCCGAGGCTGCACGCCTGACCCGACCTGGCCTTTCCAGCCAGTAGTATGGTGGGGCACGGTTCCGGAAGTCGTTGCGGCATCACTGCGTTGAGGTCATGGTTGAGATCATTGTCAAGATCATGGCATCGAGACGCTGTGGTGCCTATCACGGACTACCCGCCGGAACCAGCCTCATTTGCGGCCGAAGGCAAAATTAGCGTATTCTAGATCTTCGGTGCTTACGCCAACACTTGGGTTATGACCCTGAGAACTATCCGCTTGGAATTCCAACTGGATTTGTTCCGGGGGTAGCTCATGGATTCCCCCGGGGAATCCACCGGCGTTGAGGCACAGCGTGAGCCGGTCCAAACAATTTGGCCCCAGGTTCCGCACGCAAATCTAGTAATAAACGTCGAGAGAAGTGAGTTCCCCAGTGGTGTACGCGATTGTCCGCGCAGGCGGCCGCCAAGAGAAGGTTTCCGTTGGAGACTTCGTTACCCTGAACCGCGTCCCCGGTGGAGCCGGCAGCACCTTTGAGTTGCCCGCCCTGCTCCTGGTAGACGGTGACAAAGTCACGTCTGCTGCTGCGGACCTGGCCAAGGTAACGGTTACGGCTGAGATCCTCGAAGACCTCCGTGGTCCGAAGATCGTCATCCAGAAGTTCAAGAACAAGACCGGTTACAAGAAGCGCCAGGGCCACCGTCAGGAATTGACCAAGGTCAAGATCACCGGTATCAAGTAACTCTTCGTTACTGTTCAGGTTCCAGCAGATTCCCCAGAATTTTTGAAGGCAGGCATTTCAAATGGCACATAAAAAAGGCGCGAGTTCCACTCGCAACGGTCGTGACTCCAACGCCCAGTACCTCGGCGTCAAGCGCTTCGGTGGCCAGGTAGTTTCCGCAGGCGAGATCATCGTCCGCCAGCGCGGCACCCACTTCCACCCGGGCGCCGGCGTAGGCCGCGGCGGCGACGACACCCTGTTCGCCCTGACCCCCGGCGCCGTCGAGTTCGGCACCCGCCGTGGTCGTCGCGTTGTGAACATCGTGACTGCTGCAGCTGCAGAGTAACAACAAGTTCTAAATCGGTGGGGCGGGCCATTAGGTCCGCTCCACCGGTGTTTAACCGCATTACAATCAACTTGGGCCCCTGTGGGGGTCCGGGGAACAGCACTGAGGAGATCCACGTGGCTAGCTTTGTAGACCGGGTAGTACTGCACGTATCCGGCGGTACCGGCGGCCACGGCTGTGTCTCCGTTCACCGTGAGAAGTTCAAGCCCCTCGGCGGTCCCGACGGCGGCAACGGCGGCAACGGCGGCGACGTCATCCTGCGCGTCGACCCGCAGACCACCACCCTCCTGGACTACCACCACGCCCCCCACCGGCACGCCACCAACGGCGGTCCCGGCATGGGTGACTGGCGCGGCGGCAAGAACGGCGAGACCCTCATTCTTCCGGTTCCCGAGGGCACCGTAGTGAAGTCCAAGTCCGGCGAAGTCCTCGCCGACCTCGTGGGCGAAGGCGCCGAGTACATCGCGGCCGCCGGCGGCATCGGCGGCCTCGGCAACGCGTCCCTGTCCTCCCAGAAGCGCCGCGCCCCCGGCTTCGCGCTGCTCGGCATCGAAGGCGACTCCAGCGACATCGTGCTGGAACTGAAGTCCATCGCGGACATCGCCCTGGTCGGCTTCCCGTCCGCCGGCAAGTCCAGCCTCATCGCCGCGATGTCGGCCGCCCGGCCCAAGATTGCCGACTACCCCTTCACCACCCTCATTCCCAACCTGGGCGTCGTCCAGGCCGGCGAGGTGCGCTTCACGATCGCCGACGTCCCCGGCCTGATCGAGGGCGCCAGCGAAGGCAAGGGCCTGGGCCACAACTTCCTGCGCCACGTGGAGCGCTGCGCCGCCCTGGTGCACGTGCTGGACTGCGGAACCCTCGAATCCGACCGCGACCCGCTCTCCGACCTCGCGATCATCGAGGCCGAGCTGGAGAAGTACGCCGTGGACATGAGCTACGCCGGCACCGACGGCGAAGTGATCCCGCTGAACCACCGCCCCCGCCTGGTGGCCCTGAACAAGGTAGACCTGCCGGACGGCAAGGACATGGCCGAGTTCGTCCGCCCGGAACTGGAATCCCGCGGCTACAAGGTCTTCGAGATCTCCGCGACGAGCCACGAAGGCCTCCGCCAGCTCGGCTTCGCCATGGCCGAAATCGTCAAGGCCGCCCGCGACGCCGTCGCCGCGACCCCGCCGAAGGTGCACGCCCCCGTGCTGCGCCCCCGCGCCGTCAACGAAACCGGCTTCACGATCCGCCGCGAAGAAAAGAACCTCGAGCCGCTCTTCCGCGTCCTCGGCGACAAGCCCGTGCGCTGGGTCAAGCAGACCGACTTCACCAACGAGGAAGCGATCGGCTACCTCGCCGACCGCCTGGCCAAGCTCGGCGTCGAAAATGAACTGTTCAAGCAGGGCGCCAAGCCCGGCGACATGGTGGTCATCGGCGAGGACGACGGCGTCGTCTTCGACTGGGAGCCGACCATGATGGCCGGCGCCGAGCTGCTCGCCTCGCCGCGCGGCACCGACGTGCGCTTCGCCGACATCGGCGACCGCCCGACGCGTGGCCAGAAGCGCGACGAGCAGCAGGAGCGCCGCGACGCCAAGGCCGCCGCCCGCGCCGAGCTCGAAGCCGAACGCAAGGCCGGCATCTGGACCGAATCCGTCAGCGGCCGCCGGGCGCGGCCGCTCAAGGAGAGTGGACTGGGCGCAGCCGATGACGAGTAAGATCGTCGTCGGGCACCGGTCGCAGCCGCCCAGTGCACAAAATCTCAGTGCACAAAATCACGGTGCACAAAATCTCAGTGCACAAAATCTCAAGGCATCAAAACATCAAGGCCGAAGCCCTCAAGGCCCCCGACCGCACCGCGCTGTCCGGGGCCCGCCGGATCGTCGTCAAGGTGGGCTCGTCCTCGCTGACGTCCATCAAGGGCGGGATCTCGGAAGAGGCCCTGACAAACCTCGCCGACGCCCTGGCGCACAAGCGCAACGCGGGCACGGAAATCATCCTGGTGTCCTCCGGCGCGATCGCCGCAGGCCTCGCCCCGCTGGGACTCGAGAAGCGCCCGCGCGACCTCGCCACCCAGCAGGCCGCTGCCAGCGTGGGCCAGGGCCTGCTGATGGCCCGGTACACCCACGCGTTCGGGGCGCACGGCGTCACCGTCAGCCAGGTGCTGCTGACCGCGGATGACTTCATGCGGCGCAGCCAGCACACCAACGCGTTCCGCGCCCTGGACCGGCTGCTGAACCTCGGCGTCGTCCCGGTGGTCAACGAAAACGACACCGTGGCCACCCACGAGATCCGCTTCGGCGACAACGACCGCCTCGCCGCCCTCGTGGCCCACCTGGTCCGCGCCGACGCCCTGTTGCTGCTCTCCGACGTCGACTCCCTGTACGACGGTCCGCCGTCGCACGGCGCCAAGCGGATTCCGCACGTCTCCGGCCCCCACGACCTCGACGGCGTCTCGATCGGCAGCACCGGCAAGGCCGGTGTGGGCACGGGCGGCATGGCCACCAAGGTCGAAGCCGCCAGCATCGCCGCAGGTTCCGGCATCCACGCCCTCGTCACCTCCACGCCCAACGCGGCCGCCGCGCTGGCGGGGGAGGACGTGGGAACGTGGTTCTCGGTCAACGGCGCACGCAAGCCCATCAGGCTCCTGTGGCTGGCCCACCTGGCGTCGGTACAGGGCACTTTGGTGCTCGACGACGGCGCGGTCAAGGCCGTCCGCGACCGCCACACCTCGCTGTTGCCGGCCGGGATCGCCGCGGTGAAGGGCCACTTCGAGGCCGGCGACGCCGTGGAGATGGTGTCCGCCGACAACACCGTGATTGCGCGGGGACTGGTGAACTATTCCGCCGCCGAGCTGCCCCAAATGCTGGGCCGCTCCACGCGGGAGCTGGGTAGGGCGCTGGGCCGCGGATATGACCGCGAAGTTGTTCATGTTGACGATCTGGTGCTGGTCTAGGTCCACTGCTCGCCTAAACTGGAAGCATGACTGAGGCCCTGACTTCCGCTTCCGTGCCCGCTGCCGAGCCCGCCGGCAACGTCCCGGCCGGCACCCCCGTGCCCGCCCGGGGCTTCGGCGCGGCACCGGATCCTGCACCCGCGGGGGCACCGGCCACGCCGGCGGACGTCGAAGCCGCCGTTCACGCGATCGCTGACCGCTCGCGTAACGCCGCCCGCAAGATGGCGCACGCCAACCGGGCCTGGAAGGACCGGGGCCTGCGCGCCATCGGCAAGGCGCTGCTGGAACACAAGCACCACATCCTGGCCGCCAACGCCAAGGATGTCGCGGCCGGACGGGCCAATGGCACCGGCGCCGCCTTGCTGGACCGCCTGACCCTGACCGAGCAGCGCATCACGGCCCTTGCCGCGGCACTGGAAAACCTTGCCACCCTGCCCGATCCGGTCGGAAACGTGGTGCGGGGCCAGACTCTCCCCAACGGGCTCCGCCTCCGCCAGGTCAACGTGCCCATGGGCGTGATTGCCGCGATCTATGAGGCCCGCCCCAACGTCACGGTCGACATTGCCGGCCTGGCCCTCAAGAGCGGAAACGCCGTGATCCTGCGTGGCGGCTCCGCCGCCGCCGCCACGAACGCCGCCCTCGTCACGATCCTCCGGGATGCCCTGGAATCGGTGGGCCTGCCCGCCGACGCCGTCCAGACCGTGGACCAGTACGGCCGCGACGGCGCCAACGCCCTGATGCGGGCGCGCGGACGCGTGGACGTGCTCATTCCCCGCGGCGGCCGCGAGCTCATCCAGACCGTTGTGACGAACTCCTCCGTACCGGTCATCGAGACCGGCGAGGGCAACGTCCACATCTTCCTGGATGCCTCAGCCGGCGAGGAAATGTCCGTCGACATCCTCCTCAACGCCAAGACCCAGCGGCCCAGCGTCTGCAACACTGTGGAGACGCTGCTGGTGCACTCCAAATCCACTGTCCTGCCCGCCGTCGCCGCCGCCCTGCGGGCCGCCGGGGTCAGGCTGCACGTGGACCAGCGCGTCCGCGCCGCGCTGCCGGCGTCGATCGAATCCGTGCCGGCCACGGACGTGGACTGGGCCACCGAATACATGGACCTGGACCTGGCCGTGGCCATGGTGGACAACCTGGACGAGGCCGTCAGGCACATCCGGAAGTGGTCCACCGGCCACACTGAAGCGATCCTGACCAATGACCTCGCCAACGCCGAGCGCTTCATCGCGGAAATCGACTCGGCAGCCGTGATCGTGAACGCCTCCACGCGCTTCACCGACGGCGGCGAGCTCGGCCTGGGCGCCGAGGTGGGGATTTCCACCCAGAAACTTCATGCCCGGGGCCCCATGGGACTGACGGAGCTGACCACGACCAAGTGGATCGTGCAGGGCGAGGGCCAGATCCGGGGCTAGCAACGCTGTAACATGGAACGGAAGACCGGAACGGCGGACACCTCCGCCGTCGTTAAATTTTGAACTCACTAGGGGAGAACATGCTGTCGCAGCAGATCGCCACTTTCGTCGCCGCCGTTGGCGAATCAGGCCACGAGGAACTCGCACCGCTCATTGCACCGCCGTTTGTCATTGGCGGCTCCATGTTCGCGATCCTGGTGCTCCTGCTGCTGATCACGCTGTCCTACTCCAACCTGGGCAGGCGCCACGTGGCCGTCGAGGAGCACTCGGATCCGCACCGCCAGCACCCGAACAAGCACGATCACGGCCAAGGTCACTAATATTTCCGCCACCATGAAGCAGCGCGGCGCCCAGCGCCGCCTGCGTCTGGGTGTGATGGGCGGCACGTTCGACCCGATCCATCACGGACACCTTGTCGCGGCCAGCGAGGTCGCGGCCAAGTTCGAGCTCGACGAAGTCGTGTTCGTTCCCACCGGCCAGCCCTGGCAGAAGATGACCAAGAAAGTCAGCGAGGCCGAGCACCGGTACCTCATGACAGTCATCGCCACGGCCTCGAACCCCCGCTTCACCGTGAGCAGGGTGGACGTGGACCGTCCGGGACCGACCTACACGATCGACACCCTGCGCGACCTCCGCACCCTGCGCCCGGATGCCGATCTCTTCTTCATCACCGGCGCGGACGCCCTGGCCCAGATTCTGTCCTGGAAAGACATCGATGAACTCTGGTCCCTCGCCCACTTTGTGGGGGTCACCCGGCCCGGCCACGTCCTGGACGGCATGGGCCGCAAAGACGTCAGCCTCCTTGAGGTCCCGGCCATGGCCATCTCCTCCACGGACTGCCGCACGCGCGTGGCCGAAGGCAACCCGGTCTGGTACCTCGTTCCGGACGGGGTGGTCCAGTACATCGCAAAGTACGGCCTGTACCACACGCGTCACGATGCGGTCCGCCTCGATGCCGGGCACGCCGAGGCCAACAGCGCCCGCAACGGCGCGGCAGAGGTTGACCCCGCACAGCACGATCCAGCCTTCGAGATAACCCAACCAGCCAGCACTGAATGAGTTTGCCATGAGTCAGGAACAGCCTCCCATCCGCAGCCGCCGCGAATTGCGGCAGGCCAGAGATGAACGCCTGGATACTGCCGGACCGGGCGAGCCGACCGAGGCCGAAATCACCGGCCGGAGCCGTCGGGTAGCCGACGCTCCCGTGGACTCTGTGCCTGGCGGCGCGGAGCGGTCCTCGCAGGTCCGGGCACGGGACCGTGCCACGTTGCGCACCATCAAGGAACTGGCTGAGAAGGAAGGCCACCTGGCGCAGGGAGGGCCGCCCACGCGACGCCAGCTGCGGCTTCTGCAGCTCGCGGCCGAGACCGCCCCCGCCACCCAGGCCAACACGATTGTTCCGGCCTCGCCGCGGACCCGGGCCACCCCGGTGGTCTCCCCGGCCGCGAAGGACGCTGCCCAAAAGAACGCGGCAGAACGCCGCCCGGCTGAATCCGGCACCCGGGCACCCAAGGCTCCCGCGGCGGACGGCGTCGGACCCGGCGGGAAGACGCCCGAGGGCATGACCGTGGAGCAGGCGCTGGCCGCACGCGAACTCCTCGCGGAGCAGGCCAAGAACCAAGTGGCCAAGATGGAGCACATCTCGGCCACGGATCCCGATGCCGTCGATCCGGCCGTCCTGGCCGAGCAGATCGCCCTGGCCGAGCGCGCCGCGATCCTGAACCGCCGCGCCGCCGCCAAGCAGAAGCTCGCAGAACAGAACACCCAGCCGGCAGCGCCGCGCAACGATCCTGCCACGGCCAACAACCTGGCCATGGTGACACCCTTGGAATTTGAGAAGGTTCCCGGCGTGGAGCGGCCCGTCATGAAGCGCCCTGCCACGTCGTATGTTCCGGTCGTGACCAACCCGGGTCCCCGGGTGGACGCGCCACGGAAACCCGGACTGCGGCGCCCCGGGCTGTCCCGCAAGGGGGCCGCGGGCCCTGCTGCCGGGCGGGCCGGTGTCCTGGCCCGGGCCGAAGCAGCCGCCAAGGCCGGAACGGCACGGCCGGTAAGTGCCGCGCCGATTTCCGCGGGGGAGGCCGACGAGAACTTCGTGGGCGGGGAACCCGTCGCCGCGAATTCGGCCTACGGCCTCGATCCCCTGGATGCGGCCACGGCCGGCCTGGGCCGGGCGCGGCGCCTGCGCATGCTGCAGCTCGGCGTCCTGGCCCTGGGGGTAGTTGCCCTCATCGCCGGCATCACCTTGATCGTCACCGGGCTGGCCCGCTAGGCCTGGGGGCCGCCAGCCCGTGCACCTACAGCGGAATGTCCCTCCAGCTACTAGGCTCCGCTTTCCGGCGCAGTCTTCGCCGAAGCGCTATCCCCGTGCAGCGTTCTCAATCCAGTTTTTGCACCACACAGTTTCATCGCAAGAATTTTCATCACTACAAGGAGTCCCATGACTGCAACCGATTCATCCATCACCACCGCCCGCCACGCAGCCCGCGCTGCCTCGGAGAAGCTTGCCGAGGACATCGTGGCCCTGGACGTCAGCGAACGGCTGGCCCTGGCCGACGTCTTCCTGATCGCCTCGGCCCCGAGCGAACGCCAGGTCAACGCGATCGTGGACGGCATCGAGGACGAACTCGCCAAGTTTGACCAGAAGCCCGTCCGCCGCGAGGGCCGCTCCGGCGGACGCTGGGTGCTGCTGGACTACTCGGACGTCGTCATCCACGTTCAGCACGAGGAGGACCGCGTCTTCTACGCCCTCGAGCGCCTCTGGAAGGACTGCCCCGTCGTCGATCTGCAGCTCGGCGACGACGCCTCCGCCAAGGCCACCGCCAGCACCGACGCGGAGTAGCAGCCCGCACCGGCCACCCCGCCGGCGGCTGAGCGCCGGAAGCCAGACAAAGGCGAATATGCCCGATTTGGAATTTTCGGAAGGGCTGTTCTAAGATATTTGAGTTGCTTCGGAGAGATCCGGAGAAAGAACCGGAACTTTGCACCTCGCTAGAGGTGATCGGAGCAGCGAAAATTCGGGGCTGTGGCGCAGCTGGTAGCGCACCTGCATGGCATGCAGGGGGTCAGGGGTTCGAGTCCCCTCAGCTCCACCGGATAATCCGCCGGAATCGAAAGATTCCGGCGGATTTTTTTCTGCCCGGATTCGTGTCCGGTTTGGCGCCGGGTTTTGACGCCGCACCGGAGCCCCGGGGGCGTTTCAGGCCATGAATGTGACGGTCGGCGCGCCGATTGGCGGAAGTGGCGATTGTGGTTTAGGCTATTCAGGTTGCTTCAGGGAAGACGAAACTTCCAGGGCAAATGAGGGGCTGTGGCGCAGCTGGTAGCGCACCTGCATGGCATGCAGGGGGTCAGGGGTTCGAGTCCCCTCAGCTCCACCAGCTGTCCGGATCGTCTTGGAACCCAAGTGAAGTAACCGGCATGCGGACGAATCGCTGGATGAGGAAGCCGCTCGTGGCCTTCCTCATCCTGCCCTTGGTGGCGGGCTGCACGGGCGGGAATGACAACTCCCCTCCTGCGGACCAGTCACTGCCCAGTGGCACGTACTCGGGGCCGCCGCCGCAGGAACCCCTGAAGGCCTCCACCATCGCCCTCATCACGGATTTTGGCAATTGTGATTCCGGTCAGTCCGAGGTGGCTTCCATGGTGGACAGCTGGAACCCTCTGGCTGTGGTCACCGCTGGTGACAATACCCAGAGTACGGAGAATTGCGTGCCCTACACCCAGTCGGTGGATCCTTACTACAAGAAGTGGTTCACCGGGGCCAACGGTCCGCAGTTCTTCCCTGTCCTGGGCAACCATGACTACGAGAACGCGGGTGCGGGACTGGATGCCTACAACAAGGCTTTCAATTTCCTGAGCTCTCAGGCTGATGAACAGCGGCGTTGGTATGAAATCACGGTGGGTGATGTTCACTTCTTCCTGGTGGATAGTGAGGTCACCGGTGAGGATGTGGCACTTCAACAGGAATGGCTGAAGTCGGCCCTGGACGAAGCCAGGAAGTCACCTACCCACGCTCGCTGGAGGGTGGTTGTTTTCCACCGGCCGCCGTTCAGCTCCGGAACCCACGGTCCCCGCAATGAGATGCAGCCCGCTGCCGGATGGGACTACCGAGGCTGGGGTGCTGACATGGTGATCGCCGGACATCAGCACATCTACGAGGATGTTGTGGTTGACGGTTTCCACTACCTGACTGCAGGTGTGGGGGCCACTGGCACAGCACGACCTTGCCCCGCGGCCGATGCCCGGACCGAAGGAAGCCGGACCTGCATCGAAGGACCAGGCGCCCTGAGGATCGTGGCAACGCCCGAACAGCTCGTCCTTGAATACCACCAGCCCGAGGACGGGAAAGTCACCATGACGGACACCTTCTCCGTTACCAAGTAGGAGAGTCTGAGGGCAGCCCTCCCAACAATCCGCGACACTGGCAACGGTTGCCTGCCAGCCGAGCCGGGAGTTCCCTATTTGTGCTTCTTGCCCCACGGAACTTCTTCTGGTTCCTTCGAAACGTGCATCCGTCAAGACCGTCTCATGACCGGACGTCACAAACTGTCATTTAGGGTCTTCACCCCGAGCGGGACCTTGCTATCGTCGCTAGGAGACGGCCGCCATGCGGCATAGCTGGAAGGCCATTTCCGGCTCCACGACTAAGGATCATCATGAAGCGCACAGGACTTTCCGTTATCGGCCTCATCGCAGCAGCAGGGCTCGCCCTCACAGGCTGCGGGTCTTCCTCCACCACCCCGGCCAGCTCCGCGCCGGCAGCCGGCGCAGACACTTCCCTCAGTGACGTCAAGAGCGCCGGCGTGCTCAAGGTGGGCACGGAAGGCACCTACAAGCCGTTCACTTTCCACGCCAACGGAAGCGGCGAACTGACGGGCTATGACGTGGAGATCATCAACGCCGTCGCCGGGAAGCTGGGCGTCAAGCCGGCCTTCCAGGAAACGCAGTTCGACGCCATCTTTGCCGGCCTCGACGCCAAGCGGTTCGACGTCGTCGCCAACCAGATTTCCATCACGGACGAGCGCAAGGCGAAGTACGACTTCTCCGCGCCGTACACGGTGAGCACGGGCGTGATCGTCACCAAGGCCGACAACAACAGCATCACTTCCTTCGACAGCCTGCAGGGCAAAACCACGGCGCAGTCGCTGACGAGCAACTGGTACAAGCTGGCCCAGCAGAGCGGCGCCAACGTCGAGGCCGTGGAGGGGTGGGCACAGGCGATCACGCTGCTCAAACAGGGCCGTGTCGATGCCACCATCAATGACAAGCTGACGTACCTGGACTCCCAGAAGACGGAGCATGACGACAGCATCAAGATCGCCGCCGAGACCACGGACAAGTCGCTGAGCGCCTTCGCCCTGCGCAAGGGATCAACCAGCCTGACCGACGCCATCGACAAGGCCCTCGGTGAGCTCGCGGCCGATGGCACCCTCGCGAAGATTTCCCAGAAGTACTTCGACGCCGACGTCTCGAAGTAGCACAGTGGTAGCCGTCGGGGAACGCCGCGTCCGGGCATGAATATCAACTGGGAACTCGTGTGGTCGTCGCTGGGCCCCCTCCTGATGGGTGCGATCGCCGGCACAATTCCGCTGGCGCTGGCGTCGTTCAGCCTGGGCCTCCTGCTGGCCCTGCTGGTAGCCCTCATGCGGCTGAGCCGCAATCGCCTGATCTCCGCGGTCGCCCGGATCTACATCTCCGTCATCCGCGGAACCCCGCTCCTGGTCCAGCTGTTCGTCATTTTCTACGGGCTGCCCTCCATCGGAATCACCATCAGCCCCTGGCCCAGCGCAATCATCGCGTTCTCCCTGAATGTCGGCGGGTATGCCGCGGAGGTCATCCGGGCGGCCATCCTGTCCGTTCCCAAGGGACAGTGGGAGGCCGGCCACACCATCGGGATGTCGCGCCACCAGACCTTGGTGCGGATCATCCTGCCGCAGGCTGCCCGGGTCTCGGTCCCGCCGCTGTCCAACACCTTCATCAGCCTGGTCAAAGACACGTCGCTGGCGTCGCTGATCCTCGTCACCGAACTGTTCCGCGTGGCGCAGCAGGTGGCTGCCTTCAGCCAGGAATTCATGCTGCTGTATCTGGAGGCGGCCGTGATCTACTGGATCATCTGCCTCGTCCTCGCCAGCGGACAATCCGCTTTGGAGAAGAGATTGGACCGCTATGTCGCCCACTGAAACCCCGGCCCCGGACGCCGCATCGTCTGAAGTTCCTGGCCCGGACGCCGCCCTGCTGACCGTCAGGGGCCTGCGCAAGGCGTTTGGCGACCACGAAGTGCTCAAATCCATCGACCTCGACGTCCGCCGCGGCGAAGTGGTCACGCTGATCGGACCGTCCGGGTCAGGCAAGACGACAGTCCTGCGGTGCCTGAACGGCCTCGAAGTACCCGACGCCGGCGTCGCGGAGTTCGCGGGACAACTCACCGTCGACTTTTCCACCCCGGCGGCGAAGAAGCAGCTGTTTGCCCTGCGGGACCGCAGCGCCATGGTGTTCCAGCACTACAACCTCTTCCCGCACAAGACCGTCCTGGAGAACGTGATCGAAGGCCCGGTCCAGGTGCAGAAGCGGCCCAAGGCCGAGGCGGTCCAGGACGCCCGGGAGCTGCTGGCCCGCGTCGGGCTGGCCGACAAGGAGAACAGCTATCCGTTCGAGCTCTCCGGCGGGCAACAGCAGCGGGTGGGCATTGTGCGTGCGCTGGCCCTGCGGCCGCAGCTGCTGCTCTTCGACGAGCCGACGTCGGCACTGGACCCTGAGCTGGTGGGCGAGGTCCTGACCGTCATCAAAGAGCTCGCGGACGAAGGCTGGACCATGGTGGTGGTCACCCACGAGCTCGCGTTCGCCCGCGAGGTGGCCGACGAAGTGATCTTCATGGACGGCGGCGTGGTGGTCGAACGCGGCCACCCGGACACCGTGCTGCGCGACCCGCGGGAGGAACGCACGCGGCAGTTCGTGGACCGGCTGCTCAACCCGTTCTAGGGCGGTCTGCCACCGGCGAGTAACACAGGCGACTAAACTTGGGGACGTGAATGATTCCCTGCCCCCGTGCCCCGAATGCTCCAGCGAATACACCTACGAAATGGGGGCGCTCCTGGTCTGCCCGGAGTGCGCGCATGAATGGTCCCCGGCTGCAGACGACGATCTCCAGGCTGAGGCCGTCATCAAGGACGCTGTGGGCAACGTCCTCGCCGACGGCGACACCGTCACAGTGGTCAAAGACCTGAAAATCAAGGGCAGCTCGACCGTCATCAAGGTCGGCACCAAGGTCCGCGGCATCCGCCTGGTGAACGGCGTCGGCGACCACGACATCGACTGCAAGGTGGACGGCGTGGGCCCCATGCAGCTCAAGTCCAGCGTCGTCAAGAAGATCTGAGCGGGGGCCGGAGCATTACCGCAGAGACGGTGCGCCCGGCCGACGTCGTGGTGGTCGGCGCAGGCCAGGCCGGATTGTCCGCGGCCTACCACCTGCAGCGCCGCGGCTTTGTCCCTGCCGGTGCTTCCGCGGCCGGTTCTTCAACGGCCGGCGCCGGACGGCCCGCAGCGGAGGACCGGCCTGCCGGGACGTACATCGTGCTCGACGCGGAGGACGGCCCCGGCGGGGCCTGGCGCCACCGCTGGAAGAGCCTTCTCATGGCCACAGTGAACGGCATCAGCGACCTCCCCGGCATCCCGCAGCCCGCCGTGGATCCTGCGGAGGCCAGCTCCAGTTTCCTGACCCGCTATTTCGGCGGGTACGAACACGACCTCGGCCTGGCGATAGAGCGGCCCGTGAAAGTGCAGTCGGTGAGCCGCCAGGACGCGGATCCCGCCGGGAAGTTGAAGATCACCACCTCCCGCGGCGAGTGGTCTGCCCGCGCGGTCATCAATGCCACCGGCACCTGGACCCGGCCGTTCTGGCCCATCTACCCGGGCCAGGCCAGCTTCCGCGGCCGGCAATTGCACGTCGCCGACTACGTCTCCGCCGACGAATTCCGCGGCATGCATGTGATTGTGGTCGGCGGCGGGATCTCGGCCGTCGGGCTGCTCGATGAGATCTCCAAGGTCACCGGCACCACGTGGTTCACCCGCCGGGAACCGGTCTGGCGCGAGGCTGCCTTCGACCGGCAGGCGGGCCACGACGCCGTCGCCCTCGTCGAGGAGCGGGTGCGCCAGGGCCTCCCGCCGCAGAGCGTCGTGTCCGTGACCGGCCTGATCTGGACTCCGGCCCTGCGCGCCGCCGCGGAACGCGGCGTCCTTGACCGGCACCCCATGTTCACCGCGATCGAACCCGACGGCGTCCGGATGGCCGACGGCAGCTTCCTGGCCGCGGGGGCGATCCTGTGGGCCACGGGATTCCGGGCCGAGCTCGAACACCTCGCCCCGCTGCACCTGCGCGGACCCGGCGGCGGCATCGCGATGGACGGCACCCAGGTCGCGGCCGAGCCGCGGGTCCACCTGGTGGGCTACGGGCCGTCCTCATCCACCATCGGTGCCAACCGTGCCGGCCGGGCCGCCGTCGCGGGAATCGCCACACTGCTCGCCGGTTCCGGATAACGTAAAGCGTTGCAATGCAGTACCAGAAGTTCCAAACACCCCAGCTAAATTCCCAAGCCTGAGAAGAAACGGCGGCACAACGCGCGTGGCGGACACCAACTTCGAATCCCTCTTTGCCCGGCTGAGACGATTCCCGGATGTCGAGGCCGCCAACCTGCAGGCCTGGGACGCCACGGACAAGCTCCTGCTGGACTCTGCCCTTGAGATGCAGGCGGCCGGCATGCTGCAGCCCGGGGGACGGCTCACGGTTGTGGGGGACCGGTACGGCGCCCTGACGCTCGGCGCCCTGAGCACCGGGGCCCTGAACTCCGAAGCCCTGATGCCCGGGGCCCACGCCGTCCGGGTCCACCAGGACCTCATCACCGGTGAACGGGCGCTCCGCGCCAACGCCGAGGCCCTGGCAATCGACGCCGGCTTCGAACAACTCCCGCTGGGCGCCGCACTGCTGGAGGGCGCCTCCCTGGTCCTGCTCCAATTGCCCCGCTCCCTGGCGGAACTCGAGGAAATCGCCGACGCCGTCGCCCGCTATGCGGCGCCCGACGTCGTGCTGCTGGCGGGCGGCCGCGTCAAACACATGAGCCTGGGCATGAACGCCGTGCTGGCGCGCTACTTCGAGGACGTCCAGCCGCAACTGGCCCGGCAGAAGTCACGGCTCCTGCTGGCCCGGCGCCCCAAGCCGGTCCCGGCTGCCCCGCCCTTCCCGGTCACCGAGGCGAACGAGGAGCTGGGGCTGGCGGTCTGCGCCCGGGGAGCCGTGTTCGCCGGCACCGGGCTGGACATCGGGACCAGGTTCCTGCTGGACTTCCTGCCGCGGATGCCCCACGCCGCCCATGCCATTGACCTGGGCTGCGGCACGGGCATCCTTGCCGCGATGTACGCCCGCGCCAACCCTGCCGCCCGCGTCACCGCCACGGACCGGTCCGCGGCCGCCGTCGACTCAGCCCTCGCCACGGCCCGCGCCAACGGCCTGGACGGCAGGATCGACGTGCTGCAGGACGACGCCATGAGCACGCTGCCGGATGCCAGCGCGGACCTGATCCTGCTCAACCCGCCCTTCCATCTGGAAGCGGCCGTGCACGCCGGCGCCGGGATCAAGCTGATCGAGGCCGCCGGCAGGGTGCTCGCCCCCGGCGGGGAACTCTGGACCGTGTTCAACAGCCACCTGCACTACCGGCCGGCACTCGAACGCCTGATCGGGCCGACGCGCGAGGTCGGCAGGAATCCGAAGTTCACGGTGACGGCCAGCACCAGGCGCCCTTAAAAGTGAAACATTAGGGCCGAAAAGCAGATGTGTGGGCGGACGCCTGCACGTAACGTACGATTCTGACAACTGCTGTGCGTGGCCAAAGACGTTTAGAGGTATCAGTGACCGAGATCCGGCAACCCTCACCGAGGCGAGGGACCAACCTGCCTAAGATGGGTGATTTCAACCTCACGGTCATCCTCGACGCCATCCGCCGCGCGCCGGGCGGCCTGAGCCGGGTGGAGCTGGCCCAGATCGTCGGGCTGTCGCCGCAGACCATCTCCAATATTTCCCGCCGCCTGCTGGACCAGCACCTGATCGTCGAGGCCGGCAAGGAAGGCACCGGGCCGGGCAAGCCACGGACCATGCTCCGGCTGAATCCCGCGGGAATGTACGCGCGTGGGCGTCCACCTGGACCCGGCCGTGGTCACGTTCGTCGTGCTGGACCTCCTCGGCGCCGTCGTCAGGCACTCACGGATCAGCACCCCGCCCGGCACCGACCCCCGGGCGGTCATTGACACCATCGCGGCCGAAATCAAGCGGCTCATCGCCGACTCCGGGGCGGACCCGGCCCGGATCGCCGGGCTGGGCGTTGCGTCCCCGGGCCCGATCGACCTCACCGAGGGCGCGGTGGTGGATCCGCCATTGCTGCCCGGCTGGGACCGGGTCCGGCTGCGGGATGCCCTCACCGACGCCACCGGCCTGTCCACCCTGATGGACAAGGACGTGACCAGCGCCGCCGTCGCGGAAACCTGGGCCGGCGGCCCCAGCGGCGAAGGCAGCTTTGTCTTCATGTACATGGGGACCGGGATCGGCTGCGGGATCGTCCTCAACGACGAAGTCGTCCGTGGCACCTCGGGCAACGCCGGGGAAATCGGGCACATCATCGTGGACCCGGACGGCGCCCTCTGCGACTGCGGACAGCGCGGCTGCGTGAAGGTCTCCGCCATTCCGCAGGTCCTCGTGGCGCAGGCCGAGGCGGCCGGGGTGCTGGATGGTTCACGCCAGGACCGGAGCGCGCCGGCGGTTCAGGAGCGTTTCGCGGAGTTATGCGAACTCGCCTACGGCGGCAACCAACAAGCCATGGACATCATCGCCAGATCTGCCGTGCTCGTTGCCCGTGCGGTCTCGGCCGTCACCAACGCCCTGGACGTGGACCGTGTGGTGTTCGGCGGCCCGTTCTGGACGTGCCTGTCAACGGCTTACCTGGAGCAGATCCCCGGTCTGATTGAGGCGAACAGCGCCACCCGGCTGATCCACGGGATCGAAGTCGTGGGCACGGGCGTGGGCGAGGACGTCGGGGCGGTCGGTGCGGCCTGCCTCGTGCTGGAGCACACCCTGGCGCCCCGCTCGCAGCGGCTGCTCCTGGAGGGCTAGAGGGGGTAACCGGGCCTCAGTCGATATCCTCAATGACCGTCCCGAACGGGATGCTGTCGTCCAGATGCGCCTGGTGGCCGGTCGGGCCGCGGTTGTAGGAGACCCGCACCCCATGTGACTTGTCCGCGGCCGACTGCATGAGCACAGGCCGGACGGTGTTGATGAAACTCTCGCTCTTGCCGGCGAGGTACTCCTGGTAACTGGCTGGAAGCTGAATCATGGCAACAGGATAGTCCTGACCGGGGGCGATGGGGAGGGCCACGGCGGCCCGCCTGCCGGCGCCCGCCGGCAACGTCCCGGGGCACGTCCCGAGGCACGGCCCGGGGCGCGGCCCGGTCACGGAATCCGCCCAACCGGCGAACATTATTCTGCCCGGGCCCGCAAACGGCCGTAAAGGTGCGTCTTAATTCGGGCGCCGACTTGAAGGGCCCCGCGCCTGCCCCTTAGAGTTCTATACAAGTTACCTCAGTAACGTGTCAGCGATCCTCCGTTGAAGGCTTGCCCCAGGGCGGTCCAGGAGGGTGTGGGTGCCCCCATGTGGGCCTGACATTTGCTCACGGACAACTTCGTATCAGGCGTAACAGTCGCGGCTGCGCCCTGCAGGAGTTCCCTCCGTGTTCCCCAAACTCAATTCACTGACGGCAGGTCCCGTTTCCGGGCAGCCGCCAGTGTTCACAGCCAAGGACGCAAATGTCACCACCAAGCCTTATCGACACCCATCCCAATCTGGCCGGCGCGGCTCCCGTTGCGCTGTCCTACGAGCTGTTCCCGCCGCGGTCGCCCGCCGCCGCCGAATCCCTGTGGACCACCATCGGCGAACTCGAAGCCACGGACCCGGACTATGTGTCCGTGACCTACGGCTCCAGCGGCTCCAACCGCAGCACCGCCGTCGAGCTCATCAACCGGCTCGTGCAGGAAACCACGCTGCGGCCCCTGGCCCACCTGACCTGCGTCGGGAACTCCCCGGAGGAGCTGGCGGAGATCATCGGCGAACTGCTCGACGTCGGGGTCCGCGGGATCCTCGCGCTGCGCGGCGACCTGCCCAAGGACGGCGCAACCCCGCCGCCCGGATCGCTCCGGTACGCCCAGGACCTGATCGAACTCATCCGCCGCGTGGAGCAGCGGCGCTCGGCGATGCTGTGCGCCGGCAAGGTCGCGGTCGGCGTCGCCGCCTACCCGACCCGGCACCCGGAATCTCCCAGTGAAGCGCACGACGTCGAGGTCCTGCTGGCCAAGCAGCGCTCCGGCGCCGACTTCGCCATCACCCAGGTCTTCTTCCACACCGAGCAGTACGCGGACCTCCTGACCCGGGCACGCCGGGCCGGGGTGACCATCCCGATCATCCCCGGGGTCATGCCGCTGACCAGCCTCCGCCGGCTCGCCCGCCTCGGCGAACTGACCGGCGTGGAACCGGCGCCGGAGCTCATCGAACGCCTCGCGGCCGCCGATACCGACGCCGAACGGACCCGGATCGGCGTCAGCGCCACGGTGGACCTCGCCAACGCCGCCCTGGACGCCGGCGCCCCCGGCATCCACCTCTACACGTTCAACGAGCACGCCGCCGCATTGGACGTGCTGGACAAACTCGCACTGCCCCGGCCGCGAAGCGGCAACAGGCAGGGTGGCAATAGGCACGGCGCCGGACGCATCAGCGCCTCCCGGCGCGCCACCAGCGGCCAGCTCGCCAGCTGACCGCCCCCACCTTCGTCATCTGTCAACGACAAACTCCAAGGACTTCCCATGACTGAACAGCTCACCACCCCCTTCCCGTCCGCCTCGATCCTGGGCTACCCGCGCATCGGCCGCCGCCGCGAACTCAAGAAGGCCGTCGAGGCCTACTGGGCCGGCAAGATCGACGCCGCAGCCCTGGACGCCGCCGCCAAGGAGATCCAGCTCGGCACCGCCAAGCGCCTCCAGGGCCTCGGCCTGACCGAAGCCGCAGCCGTCCCCGGCACCTTCTCCTACTACGACCAGGTCCTCGACGCCGCCGCCCACCTCGGCGCCGTGCCCGCCCGCTTCGGCAACCTCCTCAACGCCGAGGGCCAGCTGGACATCGACGGCTACTTCACCCTGGCCCGCGGCAACAAGGACCAGCAGCCGCTGGAAATGACCAAGTGGTTCGACACCAACTACCACTACCTCGTGCCGGAAATCGGCCCGGAGACCACCTTCGCGCTGACCTCCAACCGGATCGTCGAGGAATTCGCATACGCCCTCGCCAACGGTGTTGAGACCCGCCCGTACATCGTCGGCCCGGTCACGTTCCTCCTGCTGAGCAAGGCCTCCGACGACGCCCCGGCCGGCTTCAGCCCGCTGTCCCGCCTCGAGGACATCCTCCCCGTCTACACCGCACTGCTTCAGAAGCTTGCCGCCGCCGGCGCCAGCTGGGTCCAGCTCGACGAGCCCGCCCTCGTGGTGGACCAGGACACCCCGGCCGAGGAAATCCAGGCCGCCGTCGCCCGCTCCTACGAGGTCCTCGCCGCCGCGGCGCAGCGCCCGCAGCTGTTCGTCTCCACCCCGTACGGCGCGCTCAACGGCCAGCTCGGCACCCTCGCCGCCACCGGCATCGACGCCCTGCACCTGGACGCCTTCAAGGGTGAAGTCCCCTCCGCCGCGGCCCTGGCCGCGCTGGGCAACAAGACCCTGGTTGCCGGCGTCGTGGACGGCCACAACATCTGGCGCAACGACCTCGCGGCCTCCGCGAAGAAGATCGCCGAACTGAAGAAGTCGGTGGCCAAGCTCGCCATCAGCACCTCCACCTCCACCCAGCACGTCCCGCACGACGTCGACGAGGAAGTCCAGCTCTCCGAGCAGCTGCGCAGCTGGCTGGCCTTCGCCGACCAGAAGGCAGTCGAGGTTGTCACCCTGGCAGGCCTGCTGACCGACGAGGCAGCAGTGCAGCCGGCGATCGACGAGGCCACCCGCATCATCGCCTCCCGCGCCGAGGCCGAGGGCGTCCGCCGCGGCGACGTCCGGGCCCGCATCGCCGCCCTGACCGACGCCGACTTCAACCGCTCCGCCTACGCGGTCCGCGAAGCCGCCCAGGAGAAGGCGCTGCACCTGCCGCCGCTGCCCACCACCACCATCGGGTCCTTCCCGCAGACCTCGGAAATCCGCACCGCCCGGGCCCGCGCCAACCGCGGCGACCTCACCACGGAGCAGTACGAGCAGCTCATGAAGGATGAGATCAAGCGCGTCGTGGACCTGCAGGAAGAGCTCGGCTTCGACGTCCTGGTCCACGGCGAGCCCGAGCGCAACGACATGGTCCAGTACTTCGCGGAGAACCTCGAAGGCTTCGACGTCACCGTGCACGGCTGGGTCCAGTCCTACGGCTCACGCTGCACGCGTCCGTCCATCCTGTGGGGCGACGTCACCCGCAGCGCCCCGATCACGGTGGAATGGGCCAAGTACGCGCAGTCCCTGACCAACAAGCCGATGAAGGGCATGCTCACCGGCCCGGTCACCATCCTGGCCTGGTCCTTCGTCCGCGATGACCAGCCGCTCGGCGAGACCGCCAACCAGGTGGCCCTGGCCCTCCGCGACGAAATCGCCGACCTCGAAGCAGCCGGCATCAAGGTCATCCAGGTGGACGAGCCCGCGCTCCGCGAGCTCCTGCCGCTGCGCAAGGCCGACCAGGCCGCGTACCTGGACTGGTCCGTGAAGTCCTTCCGGCTCTCCACGGCCGGCGCCGCGGACGCCACCCAGGTCCACACGCACCTGTGCTACTCCGAGTTCGGCGCCATCATCGACGCGATCGACGGCCTCGACGCCGACGTCACCTCGATCGAGGCCGCCCGCTCCCGCATGGAGGTTGTGCACGACCTCGAGTCCCACGGCTTCGGCCGCGGCGTCGGCCCGGGCGTCTACGACATCCACTCGCCCCGCGTCCCGGGCGAGCAGGAAGTCACCGAACTGCTCAGCACCGCCGTCAAGCACGTCCCGTCCCGCCAGCTCTGGGTCAACCCGGACTGCGGCCTGAAGACCCGCGGCTACGCCGAGACTGAAGAGTCCCTGCGCAACCTGGTCACGGCCACCAAGACGGTTCGCGCCGAACTGCTGGAAGCAGCCAAGTAGCACGCAGCTGAACTAACCAGCTGAATTAACGACGCCGGCCGGTCACCTCGCAAGGTGGCCGGCCGGCGTCGTACGTTCTTAGTCATCGATTGCTGAGCAACTGCCGTTTTGAGCCCTCAAAAGGGCCGTTGCGGAGCAATGATTGTCCCGATTCAGGATTCCCAGAGGATTTCGTCGTCGACGACGCCGTCCTCATCGGCGGAGGCGACGAGGATCTCGTCGGTGAAGTGCTGGCCCAGCGTGAAGTCGAGGACGAAGTAGCGTTCCGGCTGGCCGGGGTAGATGCCCACGTGGCCGAGTTTGAGCGCCTTGAGGAAGACCTCGTCGGTCAGCTGGCTCTTGTCCTCGACGCCGAAGACCTTCTTGAGGTGTTCTTCCTTGATCGCGTTGCAATGGAAGTGGCGGTATTCCTGCGGGCTGGTGCCTTCCTGCGCCAGTTCCTCGGCGATCATTTCGCGGACCTGGTCCACGAGTTCGGGCAGGAAGCGCAAGCGGTAGTCAACTTTATGCATGGCCGCTTCGTCGAAATGGTCATGCGCGTTGACATTCAGGTCAAGCTCCACGGTCTGGCCCGCCAGTTCATGCGTGGCGGTGAGATTATGATCCCTTCCGTGGTTGAGCTCGACCTCGCCGAAGTGCTTGCTCGCTACCTTGTTCATATCTTCAACATAGTCCTGAAAACCGGACCATTCCAGCGTTAGGACGGTTTTATCCGGTACCGCACCGGCGGAGCGGCCGCCGGACTGTACATTGATCGGATGCAGACCGTAGCCTCACCCGTCGCCCGCGCCCGGGCCCTGTTCGACGCCGGCACCACCCGCCCGCTGGCCTGGCGGCTGGAGCAATTGCGCAATCTCCGGCGCATGCTGGGCGAACGGCACGCGGACTTCGCCGCGGCCCTCGCCAAGGATGTGGGCAAGCACCACACCGAGGCGCAGCTGACGGAGATCGGGTTCGTTGCCGCCGAGGCGGCCCACCTGGAGCGGCACCTTGAAGACTGGCTGCGGCCCCGCCGCGTGCCGGTGCCGCTCGCGGCGCAGCCGGCCCGGGCCTGGACCGAGCTCACGCCGCTGGGCGTGGTGCTGGTGATCGGGCCGTGGAATTATCCGCTGCAACTGGTGCTCGCCCCGCTGGCCGGAGCCCTCGCGGCGGGGAACACCGCGGTGCTCAAACCCAGCGAACACGCCCCGGCCACCTCGGCCGCCCTGGCCCGGTGGATTCCCGAATACCTGGCCGGCGCCGCCGAGGTGGTCGAGGGAGGCATCCCGGAGACCACAGCGCTCCTGGCCGAACGCTTCGACCACATCTTCTTCACCGGGGGAGAAGCCGCGGCCAAGGTGGTGATGCGGGCGGCCGCCGAGCACCTGACCCCCGTGACGCTGGAGCTCGGCGGCAAGTCCCCGGCCTATGTCGATGCCTCCACGGACCTGGCGACTGCGGCCAAACGCATCGCGTGGGCCCGGTTCATGAACGCCGGCCAGACCTGCGTCGCCCCGGACTACGTCCTGGCCCGGGAGGAGGTCCTGGAGCCGCTGCAGGCCGAGCTGATCAAGGCCGTCACGGCGCTTTTCGGCACGGATCCGGCGACGAGCCCGTCCTACGGCCGGATTGTCGATGACCGGCACTTCGCCCGGCTCGCGGCCCTCGCCGATGCCAGCACCGTGGTGCACGGCGGCCAACGCGACGCCGCCGCCCGCTACTTCGCGCCGACGCTGCTCCGGCCGGCGCCCGGCGACGCCGTCATGGCCGAGGAAATCTTCGGACCGCTGCTGCCGCTGGTGCCGGTGGGCGGGCTCGACGAGGCAATCGGCCACGTGAACGGGCGCGCCAAACCGCTGGCGCTCTACGTCTTCAGCAAGGATCCGGAAACGCGCCGGGCCTTCGCCGAGAGGACCGCGTCCGGGGCCCTGTGCTTCGACATTCCGGCGGCCCACCTCTCCGTCCCCGGGCTGCCGTTCGGCGGAGTCGGCGGCAGCGGCATGGGCGCCTACCACGGGGAGCATTCGGTGCGGACGTTCTCGCACGAGCGACCCACGCTGGACAAGCCGCTGTGGCCCGACACCCTGGAACTGATCTACCCGCCGTACACCCGGACCAAGCACCGGATCATCGACACGCTGGTCGCGCCTGTCGGAAAGCGGGTCCGGAAGCGCTGAGCGTCCGGCGCCGGGCTACCCCGCTTGCTCGCCCTCCCAATCGACATTGACCCACCGCTGCCCTTCATCGTCCCAGGACTCGGTGTGCCCCAGCAGGGCAATATCCTCAAAACTGACCTCGATCCCGTGCCCGCGGAGGGTTTCGCGGAGCTCCTCGGTGGCCGCGCGGACGGCCGCGGCGACTTCCTCGGGGTTGTTGGAGGCGACGGGACGGGAGGCTGAATAGGTTCGGCTCATGGCCCCATCCTTGTCGATCGGGCTCCGCAGGGGAACCCCGGCCCTAGTCCTGGCGCCTCAGTCCTTGCGCGCCGTCCCGAGCTTGTGCATCGTCTCGGCCAGCAGCTCCACGAACAGCTGGACCTGGGCGGTCTGCTTCTCGTTGATCAGCAGGGCGAAGACATTCCGGGCCAGCCGGATCTCCGGAACATCGAGGACCACCACACCGGCCGGGCGGTGCCGCAGGGCGAGCTCGGGGACCAGGGCGGCGCCGAGCCCGGCGGCCGCCATCTCCAGGCTGGCGTGGAAGTCATCGCTGTACGCCACCACGCGGGGGTGCAGGTTGCAGCTCGCGAAGAGGCGTTCGATCACCGTGGCGTCGGACGTGCCCGGGTGGTGCATGATCCAGGGCATGTCCGAGAGGTGCGGCGCGGCCACCTTGGAATCCGTGCCCATACCCCACGCCGCCGGCAGCACCACCCGGAAGTCGTCGTCGCCGATCCACTGCCGGTCCACCGTGTGCGGCCAGGCGAGGCCGGACTGCCCCACCTGGTACACCAGGGCAACGTCGAGTTCGCCGCCGGTCCGCAGGCCCTGAATGGTCTGGGCCGGCTCCGCGACCGAGACCCGCAGGTCGATGCCGAGCTTCTTCCAGGCCGGGTTCTTCAGGATCGGCGGCAGCACATAGGTGGCCAGGCTCGGGAAGATGCCCAGCCGCAACTCCTGGCTGGTGCTCTCCTGCGCCCGCGAGGCCGCCGCCATGAGCGCCTCGATGTCGGTGAGCACTTTGGCCGCGTGCCGGGTCATGACGACGGCGGCTTCCGTCGGCTGGATGCTGCGGGCCGCCCGGTGGAACAAGGTGACGCCGGTGTCGCGTTCCAGCGCCGACATTTGCTGGGAGACGGCCGAGGCCGTGTAGCCGAGCCGCGCCGCGGCGGCCGCAAACGATCCCAGCCGGATCACTTCCACGAGGGTCCGCAGATGAACGGGGTTGATCAAGGGCTGCCCTTCGCCTGGTAGCGGTCCACGGAGGCGGGACCGGAAATCCCGCTTCATTGTATCCGGCACTGCCGGAACGGCCCGCGAACGCCCGCGGCGGGCCTGCCCGGAATGTCTGCCCGGAATGTCTGCGCCGAAAAAAATGCCGAAATCCTACTCATCCGGCAGCCCGACGGTGACGAATAGCCCATAAGACGTTTGAGCCAGACAAGTTTTGGACGAGACAACAGGAGCAGACCAGTGTCGCAAGCAGCAGGGATTCCGGCAGGCCGGCGGGTCGCCGTCATCGGCAGCGGAGTGGCGGGGCTGACCGCCGCGTACGTGCTGAACGGGCAGGACCGGGTGACCCTCTTCGAGGCCGACTCCCGTCTTGGCGGCCACGCCCACACCCACGATGTGCCGCAGGACAACGGGCCCACCCTGGGCGTGGACACCGGCTTCATCGTCCACAACGAACGGACCTACCCCACGCTCCTGCGCCTGTTCGCCGAGCTCGGTGTCCAGACCCAGGACTCGGAGATGAGCATGTCCGTCCGCTGCGACGGCTGCGGTCTGGAATACGCCGGCGCACGGCCCAACGCGAGCGGCATCATTCCCCGGCCGTCCACCCTGCTGCGCGGCCGCTACCTGCGGATGCTGCTGGAGGTCACCCGGTTCCACCGCCGGGCCCGCGCCCTGCTGGCGGAACCCCCGGCGGCGGGGCCACGGGCCCAACCGCCGGCACGGGCCCAACCGCCGGCGCGGCAGCCACCGGCCACGAGCTGACCCTGGGGGAGTTCCTGGCCCGAGAGAAGTTCAGCAGCTACTTCATCTCGCACTTCATGACGCCCGTGGTCAGCGCCGTCTGGTCCTGCGACCCCACCACCGCGCTGGCCTACCCGGCGCGCTACCTGTTCACGTTCCTGGGCCACCACGGGCTGCTCGGCGTCAAGGGCTCGCCGCAGTGGCGCACCGTCACCGGCGGCTCGCGCAGCTACGTCGACAAGGTCGCCGCGACCCTGCCGGACATCCGGCTCTCCAGCCCCGTCACCGCGGTGCAGCGGCATGCCGACGGCGTCGACGTCACCTCTGCACGGGGCACCGAGACCGTGAACGAAACCTTTGACGCCGTCGTGATCGCCACCCACCCGGCACAGGCCCTGCGCATGCTCGCCGATGCCTCGGCCGCCGAGAAGGACGCCCTGGGCGGCATGCCGTACTCGGTGAACCAGACGATCTTCCACCGCGACGCCGCCGTGCTGCCGGCCAGCCCCAACGCCCAGGCCTCCTGGAACTACCGCCTGCCGTCCTGCGACGCCCGCCCGGACAAGGTCCTGGTCAGCTACGACATGACCCGGCTGCAGCGGCTGGAGCCCGTGGACGGCGGCCGGTACATCGTGAGCCTCGGCGAATCCGAACTGATCGACCCCGCCACGGTCCTGGACCGGATGGTCTACGAACACCCGCAGTACACGCCGGACTCGCTCAAGGCCCAGGAGCAGATCCTCGGGCTCGGCGACGAGCGCCTGGCCTTCGCCGGCGCCTACCACGGCTGGGGATTCCACGAGGACGGCGCCCTGTCCGGCCTCAAGGCCGCCGCCCGCCTGGGCCGCGACTGGGACCAGCTCCCGGTCAACATCGGCTCGGTCAATATAGGCCGGTGCCAGAAACCGTGGCCGTGGACCCGGACCTCCAGCCGGCCGCGGAGGCGTCATGAGCGCGCAGGAATCCACGCACATCCACCGCGCCGCCATCCACCGCACTGCCATTGACCAGGCAGCCATCTACCGCACCGCCATCTCCCATGTGCGGCGCACCCCGCTGCACAACGCCTTCACCTACCGCAGCTACAGCTGGTATGTCGACGTCGACCACCTCCCGCAGCTGCCGCGCCTGCTCCGGCCGCTGGCCGGCTTCCGGGTGGAGGACCACCTCGGCGACCCGGACGGCACCCTGCGCGGCAACGTGGAAGCCTACCTCGCGACCCAGGGGATACGGCTCGACGGCGGACGCATCACGATGCTCGCCAGCGCCCGGGTGTTCGGGCACGTGTTCAACCCGCTGAGCGTGTTCTGGTGCCATGACGCCGACGGCGCGCCGCGCTGCGTCGTCGTCGAGGTCCACAACACGTACGGGGAGCGGCACTGCTACCTCCTCGAGACGGACGGCGCAGGCCGGGCGAGCGTCCCGAAGGCGTTCTACGTCTCGCCGTTCAACGACGTCGACGGCCAGTACCGGATGAAGCTCCCCGAACCCGGCGAACGCCTCGCCGTGTCGATCGTCCTGGAGCGGGAGGGACACCAGCCCTTCATCGCCACCATGGACGGCGTCCGCCACGAAGCGACCCTGCGGAACATCCTGTCCGCGGCGCTCGCGGTGCCCCTGGCCCCGCTGCGCGTCACCGCTCAGATCCGCTGGCAGGGCATCAAGCTGTGGGCACGCCGCCTGCCCATCATCAAGAAACCACACCACCCTTCACAGGAGGCAGTTCAGTGACAATGACCGAAGCGACCGGATCCGGTACGGGACGGACACCGGACACCACCCGCAACAGCGCCCACACCGGCGGAGCGGTGACGAGCACTGTGCCCTACACGGTTCCGCAGCCGCCCGTCACCATTGACGCAGCCATCTGGCCGAGCATCGCCACGGTGCCGTCGAGCCTCAAGGCCCGTGTGGCCGGACGTGCCGCGGACGCCATCTTCAAGGCCGCCGTGCGCAGGCTCCCGCTGGAAGTGCGCTACCCGGACGGCACAGTGTTGGGGAAAGCAGCGGTGGGGAAAGCCGCCTCGGGCGAGGCGCCCGACGGCACTGCCTACCCTGTCATGACCATCAACCGGCCGGAGGCCTTCGCCACCCGGCTCGGCGACGGCGGCCTGATCGGCCTGGGCGAGTCGTTCATGGCCGGTGACTGGGACGCGGACGACCTCACCGCCGTCATGGAGGTCTTCGCCTCCCGCGTCGGCTCGCTCGTACCCGAACCCCTGCAGAAGCTGCGCGGCCTCTACCTTCCGCGCCAGCCGCGCAGGGAACGGAACACCGAGAAGAACACCCGCTCCAACATCGCGCGGCACTACGACCTCTCCAACGAGCTCTTCGCCTCGTTCCTGGACAGCACCATGACGTACTCCAGCGCCCTCTTCCCGGAACGCGGAGACGCCCTGCGGACCGTGGCCTGGGACGGCCTCGCCGCCGCGCAGCAGGCCAAGATCGACCGACTGCTGGACAAGGCCGGCGTGAAGGAAGGCACCCGCGTCCTGGAAATCGGCACCGGCTGGGGCGAGCTCGCCCTGCGCGCCGCCGCCCGCGGCGCCACGGTCTACTCCGTCACCCTCTCCAGCGAACAGCAGGAACTGGCCCGCCAGCGCGTGGCCGACGCCGGCTACGCCGACGCCGTCACGATCGAACTCAAGGACTACCGCGCCGTGGAGGGCGAGTACGACGCCGTCGTCTCGGTCGAAATGATCGAGGCCGTCGGCTTCGAATACTGGGCCACGTACTTCCAGACGATCGAGCGGGTCCTGGCCCCCGGCGGCAAGGTGGCCATCCAGGCCATCACGATCGCCCACGACCGGCTCATGGCCACCCGCACCAGCTACACGTGGGTGCACAAGTACATCTTCCCCGGCGGGGTCATTCCCTCCGTCCGCGCCATCGAGGACATCACCGAGAAGCAGACCGGACTGCGGGTCCGCGAACGCCTTGCGATGGGCGAGCACTATGCGCAGACCCTGCGGCTCTGGGAGGAGCGGTTCATGGCCCGCGCGGACGAGGTCGGGGCCATGGGCTTCGACGCGGTCTTCCAGCGGATGTGGCTGTTCTACCTGTGCTACTCCCGGGCCGGGTTTGAGACGGGCTACCTCGACGTGCAGCAGATCGTGCTCGACCACGCCCTCGGCAGCCGGCCCGAGTCCGTCGGGTAGGTCGCGGGCTAGGTCTGGGCTAGGTCCCCGTGGCGCCGGTCACGGCCGCGGGTGTTAGAACAATCACGAACCGATGAGGCGGGCACCACGGTGTCCGCCTCATTCGTGTGCCCGGACACCAGATGTAGTGGCCGGCGCCACCTTCCGGCACCCCCGCGGAGGTGCGCGACACGCCGTCTGCGGTGCGACACGCGGGGGTGATTAATGTGGGTAACTACTGCACAGGGTGTGGATTTCGTCCGCCAAAATGGCGGAAATCCGGACATTTGGAGGGCCCCCTCCTGTGGATTAACGGTGGGTTAAATGACATACTTGTAATACATCATCTAGGGGTCCACGTGAGGCTCTTGCACTACATGTAGTATCGACATACAGTTCCAGCAGAGCATCAACGCGGGACGGTCGGAGCCGGGGAAGCGCTCCGAAGAAGACTTTCAACTAAGGGGACAGGACCATGACCGTTACGGTTTACACGAAGCCGGCCTGCGTTCAGTGCAACGCGACCTACCGCGCGCTGGACAAGAAGGGCATCGCCTACCAGAGCGTTGATATCTCCCAGGATGCAGAGGCCCTCGAGCGCCTGAAGTCCCTGGGCTACATGCAGGCCCCGGTCGTCGTCACCGACCAGGACCACTGGTCCGGTTTCCGCCCGGACAAGATCGAAGAACTGGCGCAGGCATTCGCTGTAGCCTGAAACGCTCCGGACGCCGCTACCGGGCAAGATTTCACGGTAGATGAGGTGAGTCCCATGGTTGTAACAACTGAAGATCGGGCGGCTGCCACGGCTGACAGCGGGGAAGCGGTCAGCACAGCGGCTCCCGAGCTAACACACTGCAGCCTCATCTACTTTTCCTCCACCTCCGAAAACACCGCACGCTTCGTTGCGAAGCTGGGCGTCGACGCCGCCAGGATCCCCCTCTACCCGAGGGACGCTCCGCTGGCGGCCCGGGAGCCCTACGTGCTGGTGGTGCCGACCTATGGCGGCACCGGGGGAGAGGGATCTGTTCCAAAGCAGGTCATCAGGTTTTTGAATGACCCGGGCAACCGGAAGCTGATCCGCGGAGTGATCGGCGCAGGGAACACCAATTTCGGGGACAACTACTGCATGGCCGGCGACATCATCGCCGCCAAGTGCAAGGTCCCGCACCTATATCGCTTCGAACTCATGGGGACGCCGGAAGACGTCAACCGCGTACAACAAGGATTGGAAGAGTTTTGGACACGACTGTCGCAGACACAGCAGTAACCGGAGGCGCAGCCTCACGCGGGCACCGGCACCGCCGTCGACAAGCAGGAGCAGCAGGAGAAGCACGAGATGCCGGCCGCCTACAAGGGCCTGGACTACCACGCGCTCAACGCGATGCTGAACCTCTACGGCGCGAACGGCGAGATCCAGTTCGACACCGACCGCGAGGCCGCGCGCCAGTACTTCCTGCAGCACGTCAACCAGAACACGGTGTTCTTCCACTCCCTCAAGGAGAAGCTCGACTACCTCGTCGAGAAGGAGTACTACGAGCGCGACGTGCTCGACCAGTACTCGTTCGAGTTCATCCGCGAGCTCAACGACCTCGCGTACACGAAGAAGTTCCGCTTCGAGACCTTCCTCGGCGCGTTCAAGTACTACACCTCGCTACACGCTGAAGACGTTCGACGGCAAGCGCTACCTCGAGCGCTTCGAGGACCGCGTCGTGCATGATGGCCCTCGGCCTCGCCGACGGCGACGAGAAGCTCGCCATCGACCTGGTCGACGAGATCATCGCCGGCCGCTTCCAGCCGGCCACCCCGACGTTCCTCAACTCCGGCAAGGCGCAGCGCGGCGAGCTCGTCTCCTGCTTCCTGCTGCGCATCGAAGACAACATGGAGTCGATCTCCCGCGGCATCAACTCCGTCGCTGCAGCTGTCCAAGCGCGGCGGCGGCGTGGCGCTTCGCTGCTGTCCAACATCCGCGAGGTCGGCGCGCCGATCAAGCAGATCGAGAACCAGTCCTCCGGCATCATCCCCGTGATGAAGCTGCTCGAAGACAGCTTCAGCTACGCCAACCAGCTCGGTGCCCGCCAGGGTGCCGGCGCGGTGTACCTGCACGCGCACCACCCCGACATCATGCGCTTCCTCGACACCAAGCGTGAGAACGCCGACGAGAAGATCCGCATCAAGACGCTCTCGCTCGGCGTCGTCATCCCGGACATCACGTTCGAGCTCGCCAAGAAGGACGAGGACATGTACCTGTTCTCGCCGTACGACGTCGAGACGGTCTACGGCGTGCCGTTCGCCGACATCTCGGTCACCGAGAAGTACCACGAGATGGTCGACGACCCCCGGATCAAGAAGACCAAGATCAAGGCGCGCGAGTTCTTCCAGACCCTCGCCGAGATCCAGTTCGAGTCCGGCTACCCGTACATCATGTTCGAGGACACGGTGAACCGGGCGAACCCGATCAAGGGCCGCATCAACATGTCCAACCTGTGCTCCGAGATCCTGCAGGTCAACACGCCGACCACGTACAACGAGGACCTGTCCTACGACCAGATCGGCAAGGACATCTCCTGCAACCTCGGCTCGCTGAACATCGCCCAGACGATGGACTCGCCGGACTTCGGCCAGACCGTCGAGACCGCCATCCGGGCGCTCACCGCGGTCTCGGACATGAGCCACATCACCTCGGTGCCGCTCGATCGAGCGACGGCAACGACCAGAGCCACGCGATCGGCCTCGGCCAGATGAACCTGCACGGCTACCTCGCCCGCGAGCGCGTCTACTACGGCTCCGAAGAGGGCCTCGACTTCACGAACATCTACTTCTACACGGTGGTGTTCCACGCGCTCCGCGCCTCGAACCAGCTCGCCATCGAGACGCGGCCAGACCTTCGACGGCTTCGAGAACTCGAAGTACGCCTCCGGCGAGTTCTTCGACAAGTACACCGAGCAGGAATGGGTCCCGCAGACCGAGAAGGTCGCGGAGCTGTTCGAACCGAGCATCCACATCCCGACGCAGGAGGACTGGCGCGAGCTGAAGGCCTCCGTCATGGAGCACGGCATCTACAACCAGAACCTGCAGGCCGTGCCGCCGACCGGCTCGATCTCCTACATCAACAACTCGACGTCCTCGATCCACCCGATCGCGTCGAAGATCGAGATCCGCAAGGAAGGCAAGCTCGGCCGCGTGTACTACCCGGCGCCGTTCATGACGAACGACAACCTGGAGTACTACCAGGACGCGTACGAGATCGGCTACGAGAAGATCATCGACACCTACGCCGCGGCGACGCAGCACGTCGACCAGGGCCTGTCGCTGACGCTGTTCTTCAAGGACACCGCCACCACGCGCGACATCAACAAGGCGCAGATCTACGCCTGGAAGAAGGGCATCAAGACGATCTACTACATCCGTCTCCGCCAGATGGCGCTCGAGGGCACCGAGGTGGAGGGCTGCGTCAGCTGCATGCTGTAGCATTCGACTACTGACGTACGACGGCGGGCGCCCGCCACCGTCGTACGCTTAACTGAACGAGAACCCAACCTTTAGGGGATGACATGACCGAAAAGGTCAAGCTGCTCAGCCACGTCGAGGCGATCAACTGGAACCGCATCCAGGACGACAAGGACGTCGAGGTCTGGAACCGCCTGGTCAACAACTTCTGGCTGCCCGAGAAGGTGCCGCTGTCCAACGACATGCAGTCGTGGGAGACGCTGACCCCGGACGAGCAGCAGCTCACCATGCGCGTGTTCACCGGCCTGACCCTGCTGGACACCATCCAGGGCACCGTCGGCGCCGTCTCGCTGATCCCGGACGCGATCACCCCGCACGAAGAGGCTGTCTACACGAACATCGCGTTCATGGAGTCGGTGCACGCCAAGAGCTACTCCTCGATCTTCTCGACGCTGTGCTCCACCAAGGAGATCGACGAGGCGTTCCGCTGGTCCGACCGAGAACGAGAACCTTCAGAAGAAGGCCCAGATCGTCATGGACTACTACCAGGGCGACGACCCGCTCAAGCGCAAGGTCGCCTCGACGCTGCTCGAGAGCTTCCTGTTCTACTCGGGCTTCTACCTGCCGATGTACTGGTCCTCGCGGGCCAAGCTGACGAACACGGCCGACCTCATCCGCCTCATCATCCGCGACGAGGCCGTGCACGGCTACTACATCGGCTACAAGTTCCAGAAGGGCCTCGAGAAGGTCTGCCGAGGAGCGCGAGCAGGAGATCAAGGACTACACCTTCGAGCTGCTCTTCGAGCTGTACGAGAACGAGGTCCAGTACACGCAGGACCTCTACGACTCCGTCGGCCTGACCGAGGACGTCAAGAAGTTCCTGCACTACAACGCCAACAAGGCGCTGATGAACCTCGGCTACGAGGCCATGTTCCCGGCGACCGTCACCGACGTGAACCCGGCGATCCTGTCGGCCCTGTCGCCGAACGCGGACGAGAACCACGACTTCTTCTCGGGCTCGGGTTCGTCGTACGTGATCGGCAAGGCCGTCAACACCGAGGATGAGGACTGGGACTTCTAGTCTCTTTGTGAGATGTCGACCTAGTTGGAAGAATGGCACCCTATTTGGAAGAAACGCATCGTCTAGTTGGAAGTCTTCCAAATAGCTACCACTAAAGCGGGCCCTGCACGGCAAATCGTGCAGGGCCCGCTTTGTGCGCTCTCAGCGGCTCTTGGCTTGATGACGACTGCGCAGGGAGTCGGTTCCAGCGGACTTTTTGGAGTGCAGGCAGCGCATCGCTCGCTCCTGTTGTGCTCATTGAAACCTGGACGGCCCCGCACGCCATACGCGTGCGGGGCCATTTTTGCGGGACGCGACCCCAACATTTCCGCTTCATGGGCAAAGCTCACCCTTCAGGCGCTCACCGCTCAGGCCAGTGGCGCGCCGGTCCTACTCCGCCGTCCGTTACGGCGTCATCCCGTCCGGTTCGAGGAGGGCCTAATTGGCGGCGTCGCAAAGCCTCGATAGCCGGGCGGCGCTGGTGGAGTGTGACGGGTTTACCCTAGTTGCATGGAGAACCAGAGGGGCCCATTGTATCTGGACGTCGCGGCGAAGGGCCTGTCCCTGGCGGGCGTTGTGATGATGGTTTTTGGGCATGGCGGTTGGTTCACCGTCGGTCTTTCCCTCGTGTTCATCGGCGTGCTGATTGGGGCATGTGCCGTGGTGGCCGTCCGTCGGGTGCGGTCGCCTGCCGGTCCCGCCCGCCCCACACTTTTCGGCTCGTGGGGCCGAAGGGGCGGCTCCTCAGACGAGGATACGGGCTCCTGAACCGCGGGGCGGATCGGCTGCTTGCGGCTTCGCCGAGCAGTATTGTGGCAAGCTAAGGGGCGCTGAATGGCGAAGGTACCGATTGTTTACAAGAGCACGCACCGGGTCAAGTTCTCCGAGCTCGACCCCTACAACCACGTGAGCACGGGGGAATACGCGACCTATTACGCAGATCACCGGATGGAGGGCCTGCGGGACTATGTCGGTTGGGATCTGGAGACGCTGGGCACATTGCCGTTCATGGTCTGGGTCCGGAGAATGGAGATCGACTTTCTGCGGCCTGCTCGGGGCGATCAGGAGATCACCATCACGTCGTTCGTGCGCGAGTTCCGCGGGCCCGATGCGCTTATCGAGTGCGCCATGGTCGATTCCGGCGGAACGAACGTGTCGCGCTGCGTCATGACCGTTGCCCACGTCGACAAGGAAACGAGTCGCGCGACGGACTGGCCGGCCGACGTCATGGCGCTGTTCTTCGAAAAAGAAGCCCCATGAGCGCTTCGGGTCGGTCTATGAACCGTTTATCGGTGACGAATGGTAACCACTCTCGGAACCAGGGACGAACAGGACCTTCGGTGACTACCTAGAGGCCGGAGTCGCGGGTCGCAGTTTTAACCGCTGGCAGAGATGTCGTTGACTTGCAGTTCGGCCACAACCTCAAGGCGTGATCTGGGCGCCGGTCCACGGATTCGTGGGAGAGCTTGATGGGTTGATCGAGCTCCACCCGCACCCGCACGAGGATTTCTCGGTCCCTGGCTTTGAGCGGCATCGGAGGCTCCGAGTTCGGTGGGCTGGTAGAGGAACGCTCCCTGTGTCCGGCTCAGTGGGATAGGGCCGCGCCGTGCCCTTATTTGGCCAGCGCGAACTTCAACGATGCCATCCGGGCCTTGGGCTCCGGTCGATCTGGCGCGACTGGAATGGATTGAGCCCAAACCCTGCGGCGGCCATCTGCCCGTGGGTTCTGGTTCGGCCTGTCAAAGCGTTCGTGGACCCTGACCTAAAGGTCCGGCCCGGCCGCCAGTGAGGCGGCCGGGCCGGGTCCGACGGCTCAGGTGTAGCTCAGGCTGAGCAGCAGTGCTTTGAGTTGGGTGTATTGGTTTGTCGCCATCCAGGCTTTCGCGGCCTCCCTGTTCGGGAACGCCCGGGTCGCCGAAAAGAACCCGGGTGAACAGTCCGCCGTTGGCGGTGGAGACGAGATTGCACCATGATGCGACGCCCTCGCCCTCCTTCAGCGACCGGGGATCAGTTAGCCCCATGAAGTAGGCATCGCCATCACCAAAGGATTCCACAGCGAATCCGAAGACGGGCTTCTTGCCGTCCGGCGCCGTCATACCGGAAACTGCCTTGTGATCGAACACGTGACGCGTCACGGGACCGCCAGTACACCCTGCAGTGACGCCGTTGGCCAGGAAGAGCAGATCGTTTCCCGCACCGTCAGCAACGGTGACCTCAACGCCGGGGAGGCCGGCGGGCGGGTGCACGGTTCGCACGGTCCACGTCTCCGGATAGGCGAAGGAGATGTGTCCGTCCGGGAACGTGAAGGTCTTCAGCGCGGGAGACCCGTGCTTAGCCGCTGAGGCGGGAACCTCCGACGCCGGTACCGCCCTGGCGGCAGGCGCCGTCGGTCCTGCAGTGGAAGCAGGTGGGAAGGTTAACGTCGCCGTGCGGTCTGCCATGGTACTCACGACAAGGCTCGAAGCGGCGGCGGGAGCCCCTGGCTGTGGCCCACAGCCGGCAAGGGCGAGGCCGATGGAAGAACCTGCGATGGTGACGGCAGTGAAGAGTCTGGCGCGATGTGAATGCATGGTGTAGCCCCCAATTCTTATGACGGCGGGCCGAATGTCCCGCTTGAAAGCAAAGTTTCCGGGACGCGGCCAGTAATTACAGCCAGGGCAAGTTATTTATGCCTTCCGATCGCCCACACGCCTCAGATGGCCGCCGCCTGCCTCCCCGCCGGCACCCGTGACAGGAAGTCCTCCACCACCGCGGCGAACTCGTCGGGCCGTTCGATCTGCGGCATGTGCCCCGTCTTCGAGAATGTGTACGACTCGGCGTGTGGCAACGCTGCCACTGCCGCCTCGAGGTGGCTGAACGGGAGGATGTGGTCGTGGTCGCCCCAGACCACGAGCGTGGGAGTCTCCGACTGCGCCAACGCCCCGAGGAGGGCTCTCCGCCATCCGGCCCTGACGCCAAAGATGGTTCCGAGGTCGCGGGCGACGTCGAGGAGGGTTTGGCGGTGGGACGCCCGCTGCGACAAAGCGAACGCGTGGTCAACGCGGGCGTCGGTCACCAGTGCTTTGTCGTAGAAGATCGACTGGACGGTGCGGCGCGAAGCCACTGGATCCGGACGCAGCAGCAACGCCGCGAGCGGCCCGACCGCGAGCAGGCGCAATACCAGCGCAACCTCCTTGCCAAACCCGGCACTGTTCGCAAGAACCAGCGCCGAAACACGGTCCGGGTGTTCGGCAGCCAGTTTCATGGCGACGGCCCCGCCCAGCGAGTTTCCCATCACGGGGAGCGGCTCGTGCACCCCGACGGCGTCGAGGAAAGCCGGCAAGACGTCGGCCAGCTTCGCCAACGTCGCCGGCCCGGAAAGCCGTTCCGAGTAAGCAAATCCGGGCAGGTCCACGCTGTAAACGGCGTGGCGTGCCGAGAGCCGCTCGTGCTGCCCGTTCCAGTCCTCCAGGCTCTGGCCGATCCCGTGCAGGACCAGCACCGGGTCGCCGCTGCCGGTCTTCCGGTAGCGCAACCGCGTGCCTGCGACGTCGACGTATCCCGTTCCCGGGAGCGCCAGGGGATCCCGGCGCACACAGTGGCGCCCCACCGGACGCCCGCACCTGTTGTCCGCGCCGACCGAAACGGACCCGGTCGGTCAACCTGCCGGCCCTCAGGAGGGCAAAGTCCCGGAAGTAATTCTGGTGCAGCCGCCACGGTGAACCGGCACCCTGCCGGGGCAGCTGATCGGCCCCGCGGAAAATGTAGCCGGCCTTCAGGTCAATCAGGGAGGACAGCTCACCGTTGGCGACATCGGCAGGCGCCGCGGGCACCACCCAATGCAGTCCCCGCCGGTCAAGATGCTTCAGCAGCCGGCAGACGTAGCCTGCGACCAGATCCGCCTTCAGGGTCCACGATGCATTGGTGTACCCGATGGTGAGCGCAAAGTTGGGCACGCCGTCGAGCATCATGCCCTTGTAGGTCAGGGTCTTGCCCACGTCCACGGGCTCGCCGTCGACGGTGAGCGTCATCCCGCCAATCACCAGCAGATTCAATCCCGTCGCCGTGACGATGACGTCGGCCGGGATCGACCCGCCCGAGACCAGGTCAATCCCGTCCGGCGTGATCCGGGAGATCCTGTCGGTCACGATGTCGGCAGTGCCTGCGCTGATCGCGCGGTAGAGGTCCCCGTTGGGGATCGCGCAGACCCGCTGGTCCCACGGCTGATACGACGGCGCCAGGTGCGTGTCCACCGCAAAGCCCTGCGGCAGCTTGGCGACCGCCGATTTGCGCAGGATCGCTTTCATGGTCTCCGGCCGCCGTCGGCTGAGCTGGTACGTGAACATCGAAAAGAGAATGTTCTTGACCCGAACGACGTCGTACGCCAGTTGCGCGGGCAGCTTGCCCCGGAGGCGGTCGGCCAGGTGGTCGCGGGACGGCACGGGGGCGATGTACGTGGGGGAGCGCTGCAGCATCGTCACCTTCGCGGCCGACTTCGCCATGGACGGCACAAGTGTCACCGCGGTGGCCCCGCTGCCGATGATCACCACCTGCTTGCCCTCGTAATCGAGGTCGGCCGGCCAGTGCTGCGGGTGGACGATCGATCCGGCGAAGGTGTCGGCGCCCTCAATGGCAGGGGTAAACCCCTCGTCATAGCGGTAATAGCCCGAGCACACAGACAGGAAAGAGCATGTGAACGTGACCGCCTCGGCGGTGCCGGGTCCCGGGTCGCCGTGCCGGTATTCGCCCTCGGATGTGCGGACGGCCGTCACCGTCCACAGCGCGGTGTCGCTGGACCAGTCGGCAGAGACCACCCGGGTGTTCAGCCGGATCTGCGGGGACAGGCCCTCGTCCGCAATGGTCGCCTCGATGTAGTCGCGGATCGAATCGCCGTCGGCGATCGCCTTGGCACCGGCCCAGGGCCGGAAGGAATAGCCGAGCGTGTACATGTCGCTGTCGGAGCGGACGCCCGGGTATCGGAAGAGATCCCAGGTGCCGCCCACCGTGCCCCGGGACTCCAGGATCGCGAACGTCTTCCCTGGTGTTTCGCGTTTCAGCCGGCTCGCGAAACCTATGCCGCTCAGCCCGGCTCCGACAATCAACACATCCACGTGCGCGCTCATCACGCCACGCTATCGACTTAAAGTCGAGAGAGTCAACACCGTGTTGATACCTCGCGTTAGGATGGGCGCATGGCTCCACGTGGAAGACGTACAGCACGGGTCTCGGGGGATGAACGCCAGGACGCGATCCTCACCACCGCCGAGGCGCTCCTTGGCGAGCGGTCCTTCGACGACGTTTCGATCGAGGAGCTGGCCCGCGGCGCCGGCATCTCGCGCCCCACCTTCTACTTCTACTTCTCGTCCAAGGATGAGATGCTGCTGGCCCTTCTGGACCGGGTGATCTCCGAGGTGGAACACCGTGTCAGCGAGTTGCCGCGAAATTTCGAAAGTGACCCCGCGGGAGCCTGGACGCGCTCCATTGGCATGTTCGTTGAGGTGTTCGTGGCGCATCGCGGCGTCGCCACCGCGGCGATTGCAGCGCGGGCCCGCAACGACGAGGTGCGCGCCCTATGGTCCAAATCGATGCAGTCCTGGGTCGATTTCTCGAGCGATGTCATCTCGTCGGAGCAAGCCCGAGGGGCCGCGCCGGACGGCATCGACGCCCATGACCTGGCCGTAAGCCTCAATCTCATGAACGAGCGGGTGATCACCGCCGTCCTCAACCGGGAGATTCCCGCGATCGCGGAGTCCCATGCCCTGGACGTGTTATCCACCATCTGGATCCGCAGTATCTACGGGTCCGTCAACCCCGGCCGTTCCTAGCGCCCGGGTGGAAAGGAAGAACCCGCATGCCCCACCAGATCAAGACCCTGACCGTGCTCGGCACCGGAGTGCTCGGTTCCCAGATCGCCTATCAGGCCGCCTTCCACGGATTCGCTGTCACCGCCTACGACGTCGACGGCGACGCCCTGGAGAAGGCCCGGGCGCGCTTCGCCCGGCTTGTCGGCATCTACCGGGCGGCCAACGTCGGCGGTGCCGGAGAGAGCAAAGCCGAGGCAGCTCTTGAAAACCTCCGCCTCACCGCCAACCTCGGGGACGCCGTCGCCGATGCAGACCTCGTGATCGAGGCCGTTCCTGAGCTGCTCGAGGTGAAGCGGGACGTCTACCGCACGCTCGCAGATCTGGCCCCCGCCAAGACCATCTTCGCCACGAACTCATCAACTTTGCTGCCCAGTGATCTCAAAGATTCCACCGGCCGCCCCGACCGCTTCCTCGCCATCCATTACGCCAACAACATCTGGGCGCAGAACATCGCCGAGGTGATGGGCACCGACGAAACCGATCCCGCAGTCTTCGACGCCGTCGTCGACTTCGCGCGAAACAGCGGGCTGGAGCCAATCGAGATCAGGAAGGAGAAGGCCGGCTACGTGCTGAACTCCCTGCTGGTCCCGCTCCTGAACGCGGCCGCCGGCCTGCTGCTGCAGGGCGTCGCCAGCCCGGAAACGATCGACAAGACGTGGCGCATTGCCACCGGAGCGCCGAGCGGTCCGTTCCAGATCTACGACGTCGTCGGGCTGGGAACCGCCTACAACATTGCCGCCTCATCGCCAGACCCCGGATCTCAGGCCTTCGCTCGGTACCTCAAGGACAACTACATCGACCAGGGCAAGCTCGGCGTCGAGACGGGCGAGGGTTTCTATACCTACTAAGTCTTCGCGTGGGCTGACGGACGGTGCTGACGGACGGTCTAGCGGAGGGGGAGTGGCTGCGGAACCGCTTTTTACACGGACCCGGTCAGCCCTGGCGGTTCGTGTCCAGGACGGTGACGTCCAGGGGCATGCGCTTGGCGCGACGGAGGCGTCCGGCCAGCACGTTGCGCACGCCGCGGGTCACCATGGTCGTCTTGGTCAGATACCGGAACTCGGCGGCGTCCGACGTTACCAGGTCCAGCAGCGGCCGCGCGGCGTCGTCAGGGGTCTGCCCCCACAGCCCGACGACGACCTGCAGCCCGCCCAGTCGATGCTCGTACCCGGGCTGGGACGTGACGTGCCCCAGCATGTCCGTGATCACCAGGCCCGGATTCATGCCATGCACCCGGACGCCGGTGCCCTTGGTCTCCACCCGCAACGTCTCGGTGAACTGGCGGACCCAACGCTTGCTTGACGCATACGCGTTCTGCAGCGCCACCGGCCCCTGGTCGCCGTGGCCGTACACGTTGACGAGGTCGCCGCGACCTTGGCCGATGAACACCGGCAACGCCACCCTCGACCCGTGGAACGTGCCGAGGATGTTCGTGCGCACCACTTGCGTGAAGTCCTCGACCGGCGTGGACGCCGTCGGCCCGAAGACACCGGAAGCTCCGGCGTTGTTGACCCAGATGTCGAGCGTCCCGCGGCTAAGGGCCTCGTCGCGCAGGGCCTCGACGTCGGCCAGTTCACCGGTGTCGCAGTGACGCCCGGACGCCACGATCCCTTCCGCGTGCAGCCGCTCGACGGCGGCCGCGACGTCGGCGTCCGACCTGGACGCCAGCACCACCGTCGCACCCTGATGCCCCAGCAACCGGGCCATGGCCAACCCCAGGCCGCGCGTCGAGCCAGTCACGACTGCCACGCGACCGCGGAGGACATCTCGTTGCGAACCCATGCTTCTCTCATACGCGTAGCGGCCGGGGAGAGCAAGGGCGCAGGCGTGGTGACAGTTCCGAGGTGGTTGTCCGCCGGGTGGTTCCCCGGCGGCGCTGTTCCATCGCATCGGGGCAATTGCCGGGGGTCTGTCGGGACGCCGCGGACGGATTTAGACTGAATCATTTCGCGACGCCGGCGGCGTCTGCCTCGGGCGGGGGACGAAGATCAGCGGCCGCCTTGTCGTACGTAGTCGGCGGGATCGTAGTGGATCCTGAGTGTCGAGATTTTGCCGTTGTCGAAGCGGAAGAACTCTGCGAGCCGGACAATCCCGGCCGGCATGCGGGCGTCGTAGAGTGTCGCGGAGCCATCTGCGCCGTGGACCTCTTGGATGATCTCGAGGTCCGACACCGTGGCGATGAACCCTTTTACGCCTTGGCAGAATCCGGCTGCCCCTGTGCGCTTCCCTGCGATCGGGCCTTCAAATTCGAGGTCGTCGACGAGCAAAGTGCGAAGCTCGCCGTCGGGGTCGAACGCATCTATGCCGGCGGCCAGGATCCGGTAGTAGCGCTGGAGTACGTCTGGCGCAGCCTTGCTCAGCGTGGACATCGGCAGTCCTCCTTAAGATTGAAATCTTCAAGCTCTGCACATCGATGAGGCGGAGAACGCGGTTCAATTTGGACCGGATCGTCGCCGGTCAGGTTATAGCCGTTGAGTACAGAAGTCACGACGTCGAGGAGGGCTGCCGCTGCGGAGTGGTGCTCGCCGTCGTCTGCCTGGGATGCACGAAGGTTGAGGCGGAGACGCGGCGGCGTGGCGGGGCTACAGTCCCCGGAGTCGTTCAGGCGTTCTGCCGGTTCGCGGCCGTCAGCGTCTTGCCTAGAACTGGGTAGTGCCGCGCAGCCGGCGCGGGCGGCCGTCTGGGTCCATGAGGAGGCGGCTCATCGGATCCGCCCAGAGGCGTTGGCGGGCCGACACCGGCTCTGGAGTGTGGTGGCGCGCGTGTCCGGCGGGGCGGGGGGAGCGGCGGCCGGCTTCGTGCCAGTGGTCGAGAGCGTCTGCGGTGGTGTTCCAAAGTTTGAGCCCGGCCGCCGGGTCGACGAGCCGGGGATCGTTCTGCTCCAGGCCCAGGTGTTCGGCCCAGAGTTGGAGCCGGAGCCCGTGGGCCAAAGGCCGGAAAGTGTCGCGGCTGTTGTCTGTGCCGGGCGAGTGCCCGGTTGTCGACAGTGGTGTCGAGTACGGCGCAGGTGAGCTCGCTGTCGTTGGTCCAGGACCGGCGGTTGAAGTTGTCTGAGCCGCAGGTGAACCAGGTGTCGTCGATGATGCAGATCTTGGCGTGGACGTAGATCGGAGTTCCGGCGCTGTTCTCCAGGTCGAACACGCCGACCCTGTCGGGCGCGACCCGACGCAGCATGCTGATGGCACGCAGTTGCCCGATCCGGGTCGCCGGCCCTGCGAGAGGCCCGTCGGAGTCGGGGTAACGGGGTACGACGGCGATCACGTTCAGGTCGGGGTTCCGTTCGAGGGCCTCCGCGATTCCGGCTGCGACCTCTGTCGACCACAGGTACTGGTCCTCGACGTAGATCAGCGAGCGGGCGCGGGCGAAGGCTTTCGCGTAGGCGCGGGCAATGCTGCGTTCCCCGTCGGGCGCGAACGGGAACGGCGGACGTTTCACCCCGTAGGTGCGCAGCAGCTGCACGGCGTGAGGGCCCGCCGGTGGCGGTGGCGGTGCAGTGGCCGGGAGCGGTTCGGGGTGCCGGGGCATGCGGGCCAGACGTTGCAGCAGCATCCGGTAGGGGGTGCGCCGGTCCAGAGGATGGGGGTCGTTCCACCGTTCAGCAAATACTGCCAGGACATCTGCCACCACGGGGCCACGCAGTTCGAGGGTCGGCATCGTGCCACGGCGGTCGTTTCCCGTACCGGGAATCCATGTCTCACCGCTTGCGGGTCTCCCGCGTGGTCGGCATCGTCCCGACGGCTGTGGGAAAGGTCGATCCCGCCAACGAACGCGACGTCCCGCGACGGGTTGTCACGATGGCGGATGACGAAGAGTTTTTGGTGATGGGAGCCGAACAGGCGTACACGCTGATCCAGCAGCACCTCTCCGCCGGCGTCGTTGACCTGACGACTTAGGAGCTCATTGGATCGGCCGCTGATCGGGGCCGATACGCGCTCTCCGTGGGATCTCCAGACAAGGCCCCGCACTTCCACTCCCGCACGGGCCAAGCCAGCGAGCACCTCACCGATCGACGGTCCGTCCGCCAGCAGCCGCTCGTCGGCGTCGCCACGCCAGTCGGTGAACCACACGCGGTCCCCGGCCTGCAGAGCCGTCAACTCCTCATGCAGCCGGGCGAAGTAGGTCGCTCCATGAATCAGGGGCCGCACAAGATTGCCCTCCGACCACGGCGGCGATCCGGCACCGCCCGCGTGTACGTCTGTGGCCAAATTCCCCCGCTCAGCGCGGCTCAGAAACCACGTACCAGCATCACTGTCCACTCAGTCCTTCTTTCGGCGCCCGAGCCCAGGGCACTAGTGTCCGGTCTTCAACGTAGCGACTGTGCTGCCTAATGTCACCGACCGGGTCAAAGGCGCCGGTATCAGAGGACCCGTGGAACACCCGCTCCTGTCGGGCGCCCACTTGAACTGATACCCAGGGATGGCTTGTGAGGAAGGCGGCGCAGCACCGGATCAAGGCCGCTCTCCGGCCCTACCGGGATGACGCTGGACGGCCTATCGTGGTCCTGACATAGCCCGAGGGAAAGGAACGACGATGTTCACCCTGCAGATTAGCTATCCGGTCCGGGACTACGAGGCCTTTAAGAAGGTCTTCGACAGCGATCCTGCAGGCCGCGCCGCCTCCGGCGCCCGGTCTGTCCGCTTGTTCCGGGATACGGAGGACCAGAACAGCGTGGCCGTGCTCCTTGACTTCGACACCAGGGACGCCGCGACCGGCTTTCTGGAAAAGTTGCGCAGCCAGGTGTGGGACAAACCCGAGGTGATCGGGCAGCTGATGACGGCAGCGCCGACAGCCAGGATTCTGGAAGAAGTGGCCCGCGAGGGCCAGGGCGCGGGCTGACCGCTGGGAATCATGCTGGACTCGCGGTGGCACGAGAAACCGCTGCATCCCGTGGGTGCCAATGTTGGCTCTCGGGCAGGTTTGGGCGCTATGAGAGCGTCGAGTTCAAAGCCCACGTAATGCCCGCATGGAGCCCGCGTTATGCCTGCCGGGAGTATGAGGAACCCGAGGCCGTCCGTTCCAGTAGTCCGAAGTCGATCATGTAGCGGCGCAGCATGACGACGTCATCGGTATAACTGAGCAGTCGTTCATTAACCTGCTTTTCCGTTAGGTGTTCGCCCGGCTCAAAGGCTTCGCTGACGATCCAGGCCAGGAGCTCCCGCCGTTCCGTCATGTTGGCTGGATACCTCTCGATCCGCCCCAAGCGCATGAAGCGGGCCAATCCGGTCTGCGGCTGCCGCCGGGGTTGCTGTGTGAGGAGGTCGCGGAAGATCGCCTCGGGTGCCTCAAGGTCACTGGCGGCATTGCTTTCCACGAGTCCTGACTCAAGGAGGGCAGCGATGGCCCGGTTTCGCCGGTGGTCATTCAGGTCAGCAAGCACGTCGGGGAGCTTGGCGCCGAGCACTATTTGCGCGTAGGCGGTCCGAGCGTCCGTGTTAGCGAGGGCTGCCACTACACGCCGCCAGTGCGGTCCACTCACCATCGTCGTTCCGGTCACAGCGTTTTCCTCACTCTGCATTTGCCCCCGCCTGTGCTGGTCACGGGTACTTGGTCAACAGGCAAAATCGTAGTCCTGCGCGGGTGTGGCGGACAGGGCCTGCCGACGGCAGGCTGATGGCCCGGACATTGACGGTTGGCCGTTCAGATGGGTTGCAGCAGGCGGTATTCCGGCACTGTGTCGGGAAATTGGTGTCCGGCCGTGAATTGGTGCCAGTCCGGGAAGGGGTCCGGGGGCAGGCCTGGGCCCGGATCCGCGGGCTGGCCTTGATCGGGCGGGGTCGGGGCCGGGTTCCGGGCCGGGTTCGTCCGTGGCCTGGATGTGGGGCAGCCAGTCTTCGGGCCAGTGGGGTGGGTCCCAGTCCTGGTGTTCGCTGGGATAGTGCCGTCCGGACGGGGAGGTCCAGCCCGGCGGGTGGTCTTTGCTGGCCCGGTACGGTGTCCAGGCGGAGGCGTGTTTGAGCCGGTGGTGTTTCGGGCAGGGCTGGCCGAGGTTCGAGATCCCGGTGGTGCCGCCGTCGGCCCAGGCCAGGAGGTGGTCTGCCTCGTTGTCCAGGGAGTGGTTGGCGCAGCCGGGGAAGGGGCACCGGCCGTCGCGGAGCCGGAGCCAGTGGCGCTGGGCCGTCGTGAGCCGGTAGCTGGTCCGGCCGATTTCCAGCGGGGCACCGTCCCGGGGGTCGGTCAGGACCCGGTGGAAGGAATCGGCGCCGTCGGCGATGAGGCGGCGGGCCATCGAGGGCGGGATCGGCCCGTACCCGTCCAGGACGGCCGGTTCGTCGGTGGCGCCGAGCAGGGCCAGGACCGGGACGGTGACCAGGACCTGCGCCCGCGGGACCGGAACAAGCCCACCCGCAGCCCCCGCGCCGGTACCGGTGCCGCCGTCGTCCGATCCAGCACCCGTGCCGGTGCCGGTGGTGAGGAGCCAGGTGGCGGTGATGTCGGCGCGGAGCTGGGTCAGGGTCCGGGGCTCGTCCGGGCCCTGGAGGGCGCGGGCCGCGGCGGTGGCCCGGTCCCAGATCCCGGCGGCGGTGTCGGCCGGGAAGTAGGCGGAGAGCCAGGCCATGCCGTCCCGGTCCGGGAGTGTACTCGACCCGCCGGTCCGCGGCGCTCGTGGCGTGGCGTTCCTCGATGCCGGCCGGGTGGTGGCGTTCGCGCCAGGCGCGGGCCTTGGCCCGGAACCGGGACGGAACGAGGTCCCCGGCCGGGCAGCCGCGGGCCGGGTTCGGCGCGTCGGGGTCCAGGAAGTGCGCCTCGAGCCCGGCCGCCCCGGCCGCATCCAGGCTGCTGGTTTCGTCCACGATGATCCGGGCGTGGGCCCAGGAGATCGTCCCGGACTCAAGGGCGGCCAGGGTCAGCGGCAGCGCCGTCGTCAGGGCCCGGGCTTCGGCGAGGAGGGCCGCGGCGGTGCGTTCGCTGACGGTCAGGACACAGGCGACCTCGGCCACCAGGGCCATCTCCTGGACGGCGCGGTCCTGCGGGGACGCCGCCGGCGGCGCCAGGCCTGGTTGCCTGCACGTAGTCGGCGGTCAGCCGCACCTTCAGCGCGGCGGTCCGGGCCTCCAGCCGGGCGACCTCGGCCAGCCCGTCCAGGCAGCATCCGCCCGCCCCCGCAGCGGATCGCCGTCTCCCAGCGGGTCGGCACCGGGCGGATCGGCGTCGGCCCGCGCCGGCGCCGGCCAAGGCAGCAAGCGCGGCAACGGACGCGGCGACGGCCTCCATCGCCGCCCTGCTTTCCGCACTCCAACGCTGCCCTGCTCTCCACACTCAGATCATCTCAGGAGCCACCGACATGTGAGAGGTGCACCGACTAAGGCAATGCTAGCCGTGACCATGCGGCCGACCGAGCAACGCTCACGCGGAGCACGTATGCTGACCGGCCCCGTGGGGCTGGCCTGACGGCGTCAACGAGCACCGGGCAGTCCACTTCTGACGGCCACCGAAGGCATCCAATACCGTTGGCGCGAGTGTTGAGTGTCGCAGGCCGGCGTAGTAGCGTGACAAGCACTGTCAACACGCATAACACGGACTCGGGAGCGATCATGGCATATATGACACGTGGGCTGGTGGCCGTCACGGCGGCCCTGGCATTGAGCGTGACGGGCGGCGTCGTCGCCGCCCCTGCGCAGGCCGAGCCGCGGGAAACCGCAAAGACGGCAACCGCCACCGGGTACGGCGGCGCGGTGAGCACCGTGGACCCGGAGGCCATCCGCTGCGGCGATCGAGGTCCTCCGCAAGGGCGGCAACGCGGTCGACGCCGCCGTCGCCGCAGCCGCGACCCTCGGCGTCACCGAGCCGTACAGCGCCGGCATCGGCGGCGGCGGCTACTTCGTGTTCTACGACGCGAAGACCGGCAAGGTGGGCACGATCGACGGCCGCGAGACCGCACCGGCAGGAATGCCGCACGACGCGTTCATCGACCCGGCGACCGGCAAGCCCTACAACTTCACGCCCGAGCTCGTCACGAGCGGCGTCTCCGTCGGCGTCCCCGGCACCCTGGCCACCTGGGCAGCGCGCCCTGGACCGGTGGGGCACGCTGCGCCTCGGCGATGCCCTCAAGCCGGCCATCAACGTGGCCGACCCGCGGCTTCGTGGTCGACCAGACGTTCCGCCAGCAGACCCTCGACAACAAGGCCCGGTTCGAGGCGTTCACCTCGACCAGCAAGCCTGTTCCTGCCCGGCGGCGACGCCCCCGCCGTCGGCAGCGTCTTCCGAACCCCGACCTCGCCGACACCTACCGGCTGCTCGCCAAGAAGGGCACCGGGCGCTTCTACGGCGGCCCGCTCGCGGCCGAGATCGCGGCGACGGTGCAGAGCCCCGCCCAAGACGGCCGACACAACGCTGCCGGTTCCGGCCGGCCACCTGACGACGGCGGATCTCGCCGCACTACCGCGCCCTGGACCAGGCGCCCACGCACGTGGACTACCGCGACCTGCGACGTCTACGGCATGGCGCCGTCCTCGCAGCGGCGGCACCACGGTCGGCGAGGCGCTCAACATCCTGGAGCCGCTACGACCTGTCCGGCGATGTCCGACGCCAGGCGCCCTGCACCACTACCTCGAGGCCAGCGCGCTGGCCTTCGCGGACCGCGGCAAGTACGTCGGCGACCCCGCGTTCGTCGACGTCCCGCACCGCCGCTGCTCACGACCCGACGTTCGGCAAGGAGCGCGCCTGCCAGATCGACCCGCTGCACGCGGCGGCGAAGCCCGTCGCGCCGGGGAACGTGTCCGCGTACGACGGCGCGTGCCCGGCCGCCGCCGTCGGCGCCCGCCGACGAGCAGGACACCGAGAACATCTCGACGACCAACCTGACCGTCGCCGACAAGTGGGGCAACGTCGTCGAGTACACGCTCACGATCGAGCAGACCGGCGGCTCCGGCATGGTGGTCCCCGGCCGCGGCTTCCTGCTCAACAACGAGCTGACCGACTTCTCGCACCGTCTACGACCCGACCGACCCGAACCGGATCGAGCCGGGCAAGCGTCCGCGCTCGTCGATGTCGCCGACGATCGTGCTCAAGGACGGCAAGCCGTTCCTCGCGCTCGGCTCGCCCGGCGGCTCGACGATCATCACCACCGTGCTGCAGATCCTGCTCAACCGGATCGACCTCGGCATGACCCTGCCCGAGGCGATCGCCGCACCGCGTGCCTCGCAGCGCAACACGGCCAAGGTCACGGCCGAGCCGGAGTTCATCGCCGCGTACGGCAGCCGCTGACACCCTTCGGCCATCAGTTCACGCCGTCGGGGGATGCGTTCACGTCGGCAGCGGAGATCGGCGCCGCGACCGCCATCGAGTTCCTGCCCGACGGCGGCATGGTCGCCGCCGCCGAGCCCGTCAGACGCGGCGGCGGATCCGCGATGGCCCTCAAGGCGTCGCCGAGGTAGAGCCAATCGCTAAAACCCTGATTCTGATAAACGGTCTTCCTGGCTCCGGGAAGACCACGCTCAGTCGTCAACTCGGTCAGGCACTGTCGATCCCCGTCATCTCCAAGGACGACCTCAAGGAAGCACTCGCAGACATCGCGTTCAGGGGATGTCGGAAGCGGTCGGCTCGGGCAGATCGCTTCCGACACCATGTGGCAGTTGGCGGCGTCGATCCCGGGGGCGGCGATTGTGGAATCGTGGTGGTACCGCCCACGTGACCTGGACCACGTGGCCAAAGGGATCGCTCAATCGGGAAGCCCGAACGTAGTAGAGATCTGGTGTGAGATCGACCCGGAATTGGCCAAGGAGCGATATGAATCTCGTCAGAGGCACGCGATTCATTCAATGGGCGAAGCGGCGGCGACCGTCTGGGCCGATTGGACAGCAAGCGCGGTTCCTCTGTCTCTCGGCCCAACTCTCTCGGTGGGGACATCAGCACCCGTTCACGTTGCCGGGTTGCGGGAACGACTGGGCCCGTTGATGGCCTTCTAACCTCAGGACGGGGGTGGTTCCGACGCGTACCGCGATGGGGCCGAAGAAGGCGCAGGTGGGAATCATCTTCTTGGCAAGCCCACCACTACCGGAGTGTGCTCCGCGGCGAGTTGTGGGAATGCGTGGGGGCCGGTCCTGCGATCACGAGAGTTTTCGCTCCCGCTTGCTGTGGCATCGCCGGGCGGTCGCCTTCGCGCAGCCAGTCGTCAAAGAACGCGTCGAGCTGCTGGCCGGAGGCCTTTTCCATCACGGCTTCGAAGTCTTCCGTCGTCGCCGTCGAGTCGTTGTAGCGGCTCAACCACGTCCGGGTGCCGCTGAGGAACGCCGCGTCGCCGATCTTCGCGCGCAGCGCGTAGAGGGCAGCCGCACCGCGGAGGTAGACCTGGCCCGCGAACAAGTTGTCACGGCCCGGGTCTGCGATGTTCAGCGCCCAGCGGTTGTTCGCGTCGAGGTATGCCACCGCGTCCCCGAACTGTTCCGGCGTCGTGGCCGCGCCTTGGTGTTCGGCCCACAGCCACTCGATGTACGTCGCCCAGCCCTCGTTCAGCCAGATGTCCTGCCAGTCGGACGGGCTCACCGCGTCTCCGAACCACTGGTGCCCGAGTTCGTGCACCACCGTGTATTCGTCCGCAACCTCCGAGTAGACCGGCCGCGTCTGCGTCTCCAGCGCATAGTCGACCGTGTCGTCGTCGACAATCGCGCCGAAGGCCTCGAACGGGTACCGCCCGAACTGGCCCTCAAGGAATGCGATCATCTTGGGCTGCAACGCAAGCGACGCCTTCGTCTCGGCCAGTGCCGCTCCCGTCACGTCCGCGTCGATCGCATTGATGATGGGCAGCCCGTGCGGACCGACGTCGTACGACAGGGCAAAGTCGCCGACGTTCGCCGTCGACAGATAGCTGGCCATCGGGTCCGAGGCCTTCCACGTCCACGTGGTCCATCCCGCCTTCGTCGCCGGCCGGCCGACGGGCAGGCCGTTCGCCACGGCCGTCTTCCCCACCGGCACCGTGATGCGGAACGTATAGGTCGCCTTGTCTTCAGGGTCGTCATTCACGGGGTACCAGGTCGCCGCACCCTCGGGCTCATTGACGACCATCGCACCGTCAGCGGTGGTGACCCAACCGTAGAGCGCTCCGGTGGTGTCGAGCGGCCGGCCGGTGATTCCGCCGTACTCGATCACGATCGACGTCGTCTGTCCGGCCTTCAGCTTCGGCCGCAGCCCGACCGTGAGTTCCCAGATCCGGTTCGCGTCGTTCTGCACCTGGGACCACTTGGCGGCCTTGCCGTCGACCCGGACCGACGTGACGCCGAGGCCGCGCAGGTCGAAGTTGAGCGACTCCAGGTTCTGCTTCGCACGGAGGGTGACAGTCGCGACCCCGCTGAGGCGGCCTGCGAGCACCGCGGGATTGGTCGGTGGCGAATAGCGGAGGGCGAGGTCGTAGTGCAGGACGTCGTAGCCGCCGTTGCCGGCGAACGGGAAATACGCGTCCCCGCTGCCGGGAGCGCCCGCCGTGTAATGGGAGTTGTCGTGGCTGGGCGCGGCCTGTGCACCCCCGCTGATTGCGCCGACGCCGGCCACGGCCAGCACGAGGATGACCGCTGTCCGACGCAGGAGCCCTCTGAAGTGCTGCCTCATCACCGATTTCCTCCATCCAGGTCTCGGGATGTCCATTTGGGTGAAACAGCAGAACCGTTGTCCCGAAAAACGATCTCGGTCTGAGAAGTCATGACCGTGCCCCCAATGCAGTTGTGGAATGTCGCCCATGATCCCCACCGCAACTTTGGAAAACCTTGGTACCGGTCCGAAGTGAGGCCGCCGGGCCCACGAAAGCCTGCCGCCGATGCGCTGGACTCCGACTATGCACTGAGTGTATAGATGGAGGTGTGAACAACTCTCTTGCCCTCCTCGGGCTGCTGAGCCGGGAGCCCAGCTATGGGTACGACCTGAAGCATTCCTATGACCGCTATTTCGGCACCCAGAAACCGTTGGCATTCGGGCAGGTGTATTCCACGCTGGCCCGGATGTTCCGTGACGAGCTGATCATCGCCTTGGGCGAGGAGAGCGGCGGCGGTCCGGACCGCAAGAAGTATGAGGCCACCGTTGCCGGCAGGGACAAGGTGCGGCAGTGGCTCTTCACCCCCGATGTGCCCTCCGAAACCCTGCAGAGCGAGCTGTTCGCCAAGACCGTGGTCGCCTTGCTGCTCGACGACGACGCCGACCGGTTGTTGGATGCGCAGCGCGCCGAGCACATGGCCCGGATGCGCGAACTGACCCGCCTCAAGCGCGACGCCGACCTGCTGCAGGTGCTGATGTGCGACTACGGCCTCTTCCACATCGAGGCTGACCTGCGCTGGATCGAGCTGACCAGTGCCCGGCTGACCCAACTCCAAGAAGGAGCTCCAGAGCGCATGAGCACGATCGACACCACTGCACCCATCCTCAGCGCCCGCGGTGTCCGCCACGCGTTCGGACAGACCGAGGCGCTGCGCGGTATCGACGTCGACGTTCACGCCGGTGAGGTACTCGCGGTCATGGGCCCGTCGGGGTCGGGTAAGTCCACCCTGCTGCACTGCCTGGCCGGCATCCTTGCCCCGGACGGCGGCGCCGTGGCCTATGCGCCCCGCGGCCAGGAGCCTGTCAGTATCAGCGGACTGGGTGAGGCTGAACGGTCCCGGCTGCGTCTGACCGACTTCGGCTTCGTTTTCCAGTTTGGCCAGCTGCTGCCCGAACTCACGGCGCTGGACAATGTCAGCCTTCCCCTGCTTCTGGGCGGTACCAAACGGGCCGAAGCACGCCGGCGCTCGCAGGAAGTGCTCGAACGGCTCGGGCTGGACGGATGCACTGCCAAGCTGCCGGGGGAGCTCTCGGGAGGCCAGGCCCAGCGGGTGGCCATCGCCCGTGCCCTGGTGACCTCTCCCGCAGTCTTGTTCGCCGATGAACCCACCGGGTCCCTGGATTCCCTGGCGGCCGAGAACGTCCTGACGCTGATGCTGGACCTTGTCCGGGAAGCCGGCACCACCGTAGTGATGATCACCCACGACGCCCGGACCGCCGCATATGCCGACCGGGAAGTGATCGTGCGCGACGGAAGCGTCGCTGCCGGCCACCGGGTGCCGGCATGAACCCGGCACTTCTGAAAATAGCGCTGCTTGGCAGCAGGTCCTCCTGGGGCCGGATGGCCGGTGTAGGCGGCGGCGTGGCAATCGGCGTGTGCCTGGTGCTCTTGCTGTGGAGTGCGGCGAACGGTCTGGCCCAGCGCGACGCGCGGGGCGCCTGGCTCCGCGAGCTGGGCCAGCCCTCGGTCACCCTTCCGCTGGCAGCCGACGGGCTCACCGCCAGCGGCCGTCCGGAACCGATCCCGTTGACACCGGACAAGATTCTGCTGGGATTCCCGGCGGATATCTTCCGTGACCAGCTCATCAGTCATCGCGACGTCGCCGCGCTCCCCACAACCACCGTGAAAATTCCGGGCATCGAGGCCCCGCCGGCACCGGGAGAGTACTACGCCTCGCCCGCCCTGCAGCGACTGATCGAATCGACTCCGGCTGAGGAGCTGGGGGACCGGTACGGTCAGTTTGCGGGCGTCATCGACGACGCCGCCCTCCCGGGCCCCGATGCCTTGGTGGTCATCACCGGCGTTACGGAGGCCCGGCTCCGCCAGGGTCCGGCGGCAATGTTCGTCACGGACTTCACCACCAATCCCTACGGCGAGAGCGCCAGCCTGTACCGCACGGCGCTGCTGGTCGGCGGAATCGCGGTGCTGTTCCCGGTGCTCCTGCTGGTCAGCATCGCAACAGGCCTGGGCGCGGCCCAGCGCCGGGAACGCTTTGCCACCCTTCGCCTCATCGGCGCGTCGCCGCGGCTGATTTCAGGAATGGCGGCCGTGGAGACCGCCATCCCCAGCCTGGCCGGTGCCCTGCTCGGCGTCGTCATGGCGGCTGTGTTCGGGCCGGTCGCAGCCCAGATCCCCGTCAACGGCACCAGAGTGTTCGTGGCGGATTTCACCTTCGGCGCGGAATCTGCGCTGGCCGCCGTCGTGCTCGTGGTGGCTGCGTGCGCGCTGGTGGCCGCGGGGCGCACTGCCCGGACGGGCATTGGCCCGCTGGGAGTTACACGGGCCGTGCATGAGAAAGCGCCCACGCTGTGGCGGGCCGTGCCGTTGCTGGCCGGCCTGGCGGGCATGGCCACAGGCGCCGTGTTGGCCAAGATCCACACGGACGGCAACCCATGGACTTCTCCGCTGCTGCTCGGCGGCTTCGCGCTGACCGCCGTCGGCATCGTCACCATCGGCCCGTGGCTGACCCGGATGGCCAGCACCATCGGCCTGCACCGGGCGCGCAGCGCAGCCTCGGTCATCGCCGCCAGCCGCATCCGCAGAACGCCCGTTGCCACCTTCCGCTCCGTGTCCGGGCTGGTCATTGCCGTCTTCATGGTCTCCGTCTTCGCCGGAGGCGCCAGCGCAATTGAAACCGCTGAACCGCCTGAGGCCCGTCCGGGATTGCTCCTGCCCACCAGCGTCTACGCGCTCGTGGCGCCCGGACACGCTGCCGGCCAGGTGTCGGCCGCTGCCCAGAGGGCTGGGGAACGTGCCGGAATCCGCAACGTCACCATCGGCTACGCCCCTGCTGCCCCCGGCCCGACGGGCATCGATGACATCTACATCGCGGCCGGGGATGCACCGTCACTCGGGTTCCCGGAGAGCCGGGCAGAGCACCTTGCGGCCTTCGATGCGTCGTTCTTGAATTCCTGGACCACCGCGCCGGTCCCGCTCACGG